>NZ_JBIUUC010000004.1:35395-773663 GCF_044742205.1 Streptomyces sp. NPDC087901
TGTCACGGTTGAAGCCGCCCGACGGACGGTCGTTGTCGCGACGCTCGAAGGAGCGGCCGCCACGGTCGTCACGACGGTCGCCGCCACCGGAGCGGAAACCGCCCGAGGGACGCTCGTCACGACGGTCGCGGTTGAACGCCGGACGGTCGTTGTCACGGTTGAAGCCGCCCGACGGACGGTCGTTGTCGCGACGCTCGAAGGAGCGGCCGCCACGGTCGTCACGACGGTCGCCGCCACCGGAGCGGAAGCCACCGCCCACGGGGCGGTCCTCACGACGGTCGTTGCTGCCGCGGAACGACGGACGGTCGCTGCTGCCGCGGTAGCCGTTGCTGCCGGCCGGACGGCCGCTGCGCTCGCCGACGCGGTCGCTGCCGCCACGGTAACCACCGCGGTCGCCGCCGCGGTTGTCCCGGCGCTCGAAGTTGCCGCGGTCGTCGCGACGCTCCTCGCGCGCAGCCTGCTGCTCCGGCACGGAGGTGGCGGCCAGCAGTGCGGCCTCCGCCTCGGCGGCGACCTCGGCCACTGCGGCCTCGGGGTCGTCGCCCCGCTCGCGTGCGGCGCGGGCGACCAGGCGGTCGGCCTCCTCGCGCAGCTCCACGGCACGGCGCTGGATGCGCTCCAGCTGCTTGGTCAGGTCGGCGGCCTCGCGCTCGGCCTGCTTGGCGGCGTTGTTCGCGGAGTCGGCCTGGACCTCGGTGAGCGAACGGGCGCCGGTGATCTCGGCGACCTCCGGCTCGAAGACGCCCGCGCCCTGGACGATGTGACGCGACGCGTCGACGCCCGCGTCCTCCATCAGGCGGAAGATCTGGCGACGCTGGTGCGGCAGCGCCAGCGAGACGACGACACCGGACTTGCCGGCACGGGCGGTACGGCCCGAGCGGTGCAGGTAGTCCTTGTGGTCACCGGCCGGGTCCACGTTCAGGACCAGGTCGATGCCGTCGACGTGGATACCGCGGGCGGCGACGTCGGTCGCGACGAGCGCGTTGACGAAGCCCTTCTTGAAGTCCTCGAGAACGCGGGTACGGGCACCCTGCGTCATGCCGCCGTGCAGTGCGTCCGCCTTGACGCCGGCCTCGATGAGCTGCTCGGCGATCCGGTCGGCGCCCAGCTGGGTGCGGACGAAGATGATCGTGCGGCCCTTGCGTGCGGCGATGGCGGAGGTGACCGGCGCCTTGTCCTTCGGCTTCACGACGAGGACGTGGTGCGTCATGGTCGAGACGTTGCCCTGGGCGGAGTCGACCTCGTGGGTGACCGGGTTGCTCAGGTAGCGCTTGACCAGGGTGCCGATCTCGTTCTCCATGGTGGCGGAGAAGAGCATGCGCTGGCCGCCGCCGGGGATCTGGTCGAGCAGCTCGGTGACCTCGGGCAGGAAGCCCAGGTCGGACATCTGGTCGGCCTCGTCGAGGACGGCGACCTGGACGTTCTCCAGGGAGCAGGCGCCCCGGTTGATGATGTCGCGCAGCCGGCCCGGGGTGGCGACGAGGACGTCGACACCGCGCTCCAGCGCGTAGATCTGGTTGCCCATCGACGTACCGCCGCAGACGACCTTCATCTTCAGGCCGAGCACGTCACCGTAGGGCTGCAGCGCGTCCGCGACCTGCATCGCGAGCTCGCGGGTGGGGGTGAGGATGATCGCGCGGGGCTTCTTCTTCTCGGTGTGCCCACCGGCCAGCGAGGCCAGGGTCGGCAGACCGAAGGAGAGGGTCTTGCCGGAGCCGGTACGGCCGCGGCCCAGGATGTCCTTGCCGGCCAGGGCGTCCGGGATGGTCGCCGCCTGGATCGGGAAGGGCGACGTCACACCGTTCTGCGCGAGCTTGCGGACGATGCCCTCGGGCAGGCCCAGCTCGGCGAACGTGATGGTCGGCTCGGCGTCCGCCTCGTCGGCGGCGGAGTCGGCCTGCTCGGTGTCGGCCTGCTCGGCCTGGGGGGCGTCGGTCTCGACGGACTCCACGACCTCGGCGACCTCGGCAACGACGGCCTCTGCGGCCTCGATGAGCTCGGCGCTCTCGACGTTGTTCTCGACGTTCTCGGGCATGACGGTGTGGTCAGAACTGGAAATTGACATGCGAAATGCGAAACCTTCCGGAGTCTCGGCACGCGCCCGTAACTCCGTGTTTTCGCAATTTCGACCGCCTCAATGCGGTCCAGCCACGGCAAGGGAGAGTACGCGCCACACGGCGCTCTTCTGTGTCGGCGCCGGGCAATGGGATCAAACGATCTATAACCATACGCACTCTTCCCCCCATTGCGCAAACCGCCCCCCGCCGGCCACCCCTTCAGGCCGGTCCCACCTGCGGTGATGCCTCCGGAGTCCGCATCGCGTAGACGCCGTCCGGCGCTCCCGTCGCGCCGTTACGGAACTGAGCGGCCGGCGAGGCCGAGGGCACCGGCGGCGGCTCGGAGGGCTCCGGCTCGGGCTCCGGCGGGTCCGGCGGCTGCGGGGTCTCGGGGGTACCGGGTCCCGGGTCGGACGGGGCCGGCGACTCCGGCTGCTCGGGGACCCCGGGGCCCGGCGCAGAGGGCAGCGGCGTCGCCGGGTGGCCGCCCGCCGCCGGGCCGGACCCGCCGGATTGCGCACCGGGGCTGCCCGAGGGGGCGGCGGAGGCGCTCGGACCGGCGGACCGGCCCCCCTCGCGCTCGGAGTGCGCCCCGGCGCCGCCCCCCGTACGGGCCCGGCCGGTACCGGCCACCGTGGACCCGTCCGGCTCGGCCACCGATCCCTTCGGTACGGCGGAGCGGGAGGGCGCCGGTTTCCCCCCGTCGGAGCCGATGCTCATACAGCCGGTGGACGCGGCGATCGTCACCGCAGTGACGGCCGCCCAGCGGACGGGAACGGGGAACTGGCGCACAGGGGCACCTCCGGGGGCGCGAGGAAGGACGAGGCATCACGGAAACGAGCCGGGAGCGCTGTGCCCAACTCCTGCCGCCCCACCGGGGACACGCTCCCGGACAGGCCCGCACACCTCATTCACACCTCGCGATGTGCCGCATCTCACCCACAACCGGGCCCGCGACCTCTCGCCCGCACCCGCATCTCACCCACGACCGGGCCCGCAGCATCTCGCCGCCCGCACCCGCATCCGGGCGCGCGCAGCCCCGCCCTCACCCGTAACCGAGCGCGTGCAGCCTCTCGTCGTCGATGCCGAAGTGGTGGGCGATCTCGTGCACGACCGTGATTTCCGTCTCGGCGACGACATCCTCGCGCGACTCGCACATCCGCAGCGTCGGCCCCCGGTAGATGGTGATCCGGTCCGGCAGCACGCCCGCGTACCACTCACCGCGCTCGGTCAGCGGCGTGCCCTCGTAGAGCCCGAGCAGTTCCGGATCATCGGACTCCGGTTCGTCCTCGACGAACACCGCGACGTTGTCCATCAGCCGGGTGAGCTCCGGCGGGATCCGGTCCAGCGCCTCGCCGACCAGTTCCTCGAACGCTTCCCGCGTCATCTCCAGCACCCCGCCATTGTCACGTACGGCCGCCGGATGTGCCCCGGTGTGCCGGAAGCGCATATCCGCCTCCTCACCGGGGCATACGCGCCCAATGGCCCGCGACCCGTTCCGTGCCGCAGCAGCCGGCGCCCGGCACCTCCTCCGCCCCCGCCCCCGCCCGCGCTCCGGCCGCCGGTCCGGGAGCCGGCCCCGCCATGGCGGCATGCCGGCCGTCTCGCCGCGTCCGTTGGCCCGCGCGCTGGGCCTGGTCGCCGTCGTGCTGTTCGGCGCCTGGCTCGGGCTGCTGGTCGTCGGCAGTGTCCGTACGCCCGTGGGCCCGATGGACACGACCATGACCCTGCGGCCCTCCCTCAGCGGCGGCACCAAGATCAACGTGTCACCGCTCGGCGCCCTGGAACTGGACTCGCACCACGCCCCGGTCCGGCTCGACGTCGACGTCGACCGCCTCGACCCGATCCGCTCCGAGGCCCTGGTCCAGCACCCCGAACGGCTCGCCGGCCTGGAGGACGAGGTCACCGATGACGTCAGCGCAGGTGCCCGCGAGCTCGCCGTGCGCTCCTGCGTCGCGGTCGTCTCCGGAGCCACCGCGCTCGGCCTGGCCGTCTACCGCAGGCCCCGGCGCGCCCTGGCCGCCGGCGGGCTCGCACTCGCGCTGCTGACCGCCTCGGGCGTCGGGGTGTACGCCACCTGGAACCCGGAGTCGGTCCTGGAGCCGAAGTTCTCCGGGCTGCTCTCCAGCGCCCCCTCCGTCGTCGGCGACGCCCGCTCGATCGTCACCGACTTCGACGTCTACCAGCAGGAACTCGCCCGGCTGGTCACCAACGTCACCAAGCTGTACGACGCCACCTCGACGCTCCCCGTGTACAGCCCGAACCCCGCCACGCTCCGCGTCCTGCACGTCTCCGACATCCACCTCAACCCCGCGGCGTGGCACATCATCGGCTCGCTCGTCGAGCAGTACGACATCGACGTGATCATCGACTCCGGCGACACGATGGATCACGGGGCGGCCGTGGAGAACAGCTTCCTCGACCCGATCAGCGATCTGGGCGCCCCCTACGTCTGGGTGCGCGGCAACCACGACTCGGCGGTGACGCAGAAGTACCTGGAGGGGAACAAGCGGTTCAGGAACGTGCACGTGCTGGACGAGGGCCGCGCGGTGAACGTCGGCGGGCTGCGGGTGGCGGGCATCGGGGACCCGCAGTTCACCCCGGACCGCACGGGGCCGGAACAGGCCGAGGGTGTCGAGCGGGCGGCGGGTCTGCGGCTCGCCGCCGCGCTGCGCGACCAGCGACGGGCGGGCACCCCGGCCGACATCGCCGTCGCCCACGAGCCGGAGGCGGCCCGGCAGACGGACGGGACGGTCCCCCTCGTCCTGGCCGGCCATGTCCACCACCGGCAGAACGAGCTCATGAAGCTCGGCACCCGGCTGATGGTCGAGGGTTCCACGGGTGGCGGTGGGCTGCGTGCCGTACAGAACGAGAAGCCGGAGCAGGTGCTCGCGTCGGTGCTCTATCTGGACCGCTCCACCCGCCGCCTGCAGGCCTGGGACGAGATCACCCTGGGCGGCCTCGGCCTGACGACCGCCGAGGTCAGCCGCCATCTGCCGAAGGAGAGCCGGCCCGACGCGACGCCCTCCCCTATTCGGTTTGGCTGACACCGAAACCCCCGTGTACAGTCTCCGACGTGCCCAAGGGCGCCGGTCAGGGCTCGACCGTTCTGAAACCTCAAAGGTTGAAGGAGAAGCTGAACCTCTCGAGGGAAAGCAGAGTCGCACGCTTCTTCACTTTCCCTTCGGGCGACAGACGCGGAAGCAAGCTGTACCAGCAGTTCTGCCCTCATCGTCTAGTGGCCCAGGACGCCGCCCTTTCAAGGCGGTAGCACGGGTTCGAATCCCGTTGGGGGCACGCACAACCTGTGCGACACTTAGTCGCACAAAGCTTGGTCCTGTGGAGCAGTTTGGAGTGCTCGCCACCCTGTCAAGGTGGAGGCCGCGGGTTCAAATCCCGTCAGGACCGCTGCAGCCCGTATGAGCTGCGTGGCTGGGTAGCTCAGTTGGTACGAGCGATCGCCTGAAAAGCGATAGGTCGCCGGTTCGATCCCGGCCCCAGCCACCACCCGAAGGCCCCGTCCAATGGACGGGGCCTTCGTCGTGTCAGACGCCCTTCCGGTCCGAGGTGTTCGCCCGGTCGGTTCGGTCAGTGCGGTCCGCACCATCCATGCCGTCGGCGCCGTCCACACCCTTCGCGCCCCGGCCCCGCCCGGACCGCACCGCGAGCACCAGCAGCACCACTCCCACCACCGCGACCAGCAGCACCGTGTCCGGCACATGCTCGCCGATGCCCCGGGCCCACTCCTCCACGGCGAAGGACTGGTCCACGTTCAGGAGACCGGGCAACGCCGTCGTCCCGTCGTACGCGAGGAACAGCGCGCCGAGGCCGATGAAGAAGAGCCCCGACAGCAAGGTCGTGGTGTGCAGCTCGAAGCGGCCGAGGCGCAGGGCCCGACCCCGCAGCCACGCCCTCCGGCCCAGTTCGAACCGCTCCCAGAGCAGCGCGAGCAGGAAGAGCGGCACCGCCATGCCCAGCGCGTAGACGGCGAGCAGCAGCCCTCCGTACGCCGGGCTGCCGCTGACGGCCGCGACGGTGAGGACGCTGCCGAGGATCGGTCCCGCGCAGAAGCCGGCCAGGCCATAGACGGCGCCGAGCGCGTAGACGGACAGGGCGGTCGTGGGGCGGATCCGGCCGCTGAGTGCGGAGATCCGGCGCGAGGCGAAGCCCAGACCGACGATCTGTGCGACGCCGAGCCCGATGATCAGCCAGCCCGCGCCGAGCACGAGGGCGTCGCGATGGCCGTAGAAGAACCGTCCGGCGTACGAGCCCGCGGCACCGAGCGGGACGAGGGTGGTGGCCAGGCCCGCATAGAAGATCCCGGTCCGGGCGAGCAGCCGGGAGGCGGAGTCGATGGAGTACGCGAAGAAGGCGGGGAGCAGCAGGGCGCTGCACGGGCTGAGCAGGGCCAGCAGCCCGCCGAGGAACGCGGCGAAGTAGCCGATGTCCGATGTCACCGCGCGGAGCCCTCGGGAGCTGCGGAACCCACTTCGGGGGAACTCGCTTCGGGGGAGTTCTCTGCACGGGAGTTCTCTTCGGGGGAGCTCTCTTCGGGGGATGTGGTGCTCTCCGGGCCGGTGGACTTCTTGGCGTCCTCCTGGCCGGCACTGCCCAGGTTCTTTGCCCGGTCCGCCGCCTGCTCGATGGCGCGGGTGAACGTCTCCGCCGGCTGCGCCCCGGCGATCGGGCGGCCGTTGATCAGGAACGACGGGGTGGACGTCGCGCCGATCCCGTACCCCTGCTCCTGGTCCTTGCTCACCGCTGCGGCGGCCGCCGAGCCGTCCGTGTCGCGGACGAAGCGGTCGAGGTCGGGCACCCCCGCCTGGCGGGCGAGGGCCTTCAGCCGGTCCTTGCCGAATCCCTTCTCCTTCGCTCCATCGGCGTACGCGGCGCGGTGGAACTCCCAGAAGCGACCCTGCTGCCCGGCGGCCCAGGAGGCGCGCGCGGCGGACTCGGACTCGGCGCCGAAGATCGGGAAGTTGCGCCACTCGATGCGCAGGGTGCCGTTGTCGACGTACTTCTTCACGAGGGCGGGTTCGGTGTCCCGGGCGAACTTTCCGCAGTAGCCGCACTTGAAGTCGGCGTACTCGATGAGGACGACGGGCGCGTCCGCCCGGCCCATCGCCAGCTTGTCGCCGGCGTCACGCCGGGCGAGCTTCGCCAGTTCCGCGTAGACGCCCTCGTCCGGGTCCGCGGTGACACCCGCCACCGCCGAGGACGAGGAACGGGCGCCGGGGGAATCGGGGGCGGTCGCCCGGTAGGACACGTAACCGAACAGCGCGGCTGCTACGACGACCCCGGCGCCGTAGATCAGCGGCTTCCTGCGGGACGTCCGGGACGACGGCTTCGGGGACGGCTTGGGCATGGATGTGGGCATGCGGAACTCCGGGCTGGTGATGCGGGAGGAGGGAGGAGGGACGGCAGGGAAGGGGGTGGGCCGTCTACACCCTCAGTACGGAGAGTTCCACCGGGGTCGGAGCGGCCGCGTCGGGTCCGCGCAGCGTCATCGGCGCGGGCCGCAGGAACGCCCCCTGGCCGGTGGCCGCGGGCAGGCCCCATTCGGCGAGTCCCGGCGCCTGGTCGTGGGCCGCGCGGGCCCGCCCGGGAACGGCCGGCTCGGTGCCGTCGTGCTTGCCCTTCCTGCCGCAGCCCGGGAGGCCGTCTCCCTGCCCGATGCCCATGGACACGGCCACGGACGGCCCCGGAGAGGGCGTCGACACCGAAGCCGTCGCCGGTCCGCAGAACAGCCCCAGGACGACCGCAAGGGCCGCCACGAGGCAGCACCACGACGAACGGGACACGGTGGACAGGCCTTCCGGCAGGGGGCTCGGCAGAGAGATCAACTGTCCGGAATGGTACGTGCTGTGATCGCGGCGTCCCCGACCGTACGGGCCCGGTGACGCAGACCGCGAGAAATAGGTTCGCCGTTCCCCGGGCCCGGGTGAGATCCTGGGACCCGTATGTCTACTTCCTTTGCCGATCTCCAGTCCCAGCTCGGGCAGCTCTCGCTCCGCGACGCGCACCGGCTCGGCCGCCGCCTCGAAGGCGCGCGCCGCATTCGTAAGCCCGAGGCCCAGCAGGCCGTGCTGGACGAGATCGCGGCCCAGGCCACGAAGGCGTCCGGGCGGCTCGCGCTGCGGGCCGGGCGGATGCCTGTCCTGTCGTACCCCGAACAGCTCCCGGTCAGCCAGAAGAAGGACGAGATCCTGGAGGCGATACGCGACCACCAGGTCGTGATCGTCGCCGGTGAGACCGGCTCCGGCAAGACCACCCAGATCCCCAAGATCTGCATGGAGCTGGGCCGTGGCGTCCGCGGCATGATCGGGCACACCCAGCCGCGCCGGATCGCGGCCCGCACGGTGGCCGAGCGGATCGCCGAGGAGCTGAACACGCCGCTGGGCGAGGCGGTCGGCTGGAAGGTCCGCTTCACCGACCAGGTCAACCAGGACGCGACCTTCGTCAAGCTGATGACGGACGGCATCCTGCTCGCCGAGATCCAGACGGACCGCGAGTTGCTCGCCTACGACACGATCATCATCGACGAGGCCCACGAGCGGTCGCTGAACATCGACTTCCTGCTCGGCTATCTGGCCCGGCTGCTGCCCAAGCGTCCGGACCTGAAGGTCGTCATCACCTCGGCGACCATCGACCCGGAGCGCTTCGCGCGCCACTTCGGCGAGGCGCCGATCGTCGAGGTCAGCGGGCGTACGTATCCGGTCGAGGTGCGATACCGCCCCCTCCTCGAAGAGGACAGCGAGGACTCCGACCGCGACCAGATCACCGCGATCTGCGACGCCGTGGACGAGCTCCAGACGGAGGGGCCGGGCGATGTGCTGGTCTTCCTCTCCGGCGAACGGGAGATCCGCGACACCGCGGACGCGCTCGGCAAGCGCAACCTCAGACACACCGAGGTGCTCCCCCTCTACGCGCGCCTGTCGCACGCCGAGCAGCACCGCGTGTTCCAGCGCCACACGGGACGCAGGGTCGTCCTCGCGACCAACGTCGCCGAGACCTCGCTGACCGTCCCCGGCATCAAGTACGTGATCGACCCGGGCAACGCCCGTATCTCCCGCTACAGCCACCGCACCAAGGTCCAGCGGCTGCCGATCGAGCGGATCTCGCAGGCCAGCGCCAACCAGCGCAAGGGCCGCTGCGGCCGTACGTCGGACGGCATCTGCATCCGGCTGTACTCCGAGGACGACTTCCTGACCCGCCCGGAGTTCACCGACCCGGAGATCCTCCGTACGAACCTCGCCTCCGTCATCCTCCAGATGACCGCGGCCGGTCTCGGCGACATCGAGAAGTTCCCCTTCATCGACCCGCCGGACCACCGCAACATCCGCGACGGTGTGCAGCTCCTCCAGGAGCTGGGCGCGCTGGATCCGGAGGAGAAGGATCCGAAGAAGCGACTCACCCCGCTGGGCCGTCAGCTCTCGCAGCTGCCGGTGGACCCGCGCCTGGCCCGGATGGTCATCGAGGCAGACCGGAACGGCTGCGTCCGCGAGGTCATGGTCATCGCCGCCGCGCTCTCCATCCAGGACCCGCGCGAGCGGCCGTCCGAGAAGCAGACGCAGGCCGATCAGCAGCACGCCCGGTTCAAGGACGAGACGTCCGACTTCCTGGCGTTCCTGAATCTGTGGCGCTACATCCGCGAGCAGCAGAAGGAGCGCGGCTCCTCCAGCTTCCGCCGGATGTGCAAGCAGGAGTACCTGAACTTCCTGCGCATCCGCGAATGGCAGGACATCTACGCGCAGTTGCGTACGGTCGCCAAGCAGATGGGGCTCGAACTCGAGGAGTCCTCGACGGGTACTGCCGCTCCCGAGCAGTCGGTGCACACCTCGCTGCTCGCCGGTCTGCTGTCGCACATCGGGCTGAAGGACACCGAGAAGAACGAGTACCTGGGCGCCCGCAGCGCCAAGTTCGCGGTCTTCCCCGGGTCGGCGCTCTTCAAGAAGCAGCCGCGGTTCGTGATGTCGGCCGAGCTGGTGGAGACGTCCCGGCTGTGGGCGCGGGTCAACGCCCGGGTCGAGCCGGAGTGGATCGAGCCGCTGGCCGGACATCTGCTGAAGCGCACCTACAGCGAGCCGCACTGGGAGAAGGACCAGGCGGCGGTGATGGCGTACGAGCGGGTCACGCTGTACGGCGTACCGATCGTGGCCCAGCGCAAGGTCAATTTCGGCCGGATCGACCAGGAGGCCTCGCGGGATCTCTTCATCCGCAACGCCCTGGTCGAGGGTGACTGGCGCACGCACCACCAGTTCTTCCACGACAACCGCAAACTCCTGGGCGAGGTCGAGGAGTTGGAGCACCGCGCCCGACGCCGCGACATCCTCGTGGACGACGAGACCCTCTTCGACTTCTACGACCAGCGGATTCCCGAACACGTCGTCTCGGGCGCGCACTTCGACTCGTGGTGGAAGCACAAGCGCAAGGACGAGCCGGACGCGCTGGACTTCGAGCGCTCCATGCTCATCAACGAGAAGGCCGGGGCCGTCACCAAGGACGACTACCCGGACTCCTGGCGGCAGGGGAAGCTCAAGTTCCGCGTGACGTACCAGTTCGAGCCCGGTGCGGACGCCGACGGCGTGACCGTCCACATCCCGCTCCAGGTGCTCAACCAGGTCACGTCCGAGGGCTTCGACTGGCAGATCCCGGGCCTGCGCGAGGAAGTGGTCACCGAGCTGATCCGTTCCCTGCCGAAGCCGATCCGCCGGCACTACGTCCCCGCGCCGAACTACGCGGACAAGTTCCTGGACCGGGCCGTACCGCTGCAGGAGCCGCTGCCGGTGACGCTGGCCCGGGAGCTCCAGCGAATGGTCGGCGTCCCGGTCACCGCGGACGACTTCGACCTGAGCCGGGTCCCGGACCACCTGAAGATCACCTTCCGGGTCGTCGACGAGCGGCGCCGCAAGGTCGCCGAGGACAAGGACCTGGAGGCGCTGCGGGTCCAGCTGCGCCCCAAGGCCCGTCAGGCCCTCTCCCAGGCCGCCGCGGCGACCGCCGGGCCGTCCGGGGAGTCCATCGAGCGCTCAAAGCTCACGGACTGGACGATCGGCACGCTGGACCGGGTCTTCGAGACGCGGCGCGCGGGCCAGCCGGTGAAGGCCTATCCCGCTCTCGTCGACCAGGGTGAGAGCGTCGCCGTGCGGCTCTTCGACACAGAGGCGGAGCAGCAGCAGGCGATGTGGCGCGGCACCCGGAAGCTGATCCTGCTGAACATCCCGGTGAATCCGGCGAAGTTCGCCTCGGACAAGCTGACGAACCAGCAGAAGCTGGCCCTGTCCCGCAACCCGCACGGCTCCATCCAGGCGCTCTTCGACGACTGCGCGACCGCGGCCGCCGACCGCCTGATCGCCGCCCACGGTGGTCCCGCCTGGGACGAGGCCTCGTTCAGGAAGCTGTACGACAAGGTGCGCGCCGACCTGGTGGACCTGACCGTCCGCACGATCGGCCAGGTCCAGCAGATCCTGGCGGCCTGGCAGGCCTGCGAGCGCCGGCTGAAGGCCACCAACAGCCTGGTCCTGATCAACAACGTCACGGACGTACGGGACCACCTCGCCCGCCTCGTGCCGCCCGGGTTCGTCACCCTGACCGGGCTGCGCAGGCTGCCCGACCTGATGCGCTACCTGGTCGCCGAGGACCGCCGCCTCCAGCAGATGCCGACGAACGTCCAGCGCGACACCACGCGTATGGAGAAGGTCCACGAGATGCAGGACGAGTACGCCTGGCTGCTGGAGCAACTGCCGCAGGGCAGGCCCGTTCCGCAGGAGGTCCTGGACATCCGCTGGATGATCGAGGAGCTGCGGGTCAGCTACTTCGCGCATGCCCTGGGCACCGCGTTCCCCGTCTCCGACAAGCGGATCGTGAAGGCGATCGACGCCGCCGCCCCGTAGGGCGCCTGTTGGTGGGCGCGTAACGGCTCCACCACCAGGAGTGAGGTCGACCGCACCCTCTGAACTCCTGTACAGTCTGTCTTCGCAGCAAGCCGCAAGGCAGCCGCGAAAACCTGGTCCTGTGGAGCAGTTTGGAGTGCTCGCCACCCTGTCAAGGTGGAGGCCGCGGGTTCAAATCCCGTCAGGACCGCAGTAACGAAAGCCCGGATCCCCTGGATCCGGGCTTTCGTGCGTCTTGACTCCGGAGTCCGCCGACGAGTACTCAGAAACCAAGGGCTGCCCCTGGTTTTCCCGGGTGGGGGCGCGCATCCACCGGGAGGTGGCGCGGATGGCGGTATCCACGGGCGAGGGCTTGCAGCCGGACCGGTCCGGCCCCCGCGAACCGGCCGGGGCCTTCGTCGCACCCGTCCGGGTTCCGGGCCCCGCCCCGGCCCCGGCCCCTGCCCCGCTTCGCAGGCGGACGCCTCGGCACGAGATCCGGGCCCTGCTGCGCGCCCACCTGGCTGCGGCTTCGGGCTACCGCCACCTCACTCGGCACTGCGCGGTCTGCGCACGGTTACTGCGGCTCGCCATGGAGCCCACGGCGGCCCCCGGACCGCCGGAGCGAGCGGCGGAGCCCACGGCAGCCCCCGAAGCCCTGGAACAGACCGCACGACCCGTGAAGACCCCCGGGCGGCAGGAACAGACCGCCGGGCCCGTGACCGCGTCCACGCGGCTGGGACGGGCCGCGGGGCCCGTGACCACCGCCACTCGGCCGGGAGCGGCCATGGGGCCCTCGATCGCCCCCGGGGCGCCGGAACAGACCGTGGGGCCCGTGTCCGCCTCCACGCGGTCCGGA
Organism: Streptomyces sp. NPDC087901; assembly: GCF_044742205.1. Lineage (NCBI taxonomy): Bacteria > Bacillati > Actinomycetota > Actinomycetes > Kitasatosporales > Streptomycetaceae > Streptomyces > Streptomyces sp. NPDC087901. The sequence goes on from NZ_JBIUUC010000004.1 coordinate 48,184, forward strand.
CGGACGGCAGAGCGGTCCGGACGGACGGCAGAGCCCGTGGCGGGCGCCGTAGCCCCGCACAAGGCCGCTGAGCCGTCGGACGCGGCCCTCGTAAGCCGGTCCGACCGCCGGCAGATGTCGGCCCGTCACACCCCCGCACCCGCCTCGGCGCCCCCCGGCGGTGCCGAAATGGGCTTCGGTGACCGGCGCGACCCCACATGGGCACAGGACGAAAGTCCTCCCGCCACGTGACCAATGGCTTGACGTTCCGCTCCACCGCAGTGGCAGGCTCGCACTTGGCAAGACTCATGCGATGTGACGGGTGTCACCGAATCAGTTTTCAGAAGGTGTGGCTTTACACCCTTCCTACAACTGGCGAATTTAATATGTGCAATTGCACCCCTGGGCAAGGGCACCCCGGGGAACCCTCCACCCCACCCCGATCCACCCTCCACGGGGTCGGCGCGCACACCCCTCACCGAGACGAACGCACCCTCACAAGGCCGATCCGGAGCCGACCGGACGCCCGGTTTCCAGTGGCGGAATACGGGCGGACGGACGCCGGGAAGGCGACCCGCATCGACGTCGGCCGCGCGCACAAAAAAGATCGCGCTGGACCCGGCGGAGTCCAGCGCGATCTCATGACGACACCCGTATGGCACAGGTATGGCGCCCGTTGGGGCGGGCGCCCGTCATATGGAGCTATGGGTGGGCTATGTGGGTTGGGGGACCCAGAAGCCCAGTTGTGACGCGGCGACAGGGGTATGTCAGGCCTCGCTGCGCTGCTGCGGAATACCCGCAAGCAGTGCGCGGACCTCTGCCTCGCGGTACCGGCGATGTCCACCGAGCGTGCGGATGGACGTGAGCTTGCCTGCCTTGGCCCAACGGGTAACCGTCTTCGGGTCCACGCGGAACATCGTGGCAACCTCAGCCGGGGTCAGCAGCGGCTCGGCATCAGGGGTGCGAGCGGTCATGAGCGGCCTCCTCGGGAGAACCGAACCATCTCGGTTCTTTCCTCTAAATTCTGCACCTTGACCCGCGTTGCCCGAAATGGCGGACGCGGGCCGAGTCGGTTATAGGACGAACGGCTTGTCCTCGGCACTACAACTACACCATCCGTCCAGCCACGTCGGCCAAACCGATGGAATTGCCCTCCCAGGTGTTCATCAGCGACGGAAGCCGATGGACCATGCCATAGCGGACAGTCACACCACCGTGACGATCAGTCACAGAGCGATCAGGAGTCACCAGACCCCCCATAGAGTGCAATACCGAGCATTCCGCCCTTACTTGGACGGATGGAGTCCTCCCCGGACTCCTTGTCCTATTTTGGCACGAGGAGTAGGGAAGGACGCAAGAGCCCCGTAAGTGCTATCCATCACGCTTGAGGCAAAGGCCCGGTTCGGGACGTAGGTCCCGCGACCACTGAGGTACGGTTCCGCCTCTTCACTCTCACGTGTCACACGGGTCACAGGTTCATCGATCATCAGTTCGCGAACTGGCGGTCCCTCACGGCCCTCCAACGCTCCGCAAGACGGGCATACGCCTCGCTGGCCCCCTCGGCGTCCCCGGCACCGAGCGCAGCGATGCCCTGCGCCACATCCGCGGCGCTCCGGTCCCCGGCGAGCTGCTCCGCCGACAGGGCGTGCACCAGCCCGCCGTAGTCCAGCTCCACGAGCGCGCGCGGGTGGAACTCCTCCAGCCACCGCCCGACGTCGACCAGCCCCTCGGTCAGCGGTCCGTCGTCCATGGACTCCCGCAGCGTCTTCAGGCCCCGGGCCAGCCTGCGCCGCGCCTGGACCATCGGCGTCCGGTAACGCAGCAGGGGCGGCTCGCCGCCCTCCCCCGCCTCCCGGTACTCGCGCTCCTCGTCCGAGAACAGGACGAACCAGCGCACCGGGACCTGCCAGACCGCCGTCCTGATCCACGGCCGGGCATCCGGATTGCGCTCCGCCCACCGTTCGTGGTCGGCCACGGCCTGCCCGCGCACCACCGGCGGCAGCACCGCGTCGAGCACCGCACCGGGAAACATGTCCGCCAGCCCGTCCAGCGCCAGCCACCCGCGCAGCCGGGTCCGCCACGGGCTGACGCACACCACGCCGTCCACCTCGGCGACGAACGCGTCGGCGCTCTCGTGCGCCGGCACGCCGACCGGCGGGGTCGCCGCCAAGTCGGCCAGGGAACGACGCAGTTCGTCCTGGGCCGTGGGAATCTGCCCGCGGCCCGCATAGCGGGCCCAGTGGGCACGTTCAGCCTCCGGGAAGGCCGCCAGTGGCTCGTACACCCGGAGGTAGGACGCGTAAGGGACGAGCACTGAAGACACCACCGACATGCAGCGATCGTGTCACGCCCGTACTCCTGCAGGGGGTGATCCTCGGCACTGGAACAGATCTGCGTGCTCCGAGGAATTACGCTCTTGCCCGGACGGACCGGGTGTGCCGGTCCGCCCGGGCCCTCCCCACCTTCAGTAGGGCCCTCCGCCGCTTCGTACTTGGGAGTCACCACAGTGACCGATGTGACCGGCGCGCCTGTCGATGTACTGCACACCCTGTTCCATTCGGATCAGGGGGGCCACGAACAAGTCGTGCTCTGTCAGGACCTTGCCAGCGGCCTCAAGGCCGTCATCGCCATCCACTCCACCGCACTGGGCCCGGCCCTGGGCGGTACCCGTTTCTACCCGTACGCCTCCGAGGCCGAGGCCGTCGCGGACGCCCTGAACCTGGCGCGCGGCATGTCGTACAAGAACGCCATGGCCGGTCTCGACCACGGCGGCGGCAAGGCGGTCATCATCGGTGACCCCGAGCAGATCAAGACCGACGAACTCCTGCTGGCCTACGGCCGCTTCGTGGCTTCGCTCGGCGGGCGCTACGTGACGGCCTGCGATGTCGGCACGTACGTCGCCGACATGGACGTCGTGGCGCGCGAGTGCCGGTGGACCACCGGCCGCTCCCCCGAGAACGGCGGCGCAGGCGACTCCTCCGTGCTCACCGCGTTCGGCGTCTTCCAGGGCATGCGGGCCTCGGCCCAGCACCTCTGGGGCGACCCGACGCTGCGTGGCCGGAAAGTGGGGGTCGCGGGCGTCGGCAAGGTGGGCCACCACCTCGTCGAGCACCTGCTGTCGGACGGCGCCGAGGTCGTGATCACGGATGTACGGGACGAGTCCGTGCGCCGGATCACGGAGAAGCACCCCGAGGTCACCGTCGCGGCCGACACCGCGGCGCTGATCCGTACCGAGGGTCTGGACATCTACGCGCCGTGCGCACTCGGCGGCGCCCTGAACGACGACACCGTTCCGGTGCTCACCGCGTCGGTGGTGTGCGGCGCGGCCAACAACCAGCTCGCGCACCCGGGCGTCGAGAAGGACCTGGCGGACCGTTCGATCCTGTACGCACCCGACTACGTGGTGAACGCGGGCGGTGTCATCCAGGTCGCGGACGAGCTGCACGGCTTCGACTTCGACCGGTGCAAGGCGAAGGCGTCGAAGATCTTCGACACGACCCTGGCCATCTTTGCGCGTGCGAATGACGATGGCATTCCGCCGGCCGCCGCCGCCGACCGGATCGCCGAGCACCGGATGGCGGAAGCCCGCCGCGGCTCAGTGCGCCCGTAGCCGAGTGCGCCGCCGGCCCGGCCGAACGCACCGCCGGCCGTAGCCGAGTGCGCCGACAGCCCTACAGGGCGTCATGCCGGCGCACGGCCTGCCCGCCCGCCGACCGGCGAGACAAGACTCACTCCGGTCGGCGGGTCGCATGCCAATAAGAGGTTAAAATCGCAGTTGACCAGCGAGGACACGCTCCTCGCGGGTCCTCTTCCGGGGCACGTGACGCGGGCGGCGTACCGTATGGCCGCGGAAGCAGGTACCGTTAAAGCACTACGGGCACGGTCTCTCTGCCGAGAGTCCGTTCTGAAACATGAACGCGTGTCAAGACTCTGGGGCCGTCGAGCCCCGTCACCGAGGGGGTCGAGCCATGGGGCGCGGCCGGGCAAAGGCCAAGCAGACAAAGGTCGCCCGTCAGCTGAAGTACAGCAGCGGCGGGACTGATCTGTCGCGTCTGGCCAATGAGCTGGGCGCATCACCTTCGAGTCAACCACCGAACGCAGAGCCGTTCGAGGACGACGACGAGGAAGATGACCCGTACGCACAGTACGCGGATCAGTACAACGACGACGATGACGAGGACGAGGGCGATCAGTCCGGTCCGTCGTCACAGCGCCGCGGCGCTTGACCTCGCGCTGACACATCAACCCGGTCCGGGCCTGTCCCGGACCGGGTTCTGTGCTGTCCCGGTCCGGAGCCGACGAGGCTTCCGGCAACCGGACGGACCTTTCGGCCCGCCCGGCATTCCGTTCGACTTTCCGCAGCTCGCTCGCCGCCGGGGTGAGCGCGTCCGCAGGACCGCTGCCGCGCTCAGCGCGCGTACGTGCCCACGAGCTCCGCGCCCGTCGTGTGCGCGCCACGGTCCGTGATCTCGCCCGCCACCCAGGAGTCGACCCCGCGGTCGGCAAGGGTCGTCAGTGCGGCGTCCACCGATTCGGCGGGGACGATCGCGATCATGCCGACGCCCATGTTGAGCGTCTTCTCCAGCTCCAGCTGCTCGACCTGACCGGCCTTGCCCACGAGGTCGAAGACCGCGCCGGGCGTCCAGGTGGAGCGGTCCACCGTCGCGTGGAGGGAGGCCGGGATGACCCGGGCCAGGTTGTTGGCCAGACCGCCGCCGGTGACATGGCTGAAGCCGTGCACATCGGTCGTGCGGGTCAGGGCCAGGCAGTCCAGGGAGTAGATCCTGGTGGGCTCCAGAAGCTCCTCGCCGAGTGTCCGGCCGAACTCCTCGACCTGGCGGTCCAGCGTCCAGCCCGCCCGGTCGAAGACGACGTGGCGGACGAGCGAGTACCCGTTGGAGTGAAGGCCGGACGACGCCATAGCGATGACGGCGTCGCCCTTGCGGATACGGTCCGGGCCCAGCAGCCGGTCGGCCTCGACCACGCCCGTACCGGCGCCGGCGACATCGAAGTCGTCCGGGCCGAGCAGGCCGGGGTGTTCGGCGGTCTCGCCGCCGACCAGGGCGCAGCCTGCCAGCACGCAGCCTTCGGCGATGCCCTTCACGATGGCCGCGACACGCTCGGGATGCACCTTGCCGACGCAGATGTAGTCGGTCATGAAGAGCGGCTCGGCACCGCAGACGACCAGGTCGTCCACGACCATGCCGACGAGGTCGTGGCCGATGGTGTCGTACACGCCCATCTGGCGGGCGAGGTCGACCTTCGTGCCGACACCGTCCGTGGCGGAGGCGAGCAGCGGACGCTCGAAGCGCTTGAGGGCCGAGGCGTCGAAGAGTCCGGCGAAGCCGCCGAGGCCGCCGAGGCCTGCGACCTCGGGGCGCTGCGTCTTCTTCACCCACTCCTTCATCAGCTCTACGGCGCGGTCGCCGGCCTCGATGTCGACGCCCGCTGCCGCGTAGGAAGCACCTGTTGTCTCAGACATTGCCTGGGATCTTTCGTGTGGAAATACGGGGCTGGTGGGAAGGCTGCCGAACGGTCCGGATCACGGACGGCGCAGCGCGTCGGCCGCTGCGGTCGCCGCAGGGCCTGCCGCCAGCTCGGTCTCCAGCAGCTGCTTGCCGAGCAGCTCCGGGTCCGGAAGCTCCATCGGGTACTCGCCGTCGAAGCAGGCGCGGCACAGGTTCGGCTTGTCGATCGTCGTCGCCTCGATCATCGCGTCGAGCGAGATGTACGAGAGCGAGTCGGCCCCCATCGACGTGGCGATCTCGTCGACGGACATGCCGTTGGCGATCAGCTCGGCGCGGGTGGCGAAGTCGATACCGAAGAAGCAGGGCCACTTCACCGGCGGGGACGAGATCCGGATGTGGATCTCGGCCGCTCCGGCCTCGCGGAGCATCCGGACGAGTGCGCGCTGGGTGTTGCCGCGGACGATCGAGTCGTCGACGACCACCAGTCGCTTGCCCTTGATGACTTCCTTGAGCGGGTTCAGCTTGAGGCGGATGCCCAGCTGCCGGATGGTCTGGGACGGCTGGATGAAGGTCCGGCCGACGTAGGCGTTCTTGACGAGTCCGGCGCCGAACGGGATTCCGCTGGCCTCCGCGTAACCGATCGCGGCGGGGGTGCCGGATTCCGGTGTCGCTATGACCAGATCGGCCTCGACCGGGGCCTCCGCCGCCAGCCTGCGTCCCATCTCCACGCGGGAGAGGTAGACGTTCCGCCCTGCGATGTCGGTGTCGGGGCGGGCCAGGTAGACGTACTCGAAGACGCAGCCCTTCGGCTTCGCTTCTGCGAAGCGGGAGGTGCGCAGGCCGTTCTCGTCGATGGCGACGAGCTCGCCCGGCTCGATCTCACGGACGAAGCTGGCGCCGCAGATGTCGAGGGCGGCGGACTCGGAGGCCACCACCCAGCCGCGCTCCAGCCGGCCGAGAACCAGCGGGCGGATGCCCTGCGGGTCACGGGCCGCGTAGAGGGTGTGCTCATCCATGAAGACGAGGGAGAAGGCGCCCCTCACCTCGGGAAGCACCTTGGTGGCCGCCTCCTCGATGGTCAGCGGCTTGCCGTCCGCATCGGTCTGGCCGGCGAGCAGCGCGGTCACCAGATCGGTGTCGTTGGTCGCGGCGACCTGGGTGGCGCGACCGTCCTTGCGCGGAAGGTCGGCGACCATCTCGGCGAGCTGGGCCGTGTTGACCAGGTTGCCGTTGTGACCCAGGGCGATCGAGCCGTGCGCGGTCGCACGGAACGTCGGCTGCGCGTTCTCCCACACCGAGGCACCGGTGGTGGAGTAGCGGGCATGACCGACCGCGATATGGCCCTGGAGCGATCCCAGAGACGTTTCGTCGAAGACCTGCGAGACCAGTCCCATGTCCTTGAAGACCAGGATCTGGGACCCGTTGCTCACTGCGATGCCCGCGGACTCCTGTCCACGGTGCTGCAGGGCATACAGTCCGAAATAGGTGAGCTTGGCGACCTCTTCGCCCGGAGCCCAGACACCGAAGACGCCGCAAGCGTCCTGGGGGCCTTTCTCTCCGGGGAGCAGGTCGTGGTTGAGTCGTCCATCACCACGAGGCACGCCACCGAGTGTAGGCGAGATCGACCACTGGTCCGAATTGGGGACGCCCCCTCGGACTGCGGAAGACGCGCCCTCGCAGCCCTCTCCGCAGCCGCACCGAGCGGTGACGCGGAGTGAACGCCGTCCGAGGCCGGACGACCGGTCGTAGCCGCGTCGGGGCAGTCGCCGCCCGGATCACCGGCTGGTTACCGACGGGTTCCGGCCACGGTGGGGTGGGGCGTCCGGGCAGGTTCGTGGCACTCCGTGAGGTGCCTCCTCACGGCCCCGCACGGGGTGGCCGAACGCTCGTTTCGTGGTGAGCCTCACACCGGGCGGTCGACAGGAGGACCGGTATGAGACCTCTTGTGACGCCTGGCCGAACCACTTGTGACCGCTGGGCTAAACCCTTGCGGCGCTGGGCGAGATGCTGCGGCGTGGAGATGGCTGCGGTGTGGGGATGCCTGCGGTGTGGAGGATGCTTGCGGTGTCGAGATGGTTGCCGCTCGGGCGAGACCTGGCGGCGGGCGACATGCCTGTGGCGCTAGGCGACACGCTTACGGCGGCGCACGGGCGAAGCCCTGGCGGCGGCGGGCGAAGACCGCGTCGGGGGGCCGGACGGCGTTCCTGCGGCATCCGGTGAAGGCGCCGGCCGACGGCAGGGGACCGTCCGGAGTGCGAGACCGGCGTTGACAGGCGCATGACTCGTTGGCAGGCTCCTGCCCCATGCAGCCCCTCGGTGATCACACGGTCACGCTCGTGGAGCGCCGTCACGTCGATCTGGGACGTGTCTCGAGCGCCATCTGTCGTCGCGCCTGATTTCTTCGGCGCACGCGAGGGCTCCACTCCCCCCTTCCCCCGCTGCCCCGGCCGCCTCTGAGGCCGCCCGGCTCCGCCCTCGGCCGTCCGGCTTCGTCATCCGCCATCCGGTCCCGTCGTCCGGCGCCCGACCTTCAGTCGCGCTGCGGCCCCCTCGCGCCAGGTGCGCTCCGCGCCCCTGGCGTCCGCCGCGGCCCAGGCATCCCCCCGCACCCTTGCGCCTCGTGCACGTCCGCAGCTGTCCGGCCGGCCCGTAGGAGTCCGGCCCAGTGAGCGTCCGGGGGCGATAGCCAGTTCCGTACGTCTCCGGGCCGGCATCCGGTTCCGTACGCCTCCGCATCCGCGTCCTACCCCAGTTGCCAGTTGCCGGCAGGCATGACGGTCCTCTTCGCTTCCGTCACCCTGCGCGGCCGATCCCGCCCTGGAGCAGTCATGTCAGCAGTTGAGACCCCTTCCGATTCGAACAACAGTTCCAGTAATCTTTTGACGCGGCGTGCCTTCGGGGTCGCTGTCGGCGCCACGGCCGCCACCGCTGCGGTGGGGCTGCCCGCCGCGCCCGCCGCCGCCTCACCGGCGGAGTCGGCGGAATCGGCGGCGCACGAGCAACCCTTCCGGGCGGCCCGGGGCCGGCACGCTCGGCGGCCCAACATCCTCTTCATCCTCGGGGACGACCTCGGCTGGGCCGACCTCTCCTCCTACGGTTCGCCGGACATCCACACCCCGAACCTGGACCGGCTCGGCCGGCAGGGCGTGCGGTTCACCGACGCCTACGCCGGGTCCGCGACCTGCTCACCGACCCGCTTCAGCCTGTACACCGGCCGCTACCCCGGGCGTACGAAGGGCGGCCTCGCCGAACCCATCGCAGACCGCTCGGCCGGCCTCGAACCCACCCATCCGACCCTCGCTTCGCTGCTGCGCGGTGCCGGGTACGCGACCGCGCTGATCGGCAAGTGGCACTGCGGCTATCTGCCGGACTACAGCCCCACCAAGTCGGGCTGGGACGAGTTCTTCGGCAACTTCGGCGGGGCGCTGGAGTACTACTCGAAGCTCGGCCTCGGCGGCGAGTACGACCTCTACGAGGGCGATGCCGAGTACAAGGACCTTCGGTACTACACCCGCATCCTCACCGAGCGGGCGAGCGAGTACGTACAGCGCGACCACGACAAGCCGTGGCTGCTGAACCTCAACTTCACCACCCCGCACTGGCCCTGGATCGCGGAGGGCGACACGGCCGAGAGCGCCGAGATCGTCCGCAAGATCAAGGAGGGCGGGCTCGGAGGGCTGTTCCATGCCGACGGGGGCTCGGTCGCCAAGTACAAGGAGATGGTCGAGGACCTGGACCGCTCGGTCGGCGAGGTGCTGAAGGCGCTGAAGCGCTCCGGGCAGGAGGAGGACACCCTGGTCTTCTTCGCCAGCGACAACGGCGGTGAGCGCTTCTCGTACCAGTGGCCGCTCTCCGGCAACAAGAGCTCCCTCCAGGAGGGCGGCATCCGGGTCCCGGCCGTGTTGCGCTGGCCGGCCAGGATCGATCCGCACCAGGTGAGCGGTCTGCCTCTGTTCTCGCCCGACTGGACGGCGACGCTGCTCGAGCTCGGTGGCGCCCGGCCCGATCCGGCATACCCGCTGGACGGCGTCAGCCTGGCCGGGTACCTGCTGCGTGGCGAGCAGCCGAAGGAGCGGGACCTGTTCTGGCGGGTGCGTGGGGAGCGTGCGCTGCGCCGCGGCGAGTGGAAGTACTACCGGGGCAAGGGCGGGGCGGATCAGCTCTTCAACCTGGCGCACGACCAGCGGGAGCAGGCCAACCGGGCGGCCGCCGAACCGGAGCTTCTGGCCGAACTGCGTGCGGCCTGGGAACGGACGGACGCCGGCCTGCTGCCGTATCCGAAGTCCTCCTGATTCCCCTGCCGCGCCCGCTGCCCCTACTCCTCCGGGGCAGAGGCCGCGATTCCCTCGCCGTCCTGCGCGGTGAGGGTCAGCGTGCGGTGGACCTGCCGGTAAGCCGTCCGTTTCCCGTCGAGCACGGCGAGCAGCGCGCGCTCCAGCCGCATCTCGGGGTCCGGGCACATCTTGCGGGTGGTGACGAGCGGGCCGAAGGCGATGGTGGAGCCGGAGACGTCCGCGGCGCCGCGGAAGCTGTTGCAGCCGAGGGTGCCGTGGACTGTGCCGTCCTCGCCGAACGTGATGTGGGCCTTGTTCTCCGTACCTGCGGGCAGGGAGGAGGAGGTCGGGCCGGAGACCAGGGAGGTGATCCGCCAGCGGGTTCCGGTGAGCGGGGCAGGGGGCCGGGCAGTGAGGGTGATGGTGTCACCGTTCACCGTGGTCAGGGTGAGATCGCTGTCCGTGGCAACAGCGGTGAGCTTGCCGCTGAACGCGCGCGACAGCAGGGTCTCGAACTGGCGGATGTCCTGCTCGCAGCCCATCTCGGTGGTCGTGCCCGGCTCGACGGTGAGCGTGTCGCCGTCGAGCCGGACCTCGGCGGTGAACCGGTTGCAGCCGTAGTTCCCGCTTGCCCGCCCGTTGGCGTCGATCTCGACATGAGCGCCGGCCGGGGCGGCGGACCGCCGGCCGTCGACGGTCACCGATTCGACCCCCCAGCGGGTTCCGGTGAGGGGCGAGTCGTCCCGTACGGCACCGGTACCGGTGCCGGTACCCCGCCCGTCGCTGCCGGCGGAGCCGGGGCCCGTCACCGTGCCGCAGGCGGCAAGGGCTACGAGAGCAGCGAGGGCGAGGGCGCTGACAGCCAGGCGTTGACGGTGCATGGCCATGGGACGGTCCGAACCGGCGTTCCGGTTCCCGTCACCCCATCAGCGGCAGCAGTGCGGCCAGGTCCGCCCGTTCTCCACTGGCGCTGACCTTGGCAGCGTCGAGTTCCCGCGCCCAGGAGGTACGCCCGGTGGCGAGCCTGATCCAGGTGAGCGGGTCGGTCTCGACCACGTTGGGCGGCGTGCCGCGCGTGTGCCGGGGGCCCTGAACGCATTGGACGACCGCGAAGGGCGGGACCCGTACCTCGACCGAGCCCCCCGGCGCCTTCTCCGCCAGGGCGTCGGCAAGCAGCCGGGTGCAGGCGGCGAGCGCCTGACGGTCGTACGGGACGCCGAGACCGGTCGCCTCGTTGAGGTCGTACGTGTGGACGACGAGCTCCACGGTGCGCGTGACCAGGAAGTCCCCGAGCCGCATGGCACCGACCCGAGTGGCCACCAGGCGGTCCTCGGGAGCACCCGGCACCAGCGCCTCGAAGCGGTCGGCCACCTCTCCGTACAGGGTGTCCACATCGGGGTGCGCGGCGGCAAGCGCCACGGTGTCGTCGGCGATCCGGCCGGCCCGCCCTGCCGTGGAGAACGGCCACTCCGACAAGGTCACCTCGGGCTTGGCGAGGGCCGGTTCGGGGAGCTCCAGGTTCCTGATGACGTGCGAGAGCGCCATGGTCACGTGGACGGTGAGGTCACGCACCGTCCACGCGCCGAGTCCGCTCGGCGCCTCCAGTTGCTGGGGCGTCAGAGTGCGTACGGCAGCCCGGACATGGGCGAACTGCGCCATGATCGCGGCGCGGGTCCTGACCGGGTCGTAGCGGCGGGCGCGCTTCTGGGACGGAGGCATGGAGGGGAGCCTAAGGCGTCATCCGCTGACCCGGCACAAGGCAGATACCCGAGCCGGCCCCGAGCGCGTCAGAGACGGCGACGGGCCCGGATCCCGACAGGCACCGGTCAGGTCCGAACCGACAGGCGAGGGCCAGGGTCGGGGCAGGGGCGGGTCAGGCACGCGTCACGCGCGGGCAGGCTCAGGCCAGGCACAGGCCAGGACCGGGTCAGGCGCGGGTCGCGAAGCCGCTCAGGCCCTTCTCGAGCAGGCCGAAACCTCGCTCGGCGAGCACTGCGGCGTCCGCTGCGACCACGTCGGCCGATTCACCGGCCAGCAGCCGCCGCTGGTTCTCGGTGATCAGGGCGTTACGCGTGCCGATCAGCTGAGCGGCCACAATCCGCGCGACGGCCGGCTCCTCGCCCTCTTCGACCAGGACATCGATGAGCAACTCGTCGGTGCGGACGAGGAAGGCATAGGCCCGGGTGAGCAGAGCCGGCGTCTGCTGGATGAGCCGGAGGAGCCCGAGCACCACCGGCGAATCGCTGACCCCGACGGCGGGATCGCGGCTCTCGACGGCAGCCAGGAACTGGCGCCGCACGCCCGCCACCACCGACTCACCGGGCGCCCGGTCCCGCACCACCCGCGCGACATCTCCGATGTGCTGCTCCATGGGAGCGAGAACCAGATCTTCCTTGCTGTCGAAGTAGTTGAAGACGGTCATCTTCGACACGTCGGCCGCTTCGGCGATCTCCGCGACCGACACCTGGTCGAACCCGCGCTCCCCGAAGAGCCTCATGGCCTCGTCCAGCAGACGGCGTCGCGTCTGGATCTTCTTGCGCTCGCGCAGGCCCAGTCCCTCGGTCAGCATGCCATCACTGTACCAGGATGAAAGTTAGTCCTGGATGAAAATTTAACCCAGTACATTCACTCGCGAAGGTGACGCCTGCCACGACGGCCCCACATCGCTCCCGCGGAGGTCCTGCCACACCGGAAGCGATGACTGAAGCCGGCCTGACGCCTGATACCTGATACCCGGCACTCGGCACGCGCGGTTCGGTGGAGTTCCCCGCGTTGCCGCACTCGGCGAGTATCCGTCCCGCCCGGACCGTCACACCGGCACACGGAAGCCCCCGCCCGGTCGGACCGTGCGGGGGCTTCTGCGAAAGGTGACGGGCGTACCCGTCGGACGGCTACGCGAGCAGCGCGGGGATCGTTCCCTCGTGCGCCGTACGCAGCTCGTCCAGCGGAATGCTGAACTCGCCCTGGATCTCGATCTCCTCGCCGTCCACGACACCGATCCGGGTCACGGGCAGACCGCGCGCCCCGCACATGTCGTTGAAACGGAGCTCCTCGCTGCGCGGGATCGAGACGATCGCGCGTCCCGCCGACTCGGAGAAGAGGAACGTGAACGCGTCCAGACCGTCCGGCACGACCAGCCGCGCACCCTTGCCGCCGCGCAGGCAGGACTCGGTGACCGCCTGGATCAGACCGCCGTCGGAGAGGTCGTGCGCCGCGTCGATCATGCCGTCGCGGGACGCCGAGATCAGGATCTCGCCGAGCAGCTTCTCGCGGCCCAGGTCGACCTTGGGCGGCATGCCGCCGAGGTGGCTGTGGACGACCTCGGACCAGGCCGAGCCGCCGAACTCCTCGTGCGTGTCGCCCAGCAGGTAGAGGAGCTGGCCCTCTTCCTTGAAGGCGACCGGCGTACGCCGCGTGACGTCGTCGATCACACCGAGCACGGCCACGACCGGCGTCGGGTGGATCGCCGTGTCACCGGTCTGGTTGTACAGCGACACATTGCCGCCGGTGACCGGGGTGCCCAGCTCCAGGCAGCCGTCCGCCAGGCCACGGGTGACCTCGGCGAACTGCCACATGACGTCCGGGTCCTCGGGCGAACCGAAGTTCAGGCAGTCCGAGATGGCGAGCGGCTTGGCGCCGGACGCGGCGACGTTGCGGTACGACTCCGCCAGCGCGAGCTGGGCGCCGGTGTACGGGTCGAGCTTCGCGTACCGGCCGTTGCCGTCGGTCGCCATGGCCACGCCGAGGTTGGACTCCTCGTCGATGCGGACCATGCCGGCGTCCTCGGGCATCGCGAGCACGGTGTTGCCCTGGACGAACCGGTCGTACTGGTCCGTGATCCAGGACTTCGACGCCTGGTTCGGCGAGGAGACGAGCTGCAGAACCTGCTCGCGCAGCTCGGCGCCATCGGCCGGACGGGCCAGCTTGCCGGCGTCGTCGGCCTGCAGGGCGTCCTGCCAGGACGGGCGGGCGAACGGGCGGTGGTAGGTCGGGCCCTCGTGGGCGACGGACCGCGGCGGCACGTCCACGATCTGCTCACCGTGCCAGAAGATCTCCAGCTGGGAGCCCTCGGTCACCTCACCGATGACGGTGGCGATGACGTCCCACTTCTCGCAGATCTCCAGGAAGCGGTCCACGTGCTGCGGCTCGACGATCGCGCACATGCGCTCCTGCGACTCGCTCATGAGGATTTCCTCGGGCGAGAGGGAGGAGTCGCGCAGCGGCACGGTGTCCAGCTCGACGCGCATGCCGCCGGAGCCCGCGGAGGCCAGCTCGGACGTGGCGCAGGAGAGCCCGGCGCCGCCGAGGTCCTGGATGCCCGCGACGAGCTTCTCCTTGAAGATCTCCAGGGTGCACTCGATGAGGAGCTTCTCCTGGAACGGGTCGCCGACCTGGACGGCCGGGCGCTTGGCCGGACCGGTCGAGTCGAAGGTCTCCGAGGCGAGCACCGAGACACCGCCGATGCCGTCGCCGCCGGTGCGGGCGCCGTACAGGATGACCTTGTTGCCGGGCCCGGAGGCCTGGGCGAGGTGGATGTCCTCGTGCTTCATCACGCCGATGCAGCCGGCGTTGACGAGCGGGTTGCCCTGGTAGCAGGCGTCGAAGACGACCTCGCCGCCGATGTTCGGCAGGCCCAGGCAGTTGCCGTAGCCGCCGATACCCGCGACGACGCCCGGCAGGACGCGCTTGGTGTCGGGGTGGTCGGCCGCACCGAAGCGCAGCGGGTCCACGACCGCGACCGGGCGGGCACCCATCGCGAGGATGTCGCGGACGATGCCGCCGACACCGGTGGCCGCGCCCTGGTAGGGCTCGATGTACGACGGGTGGTTGTGCGACTCGACCTTGAAGGTGACCGCGTAACCCTGGCCGACGTCGACCACACCGGCGTTCTCGCCGATGCCGACGAGCATCGCGTCGTTCTCGGGGACCTTCTCGCCGAACTGCTTGAGGTGGACCTTGCTGCTCTTGTAGGAGCAGTGCTCGGACCACATCACGGAGTACATGGCGAGCTCGGCGCCGGTGGGACGGCGGCCCAGGATCTCGCGGACCCTGGCGTACTCGTCCTCCTTGAGGCCGAGCTCCCTCCAGGGCTGCTCCACGTCCGGGGTTTCGGCCGCGTGCTTGACCGTGTCCAGGCTCATGCGTTGACCAGCTTCTTGATGATCGAGGTGAAGAAACCGAGACCGTCGGTACGACCGGTGCCGATCAGCGGCTCCACAGCGTGCTCCGGGTGCGGCATCAGGCCGACGACGTTGCCCGCGGCATTGGTGATGCCGGCGATGTCGCGCAGCGAGCCGTTGGGGTTCACGTCCACATAGCGGAACGCGACACGGCCCTCGGCCTCCAGCGCGTCGAGCGTGTGCTCGTCGGCGGTGTAGCAGCCGTCCATGTTCTTGAGCGGTACGGAGATTTCCTGGCCCGCGGAGTAGTCCGAGGTCCAGGACGTCTCCGCGTTCTCGACGCGGAGCTTCTGATCGCGGCAGATGAAGTGCAGGTGGTTGTTGCGCAGCATCGCGCCGGGCAGCAGGTGCGCCTCGGTCAGGATCTGGAAGCCGTTGCAGATGCCGAGAACCGGCATGCCCGCCTTCGCCTGCTCGATCACCGTCTCCATGACCGGCGAGAAGCGGGAGATGGCTCCGGCCCGCAGATAGTCGCCGTAGGAGAAGCCGCCCGCCAGGATGACCGCGTCGACCTGGTGCAGGTCCTTGTCGCGGTGCCACAGCGATACGGGTTCGGCGCCGGCGACCCGAACGGCCCGGAGGCTGTCCTGGTCGTCGAGCGTGCCCGGAAAGGTGACGACTCCGATACGAGCAGTCACTTCGACTCCTCGGCCTTCTCCACCTTCACGGTGAAGTCCTCGATCACGGTGTTGGCGAGGAACGTCTCTGCCATCTCGTGAATACGGGTGAGGGCGGCGTCATCGACCGGCCCCTCGACCTCCAGCTCGAAACGCTTTCCCTGACGTACGTCCGCGATTCCCTCGAAGCCGAGACGGGGCAGCGCACGCTGCACAGCCTGTCCCTGCGGGTCGAGGATCTCGGGCTTGAGCATGACGTCGACTACGACGCGTGCCACTGGCACTCCCGGTGTGGTGGTGTGGTGCGGCTGTTTCTCCGGGGGGTTCCCCAGACCCCCGCGGGTCCACTCAGCGTACCTGGCCAGAAATTCTACGCGGGTAGATATCGAGCGGCCCAGATCACGCCGAGATATCGGCCGCGACAACAGGCACGGAAAATCCTGCAAAAAAAATCCTCACCAGCAGCACACAAAGCCGGTTGACACGCGCAGGTAATTGGGCGGGCTTCACAATGCGGTGCTCACCGCTGTACAAATGATTACCGGGGAAAGCAACATTGCCCCTAAACGGCCGACACCGGTCGGCCCACATCCGCGCTCACAGCCGGAAGGCCGGCATCCACGCATGTCAGGCGGGGATGCCGTAGGAAAGGACCGATATCCGTGGCTCAGCGCGTAGTGGTCACGCTCTCCGACGACATCGACGGGGGAGCAGCGACGGAAACGGTCACCTTCGCCCTGGACGGGAAGTCGTACGAGATCGACCTCAATCCGTCCAATGCAAAGAAACTGCGCAAGTCCCTGGCGCCGTACGTGGCAGCCGGCCGCAAGCAGACGAACGCAAGCAAGCATGGCAAGGTCCCCGCCTCGTACCGGCACACCTCGCTCGCACCCGACCCGGCGGCCGTCCGCGCCTGGGCCCGCTCGCACCGGATGGAGGTGCCGGCCCGGGGCCGGATCCCCAAGAAGGTCTACGAGGCGTTCCAGGAAGCGAGTTGACCGGACGCGCGGTGCCGGCCGGTCGGCCGGCGGGCATCGGACTGCCCGTCACCGGCCACTCGGGCGACACCGCGCGGGAGCCGACTTGCGCGACACCCCTGCAGGTCGGCTAGAGTCTGGAGCACGCCGAGGGGCCAGGCCGCAAAGCCAAACCTCGAGCAGCGTGCGGGTGTAGTTCAGTAGTAGAACATCCCCCTTCCAGGGGGAAGGCGCAGTGTGCAATTCCTGTCACCCGCTCTGCATCACTCTCCTCAACCACTCCGGTGGATCAGGTAGAGTAGTGCTCGCTCCACCGGTGAGAGCCGAGTGGCTGCAATGCGGACGTAGCTCAGTTGGTAGAGCGCAACCTTGCCAAGGTTGAGGTCGCCAGTTCGAACCTGGTCGTCCGCTCTTGATCGAAGGCCCTGGTCGATTTCGACCGGGGCCTTCGTCGTATTCGATTCCTGGCCATTTCCCCTCGCGTATCCCCTCGCGCATCTCCCTTCCCTCCGGCTCCCTTCTCTGTCTCTCTTCCCTCCGACTCCCTTCCCTCCGGCTCCCTTCATCCATGCCGCTTGTCATGAGCCGTGACGCATGACGTTTGTCATGGGGAGCGATGACAGCTCGCACTGCTCCTGGCCCCGTCCGGCCGGGAACCTTGAGTCCATGACCAGCGACGCATTTCCCCGTGACCGTGTGCGTGACCGTGTGATCGAGGTGGACGACGTCCGGCGCAGCTACGCGGGCGGCTTCGAGGCCGTGACCGGCATCTCCTTCTCCGTGGCACGCGGCGAGCTGTTCGCCCTGCTCGGGACGAACGGTGCCGGCAAGACGTCCACCGTCGAACTCCTCGAGGGCCTGGCGCGCCCCGACGGCGGCGCGATACGGGTTCTCGGCCACGACCCGCACGCCGATCGCGCCGCGGTCCGGCCGCGCATCGGCGTGATGCTTCAGGAGGGCGGCTTTCCGTCCGACCTGACCGCGGCCGAGACCGTGCGGATGTGGGCGGGCTGCACCAGCGGTGCCCGGCCGACCGCCGAGGCGCTGGATCTGGTGGGGCTCGGCCACCGGGCCTCCGTCCGGGTCAAGCAGCTCTCCGGCGGAGAGCGGCGACGGCTGGACCTCGCACTGGCCCTGCTCGGCCGTCCCGAGGTGCTCTTCCTCGACGAACCGACCACCGGCCTCGACGCCGAGGGGCGACGCGACACCTGGGAGCTGGTGCGAGGGCTCAAGCAGGACGGCATCACCGTCCTGCTGACCACGCACTACCTGGAAGAGGCCGAGGCCCTCGCCGACAGGCTGGCGATCATGCACCGGGGCCGCATCGTGACTGCGGGGACCACCGCGGAGGTGACGGCCGCCCGCCCGGCCCGGATCCGGTTCGAGCTGCCCGAGGGAGTCGCGGCGGGACAGCTGCCGCTGAGCCTGCGCGCCGCGGCCGAGGGCCCGCGGATCGAGATCCGTACCCATCGGCTCCAGGAGTCGTTGACCGTACTGCTGCGCTGGGCAGCGGAGGCGGACGTTTCCCTGACCGGTCTCGATGCCCGGTCGGCCTCCCTCGAAGAGGCATTCCTCGATATCGCGAAGTCCGCCGCCCGGACCGAAGAGGTGACCGTGTGATGACGACCTCCACCACCACTGCGCCGGCCCCGGCGGCCCGGACCACGACAACGGCCCGAGGACGCCTGATGGCCCTCGGCCGGGCCGAAATGACCCTGCTGGCCCGCAACAGGACGGCCGTCGTCGTCGCGCTGCTGGTGCCCTCGGCCATGATCATGGCAATGAAGTCGACATTCGAGCAGGTGGACCTCGGCGGGACGGGGCTGACAGTCGCCGGAGCCGCGCTCACCGGCGGCATCGGGACGGTACTCATCCAGGCCGTCTACATGAACATGGTCGCCGCCTACGTGGCGCGGCGCGAGGACCTGGTCCTGAAGCGGCTCCGTACGGGCGAGGTCAGCGACGGCGAGATCCTGACCGGGACCGCACTGCCGTCGGCCGCTCTGGCCCTGACACAGTCCGCGCTGATCATCGTGACCGGTGCGGCCTTCTTCGGCCTCACCGCTCCGCAGCGGCCCGAACTGCTCCTCGCGGGACTACTGCTGGCCGTGGTGCTGTTGACGGTGCTGGGCGCGGCCACCTCCATACTGACCCGCACCGTGCAGACGGCCCAGCTCACCACGCTTCCGCTGTTCCTCGTCTCGATGATGGGCTCGGGGCTCTTCGTCCCGCTGGAGGTCTTCCCCGACCCGCTCGCGTCGGCCTGCGAGTTCCTGCCTCTGACTGGAGTGATGACGCTCGTACGGTCGGGCTGGCTGGGCGTCCCCGAAGGCGCTGACCTGCTCGGAGCGGCACTGACCGGGCTGGTCTGGACGGCGCTCGCGGTGTTTGCTGTGCAGCGGTGGTTCCGCTGGGATCCGCGACGCTGAGGGAGGTTGTGGCGTGTTGAAGCGTGCACGGGGATGGCGCCGCGGCTGGCAGGAGCGCGGAAAGCTGGAGCGGATCGACCTGTATTCGCGGTTCACCATCTCCTCGATCCCCTGGCTCTTCGCCCTGTCGTGGCAGCTGGCGCCTTTCAAGGACGACATCCGCCATGAGCCGCTCCCGCTGGCGCTGGGCGCGGCGCTGCTCCTGGTGAGCCTCACCCAGTGTCTGCTGAGCAACCGCAACGTCCGCGCCTCGTACGAGCACTACCTCGGCGCCTCCGTGTTCCCCGCGCGCCGGATGCTCGCGCCCCTGGCCCTGTTGCTTCTCGGAGTGGTGCTGCTGGCGACGCTGGCCGGGGTGGACGGGATCGGCAACCCCGGCCTGCTCCTCATGAGCCTGAACGCACCGATGCCGTTCGTGATCACACGGGTGCTCCTGGTCCCGGTCCGCACGTTCATGATCGAGTCGCTGCTCCTCACCGCGCTGACCACCGGCGCAATCGCCGCGTCAGGGGTGCGGGGCGCCCCCCTCGCCGGGATCGTGCCGACGACCCTCTTCGGCTGCGTACTGGTCCTGATCTCGGTGCGGCCCAGCGCCTGGAGCCTGAGCGTGATGTGGCAGGCCGAGGAGTCCCGGGACATACAGGCCCGGCTCGCCGTCGCCGAGGAGCGGCTGCGGTTCGGGCGGGACATGCATGACGTGATGGGCCGCAATCTCGCGGTGATCGCGCTGAAGAGCGAACTGGCTGTGGAGCTCGCACAGCGCGGCAGGCCCGAGGCGGTGGACCAGATGGTCGAGGTGCAGCGGATAGCCCGCGCTTCGCAGCAGGAGGTACGTGATGTCGTACGGGGCTACCGGAAGGCCGATCTGACCACGGAACTGGCAGGGGCCAAAGGGGTGTTGCGGGCAGCCGGCATCGAATGCGCGGTGACCGGTGACGACGGTGCGGGGTTGCCGGCGCCCGTCCAGTCGGCGCTCGGCTGGGTGGTGCGCGAGGCCGCGACCAATGTGCTGCGGCACGGCGATCCGCGCCGCTGCACGGTCCGGCTCCGCGTATCGGCGGACGCGGTGGTGCTGAACGTGGAGAACGACGGGGCACCCGCGGCCGCGCCCGGGGAAAGCGGCTCCGGACTGGCCGGGCTGCGCGAACGGCTCGGCGCGCTGGACGGGGCCCTGGACGCCGGCCTGGCAGAGGACGGCCTGTTCCGGCTGAGCGCGCGGATCCCGCTGGCCCGCACGGAATCCGCCGGCACCCCGCATGCGGTGTCCGGCGACGTATCGCGCATGGCTCTTCTGGAGGAACGACGATGACCGCGGTACGGGTGCTGCTCGCCGACGACGAGCACCTGATCCGGGGCGCACTCGCCGCCCTGCTCGCGCTGGAGGACGACCTGGTGGTGGTCGCGGAGGCTGCGACCGGCCCCGAGGCACTCGCCATGGCCCGCGCGCACCGCCCCGATGTGGCGGTGCTGGATCTGGAGATGCCAGGGGCAGACGGTGTGAGCGTCGCCACATCGATAAGGTCCGAACTCCCGGACTGCCGAACCATGATCGTGACGAGTCATGGCCTCCCGGGACACCTCAAGCGAGCCCTCGCGGCGGGCGTGCGGGCGTTCGTGCCGAAGACCGTCAGCGCCCGCCAGCTGGCCGGGATCATCCGCACCGTGCACGCCGGAAACCGCTATGTGGACCCGGAGTTGGCGGCCGATGCCATTGCCGCCGGGGATTCGCCGCTGACCGTGCGCGAGGCCGAGGTCCTCGAACTGGCGGCCGACGGGGCGCCGGTCTCCGAGATCGCGGAGCGGGCGTCCCTGTCGCAGGGGACGGTGCGTAACTATCTCTCGGCAGCGGCTGCGAAGCTCGGGGCGGAGAACCGTCATGCCGCAGTGCGTCTCGCACGCGAGCGGGGATGGGTATAGTAGTTCTCGCGCTTCGGCGCTTGCGGACGTAGCTCAGTTGGTAGAGCGCAACCTTGCCAAGGTTGAGGTCGCCAGTTCGAACCTGGTCGTCCGCTCGGTTCAGCAAGAAGCCCCCGGCCTTTCGGCCGGGGGCTTCTTCGTGTGCCGAGAGGCCCTACTTCCAGGGCGTTCCGGTGAGTAGCTCGTAAGCCTCCAGGTACTTGGCGCGGGTCGCGTCCACGATCTCCTGGGGCAGCGCCGGCGGCGGCTGCTCGCTCTTGCGGTCCCAGCCGGATGCCGGGGAGGTCAGCCAGTCGCGCACGAACTGCTTGTCGTACGACGGCTGGGCGTGGCCCGGCTCCCAGTCCGCGGCGGGCCAGAAGCGGGACGAGTCCGGGGTGAGCACCTCGTCGGCGATGATCAGTTCCTCGCCGCCGTCGGCGGTGGGCGCGAAGCCGAACTCGAACTTCGTGTCCGCGAGGATGATCCCGCGCTCGCGTGCGATGTCCCGGGCCCGGCTGTATACGTCCAGCGTCGCGCGGCGCAGCTGTGCGGCTGTCTCGGCGCCGGCCTGACGGGCCACTTCCTCGTAGCTCACGTTCTCGTCGTGATCGCCGACGGCCGCCTTGGTGGCGGGGGTGAAGATCGGCGCCGGCAGCTCGGAGCCGTCGACGAGGCCTTCGGGAAGGGCGAGACCGCAGACGGTGCGGGACGCGTTGTACTCGACCAGGCCTGAGCCGGTCAGGTAGCCGCGGGCGACGCACTCGACCGGGACCATCCGCAGCGACTTGCAGATCGTCGTGCGGCCGGCCCAGTCCGCGGGTGCGCCGTCGGGCAGCTCCGTGGACAGAACGTGGTTCGGTACGAGATCGGCGAGCTGGTCGAACCACCACAGCGAGAGCTGGGTCAGGACGCGGCCCTTGTCCGGGATCTCGGTGGGCAGGACCCAGTCGTATGCGGACATCCGGTCGCTGGCGACCATGACGAGGTCGCCCGCCTCGTTCCGGTACAGGTCGCGCACCTTGCCCGTGTGCAGGTGGGTGAGCCCCGGAACCTGCACGGGCTCGGGCTTTTCTACAAATCCGGACACGCTGCCTCCGCGTAGGTTGATCCAGGAGCTGTTCCGATTGTCCCGTATCGGGGCGCGGACGGCTTCGGAGGGGTGCGGAGGGGCGCGGATGCGTTGCCGAGAGCGGGCCCCGGAGGGCGGCCGGGCCTCAGGCGCGCTTGCAGATGCGGTCGAGGAGGTTGGCGGTGGCCCGCTGGATGCGCGGGTCCACGTGGCCGGGGCGGTCCAGGGCCGGGGACCAGGCGAAGGTGCCGGAGGCGAAGACGAGGGCGCCCGACGGGGCCCGGTACAGGGACGTCTCCTGGTGACGGGTCACGCCGTCGCTGTCCTGGTACGGAGAGTGCGCGAGCAGGATGCGGTTGTCGTGCTCGGGGAGCGTCGTGCGCGGGAAGTAGCGGTCGGCCTCGCCCGCGACCAGGCCGTTGATCTCGTCGCCCTCGACGGCTTCGGTCGCGTCCCAGAGCCAGTGCTCCGCGTTCCGCACGACCAGCGGGTGGGGGTCGGGGACCCGGCCCGCGTACTGGATGCCGAGCAGCTGCTGCTCGGGACGGTCGAGCTCACGCCAGAGCGCGGGCTTGCCCGGGCCCCGGCGCTTACGGCAGCTGAGCAGCCGGTCGGGGACGCCGGAAGGCGACGGCGCGAGGCTGACCTGCCAGTACATGGTGTTGGCGGAGAGGAAGACGAGGGACGTGCCGTTGTCGCGGGCGCGTTCGGCGGTGCGGCGCATGGGCACCGACCAGTACTCGTCGTGGCCCGGGAAGACCAGGCCCCGGTAGCGGGTCGGGTCGATCCGGCCCGCGTGCAGGTCGCGGGTGTCGGCGTAGGCGATGTCGTAGCCGTAGCGCTCGGCCCAGCGGATGAAGTCGTAGGCGTGGCCGACGTGGAGCGGAAGGCCGGCGCCCGCGTAGGGGCGGTCGAAGGAGACGGTGACCGCGGCGTCCTCCTCCCCCAGCAGTCGGCCCTGCTCGTCCCAGGCGTGGTAGAGGCTGGCACCGGTTCGGCCGTCCTCCGGGTAGAGGTTGTACGCCTGCCACGTGATGTCCGGGAGCACCAGCAGCAGATCGGCCGGGTGGTCGTCGCGGACCGTGAACGGAATGTGGGAGCGGTAGCCGTCGACCGTGGTGAGGACGGCGACATACGCGCCGATCGACCAGTACGTGGGAATCTGCAGCCGCCAGGACTGCCACCAGTGGTGGCAGGAGACCGTGCGGTCGGCGGTGAGGGGGGCCGGCTGGACAATGCCGGAGAGCCGCGGGCTCGTGGTGATCTT
This sequence comes from Streptomyces sp. NPDC087901, assembly GCF_044742205.1. Lineage (NCBI taxonomy): Bacteria > Bacillati > Actinomycetota > Actinomycetes > Kitasatosporales > Streptomycetaceae > Streptomyces > Streptomyces sp. NPDC087901. The sequence goes on from NZ_JBIUUC010000004.1 coordinate 71,343, forward strand.
GGCGGCGCCGTCACCCCCGTAGTGACCGATCCGGTAGATGTCCACGGAGAACTGCTGGGGCGGGTCCACGGTGATGTGGAAGTCGATCGCCTCGCCCGGGGCCGCGGCGCCGGTGGAGATGAAGCCCTTGATCTGGCGGCGGACGTCGTCGGCGGTGCGGGTGCCCCCACCGGTGGAACCGCGGGGCAGGGTGGGGTCGGCGTACCAGGGCACTACCTGGCCTGTGTCGTCGAAGTAGTTCTCACTGCCGCGCAGCCAGGGAAGGGGCCCCTGGCCGAAAGGGTCGGTGACGGCATGCGCGAGGGCACCTGACTCCCAACGGCGAATCTGCTCCGCCCCCATGACGCATCCCTCCCTCAGGCCCCCGGAACAACAGTGGTGCGCCGACTGTCAGCGCCGATCCCCAGCACATCACATAACGCATGCACTCCGTCACCGTTCGTCGCGAATTGACGTGAACGGAACCTGATATTCCGGATATCGGGTGTCGGTCCGAGTGAACGGCCGTCTGTCCAGACGTGTTTCAGACGAGACGGACAGGCTTGTCGGTACGCACGCCGACCGAGGCGAGCCAGGACCGCAGCGGCTCCGCGTCGCCGTCCTCGACAAGGCTGAGGACAGGGCTGCCGAGGTCGGCCCGGCGTTCGCCGTCGACCAGCAGCGCGGGGCCGTCGAGCCAGTCCAGCCCGGGCGCCGCGCCCGCCGTGTCGACGGCGGCGCAGCAGACCATCGCCGCGACATGGTCCGCGAGCAGCTCGCTCCCCGTACGGGGCGGTTGGAGCGGGAAGAGCGGCAGCGGATCGGGACCCCAGAGGTCCAGCACGTCGCCGCCCACACCCCCTGCACCGCCGGTGACCGGCTGCGGGGCCTGCGCCTCCTCCCGGGCCACGGCGGCGCTGATCCCGGCCGCGAGCTCCTCGCCCCCGCCCCGGCCCGCGGCGAGGTGCTCGACGACGCGCGCCAGTGTGGGCACCCCGGCGCAGGCGCTGTCGCCTGCTGCGCCGGCGGCGGGGGGCACGCCCATGGTGTCCAGGACACGGTGCAGCCGGGCCGCCTCCGCGCGCCATTTCCGGTCGACGACCTCTTCCGGATACTGCTGCCAGTCCACCGGAGCCCAGTCGGGCCCGGTCTCCGCGGGGCCGCCGTGGAAGAGCCGTGCGGCCAGCAGGGACGCCGCCTCGTCGGCCGCTCCCGGCGTCTCCAGGAGGTCGCAGGCGGGGCGCTCGCCGAGCCGGGTGGTGAACCCTTCGGCCAGCCGGTCGCGCCGGGAGAGCTCGGTGAGGGCGGAGACGACGCCCGCGTTCAGCCGGGAGGGCCAGCGCCCCATCCGCCAGGCAGGAAGCGCGACGCGGGTGAGCAGCCGGTCCCAGCCCGCGTAGGCGAGACCGACCTGTTCCTGGGCGACGACCCGCAGCCCGTAGTCCACGGTCTGGGCGCGCGTCGACGCGGCGGCCGCGACACCGCGCTCCATCTCCGCGGCATGGCCACGACAGCTGCGCAGCAGCAGCCGGGCGATCCGGCCGACGAAGCGGCCCGGCAGCCGCAGGACCATGCGCAGCGGTCCCTGAACGGGCGCGGCGGCATCGGCGACCACGCCGTCCAGCCCGCGTACGAAACGCCGGGCGGCGGCTATGTCGGGGTGGGCGGAGGGGCCGGTGCCGGCCACGACCGGGGCGAGCACCGCCCGCAGCTCGGCGACCCGCATCCACCAGAGGAATGGGGAGCCGATCACCAGCACAGGCGCCGCCTGCACCCGGCGACGGCGTCCCGGATGACGGCCCGAGCCGTCCGCCGGACCTCTCGGGTCCCGGCGCGCGGCCTCCTTGGCCGCCCGGTCCGCAGCCGGGTGGGTGCGGTCCTCCAGCCAGCTGTCGCAGTCGGGTGTGAGAGCTATGGCCGAGGGTGCGGGCACTCCGAGCCGCTCCGCCAGGTCACGGACCAGCCGGTAGAGGTCCGGGGCCGCCTCCTCGCTGAGCGGGACGGTCGGGCTGACCGCCGGCTTCGCCCGTACGACCGCGATCGCGACGGCCGCGGCGATGAGAAGGACGACGACGGCGCAGGCCGTCACGGCCCAGCGCACCGTGTCCCAGCCGCTGCCCTCGGTGAAGCCCTGCGCCTCTGCGGCGAACAGCACGACGGCCGACGCGGCCGGCAGCAGTGCCACTGCCGTTGCCCTGCTGCGGATGCGCAGCAGGACGAGAGCCCGGGCGCGCGCTGCCTGCGCACCCAGCTCCTCACCTGTACCGGTACCGGACACGACCGGACGTCACCCCCTCTGCACCCACGGCGGTGTTGCTCACTCCCCCACTGTGGCACCCGTCACTGACATCGCAATGCCGGTGGGCCAAGTGCCGGAACGCTTGCGCCGCACCCTAGTTGGGGCTTCGGCGGGCGTCATCCGGATGGCTCAGTCGTCACTCGATGGAATGGCTTTGGGCAAAGGTGCTGACGCGCCGCTGTCCATAGGGCAGCGGCGCGTCAGTGGTGGTCGGAGCGGTACGGCTCAGGTGTCCGCGGGTCTCCTGGAAACGGGTGGGGCTCAGGCCTCCGCGGCCTTCTTGGCGATGTCCGTACGGAGCTGCGAGCCGTCGAGCCGGATCCTGGCCGCAGCCGCGTAGGCACGCTCACGGGCGCCCGCGAGGTCCTTGGCGGTCGCGGTCACCGAGAGCACCCGGCCGCCCGCGCTGACGACCGTGTCGCCGTCCCGCCGTGTCCCGGCGTGCAGAACGTACGCGTGCGGCGCGTCCTTGGCCGCGACCTCGTCGAGCCCCTCGATCGGATCGCCCGTCCGCGGGGTCTCCGGGTAGTTGTGGGAGGCGATGACCACGGTGACGGCGGCCTCGTCCCGCCACTTCAGCGGGGGCAGCTCGTCCAGGGTCCCGTTGGCGGAGCCCAGCAGGACACCGGCCAGCGGGGTCTTCAGGCGGGCCAGGACCACCTGGGTCTCCGGGTCGCCGAAGCGGGCGTTGAACTCGATGACCCGTACGCCTCGCGAGGTGATCGCGAGGCCCGCGTACAGCAGCCCCGAGAAGGGCGTACCGCGGCGGCGGAGCTCGTCGACGGTCGGCTGGAGGACCGACTGCATGACCTCGTCGACCAGCTTCGGGTCCGCCCAGGGCAGCGGGGAGTAGGCGCCCATGCCGCCGGTGTTCGGGCCCTCGTCGTTGTCGAGGGCCCGCTTGAAGTCCTGCGCGGGCTGGAGCGGCAGCACGGTGGTGCCGTCGGTGATCGCGAAGAGGCTCACCTCGGGGCCGTCGAGGAACTCCTCGATGACCACGCGGTCGCAGGCCAGCGCGTGGGCGCGGGCCGCCTCGATGTCGTCGGTGACGACGACGCCCTTGCCTGCGGCGAGGCCGTCGTCCTTTACGACGTACGGGGCGCCGAACGCGTCGAGGGCGGTGTCGATCTCCGCCGGCGTGGTGCAGACGTAGCTACGGGCGGTCGGGACGCCCGCGCCGGCCATCACGTCCTTGGCGAAGGCCTTGGAGCCTTCCAGCTGGGCGGCCCTTCCGGACGGGCCGAAGCAGGGGATACCGGCGGCGCGCACGGCGTCGGCGACCCCGGCGACAAGCGGTGCCTCCGGGCCGACGACCACCAGCTCGGCGCCCAGTTCGGTGGCGAGGCGCGCGACGGCAGCGCCGTCGAGGGCGTCGACCGGGTGCAGTTCGGCCACCTCTGCGATGCCGGCGTTGCCGGGAGCGCAGTACAGAGCGGTGACGTCGGAGTCGAGGGAAAGAGAGCGGCACAGGGCGTGTTCGCGGGCGCCGCCGCCGATGACGAGGACCTTCACGGGGTGCAGCCTAGCCGCCGGGGCGCGGCGCCCTTGACGGACGCCGCTCCGTGGACACCGCGTACCCCGCTCCGTGGACAGCGCGGACACCGGTCCGGGAAGGCCCGGGGAGACGGGACCCGCACGGCCTCGGGGCGATCGGGGAGACCTGACCAAAATGCCCCGGACCGCTCGACGAGGTCCGCCCACATTCGCCTGTCCTACTCGTTGGTGAACTCCTCGACGACCGTGGCGCCCAGTTCGCGGACGATCAGGTCGTGGCCGGACAGGGCCGAGTCGACGAGGTCGGGATCGTCGGCCTCGGGGGTGTCGTCCTCGGGGGCGACCGACCGGGGCGGTTCCGGAGCGGCGTACGACGGGGGTGCGGACTCCTGGGCGGAGCCGCCGCCGCCCGGCTGCCGGCGCTCCGGCGCGGGCCGGGGCTCGTACGACTGCGGCGCGGGGGCCGCAGGGTGCTGCGCGGGCGGTGCGGCTGCGGAGGGGCGCCCGCCGCCGACCTGCGGGGGCTGGCCTGCTCCGCCCGACGGGTCGACGATCGCCTCGATCTTCCACTGCGCGTTGAACCGCTCGGCCAGGGCCTGCTTCAGCACTTCTTCGCTGCCGCTGCTCGCGAAGTTGTCGCGGGCTCCGGCGTTGAGGAACCCGATCTGCAGCGTGGCACCGTCGAAGCCGGTGACCTGGGCGTTCTGGCTGAGGAGGATCCAGGTGAACCGGCGGCGGCCCTTGACCGCCTCCAGGATGTCGGGCCACATGTTGCGCACCTGCGCGGCGCCCTGCGTCGCGCCCGGAGCGGGCGCGGCGGCGACGGGTGCCGGCGCGGCGGCGGGTGCCACAGGGGCCGGTGCGGGGGCGGCGGCCTGTGGCGCGGGGGCCTGGCCCGGGGTGGAGGCGGTCGGCCAGCCTCCGGGCCTTCGGCCCTGCTCGGGCGCGGCCGCGCCGGGCCAGGCGCCGGGCCGCTGTCCGGCCGCGGGCGCCTCCGCGGGCGGCGGCTGCACGGGGTCGGGCACGGGAGCCGCCTGGACGGGTGCGGGCGGGGGTGCGTCCCCGCGTGCCGCCGCACGTGCGACGGCGGGCCCCGATCCGGCGTCCGGCTGCCCGAAGGGGGGCGGCGCGGGGGCCTGAGGGGCGGCCGGGGCGTATGCCTGAGGTGCGGCGGGGGCGTGTGCCTGAGGGGCGGCCGGGGCGTGGGCCAGCGCCTCGGGCCCGGGGACGTACCCCATCGAGGGCCCTGGCCCGGTGGTGGCGAAGGACGCACCCCGCTCCAGCCGGTCCAGCCTGGCCTGGAGGGAACGCTCGTCGTCGAAGGCGGCCGGCAGCAGCACCCGGGCGCAGATCAGCTCGACCTGGAGGCGCGGCGAGGTCGCCCCGCGCATTTCCGTGAGTCCCTCGTTGACCAGGTCGGCGGCGCGGCTCAGCTCGGCGGCACCGAAGACGGACGCCTGGGCCGTCATCCGCTCGACCACATCGGCCGGTGCGTCGATCAGCCCCTTCTCCCCCGCGTCCGGCACGGCGGCCAGGATCACCAGGTCGCGCAGCCGCTCCAGGAGGTCGGCGACGAAGCGGCGGGGGTCGTTGCCGCCCTCGATCACCCGGTCCACGACCTCGAAGGCAGCGGCCCCGTCGCCCGCGGCGAAGGCGTCCACGATCGAGTCGAGCAGGGAGCCGTCCGTATAACCGAGCAGCGACGTCGCCATGGCGTACGTCACACCCTCGTCGGCCGCGCCGGCCAGCAGCTGGTCCATGACCGACATCGAGTCACGCACGGATCCGGCACCGGCCCGCACGACGAGCGGGAGCACCCCGTCCTCGACGTAGCTGTTCTCCCTGCCGCACACCTCGGCGAGGTACTCGCGCAGCGTCCCGGGCGGTACGAGCCGGAACGGGTAGTGATGGGTACGCGACCGGATGGTGCCGATGACCTTCTCGGGCTCCGTGGTCGCGAAGATGAACTTGAGGTGCTCCGGCGGCTCCTCGACCACCTTCAGCAGGGCGTTGAACCCCGCCGATGTGACCATGTGCGCCTCGTCGATGATGTAGATCTTGTAACGACTCGACGCGGGCCCGAAGAACGCCTTCTCCCGCAGATCACGCGCATCGTCCACGCCACCGTGCGAGGCGGCGTCGATCTCGATCACATCGATCGATCCCGGTCCGTTGCGCGCGAGGTCCTGGCACGACTGGCACTCCCCGCAGGGCGTGGGCGTGGGCCCCTGCTCACAGTTCAGACAGCGGGCGAGGATGCGTGCACTGGTCGTCTTGCCGCAGCCGCGCGGACCACTGAACAGGTACGCGTGATTGACCCGGTTGTTCCGCAGGGCCTGCTGCAGCGGGTCAGTGACATGCTCCTGACCGATGACCTCGGCGAACGACTCGGGGCGATAGCGGCGGTACAGCGCAAGGGACGACACACCTACGAGGTTATCGGGGTCGACTGACAACCGGCCCCGGACCGGGCACACCACCGGCTGCGGGAAACCTCACCACAGGAAATCCGGACGCCGGAAACCCGCCCCCACCGGGGCCCGGACACACAAGGGCCCCCCACGCACCCGCCAGAGCCAACTTACCCTTGCTGCCTTCCGGCCCTGGGGGAGTTCAGTCAGATAGCGCCACGTGAGGGGCTGACGCCCACCTTAGCCGATCCCCACCCCCGCAAGTCCACCTCCCCCGCACCCGGGAACCCTGCCGAGGCCACCCGGAGAGGTCCGAGGCGGAACGGGTTCGCGAGCACTCCTCAACGTCTTGTATTGTTTGCCGCGGAGGATTCGCCTAGTGGCCTAGGGCGCACGCTTGGAAAGCGTGTTGGGGGCAACCCCTCACGAGTTCGAATCTCGTATCCTCCGCCATTGCTCTCACCGGGCAATACGTCGAAGGCCCCGACCGGGAAACCGGCCGGGGCCTTCTGCGTTCGCCGGGGCTGGGTCTCGGCCCTGGCCCCGCATCAGCTGCTCTCACTCGGCACACGGCCGAGTTCCCGGACCGGGCAGCCCGGTGCGGCGGAGGCAGCGGCGCGCTCGATCGGAGTGATCAGCAGAGGGCTCCTGGCCCGCTGCGCCGGCATCCGGGCCGGAGTGCAGTCTCCGGTCGGCTGTCCGAGGTCGCGGATGTCTCGCACGCTGCCCTGGCCCTCGCGCTTCCAGCGCCGGCGGTCCCAGCGCCGGCCGTCACACTCCTGACCTCGGCGGGGTTCAGCGGCACAGGGCGGTGTCCACGGCGCGTTCGAGATTCGTCCGGCCCGCCTCGTCGGTGAGCTGCATGGTGACCGCGACGTTGGCGGCGCGGCCGTCGTCGGTGGCGCCGCCCCGGGACTCGTACCCCGGGAAGCTGCCGCCGTGGCCCCAGGAGAGGCCGCCGCACGGCAGCGGTCTGCTGACGAGTCCGAGTCCGTAGCGGGCTCCGGGGCCGAAGGTCGCTTCGGCAGGGACGGTGGAGCGCATCTGGGCGAGCTGGGCCGAGGGCAGGAGGCGGCCGGCCAGGAGTGCGCCGAAGAAGCGGTTGAGGTCGGAGCCGGTGGAGACCATCTGGCCTGCCGCCCAGCCCCAGGAGGGGTCGATCTCCGTGATGTCGCGCAGCGGCCCGTCCGCAGATTCCCGGTAGTAGCCGTGGGGGTGGGGCTCCCGGATGCTCGCGTCACCGGGAGCGGGGAAGTAGGTGTGGCGCAACCCGGCGCGTCGGACGACGCGCCGGTCGATCTCGTCGGCCAGGGGGCGGCCGGTGACCCTCTGGATGAGCAGGCCCGCGAGCACGTAGTTGGTGTTGCTGTACTTCCAGCTCGTCCCGGGGGCGAAGTCGGCCGGGTGCCGGAGGGCTGTGGCGAGCAGTTCACGGGGGGCGTAGTACCGGACGTCGTCCCCGAGGTAGTTGCTGTAGTTGGGGAGTCCGCTGGTCTGCTGGAGGAGCTGGCGGACGGTGATGCGCCGTCCGTCGATCCCCTCCCCGCGGACGAGGCCGGGCAGGTAGGTGTCGACGGAGGCGTCCAGGTGCACCCTCCGCTCCGCGACGAGCTGGAGGACGACGACCGCGACGAAGGTCTTGGTGTTGCTGCCGATCCGCACCTGCCCGTCGACGGGTACCGGTGCGCCGGTGGCCAGGTCGCCAATCCCTGCGGTGTAGGTCCGGATGCGGCCGTCACGGTCCTTGACACTCGCCAGCGCGGCGGGCGTCCCGCCGTCGCGCACCAGCGCGTTCAGGCTCTGCCGGACGGTGTCCGGCCTGGCGGCCGAGTTGGCGGGCGGGGCCAGGGCTCCCATCGCCATGACCCCGATGGCCACCGCGGCTGCGGCGGGCAGGGCCCGTCGCCGCGTGCCCTGCTGCCGGATCGGCGAGCGAAACGCCTGGCGTGTCAGTCCACGCATGAGTCAACTCCTGAGGAATCGTTGGATCGTCGTTCGGGATACCGGGTTGCCTGCTGCGTGATTCAGCCGCACAGGGCCGTGGCCACGGCGTCCTTCACGTGCTGCGTGGCGGCCTCGTCCGTCGGGATGCTGGTGACCGCGAGGTTGGCGGCGCGGCCGTCGTCGGTGACACCGCCCCGGGTCTCGTACCCCGCGATGTCGCCGCCGTGGCCCCAGTAGACGCCGCCGCACGACAGCGGCCTGCTCGTGAGCCCCAGCCCGTAGCGGAGGCCGGAGGTCCCGGCGGGGACGGTCGTGCGCATCTCGGCGAGCTGGGCCGCCGGGAGGAGGCGGCCGCCGAGGAGCGCGGTGAAGAAGCGGTTGAGGTCGGAGTTGGTGGAGATCAACTGGCCTGCGGCCCAGCCTGCGGAGGGGTCCATCTCCGTGAAGTCGCGCAGCGGTCCGTCCGCCGGGTTGCGGTGGTAGCCCCGGGGGTGCGGCTCTCGGATGGTCATCTCGCCGAGGGCGGGGAAGTAGGTGTGGCGCAGCCCGATGCGCTTGATGATGCGCCGGTTCATCTCCTCGGAGAGGGGGCGGCCGGTGACCTTCTGGACGATCAGGCCGGCCAGGACGTAGTTGGTGTTGCTGTACCCCCACGTCGTCCCCGGAGCCGCGTCGGCCTTGTACCGAAGGGCGATGTCGAGCAGCTCGCGGGGCTCGAAGTACCGGTTCCTGATCTCGTCGTCGTCGACGTGGATGCCGTACTCGGGGAGTCCGCTGGTGTGCTGGAGGAGCTGGCGGACGGTGATGCGGCGCCCGTCGATCCCCTCTCCGCGGACGAGGCCGGGCAGGTAGGTGTCGACGGTGGCGTCGAGGCCGATCTTCCCCTCGCCGACCAGCTGCATGACCACGACCGCCGTGAACGCCTTGGTGTTGCTGCCGATCCGTACCTGGCCGTCCCTGGGCACCTTCGAGCCGGTGGTCAGGTCGCCGACTCCTGCGGTGTAGGTGCGGGTGCGGCCGTTCCGGTCCTGGACGCTCGCCAGCGCGGCGGGCATCCCGTCGTCGCGCACCAGCGTGTTCAGTGCCTGCTGGACGGAGTCCGGCCTGGCGGCGGCAGCAGCGGAGGCGGCGGAATCGGAGGCGGCGTCGGAGGCGGCGGGCGGGGCGAGGGCGCCCAGCGTCATGACACCGACGGCCACCGCAGCCGCGGCCGACACGGCTCGTCGCCGTCTGCCACCCTGCTGCCGGGTCGAGGGACTAAGGCCCTGCCGGGTCCGAGTACGCATGAGTCAACTCCTGGGAATCGTCTGGTCGGAGCACGATCCTTGTTTCCAGGGCCCTCTGACCGCATCGCGGGAAGGCGGGAGAAATCGCTCCCCCGATCGGGGGAGGCTGCCGGTGGGCTGCCCGGCAATACTGGCGACCATGATCAGGGGAATTCGGCTGCTGCTGCGCGGCTCCACGTACTCAGGTGTGCTGTTCGCCTATTGCGGCGCGTTGGCGAGCCTTCCGCTGCTGCCTTTCGCCCTGTTGCCGGCGCTGTCGTGGCGATCCGCACCCGAGAGCGTGCAGATCGTCCTGGTCCTGCTGGTCTGGGCGGTGCTGGTCGGCGTGGTCGGACTGGCGCGCCCTGTACGGCGAGCGCTGGTCGTGTCCGCCCGCCGGCTGCTGCGGGTGCCGCTGCCGAATCCGGTGGCCGGTCGCCGGACCTCCGGTTCACTCGGCCCCGACCGCTGGCGGACCCCCCTCTGGCTGGTGCTGCACGTGGCCGTCGGGTGGACGGGGGCACTGGCGAGCGGGGTGCTGTTCATCATGGGCCTCTCCCTGCCGGCGAACTGGCTCGGCGGCGAGGTGCGGGCGAGCCTGTTCGGCACGTCGGTCCGGGTGTCGGGCGGGTGGAGCTGGGTGGTGGCGGCCGTGTGCATCCTGCTGGCGGTCGCCGTCTGCGTACTGGTGACGAAGGCCCTGCGGTGGTCGGCGCCACGGCTGCTGGGGCCGTCGGCGGCCGAACGGCTCGCGCTGGCTGCCGAGCGGGAACTGCTGCTGGCCGAACGCAACCGGATTGCCCACGAGTTGCACGACTCGATCGGGCACACGCTGACGGCGGCCACCATCCAGGCGGCGGTGGCGGGCGAGGTGCTCTCCTCCGACCCGGCGGCGGCGCGGGCCGCCATGCGCAGCATCGAGGAGTCGACGCGGGCCGCGCTGGAGGACCTGGACTACGTGCTCGGGGTGCTGCGCGAGGAACAGTCGGGCACGGCACCGACCCGGACCCTGGCCGACCTCCCCGAGCTGCTGGACCGCCTGCGGCACGCGGGGGCGGTGGTGGAACCGGAGCTGTCGGGCGAGCTGGCGCAGGTACAGGGGACGCTCTCCCGAGCGGCGTACCGGATCCTCCAGGAGGGGCTGACGAACGCGCTGCGCCACGGGGCGGGCGGCCCGATCGAGGTCCGGGTGACGGCCGGGCCGAACGGACTGGACCTCGCGGTGGTCAACCGGACCGGGGCACGGACGGGGCCGGGCACGGGAGCCTTCCCGACCTCCGGCCACGGTCTGCCCGGACTGGCCGAGCGCGTCCGGCTGCTGCACGGTGACTTCCGGTCCGGCCCGGACGGGACGCAGCACTGGCGGCTGGCCGTCCGGTTGCCGGTACGGGTGTCGGCGTGAGTGGATCCGACGCGGGCGAAGGCATGGCCCTCCCCGCAGTCGCCGGCCCCGCCGTCACCCTCCTGATCGCGGACGACGACGAGGTGACCCGCAGCGGCCTGGGCATGCTGCTCACCGCGCAGCCGGGGATCACGGTGGTCGGCGAGGCCGCCGACGGCGTCGAGGCGGTCGACCGGGCGCGGAGCCTCCGGCCGGACGTGGTCCTGATGGACGTCCGAATGCCGCGTCGCAACGGGATCGAGGCCACCCGCCAGCTGCTGGCCGAAGCGGCCGACCCGCCGAAGGTCGTGGTGATCACCACCTTCGAGAACGACGGCTACGTCACCGCCGCCCTCAGCGCGGGCGCCAGCGGCTTCGTCCTCAAACGCCTCCCGGTCCGCCAGATCGCCGAGGCGGTCCGGGTGGTGGCGGCGGGCGAAGCGGTCCTCTTCCCGGCCGCGCTGGGCCGCATGGTCGCCGCCCGCCCGCTGTGCTCCGCCGAGGCCCTGCCGCAGGCTGCCCTGACGGGCCGGGAGGAAGAGGTACTGCGCCTGATGGCCACCGGGCTCTCCAATCCGGAGATCGCGCAGTCCCTCACGGTGAGCCTGGAGACGATCAAGACCCACGTCGGAAACGTGCTGACCAAGCTCGGCGCGCAGAACCGGACCCACGCTGTGGTGATCGCGTACGAGTCCGGCCTGGTGGTCGCGGGCTTCACCGGCTGACCGGCCTCCGCTCCTCCTCACGGTCGCCCGCACGGATCTCCGGTCTCGGTCCTGGTCCCGTTCAGTCCTGTCCGCGTCACCGGCCAAGCCATGCAGTGGTACGACCCGGTAGCCGGTAGACGAAATCCCGTACGGCCTCAGTTCTGGTCTCGTTCACAGGCGTGAGCCACAGTTCGGCCTTTCTGTAGCCGTCACTGTGCGGCAGGTCGGAATGCGACAACCCACCCCGGACAACACGGCGCCTTGCCCGTGCGGGGGTCCGGACGGGACGCCGGCGTGCCGCCGCCGGTGCACCGGCGTGCGGGCGACCGGCGGTGGCAGTGGCAGTGGCAGTGGCAGTCGGGCTTCTCGTACCTCGCTCTGCGCAGGCAGGGCGACACGCCGCGGCGGCCGGACTCAGGAAGTCCGGCCGACTCCGGCTTCTCGTGGACGGCGCACCGGCACGGGCAGCCCGGATGGTGCACGAGATGTTGGCTGCCCCGACCGCTCGCGGTGACGCTGAGCGGGACGTCACCGGGGCCCAGCGAGCGCGGACGGATCCGCGCCGGCCCCGGCGGGACGGAAGGAGCCACGCCATGCGGGTCATGCTGCGAGCGCAACTGGACACACAGCTCGCCAACGAAGCCGTCAAGAACGGCACCCTGCCGAAGATCATGCAGTCGCTCGCGGAACGCCTCAACCCGGAGGCGGCCTACTTCGGCCCCAGCGAGGGCAAGCGGTGCTGCACCTTCGTCTTCGACATGCAGGACAGTTCTCTGCTGCCCTCCATCGCCGAGCCGCTCTTCGAGGGCCTCGGCGCGAAGATCGAGATCCAGCCGGTCATGAACACCGAGGACATGCAGAAGGGCCTCGCCGCGCTGAAGCAGAGCTGACGTCCACTCAGCGGCTCAAGCCCCTTGAGTGCCGGAACCGCTCGGCTGGTCCGCAGGAACCGGAGACCCTGTGGGATGCACCCCCGGACCCCCGGTACCCGAGTGATCGAGAGGGCGGGGCGGGCCGCCGCCCTCCCCGACACGCTGCCGGCGCCCCTGGGCCGTTCCGGGAATTCTCCGGGATTCCCGGAAAACATTCCGGCGCGGTGTCGAGAACCGTCACCCTGCTCCGACGTCCCCTGTGAGAGTCGCCCACGAAGGGCGGCAGGAGCACGGACAGAGGGAGCGGAGTCATGAAGTATCTGGTGATGGTGCAGGGCTCGCAGGCCGACTACGAGGCGATGCGCGGGACCGCGTCCGCCGGCAATCCGGCCTGGAGCGAGGCCGACGTGCAGGCCATGTTCTCGTTCATGGGCGCGGTCAACAACGATCTTGCCGAGACGGGTGAGCTCATCGACGCCCAGGGCCTGGTCGAACCGGCGAAGACCCGGTACGTCTCCGCGGGCGAGGACGGTCGTCCGGTGATCACCGACGGTCCGTACGGAGAGACGAAGGAACTGCTCGCCGGGTACTGGGTGCTCGAATGCGAGAGCCTGGAGCGGGTCACGGAGATCGCCGCGCGCGTCACGCAGTGCCCGGCGCCCGCCGGTGCGCCCGTCCGTCCGGTGGTCATCCGGCCCATCGACGGCGGCGGAGGCGATGTGTGAGACGGACGACCGAGGTCGAGGACCTGTTGCGGCTGCACGCCCCGCAGGTCCTCGGCGCGTTGGTGCGCCGGTACGGGCACTTCGACCCGGCCGAGGACGCGGTTCAGGAGGCCCTGATCGCCGCCGCCCGGCAGTGGCCTGAGCAGCGGGTACCGGACAATCCGCGCGGCTGGCTGATCCGGGTGGCCTCCCGGCGGCTCGTGGACCGGCTGCGCAGCGACGACGCCCGGCGCGCGCGTGAGGAGGAGGCGGCCGCGCTCACGCCCCGGGACGCCTTCACCGCTCCGGCGCCCGACGAGCCGGTGCCGGGGGCGAGCCGGGCGCCGTCCGAGGACGACACCCTCACCCTGCTCTTCCTGTGCTGCCATCCGGACCTGGCCCCGGCCGCTCAGGTCGCCCTGACCCTGAGGGCCGTCGGCGGGCTGACCACGGCCGAGATCGCCCGGGCGCATCTGGTGCCCGAGGCGACGATGGCCCAGCGGATCAGCCGGGCGAAGCGGAAGGTCCGGGGCACCGCCTTCGTCCAGCCGGTGCCCGCCGACCGGGACGCGCGGCTCGCGGCGGTGCTCCAGGTGCTCTACCTGATCTTCAACGAGGGCTACACGGCGACCTCAGGACGCGCCCTGCACCGCGCGGGCCTGGCCCGGGAGGCGATCCGGCTGACCCGTGCGGTCCGCCGGCTGCTGCCCAGGGACGGCGGGGTGGCCGGGCTCCTGGCGCTGATGCTGCTGACCGATGCCCGCAGCGCCGCACGCACCGGACCGCACGGCGAGCTGATCCCGCTCGACGAACAGGACCGCACCCGATGGGACCCGGCGGCCGTCGCCGAGGGCACCGCCTTGGTCGAAGAGGCCCTGCGCGAGGGGCCCGCCGGGCCCTACCAGGTGCAGGCGGCCATCGCGGCGCTGCACGACGAGGCGGACCGTGCCGAGGACACCGACTGGCCGCAGATCCTGGCGCTGTACGACGTCCTCGTGCGGATCGCCCCCGAGCCGATGGCCGAACTGAGCCGGGCCGTCGCCGTCGCCATGGTGCACGGTCCGCAGGCCGGGCTGGCCGATGCCGACGCCCTCGCGGACCGGCTGGCGGGCCACCACCGGCTGGACGCCGTCCGCGCCCATCTGCTGGAACGGGCCGGCGACACGGAGGGTGCGCGCGCCGCCTACCGCTCGGCGGCCTCCGGGACCCTGAGCATCCCGGAGGCCCGCTACCTGAACCGACGCGCGGACCGCCTCGAAGGCTGACACGGCTTCGTGCTCCCTTGTCACCTGATGCCCGGCGCCGGGCGGTCGCCGAGCGGCACCCAGCACCTGGCACCCAGCACCCTGGAAGCAACAAAGGCAACGGAAACGACACAGAACAGCGGCAAACGGCTGCAAACGGCAGCACCGGCGGTGGTTTCACTGGCCGTCGTACCCCCGGCTGGCAATCATCGGGTCCATGACCAACAGCAACCAGGGCCGGGACATCACCCTCCGGATCGCTCAGCAGCCGGAGGCGGACAGCCTTCTCGCGCGCAGCCCGCTCGCCGCCCTCGTGGGCATGCTGCTGGACCAGCAGGTGCCGATGGAGTGGGCGTTCTCCGGACCGTACGCACTGGCACAGCGGATGGGCGAAGACGATCTGGACGCCCATGAGATCGCGGCGTACGACCCCGAGGCCTTCACCGGACTCTTCACCGACAAACCCGCTCTGCACCGCTATCCGGGTTCGATGGCCAAGCGGGTGCAGCAGCTGTGCCAGTACCTGGTGGCGCAGTACGACGGTGAGGCGAGCGCGGTGTGGACCGAGGCCACCACCGGTGCGGAGCTGCGGAGGCGGCTCAACGCCCTGCCCGGGTTCGGCACCCAGAAGGCCCAGATCTTTCTGGCGCTGCTGGGCAAGCAGTTCGGTGTCCGGCCACCGGGCTGGCGGGAGGCGGCGGGACCGTACGGGGAGGCGGGCTCGCACCGTTCGGTCGCCGACATCACAGGCCCCGAGTCGCTCGCCGAGGTCCGCGCCTTCAAGCAGGAGGCCAAAGAGGCCGCGAAGGCCGCCAAGGCGGCGGCCAAGGGAAAGTGAGTCCGCCCCCGCTCCGCCGGGGCACGCCCTAACGCCTGCGGTGTGCCGTGCCGAACAGCGAGCGTGAGATCTCCCGCGCCTGCGGCGGCAGTACGCCGTCCGAACCGGTGCCGCCGCTCGCACCACCCCCTGCGCTCCCGGCTGCGCCCCCGCCCGTGTTGTCACTCTCGTTCATCACGGCCTCAATTCCGGAATGGCGGCTTATATGCCTCCTCGGTCAGCATCGCAGTCCCGTTCCATGGCTGCGCCCGGAGGCCCTTGACCGGTAGGCTTTCCGTGTGATCTTCAAGCGCATCGGAAATGGGCAGCCCTATCCCGACCACGGCCGGGAAAGCACCCGGCAGTGGGCGGATGTCGCGCCGCGCCCGGTCCGCCTCGACCAACTCGTGACCACCAAGGGCCAGCTGGACCTCGAAACGCTCCTCGCCGAGGACTCCACGTTCTACGGCGACCTCTTCGCGCACGTCGTGAAGTGGCAGGGCGACCTCTACCTGGAGGACGGACTGCACCGCGCGGTCCGCGCCGCGCTCCAGCAGCGCCAGGTGCTGCACGCCCGCGTGCTCGAGCTCGGCTGAGGCGCCACACCGGGTCCGTTCGACTCCAACAGGGTTCGTTCGAGTGCACTTTCGCACTCGGACGGGTGCGATCCGTCGATCATCAAATAGTCATCATCTCCGGGTCGCACTACGCTGCGCCCATGAGCATGCTCACTCCCCCCGGCATGGGCGGAAAGTACCGCATCACGGGTGACAAGTACCCGCGCATGCGGCGCCCCCGCCGCCGCAGCAAACTGGTCCTCACGGCCATCGCCTCCGTGGTCGCCCTCGGGCTTGCCGGATGGGGCACGCTGCAGCTCATCGATGTCTTCACGGGCGGCGACAAGCAGGCGAGCGCCGCCGACCGCAAGGCGGACTGCCCGACCGCCAAGCCGTCCGCGCCCGCGAAGGTCCTGCCGAAGCCCGCGAAGATCACGGTCAACGTCTACAACGCGACACCGCGTGGCGGACTGGCCAAGGCGGCGGCCGATGAGCTGAAAAAGCGCGGCTTCACCATCGGCAAGGTGGGCAACGCCACCGCCCCGTACGACAAGAAGGTCCCCGGGACCGGCATACTGCTGGGCGCTCCGGCCGCGCTCAACGGCACGTTCCCGGTGCTCGGCACGCAGCTGCCGGGCGCGACGACGAAGACCGATGCCCGCAAGGGCATGGACGTCGATCTGATCATCGGGACGAAGTTCAAGGCGTTCAGCACGCCGCAGGCGGCAGCCACCGCGCTGACCACCCTCACGAAGCCGGCCCCGGCGCCGTCCTCCTGCTGAGGGCCGCGGACCTAACGCGACGGCCGGGGCGCTCGAAGAGCACCCCGGCCGGCCACGGCGGCCCCTAGCCGACGGTGCCGTACATCCGGTCCCCGGCGTCGCCGAGGCCCGGCACGATGTAGCCGTTCTCGTTGAGCCGCTCGTCGACCGAGGCGGTGACCACGGTGACCGGCGTCCCCGCCAGCTCGCGCTCCATCATCTCGACGCCCTCGGGCGCCGCGAGCAGCACGACCGCGGTGACATCGTCCGCACCGCGCTTGATCAGCTCCTGGATGGCCGCGACCAGCGTGCCGCCGGTGGCGAGCATCGGGTCCAGGACGTACACCTGGCGGCCCGAGAGGTCCTCCGGCATGCGGGACGCGTACGTGGACGCCTGGAGCGTCTCCTCGTCGCGGATCATGCCCAGGAAGCCCACCTCGGCGGTCGGCAGCAGCCGCACCATGCCGTCGAGCATGCCGAGACCGGCCCGCAGGATCGGCACGACCAGAGGCCGGGGGTACGACAGCTTCACGCCGGTGGTGGGTGTCACCGGGGTCTCGATGTCGACCTGTTCGGTACGGACATCGCGGGTGGCCTCGTACGCGAGCAGGGTGACCAGCTCGTCGGCGAGGCGCCGGAAGGTCGGGGAGTCGGTGCGCTTGTCGCGCAGGGTGGTGAGTTTGTGCGCGACCAGCGGGTGGTCGACGACGTGGATCCGCATGGCACCAACAGTAGCCGCGCCTCCCGTACCCGTGCGCTGGCATCAACCGCACGTTCGGGGGGAAGGTGGGGGCATACGAACCCAGCCTTGGGGTGATGAGAGCCGATGCCGGACGGGGCGAAGCAGGAGCGGGACGCGCCGGACGCGCGCGAGGCGCAGGACGCGCCGGAGACCGACGCGCAGCGCCGCAGGCGCCGCGCCCAGTTCCTCCGTGAGCTTCACGAGGCCAAGGCGCTCCGCGACCGGGTCCAGCCTCGCCGGGTCAAGGCCGCCAGAATGCGCCAGGCCATGCGGATGCGGACGTTCCGCTGGTAGCCGTCCGGCCGGCGGAGGAACCCCCAGGTGGCGGCGTCGGAGAGAACTGATGGCCGACGCAACGGCGGAACTGCTCTCGCGGAGCCCTTGTTTCTGCCACGATTCCGATGGGCGGGACGCAGGGCAGCCGGACCACCGACTGCCCTCCCGCCGGACCGACACGCTCAGGGTCTTTCGTTGGGATCGGAGCTCGCTCCCTTATCAAGCCTGATCCGAACGAGAGTCCCTAAGACCAGTGGGAGAGTCACGGTGTACTTCGCCGCACTGCTCGCGCGCACCGAAGACGGGTGGAAAGCGAGCGACACGGAGCTCGACGATGTGGAGTCCCTGTCCGATCTGACGGATCTGGCCCGTGAGGCCTCGGTGGACGAGGACACGGTGCTCGTCTTCATCGAGCAGGAGGACGCCTGGTTCGGCGTCATCCGGGTGGACGGTGAGGAGGACCCGCGTATCTACGTCTCGAACGCCTCCGCCGCCGCCCGCTCCTCGTACGGGGAGATCCTGCTCACCGATGAACTGCTCGGCCGCGAACCCGGGGCCGAAGTCACGATTGCCGCCCTCGAAGAGCTCGTCGGCCTCGACGGTACGGAGGACGGTGAGCCGGATACCCCCGACAACCACGACAACCACGACGACAACGCCGGCACCGATGATGACGACGGCCCGGACGCCGACGTCGTACCCGCGGGTCCGCTCGGTGACACCGGGGTGCTGTCCGACCTCGGGCTCCCCGAGGCGGAGCTGCTGATGCTGCGGACGGACGCAATGGCGGAGATCGCGGACGCGCTGGGAGCGGCCGAGGTCCTGGAGACCGTCCGTTAGGGTCCGCGGGTGACCGAAGCACCGCACCCGCACGACCCGTCCCCAGCGCAGCACCTACCGAACGATCCCGTACGGGACCCGTGGCGGGCTCCCATGCGCCGCGCCCTGGACGAGGCCGACCGGGCGGCGACGGCCGGCGATGTGCCGGTCGGCGCCGTCGTCCTCGCCCCGGACGGGACCCTGCTCGCCACGGGCCACAACGAACGCGAGGCGACCGGCGACCCGACGGCGCACGCCGAGATCCTCGCCCTGCGGCGGGCCGCCGCCGCCCTCGGCGAATGGCGGCTGTCCGGATGCACGCTCGTCGTCACCCTGGAGCCCTGCACCATGTGCGCGGGCGCCCTGGTGCAGTCCCGTGTGGGCCGGGTCGTCTACGGCGCCCGGGACGAGAAGGCCGGAGCGGCCGGCTCGCTCTGGGACGTCGTACGGGACCGCCGGCTCAACCACCGCCCCGAGGTGATCCACGGAGTCCTGGAGACCGACTGCGCGGCCCTCCTGACGGCCTTCTTCCGCGACCGCTGACCCGGCGTCCCCGTACGCGCGGGGCGTCGCGCGGAATCGGATTTCGACGGACGGCCGAGATGGTCTAAGCTCTCTCTCGGTAGCGTGTCCGAGCGGCCGAAGGAGCTCGCCTCGAAAGCGAGTGTGGGGAAACTCACCGAGGGTTCAAATCCCTCCGCTACCGCTCTTGTGAAGGGCCCGACGCACAGCGTCGGGCCCTTCGAGTTTTCCGCCCCGCGCCTGTTCCGCCCGCACCGATGGGGCAGCGGGCATGACAGATGGCCCCGGGTCCGACCGTCGTCGGACCCGGGGCCATCCGTGCACTCGGGTCGGGGGGAGCGGCATCGGGGGACAAGCCGCTCCCCCCGATGAGAACAGGCCCTACCAGCCCTCGCCGCGATCGGGGGAAGGCCGCGGCGAGAACCCCACAGAGAGGTCCTGTTCCTCGCCCCTCGGATTCCTGCCGGATCCGCTGGGCTCGTCCACCATCCTGCCGCTCCGCAGAAGCCACACGGGCGGGCAAAGGACCTCGATCTCCGGGCCCTTGGTCCCTAAAGACCGGATGAGTGATCGGAAACAGCAGGCCGATACGGCCATGTGTGCGGATAGACTCGCCCGACTGCACAGGGGATCGAAGGGGAGTACGGGGCCGATGGTGCAAGCAAAGAAGATCGCTCTCTACCTGATAGTCGTCTTCGTGCTCTACACGATCATCACGTCCCCTGCCCGGGCCGCGGATCTCGTCCAGGTAGGGTTCGAGGGCGTTTCGGATGCCGCACAGGGCGTCGGCGACTTCATGTCCGAGCTCGTGAAGTAGGAGTACCTCCATGATCCGCCATCTGGTCCTGTTCAAGCTGAACGACGGCGTCGAGCGGGACGATCCGCGGGTCGTCGCGGGCGCCGAGGCCTTCCGGGGACTGGCGGACAAGGTGCCCGGGCTGGAGTTCTGGGAGTGCGCCTGGAACATCACCGACCGGCCGATCGCGTACGACTTCGCCATCAACTCCGCAGTCGCCGACGAGGCCGCGCTGAAGAGCTACATCGAGCATCCGGCCCACCAGGCAGCTGCCGGACAGTGGCGCGAATTCGCCACCTGGGTGATCGCCGACTACCCGTTCTGACGCCTTCGGCCCTGCGAGCCCCTCACCACGACGGTGAGGGGCTTTCTTTGTGTTTAAACCGCTTCGAGGTCAACACGGCGCTATGGGGTGCTTGCACATAGTGGACATGTCTTGTGATGCTATGACCGCTTTTGACGGATGAGTTGACCGAAGTTGACCGCAAAGGGGTGGCGTCATCGTGCCGGCCAGTACAGCACCTCAAGTGCCTCCCCAGACCGTCCAGGCCGTCCAGGCCGCCCGGACGACGCCGGCGGCACAGACACCCCCGGCGTCCCATGCGCCCCAAGCGATCCAGGTACCCGCGACACCTCAGGCATCCCTGGCATCCCAGGCAGCCCCGGCAGCCCCGGCAGCCCTGGCATCCCAGACGGCTCAGACGGCTCAGACGGCTCAGACGGCTCAGGCCGCCCAGACGATCCAGACCGAGACACCCGACGACACCGTCCCGCCCGGCAGGACCCGCGGAGCCGACACCAGGGCGCTCACCCAGGTGCTCTTCGGCCGGCTCCAGGGGCTGGAGCCGGGCACCGCGGAGCACGGCCGGGTCCGGGCGGCGCTGATCGAGGCGAACCTGCCTCTCGTCCGGTACGCCGCCGCGCGGTTCCGCAGCCGCAACGAGCCGATGGAGGACGTCGTCCAGGTCGGCACCATCGGCCTGATCAACGCCATCGACCGGTTCGATCCCGAACGCGGGGTCCAGTTCCCCACCTTCGCGATGCCGACGGTCGTCGGTGAGATCAAGCGGTACTTCCGGGACAACGTGCGGACCGTCCACGTGCCGCGCCGGCTCCACGAGCTCTGGGTCCAGGTCACCGGCGCCACCGAGGACCTGACGACCGCTCACGGCCGCTCCCCCACCACCGCGGAGATCGCCGAACGGCTGAAGATCTCCGAGGAGGAGGTGCTGGCCTGCATCGAGGCCGGCCGCTCGTACCACGCGACCTCGCTCGAAGCCGCCCAGGAGGGCGACGGGCTGCCCGGGCTGCTGGACCGGCTCGGCTACGAGGACCCCGCACTGGCCGGCGTCGAACACCGCGATCTGGTCCGGCATCTGCTCGTACAACTGCCCGAACGTGAACAGCGGATCCTGATGCTCCGCTACTACAGCAACCTGACGCAGTCCCAGATCAGTGCCGAACTGGGAGTCTCCCAGATGCATGTGTCAAGGCTCCTGGCCCGAAGTTTCGCCAGACTTCGATCCGCAAACAGGATCGAGGCGTAACCGAATCGGGTAGACCGGCTCCGGGGCGCTCCCCGCGGGCCAAAAGCCGCACACCCCTTGTTAACTGCGCAGACTCCCCCGAAACTTGTCGACAAGTCACTACAGCGTGTTGCCGACATGTGACATTCTGCGGGAACCGCGTTTGCCGCAGCCTCCCCTCCGGTATTCAGGTGGAGGCTGCGTTCCTCCGATGGTCGTGGCCACCGCGACCGTCCGCGACCTCAAGGGGGTGGCATGTCCGCAGAACAGGGCAGCTCGAAGGTGCTCACGCTCACCAAGAGCGCACCCGCACCCGTTGTGCTCACCAGCTCGCCGGAAGCCATCGACACCCGCACGCTGTCCCGCTCCCTGTTCCTGCGGCTCGCCGCACTGGGTCCCGCACCGGGCCCCGACGGAACGGACACTCCGGAGCGCGTCTATGTGCGGGACACACTCATCGAGCTCAACCTGCCGCTGGTGCGTTACGCCGCGGCACGGTTCCGCAGCCGCAACGAACCCATGGAAGACATCGTCCAGGTCGGCACGATCGGCCTGATCAAGGCGATCGACCGGTTCGACTGCGAACGCGGCGTGGAGTTCCCGACGTTCGCGATGCCCACCGTCGTCGGCGAGATCAAGCGCTTCTTCCGCGACACCTCGTGGTCGGTGCGGGTGCCGCGCCGGCTCCAGGAACTGCGGCTCGCCCTCACCAAGACCAGCGACGAGCTCGCCCAGAAGCTCGACCGCTCGCCGACCGTTCCGGAACTGGCCAAGGCGCTCGGAGTCTCCGAGGAGGACGTCGTCGACGGCCTGGCCGTCGGCAACGCCTACACCGCCTCCTCGCTGGACTCGCCCTCGCCCGAGGACGACGGCGGCGAGGGCTCGCTGGCCGACCGGCTGGGGTACGAGGACGCGGCGCTGGAGGGTGTCGAGTACCGAGAGTCCCTCAAGCCACTGCTGGCCAAACTCCCGCCGCGTGAACGCCAGATCATCATGCTGCGGTTCTTCGCCAACATGACCCAGTCGCAGATCGGTGAAGAGGTCGGCATCTCGCAGATGCACGTCTCACGTCTGCTGACCCGCACGCTCGCCCAGCTCAGGGAGGGGCTCATCGCCGACTGACCCGGAACCCCGATCCCGAGGGTTCCGATTTGACGGTCCGTCAGACACACTGACGCGATGCGACGTCAGACATTCGGCCGGCCCGGCCGCCGGGGCACAGCGATCGCCGCCTCGGCGGCCGTGCTGTGCCTGGGCGGGGTACTGGCGGGCTGTGGCGACCAGGCGGGCGGCGACGGCTATGTGGCGGTCGGCGCAGCGGGTGCGGGGCCTGCGAGGACACCCACCGGGGCGGTGGCGCCCACCGGGAAGGTGACCCTGGTCCCGCTGGACGGAAAGCGCGGCGGCGGCGGGGGCACGGACCCGCGACCGGGCTCCTCGGCGGCGGGCGGCGGCCCGGAGGGCGGGAGCGGCGACGCAGGAGGTGCCGCAGGCGGCACCTCGGGCGGCAGTGCGGCCGGCGGTGCGCGGCCGACCGGCGCGTCCGGCGCGTCCGAGGGCGGAGCGGGCTCGACCGGTGCCACGGGCTCCACCGGCAGCGCGGGCTCCACCGGCTCGGACGGCGGCGGCTCAGGCAGCAGCGGCACCGGCGGTTCGGGCGGCGCCGGAAGCGGCTCCCCGGACCCCGCCGCCCCGTCGGCGCCCGGCTCCACCGCGCCCGCCGGTCCCGCCGCCCTGACCGTGAGCGCCCCCGTGCGCGCGGCGGCGGACGAGCGGTGGTGCGAGAAGGTGACCGTGGAGTTCCGCAACACCGGTGGATCACCGGCGCGATCGGGCACCGTCACCTTCGCCACGCACATCATCGGCGGACTGGGGATCGACTGGGCGACCCGGGAATCGACAGCGCCGCTGCCCGTACCGATCGGCGCGGGAGCGGCGCGGAAGATGACGTACACCGTCTGTGTGGACGCCTGGCGGGTGCCCCTGGGCATGCATGTCGAGACCCGGGACGTGACCGCCGTCTGGAAGTGACGGGTGACTGAGAGGCTGCCTGGCGGCCTCTCAGGAGTGATCGGAGGGCGGTCAGCCGAGCGCGAGCCAGGCGACCGCGCCGAGCACGACGACGACCGCGACGACCGCGGCGATCAGCCCGGTCCTCGGGCCGGACGACACGGCGGCGGGCTGCTGCCGGCGCTGCGGCTCGCCCTCGTCGACGAAGGCGCGGAACATCTGGGTGTTGCCTGCCGGGTCGCTGTTGCCCTCGGGACCCTGCGGGGCGTGGGGATTGTGTGCCATGTCGCAGGACCCTAGCGAACTCCGCGGAAGGGCCCAACCCCCGGGCGGTGAAGGCGCGAGGCCATAACCGGGGAACCGGTGAAGGAGGAGTGGGTATACAGCCCGGTCCGCCGCACCGGCGCCGAAGCCGCGGCGGTTCGGTTCTCACCAACCCACCCCTCTGCAGCCCCAGTTGAAAGCCGCACCCGCGCCGCTCCTTCTCACGCACCCGTATGTATGCGCGAAGGCCGGCCGCGATGCGCGTGTGTACGCCAAGGCCGGCCGCGATGCGCGTACGTACGCGAGGGTGGACCGCCATGCGCGCGAGGGCCGGCCTCTCTGCGCACCGATGGGCGGCGGGCGCGCATCGCCACAGGAGGCTTCGGCAGGCGGCCGAGCAGCGTTGCGCGGAGACCCGGCGAGCGGCGGCGAACCGTCCCCGGCCCGGCACCGGCCCGGGGGACGGACCTTTTCACCCCCGCCTCCGCAGTGGCGCACGACACACATGCCACTCGCACACCGCACACGCTGCGGGTTTGACCCGCGCCCTACGCAGCCTTTTGCGTTCCTTTACTTCTGCAAGGCCCTTTTCGTTTGCCTGCAGCAACCAACGGCTTCTATGGTTGCCCTAAGCAACAAGATGACCGGTGAGATGTCTGGGGGTCCCGTGGCCGCACGGAGTCAGTACGAAGAACTGGCCCGGCAGCTCAGCGCCATCGGCGCCGTCAAACGGGGCCTGTCCCGCATCCTGCCCGCCGAGTGCCCTGCCGGCTCCGCCGCCGTACTGGCTCTGCTGCGTCAGCACGGCGAAATACGGATCAGCAGACTGGCGGAGCTCCTCTCGGTCGACATGTCGGTGACCAGCCGGCACGTCGCTCACGTGGCGGAACGCGGCTGGATCGAGCGGTCCCCGGACCCGGCGGACAAGCGCTCCCGCATCCTGCGGCTGACCCCCGCGGGCAAGGGCGTGCTCGACGATCTGAACTGCCGGACGACCGAAATGTTCGCCCTTCATCTTCAGGATTGGTCCGACGAAGAGGTCGGACAGCTCAACACGCTGTTGGCCCGGCTGCGCGACAGCTTCTCCTGCCGCGGCTCCGGCGGGTGCGCCCCCGGAAAGCACAGCGGTGACTGCCGCACCCGGCCCAACGACAGCCACGACGGCTCGTACACCCGTACACCCGTGTAACAGAAGCAAAGAGAAGGATCTAAATGGCTACGACCACACCGACCGGTGTGCGGGGCGGCCACGCCAAGCACGGAGGGAACGACCCCTCCGACGGCACGCCGATGACACACCGGCAGATCATGGAAGCGCTCACCGGGCTGATGCTCGGCATGTTCGTCGCGATTCTGTCGTCCACCGTCGTCACCAACGCCCTGCCGGAGATCATCTCCGACCTCGGCGGCGGTCAGAGCGCCTACACCTGGGTCGTCACGGCCTCGCTGCTGGCCATGACCGCGACCACCCCCCTGTGGGGCAAGCTCTCCGACCTGTTCAGCAAGAAGCTGCTGGTCCAGATAGCACTCGTCATCTACGTCGCCGGGTCGGTCGTCGCCGGTCTCTCGAACAGCGCAGGCATGCTGATCGTCTGCCGTGTGGTGCAGGGCATCGGCGTCGGCGGTCTCTCCGCCCTCGCGCAGATCGTGATGGCCGCGATGATCGCCCCGCGCGAGCGCGGTCGCTACAGCGGCTACCTCGGCGCGGTCTTCGCCGTCGCCACCGTGGGCGGTCCGCTGCTCGGCGGTGTCATCACCGACACCAGCTGGATGGGCTGGCGCTGGTGCTTCTACGTCGGCGTGCCGTTCGCGGCCATCGCCCTCGTGGTGCTCCAGAAGACCCTGAAGCTCCCGGTCGTCAAGCGTGAGGTCAAGGTCGACTGGACCGGCGCCTTCTTCATCAGCGCCGCCGTCTCGCTGCTGCTCCTCTGGGTGACCTTCGCGGGCGACAAGTACGACTGGATGTCCTGGCAGACCGGTGCGATGCTCGCGGGCTCCGTGGTCCTCGCCCTGCTCTTCGTCTTCACCGAGTCCCGGGCCAGCGAGCCCATCATCCCGCTGCGGCTGTTCCGCAACCGGACCATCACGCTCGCCTCGCTCGCCTCGCTCTTCGTCGGTGTCTCCATGTTCGCGGGCACCGTCTTCTTCAGCCAGTACTTCCAGCTGGCGCGCGGCAAGTCGCCGACGATGTCCGGTGTGATGACGATCCCGATGATCGCGGGTCTCTTCCTCTCCTCGACACTCTCGGGCCAGATCATCACCAAGACGGGCCGCTGGAAGGCCTGGCTGGTCAGCGGTGGATTCCTGATCACGGCCGGGCTCGGCATGCTCGGCACCATCCGGTACGACACCGAGTACTGGCACATCGCGATCTTCATGTTCGTGATGGGTCTCGGCATCGGCATGATGATGCAGAACCTGGTGCTCGCCACCCAGAACCAGGTCGACCCCTCGGACCTCGGCTCGGCCAGCTCCGTCGTCACGTTCTTCCGTTCGCTCGGTGGCGCGATCGGTGTCTCGGCACTGGGCGCCGTCATGGCGAACCGCGTCACCCACTACGTCAAGGACGGTCTGACGGACCTCGGTCCCAAGGGCGCGGCCATGGGACACGGCGGCACCGGCGGCGGGGGCATCCCCGACCTGGACGCGCTGCCCGCGCCGTTCCGTACGGTCGTGGAGTCCGCCTACGGGCACGGCGTCGGTGACGTCTTCCTGTACGCCGCTCCGGCCGCGCTGGTCGCCTTCCTGATCACGATCTTCATCAAGGAGGTCGCGCTGAAGACGAACGCGGCCAACGACGCCCCGGTTCCGGCCCAGGCGGCCGCGCTCGCCGAGGTCCCGTCCGGTACCGCCGCGCTGGTCTCCGAGGGGGCGGCCGGCACCACTGCGGTCGACACCCTCAAGGTCGCTCCGGTGGCCACCGCGCAGGGCACCGCGGTACGCGGTGTGGTGCGCGGCGCCGAGGGCGCACCCGTCGACCGGGCCGCCGTCACGCTGATCTCGCTGGGCGGCCGGCAGCTGGGCATCTCGGTCGCGCAGGCCGACGGCAGTTACGCCCTGGACGCCCCGGGCGCCGGTTCGTACGTGCTGATCGCGTCGGCCGACGGCTTCCAGCCGCAGGCGTCCACCGTGGTCGTCGGCGACGAGCCGCTCGCGTACGACATCCTGCTCGCCGGTACGAGCGGCCTGGCCGGGGCCGTACGGGCCGCCGAGGGCGGCGCACCGGTCGAGGGCGCCATGGTCATCGTGACCGATGTGCGCGGCGACGTGCTGGCCACCGGCAAGTCCGGCGACGCGGGCGAGTTCACCTTCGGTGAGCTGGTCCCCGGTGCGGTGACCGTCGCGGTCAACGCGGCCGGCTTCCGTCCGCTGGCGCTGCCGGTGGAGATCGGCGGCCAGGGTGTCACCCGGGTCGACGTCGCGCTGCAGTCCGGTGCGCTGGTGCAGGGCGTGGTGCGGGCCGGTTCCGGCCGGCAGCCGCTGCCCGACGCCCGCGTCACGCTGGTCGACGCGGCCGGCAACGTGATCGCCACCTCGACGACCGGGGAGGACGGTGCGTACGCCTTCGCCGACCTGGACTCGGGCGAGTACTCGGTCATCGCGACCGGCTACCCGCCGGTGGCCGGAGCCCTGACCGTGGCCGGTCGCGGAGTCGACGGCCACGACATCGAGCTCGCCCACCCCGGCGAGTGAACCGGTCCGGGCACGCCCCGGACACGTAAGACCCCTGGCGGGACGGCACTTCGAGCGGAGAGTCTGTCCAGGCCGGTGGAAAATGGGCCCCGGCGGTGGGGACGGCAGGCAGGGGACGGCCTGCCGTCCCCGCCCCCGGGGCCCGACTCATTGAGTGACCCGTTCCGGGAGCGGATGGGCCATTGAGCAAGGACGCAAGGAGAGAAAACGGGATGGGACTTCGCGCACAGGTACGCACGCGGGACGGCTGGGCCGTCCAGCACGCGGTCGTGACGGTCACCGACATGACCGGTACGCAGGTGCTGCGGGCCGCCGCCGACGAGGACGGAGCGGTGCGGACCGACGCACTGCTCTCCGCCGGCGCGTACACCGTGATCGTGACGGCGGTCGGGTACGCCCCCGCCGCCTCCACCGCCCTCGTCACGGCGAGCGGCCGGGTCGAGGCCGGCACGGTGGTGCTGGCCCGCCAGGGTGGCGTGGAGCTGCCGCCGCCGGGCGCCTGGTCGCTGGATCCGGCGCACTCCTCGGTGGGCGCTGTCGCGCAGCACCTGGGGATCTCCAGCGTGCACGGCCGGTTCACCGATTTCGGCGGCCGCATCGAGATCGCCGAGGACCTCCAGGGCTGCCGCGTGGACGCCGTCATCAACGCGGCCAGCATCGACACGGGCAACGGCATGCGGGACAAGCACCTGCGCTCGCCGGACTTCCTGGACACCGAGCGGTTCCCGGAGATCACCTACCGCTCCAGCGCGCTCACTCCGGCCGGACCCGACCGCTGGACCGTGCACGGCGAGCTGTCGCTGCACGGCGTGGAGCGTCCGGTCGACCTGAACCTGAGCTATCTCGGCACGGGCCCGGACCCGTGGGGCGGCGTCCGCGCAGCGTTCAGCGCCTCGGCCGAGCTGCGACGCGAGGACTTCGCCATGAACTACAACCAGGTGGTCCAGGCGGGCATCTCGGCGATCGGGACGACGCTGCGGGTGGAGCTCGACATCCAGGCCGTTCAGGGCGATTCCCTGCCCGCCGCCTGACGGTCCGTGGTCATAGGGTCGGTTCCATGGCATCCAACATCGCGACCAACACCGCCGTGGCACTCGACGAGTTGCTGGCCTTCGTACGGCCCCGGCACCGGGCGATCCTGCTGACCACCCGGTCCGACGGCCGCCCCCAGGGCTCCCCGCTCACCTGCGGCGTCGACGACGCGGGCCGGATCGTCGTCTCGACCTACCCCGAACGGGCCAAGACCCGCAATGCGAAGCGGGACGAGCGGGTGAGTGTCATCGTCCTGTCGGACGAGTGGAACGGCCCGTGGGTGCAGATCGACGGCTCGGCCGAGGTGATCGACTCACCGGACTCGGTCGAGCCGCTCGTCGAGTACTTCCGGAACATCTCGGGGGAACACCCCGACTGGGACGAGTACCGGGCGGCGATGGTGAAGCAGGGCAAGTCGATCATCCGGATCACTCCCGAGCGGTGGGGGCCGATCGCCACGGGCGGCTTCCCTGCCCACCTGGCCCCGGGCAGCTGACCGCGGTGGCCGTACCGCACCCCTCGCCCGAACTGCTCGCCCGGGCCCGGCTGCTGGCAGGGCCCGAGGTCGGCTCCGCGGTGGCGGAGGCCCTGGAGCGGGCCACCGGACGCCCCGTGGAGCGCGGCGGCCCGGCCGGTGGCGGTCCCTGTGTGTACGTGGGCGCCGAGCTTCCCGGTGCGCTGCGCGGGGGCGGCCTGCTGTGGTTCCACAGCGTGAACGCGGGCACGGACGCCCTGCTGGGATCCGGGCCGTGGCCCGCCGGGGCGCTGCTCACCCGGACGGTGGGCCGGATGGGCGAGCGGATCGCGCAGTACGTGCTGGCCTGGGTGCTGGCGGAATGCCAGTCGGTTCCGGAGTTCGCCGCGCAGCACGCCCGGGGCGAGTGGCGCCGTATCCCCTCGGAACTTGCGGCCGGGCAGACGGCGGTGGTGCACGGCACCGGCCGGATCGGCTCGGCCGTCGCGGGGCTGCTGCGGTCGTGCGGGATCCGGACGGTGGGGGTGACCCGCACCCCGCGCGTCGTCCCGCCGGGCTTCGACGCGATGGCCCGCCCGGACGAGCCGGTGGCCGCCCGCTGGGTGGTCTCCACCCTTCCGTTGACCGGGGCGACGGCCGGGTACTTCGGGGCGGACCGGTTCGCGGCCATGGGCGGGGCCACCTTCGTCAACGTGGGCCGGGGCGCGACCGTGGACCTGATGGCGCTGGAAGCGGCGCTGGAGGCGGGCACCGTGGGACGCGCGGTGCTCGACGTCCTGCCCGACGAGCCGGCCGCGCCCGGGGACCCCTGCTGGCGGCTGCCCCGCACCGTGATCACTTCGCACTCCGCGGGCATCACGGCGGACGACGACGTCGTCACGGACTTCACGGCCTGTCTGCGGGAGCTGACGGCGGGGCGGGTGCCCGCGCTCGCCGTGGACCCTGCCCGAGGCTACTGACGGGGGCGGGGGGCCTCGTCCCCCGCGTTCGGCCGCCCCCGCTCGGCCCGCTCGGCCCGCTCGGCCCGCTCACGCATCGCGACGATGCCCGCGATCAGCAGGTCGAGCGCGAACGCGAAGTCCCGCTCGTGCATCTCGTGCACGGTGTCGGCGCCCCGCGCCGCGATCAGGTTCTGTGAGTTCTCCACGATCGGGCCCAGCTGCGGCTGGCCCTGGATGGCCGCCATCGCCTGCTGGAAGTACTCGTCCTGGGTGAGCCCCGCCTCGGCACTGCGCTGGGCGAACTGGCCCTCGACGGTGCCGAATCCGTACACGAACTGGAAGACCGCGGAGAGCGCGCCGGTCTGCCGTCCCAGGGGGAGACCGGTCGCGCGGATCACGTCCTGGATGGCATACGACATGAGCATCGCGTGCGGGCCCATGTTGAGGAACTTCCCGACGAGCGGGGAGACCCAGACGTGCCGGACCAGCAGCTCACGGTAGGACGTCGCCACCGCGCGCAGCCGGGTCTCCCAGGGCGCGTCCTCCTGCGGGGGGTCGATCTCGCTGTAGACCGAGTCGAGGGCCAGTTCCAGCAGGTCGTCCTTGGTGTCGACGTACCAGTAGAGGGACATCGCCGTGACGTTC
Organism: Streptomyces sp. NPDC087901; assembly: GCF_044742205.1. Classification (NCBI taxonomy): domain Bacteria; kingdom Bacillati; phylum Actinomycetota; class Actinomycetes; order Kitasatosporales; family Streptomycetaceae; genus Streptomyces; species Streptomyces sp. NPDC087901. Next base: position 101,519 of record NZ_JBIUUC010000004.1, read on the forward strand.
AGCTCGGCGGCGAGCCGGCGCATGGAGAACTTCGCGAGGCCCTCGGCGTCCAGCAGCCGAACCGTCGCGGCGGTGATCCGGTCGCGGTCGAGCCCTGCGGGCTGGTCCGATTTCCGGCCGCGCGACGGTGGCCGGTGGTTCAGCCACACGCTGGTCCGGGCAGGGTCCTTCGCGCGGTCGGCCGCGGACACCATGGCGCACTCCCTCTTCTCGCCGACGGGACGAACCGGATGCGTACCCCGTGCCCCGAAACGGAGCTGTACGGTCCGGTACGTCCCGTCTGATGCTATGCCGCTGCCGCGGCCGGGTCAGCCCGATCCGATTCTCCTCGCTCCGCCCGGCGCAGCAGTACCGCGGCCAGCAGACCGCCGGCCAGTACCGCCGCCGCTCCGACCAGCATGCTGGTCTCCAGACCGGAGGAGAAGGCGTCGGTGATCCGCTGCCGCTCCCCCTCGCCGCCTGCGGCGGCGAGAGCCGCGGGCAGCGAGGCGGCCCCGACGGCCGACGGCACGAGCGCCGCGAACCGGGAGTTCAGCACCGCACCGAGCACGGCGACCCCAAGGCCGTTGCCGCATTCGGCGAGGGTGCCGTTGACCCCGGCGCCGACGCCTGCCTTCTCGGGCGGAATCGCGCTCATGATCGCGTTGGCCATGGCGGGCATGGCGAGCGCGATGCCCGCGCCCATCACGAGCAGACCGAGCAGCGTCCCGCCGTAACCGTCCCCGCCCAGCAGCGCGATCGCGGCCAGACCCGCGGCGAGCAGCCCCATCCCGGAGGCGATGGTGACGGGCGTACCGAGCTTGGGCACCAGCCGTGCGCCCAGTCCGGTGAGGTTGAGCGCGACGACGCTCAGCGCGAGCGGAGCCGTGCGCAGGCCGGCCTCCAGCGGACCGTAACCGAGGACGAACTGGAGCTGCTGGGTGAGCAGGAAGAGCGAGCCGCCCATCCCGAACGCGACCAGGATCGCGCCCGCCACCGCACCGATGAACTTCTGGTTCCGGAAGAAGTGCATGTCCAGCATCGGATACGGGATGTGCAGCTCCCACAACACGAATCCGGTGAGGACGGCGACCCCGATGAAGGCGGTCAGCAGCACCTGGCCGGAGGTCCAGCCGTGTCCGGGGCCGGAGATGATCGCGTACACGACCGCGGCCATACCGATGGTGGAGAGCAGCGCGCCGAGCAGGTCGGGGCGGTCCCCGCTCGGGTTCTTCGACTCCGGCACCAGGCGCGCCACGGCCACCAGGCCGATCACGGCGACCGGGATGTTGATCAGGAAGATCGCACCCCACCAGAAGTGGTCGAGCATCACCCCGCCGATCAGCGGTCCCACGGCGAAGCCGAGCGAGCTGACGGTCGACCAGATGCCGATCGCCTTCACCCGCTCGGTCTCGTCGAAGATCTGCACGACGACAGCGAGGGTCGTGGTCATCAGCAGGGCCCCGCCGATGCCCATGCCCGCCCGTGCGGCGATCAGCTGCCCGGAGGACTGGGCGAGCCCTGCCACCAGTGAACCGATGCCGAACAGGGCGAGCCCGGCGATCAGCATCTTCTTGCGGCCGTAGCGGTCGGCCGAGCTGCCCGCGGTCAGCAGCAGACCCGACTGCACGAGCGAGTAGGCGTTGATCATCCACTGCACATCGGCGGTGGAGGCGTCCAGTTCCCGGGTGAGGGAGGGGATCGCGACGTTGAGGACGGTGTTGTCGAGCAGCACGGTGAGCTGGGCGAGGCAGATGACGCCGAGGATCAGCCAGCGCTGCGGGTGGCTCGGTGACGAGAGGTGGTTCTGCTCGGCGGCGGTCGCCGTCATTCGGACTCCCGGGCGTTCGGTCAGTTCCCTATACGGTGTACAGGGGAGCGGTTGTACACCGTATAGCCACTCCCGTGCAGCGTTCAACCGACTTTCCCGCGGTACGGTGCCGGTCGCTGATCCGACAAGGGCTGGAGTGGTATGTCACTGCGTCGTCGTAAGGTGGAAGTTCTGCTGGCCGCAGGCCTGTTGGGGACGGCGCCCGCGCCTCCCGCGGCGGCCGCGGGGCACGGCCCGGGGCAGTCGGTGCCCCTTCGTGTCGCCACGTACAACATCCATGCGGGTTCCGGCATGGACAACGTCTTCGATCTCGACCGGCAGGTGGCCGAGCTCCGCTCGCTGGACGCGGATGTGATCGGGCTCCAGGAGGTCGACGTCCACTGGGGCGACCGCAGTCAGGGGCGGGACCTGGCGGCCGAACTGGCCGAACGGCTCGGCATGCAGGTGTCGTTCGCCCCGATCTACAGCCTCGATCCGGTGACGGCGGGCGCCCCGAGACGCGAGTTCGGCGTCGCGGTGCTGTCCCGGTACCGGATCGTGAGCGCCGAGAACCACGACATCACCCGGCTCTCCACCCAGGACCCCAACCCGGTCCCGGCGCCCGCGCCCGGCTTCGGCGAGGTCGTGCTGCGGGTGAAGGGGGTGCCCGTGCACGTGTACGCGACGCACCTCGACTACCGCGGCGACCCGTCCGTCCGGATCGCCCAGGTGGCCGACACCCGCCGGATCATGGCGGAGGACCAGGAGTCGGAGCGGCGGCCGGTGCACCAGATCCTGCTCGGCGACTTCAACGCCGCCCCGGCGGCGCCGGAGCTGGCCCCGCTGTGGGAGACGCTCACCGACGTGGAGCCCGGCGGCCCCACCTACCCGGCGCTGAACCCGGTGCAGCGGATCGACTACGTGGCGGTCTCGAAGAACACCGTGCGGGCACGCGACGCGGCGGTGGCCGAGACACTTGCCTCGGACCACCGCCCCGTTGTCGCGGACCTGTTGCTGCGGCGCTGAGCCGCCGGCCGCCGGCCGCCAGCCCAGGGCTCAGGCCTCGGACCTCGGGCCCAGGCTCAGGCCTCGGACCTCAGGCTCGGGCCGCAGCTCTCGGCCTCAGGCCTCAGCTGCTCGTCGGCCGGGTCAGGTCGTAGAAGGTCGCGCTGCCGACGGTGACCTTCTTGAAGCTCTTCTCCACCCAGGCGGAGATCTGCGACGAGGTGCCGCTGCTGCCGCCCATGCCGCCACCGCCGCCCGTGCCGCTCGAGATGAAGTAGTGGATCCGGCCGTCCTCGACGTACTTCTTGAACTGGGAGAGCGTCGGGGACGGGTCGCTTCCGTTGAAGCCGCCGATCGCCATCACCGGGTCGCCGGTGGCGAGCTGGTAACTGGCGGCGTTCTGCGAGCCGATGGCCGCCGCGGACCAGGTGTAGTCGCCGGCGTTCTCCGCCAGGAGCTTCTTCGCCTCGGCACCGACGGACGCGCCGTTGAGCAGTCCGCCCATGCCGCCACCTCCACCGCCGCCCTCACCCATGCCGGGCATGGCGCCGGGCTGCTGCCCGTTCTGAGCCGTACCGGGGCCGCCCTGCGGCTGCCCCTGGCCCTGCATCTGTCCCTGGCCGGGCGGGGTGCCGGTCGGGGGCCCGCCGGTGCCACCACCCTGCTGATTGCCCTGCTGGTTGCCCTGCCCGGGCGGCTGCATGCCGCGGCCGCCACCGTCACCGCGGCCACCGCCACCGCCGCCGGGACCGCCCATCCCGCCGGAGGACGGGCCCGCGGTGACGATCGAGCCCTGGTGCCCGGTGTTCAGCGTGCTCACGGTGTACGCGGTCGGCCCGGCCAGCGACGCGGCGAAGCCCAGACCCACGGCGGCGAGCGCCAGTTGACGCCCCAGCCGGGACACGAACAGCAGGCCGACGGCGGCCACGAGCCCGACGACGAGCACGGTCGGCCGCAGCCACGGCTGGTAGTCCGGGGTCCGCCCCAGCAGCACGTACGACCAGTACGCCGTCACGGCCACCATGCCCGCGAGCGCGGCACCCGCCCACCAGCGGGAGCGCTCCTCCCACAGGACCGTGGCGCCCATGCCGATCAGCGCAGCGATGCAGGGGGCCAGGGCCACCGTGTAGTACTGGTGGAAGATGCCGGCCATGAAGCTGAACACGGCCGCCGTCATCAGCAACGAGCTGCCCCAGGCGAGGAACGCCGCCCGGGCCGTGTCCGTCCGATTCGCCCGCCAGGTCAGCCAGACACCGGCGGCCAGCAGGATCAGTGCGGCGGGCAGCAGCCACGAGATCTGGCTGCCGATCTCCGAGTTGAACATCCGGCCGATGCCGGTCTCGCCCCACTGCCCGCCGGCGCCGCCGCCCCCGCCACCGCCGACGCTGCCGGTCTCCTCGCCATTGATCCGGCCGAGCCCGTTGTAGCCGAAGGTCAGCTCCAGGAACGAGTTGTTCTGCGAGCCGCCGATGTACGGGCGCGAGGAGGCGGGCCACAGTTCCACGATCGCCACCCACCAGCCGCCCGCGACGACCATCGCCAGCGCCGCGAGGCCCAGTTGGCCGAACCTCTTGCGCACGGAGACCGGCGCGAACACCGCGTACAGCACCGCGAGCGGCGGCAGGATCAGGAACGCCTGCAGGGTCTTGGACAGGAACGCCAGACCGACCGCGACGCCCGCCCACACCAGCCACTTGGTACGGCCGTTCTCCATCGCGCGCAGCACGCAGTAGACCGTGACGGTCATCAGCAGCGCGAGCAGTGCGTCCGGGTTGTTGAACCGGAACATCAGCGCGGCGACCGGCGTGAGCGCGAACACCGCCATGGTGATCAGCCCGGCGGCGGCGCTGAAGCGGCGGCGCACGGAGGCGTAGAGCACCCCGGCCGTCGCCGCGGCCATCAGCACCTGCGGGGCCAGGATCGCCCACGAGCTCAGACCGAAGATCCGCACCGACAACGCCATCGGCCACAGGGTGGCCGGGGGCTTGTCGACGGTGATGGCGTTCGCCGAGTCCAGCGAACCGAAGAAGAAGGCCTTCCAGCTCTGGCTGCCGGCCTGCACGGCCGCGGAGTAGAAGGAGTTGGCGTAGCCGGATGCGCTGAGGTTCCACAGGTAGGCCAGCGTGATGACGAGCAGCATGGCGAGGAAGGCCGGGCGCGCCCAGCGGGGGTCCTCGGGCCGGCCGCGCCACACGCGGTGCGGCAGCGAGCCGCCGGTCCGTCCGTGGCTCGGCGGGCCCGCCGCCTGGGGCGGGGCCGGGAGGTGGTCGAGCGTGGTCATCGGACGTTCCTCAGTTCGTGGTGGGTGTCGTCGGCCGGCGCGGCGTCCTGGCGGTGCGCCGGGGCGTCCGCCGGACGGGCCGTGTCACCGCCCCGGTCGCGGTCCGGGAAGACCCAGGCGCGGAAGAGCAGGAACCGCAGCACCGTCGCCGCGAGATTGGCCGCGATCAGCACGGCGAGTTCGGTGCCGTGCGAGGGCGACCCGGAGGCCGCGCCCAACGCGGCCAGCGAACCGGCGGTCAGCGCGAGGCCGATGGCGAACACCACGAGCCCCTGTGCCTGGTGGCGTACGGCGCCGCCCCGGCCACGTACCCCGAAGGTGAGCCTCCGGTTCGCTGCCGTGTTGGCGACGGCCGACACCAGCAGGGCGCCGCCATTGGCGATCTGCGGGCCGGCACCCAGCCGGAACAGCGAGTACAGGGCCAGATAGAAGAGCGTGGACAGGGCGCCCACGACGCAGAACCCGACCAGCTGCCGGGCCAGTCCGCCCGGCACCCCGCCGATCCCGCGGTCGCGCGGGTCGTCACCGAAGGGGCGTGCCAGCCGGTCGAGCGGCAGTGCGCCGACGGCCAGCGCCCGCCCCACCCGCCACACGCCTTTCAGGTCCTCGGTGGCGGTCCGCACGATGCGGACCGTCGAGTCCGGGTCGTCGACCCAGTCGACGGGCACCTCGTGGATACGCAGCCCGGCCCGCTCGGCGAGCACCAGCATCTCGGTGTCGAAGAACCAGCCGGTGTCCTCGACCATCGGCAGCAGCCGCTGCGCGACCTCCCGCCGGATCGCCTTGAACCCGCACTGCGCGTCGCTGAACCGGGCGGCCAGCGACGAGCGCAGGATGATGTTGTAGGCCCGCGAGATGAACTCCCGCTTCGTCCCCCGCACCACCCGCGAACTGCGGGCGAGGCGCGAGCCGATGGCCAGGTCCGAATGCCCGGAGATCAGCGGTGCGACCAGCGGGAGCAGCGCGTTGAGGTCGGTGGACAGGTCCACGTCCATGTAGGCGAGGACCGGCGCGTCCGAATGCGACCAGACGGTGCGCAGCGCCCGCCCGCGGCCCTTCTCCTCCAGCCGGTACGAGCGCACCCCGGGCAGCGAGCGGGCCAGCCGCTGCGCCACCTCGGGCGTCCGGTCGGTGCTGGCGTTGTCCGCGACGGTGATCCGGAAGGCGTACGGGAAGGTGCGCGCCAGATGGTCGTGCAGCCGCAGCACACACGGCTCCAGGTCCTTCTCCTCGTTGTAGACGGGTACCACCACATCGAGTACGGGGGCACCTGCCGCGTCCGCGCCGGCCAGGAGGTGGTCCCGGGCCGGCAAGGTGCTCCAAGGAGTGTCGGTTTGCATGACATCGACACTCGCCAACCGCGCTGTCACGCCCGTGTGCTGAGCCTGTGTCCCGACTGTGAGTGCTCCGGGGCGCGGCCCGCGAAGCCCATGGCCGGAGCTCCCGGATACCCGGAGCAGCCGGAGTCCGCCGGCAGATGGACGGCGAACACGGTGTCCCCGGGCACCGAACGCACCTCGACGACTCCGCCGTGCGCGGTGACGACGGCCTGCACGATGGCGAGCCCGAGCCCCGTCGACCCGGCGTGCCGGGACCGCGAGGCGTCCCCGCGCGCGAACCGCTCGAAGACGTGCGGCAGCAGCTCCGGCGGGATGCCGGGCCCGTTGTCCCGGACCTCCAGGGTCACCCAGGGGTTCCCGGCCTCCGCAAGTACCCGGGCCGTGACCGTGGTCCCTGGCGGGGTGTGCGTACGGGCGTTGGCGAGCAGGTTGACCAGCACCTGCTGAATCCTGGTCGGGTCGGCGCGTACGGTCGCCGGGACCGCGGGAAGTTCCAGCCGCCAGTGATGGGTGGGCCCGGCCCCGTCCCCGGAGGCGGCCCGGCCCGCGACGCGTGCGTCACTCACCGCGTCTATGACGAGCGGGGAGAGATCGGTGCTCTCGTAACTGAGCGGCCGGCCCGCGTCCAGCCGGGCGAGCAGCAGCAGGTCCTCCACCATGCCCGTCATACGCTGCGCCTCGGACTCGATCCGCCCCAGCGCGTGCCGGGTGTCGGGGCCGGTCTCCTCCCGGCCGCGCCGGGTGAGTTCGGCGTACCCGCGGATCGAGGCGAGCGGGGTGCGCAGCTCGTGGCTGGCGTCGGCGACGAACTGGCGTACCCGCATCTCGCTCTTCTGCCGCGCGTCCAGCGCCGAACCGACGTTTCCCAGCATCCGGTTGAGGGCGGCGCCGACCTGGCCGACCTCGGTGCGCGGATCGGCCTCGGCGTCCGGGACACGTTCGAGTAGGGCGACCTCGCCGCTGTGCAGCGGGAGTTCGGAGACGCGCGTCGCGGTGGCGGCGACCCTGCGCAGCGGCCGCAGGGCGACCGTGACCATGGCGGCTCCCGCGATCCCGGCCGCGATGAGTCCGGCGCCGGTGACGCAGACCTCGACGAGGATGAGGGTGCTGAGGGCGCCACTCACCTCCGAGGTCGGGATGCCGACCAGGACGGTCGTGCCGTCGCTCGCGGGAGACGTGGCCTGCACCCGGTAGCCGCCCAGTCCGGGCAGCTCGACGTCGTGCGCCTCACCGTCCGCGGGGACATGGGCCGCCTCCAGCGCGGCCGCCTGCGCACGGGTCAGCGCCTCGGTGTTCTCCGAGGCCTCGCCGTCGCCGGCCTTGGCGACCGCCGAATCGGTGACGTCTCCGTCCACGGTGAGCGCGCCGAACGTCTTGAGCGGCTGGCCGCCGCCCATGCCGATGAAGCCGAGCGGATCCTTGCCCTTGGGCCCGCCGGGCACGGGCGTACCCGGCATCCGGTCGGCTCGCATGGTGAGTTCGCGCAGCTGGCCGTCGAGCTTCCCGTACATGTAGGTGTGGAAGGCGATGGCGGTGACCGTGCCGATCACGGCCGCGACGACCGCGATCAGCATCACCGAGGAGACCGCCAGCCGGGTCCGCAGCGTCCACGGGCCCTTCGTCAGCCGTTTCACGCGACTACTCACCGGGCTTGATGAGATACCCCGCGCCGCGCCGGGTGTGGATCATGGGCGTCCGGCCCGCGTCGATCTTCTTGCGCAGGTACGAGATGTAGAGCTCGACGACGTTGGCCTGGCCGCCGAAGTCGTAGTTCCAGACCCGGTCCAGGATCTGCGCCTTGCTCAGCACCCGGCGCGGATTGCGCATCAGGAACCGCAGGAGCTCGAACTCGGTCGCGGTGAGGTGGATGTTGGCCCCGCCGCGGCTCACTTCGTGGCTGTCCTCGTCCAGCATCAGGTCGCCGACGACGAGCGTCGACTCGCTGCGTACCGCCGCCGTGCCGGACCGCCGGATCAGCCCGCGCAGCCGCGCGACGACCTCCTCCAGGCTGAACGGCTTGGTGACGTAGTCGTCGCCGCCCGCGGTGAGCCCGGCGATGCGGTCCTCCACGGAGTCGCGGGCGGTCAGGAACAGCACCGGCACCTCGGAGAGCTCCCGGCGCAGTCTGCCGAGCACGGCGAGCCCGTCCATGTCGGGCAGCATCACGTCGAGGATCACCGCGTCGGGCCGGAAGTCCCGGGCCGTACGCAGGGCGCCGGCGCCGTCCCCCGCGCTGCGCACCTCCCAGCCCTCGTAGCGAAGCGCCATGGAGAGCAGCTCGGCCAGCGGGGCCTCGTCGTCCACGACCAGGACCCGGACGGGGGTCCGGTCCGGCCTGAGCAGTTCGGTACGCCCCTGGGGCGAGGTCGTCGTCGTCATGCCCCAACCCTCTGAGACGCCCCTGAGAGAGTTCTTTCCCGATTCTGTGAATTCCCTGAGAAAGCACTCGGGGTGGCCGGGCCACCCCGAGCGGGCGGCCGGGCGGCCGCCGCCTCAGCGGTCGAACAGCGCCTTCGCGTTGTCGTGGCAGACCGCCCGCAGCCAGTCGTCCCCGAGCCCCAGCCGCTCCAGGGCGTGCAGCTGGTGGGCGTACGGATACGGAATGTTCGGGAAGTCCGTCCCCAGCAGAATCCGGTCCCCGAGCGCGGCGAGCCGCCCCCGATCCGCCGCCGGGAAGGGGAGGAAGTCCTCCGTGAAGTCCGTGAAGGCCATCGTCGTGTCGAGCCGCACCCCCCGGTACGTCTCCGCGAGCGCCAGGAACTCCGCGTACTCCGGCATCCCCATGTGCGCCACGATCAGTCGCAGCCGGGGGTGCCGGGCGAGGAGCCGGCCGATGGGTTCGGGCCCGGTGTGCTTGCCGGGTGCGGGCCCCGACCCGCAGTGCATCACGACGGGGACACCGGCCTCGGCGAGCAGTCCCCACACCCGTTCCAGCAGCGGATCGTTCGGGTCGTACGCACCGACCTGGACATGCGACTTGAAGACCCGCGCCCCGGCCTCGACGGCCTCGGCCACGTACGTCTCGACGCCCTCCTCGGGGAAGAAGGTCGCGGTGTGCAGACAGTCGGGCACCCGGCCGGCGAAGTCGGCCGCCCAGCCGTTCAGCCAGGGCGCCATGCCCGCCTTGTGCGGGTAGAGCATCGAGGTGAACCGGAGCACGCCGAACGAACGCAGCAACGCGAGCCGTTCGTCCTCGTCGTGCCGGTAGGCGATCGGCCACTCCATCCCGGTCAGCGGCCCGACCGAGTCGAAGTACGCCCAGACCTTGCGCAGTACTTGTTCCGGCATGAAATGCGTATGGACGTCGATGATCCCGGGCAGCCCGAGCCGTTCCCAGAACCGCACCACGTCGTCGCGATCGTCACTCATCAGGCGCTCCTGCCCTCTAGGCCACGCTCCGACGATCTCAGAACAGCCCGCCCGGCGAGGCGCCGCCCCCGACTCTCTCGGAACGGCCCGCCCTGCGAAGCGCCACCCCCGACTCTCTCAGAACAGCCCGCCCTGCGAAGCGCCACCCCCGACGCTCTCAGAACAGCCCGCCCTGCGAAGCGCCACCCCCGACGACGACGGTCGGCACACTCACCCCGGCTCCGGCTCCGGCCGCCGTCAGTGCCCAGCCGGTCATCAGCCGGGTGTCCACGACGACGACCCCGTCCGCACCGGTGTCCAGATGCAGATCCGGCCCGGCCGCCGCGACCAGCCGCCCCACGACCACGCCACCGTCCACCAGCCCGGTCACCGCGCGCACCGCCCCGCCCGGCCCGTCCGCCCCGCCCGGCCCGTCGATCCCGAAGATCCCCGCATGGTCGACCGCCTCGAACGGCAGCCGCTCCAGCGCCTCGGGCCAGCCGCCCCCGTCGAGCGCCACCGCCCTCCCGTACAGCTCCGCCACCTCACCGGCCCGCTCGCCGGCTCCCGGAAGCTCCGCCCGCACCGCCCGCTTGCGCGCGTACGCGATCCGGTCCGGCACCCCGAGCGCGGCCCGCAGCACCTCCTCGGCCCGCCGCGCCGCCATCAACGGCCCCCGCCCCAGCCAGCTGAAGACCACCGCCCCCTGCTCCCGCAGCCGGGCCGCACCCCGCTCCTCGGCGGTGATCCCGACCTTCACCATCCCGGCCCCGAACCAGGCGAGGTACACGCGGTACGTACGCGGGTCGTCGGGAATCGTGTCGGCCGCCACCGAATGCGCCCGGTCCAGCCGCCCGCACTCGGCGCATCGCGCGCCCGTGCTCCGCTCCGGAACCACGGCCGCCATCGGGCAGGCGTTCCCCCGCGCCCCGACGCAGGTCCGCTCCCCCGAGGCCCGGAACCCGAGCTCGGTCCCGTACGTGAGGACGCTCCCCCGCGTCCGACGGCCCTTCTGCCACCCGAGCACGGGCCCGCCCCGCTCGTCCGGCCACCGGAGACCGGTGCACTGCCACCCCATGCGTGAACTCCCGGACTCCTGGACGTGAAACGGACGGCTGCGAACCCGCCATGGTTCCACATATCGCCATCCAGTGTGATCAGCGTCACACTGGATGAGTGGTGGGCTCGATCCCAGGATCCCTCAGAGGTGTTCGACCATGACCAGCATCAAAGGCACTGCTCTCGACAGCCTGCGCTCGAATGTGCGGGGGCCGGTCATCGCGCCGGGGGACGCGGACTACGACACGGGCCGCAGTATCTACAACGCCATGATCGACCGGCGCCCCGCCGCCATCGCCCAGTGCGTGGACGTGGCGGACGTGCGGGCCACCCTCGCCTTCGCCCAGGACGCCGGGGTGGACCTGGCCGTGCGCGGCGGCGGACACAGCGGGCCGGGGCTGTGCATGGTCGACGACGGGCTGACCCTCGACCTCTCCCCGATGCGCTGGGTGCGCGTCGACCCCGAGGCCCGAACGGCACAGGTGGGCGGGGGAGGCCAGTTGGGCGACCTGGACCATGCGACACACACCTTCGGCCTCGGCGTACCGGCCGGGATCATGTCGACCACCGGCGTGGGCGGCCTCACGCTGGGCGGCGGGCACGGCCACCTGACCCGCGCGTACGGCCTCACGATCGACAGCCTGCTCGCCGCGGACGTCGTCCTGGCCGACGGCGCGGTCGTCACCGCCTCCGAGACCGAACACCCGGACCTGTTCTGGGCGCTGAGGGGCGGCGGCGGCAACTTCGGCGTGGTCACGTCGTTCACGTACCGGCTGCACCCGGTGGACACGGTCGGGGTCGCGGTGACCGTGTGGCCGGTCGACCGGACGGCGGAAGTGCTGCGGTGGTACCGGGAGTTCCTGCCTGCCGCGCCGGACGACCTCAACGGTTTCTTCGCGCTCCTGACCGTCCCGCCCGGACCGCCCTTCCCCGAGGAGATCCACGGGCAGAAGATGTGCGGCGTCGTCTGGTGCTACACGGGCGATCTCGCGGAAGGCAAGCTGGAGGAGACCCTGTCGGTGGTCAACGACCCGGCGCCGCCGGCCTTCCACTTCACCAGCCCCATGCCGTACCCGGCCCTGCAGACCATGTTCGACGGGCTGCTCCCCAAGGGACTCCAGTGGTACTGGCGCGGCGACTTCTTCGACGCGATCTCGGACGAGGCGATCGAGGTGCACGCGAAGTACGGCCGCAACCTCCCCACCGGCCTGTCGACGATGCACCTGTACCCGGTGGACGGAGCGGCCCACCGGGTCGGCTCCGACGCGACCCCCTGGGCCTACCGGGACGCCGTGTGGTCCGGCGTCGTCGCCGGCATCGACCCCGATCCCGCCAACGCCGAGGCGATCCGCGAGTGGTGCGTCGACTACTGGACCGAGCTGCACCCGCACTCCATGGGCGGCGCGTACATCAACTTCCTCGGCGAGGCCGAGGCCCCGGACCGCGTCCGGTCCACCTACCGCGGCACCTACGACCGGCTGGCCGCGGCCAAGCACACCTACGACCCGGACAACTTCTTCCGCGCCAACCAGAACATCACGCCGACCGCGGCGTGAAGGACCCGCAGGATCGGGATCGCGGGGAGGGCGGCCTCACTCCTTCACAGAGTTGGGCCTTCAGAGAGTGCGGCCCTGACCGCGACCGGCCCTCCACCGCGGCGCCGTCCTTCACCGCGGCGCCGTCCTTCACCGCGGCGCCGTCCTTCACCGCGTTCGGCCCATACCAAGCACGGCGTCCACAACGATCGCCGCAGCCTTTCTCCGCCGATCGCCCCCACCGATTACTCTCCAGCCATGTCGAACCAATCCGTGACGGCGGGCGTCACTCTCGCCGGCGTCATGGCGCACTGCGGCGGTAATCCGGTGGGCGCCGCGAAGTTGCTGGCAGGAACCACAGCCTCCGCGCCCGCTGCCCCGGAACCCTATGCGGCCCTCGCCGTGTTGTGGCGGGACCGGCGCCCGGAGCTGAAGGCGGGCCTCGAAGGGGACGGCTCCCTGAGCGCCGTTGCGGCGCAGGCCTACTTCCTGTTCCTCGAAGGGGACATGGACAACGCGGTGATGTCCCTGGGTTCGGTCGCGGGGGCGCGGCCCGACGTGGCGTGGGGCGCTGCCCCGTGGTTCGGCGATGAGCAGTTCCTCGGCACGGTGAGCGCCCAGGCACTGGCCGAGGCGTGTCTGCGGACCTTGGACTACGCCCACGACCTGGACAGCGACGAGATGCGCGAGCGGTTCGCGCCCTGGTTCGGCGCCATCGACAGGGTCTCCCGACGCAGTCCGGTGCCGGAGTCGCTGGCCGCCATGGCCCGGCTGCCGCGGGCCTGCGGCCGCTACGAGCAGTCCTTCGCCCTGTGCGACCGCGCCGATGCCGTCGAGCGGGTCATGTGGACCGCGGTGGCACGAGCGAGCACCTGGCGGGCCGTGGGCGATCTCGACCGGGCTGCGGCAGCCTTCGAAGACGCGCTGGCCCTGGACCCTCACAACTGGTCCCTCTACCTGGACCTCGGCGACGTGCGTGCTGAGCAGGGTGACTTCGCCGCAGCTGCGGCGCTGGCCGAACAGGGCCTGCAGCACGAACCGCAGGAAGTCTCCCTGCGCGCGGCGGCAGCCGCCTACCGCACGCGTCTGTCCGGCTCGCCCGAGGACCTGCGGGCTCTGGCCGCGCTGGCACCGCAACTGCCGGACACCGCCTACCGGGACGCGCTGATCGACTACGCGTGCGCGGGACCCGGCCTGCCCCCAGGCCTCGTGGCCGAGGTCCGCCGCATCCGGAACTGAACACACCCGCACAGGACCGGCGTGGTTCACGCCGCTGCATCGGGCCGGAGAGGGCGCCGCCCCAGCAGCAGAAGCGCCGACGCCGTGCCCGTGCCCGTGCCGGCGCAGGTTCCAGCACCACGCACCACGCGCCACGTACCACGCACCACGCACCACGCACCACGCACAACAACGGTCCACGGCCGGGCGCGCACCGCGAGCGTTAGGATCCGGGCCATGCCCCTGACCGTGCAGGACGTGGACCGGTTCGAGGCCTCCAGGCCGCGCCTGGAGGCCATCGCCTACCGCCTCCTCGGCTCCGCGACCGAGGCCGAGGACGCCGTGCAGGACACGTTCCTGCGCTGGCAGGCCACCGACGTGGACCGGATCGAGGTCCCCGAGGCCTGGCTGACGAAGGCGCTCACCAACCTGTGCCTCAACCAGCTCACCTCGGCCCGTGCCCGGCGCGAGACCTATGTGGGCGAATGGCTCCCCGAGCCGCTGCTCTCCGGAGACCCGATGCTCGGCCCCGCCGACACCGCCGAGCAGCGCGACTCCGTCTCGTACGCGGTCCTCACGCTCATGGAGCGGCTCTCCCCCAACGAGCGGGCGGTGTACGTCCTGCGGGAGGCGTTCGGCTACCCGCACCGCGAGATCGCCGAGATCCTCGACCTCACCGAGGCGGCCGCCCAGCAGATCTTCCACCGGGCCAAGAAGCACATCGCGCACGGCAGGGCCCGCACCGAGATCGACGAGGCGGCCGCCCGGCGGATCGTCGAGGAGTTCCTCGCGGCCGCCACCACCGGCCGGACCGAGCCGCTCGTACGGCTGCTCACCGAGGACGCCGTCTCGATCGGCGACGGCGGCGGCAAGGTCCCGGCCCGCGCCAAGGCGTTCGAGGGCGCCCTCGCGGTCGCGAAGTTCATGCGCGGCCTGTTCAAACCCAGCAAGGCCAAGCGCAACATCGCCGGCGGCTCTCCCGACGTCTACGTCACGACCGCCAACGGCACCCCTGCCGTCCTGGCGGTCATCGACGGCCAGGTCATCGGCGTCATGTGCCTGGAGATCACTCCCGAGGGCATCGCCGCGTTCCGTAACCAGGTCAACCCCGACAAGCTCGAACGCGCCACCCGGCACTGGGCGGCATCCGACCACGGAGATCCCCTGTTCAGCGCCTTCTGACCGCCCTGTGACGTGGCTCACATGCTTCACCTGTCAGGAATCGTCGGGCTGCCCGGTTCAAGGGGCGGAAACCGCGCGAGACAGGAGCAGGGAAATGCAGCAGCAGCACCGCATCATCGTCCTCGGCGCCGGATACTCGGGAGCCACCGCCGCCGGCCGCCTTGCCAAGCGGCTGCGTCGCGAAGACGTCGCCATCACCCTCGTCAACGCCGAACCCGACTTCGTCGAGCGCGTCCGGATGCACCAGCTGGCGGTCGGCCAGGAGCTGACACCCAGGCCCTTCAGCGAGATGTTCGCGGGCACCGGCGTCGCACTGAAGTACGCGAAGGTGACCGGCATCGACGCCGACCTCAAGCACGTCACCGTCGTGGACGCGGAGGGTGCGGAGGACGGCGTGGAGGAACTGCCGTACGACACCCTCGTGTACGCCCTCGGCAGCGGCTGGAACAGCCAGGGCGTCCCCGGTACCGCCGAGCACGCCCACGAGATCGCCGGCCGCCCCGGCGCACTCCGGCTGCGCGAACGTCTCGCCGGTTTGGACGCCGGTCAGCAGGTCCTCGTCATCGGCGGCGGCCTGACCGGCGTGGAGGCGGCGACCGAATTCGCCGAGGCCCGCCCGGACCTCGACATCGCCCTCGCCGTCCGGAGCGGCTTCGGCGACACCCTCTCCCCCAAGGGCCGCGGGCATCTGCGCAAGGTCTTCGACAAGCTCGGCATCACCGTGCACGAGCACACTGCCGTCACCGAAGTGGCAGCCGGCCACGTAACAACCGCGGACGGCACCTCCCTCCCCGCGTCCGTCACGGTCTGGACCGCAGGCTTCGCGGTCCACCCGATCGCCGAGGCCACCACGCTGGAGGTCTCCGACACGGGCCAGATCGCGGTCGACGCCACCATGCGCTCGCTCTCGCACCCGGACGTGTACGCCATCGGCGACGCGGCCCTGGTCGCGGGCCCCGGCGACAAGCCACTGCGGATGTCATGCGCCTCGGGCGTCCCCACCGCATGGCAGGCCGCCGACGCCATCGCGGCCCGCCTGACCGGCACGAAGCTGCCGAAGACCTCGCTCCGCTACTTCAACCAGTGCATCTCGCTGGGCCGCAAGGAAGGCCTCATCCAGTACGTCACCGCCGACGACCGCGCCGTCAGCACAGCCCTGACCGGCCGGTTCGCCGCCGCCTACAAGGAACTGGTCTGCAAGGGCGCGGCCTGGGGCGTCGCCCACCCCACCCTCGGCCTCCCGGCCAGGCGCCGCCCGGTCGTCCGGCCCGAGCAGCAGCCCCAGGTGGCTGCGGCCGCCAACGCCGAGGCCTGACCCGCGGCGAGCGTGCAGGGCCCATCCCGGGCACAGCGGCTCAGCGCTTCTGTGCCCGGTACTTCTTGAGCAGAGCAGTGGTCTGCGCGTAGTCAGCACCACTGTTCAACGCCGCGAGGAGATCATCGGGGCAGAGCTCATAGTGATCGCCCCACCAACGGCCGCCTCTGTTGTCCCAGATGCGGTACCCGCCCGGCACTCCTCTGGCCACATACCGTCGTCGGCTCATGCCGCGTCACCACCCCCGTGCGCTTCCCTTCAGGCGGCACCGTACCGGCTGACACACCGCCGGGAACGTCGCTCCGGCGCGGTTCATTCGCGCCAGATGGAAACCAGGCGCGCCGCCAAAGCCAGTACCAGCGCCGCCGCGAGGAGATACAGGCCAAGACGTTCCTCGGGCACTGCCGGCGACCACACCTGCCAGGCGGGCGAGCTGTGGCTATCGGCGTCCAGGGAGGATCCGTACAGAAAGAGGCTGGACGCCGCGCTGCTCCGGCTGCGCAGCCACAGCAAAGCACCTATGGCGGCGCAGGTTCCGGCTATCGCATACAAAGCGGTAGCACTGCGCGGGGTCTGTCTGTTCATGGGCTTTCCCCTCGTCTCTGTCGTTGTGGTGTGCGGATCCTCTCGCCATCCATACCGATCACATGAGGGCAGGGTCGTGCTGAGCGTCGGTACGACCACGGCGCACCCCGGTGATCTCGTACAACAGCACCTCGTCCACGAGCCGGTTCGTGTACAGGCGGCGGGTGTCCCGCTCGCCGAGGTTCTCCAGGGCGGCAAGCACCAGCCCCGGGTCCGTCGCGGCGGCCGACCGTAACTGGACGACCTCCACACGAGTCAGCCCTTCGACGCCGTACGACGGGCTGTCGGCACCCTTCATGACCCACAACTCCCGGGTATCGGTCACCGCGCGGTGGAAGGCCTCGGGCGGGTCCGTACGCCCATGGGCCGCCGGCTCCTCCCGATCCCGTCCCAGAGCGGCGGTGATCCAGGCCGCCGGGCGGGAGGGCAGCCATCCGGCCGCCATGCCGTGGAGCTCGGCCGCGATGTCGCGGGCGTCGAGACCCCGGTCGATGAGCGGGCGCAGCGCGTACGCGAGACGGCGCAGCCCCTCGTGCTGGGTCCAGCCGACGAGCGGCCGCACCTGCCGGGCGACGGCGATGTCACGGACGACCTGAAGCGGGGACCGCCGCAGCGTACGGCCGGATGTCACGCGCCTGCGCGAGGTGTAGTTCAACTTCCCACCCACATCAGCCTTGCGCACGTCGTGGTAGGGCCCGGAAGAATGGGGCGCATGCCCGCCTGAACTGCGGTTTCCCGCAGGCGGGTTGTCCACAGGCCGGCTTCTCGCCTGCACGGCCTCGACCGCACGATCCCGGCCCTCATCTGTCACCCCGCACACCCGCGCCCCGTAACCGGCGCCCTCCAGGCGGTGGCCCATCACGGAGTCGTACACGGGCGGAATCGTCGCCGCGTAGACCGTCGCCGTGCCCGTGTATCGACGACCGGGCAGATGCAGGTTCCGCTTGGTCCCGTGCCGCCGCCACACCAGCGCACCCAACTTCCGTAACACCCTGGCGTGCCGCTTCACCGTCGCCACCGACACCTCGCACCGGGCAGCCGTGCCCTCCAGGTCGTACAGGACGAACCCGAGCCGGTAGTCCATCCGCCCGGCCAGATCCCGCGCGACAGCCAGCGTCGTCGCCCCTGCCCGGCGATGCAGCCCGGCCTCGACGAGCCACTCCACCGCCCGCAGCCACGCGCTCGGCCTGGCGCTCCGGGAGGCCGTCGCGTCGAGCTCCTGAAGGATGCGGGGAACGGGAGTCCATGCCGGATCCGGGCATGGCGGAGAAGCGCAGCACGAAGCCGCGCCGGTGGGATGGCGCATCACAGTCCGTGGGGTGAGGGGCGGCCGGCGGGCCGCGGGATCGCGGGAATCGGGGCCGTTCCGGACGGCTCAGGGCGCGGGAATGGTCACCGCGCGGGTACTGGCCCTACGATCGAACGCGAATCCTTCTCTTCAGGGTGGATTTCCGATCGGCGGGGTGATCACCCGCTGGTCACTACGGCCGGGCGGCCTCTACACCGCTCGGCCGTTCTGCTATCCGGCAGGAGGCTCTTGTGCTTCCCGTTCGGCCCGGCGCCGTTGCGCTCCGCTCTGGCCCGCGCCGATCTGCTGGGCACGGGCCGCGGAGATGCCTCCGAGGAGCTGCCCGATTTCCTTCCAAGTCCTGCCTTGCTCCTTCAGAGCGTTGACACGCTGCTGGCGCAGTTGTCGGAGCTTCGTCTGATAGCTGGGCCACTCCTCCAACGCCCGCGACACAGCCAAGGCGCAAGCCTCGTCGTCCTCGATTTCCCTGAATGCCGCGATGGCTTCCACCAGGCGTTTCATCTCCTGGATCTGCTCAGGGTCATTCACCATCCCCGCGCTCCCTCCTGCGGCGCGGCCAGCCCGACTGTAAACCCCGGGCTTGACGCAATTCAAGCCCGGGGTTTAACTTCGTTCTCGCGAGGCCGACCAACGGTCCCGTAGCAACAGAACGGCCCCGGCCCGGAGTTCGCACCTCCGCTCGGCCGGGGCCAGTCAGAACCTGAGATCACCAGGAGACCGACCATGCGCCATCCTTCCACCCCGCACCCCCCGCCCAACAGGCGGCTCGTCACCCTGCCACCGATCTCCGAGCTGTCCGCCCAGCAGCAGCGGGGCGTGCACTGCGTCTTCTGCGGCACGGCCCTGCACGCCGGGGCGGTCCGTGACCTCGGCCCGCAGCTGACCAAGGCGCACGGATCGGTGGTCCGCCGGTTTCCGCGCAGCTGCCACTCCTGCCCGAAGGGGCAGGCGATGTGCGACCGCTGCGGCCAGCCGATCGCCGCCGGCGACGAGGAACGCGTAACGATCCACGGCGCGTCAGGGGCGGGCGGCACGATCACCGCGCACGCGGCGCACTGCCTCCCAGCACGGTCACGCCCGGCTCCTGGTCATCGCGTGTACCGCACGGAAAACGACCCTGGCCCCCACCGCGAACGGTGAGGGCCAGGGAGAAACACCAGAGGCCCCGGATTTCTCCGGGGCCTCTGGCCTGCTGTGCACTCGGCAGGATTCGAACCTGCAACCTTCTGATCCGTAGTCAGATGCTCTATCCGTTAAGCTACGAGTGCTTGTGCGTTCCGGGCTTTTTTCTGCCCCGTCGGCGTTGCGAGAACAACATTACATGACCTGCGCCGTGACGCGAAATCCATTAGCCGCACCGCTGCTGAGCTGCGAGATCACCGGTTCGAGACACCCCCCGATCGGCCCAGTCCCGACCCGGTCCCAGCCCTCTCCCAGCCCCGTCCCGGTCCAGGAACGACCGAAGCCCCGGCCAGTGGCACGGGGCTTCGGTGTTCAAGCGGAGGCGGAGGGATTTGAACCCTCGATGGGCTTTAAGACCCAAACCGCATTAGCAGTGCGGCGCCATAGACCGGACTAGGCGACGCCTCCAGCACACCCCGCGCGAACGCGGGTGGTGCGTGCAGATGATGACACAGCTGAGCGCTGCGTCACCAATCGGTGCCTACGGTACTAGGCAGTCGGCCGCGAGGGCAAAGCGCCTGCGGTTGCGCAACGCCGTGGCGTGCGGAGCGTTAGTCATGGCGGGGCGCCCGCCCTTCGTTTCCCTCCGTCGCCGGCCCGCACCGGCGACACGCACGACCACAGGAGCCCGCATGATGCGTCGTCTCGCCCTCACCGCCGTCGTGTCGCTGGCCGCGCTGGCCGCCGCCGCACCCGCGGCGACGGCAGTGGCCGGTCCCCTTCCACTGCCGTTGTCGTTGCCGCTGCCCGTGCTGCAGAACGACGACACGGACACGCACCTCACCGTGGTCGTCTCGGGGTCGGGGAACCCGGAGGCCGACGGCACGTACGAGCTGGAGTGCGAGCCGGCGGGCGGCAGCCACCCGGTGGCGCAGCAGGCCTGCGACCGGCTGGCGCAGCTGCCGAGGGAGAGCGCGGATCCCTTCGCGCCGGTGCCCCGGGACGCGATGTGCACGCAGCAGTTCGGCGGGGCAGCCACGGCCCGGGTCACCGGAACGTGGCAGGGGCGAAGCATCGACTCCACGTTCGAGCGGACCAACGGGTGCGAGATCGGGCGCTGGAACAGCCTGCGGCCGGTGCTCCCGAACGTCCGGTGAGCTGCGGCTGCACCGGATTCAGGGCGGCCTGAGGGGCACGTAATGGGCCAGAGTCGTACACCGTATGCACAGAACCTTGGTGAGAGCTCCCCCTCATCCGCCGCCCCTCGCCCCTCCCCAGCCTTTAGACTCCTCCAGTGACAGCCTGAGGCCCGAGGGGCAAGATGGGGCCCGCTGTCGGCAAGGTGCAGTAATCAGGGAGGAAGCGTCGTCGTGAGCAGCAGGCCATCCCGAGGCGCTGCTCGCCTCGCAGCCATACTCGACGCCCTTCCGGACGGGCTTCTGCTCGTCAACTGCAACGGTACGGTCGTCAACGCCAACACCATCGCCCTCGAAATGTTCGAGACTCCGGGCACCGCGCTCGTGGGTCGTGGACTGCTCGATCTGCTGCCGGAGTTCGACTCCAAGCTGATCCCGGGGTCGATGCGGAGGCCGGAGGCTGCGGACGAGCGGGGCCGGACCAAGCCCACGCGGATGACCGCGCGGCGTACCGACGGTAACGAGTACCCCGTCGAGGTGACGAGCGCCAGCCTGGAGGACGGGCAGGCGGCGTACACCGACGTCCAGAGCTCCTACAGCGGCAGCTATACGGGTGACGAGCTGCTGATGCTCGTCGTGCGCGACCTGTCGGGCACCGTCGACACCGAGGCCGAGCTGGCCCGGTCCCAGCGCCAGACCGAGATGATCCTGCGTGCCGCGGCCGAGGGCGTCGTCGGTACCGACACGGACGGCCGGGTCGTCCTGGTGAACCCCGCCGCCGCGCAGATCCTGGGCTTCCGCGCCAGCGACCTGGGCGGCCAGGAGCTTCATCCCCTGATCCTGCACTCACGGGCCGAGGGTGAGCCGTTCCCGTACGAGGAGTCGCCGCTGGCGGACACCCTCAAGTCGGGGCGCAAGCATCGGGTGCGCGGGCAGGTCCTGTGGTCCAAGAGCGGTGCGCAGGTGCCCGTCGACCTGACCACGGCGCCCGTGCGCGACGGCGACCAGCTCGTCGGCGCGGTCATGACCTTCACCGACCGCCGGCCGTACGAGGAGCTCGACGAGCAGCGCAGGACCGAGGTCACCGAGCTGACCGCGAGCCACAGCGCCGAGGTCACGGAACTCACCGAGCGCCACGCCGCCGAGGTCGCCGCGCTGACGGAACAGCACGCCACCGAACTGGCAGACCGCACCGAGCGGTACGCCTCCGAGCTGGAGGAGCAGGCCGAGCAGCTGACCGACCTGTCCGCCAGGCACACCCAGCTGACCGCCGTGCTCGGCGAGTCGCTGCGCGGACCGCTCCAGGAGCTGCGCGGTGAGCTGTCCACGCTCGCCGCTGACCCGGCGGGCCAGCTGTGGCCCGAGGCGAACCAGATCCTGCACCATCTGGCCGCGGGCTACGCGCGCATGACGACGCTCGTCGACAACGTGCTGAGCTACCAGCGCCTGGACGGCGGCTCCGAGGCGCTCGTCAAGACGAACGTGCTGCTCGACGGGGTGGTCACGGCCGGTATCGACGCCGCTGTCGAGCTGATCGGTCCGGGCCGGGCCCAGTTCGCCGTGCACGCACCGCCGATCGAGGCCGAGGTCGACGCGGGACGGCTGGTGACCGCGCTCGCGCACCTGGTCGCGGACGTCGCCGGGGTCGATTCGACCGGCAAGGCCCGGCTGGTGCCGGGCGGCGGCTACGTCGACTCGACGGTCGTCGTCGCAGCGGCACAGCGCGGTGACGTCGTACGGATCGAGGTGCGTGGACCGTTCGCCGGGGGAGACCCGGTGCACGAGCCGATCGTGCGCGGCATCGTACGGGCGCACGGTGGTGTGCTCCAGACGCATGAGATGCCGGGGATGAGTGGCAGCGCGTACGTACTCGAAGTCCCGCTGGGCGCGGGTTCGGGGACCGTGATGCCGCCGATGCCCCCCGAGGCGGCTGTGGCTCCGCCGGTCCCTGAGGCCCAGGCCGATTCCGGGGCATCGGGCGATGTCGCGGTCACCGAGGGCGGCAGGCGGGGGCGCCGGGCGCGCCGGTCCTCCACGGACGCCTTCCTGGAGAGCCCGGTGGGCGGCTCCGACGGCACCGGCGAGCTCGGGCCCGACGAATCCGCAGCGGCCGGCACCGCGACAGCCGAGCCGACCGGGCGCCGGCGTGCGCGCCGGGAGGCCGGGGGCGACCCCGCACCCGAGTCCGTGGAGATGCCCGCGACCGACTCCGCGGGCCCGCACGAACTCTCCCCGGCCCCGCAGAGCGGGGGCTCCGGGCGCAGGCGCGGTCGGCCGAGCCCGGCGGAGAGCGGCGGCCCCGCCGGCACCGGGCAGCAGGGGCCGGGGCAGGCTCTCGCGCTGCCCGCGGTCGCGGCGCCCGCACCTTCGGAGGGGTCCGTGGTGACGGCCGCCGAGGGGGCGCAGGGGGCTGGTGGCCGTCCGCAGCGCGGGCAGACCGTTCCGCCGCAGGGTGTTCCGGCCGAGGCGCCGATGCCGGTGCCGGCGGGCGGACACCGGGCGCACCGGGGCGGCGAGAACCAACTGGCGCTTCCGGCCGCCGGGAACAACGGATCCGCCGGAACTGCCGGAACCGCGATGGAGGCCGTGGGCTCCGCGGCCTTCCCCGGACACGACGACACCGCCCGGACGCACGGCCAGTCTGAACACGGACAGCCGGCGTACGGGCAGCCTGCGCACGAACAGCCTTCGCCCGGACAGACGGCGCCAGGGCAAGCGGCGCCAGGGCAAGCGGCGCAAGGACAGGCGACGTCCGACCAGTCGGCGTACGGACAGGCGCCGGCACCGGCCGGTGCGCCGGGGCAGCAGTCGACCGGACGGCGCGCCCGGCGCGCCCTGTCGGCCGCTCAGGACCGGGCCGCCCAGGCCGAGGCGGGCCCCCGCGTCCCCTTCGCGCTCCCGCCCGCCGACGCCGACCGGGTACCGCCCACCCCCGGCGAGGCGGACGCCTCGCTTCCCGGTCGCCATGACGCGGTGTCCGGTGCGCCGGAGCACGACCACACCCCGCCGCAGGCGCACCCGGTCCCGACCGGGCGACGCCGGGCCAGGCACGCCGATGCGCCGCAGCCTCCGCAGGAGGAGCAGGACGCGCCGTTCGGGCTGCCCGAGCAGGGCGGGCCGGCCGGCCCTTCGGATCAGCCCTCGCCGCCCGTGCAGCCCGGCGGCTGGGACCTGGACGACGAGACGGGCCAGGGCGCCGCCGCCCCGGAAGGGCTCGAGGGCGACCCCGCCCCGGCCGCCTCCGGCCGGACCACGCACACCACCGGTACGACCACGGCCGGCAACAGCCGCGGCGCCGCTCCCGAGGGCGCTGACGGCCCTGCGGGCCCAGCAGGGCCCCCGGACCCGACGGCACATGACGGGAGCCGCCCGCGGCCGCTCTCGCCCGGCCCGAACGCGCGGCGGCAGCCGCTGCCCGCCGAGGCTCCCGTGCCCGGGTCGTCGGACTCGACGCAGGGACGGGCGTTCAGCGTGCGGACGCTGGGGCAGGGCGTGCCGTTCGCCCAGCACATCGCCCACCAGCAGAACCAGACGCTCGGCGGCGGGGGCGGAGCCGGCCGGCGCCGCAAGCTCGCCGCACCCCCCGAGGGCGACCGCAACGAGCGCGCCGCCCTGCCGCCGGCGGCCACCGCGCCGGCCGTCACCGCGCCGCAGCCGCCCGCCCCGCAGACCGGTCCCGGTGGCACGGGCGGCACCGTGCAGGGCCAGGGTTCGGGGCAGTTGCTCGCCGCTCCGGCGGCCGAAGGACGCGCGTACGCCATAGGGGCGCCCGACGAGGGCGCCGCCGAGGGACCGGAGCCGCTCGACGGCCCCGGCGGCGCCGTCGAGGTCGCCAACCGCCCCTCCCCGCAGCCCGTCGACGACGAACTGCCCCCGGAGCCGCTGGACAACCCGCGCCGGCTCCTCGTCTGGCCCGCCCCCGACGTCTCCACCCAGCAGGCGCTGAGCGACCGCGGCTACCGGCCGGTGATCGTGCACTCGCGCGAGGAGGTCGACGCGCAGATCGCGGCGTTCCCCGCCGCGCTCTTCGTGGACCCGCTGACCGGCCCCATCACCCGCAAGGCGCTGCAGTCGCTGCGTCAGGCGGCGGTGGCGGCCGAGGTGCCGGTCCTGGTGACCGCCGGGCTGGGACAGGCCTCGCGGGACGCGGCGTACGGTGCCGACCCCGCCGTACTCCTGAAGGCACTCGCCCCGCGCGACAGCGAACAGCATCCGCCCCGTGTCCTGCTGATCGAGGAGCACGAGGAGATCGCGATCGCGCTGACGCAGACGCTGGAGCGGCGCGGCATGCAGGTCGCCTGCGCCGCGACGGACAGCGAGGCGGTCTCGCTCGCGACCCGGATGCGGCCGAACCTGGTGGTGATGGACCTGATGCAGGTACGCCGCCGCCGCGCCGGGATCGTCGACTGGCTGCGCGCCAACGGCCAGCTCAACCGCACCCCGCTGGTCGTCTACACCTCGGCCGACATGAACCGCTCGGAGCTGCCGAAGCTGAGCTCGGGCGAGACGGTCCTCTTCCTGGCGGAACGCTCTACCAGCGACGAGGTGCAGTCCCGCATCGTCGATCTGCTCGCGAAGATCGGCACGAACTGACCGCCTCCCGGCGACGGAGCACGGAGGCGAAGGCGAAGGACGACGAGGGCGGTACGGATCACTCCCGTACCGCCCTCGTCATGTCCACGATGCCTGGGTTCAGAGCTGGGTGATGTCCAGCTCGCCCGCCGCGTACTGCTTCCGGATCACCTTCTTGTCGAACTTTCCGACACTCGTCTTCGGTACGGACGCGATGACCGACCAACGCTCCGGCAGCTGCCACTTGGCGATGCCCGACTCGGCGAGGAACGCCTTCAGCGCCTCGTAGTCGGCGGTGGCGCCCTCCTTGAGAACGACGGTCGCGAGCGGACGCTCGCCCCACTTGTCGTCCGGAACGGCCACGACCGCGGCCTCGGCCACATCAGGGTGCGCCATCAGGGCGTTCTCCAGCTCGACGCTGGAGATCCATTCCCCACCGGACTTGATGACGTCCTTGGCCCGGTCCGTGAGCGTGAGGAAGCCGTCGGGGCTGATCACACCGACATCGCCGGTCTTCAGCCAGCCGTCCTCGCTGAACTTGTCCTCGGGCCGCAGCGCCTCGCCGTCGGCGCCGCCGTAGTACGCACCGGCGATCCAGGGACCGCGCACCTCCAGCTCACCGGCCGACTCCCCGTCCCACGGCAGATGCTCGCCGGCGGGGCCGGTCAGCCGCGCCTCGACACCGGCCGGGAAGCGGCCCTGCGTGATGCGGTAGGGCCACTCCTGCTCCTCGGTCAGCCCGGCCGGCGGGTTGGCCATGGTGCCGAGCGGCGAGGTCTCCGTCATGCCCCAGGCGTGGGAGAGACGGACGCCGAGCTTGTCGTACGCCTCCATGAGGGAAGGCGGACAGGCGGCACCGCCGATGGTGACGTTCACCATCGAGGTGAGGTCGCGGGGGTTGGCCGTGACCTCTGCCAGCAGCCCCTGCCAGATGGTGGGGACGGCCGCGGCGTGGCTCGGGCGCTCGCGCTCGATCATGTCCGCGAGCGGGGCGGGCTGCAGGAAGCGGTCCGGCATCAGCATGTTGACGCCGGACATGAACGTGGCGTGCGGCAGACCCCAGGCGTTGACGTGGAACTGCGGGACGACCACCAGGGTGGTGTCCTTGTCCGTCAGGCCCATCGACTCGGACATGTTGACCTGCATGGAGTGCAGGTAGATCGAACGGTGGGAGTAGACGACGCCCTTGGGGTCCCCCGTGGTGCCGGAGGTGTAGCACATGGCGGCAGCCTGGCGTTCGTCCAGCTCGGGCCAGTCGTAGCTGGTGGGACGGCCGGCGATCAGCTCCTCGTACTCGTGCACCCGCACCGCGGCGCCGTCCAGGACGGATCGGTCACCGGGACCCGAGACGACGACGTGCTCCAGCGATGTCAGCTGGGGAAGCAACGGGGCGAGGAGCGGAAGCAGCGAGCCGTTGACGATGACGACCTTGTCGTCGGCGTGCCTGACGATCCAGACCAGCTGCTCGGCGGGGAGCCGGAGGTTGAGGGTGTGCAGCACGGCTCCCATCGACGGGATGGCGAGGTACGCCTCCACGTGCTCGGAGTTGTTCCACATGAGGGTCGCAACCCTCTGGTCACCGTCGATGCCGAGCTCGTCGTGCAGGGCGTGGGCGAGCTGGGTGGCCCGCCGGCCGATCTCGGCGAAGCTGCGCCGGTGCGGCTCGGGCTCTCCGGTCCAGGTCGTGACCTGCGACTTGCCGTGGATGGTCATCCCATGGGTCAGGATGCGGGTGACAGTCAGCGGTACGTCCTGCATGGTGCTGAGCACGGCGTCCTCCCGGTGGGCGCTACGCGGCAGTAAGGTTCCGCTGATTCTGCGCACATACCGAGCGGTATGTCACTACTCCCGGGAGAACGAATTCGGTGGCGTCCGGCAATTCACAACAGCCGGACGGGGCGGAATGCGCTCCCGCTCCCCTGCATGTCCGTGACCCCTCGGCTGCATGTCCGTGACCCCTCGGCCGCCGGGGACACGGCCGGTCATCGGTCATCGTGGGGGGGCGGGCCTGCTGCCGAGGCAAGCCTGGTACCGAGAGCGAGCGGGCCCGTCACCTGACAGGTGTCAGCTCCGGATCCTGGCGCATTTTGCCGAGCGCCCGGGACACCGCGCTCTTGACCGTCCCGATGGACACCCCGAGCACCTCGGCGGTCTGGGCCTCGCTGAGGTCCTCGTAGTAGCGCAGAACAACCATGGCCCGCTGACGGTCGGGAAGCTTCAGCACGGCACGCCACATGGCGTCGTGCAGCGTCTGCTGCTCGGCCGGGTCGGGGCCGGGCACGGTTTCCTGCTCCGGCAGCTCTTCGCAGGCGAACTCGTCGACCTTGCGTTTGCGCCACTGCGAGGTGCGGGTGTTCAGCAGGGCCCTGCGGACGTAGCCGTCGAGCGCCCGGTGGTCCTCGATCCGCTCCCAGGCGACGTACGTCTTGGTCAGCGCGGTCTGCAGCAGGTCCTCGGCGTCGCTGGGATTCGCGGTGAGCGAGCGGGCGGCGCGCAGCAGCACGGGCCCGCGGGCCTTCACGAAGGACGTGAACGACGGGTACGGGACGTACGGCGCTCGCGCACGGTAGGGCGATCGCGCGATGGCCGGGCTGCGCGTGGCGGCCTGGGCGCGCGGCACTGCCGGGGTGCGCGGCACGGCGTACGGGGCGAGCGACGAGCGCGGTGGATGCGCGGCGGGCACCGGGTGCTGCCCGCGCGGCGGGGGCCCGGCGTGCGTCGGCGCATGCGGGCTGCGCTGCGCGTCCGGGGTGGTGGCAGCGGCTCCCCTGGAGGCGCCCGTGCAGACTGGCGTGGTCATAGCTCCACGCTAGGAGCGGGCGCAGTCGCGGGGATCGGCCCCAGGTCCCGAAACGGCGTCCGCCTCAGGGTGTAGGGGCGGGGCCACCTCCACCTCCTGTAGGTGGAGGGGCCGTCCTCCTGTAATCAGGGTCGCCCCCGAGACCGCGGTACCGGCCCACGGCCCGCCCTCCTCGGAGCGGGCCCGGCCGTTCACCGCGCCCGGCCCAGCACGAGGCCCGAGGTCGGCACCCCCGTCCCGGCCGTGACCAGGGACGTGGCCGCTCCGGGTATCTGGTTCACCGATGTCCCCCGGATCTGCCGGACCGCCTCCGCGATGCCGTTCATCCCGTGCAGATATGCCTCCCCCAGCTGACCGCCGTGGGTGTTCAGAGGCAGTGCGTCGTCAGCCACGAAGTCCGCCGCCTCCCCCGGTCCGCAGAAGCCGAACTCCTCCAACTGCATCAGCACGAAGGGGGTGAAGTGGTCGTACAGGATCGCTACGTCGATGTCGGCAGGGGCCAGGCCCGAGTTACGCCACAGCTGGCGGGCGACGACGCCCATCTCCGGCAGCCCCGTCAGATCGTCGCGGTAGAAGCTCGTCATCTGCTCCTGCGCCCGTCCGGCGCCCTGGGCGGCCGCGACGATCACCGCGGGCGGCTGCCGCAGGTCCTGGGCCCGTTCCGCGCTGGTGACGACGATCGCCTGCCCGCCGTCCGTCTCCTGACAGCAGTCGAGAAGCCGCAGGGGTTCGACGATCCACCGCGAAGCGGCATGGTCGGCGAGGGTGATCGGCTTCCCGTAGAAGTAGGCCGCCGGGTTGTTGGCGGCATGGCGCCGGTCGGTGACCGCGACGTGGCCGAAGGCCTCCGGCGTCAGCCCGTACGTGTGCAGATAGCGCTGGGCCGCCATGGCCACCCAGGAGGCGGGCGTGAGCAGCCCGAAGGGCAGGTTCCAGCCGAGCGCGGTCCCCTCGGCCGTGGGCTCCCGCTGCTGCACCCCGGAGCCGAAGCGGCGCCCCGACCTCTCGTTGAACGCCCGGTAGCAGACGACGACGTCGGCCACCCCGCAGGCGACGGCCAGGGCCGCCTGCTGAACCGTGGCGCAGGCCGCGCCGCCGCCGTAGTGGATGCGTGAGAAGAACGACAGCTCACCGATGCCGGCCGCCTGCGCGACGGTGATCTCCGGGCTGGTGTCCATGGTGAAGGTGACCAGTCCGTCGACGTCGGCGGGCGTGAGCCCCGCGTCGTCGAGGGCCGCGTGCACCGCCTCGACGGCCAGTTTGAGTTCGCTGCGGCCGGACTGCTTGGAGAACTCGGTCGCCCCGATCCCCGCCACCGCCGCCTTCCCGCCGAGCGAATCGGCTCTGCGCACGCTCATGCGGAGGCCCCTGTCACACCGACGCCGGAGCCCTCCGGCACACCGACGGTCACCGTACCGGTCACATGCCTGCCGATTCCGTTTTCGCCGACGACCGACACCTCTGCCGTTCCGTCGTCCGCCACCGAGGTGACCGTGCCCCTCAACACCATCGTGTCGCCCGGATAGTTGGGAGCGCCGAGCCTGATGGCGACCCGCCTGAGCACGGCCGATGGACCGAAGTGGTCGGTGACATACCGTCCGACCAGGCCGTTGGTCGTCAGGATGTTCATGAAGATGTCCGGAGAACCCTTCTCCTGTGCCAGCTCCGCGTCGTGGTGCACGTCCTGGTAGTCGCGGGAGGCGATCGCGCCCGCCACGATCAGGGTGCGGGTCACCGCGATCTCCAGGGGTGCCAGTTCCTCGCCGGTCTTCACTCCGGTCCCTCCCTCAACAGTAGTTCGCCGAGTTCCTGAAGCACCGTGCCGCTGCCGCCGAGATGGGCGTCGAGTTGACGCCCCCAGAGGAAGTGGCGGTGCACGGGGTGGTCGAGGTCGGCGCCCGTGCCGCCGTGCAGATGCTGACCTGCGTGGACGACCCGCCTTCCGGCCTCGGACGCCCACCACGCCGCCGTCAGCGCCTGCTCCCCGTACGGCAGCCCTTCGTCATGCCGCCATGCCGCTTCGTACGCCGTGACGCGTATCGCCTCGGTGTCCATGTACGCGTCGGCGGCCCGCAGCAGCACCGCCTGATTGGTCGAGAGCGGGCGCCCGAACTGCTCACGGGTGCCGGCGTGTTCGACCGCACGCGTCAGTGAACCGGCGCACACGCCCGCCTGCACTCCGGCGAACGCCGTCCGGGCGGTGGCCAGCATCTCGTCGTACGCCCCCGGTCCGCCCAGCCGCTCCGCAGGTGCCGCGGCCAGCACGAGCCGTCCGGCCGACCACGGGGCCGTGGTCTCCACGGGCTCGGTCACCACCCCCGGGTCCGCAGTCCGTACGATCCACAGGCTCCGGTCCGCGGCCGCGACCAGGACATGGGTGGCGTCCCGCAGCCACGGCACCAGCGGAACACTGCCGCTCAGCCGTCCGCCCGCAGCCTGGGGCACGGCGCCGCTCACCCCACCGCCCACAGCCTGAGACACGGCACCGCTCACCCCGTCGTCCGGCTCCGCCTGGACGGTGCCGCGGGCAGGGAAGGCCCCTGCCGCCACGGCCGTACCGTCCCGGAGCAGTGGCAGCAGGCGCCCCCGCTGCTCCTCCGTACCGTGCCCGGCGACGGCGAGGAGCCCGTACACACAGCTCGCCACGAAGGGGACCTGTGCGGTCGTCCGGCCCTGCTCCTCCGCCAGCAGCACCAACCCGAGAAGCCCGGTCTCCTCGACCGCGCCGAGCAGTCCGGCCGCGCAGAGTTCCTTCCACAGCTCGGCGTCCGTACCGCTGCCGGCCTCGACCAGACGATCGTGCGTCGACAGATCGCCGAGGATCCGCGCGGCGAGCCCCTGCGCCGCCGCCTGTTCCTCGCTCGGCGTGAAATCCATGTCAGCCCTCACTTCCCCGGAAGACCGGCAGTACCAACTCGGCGTCCGTTCGCAGGAATTCCAGCTGCACCGGCATGCCCACCCGCACCTTGTCGCAGGGCACCCCGATGACGTTGCTGACCATCCGGACGCCCTCCGCGAGCTCGATCAACGCGACCGCGTACGGCCCGCCCTCGCCGTTCTCGCTGAACGCGGGGAAGGACGGGTGGTGCATCACGACATGGCTGAAGACAGTGCCCTCGCCCGACGCCTCGACCGTGTCCCACTCGGGCGCCCCGCAGGCATTGCATCCGGGCAGCCAGGGGAAGCGCAGTGTGCCGCACGCGGTGCAGCGCTGGATCAGCAGCCGACGGGCGGCGACGCCCTCCCAGAATCCGGCGTTGTCCCGGTTGATCACGGGCCTGGACCGCAGCTTCCTCTCCGGTTCCTCCACCGGCTCGGCCTTCGGATTCGGATCCGGCTTCAGCGGCTTCGGATTGGGCTTCGGATCAAGCTTCAGATCGGGCTTCGACTTCGACTTCGACTTCGCCGGCCGGTACTTGAGGATTCGGAAACGGTGTGTACCGGCGGGTTCGTCCTGCGCCCGGACGTCCATGCGCGTGGTGACGAAGTAACCCGTTCCCAGCTTCGTCGTCTTGCACTCCGACACCGCCTCGATCACCGCGTCGAAGGTGATCCGGTCCCCGGGCCGCAGGGGGCGCAGATACTCCTGCTCGCAGTCGGTCGCGACCACGGAGGTGTAACCGGCCCCGTCGAGGAGGCCGAACAGTTCGTCGTACGCCCCGCTCCGGTCCGTGTGCCCCGACAGCCCGCCCATCGTCCACGCCTGGAGCATCGTCGGCGGGGCGACAGCGCCAGGTCCGCCGTAGGCAGGGTGCGCGTCCCCCATCGCCTCGCACCAATGCCTGATCATCGGCTCGTTGACCAGATCCTTTCCGACGCCCGACGTGGCCGCCGCCCGGCCCTCGTACGCCCTGAGCCGCTCGTACAACTCGTCCCGCACGCCCTGCCCGGCCGTCACCGCTTCCCCCTCTTCATGCCGAGCCGCATCGTCGCGACGATCTCCCGCTGCACCTCGCTCACCCCGCCACCGAAGGTGTTGATCTGTGCCGCCCTGTTCATCCGCTCCAGCTCCCCGTCCCCGAAGGTGCCGGGCGAACCACCCCGGATCGTTCCGCTGTCTCCCGTGATCTCTTGGCACATCCGATAGACCTCCACGGCGCTCTCGGTTCCCGCGAACTTCACGCCGCTCGCGTCCCCGGGAGCCAGCGCTCCCGCCCCCACGGCCCCCACCAGGCGCCAGTTGAGCAGGCGTGTCGCCGCCAGCCGGGCATGCGCCTCGGCCAGCCGCGAGCGGACCCACGGCTCGTCGGCCGGCCGCCGCCCCGTCTCGGGATCGGGGGTCCGGGCGAAGGCGAGCGCCGCTTCGTAGAAGTCCTCGGCCTGCATGCCGATCGCGGCGAGCGCCACCCGTTCATGGTTCAGCTGGTTGGTGATCAGCCCCCAGCCGCCGTTCTCCGCGCCGACCAGCGCGGTCGCGGGCACCCGCACGCCGTCGTAGTACGTGGCGGTCGTGGTCAGCCCGCCCACGGTCTCGATGGGCGTCCAGGAGAAGCCGGGCGCATCCGTCGGTACGAGAACGATCGAGATGCCCCGGTGCTTGGGCACGTCCGGATCCGTACGGCAGGCGAGCCAGATCCAGTCCGCGTTCTGCGCGTTGCTGGTGAAGATCTTCTGCCCGTCGATGACCCAGGAGTCACCGTCGCGTACGGCCCTGGTACGCAGCGCGGCAAGGTCGGTCCCGGCCTCCGGTTCGCTGTAGCCGATGGCGAAGACGAGCTCGCCGGCCAGGATGCGCGGCAGGAAGTACTCCTTCTGCGCCTCGGTCCCGTATTTCATGAGTGTGGGGCCGACCGTGTTGAGGGTGACCATGGAAACCGGGGCACCGGCCCGGTAGGCCTCGTCGAAGAACACGAACTGTTCGTCCGCCCCGCGGCCCTGCCCGCCGTACTCGACGGGCCAGCCCAGACCGAGCATCCCGTCGGCACCGATCCGGCGCAGCAGCCGCCGCTGCTGCTGCGCGTCGGGGCGCCGGGTACCCGGATCCTGGGCACCCGGGTTCGGAGCATCCGGGTACTGGGCGGCGGGGCCGGCGTTTCCACCGCCCGCGGGCATCACTTCACCGAAGTAGGCGCGAAGTTCGGCGCGCAGCTCCTGCTGACGCTCGGTCGGGGCCAGATGCACGGCGACTGCCTCCCTGGAACAGGCGTGGGGATCAGGGTTTCTGACTGTCCGTCAGATTCCGCTCGACTGTCAAGGCGCCGGACACCCGGACCCGCCTCGATTCCGCACCCGATTCCCACCTGGCCCCGGAGACCGAACGGCCCGCGCGCCGCCACCGCAGTGGCGCCACGCAGGCCGTCGTTCCCCCAACCGCCGCCCGACCCCCCGACCGGACGGCAGCAGGCACCGGCTCACCAGAGATTGGTGAAGTTCACCGCCAGGTTGTGGGTGGACTGATCGATGTCGGTGAACGCGGAGCCGTTCACCTGGGCGGAGTTGCTCTGGTTCGACGCCCCGGAGCCGGTGGCCTGCTGCTGCGAGGTGGACGAATTCCCGAAGTTGTCCCCACCGACCCCGCTGCCGCTGATCGTGGCCACGCCCGCGTTCGATCCGTCGTTCGCGAAGGAGCCGTTGTCCGCCTGGGCCACACCGCTGAAGAGGGCGGCGGCGAGAGGCAGGGCGGCCACAACGGCGAGGGCACGAGCGGTACGGATGCTTGCCATGTCTATTCCTCCAGGAACCGGAAAACAAAGCTGAACCCGGGCCAGTTGGCCGACCGCCCCGGTGATGGTCACGACGTCGCGAGATCAAAGCTGCCCAGCACCGCACCGGCGAACCACCCACACTTTCCGATTCCCCCGCAAGCATGAGGAAGCGAAGATAAACCCCCAGATCCCACAAACCCCCAGGTCACCCCTGGTCCACGGAGAGACCCCACGCCTCGCAGGGGAAGAAGCGTTCCGCCGCCACCCCCCGACCGCCACCCCGAGCACTCACCCCCTTCCCTTATTCGAACATTCGTACGAACATAGAACCATGGCCACCACCGACAGGCGAACCGCCACCCTGGCCCTGGCCCACGCGCTCTCCGCCGCCGAGCACGGGCTCCCCGTCATCCCGCTATCCGCCACCAAACTCCCCGCCCTGCGCTCACCGCACCGTGACGAAAGCCCGTCGTCCGGCTGCCGGGGCACCTGC
Organism: Streptomyces sp. NPDC087901; assembly: GCF_044742205.1. Taxonomy (NCBI): domain Bacteria; kingdom Bacillati; phylum Actinomycetota; class Actinomycetes; order Kitasatosporales; family Streptomycetaceae; genus Streptomyces; species Streptomyces sp. NPDC087901. The sequence goes on from NZ_JBIUUC010000004.1 coordinate 135,253, forward strand.
GGGCGGCCCGGGCACGGCGTTCACGACGCCACCACCGACCCTGCCGCCGTACGCGCCCTCTTCGCCGCCGCCCCCTGGGCCACCGGCTACGGCATCGCGTGCGGACGCCCCCCGCACCACCTCATCGGCATCGACCTCGACATCGACACCACCGGCCGCAACGACTCGGTGGTAGCCCTGCAACACCTCGCCCTGCAACACCTGTTCACTCTGCCGCCGAGCGTCACGGTGCTCACCCCCAGCGGCGGCCGTCACATCTGGCTGTCCGGCCCACCCGGCGTGGCCGTACCGAACTCGGCCGGCCGCCTCGCCCCCGGCATCGACATCCGCGGCGCCGGCGGCTATCTGGTCGGCCCCGGCTCGGTCACCTCCCACGGCACCTACCGCCTCGTACCCGGCACCGGCACCCTCCCGCCCGCGCCCTGCCCCAGCGCCTTGCTCCACCTGCTGACGCCCCCTGCCCGCCCCCGTCGCCAGGACGACCACCCCGACCAGGGCCGCGGCCTGATCCAGTTCGTCCTGGCCGCGAACGAGGGCCAACGCAACACCCGGCTCTTCTGGGCGGCCTGCCGCGCCTACGAACACGGCTTCGGAGACGCGTTGGCCGACGCCCTCACCCGGGCCGCCATCAGCACCGGCCTCCCGGATCACGAGGCCCGGGCCACCATCGCCTCGGCCGCCCGCCTCACCAACATCCGCTGCGAGCCGCCGGGGTGACGGCGGCCGGCCTTGACCGGAGTAGGTGAGTCCGGCCCGTTCATGGCCCGTACCGGCCTCGACCAGAACCGGCTACGGGTGGCCAGCAGGCAACGCACAGGGCGGGCCTCCGAACCGGAGACCCGCCCTGTGACCTGCTACTTCTCTCACCTGTGCGGTGGGTGTGGGATTTGAACCCACGGTGACATCGCTGCCACGACGGTTTTCAAGACCGTTCCCTTAGGCCGCTCGGGCAACCCACCTCGCGCCGACGGTCAGCGAAGACCGGTTCGACGCGGAGGACAGCCTAGCGGGTCAGCTGTCGCCCTTGCGCTCGCCCAGGGTGACTTCCACCGTGGACGTCTTGCCGTCGCGCTTGTAGGTCAGCTCGACCTTGTCGCCCGGCTTGTGGGTCCAGATCTCGCCGATCAGGGTCGGGCCGCTGTCGACGACCGTGTCGTTGAACTTCGTGATGACGTCGCCCGCCCGGAGCCCGGCCCTGGCCGCGGGGCCGTCCTTGCTGACCGCTTCAGTGCCGCCCGCGCCCTGGTCCGAGATGACCGCGCCGCCGGTCTTCTCGTCCATCGTCACCGTGGCGCCGATGACCGGGTAGACCGGCTGGCCGGTCTTGATCAGCTGCTGGGCGACGTTCTTCGCCTGGTTGATCGGGATCGCGAAGCCGAGGCCGATGGAACCGGCCTGGCTCTGACCGGTGCTTCCGGTCGACTGGATCGCCGAGTTGATGCCGATGACCGCGCCGCCGGCGCTCAGCAGCGGGCCGCCGGAGTTGCCCGGGTTGATGGAGGCGTCCGTCTGCAGCGCGCTCATGTACGAGTTGCTGCCGCCCGAGCCGTCGCCGGAAGCCACGGGGCGGTTCTTCGCGCTGATGATGCCCGTGGTGACCGTGTTGGACAGACCGAACGGGGCACCGATCGCGATCGTCGAATCGCCCACCGCCACCTGGTCCGAGTTGCCCAGCGGCAGCGGGGTGAGTCCCTGCGGCGGGTTCTTGAGCTTCAGGACGGCCACGTCGTAGCCCTGGGCCCGGCCGACCACCTCGGCGTCGTACTTCTTGCCGTTGGAGAACGTCGCCGTGAGCTGGCCGCTGTCCGCCGCGGAGGCCACCACGTGGTTGTTCGTGAGGATGTGGCCTTCCTTGTCGTACACGAAGCCGGTGCCGGTGCCACCCTCCCCGTCACCGCTCTGCGCGTCGATCGTGACCACGCTGGGTAGCGCCTTGGCCGCGACGCCCGCGACCGTCCCCGGGTCGCGCTTGAGGTCCTGCGGAGTGCCCGACGCGGAGACCGTGGTCGAACCGGAGGCGTCGGAGCCGTTGTTGCTGTCCGCGGCCCAGAAGCCGAGGGCACCGCCGACTCCGCCCGCGACGAGTGCCGCCACGACCACCGCGGCCACCAGGCCGCCCGCGCCCCGCTTGCGCGGCGCGTCGGCCGTGTGCTGCTGACCGGGCGGGCCCCATGCCGGGCCGCCGCCCTGTGCCCCGTGCGCGTACGCCGGGACCGCCGGCGGGGGCGGGGGCCAGCCGGCATCGGCTGCGGACTGCGGTGCGGGCGGGGGTGCGTACTGCGGCGCGGCCGCCGGGACCAGGGCCATGGGGGCGGTCTCCGGGTCCTGGGCGGATGCGGCCGGCTGCTGCTGTGTGGCCGTCGCGTCCGGGTACGTCGGGACGGCGGGCGCGCTCTCGGGGGGTCCCTGGGGAGCGTCGGCCGGCACTGGAGGTGCGGACGGAACGGACGGGGCGGCCTCGGCCGCGGTGCCCTCGTTGCCCTCGTTCTCTGTGCTCACAGCTCTTTACTCCTCGGTTCCACATCATGATTCGGCAAGAGATCCGCTGTGTACGTGTCTGGAGTCAGCTTTTCCCACGGCACGTCAGGCCACTGTAAGCAGGACCTGTGCATCTGCGCACGGGCCCTTACATCGGACAAAACGGTCTCGCACCACAAGGTGCGCACGTCCATGGTCTCCCGGTGACACCATGATGCGGGTGACCCAAGCACGGCCGCAGCGCCCCAGCCAGCATCCCATCCAGGTCATCGCACACCGGGGCGCGTCCGACGACGCCCCCGAGCACACCCTGGCCGCGTACCGGAAGGCGATCGAGGACGGTGCCGACGCCCTGGAGTGCGATGTACGGCTCACGGCCGACGGCCATCTCGTATGCGTACACGACCGCCGGGTGAACCGCACCTCCAACGGCCGCGGCGCCGTCTCCGCCCTGGAACTCAACGAACTCGCGGCCCTCGACTTCGGCTCGTGGAAGGACCGCGAGGAGGTGGAGTCCCCGGACTGGGATCCGGTGCCGGGGGAGCTCACCTCCGTACTCACCCTGGAACGGCTCCTCGAGCTCCTCGTCGAGACGAGAGCCGGCGGCCGTCCGCTGCAGCTGGCCATCGAGACCAAGCACCCGACGCGCTGGGCCGGCCAGGTCGAGGAGCGGCTGCTGCACCTGCTGAAACGCTTCGAGCTCGACGTGCCGCCCTCCGACGGCCCCTCACCGGTCCGCATCATGAGCTTCTCGGCCCGCTCACTGCACCGCATCCAGGACGCCGCACCCGAGCTCCCCACCGTCTACCTGATGCAGTTCGTCTCGCCGCGGCTGCGCGATGGACGGCTGCCGGCGGGCGCCCGCATCGCGGGACCAGGGATGCGGATCGTACGCAACCACCCGGGGTACATCGACCGCCTGCACCGCTCCGGTCATCAGGCGCACGTCTGGACGGTCAACGAACCGGAGGACGTCGAGCTCTGCGTGCGACTCGGCGTCGAGGCCATCATCACCAACCGCCCGAAGCAGGTTCTGGCACAGCTGGGGCGCGCTTAGAGCCTGTCCACAACGAGGGACGGCACACCCTCATCGCCGATCACAGGGAGTACACCGGCGCATTCGGCGCGTACCCGATCGTTACGAGTGCGTCACTCGCAGGCCATTGGCCGGTTTCCGGTCCAGTCCAGGGGGGCATCCACTCCGTGGCGTGGGGCAAAGGAGGTCTCGGGGGTGGCGTTGGTGGTGGCACAGGAAGTGCCCACGTCGTCGAGCATGGCCGTACCCCATGGCCCTGCGGGCGTGGGCCAGGCACGACACCGGATGCGTGAGCAGTTGCGCAGCCACGGGGTGTCCGATTCGGTCGTCGACGATGCTGTATTGATCCTTTCCGAACTGCTCAGCAACGCCTGCCGGCACGGCAGGCCGCTGGGCCTGCACACCGACGTGGGAGACGGCGACGTGCGCGCCGCCTGGCGCGTCGACAGAGCGGGCGGGCTGACCGTCGAGGTGACGGACGGAGGCGGTCCGACCCGGCCGGTTCCGGCCACTCCGTCGGTGACCGCTCGCGGCGGCCGGGGGCTCAACATCATCAGCGCCCTCGCCGAGGAGTGGGGCGTACGTGACGACTCGTCCGGCGAGGTCACGGTCTGGGTGCTGGTCAACGAGGGACACGGCCGCCCCGACGAGCGGCCGGACGCTCGGAACAACGGGCGGGCCCCGAGTGCGTCAGGGCTGCCGGGCGGTGGCTCGGGAGTGACCGGTGCGGCAGACCTCGACGGGCTGGATTTCGCCGGCGCGTTCGACGACGCGGGCTGAAGCCGGACGGCGCACCGGCGGCGGCCGGGTACACCCGAGGAGCCGTCCCCGGCAGGCCGTCCATCCTGCGCGCAGGCCCCGGCAAGCACGGTCTCCGGGCAGCGCCCCAGCTCCCGCGCCGCCAGGCAACCGGCGCGACGGAGCCCCGCCGCGACACCGTGTCCGCCGGTCCCGGATCGTCCGTGCCCCCCGGACGGCGCAGGGACGGCTAGGCTCGCGGCCCAGACCGCACTGTCGCAATCGGGAGAAAGCCCACCATGGCGAAGAAGCGCCCTCAGACCAAGGCCGGGAAGCAGCAGCTCACGGACGGCGAGATCCCGGTGGTCGGGGCTCGCGAGCCCTGCCCGTGCGGTTCGGGCCGCCGATACAAGGCCTGTCACGGCCGCGCCGCCGCCCAGGCCGTGGCCGAGCTGGTCCAGCGCCCCTTCGAGGGGCTGGCCGGTGAATGCGACTGGGTCGCACTGCGTGAACTGGTGCCCGCCGCCACGGTCGAACTGACGCTGAAGGGCGGACTGCCCGAGGGCGTGCCGTCGGTGACGCTCGCGACCGTCCTCCCGATGGCGTGGCCCGCACTGCGCCGCGACGACGGTTCGGTCCTCCTCGCCCTGCAGAACGACACCTCCTCGGGCGACCTCAGCCGCGACCTCGCCGACACCCTCCGGCGAGCGCTGGAAGCCGAGCCCGGCTCGCCCGTCGCCGCCAGGCGCGTACCCGCCGAAGGGCCGCGGCTCCAGGACGTCCTGGACGCCGCCGCGCCGTTCGCACCGGTCGTGCACCCTGGCTTCGAGTTCTGGGTACCGGATGCGGAGAACGCCACGGCCGAGGTGTCCGCGTCCCTGGAGCGCGCCAATGACGCGGCGATCCCGACCGTCCTCCTCTCCGGAGTGGACGCCGCCTACTGGTGCGAGACCCCGGAGAAGAACCACCTGCGCTGGGTCATGCCGCACCCCGAGGAGCAGCTCCTCGACGCGCTCGCCCGGCTGCACGCCGCCGGCACCTCGTCGCTCGGCGAGGGGACCCGGCTGGTCGGCTCCTTCCGCGCGCACGGCCTGATGGTCCCGGTCTGGGACCTGCCGAGCGCCATGGGTGCCGAGGACTGCGAGAAGCCCGCCGCCACGTTCGCGGAACGGCTCGCGACGGCGCTCGCTTCGGACGCGCCGCTCACGGCCGAGGAGCGGCGGGCGCGTGGCGGGCTCACCAACCGCCAAGTGACCCTCAGCTGACAGTGACCACCACCCGGCCCGTACGGTGACGCCCGTCACAACTCAGCGTACTCACAGGTAAATCGCTGTCCGAATACGCGAGATCGAATTTGCGAACGGCAGATCTCTTGTTACCGTTCTAGAAGCCCGGTCGCTGGTGCATCCCCCGTCGCCAGCGATCGGGCATCCTCATGTCCAGGCCCGGCGCGCACGGCGCGCCACGCGGCGCACGAACCGCGCACAGGCCCTGCACAGGCCCCCTGGACAAACCCCGGCTTCACACTCCACCCCGCCCCACCCCTGTCGTCCTTCACGCGCACCTGCGACGGCTTCCGTAGTGGCGCGGCGTCAACCTGCCCCCAGGGAAGCCCTGTTGGACCCGGCGTCGACAACTGCGACTCGCGGCCACCGGACCGCTCGATATCGGACAGAAGTCGCCGGCCGCTCCCTTTCCGAATACACCTCGGAGCAACACCCGAAGAGATCCTCGAAGACAGTTCGAACGGCTTTCGGAAGGCGCATCAGAAAGCCGACCACCGGCAGACTTTGCACCGGCAGACTTTGCATGACTGAAACAGCCCTCACCGCGTGACCGAAAAAGCCTTCATCGCACGACCGAAACGCCCGCATCGATCACCTCACCCGTAAGTGAAACGCCAGGGATCCGACAGCGCTCGGCAATGAAGGCAGACCGAAAACAACAGATAAGGATCAAGAACGGAAGGGGCGCGGGGAACGCCGACCACCACGGGCACGCGGACCCGTCATTCCCGAAGCATCCGGCTGCGAACGCGCGCCACTTCCGACAGTGCGCCGGAAGTACGGCGGAGCGGCCGCCCGCCCTTCGACCCGCCGCCCACTCCTCGACCCGCGGAGCCCACTCCTCGACCCGCCAGTCCGGACCGGCGCGGCAGACCTGACGGGCTGTCCCGTAACCCGCCCGCCATCGGCCCGCAGCCCGTCAGTCAGTACGCGAGCCGGCTTCCGCCGTCCGGGGCACTGTTGCTCGCCTGGACCAGCGCGTCCAGAACCGCCCCCACATCCGGCAGCCACGGCGACGCCACCACCCGGACCGGCGCTCCACCAGCGGAGCCCTGCCGGGGACTGCGCTCCGGCGCGCGCTCCCAGCGCACCTGCCCCGTACCGATCTCGGACGGCGGAAGAACGAGATAGCCGCCCTCGCCGTGGAACCGCAGCGAACTGGGCACCCAGTCCTGGGCGTGCAGCAGTTCACCGAGCCGTTCGAGGGTGTACGGAGCGACCAGCAGCGACCACCGGGTCGGCGTCGCCACCACGGGGCCGAGCCGCATGCCCATCCGGTCGAGCTCGGCCAGTGCGCGGGCCCCGGCCACCGCCGGCAGGCTCAGTGCGCACGGCGCACGCCCGCCCGTGGCCAGCAGGACCGGCGCGGTGGGCCGGTTCGTCCACCACCAGCGCACCATCCGGGCGTCGGTCGTCGCGGCGAGCAGTCCGGGATCGAAGGGGTGCGCGCCGGGCACGGCGCACTCGGGATCGGGACAGGCGCAGCCGCGGCCACGCTCACCACGGCTGCCGGCGGGCCGGAGGCCCACCCCGGGGAGCACGGGCCACTGCCATGCGGTGGCACAGGTCAGGGCCGCGTCCAGACGAGCGGCCCCACCCCTGCGTCCGAACCGCATCCTGCGTCGCCTTCCGAGGATCTCGCGCATGAGCGCTCGTTCCTTTCCGTTGAACGCCGAGGGTCCACATCACACCACGCGTGCGTCACGCCACGTGTGCGGATCTTCACTGTGTGTACATGCTCGTCGAGCCTGCGGTACGGGTTGGTCTTCGGTACCGAGCGTGAGCTGTGCTGAGCCGAATCGAGCCGGTTCCAGTCGAAATCATGGCGAGGTGCAGGGCGCGTGCCGCGCCTGCCGTCCGTCGTACAGCCCTCGCCACTCGGGGAGGGGGCGTGGCCGTCACAGGTGAGGACGCCCGGGCCCGCTGCCAGGTTCCGGAGGCGATCGGGACCGCCCCTGGCCATCTACAGATCTACGTACCCAGCATGCCCGGAATGACGCTGCCCCTGGGACTTCACCCGGGGGCAACCCCCGGTCGAGCAGACCCAGTCGACCGCAAATGACCACCGCAGGGTGCATTTTTTGGCCAACTTACTTACCCCTCGGACACCACAAATCCCGCAGGGACAATGCTGGACATCGCCTCACTTGTGCGTGTACATGTGGATGCACTGATAGCGGCGCAGAATGACATGGGGGTTTGCGATGCTATTCGACGAAACAAACCAGTCGGAAAGCCGGCGACCATGAGCGCCCCACACCTGCCGAAAGTGGCTGGAATCAATCCCACAGTTCCGGTTTCGGCGCACACTGCCGGGCCCCTCTCCGAGGTACCGGCCGCGCCCGGCACCTTCATCCAGGACCGTCTGGCGGGCTGGGTCTCCGACCTCACCACGCTGCACGAACTCACCGAACGGCTGGCCAGAACCAGCACCCTCGACGACGCCCTGCACGAGCTTCTCGACGCCGGGGCCGCTCTGGTCGGCGCCCGTCGCGGACTGATCGTCTTCGAACCGTCCGACCTCCGCGGCCCCGTCAGCACCATCGGTCTCGGGCTGGCCCACGCGGAGCTCGGCCAGATCGAGACGGTGCCGAGGAGTGCCACCTCCTACGGCCGCATCCTTGAGGGTCTGCCCAACGCCGACGGCCCGCTGACCACCCCCGATCTGCTCGGCGACACCAGCCTGGACCCCCGCAGGCGCGAGGTCGCCGCCCGTCTCGGCTACGCCGCCAGCTACGCACTGCCGATCACCACCGAGCGCACCGGACGGCTCGCCGCCGCGGTCTGGCTCTACGACGAACCCGCCGAACCGCTGGAACGTCAGCGCCATCTCGTCGGTCTTTACGCCGGGTACGCCGCCGAGCACCTGGCGCGGCTGCTGGAGCTGGAGCGGGCCAGGACCGACGTCGCCACCATCACCGAGGAACTTCTGCCCAGCCGGCTGCCCCGCGTGCCCGGCGTGCAGCTGGCCGTTCGCCATCACGCCGCGCCGCAGAGCGGCAGCGACTGGTACGACGCGCTGGCCCTGCCGGAGGGTGCGCTCGGCCTCGCCGTGGGCTCGGTCGGCGGCTCCGGTCCCAGCGCCCTTGCCGCCATGGGACGACTGCGCGCAGGCCTGCGGGCGTACGCGGTGATGGAGGGCGAGGATCCGGTCGCCGTGCTCTCCGATCTCGAACTCCTGATGCGGCTGACCGAGCCGGCCCGTTCCGCGACCGCGCTCTTCGCGTACTGCGAGCCCGCCCGCCGCAAGATCCTGCTGGCCGGTGCCGGGCACACCCCGCCGCTGATCGTCGGCGACCGGCGCACCGAGTACGTCGAGACCACTCTCTCCGCCCCGCTGGGCATGCTGGCCTGCTGGGAGGCGCCGAGCGTGGAGATCGTCCCGGCACCCGGCGAGACGGTCCTGCTGTACACCGACGGTCTGCTGCGCCGCGCCGGTGACTCGATGGACCGGGCGTTCGCACGGCTTCACTCGGCGGCGGCGAGCGTCCCGAAGGCACTGCGCCACGACGCCGGCTCGATCGCCGATCATGTGGTGCGGACCGTGCTGCCCGACGGGATCGACCAGGGCAACGGCACCGAGGACGTGGTCCTGCTCGCGGCCCGCTTCGACTGAGACCGTCGCGCACCCGCCGGCACCGGCGGGCCACCCTGTGTAAGAGGTCTTCCGGCCCTGGGCCCCCTTCCGTACGCCCGTACGATGGAGGGGGTCCAGTGTCGTATCAAGGAGAGACAAGTCGTGTCTGAGGAGCTCACCCCGGAGAACCCGGAGACCGAAGAGACAGAACCGGTCAAGCAGCGGAAGAACGGCCTGTACCCGGGCGTCTCCGATGAGCTCGCCGCGAGCATGAAGTCCGGTTGGGCCGACACCGAGCTGCACGGCCTGGAGCCGATCGCCCAGGCCGGGCACACCGCCGACCGCCGTGCCGCGCTGTCGGCGCGCTTCCCGGGCGAGCGGCTGGTCATCCCGGCCGGCCGGCTGAAGACCCGGTCCAACGACACCGAGTACGCCTTCCGCGCCTCCACCGAGTACGCGTACCTCACCGGTGACCAGACCCAGGACGGCGTCCTCGTCCTGGAGCCGAAGGGCGACGGCCACGAGGCGACCGTCTACCTGCTGCCGCGCTCCGACCGGGAGAACGGCGAGTTCTGGCTCGACGGCCAGGGCGAGTTGTGGGTCGGCCGCCGTCACTCCCTGACCGAGGCCGAGCAGCTGCTGGGCATCCCGGCGAAGGACGTCCGCGAGCTGCCCGCCGCGCTGACCGAGGCCACCGGCCCGGTCCGTAACGTCCGCGGTCACGACGCCGGCATCGAGACCGCGCTGACCGACAAGGTCACCGCGGAGCGCGACGAGGAACTGCGGGTCTTCCTCTCCGAGGCGCGCCTGGTCAAGGACGCCTTCGAGATCGCCGAGCTGGAGAAGGCCTGCGACATCACCGCGCGCGGCTTCGAGGACGTCGTGAAGGTCCTCGACAAGGCCGAGGCGACGAGCGAGCGCTACATCGAGGGAACGTTCTTCCTCCGCGCCCGCATCGAGGGCAACGACATCGGCTACGGCTCGATCTGCGCCGCGGGCCCGCACGCCACCACCCTGCACTGGGTGCGCAACGACGGCGCCGTGCGCTCCGGCGAACTGCTGCTGCTCGACGCCGGTGTGGAGACCACCGACCTCTACACCGCCGATGTGACCCGCACGCTTCCCATCAACGGCACGTTCACGCCGCTGCAGCGGAAGATCTACGACGCGGTGTACGAGGCGCAGGAGGCGGGCATCGCCGCCGTGAAGCCCGGTGCCGACTTCCGCGACTTCCACGACGCCGCGCAGCGCGTGCTCACCGAGAAGCTCGTCGAGTGGGGTCTGTTCGGCGACCTGTCCGTGGACAAGGTCCTGGAGCTGGGCCTCCAGCGCCGCTGGACGCTGCACGGCACCGGTCACATGCTCGGCATGGACGTCCACGACTGCGCCGGCGCGCGGACCGAGACGTACGTCAACGGGACGCTGGAGCCCGGTGTCTGCCTCACTGTGGAGCCCGGTCTCTACTTCCAGGCCGACGACCTGACGGTTCCCGAGGAGTACCGCGGCATCGGCGTCCGGATCGAGGACGACATCCTCGTCACCGAGGACGGTAACCGGAACCTCTCGGACAAGCTGCCGCGGCAGGCCGACGAGGTCGAGGCGTGGATGGCCCGGCTCAAGGGCTGACCCTGCGTCGGGAGGGCGCCCTGCTCAGGACACCATGAGCAGGGCGCCCTCCCGCCATTTCAGGACCTTGTCGAAGCTCACCACCGCGCCGCCGTGCCCCGGCCTGTTGCCGAAGTGGACGTGATCGGCGAGCTGCTCGATCAGGCAGAGCCCCCGCCCGTCCTCGGCGGTGAGGGATGGGTACTCGACGTACTGCGTTCCGTACGGCTGCCTCGTGTCGTGCGGCGTCGTCGCCCCGTGCTGCTGGGGTTCGTACTGCCTGCTCGGTTCGTGTTGCTGAAGCGCTTCGTGCTGCTGATGCGCTTCGTGCTGCTGTGCGGCGGTGCGAAGTACGCGCCTGGCGGGGAAGCCCGGTCCGGAATCGGCGACTTCGATACGGCATTTCTCGCCGTCCAGATACGCGGTGACCCGGTACTGCCCGCAGGCAGCACCGGACGGCTCCTCCCAGGCGTCCCAGGGCTCCATGGCATCTCCCGCGCCGGCTTGGGCCCCGCCGTGCTCGACGGCGTTGGCACAGGCTTCGCTCAGGGCGAGCGACAGGTCGAAGGAGATGTCCGGATCCACGCCCGCGGATTCCATCGTGCCGAGCAGGAACCGACGGGCGAGCGGAACGCTCGCAGCTTCGCGCCGCAAATGGAGTGACCACCAGATGCTCATGCTCCAGCCTCCTGGCTGCGGCTCGACATACCGATACGTATTGCCGCCCAAGGCCATTCGTAAGCACGGACGGGATGTGAGACCGCTCATTCGGCGGATACCCGCGCTCGCCACACCTGTGCATCCCCGGCCCACAGAACCGTTCTGCCCCGTCCGTAACCAGTCCGAACGGCCCGGCTCCCGCCTATTCGGGCGGAAGACGACCTTCCGGACCTGCCGTACGAAGGCAGGGGGCGCAGTGGGATGATGTCCCGGCCATGACTACGTCTGTGGGACGCGCCGGAGCCGGTATGCGGCTGCTGAGGGCTGCGGTGTTCGCCGCGGTCTGTGTCGCGTTGTCCGCAGCCGGGCACGCACTGGCCGCCTGCGCGACCGTCCCCTGGTGGACGCTGCTCGCCGGATTCCTGGGAATCCTCGCAGTGGCGGTTCCTCTCGCCGGACGCGAACGCTCACTGCCGTCCATCGCCGCGGCCCTGGCCGGCGGACAGATCATCCTGCACACGCTCTTCGGCGTGGGTACGCACACCGCCTCGCCCCGGGTCCCGGCCGGCGAGGACGCGCTGATCCGGTTCGCGGCAAGCCTCGTCTGCGGCGCCGGACCCGACCGGTTGAACGCCACCGACGCCCACCGCATCGTCACCACCGCGGGCATCGACCCGGCCTCGGTGACCGAGCAGACCCATCAGCACCTGACGACCGCCACCTCCGTTGGCTCGGCCGGCCTTGCCGGGATGCTGCCGGACCTTCCCATGGTGCTCGGCCATCTCCTGGCCGCACTGGCCGCCGGCTGGCTGCTGCGACGCGGCGAGATCGCCCTGTTCCGCCTCGCCCGGCTGTCGCTCCACGGCGCCCAGCAGGTGGCGGCCGGGGCCCGGCTGCGGGCGCTGCGCGCCGCGCTCGTACTCGTGGCCGCGCTGCGCGCCGGCCTTCCCGGCGGACCGGCGACCGGGCCGCGCATCCCCCGTACCGCTGTGGACGCACCGTCCCCGGCCACCGGGGATCCCTTGCAGCACATGGTGATCAGGCGCGGGCCGCCTCCCGTACTCACCCTCGCAGCCTGACGCGACGCCCTCCACGCGATGCCCGCGCGACCCACACCACGCACCCCTGCGGTGCCGGTACGGGTCTTCGTACGCACGCCGCTCGTGAGGATGAGGTGTCGCGATACCGTCGCGCACCCGCGCGCCGGAGCACCCTTCCTTCGTGCATCTGTGGAGTGATCCCTGCCATGAACGTTTCCCGCATCGCCCTCGCCGGCGGCGTCGCCGCGTCCACCGTGCTGATCCTCGCCGGTACGGCCTCCGCCCACGTCAGCGTCCAGCCGCAGGGCGAGGCCGCCAAGGGCAGTTACGCCGTCATCAACTTCAAGGTCCCCAACGAGCGCGACGACGCCGCGACGACCAAGCTCGAAGTCAACTTCCCGGCCGACCACCCGCTGGCGTCCGTCATGCCGCAGGCGATCCCCGGCTGGAAGATCGACGTCACCACGAGCAAGCTGGCCAAGCCGCTCGACATGCACGGCAAGAAGATCAACGAGGCCGTCTCCAAAGTCACCTGGACCGCGGACGGCAGCAAGATCGAGCCCGGCCGGTTCCAGCAGTTCCCGCTCTCGGTCGGCCAGCTCCCTGAGGACGCCGACCAGCTGGTGTTCAAGGCCATCCAGACGTACGACAACAAGGAAGTCGTGCGCTGGATCGAGGAGCAGAAGGACGGCGCGGAGGAGCCCGAGAGCCCTGCCCCGGTCCTCAAGCTGACCGCAGCCACCGAGGACGCGCACGGCGCCACCCCCGCCTCCGGATCGGACTCCGCCGACAAGAACGCCACGGCGGAGCACGCGAAGGACGAGCAGACGACGGCCTCGGCGTCCTCCTCCAGCGACACCACAGCCCGTGTGCTCGGCATCGTCGGCATCGTCATCGGTGTCGCGGGCGTCGCCTTCGGCGTCCTGGCCGGCCGTCGGCGTACCGCCTGATCACTCCAAGCCCCACCCGTACACCGACCCATCAGGAACAGTGCTCCATGGTTAAGAAGTCTGTGCTGGCCGCGGCGCTCGTCGCCGCGGCCGCGCTCACCCTGTCCGCCTGCGGCGGCAGTGACAACGACAGCAAGAAGCCCATCGCCGACGTGTCGGTGGAGGCGAAGACCCAGGCCGCGACGGTGCTCGACCAGCCGTTCACCAAGCCGAATCTCGTCCTGACCGACACCCACGGCAAGAAGTACGACCTGCGCGAGCAGACCAAGGGCAAGCCGACGCTCATCTACTTCGGCTACACCAACTGCCCCGACGTCTGCCCGCTCATCATGAGCAACATCGCGATCGCCAAGAAGTCCCTCCCCAAGGCAGACCAGGAGAAGCTCCAGGTCGTCTTCGTCACCACCGACCCGGAGCGGGACACCCCGGCCTCGCTGGGCAGCTGGCTCAAGTCCCAGGACCCCTCTTTCGTCGGTCTCACCGGTGACTTCCCGACCATCCAGGCGGGCGCCCGGCAGATCGGTATCGGTATCGACGCACCGAAGAAGGAGAAGGACGGCACGGTCGTCTCGATGCACGGCTCCCAGGTCATCGCCTTCTCGCCGAAGACCGACCAGGGGTACGTGCTGTACAGCGAGGACACCACGCCCGACGACTACACCAAGGACCTCCCCAAGATCGTCAAGGGGGAGAATCCGTGAACCGCCGCACCACCCTCGCCGGCGTCCTGGCCCTTTCCACGGGTCTGACGCTGGCGGGGTGCTCCACCTCCGACGGCACACCGGAACTGAAGGTCATCGGCGCGTTCATGCCGCAGCCCGTCAGCGACATCGCGGCCGGCTTCCTCGTCGTGCAGAACAACGGCGGCACCTCCGACCGGCTCACCTCGGTCACCAGTCCGCTCTCGGACGACGTCACGATCCACGAGACGAAGAACCAGGCCATGCGCATGGTGACGTCCTTCGACGTACCCGCGGGCGGTGAGCTCGATCTGGAACGCGGTGGAAACCACATCATGTTCATGAAGCTCAAGCAGCAGCCCAAGCAGGGCGAGACGGTGTCCGTGGAACTGCACTTCGAGAAGGCCGGCCCCATCAAGGTCGATCTTCCCGTGAAGGAGACCACCCACAACCCGAAGAAGCAGTGAGGGACTGACACACCATGACAGCCACCACCCCGTCCTTCGGGCCCTCCCCGTCCGCAACCGCCCGGCGTCGGCCGCTCGCCGTCGCCGGACTCCTCGCCGCCCTGGCCGGCGTGGTGTTCGGTCTGCTGCTGGCCGTCGCGGGCCCAGCGTCGGCGCATGCCGCGCTCACCGGGAGCGATCCGCAGGACGGGGCGGTGGTCGCCACCGCACCCGAGGCAGTCACGCTCACCTTCTCCGAACAGGTCGCCATGGGAGAGGGCTCCATCCGGGTCCTGGACCCGGACGGCAAGCGCGCGGACACCGAGGGCGCCCCGCGCGATCTGCACAGCGGCTCCACCGTGAAGTACGGCGTCTCCCTGCACAGCGGGCTGCCCGACGGTACGTACACCGTCGCCTGGCAGGCCGTCTCCGCCGACAGCCACCCCGTCTCCGGAGCCTTCACCTTCTCCATCGGCGCCCCCTCCGAGACCACCGTCGCCCTCCCCGACAACGAGGCCGGCGGCGGCCTCGTCGGCACGCTCTACGGCATCGCCCGCTACGCCGCATACGCCGGCTTCATCGTGCTCGCGGGCGGCGCAGCCTTCGTACTGGCCTGCTGGCAGCGCGGGGCGGGCGCCCGCCCGCTCCAACGCCTCGTCGTCCGCGGCTGGATGACCCTCACTGCGGCCACGATCGCGATGCTGCTGCTGCGCAGCCCCTACACCGGTTCCGGGAAACTCGGCGACGCCTTCGACCTCGACGGGCTGAAGGCGGTCCTGGACACCAAGCCCGGCGCCGCGCTCGTCTCGCGACTGCTGCTGCTCGGCGCCAGTGCGCTGTTCATCGCGGTGCTGTTCGGGGCGTACGCGAAGCGCGAGGACGAACGCGAGAAGAAGGACCTCACCTTCGGACTCGCCATCGGAGGCACGGTCGTCGCCGCCGGGATCGCCGGGACCTGGGCCCTCGCCGAGCACGCCTCGACCGGGATCCAGCCAGGCATCGCCATGCCGGTCGACGTACTCCACCTGCTGGCCGTCGCCACCTGGCTGGGCGGGCTCACGGCCCTGCTGGTCGCGCTGTACCGCACCCCTGACATCACGGCCGCCGCGGTACGGCGCTTCTCCCGGGTCGCGTTCATCAGCGTGCTCGTACTCACCGCCACCGGGATCTACCAGTCCTGGCGCCAGGTCGGCTCCTGGTCCGCACTGACCGGCACGGGGTACGGACAGCTGCTGCTCGTGAAGGTGGGGCTCGTCGCCGTCCTCGTCGGGGTCGCCTGGATCTCGCGCCGGTGGACCGCCCGGCTGGCGACCGGTGGGAGCGGGGACGCACGTACAGAAGCCGGCACCGCGGAAACGGATGTGGAGGAGCAGGCCGCCGACACGGAGACTCCGGAACCGGCCGCCCCCGAGGATCCCGCGCGTGCCGCCCAGCTCGCGCGGCAGCAGGCCGCCGTGGCGACCACGGAGAGGAAGCGGATACGCGACGCCGACCCCGACCGGTCGGGCCTGCGCCGCTCGGTACTGGCCGAAGTGGGGGTCGCGGTGGCTCTGCTGGCGGTGACCACCATCCTCACCTCGACCGAACCCGGCCGTACCGAGGAGGAGGCGGCACGCTTGTCGGCACCGGCCGCCGCGCCCGCGGCAAGCGGCCCCGTCAACCTCACCCTGCCCTTCGACACCGGTGGCGAGAACGGGAAGGGCACGGTCCGCATGGACCTGGACCCCGGGCGTACCGGAGCCAACGTGGTGCACCTCTGGATCGACGACATCAACGGGAAGGCCATGGACGTCCCCGAGGTGAAGCTCGCCTTCACCCTGAAGTCCAAGGACATCGGGCCCCTTCCGGCCCTTCCCGTCCGGCTGACCGAAGGGCACTGGACCTCCACCGGTGTCCAGATCCCGATCGCCGGCAACTGGAACGTCGCGGTCACCGTGCGGACCTCGGACATCGACCAGACCACGGTCGACAAGAACGTGAAGATCGGCTGAGCAGGACCGTGAGCGGAAACAAGACGAACAGCACAGCCGCGTCGGGCAGTGCGGGCAGCAGGAACAAGGGCGCGGGTGACGCCGGCCCACCGGCGACCGGGGCGATCTCCCGGCGACGGCTGCTCGGTACCGCGGGAGCGGCCGGTGCCACCGGCCTCGTCCTCGGGGCGGCCGGCGGCGCCACCGGCTATGCCGCGACCCGGGACGAGGCGCCGGCCGCGCCTGCCTCCGTCGGCTCCACCGAGGTGATGTTTCACGGGAAACATCAACCGGGGATCACCACTCCGCTTCAGGCCCGCGGCCATCTCATCGCCTTCGACCTTGCGCCTGGATCCGGGCGCAAGGAGGCGGCGGCCCTGATGCGCCGCTGGTCGGCCGCGGCACAGCGGCTGATGGCCGGTGAACCCACCGGCGGCGCGGCGGACGGTACAGGGCACGACACCGGTATCGCGCTGGACGCCGGGCCGTCCTCGCTGACCATCACCTTCGGCTTCGGCGCCACCTTCTTCGAACGGACGGGCCTGACGGCTCACCGTCCGCCCGGGCTCGACCCGCTGCCGCCGTTCTCCGCCGATCACCTCGACGCCGGCCGGTCCAACGGCGACCTCTGGGTACAGATCGGCGCCGATGACGCACTCGTCGCCTTCCACGCGTTGCGGGCCGTACAGAAGGAGGCCGCGTCGACGGCCACCGTGCGCTGGCAGATGGACGGCTTCAACCGCACCCCCGGCGCCACCGCGAAGCCGATGACCGCCCGCAACCTCATGGGCCAGATCGACGGCACCGGCAACCCGAAGCCGGCCGACAGCGACTTCGACCGACGGGTCTTCGTGGCGGCGGACGGCAGTGCAGCCACGCACGACTGGCTGGTGGGAGGCTCGTACGCGGTCGTCCGGCGGATCAGGATGCTGCTCGACGACTGGGAGAAGCTCCCGGTGGAACGTCAGGAACGGGTCATCGGCCGGCGCAAGGCGGACGGCGCCCCGCTCAGCGGCGGCACCGAGACCACCGAGATGGACCTCGACAAGGCGGGCCCCGACGGCAAGCTCCTGATCCCCGACAACGCTCACGCCCGGATCTCTTCCCCCGACCGCAACAGCGGCGCGGCCATGCTGCGGCGCCCGTTCTCGTACCACGACGGCATCTCCTCGGACGGCACCCCGGACGCCGGGCTGCTGTTCATCTGCTGGCAGGCGGATCCGCTGCGCGGCTTCGTCCCTGTGCAGCGCAAGCTCGACCGGGGAGACGCCCTGTCCCCGTTTCTCCGCCACGAGGCGAGCGGCCTGTTCGCGGTGCCGGGCGGTGCGGCGGCCGGGGAGTACGTGGGGCAGCGACTCCTGGAGGCGTGAGCCACCGCGGGTGGGGAGCAGGCAGCGGGCCCCGGCGTCCCGAGCCACCACGGACAAGGCGGGCAACGGCCCCGGCGTCCTGAGCCACCACGGCTGCCAGCGGCCGCCCCACCTCGGCGTGGGGCGGCACGTACTGGAGTTCCGAGCCATCCCGGCGCATTAGGGTGACGGTATGTCCGCCACGCGCTACGCCTATCTCGGCCCCGAGGGCACCTTCACCGAGGTCGCCCTCCGTACGCTCCCGGAAGCCGCCACCCGCGAACTCGTCCCGATGGTCTCCGTACCGGCGGCGCTTGACGCGGTGCGCAACGGTACGGCCGCCGCGGCGCTCGTACCGATCGAGAACTCCGTCGAGGGCGGCATCACCACCACGCTCGACCAGCTGACCAGCGGCGAACCGCTGATGATCTACCGCGAAGTGCTCCTCTCCATCACCTTCGCGCTGCTCGTGCGTCCCGGCACCAAGCTGTCCGACGTCAAGACGGTCACCGCGCACCCGGCCGCACAGCCGCAGGTACGCAACTGGATGGCGGCCCATCTCCCCCAGGCCGTATGGGAGTCGGCGGCGTCCAACGCGGACGGCGCGCGGCTCGTGCAGGAGGGGCGGTACGACGCCGCCTTCGCCGGTGAGTTCGCCGCGGCGACCTACGGGCTCGAACCACTCGTGACCGAGATCCACGACGCGGAGAACGCCCAGACCCGCTTCGTGCTGGTGGGCCGCCCGGCCAGGCCGGCGGCACCGACCGGTGCGGACAAGACCTCCGTGGTCATCTGGCTGGGAGAGGACCACCCCGGCGCGCTGCTCGAACTGCTCCAGGAATTCGCGGTACGCGGGGTGAACCTGATGCTGATCCAGTCCCGGCCGACGGGCGCGGGGATCGGCAACTACTGCTTCGCGGTGGACGCCGAAGGCCATATCTCCGACCGCCGGGTCGGCGAGGCACTGATGGGCCTGAAGCGGATCTGCCCGAAGGTGCGGTTCCTCGGCTCCTATCCGCGGGCCGGCGTGACACCGGCGGATGTACGAGCCTTGCGTGCGGGTACGTCGGACGAGGCGTTCACCGAGGCCTCCGACTGGCTGGCGCGGAATCAGGACGGCCGGGCCTGAGGGCTCGGATCCCCCGGACACCACCTGCGACTTTCCTGCATATAAAAGACAATGCAGCCCTCTTCGGCTGTCGCCGTCATAGCCGCCGCCCTTCGGCCGTTGCAGTCGTCGCCACCCCTTCGGCCGCTTTGATCGTTGCCATCGCTTCGGTCGTTGCGGCCGTTGCGGTCCAGGAGGTCCGCCCCCTCCCGTCGGCAGGACACTGCCCGCACGCCCGGTGCGATCAGCCGATTGTCCTCAGCGGAAAAGTTATCCACAGGCACACGTCTCGACCTGGGGACAAGTCGACACCGTAATGCGACATGGTCGACAAATCTGCCCACCTCCCCCAGATCGATCCACAGGCCGATGGGTCGCCCCTTGTCAGCTCAATTCCATTGATCAACTCTTTAGAGCGGGGAATTCCCACCCGAACGAGCGCACGAAGGGGGTTTGAACCGTGAATCCATGAGGCAGCATGCGGCTTTCGGAATGATCTCCTCCATGTCCACAGACCTTCCTCACAGCCTGTGGATAACTTTTCTCGATCACCCACCCCTGTGGACAAGCAGCCACCAACTCCCCCTTCAGGCAAGGCCGATGCGTCAAGGCACGTAACCCTTCCGCCCCATTTAGGGGAATAGAGTCTCTTTCCTGACCTGCCCCCTCCCGCTCGCCACGGATTCCATCCCCAGCATTACCAATACCGGCAATTCGGGCAAAGTGACACGCTTGTCAATATCGGTTCGAACTACCGAAGCCGACACCGGTAGCCTGGAGGGGTGATTGACCTTCGCCTGCTTCGTGAGGACCCCGACCGTGTTCGCGCCTCCCAGCGCGCCCGTGGAGAGGACGTCGCCCTCGTCGACGCCCTTCTCTCCGCCGACGAGCGGCGCAGGTCGTCCGGGGTCCGGTTCGACGAGCTCCGTTCCGAGCAGAAGTCGCTCGGCAAGCTCATCCCCAAGGCCTCTCCGGAGGAGCGCGCCGAACTCCTGAAGAAGGCCGAACAGCTCAAGGCCGACGTCAAGGCGGCCGACGCGACACAGAACGAGGCGGACGAGGAGACCAAGAGCCTGCTGCTGCGGCTCGGCAACATCGTCCACACGGATGTGCCGGTCGGCGGTGAGGAGGACTTCGTCGTCCTGGAGACGCACGGCACCATCCGCGACTTCGGCGCCGAGGGCTTCGAGCCCAAGGACCACCTGGAGCTCGGCGAGGCGCTCGGCGCGATCGACATGGAGCGCGGCGCCAAGGTGTCCGGTTCGCGCTTCTACTACCTGACGGGTGTCGGCGCGCTGCTGGAGCTCGCCCTCGTCAACGCCGCGATCGCCCAGGCCACCGAGGCCGGCTTCATCCCGATGCTCACCCCCGCGCTGGTCCGCCCGCGCGCCATGGAGGGCACCGGCTTCCTCGGCCAGGCCGCGGAGAACGTGTACCACCTGGAGAAGGACGACTACTACCTGGTCGGCACCTCCGAGGTACCGCTCGCCGCGTACCACATGGACGAGATCATCGACGCGGACAAGCTGCCCCTGCGCTATGCGGGCTTCTCGCCCTGCTTCCGCCGTGAGGCGGGTACGTACGGCAAGGACACGCGCGGCATCTTCCGGGTCCACCAGTTCGACAAGGTCGAGATGTTCTCGTACGTCGACCCGGCGGACGCCGAGGCCGAGCACCAGCGCCTCCTGGAATGGGAGAAGCAGTGGCTCACCGCGCTCGGGCTGCCCTTCCAGGTGATCGACGTCGCCACCGGCGACCTCGGCGCCTCGGCCTCCAGGAAGTTCGACTGCGAGGCGTGGATCCCGACTCAGGGCAAGTACCGGGAGCTGACCTCCGCGTCCAACTGCGACAGCTTCCAGGCACGCCGGCTGTCCGTCCGGATGCGGGACAACCGCGACGGCAAGAAGGTCCTGAAGCCGCTGTCCACGCTGAACGGCACGCTCTGCGCCGTACCGCGCACGATCGTGGCGATCCTGGAGAACCACCAGCTGGCCGACGGCTCCGTACGGGTGCCCGAGGTGCTCCGTCCGTACCTCGGCGGGCGTGAGGTTCTGGAGCCGGTCGCCAAGTGACCTTTCCCTACAAGCTCGTCGCGACCGACCTCGACGGCACGCTGCTGCGTGACGACGACACAGTCTCCGAGCGCACGCGCGAGGCACTGGCCGCGGTTACCGCGGCCGGTGCGGCGCACATCATCGTCACCGGCCGCGCCGTCCCGTGGACCCGGCACATCCTGGACGACCTGGGTTACGAAGGCCTCGCGGTCTGCGGTCAGGGTGCGCAGGTCTACCACGCGGGCGAGCACAAGCTGCTGACATCGCTGACGCTGGACCGGCAGCTGGCCGGCCTCGCGCTCTCCAAGGTCGAGGCCGAAGTCGGTCCGCTGGCGCTTGCCGCGAGCCGCGACGGGCTCGACGGCGAAGTGCTGGTCGGCCCCGGCTACCGCGTACAGGAGGGCCCGCTTCCGGCCGTCCTCGTCGAGGACCCGGCCGAGATGTGGTCCGCTCCGCTGAACAAGGTCTACATACAGCACCCCGATCTGGACGACGACGCGCTGGCGAAGGCCGCGCGGGCGGCGGTCGGCAATCTGGTGGACGTGGTCATGGCGGGTCCGGGCGTGGTGGAGATCCTGCCGCTCGGACTCAGCAAGGCCACCGGCCTCTCACTGGCGGCACGTCGGCTGGGCGTGAAGGCGGCGGACACGATCGCCTTCGGTGACATGCCCAACGACATCCCGATGTTCGCCTGGGCACAGCACGGTGTGGCCATGGCCAACGCTCACGAGGATCTGAAGGTCGTCGCCCACGAGATCACCGCGTCGAACGAGGACGACGGAATCGCCGTGGTGCTGGAGCAGCTGCTCTGAAACTCTGGGCCTGAGTGCCCTGAGGCGGAGGATGCGCGGATCGAACGCGCGCGGGGCTTTCGGCCCCGACGACGGCTTAGCAAGCCGCTGCCTTACCACTCGGCCAATCCTCCGGGAGGGCGGCCGCGCGCGATGCGCGGGGACGGCCGCCCCGGCGTGCTGCTCGGAGCGGCTCGGCGGAGCAGTCGCTGACTACTCCGATGCCGGCTCGGGCACGCCCTGCTGGGAGCTCGACGGACTCGGACTCTCGGTCATCGCCGCGCTCCTCTCCCGGTCTGTGGTGCGTTCCCGGCGTGTGCCGTACTGACCACTGTGCCGTGCCTCCGAGGGCCGGTGCCACTCAATTTCGGGTGGCACCGGCCCGCGGACCTTCTCAGCCGCTCCTGTTGCGGCGGCTCAGATTCTTGAGGTTGCGCGCGAGCTCGTCCATGCGCCCGTCGAGCCGGACGATGTCCTCGGACACCCCTCCCAGCCGCACGCTCATGGCCCCGACCACCTGATGGGTGACCTCCAGTCTCCGGTCGAGGCTGTCGAGGCGGTGCGACATCCGGTTGAGGACCGGCCCGAGTTCCTGGAGAGCGGTGCCGACTCCGGCCAGGCAGCTTTCGACCCGGGTGACGCGGTGTTCGAGCCAGGCATATCCCGCGCGCAGGTCGTGTTCGGCGTCGAGGAGATAGGTACGGACGCATCGGGCGATGTCGCTGTCGCGAAGAAGCATGGCGACGTTGAGGACGGTCCTGCGGGTGTGGAGGCGGAGCCGAGTCACCGCCTGTGGATAACTTTCCGCCCCCTCACCACCCCATAGCGACAGCATGTCGCTATGGAAGGCTCGCAGGTCAGAGCCTCGGAGCACACGCATCCCGTTCTGTGTGAGCTCGTCCTGATGACGGTCGGTCAGCCTCCTGACCGCGCCTGTGGATACTTCGAAGTACCGGGAAACGTCCTCGGTGCGAACGTGAACTCCGTCCGGGAGCATGACAAGGCTCTCCACCTTGTCGAGGGCGTCGACACGCCCCATCTGTTCGACGCGCAGCGCGCGTGATTCGAGCAGGGCGACTTCCGTGGGCATGAGTCTGCCTTCCGATCGTGAATGCGACGGTGGACAGCCCTCTCCCCGGGCTTCAGGGGCGGAGGACGCTCACGGTTGCCACTCACTCAATGACCGACCGGCGGGTGATTCCTCGCCGCATCGGCTATCCGGATTTCACGAAAGCTACGACGCCACAGATTCCAGTTGCCTCCACGCATCGTGGACAACGAACCGATAACCGTACAGTTACGCGTAGGACTGTCCGACATGCGACAACCCCCGCCCATCGGACGGGGGTTGTCGCACAGCGCGGCGGGAGGTCGAGTCCTCACTCCTCGCCGGCGAGCTTCAGGGTGCGCAGCTTCTGACCGGCGTACCAGGTCGCCACCACGGTCACCGCCGCCAGCAGCACCGTCGCGGCCGGCAGGCCGACATCGGAGGTGATCGCGCCGCCCCCGCCGACCTTCTCGGCCACCGCGAGGGACCACTGCTGCACGCTGAGCGTGCGGGCACCGGGCACCAGGCTGCCGAAGAGGGCCTCCCACACGAGCGCGTAGACCAGACCGAGGACCACCGCGTGCCGGCTGACCGTGCCCAGCAGCAGGAACAGCGCGCTGTAGGCGATCGAAGCGACCAACGCCGCGATCGTGTAAGCCACCGCGATCTGCTGGCCGTTGCCGTTGAGGATCAGACCGGCGATCAGGGTCGGCACCGCCGAGAACACCATCGTCACCGCGATCGCCACGATCAGCTTGGTGAAGATGATCGTCGGCCGGGTCACCGGCTTGGCCAGCAGATAGACGATCGAACCGTCGTCGATCTCGGGCCCGATGGCGCCCGTCCCGGCGATCACACCGATCAGCGGCACCATGGTGGCGATGGCGAAACCGCCCAGCACGTCAGAGGCCACCTGGTCGTCGGCCCCGGCGAACATCCGTACCGCCACCGCGATGACGATCAGAAGCGCGGGCAGGACGAAGAGGATGGCGGCCCGGCGCCGGCCGAGCAGGGCCCGGTAGGTGAGCCGGGCGACTGTGGGGTCGTACATGACGTCACAGCTCCTTTCAGGCCACTACTCAGGCCGCTACGAGATAGGAAAAGACCGATTCGAGGGACTCGTCCGACGGCGAAACGGTCAGAAGGCGAATGCCCTGATCACGTGCCACCTTCGGCAACAGCGTGGTGAAGCGTCCGAAGTCCACGGCCTGGATGCGCAGGGCGTTCTCGCCGAGGTCGACCTCGATCCCGGCCGTCGACGGGTCGGCGATGAGCGCGGCGGCGAGGGCGCGGTCGTCGCTGGACCGTACGAGATAGCGGTGCGGGCGGTCCGTCATCAGCCGCCGGATCTTCCGGAAGTCACCGGACGCGGCGTGCCGCCCGGCCACGATCACCTCGATGTGCGAGGCGAGCTGCTCGACCTCTTCGAGGATGTGGGAGGAGAAGAGAACCGTGCGGCCCTCCGCCCCCATCCGTCGCAGCAGCTCCATCAGCTGCATCCTCTGGCGCGGGTCCATCCCGTTGAACGGCTCGTCGAGCAGCAGCACGGACGGGTTGTGGACCAGCGCGGACGCCATCTTCACGCGCTGGCGCATGCCCTTGCTGTACGTGGAGATCTTGCGGTCCTGCGCGTACTCCATCTGGACCGTGGCCAGCGCGGCGGCCGCCTCGGCGTCGCCGAGACCGTGCAGTTCGGAGTTGGCCACGACGAATTCGCGACCGGTCAGGAAGTCGTACATCCCTTCCCGCTCCGGCACGATGCCGATCTGCCGGTATACGGCCTCGTTGCGCCAGATCGGCTTGCCGTCGAGCGTGACCGTGCCCGTCGACGGGGCGAGGAATCCGGCCATCATGTTGATCAGCGTGGACTTGCCGGCGCCGTTGGGGCCGAGCAGACCGGTCACCCCCGGACCCACGGTCATGCTCACGTCGTTGACGGCGACCACATTGCCGAACCAGCGGGACGTGTGGTCGATCTCGATGGTGGTCACAGCCCGACCCTCCGGTAGCGGCGCATCAGTACGGCGTACGAGCCGGCGACGAGCGCGAGAACAACGATCAGGTAGACCACACCGGCACCGGCCCCCGGGCCTTCCCCTCCGGGGAAGGCGGAAGTCGCCCCGAGGAACGCGGTCTGCACTCCGTCGATGAGCGTGATCGGGGAGAACAGGCCCAGCCACGGCACGGCGCCGGTGGACCCCGTGGACCAGGCGATGCCCTGGATCGTGCTGACCGCGCCGTACGTGATCGTCAGCACGGCGATCACCGCTGCGACACCGAAGCCGCGCCGCGGGGTGAGCGCGGCCATCACGAGACCGAGACCGGCGAAGAGCACGGACAGCAGCGCCACCGACACCATTCCCTGGGCGAACCACTTGGTCTGGTCGGCGAAGTCGAACTTCCCCAGCAGCGCGCCCACGTACAGGATGACGAGCGGCGCACCGGTGAGGACGAAGAGCGCGGAGACCATGGCCGCGAACTTCGCGAGGACGTAGTCGCTGCGCTCGATCGGCCGGGAGAAGTACAGCGGAACGCTCTTGAACCGAAGGTCCCTGGAGACCGACTGCGGTGCCTGCGCTGCGATGAACAGGCCGATGACGGCCTGCAGATAGATCGCGAACGAGGTGTACTTGATCGGCAGCTTCGTCGAATTCGGCGTGGCGATGGCGACGGCCACGATGATCGCGGCCACCAGGCACATCACGCCGAACAGCAGCATGGGCAGCACCTTTGACTTGGCCGAGCGGCCGAGTCCGAAGGAACCGCGCAGGGACTGCGAGTAGAGCGAGCGGCGTGCGTAGGCACGGCCGAGGCGCGGGCCGTCGTAGGCGCGGTAGCCGATGTTGTGGATCCGGGAGGTCTCGCTCCCGGTCGCGGCGCCGGTCTCAGTGCTCATCGCGACCGCTCCCCTTCTGCTGTACGGCCCCGGCGGCCACGGACGCGGTCCGCGCCTCGGGGTGCGCTGCCGGTGCCTCTTCGGTACGGAAGACCTCGGCGATGTGGTGGCGGCGCTGTTCCATCCGGACGAGGCCGAGGCCGAGGCCGGCGACGCTGTCGCGGACGAGGTCGTATGTCTCCTCGCCGGTCGCCTCGATCAGCAGGATGTGGCCCGCCCCGGGCAGGCCCTGTGCGTCCAGCCCGTCGAGTCCCACCAGCTTGATCCCCGCACCGGTGAGGACCTGGCGCAGGGCGTCGGTCCCGTCCGGGTGGGTGTCGCTGTCGGTGACCTCGACCGCGAGGGTCGTGGTGGTCTGGGTGAAGTCGCTGGTGGAGCTGGAGCGCAGCAGTGATCCGCCGTCGATGACGACGACGTGGTCGCAGGTGCGTTCCAGCTCACCCAGGAGGTGTGAGGTGACAAGCACCGAGATGCCGAAGTCGGTGTGGATACGCCGGATCAGGCCGAGCATCTCGTCGCGGCCGACCGGGTCCAGTCCGTTGGTCGGCTCGTCGAGTAGGACCAGCTGCGGGTCGTGGACCAGCGCCTGGGCCAGCTTCACCCGCTGCTTCATGCCGGTCGAGTAGCCGCCGATGGGCCGGTAGCGCTCCTCGTACAGTCCGACGTGCCGCAGCGTGTCCGCGGTGCGTTCCCGGGCCGCGGTCGGCGGCAGTCCGGACATCCGCGCCATGTGGACGACGAACTCGGTGGCCGAGACGTCGGGCGGCAGGCAGTCGTGCTCGGGCATGTAGCCGACCCGTTCCCGGATGGCGGCGCCACTGGTCGAGACGTCGAGCCCGAGCACCGCGGCCCGGCCCTCGGTCGCGGGGGACAGACCCAGCAGGATCTTGATCAACGTGGACTTGCCGGCTCCGTTGGCGCCCACCAGCCCGGTCACACCGGGGCCGATGTCCAACGAGAGCCGGTCAAGCGCGGTCACCCGGGGGAACCGCTTGCTCAGGCTTTCGGTCGCAATCACAGTCACGTCATCGACGGTAGTGGCGCGGGCCACACCGGTCGTCAGACCTGGCGGCTGGATTCGCGTCAGACTCCAGATGTACGGACCCGTAGGGGGACCCCACGAAGGAGGACCGCGAAGCGGAACGGGCGCGTCGGACCGGTCGGCATCTGCGGTTGTCCACAGGCTGCGCACGCCCCTTGACGTAGCCGCCGGACATTGTCACATTCATCAGTGTCACGTTACGGGCACGTACCGCACACGACAGGGAACGGACGGTGGCATGGCCTCGCGCGTCAAGGACGAACGGGCTCCGGAGCTCCAGGGGTTCAGGGAAGTGCAACGCCTTGCGTACGCCTGCGCGGAAGCGGTCGCCGCCCGTCTGAGACCGGGAGTGACGGAGCGCGAGGCGGCCCGGATGCAGCGCGAGTGGCTGCGCGAGCGCGGGGTGCGCGACTGGTTCCATCTCCCGTTCGCCTGGTTCGGGGACCGCACGGCGTTCACCGGGTTCAGGGTGCCGCTGCAGTTCTTCCCGACCGACCGGCAGCTGGAGCCGGGGATGCCGTTCATCCTTGACATGGCTCCGGTGTACAAGGGGTTCACCGCCGACATCGGCTACTCCGGCTGCCTGGGGCTCAATCCGCTGCACGACAGGCTGCTCTCCGATCTGGAGGCGCACCGCGAACTGATCCTGCGCGAGGTACGCGAGCGGCGTCCGCTGCGCGAGATCTATGAGGACGTCGAGCGCCTGATGATCCGGCAGGGCTACGCCAACCGCCACCGCGCCTACCCGTTCGGAGTCATCGCGCACAAGGTCGCCCGGGTCGCCGAACGGCGTTGGTCACCCCAGGTGTTCGGGTTCGGCACGCAGTCGCTCAAGGGACTTCTGAGCGATGCGGTGCACGGGCACCGGGAGGGCTGGTCGCCACTCTGGAGTCCGTACCGCTTCTCCGACCATCCCCCGCAGCCGGGCCTGTGGGCGGTCGAGCCGCACCTCGGATTCCGGGGCACAGGTGCGAAGTTCGAGGAGATCCTGGTCGTCACGGACTCGCGGGATCCCGAACAGAGTGCCTTCTGGCTGGACGACGATCTGCCGCATGTGTGGCGCTGGGCCGAGGAGAGGGTGGCGGCGTGAGTCTGCGAAATCTGCCGGGGGCGCGCGAGCGCCGGGTGTCCACGGGCGGTATCGACCTGTGCGTCGTCGAGCTGGGCGATGCGACACAGCCCACGATCGTGCTGGTGCACGGCTATCCGGACAGCAAGGAGGTCTGGACGCAGGTCGCCCGGCAGCTCGCCGAGCAGTGGCACGTCGTGCTGTACGACGTGCGCGGCCACGGCAGGTCGACGGCGCCCGTGCCGCTGCGCGGCGGCTTCACGCTGGAGAAGCTGACCGACGACTTCCTGGCTGTCGTCGACGCGGTGAGCCCGGACCGGCCGGTGCACGTGGTCGGGCACGACTGGGGTTCGGTGCAGGCCTGGGAGTTCGCCACGGTCAGCCGTACGGAGGGCCGGATCGCCTCCTTCACCTCGATGTCCGGCCCGTCGCTTGATCACTTCGGGCACTGGATCAAGCAGCGGATGTCCCGGCCGACCCCGCGCCGGGTCGGCCAGCTGCTGGGCCAGGGCGCCAAGTCCTGGTACGTGTACATGCTGCACACACCGGTGCTTCCGGAGCTCGCCTGGCGGGGGCCGATCGGAAAGCTGTGGCCCCGCATCCTGGAGCGGCTGGAGAAGATCCCTCCGGGTGACTACCCGACGCCGTCCCTGCCCGACGACGCGGCGCACGGGGCCTGGCTCTACCGGGACAACGTCCGCTCCCGGCTGCGCAGGCCGCGTGCCGACGCGTTCGCACATGTACCGGTCCAGCTGATCACCCCGACCGGAGACATATTCCTTTCGGAACAGCTCTATGACGGACTCGACGCCTGGGTGCCGCAGTTGACGCGCCGCTCACTGCCCGCCAAGCACTGGGTGCCGCGCACACGGCCGGACCAGCTGGCTTCCTGGATCGGCGAGTTCGCCGCTGCCAACGAGGCGGCGCTGCAAGGTGGTGTTCCGGTGCAGGACACCGCGCCGAAGGGGGCGTACGCGGACCGGTTCGGCGGGCAGCTCGTCCTGGTGACGGGAGCGGCCGGAGGGATCGGACGGGCCACGGCGTTCGCGTTCGCCGAGGCCGGCGCCCGGGTGGTGGCCGTGGACCGGGACGCGGAGGGGGCGAGCCGTACGGCGGAGCTGGCCCGGCTGATCGGTGCCCCGGCCGCCTGGGCCGAGACCGTCGATGTCAGTGACGAGCAGGCCATGGAGAAGCTGGCCGAGAAGGTCGCGGACGAGTACGGCATCGTCGATGTGCTGGTCAACAACGCGGGGATCGGGCTCTCCGGTTCGTTCCTGGAGACGACCGCCGAGGAGTGGCGGAATGTCCTCGACGTGAATCTGTGGGGTGTCATCCACGGCTGCCGGCTGTTCGGCAAGCAGATGGCCGACCGCGGTCAGGGTGGCCACATCGTCAACACGGCCTCCGCCGCCGCATATCAGCCGTCCCGGGCGCTGCCCGCGTACAGCACGTCGAAGGCCGCAGTGCTGATGCTCAGCGAGTGCCTGCGCGCCGAGCTTGCCGAGAAGTCGATCGGCGTCAGTGCGATCTGTCCCGGCATCGTCAACACGAACATCACCGCGACCACGCGCTTCGCCGGGGCGGACGCGGCAGAGGAGAAGCGGCTGCGGACGCGGACGAGCAAGTTGTACGGGAAGCGCAACTACCCGCCGGAGAAGGTCGCTGACGCGATCCTCAGGGCGGTCGCGCGCAACCAGGCCGTCGTGCCGGTGACGCCGGAGTCCCATGCCGCCCGCTTCCTGTCCCGGCTCAGTCCGGGAGTGCTGCGCGGGATCGCCCGGCTGAAGCCGCCGCTGTGAGCACCACCGGGCCGTCGGCGGCCGGCAGCCGGGCAGTCGCCGAGTACCGGATCGAGGACCTCGCGCATGCCAGCGGCGCCACGGTCCGCACCATCCGCGCCTATCAGGACCGCGGACTCCTGCCGACTCCGGAACGGCGTGGCCGGGCCAATGTGTACCGGGACACCCATCTCGCCCGACTCCGGCAGATCGCCGACCTGCTGGACCGCGGCTACACCCTGGCCAGTATCAAGGAGTTGCTGGAGGCCTGGGACACGGGACGCGGACTCGGTGGTGTGCTCGGGCTCGTCGCCGAGGTGCACGGGCCATGGACGGACGAGCGGGCCGACCGCATCACCCGCGCGGAGCTCAACGTGAAGTTCGGTGGGCGTCCCGACGACGAGGCGGTCGCCGAAGCGGTGGAACTGGGAGTACTCGAACCAATCCCGGGACGCGACGACGAGTTCCTCGTCCC
This sequence comes from Streptomyces sp. NPDC087901, assembly GCF_044742205.1. Taxonomy (NCBI): domain Bacteria; kingdom Bacillati; phylum Actinomycetota; class Actinomycetes; order Kitasatosporales; family Streptomycetaceae; genus Streptomyces; species Streptomyces sp. NPDC087901. The sequence continues at coordinate 165,329 of NZ_JBIUUC010000004.1, forward strand.
CAGTCCGCAAGAGCTGGCTGTGGCGGTGGAGTTGTACGCCGCCGGCGTACCGCTGAACGCAATCTCCGGTCATCTGCGGGAGCTTCGCGGTCAGGTCGAGCAGATAGCGTCCCGCTTCCTCGAGTTCACGACGGAGCACGTCTTCGCCCGTTATCTCGGCCACCGCCCGCCGACCGACGCGGACGCGGCCGAGGCAGCGTCGATGGTCCGGCGGCTCCGCCCGCTGGCGCAGCAGACGGTGGACGCCGAACTGGCGCGCGCCATGCGGACGTTCGCCACCCGACATCTGGAGCACCACCTCGCCGCCGAGGGTCCCTTCACTGTCCCGGCAGCCCTGCCTTCACCGGTACCCGTCGCACTTCCGGCGGGGACGATCAGCGCTGTGGAGCGCCTGGTTGGGCGGGAGAACGCCCAAGCCTTTATCGCGGCCGCCGCCGAACGCGAGGTGCAATCAAGGATATTGGATACACTTGCCTCATCTCACGTCAATCCGCCCATAGTTGATCAAACAGTCTAATTCATAAGGCACTTGTCCACAGAATCGTCAAATTACCTGTGGATAACCCGAGTTGGCTGTGGATCAAACCTGTGGGCAGAGATTCCTGAGGGAGATCAGATCCAAATCCGGATGCGCCGGAGTGGACGTCACGGGCAGTCTGTCGACATGGACGAAAGACGCACCGTCAAGGTGTCCAAGTACCTCTCGAAACACCTCCGGCATCAGCCCGAACGAATCGGTCTCACGCTGGACGCCAACGGCTGGGTGGCGATCGACGAGCTGTTGCGGGCCCTTGCCCGCCACCACTTCCCGCTCACTCGTGCCGAGCTCGACCATGTCGTCGCGTCCAACGACAAGCAGCGCTTCGCCATCGCGGGCGACCGCATCCGGGCGAGCCAGGGACACACCGTCGACGTGGACCTGGACCTGCCTCCGGCCGATCCGCCCGCGTACCTCTATCACGGCACGGTCGGCCGGTCCCTGGACGCGATCCGCGGTGAGGGGCTGCGTCCGATGAACCGCACACACGTCCACCTCTCACCCGACCGAGAGACGGCGACACGCGTCGGGGCCAGGCGTGGCCGCCCCGTCGTCCTGTCAGTGGACGCGGGTGCCATGCACCGGGCGGGCCACACCTTCTACGTCAGCGCCAACGGGGTCTGGCTCACCGCCGCCGTACCCCCGGAATTCCTACACCTGCCCGACTGACGCGGCGGACCGACCGCCGCCCGGTCGGGGTGCCGCCGTGCCGCCTGTCCTCAGCCCGCGAGCTGGGCCAGGCCCTGCGTCACGATCTGCTCGAAGAGCTTCTCGTCCGCCACCGCGGCGGAGAACTCGGGGCTGCCGTCGGGCACCGGTGCATGGATCACGATCTCGGTGAATCCGAGCTCCGCATGCCTGCCCGCGAAATCCACGAACGCGTCCACGGATCCGAACGGCCCGCCCCTGCCACTGGTGAGGGCCGGGTTGAACTCCGGTGTGAAACCGGTGAGCAGAATCTTGTCGAGCTCGTCCACGTCCCTGCCGCTCTCGGCACAGGCCGTGCCCAGCCTGGCGGCCTGGCCACGGATGGCGTCGAGCGAATCCGCTGCGCTGCCCGCCTCGTACACCTTCGGATCACCCGTGGTCACCCAGGCCTGGCCGTACTGTGCGGCAAGCCTGAGCCCACGCGGTCCCGTGGCGGCCACGGCGAACGGCAGCCGCGGAAGCTGTGCGCAGCCCGGGAGGTTGCGCGCCTCGGTGGCCGCGTAGAACTCGCCCTCGGACGTCAGCCCGGCCGGCTCGCGGAGCAGTCCGTCCAGCAGCGGAACGAACTCACCGAACCGGTCGGCCCGCTCACGCGGGGTCCACGGCTGCTCGTCACCCCGCAGGAGCGTCGTCGCGTCGAACCCGTTGCCACCGGCTCCGATGCCCAGCGTGATGCGGCCGCCCGAGATGTCGTCGAGCGAGATGAGTTCCTTGGCCAGGGTGACCGGGTGCCGGAAGTTCGGCGAGGTCACGAGCGTCCCCAGCCGCAGACGCGAGGTGACGCAGGCGGCCGCCGTCAGGGTGGGGAGGGCGCCGAACCACGGCCGGTCCCGGAAGGCACGCCAGGCCAGGTGGTCATAGGTGTACGCGGCGTGCAGACCCAGTTCCTCGGCGCGCTGCCACTGCGTGCTCCCGCCCTCGTTCCAACGGCGGACGGGCAGGATGACTGTGCTGAGGCGCAGAGTGGTGCTCATGGCTCGCAGTTTACGGCGGGCGGTCAGCCACACCTTCCCGCTCAAACGCCTGACTGGGTGCTGAGCACCACAAATGGGGCCACCGGTACGGAACCCGGGCGTCGGGCGTTGTCCGGCGTTGCCTGCCGTCTGCCGTCTGCCGTCTGCCGTCTGCCGTCTGCCGGCGTCTGACTGCGTCTGGCGCCTCAGGGGAACGCGGCGCTTGGAAATCCGCCGACATATGCCAGAGGAACGTTCCCCTGCTCAGGGGCGTACGTACTCAGATGTGCGCCCCTGCGCACGCCCGTGCACCCTCGTACGCGAGAATGGACCGGTGACCTCAGCTACCGAACAGCCCGTTTCTGCCGCTCCTCGGCTGATCGCCACCGACCTGGACGGCACCCTCCTGCGCGACGACAAGACCGTCTCGGACCGCACGGTCGCGGCGCTCGCCGCCGCCGAGGAGGCCGGGATCGAGGTCTTCTTCGTCACCGGCCGTCCCGCCCGCTGGATGGATGTCGTCAGCGACCATGTGCACGGCCACGGCCTGGCGATCTGCGCCAACGGCGCCGCCGTCGCTGACCTGCACGCGGGCGGCAGGCTGCTGAAGGTGCGGGCCCTCGATCGGCCGACGGCCCTCGATGTCGTACACACGCTGCGTGCGGCCGCCCCCGGGACTTCTTTCGCCGTGGAGCTGGCCACCGGAATTCACTACGAGCCGGATTACCCGCCGTTCCACCTGGACCCCGGTGCGACGGTGGCCGTCGCCGAGAAGCTGCTCCACGAGGAGACGCCGGGTGCCGGCGCCCCCGTGCTGAAGCTCCTGGCCCACCATGGCGAACTGGCCCCGGACGACTTCCTCGCCCTGGCACTCGGGGTGGCCGGCGACCGGGCGTCCTTCACCCGGTCCAGCCCCACCGCCCTCCTGGAGGTCAGCGGACCCGGTGTCTCCAAGGCCAGCACGCTGGAGTTGTGCTGTGCCGAACGCGGCATCTCCTCCGCCGAGGTCGTCGCCTTCGGCGACATGCCGAACGACGTGGAGATGCTGAGCTGGGCGGGCACGTCGTACGCGATGGCCAACGCACACCCGGCCGCACTGGCGGCGGCCTCCGGCCGTACGGTCACCAACAACGAGGACGGTGTCGCAGTCGTCATCGAGCGGATCATCGCCGAACGCGCCCGCCCGCGTGCGGCGCGCTGAGGAAACCCACCCCCGCAACACCGCGCGCTGAGGAAACCCACCCCCGCGCGAACCGCTGAGGGGCCCGCCTCACCCAGCCCCGGTAGTCAGAGCCCCCGGGTTCATTCCCGCCCGGCCCCTCGGCGGTCAGAACGGCGCCTGCCACACCACCGTCGTACCGGCGCCGTCCTCTCCGATGCCGGGCCCGAACCAGCTGGCCCCGCCGAGTGATTCCGCCCGGCGGGCCAGGTTCCGCAGCCCGCTGCGTCGGCCGCCCGCCGGGATGCCCACTCCGTCGTCGGCGACCGAGAGCCGCACCGCGTCCCGTCCGTCGGGCAGCGTGGCGGTCGCGTCGACGACCACATCGATCCGTGCCGCACCGGCGTGACGGAACGCGTTGGACAGCGCCTCCCGGAGCGCCGCGATCAGGTTCTTCCCGGTCAGCTCACCGACCAGGGAGTCGACCGGCCCCAGGAAACGGTGGGACGGTTTGAACCCCAGCGGGACCGCCGCCATGTTGATCTCGCGCAGAACGCGGGTACGCAGCCCGGAAGGCGCCTCGGCCGGCTCCTGCTGCAGCGCGAAAATCGCGGTACGAATCTCCTGAATGGTCACGTCCAGTTCGTCGACCGCCCGGCCCACCCCGGTCTGCACCTCCGGTACTTCCGACCGGCGCTGCGCGCTCTCCAGCATCATCCCGGTGGCAAACAGCCGCTGGATGACCAGGTCGTGCAGGTCGCGGGCGATGCGGTCGCGGTCCTCGTAGACCGCGAGCCGCTCCCGGTCGCGCTGCGCCTCGGCCATCATGAGCGCCAGGGCGGCCTGCGAGGCGAACTGGGTGGCGAGGGTCCGCTCGGTCTCCGTGAACGGCCGGCCGCCCTTGGCGCGCGGTGTGGCGAGCGCACCGAGCACCCGGCCCCCGCTGTGCAGCGGGAGCATCATGCTCGGGCCGAACCGGTCCGCCAGCCTGGTGATCATGCGGGAGTCGGTGGCCGAGTCGTCGATGAAGACCGCCTCGCCGCTCAACAGCCTGGCCACCACGGGGCTGTGCGCCGGAATGATCACTCCGAGCGAGGCGGACGGGTCGTCCGCGGAGACGGCGACGATCTCCAGCCCTCCGTCCTCGGCCGGCAACAGCACGATGCCGGCCGCGGATCCGGCGAGGTGGCGGGCCTGCTCGGCAACGACGGACAGCGCGTCGTCGGCGTCCCCGCCGGACAGCAGGGCAGTGGTCACGGCCACCGAACCGTCGATCCACCGCTCGCGCTGCCTGGCTGCCTCGTACAGCCGCGCGTTGCCGATGGCGATGCCGGCCTCGGTGGCCAGTACGCGGACCATGTGCAGGTCGTAGTCGTTGAACTCGCCGCCGTCCACCTTTTCGGCCAGATACAGATTGCCGAAGATCTCGCCCTGGACCCGGATCGGAACGCCGAGGAACGTGCGCATCGGTGGATGGCCCGGCGGGAAGCCGGCAAATCTCGGGTCAGCCGTCAGGTCGGCCAGCCGCAGAGGGCGCGGGTCGTGGATGAGGGCGCCGAGCAGCCCCCGGTGCCCGTCCGGCCGGTGCCCGATCCGGCTCGCCACTTCGTCGGAGACCCCGTAAGTGACGAAGTCGGAAAGCCCCTTTCGCTCCTCGTCCACGACGCCGATGGCCGCATAACGGGAGTGGGCCAACTCGGCAGCCGTCTCGCAGATGCGGTCGAGCGTGGAGTGGAGTTCGAGCCCCGTGCCCACCGACCGCATCGCCTCCAGCAGCCGCGGTACGCGGGCGGTGAGTTCGGTGGACAGGCCCTGCAGACTGCGGGTCGCCTCCGTCGCGGCGTCGAGCGAGTCCGTCGGGTCTGTCAGGTCTGTCGGGTCGAGCGGATCGAACGGGTCGCCCGGATCGAGCAGGCCCCCTGAACCCGACGGCTTACGGGGTTGAGCCGAGTGATTCGGGTCCTTCGACTGCTGCGGGTGGTTCGGGTCCTGCTCTGACATACCCAGAGCGTAGTTAGTCCCTTTTGCCATGGAAAGTCGAGAGCTGAAGGCCGACAGGACATCTCAGGCATGCGCGCCCACCGGTTCGCCGGGAGCGAGCGTGGTCTCCCGTTCACGCTTGAGCATCCGGCACAGCGGCCCGTCCACCGCTGCGAGGGCCTCGTACGGGCCGCGCTGGACGACGGCACCCGCCTCCAGCACCACCACCTCGTCGACGGCATCCAGCCCTTCGAGACGGTGAGTGATCAGTACGGTCGTACGCCCCTGGGTGGCCGCCAGCAGGTCCGCGGTCAGAGCGTCGGCCGTCGGCAGGTCGAGGTGCTCGGCAGGCTCGTCCAGGACCAGCACGGGGAAATCCGCCAGCAGCGCCCGGGCCAGGGCGAGCCGCTGACGCTGGCCGCCGGAGAGGCGGGCGCCGTGCTCACCGACGAGGGTGTCCAGGCCGTCAGGCAGCGCCTCCGCCCAGTCGAGCAGCCTGGCCCGGCCGAGGGCGTCGCGCAGTTCCCCGTCCGTCGCACCGGTGCGGGCCAGCCGCAGATTCTCCCGGATGGAACTGTCGAAGATGTGGGCGTCCTGGGCGCAGAGCCCCACGAACCGCCGGACGGTGTCCCCGTCCAGCGCGGACGCTTCCACCCCGCCGATCCGGTACGTCCCCGTCCGCGCGTCCAGGAACCGGAGCAGGACCTGGGCCAGCGTGGTCTTTCCTGAACCGGACGATCCCACGACCGCGATGCGCCGGCCTGCCTCCAGCGTGAGGTCGACGGAGTCCAACGCATCGTGTCCGGCCCCTGGGTAACGGGCGGACAGCCCCCGCACCTCCAGCGGGAACGGCGAGCTGGGAGCCTCGGCCGGGACGGCGGGTTCCTGCACGGGGACCGGGGCATCCAGCACCTCGAACACCCGCTCCGCACTCCGCTTGACCCGCTGCCGGTACTGCACGGCGAGCGGCAGGCCGGTCACGGCTTCGAAGGCGGCCAGCGGGGTCAGGACGACCACGGCGAGTCCCACCCCGGCCAGTCGGCCATCGGCCACTGCGGGAAGAGCGACGAGGGCGGCCGCGGCCACGGTGAGGCCGGCGATCAGGGCGCTGAGACCGCCGCCGAGAGCGGTGGCGGCCGCCGCGCGGGCTGCGATCCGGGTCAGTACCCCATCGGCCTCCCGAGTGCGGGCCACACGTCCCGGAAGCGCGCCCGCGACGGTCAGCTCAGCGGTTCCGCCGAGCAGGTCGGTGATCCGGGTGGCCAGATCGGCCCGTGCGGGTGCCAGCCGGCGCTCCGCGTGCCGGGCGCAGGCTCCGCTGACGAGCGGGACCCCGACCCCGGCCAGCAACAGTCCGGCGGCCAGTACGAGACCCGCCTCCGGCAGCAGCCAGCCGGTGAAACCGGCGGCTCCCGCTCCTACGACGACCGCGGTCCCCGCAGGCAGCAGCCACCTCAGCCAGTAGTCCTGAAGGGCGTCCACATCGGCGACGAGCCGTGAGAGCAGGTCTCCCCGCCGGGTCCGGCGCAGGCCCGCGGGCGCGATGCGCTCCAGGCTTCGGTAGACCGCTACGCGGAGCTCGGCGAGTATCCGGAGCACGGCGTCGTGCGAGACGAGGCGCTCGGCGTAGCGGAAGACCGCCCGCCCGATTCCGAAGGCGCGGGTCGCCGTCACCGCCACCATCAGATAGAGCACCGGGGGCTGTTCGGAGGCGCGGGAGATCAGCCAGCCGGAAACGGCCATGAGACCGACGGCCGAGCCCAGTGCGAGGCTTCCCAGCAACAGGGCCAGCAGCAGTCGGCCGCGCTGCGCGCCGGCGGCCTCCCTCACCCGGGCGAGCACATGCCCGGTCCACGCCGCGGTGTCCCGAAGCGCCGTGGGTTCACGTGACGGCTCGGATGCCAAGGCGCCTGCCTGCGCCCCCACAGGCCCCGCCACCACAACGGACGCCATGTCCGACACAGCCCCGGGCACCGCTGCGAACGCCTCATCCGTCACCTGCTCGGCCACTTCGGCAGGCGAGGCAGGCGACAGGGTCACCACCCGGTCGGCCACCGTCAGAAGCGCCGGCCGGTGGACGACCAGCAGCACGGTCCGGCCCACCGCCAGTCGCCGTACCGCCTCGACGATGCCCGCCTCCGTCTCACCGTCCAGGCTCGCGGTCGGCTCGTCGAGCAGCAGCAACGGCCGGTCGGCGAGGAATGCCCGGGCGAGCGCGAGCCGCTGGCGCTGTCCGGCGGAGAGTCCCGCACCGTCCTCGCCGAGGAGTGTGCGGGCACCGTCCGGCAGCGCCGTCACGAAGTCGTACGCCCCGGCGTCCCGCAACGCAGCCGCCACCGCGTTGTCGTCCGCGCCTGGACGGGCCAGCCGGACGTTCTCCGTAATCGTGCCCGCGAAGAGATGGGGACGCTGCGGCACCCAGGCGATGCGCTCGCGCCAGCGCTCGGGGGAGAGGGCCGCCAGATCGGTACCGCCGACCCTCACCCGGCCCTCGTCGGGTTCCACGAACCCCAGCACCACGTTCAGCAGGGTGGACTTGCCGACGCCGCTCGGCCCGACCAGGGCGACGGTCTCCCCCTCGTCCACCACCAGCGAGGCTCCGGCGAGCGAGGGGTCGGTGCGCCCGGCATGCCGGACGGTCACTCCTTCCAGCTCCAGCCGCAGCGAGCAGGGGACGTCCTGCGTACCGCCCGTGCGCGGCTCGGTCTCCAGGACGGCGAAGATCTCCTCCGCGGCCGAGAGTCCCTCGGCCGCGGCATGGTACTGCGCGCCTACCTGCCGGATCGGCAGGTAGGCCTCGGGCGCGAGGATCAGCACCACCAGTCCGGTGTAGAGGTCGAGCTCACCGTGCACGAGCCGCATGCCGATGGTGACGGCGACCAGCGCCACCGACAGCGTCGCCAGGAGCTCCAGAGCGAAGGACGAGAGGAACGCGATCCTCAGGGTGCGCAGGGTGGCCTGCCGGTACTGCGAGGTGATGGTGCGAATGGACTCGGCCTGGGCCTTGGCCCGGCCGAAGACCTTCAGCGTCGGCAGCCCCGCGACCACGTCGAGGAAATGCCCGGAGAGCCGGGAGAGCAGCCGCCACTGCCGGTCCATCCTCGACTGGGTGGCCCAGCCGATGAGAATCATGAAGAGCGGGATGAGTGGCAGCGTGACCACGATGATCGCGGCCGAGATCCAGTCCTCGGTGACAACCCTGGCCAGTACCGCCACCGGTACCACCACCGCGAGTCCGAGCTGCGGGAGGTAGCGCGCGAAGTAGTCGTCGAGCGCGTCGATCCCCCGAGTGGCGAGAGCCACCAGCGAGCCGGTGCGCTGCCCGCTCAGCCAGTCCGGGCCCAGTTCCGCCGCCCGAGCGAGAAGGCGCCCGCGCAGTTCGGACTTGACGGCCGCACCGGCCCGGTAGGCGGCCAGTTCGGTGAGCCAGGAAACCAAGGCCCGGCCGAGCGCGACCGCGGCGAGCAGGATGAGCGGTGTACGCAGTCCCGCACCGGTGAGCCCGTCCTCGAAACCGCCCACCACCACCTCGGCGACGAGCATCGCCTGGGCGATGACCAGCGCCGCTCCGGCCAGCCCGAGTACCACCACCGCCACCAGGAACAGGCGGGTGGCACGGGCGTGGCGGAGCAGACGCGGATCGATCGGTTTCACGTGAAACACCCCATGGAGCTCGACTCGGTCAAGGCACTCACTGCGTTCAGTGCGCGTCGGCGATGTGCTGCGTACCGATCCGCTTGCGGAACACCCAGTACGTCCAGCCCTGGTAGACCAGGACGACGGGAGTGGCGATCCCTGCACACCAGGTCATGATCTTCAGCGTGTACGGGCTGGACGAAGCGTTGGTGACCGTGAGGCTCCAGGCATCGTTCAGCGAGGACGGCATGACGTTCGGGAAGAGCGTCAGGAACAACATGGCGACCGCGGCAGCGATAGTCACCCCGGAGAAGGCGAAGGACCAGCCCTCGCGCCCCACCGCGATGGCTCCGATCGCCCCGACCAGGGCCACCGCGGCGACGATCATCGCGATCAGGCTCCAGCCGTCACCGTTGTCGACCTGGGTCCAGATCAGGAACCCCAGAGCGAGAACCGCGGTGACCGCGCCCAGCTTCAGCGCCAGCCTGCGCGCCCGGGCCCGGATGTCGCCGACCGTCTTGAGACCGGCGAACACCGCTCCGTGGAAAGTGAAGAGGAAGAGCGTGACCAGTCCGCCGAGGATCGCGTACGGATTGAGCAGATCCCAGAAGTTGCCCACGTACTCCATGTCCGCGTCGATCTTCACGCCGCGGACGATGTTCCCGAAGGCCACTCCCCAGAGCAGGGCCGGGATCAGCGAGGTCCAGAAAATCGCGTGCTCCCAGTTGGTCTGCCACTTCTCCTCGGGCCGCTTCGCCCGGTACTCGAAGGCGACACCCCGCACGATCAGACAGAGCAGGATGATCAGCAGTGGCAGGTAGAAGCCGGAGAACAGCGTGGCGTACCACTCGGGAAACGCGGCGAAGGTTGCTCCGCCCGCGCTGAGCAGCCACACCTCGTTGCCGTCCCAGACGGGCCCGATCGTATTGATCAGGACCCGTCGTTCCTTCCGGTCCCGCGCCAGCAGCTTGGTCAGGACACCGATCCCGAAGTCGAATCCCTCCAGGAAGAAGTAGCCGGTCCAGAGAACGGCGATGAGCACGAACCAGACGTCGTGGAGTTCCATCTCTCGGCTCCCTGTGCTCTCAGTAGGAGAAGGCCATGGGCCGGTCGGCGTCGTCGTGGTCGCCGCCGATCCTGGTGGGCGGGTTGAGGTCGGCGTCGGTGAGTTCCGGCGGGCCGGCCTTGATGTACTTCACGAGCAGCTTGACCTCGATGACGGCGAGGACCGCGTAGAGCAGCGTGAACAGGATCATCGAGGTGAGTACCTCGCCCTGCGAGACGCCGGGGGAGACCGCGTCACGGGTCTGCAGGACGCCGTAGACGACCCAGGGCTGACGGCCCATCTCGGTGAAGATCCAGCCCCAGGAGTTGGCGATCAGCGGGAAGAGCAGGGTCCACAGCGCGACGATCCAGTAGCACTTGGCCAGCTTCGGGCTCAGCGCCCTGTTCTTGAACAGGACCAGGTGGGGCACCTCGTCCTCACCTGTGCGCATCCCCGGCGGCAGCATGAACTTCTTCCGGGTCAGCCACAGTCCGAGGATCCCGAGGCCGAAGGACGCCATGCCGAAGCCGATCATCCACCGGAAGCTCCAGAAGGCGACGGGGATGTTGGGCCGGTAGTCGCCGGGCCCGAACCGCTCCTGCTCGGCCTTGTTGATGTCGTTGATGCCGGGGACGTAGGAGTTGAAGTTGTCGTCGGCGAGGAAGGACAGTATCCCGGGGATCGAGATCTCGACGGAGTTGTGCCCCTTGCTGACATCTCCGTACGCGAAGATCGAGAAGGGCGCGGAGCTCTGGCCGTCCCACAGCGCCTCGGCCGCCGCCATCTTCATCGGTTGCTGCTTGAACATCACCTTGCCCAGCTGGTCACCGCTGACGGCGGTGAGCAGGCCGGCGACCACCACGGTGATCAGCCCCAGCCGCAGGGAGGTCCGCATCACCGGGATGTGCTTCTTGCGCGCCAGGTGAAAGGCGGCGATGCCGACCATGAACGCGCCGCCGACCAGGAAGGCCGCCGTGATGGTGTGGAAGAACTGCGCGAGCGCGGTGTTCTGCGTGAGCACGTGCCAGAAGTCGGTGAGCTCAGCGCGTCCGCGTTCCTCGTTGATGCGGTAGCCGACCGGGTGCTGCATCCAGGAGTTGGCGGCCAGGATGAAGTATGCGGAGAGGATGGTGCCGATCGAGACCATCCAGATGCAGGCGAGATGGATCTTCTTCGGCAGCTTGTCCCAGCCGAAGATCCACAGGCCGATGAACGTGGACTCGAAGAAGAAGGCGATCAGCGCCTCGAACGCCAGCGGGGCACCGAAGATGTCGCCGACGAACCGCGAGTAGTCGGACCAGTTCATCCCGAACTGGAACTCCTGGACGATGCCTGTGACGACACCCATGGCGATGTTGATCAGGAAGAGCTTTCCCCAGAACTTGGTGGCCCTGAGGTACTTCTCCTTGTTGGTCCGCACCCAGGCGGTCTGCAGGCCGGCGGTGAGCGCGGCGAGAGAGATCGTCAGGGGAACGAAGAGGAAGTGGTAGACGGTGGTCGTTCCGAACTGCCATCGCGCCAGGGTCTCCGGCGCCAGAGCTAGCTCCACGTCGTCTTCTCCTTACGTCGCCGCCAATGCATCGGCAGTTTGTCCTATAAATCCGACTTAACAGCGGAGGAAACGGGACACGCTTGTGAACGCGTTCACATTCACAAGCAATTATGGCGCACAGGCTTTCGGTAGGTACGACCGGGGTCCCCCTCCGGGACGTAGCGATCATTACCGCCGAAGCGGACACCCCGGCATCTGCGCCCGCACACGCAGACGGCCCCGTCCTCTCGATCGAGGTACGGGGCCCGCCGGCAGGTGGCAGCCGGTTCTACAGATCCTTGCGGTACGACTCCGTCACCTTCAGGAACAGGTCGTTCGCCTCGTCCTCTCCGATCGAGACCCGCACGCCCTCACCGGCGAACGGCCTGACCACCACACCGGCCTTCTCGCAGACCGCGGCGAAATCAGCGGTACGGTCCCCCAGCCGCAGCCAGACGAAGTTCGCCTGGGACTCGGGCACCGTCCAGCCCTGTCGCTTCAGCGTCTCCTGCACCCGCTGGCGCTCGCACACCAACAAGCCCACCCGGCCCAGGAGTTCGTCCTCCGCACGCAACGAGGCCACTGCCGCGTCCTGCGCGAGCTGGCTGACGCCGAAGGGCACCGCCGTCTTGCGCAGCGCGGCCGCCACCGGCTCATGGGCCACGGCGAAGCCGACCCGCAGTCCGGCCAGACCGTAGGCCTTGGAGAACGTCCGCAGCACCGCCACGTTGGGCCGGTCCCGGTAGATCTCGATGCCGTCGGGGACCTCGGCGTCGCGGATGAACTCCTTGTACGCCTCGTCGAGCACCACGAGCACATCACTCGGCACCCGGTCCAGGAAGCGCTCCAGCTCCGCCCGGCGCACCACGGTGCCGGTCGGGTTGTTCGGGTTGCAGACGAAGATCAGCCGGGTCCGGTCGGTGATCGCGTCCGCCATCGCGTCCAGGTCGTGCACCTCGGCGTCGGTCAGCGGCACCTTCACCGACGTCGCCCCGCTGACCTGAGCGATGATCGGGTACGCCTCGAAGGAACGCCAGGCGTAGATGACCTCGTCACCCGGGCCCGAGGTGGCCTGCAGCAGCTGCTGGGCCACACCGACCGAACCGGTGCCGGTGGCCAGGTGCGAGAGCGGCACACCGAAACGGTCGGACAGCTCGTTCATCAGACCGGTGCAGGCCAAGTCCGGATACCGGTTGAAGTGCGCGGCCGCGGCCAGCGCCGACTCCATCACCCCCGGCAGCGGCGGATACGGATTCTCGTTGGAGGACAGCTTGAACGCGAGCGGTCCGTCCGCCGCGGCCGGCTTGCCCGGCACATAGGCAGGGACGCCATCCAGTTCGGCACGCAGCTTGGGGCTCGTCTCGCTCACCGCAGGTCCTCCTCGACCGTCCTTACACATCAATACTGCTCACCTTATGAGGATTGAGCGCCGGTGCGAATGGCGGACCGAGGATTAGTCCGGTGGACCCCGGAATGAGGGGGAGCGCCCCTCACTCTGGCGCGCGCCGGTGGCTCACTCCGTGGCGCGCGTCCCCCGAAGAGGTGAGTTGAGACCTCTTCGAGACATGGACCTATCGCCAGGCTCATCCGGCCCGACGCGTGACACATGACGGCGCCACCCCATAACGCCCTGTGTTACCAAGGCAATTGGGGCTTGATGACCATGCAGAAACGTGCCTGTCAACGAGTGCATATGCGACCAGGTCAAGTGCCCGCCCGAGCCCTACTATCGGCTCGCCATGACAGCAGCAGGGAAGCACCAGGTGAGCCGGACGGATACCCCCCGGCGCGGCGGCCGGCAGGGACGAGCAGGAATCCGGGACGTGGCCGCCGCCGCCGGAGTCTCCATCACGACCGTCTCCGACGCGCTCAACGGCAAGGGCAGGCTCCCGGACGCCACCCGCAGCCATGTCCGCGAGGTCGCCGAGCGCCTGGGCTATCGCCCTTCCGCCGCGGCCCGAACGCTCCGTACCGGCAAGTCGGGCCTGATCGGCCTGACCGTGACGACCTACGGGGATGAACCTTTCACCTTCACCGAATTCGCGTACTTCGCCGAGATGGCCAGAGCCGCCACCTCCGCCGCACTCGCCCGCGGCTATGCCCTCGTGATCCTTCCCGCCACCTCGCGCCACGACGTCTGGTCGAACGTCGCGCTGGACGGCACCGTCGTCATCGACCCCTCCGACCAGGACCCGGTGGTCACCGAACTCGTACGCCAGGGGCTGCCCGTCGTCTCCGACGGCCGGCCGGCCGGGACCCTGCCGGTCACCGCATGGGTCGACAACGACCACCGGGCAGCCGTCCTCGACCTCCTCGACCACCTCGCCGCCGCCGGCGCCCGCCGCATCGGACTGCTCACCGGCACCACCACCGACACCTACACCCGGCTGTCCACCACCGCGTACCTCCACTGGTGCGAGCGCGTCGGCCAGGATCCGGTGTACGAGTCCTACCCCGCCCACGACCCGTGCGCGGGCGCGGTGGCAGCCGACCGCCTGCTGGCCCGTCCGGACCGCCCGGACGCCGTGTACGGCCTCTTCGACCCCAATGGCACGGATCTGCTGGCGGCCGCCCGCCGGTACGGCCTGCGCGTCCCGGAGGACCTGCTCCTGGTCTGCTGCAGCGAGTCCACCGTCTACGCGACGACCGAGCCGCCCATCACCACGCTTTCACTCAAACCGCGCCGCATCGGTACGGCGGTCGTCCAGCTGCTCATCGACGCCATCGAAGGGGTCGACCAGGACGGACCGGTGGAACAGGTCATACCGACGGAACTCATCGTCCGGACCTCCTCGCAACGCCGCCCGCCACGCACGACGGTCAGCGCGCCACGCTCCCCGACAGGGGATTGATCAGGCCAATTGGGACTAATCGACCGATGAACCTGGCGTGCGCGCGGATTCACCACCCCTGGTGCGTCACAGAGCACGATCCTCATTCCTATGATGGGCGCACGACACCGCGGACCACCCCGACCAGCAGGGCCCGTCAGGTGTACGGCGGCACGACGGTGGTGGAGGGGTCGATGACACAGGGGGCCGGTCAGGAACCCGTGGTGCGGACGGCGACGTTGCGCGACTTCCGCGTACCGCCCTATGCGCAGTCCCCTGCGCCGCCCGCCCCACCGCACCCGGGCAACGCCTTCCCGGGGGGCGAGCCGCCCGAGGGGTACACGCCGACCGCACGCGACCTCCCCGTGATCAACCGCGAGGACACCGTCCAGGTCCGCGCCGTGCCCGACCCGCGGCCCGCCCAGGAGCCGGGTCTCGGACCGCTGTACGTCGTCGGTGACGTCCACGGCTATCTGGACGAGCTCCTCGCCGCCCTCGCCGAGCAGGACCTGATCGACTCCGAGGGCAGCTGGGCCGCGGGTCATGCCCGGCTCTGGTTCCTCGGCGACTTCACCGACCGGGGACCCGACGGAATCGGCGTCATCGACCTCGTGATGCGGCTGTCCGCCGAGGCCGCGGCCGCCGGCGGCTACTGCAAGGCCCTGATGGGCAACCACGAGCTGCTGCTCATCGGTGCCAAGCGGTTCGGCGACACCCCGGTCAACTCCGGTGCCGGCACCGCCACCTTCCAGGCCGCCTGGCTGCTCAACGGCGGCCAGAAGACCGACATGGAGCGGCTCCAGGACGTCCACCTCCAGTGGATGTCCCGACTCGACGCCGTCGTCGAGGAGGACGAGCACCTCCTGATGCACTCGGACACGACGGCGTACCTCGACTACGGCTCCACCATCGAGGACGTCAACGACACGGTGCACGCCATTCTCACGCGGAACGACGCCGATGAATGCTGGGACCTCTTCCGCAAGCTGACCAAACGGTTCGCCTTCCGCGACGAATCTGGTCCGCAGGCCGTGCAGGAGCTCATGGCGGCCTACGGCGGCCGACGCGTCGTCCATGGTCACAGCCCCATTCCCTACCTTCTGGGCGAGGTGGGTTCCGAGGACGGCGAGGACAGGTCGGGCCCGCTGGTGGACGGACCGCACGTGTACGCGGACGGGCTCGCCATCGCCATGGACGGCGGAGTGACCATGGCCGGAAAGCTACTGGTCGTCAAACTCCCGCTGCATGACTGACGTTCTTCGGGGAAGACGCATCCAGACCTGAATACGCGGACCACTGGGCCTATTTCCGGAAACCCCCTGTCACCCCGTGCCGTGGGCGCTCTACCATCGGCGTATCAGTAGCAGGCTCTCCTCCGTTTCCGCCCGACTGCCCGGTTCGAGCGGGCACACAGGCCCTACGGAGCATCGGGGGATGCACATGAACAGCGCTCCGCACCTGCTGACCGAGGACCGCCCCGAGTACGAGCGGATCCTCGACGACGCACTGCGTCACGCCCATGAACGACCAGATCTGGCCGCTGTCGGCGAACGGCTCAATCCGGTGCAGCTGCGCACCATGGCGATGGCTGCCACGGCGCTGATCACAGCGGCTGCGGCCACCGAGTACGAGCACTACGTGAAGGCTCGCGAAGAGATCCGCGCCGCTGCCGCCGGCACGGACGAAGACGGTGAACCCGACACCGGCCCGGCCGGCGCGCACCAGTCGGGCGCCGGCATAGGAGTCGTCATCACCGTGCTGGCTCCGGTGCTGGCAGGCACCGCCGCGGTGATCTTCCTGCTCATCGGCTACATCCTCAAGGCGCTCGACCCGCCTCCCTCGTTCGCGCGCAGCATGGTCGGCGCGGGCTGGTTCTTCGCGGCGGCGACCGCGGCCGCCATCCTCGTAGCCGCCGTCGCCCTCCTCATCACGGCCTTGCGCAACGGCTCGACATCGGTGGCCGCCGAGGAACAGGGCGAGGAACTGCCGGAGGATGTGGCACGAGCCAGGGAGGCCTGGCGCCACGCCCTGCTGGAACGCGGCATCCTGCCGTTCCTGCGGGACGCGCTCGCCGACCCCGGGGCCGCCCCGGCCGCGCGCATCCCGCACCGCTCGGCCAACCGCATCCCGAAGATCGGCTACAGCAGGCCGGACTTCTCCAGTCCGGACGACGGTCCCGCCGCCGCGCCCCGCCCGACGTTCACCAGTCCGGACTTCACCAGCCCCGACTTCGGCGGCCCGGAACACGAGCTGGACTGACGGCCCCGCACCCGGGAAGACCCGTCACCGACCCCGGGTGTCCCGGGCCCGGACAGCAGGGCGCGGGGCCGTTCGCGCCCTGCTCGGTTACGCCCGCCAGGCCCTAGTCCGCGATGGGCAGATAGACCCGGTTGCCCGCCGCCGCGAACTCCTTGGACTTCTCCGTCATCCCCTCCTCGATCTCCGCCTGCGAACCTCCGTGCTCACGCCGGATGTCCTGGGAGATCTTCATCGAGCAGAACTTCGGGCCGCACATCGAGCAGAAGTGCGCCGTCTTCGCCGGCTCGGCAGGCAGCGTCTCGTCGTGGAACTCCCTTGCCGTGTCCGGGTCGAGGGCCAGGTTGAACTGATCCTCCCAGCGGAACTCGAACCGGGCGTCCGACAACGCGTCATCCCAGTCCTGCGCTCCCGGATGCCCCTTGGCCAGGTCCGCCGCATGGGCCGCGATCTTGTAGGTGATGACCCCGGTCTTCACGTCGTCACGGTTGGGCAGACCGAGGTGCTCCTTGGGCGTCACGTAGCAGAGCATCGCCGTCCCCCACCAGGCGATCATCGCGGCTCCGATACCCGAGGTGATGTGGTCGTACGCCGGAGCCACATCGGTCGTCAGCGGGCCGAGCGTGTAGAACGGCGCCTCCTCGCAGATCTCCTGCTGGAGGTCGATGTTCTCCTTGATCTTGTGCATCGGTACGTGCCCCGGGCCCTCGATCATGGTCTGGACACCGAACCGCTTCGCGACGGTGTTCAGTTCGCCGAGCGTACGCAGCTCCGCGAACTGCGCCTCGTCGTTGGCGTCCGCGATCGAACCGGGCCGCAGCCCGTCGCCCAGGGAGTACGTCACGTCGTACGAGGCGAGGATCTCGCAGAGCTCCTCGAAGTTCTCGTAGAGGAACGACTCCTTGTGGTGCGCGAGGCACCACGCCGCCATGATCGAGCCGCCCCGGGAGACGATGCCGGTCTTGCGACGGGCCGTCAGCGGCACGTACGGCAGGCGCACGCCGGCGTGAACCGTCATGTAGTCGACACCCTGTTCGGCCTGCTCGATGACGGTGTCCTTGTAGATCTCCCAGGTCAGCTCCTCCGCCCTGCCGTCGACCTTCTCCAGGGCCTGGTAGAGCGGAACGGTGCCGATCGGAACGGGGGAGTTGCGAAGAACCCACTCACGGGTGGTGTGGATGTTGCGGCCGGTGGACAGATCCATGACTGTGTCGGCGCCCCACTTGGTCGCCCAGGTCATCTTGTCCACCTCCTCCTCGATGGAGGACGAGACCGCGGAGTTGCCGATGTTGGCGTTCACCTTCACCAGGAACCGCTTGCCGATGATCATCGGCTCGATCTCCGGGTGGTTGACGTTGGCCGGCAGAACGGCCCGGCCGGCCGCGATCTCGTCGCGCACCACCTCGGGCTCGACGTTCTCCCGGATCGCGACGTACTCCATCTCCGGGGTGACCTCGCCCCGGCGGGCGTACGCGAGCTGGGTGACGGGCCGGCCGTCCCGGCTGCGCCGTGGCTGGCGGGGGCGACCGGGGAAGACCGCGTCCAGGTTGCGCAGTCCCCCACGCGGTGAGGTGTGCTTGAGCCCGTCGTCCTCGGGGCGCACGGGACGTCCCGTGTACTCCTCGGTGTCGCCGCGGGCGATGATCCAGTTCTCCCGCAGAGGTGCCAGTCCGCGGCGGACATCAGTCTCCGTCGATGGATCGGTGTACGGCCCCGACGTGTCGTACAGCGTCACGTCCCTGCCGTTGGTGAGGTGCACCTGACGGACCGGCACCCGGAGGTCCGGGCGTGAGCCCTGGACGTATCCCTTGTGCCATCCGATGGACTTCCCGGCCTCGTCGTTCTGGTTCGAGGCAGGCGTGCGTGCGTCCGATGTGGTCATGAGACCTACTCCCTACGCCGGCATTACCCGGTAACAGGTTCGGCGGTCGGCGCAGCCTGTCCCGTACGGACGTACGGAGATCAGCGCCCTCTCAGCCCGGTGCTCCGAGCTCCCGCGTGTGCAAAGGTGCCACCACGCTAGCGCCCCCATGGGCAAGCTGAACAGAGGACCCCTTCCCTTCTTGCGATGATCGCCCGGTGACGTCCCCTCATAACGACTCCGAACCGCAGGGCCATCAGCACGCGCACTCGCACAGCCACGGCCCCGCCGCTCCCGTCTCCGGCCATCTGCGCAAGGTGATCGCCGCCGTGCTGATCCCGTTCGCGGCCGCGGTCGTCGTCGGGCTCGTGGTCCTCTGGCCCGGTGGTGCGCCGGCGCACGAGCGCACAGGTGTCGGTTTCGACCGGCAGACCCAGCAGGGCAAGGTGGCGAACGTCGGCAAGGTCGACTGCGCGGACGTGAACGCCTCGCAGATCCCGGTCAGCAGTGAGACATCGCCGCCTACGGGCGAGCCGGCCGGCGGCGATCGCCTCTGCGAGAAGGCCACCGTCGAGGTGACGAGCGGCCAGGACAAAGGCCGCACATTCATTGAGGTCGTCCAGCCGGACGCGCCCCGACAACTACGGAAGGGACAGGGGGTGGTGGTCGCGCACGCCCCCGACGCACCCCACGATCTCCAGTACTCCGTGACCGATGTGAACCGGAAGTTCCCGTTGCTGCTGCTGGCCGGGATCTTCGCCCTGGTCGTGGTGGCCGTGGGCAGAATGCGCGGGGTCATGGCGCTGGTGGCGCTCGCCCTGTCGTTCGCCGTCCTGACCCTGTTCATCCTTCCGGCCATCCTGCAGGGCTCGAACCCGCTGGTCGTGGCAGTCGTCGGGGCCGGCGCCATCATGCTGATCGCGCTCTACATCTGCCACGGGCTGACCGCCCGCACCTCGGTCGCCGTCATCGGCACCCTGATCTCACTGCTGCTGATCGGTCTGCTCGGCTCGCTCTTCATCGGCTGGGCGAGCCTGAGCGGGAACACCGACGACAACACCGGCCTCATCCACGGCCTGTATCCGCACATCGACATGAGCGGACTGCTGCTGGCCGGCGTCATCATCGGTTCCCTGGGAGTGCTCGACGACGTGACGGTCACCCAGACCTCGGCGGTCTGGGAACTTCACCAGGCGGACCCGACGATGAGTGCGAAGGAGCTCTACCGGGCAGGGATCAGAATCGGGCGCGACCACATCGCCTCGGTGGTCAACACCCTGGTGCTCGCCTATGCGGGCGCCGCGCTTCCACTCCTGCTGCTGTTCTCGATCGCCCAGAGCAGCATGGGGACGGTGGCCAACAGCGAGCTGGTGGCGGAGGAGATCGTGCGCACACTGATCGGCTCGATCGGACTGGTCGCCTCGGTGCCGGTGACCACCGCGCTCGCGGCGCTGGTCGTCTCCGCGGACCGCACCGGGCTCGCCGCGGATTCCGGTGCTCCGGCACCCGTACGGAGCGGCAGGGGACGTCGTCGTCGGGCGAAGGCCTGAGTGCCCGGACACGGAGAGCGATTCACCCGTTCGGCAGGTGTGCTGTTCGACCGGCATACGGGCCATGGGCACGGCCCTCGTCAGCCGGCGTTCTGTTCCTCGGCCAGAATCCGCCCCAGCGCTTCTTCCAGATTGCCCTCGAAGTCACCCAGCGTGCACTCCTGCCCGAGCGGCACGAGCTTGTCCGTCCGGTCGAGAAACGCCACGAGAGGCGCCGTGCCGGCCCGGAACAGCGCACGGTCAGCCCCCACCTGGAGCCGGATGTGGACGTCGGACAGCCCTTCGGGCTCCGTCGGCCCGATGTGCACATCGCCGTCACCACTGGGGCTGTTGAGACCGTCGAGCAGCAGCTCACGGCCGAAAGCCCAGGTGACGGGGGCGTCGCCGGGCAGATGGAAGGTCATCCGGATCGCGTACGGATCGCACACTTCGTACCGGAGCTCCACCGGGATCCGGAAAGAGAGCTCCTCGGAAACGAGGAAGCTCATCATGACCTCAGCTTGAACCGACTCGCGCATCGTTCAACCCCGCAGTAGATGAATCTGGCCAGGAATGATCCCCCATGGCCCTATTGACGCCATCGTGGTGCACCCGATAGCAGATCACAAGGAGTGATTTTTCAGATACTGATAGAGAACACGAACGAACGCAAGAGGCTGGCCACTTCGCCACGTAGTCGTTCGACTGCGGGGAGCAACCGTTCTGACTGGTCGAGGGGGACCGAAATGGCCATCGCGGCGGCCGTGAATCCGGCCGTGATCGGGATGGCCGCGCAGACCGTCCCGAGGGCGTATTCCTGCCGTTCGATGACAGGTTCCATACGCTCGACCGACCGCAGCCGCTCAAGAAGTGCCGGGCGGTCGCGCACGGAGTAGCGCGTCAGCGGCCGTACCGGATGCCGGTCCAGGTGGTCCTCGCGGGCCTGCTCGTCGAGCTGACTCAGCAGACACTGGCCGATCGCATGTGCATGCCCCGTCTCGCCGAAGGCTGCCCACTCCTCCACCGCCGGCGCAGCGGGGGTGTCCGCGACCGCGACGAGTTCGATCTCACCGTCGCGGTAGACGGCGCAGTACACCGGGGCACCGATGATGTCCCGCCACCGCCCCAGGGACTGGGTCATTCTGCTGCGACGATTCTGCAGTGCGCCGTCGTCCACCAGCCGCTCCGCGGCGGCGCCGAAGAGGAAGACGCCGTTCTCCCTGCGCAGATATCCCTCGTGTGTCAGGGTGCGCAGCAGGTGGTAGGCGGTGGGAAGGGGGAGTCCCGCTTCCCGTGCCAGCTGTTTGGCCGGAGCCCCGTCGCGATGGGTGCCCACAGCCTCCAGCAGCCTCAGCGCCCGCTGAACCGATCCGATCAGCGTCGGAACAGCGGTAGTCGATGCCGTGGTCAACGGTCACCCCCAGGCGTGGTGACGGGCGGTCAGCCCGCCCGTGGGGGCCGCCCCCACAGATCTGCCGCAGGCCTGGGGTCCAGAAGGCCGGATGCCGTACAAACCACTGGTCAGGGTGGCGACTGACGGTGTTTTCCCAGGTGGCGGCAGCGGACTGCCACTGTATCGGGAGCATCCGGACCGGGTGCCGTTTCACCTTCCGCTTAGCTCAGCTGGGCTAACCGTACGGTCGGCCGTGCGGTTACCAGTCGCTTCGCGAGGAGGACGACATGAACTTCCGTACGACGAAGACGAGCCCGCCGACCAGGATCGCGACGAGCAGGATCTTGAACAGCAGCCAGATCACGAAACCGACGATGCTGGCGATCAGGCCACCGAACACGACGATCGCGATGACAGGCACCGCGATCCACTTCACCCACCAGGGCATCCCCGCGAATATCTCCCGCACGGCCATCGTCCTTACCTCGTCTCTGTGAGTTCCTGCTTCGATGCTAGAGGCGCGGGGGCGGGCTGCGGGGCTCCGGAGCCCTTGAACTCCCCTGATCCATCCCCTAGGGATCCCCGAGGTGCGGCTCAGCCCTCGGGCGGCGAGAAGACCACCATCACCCGCAGGTCCTCGGTGATGTGGTGGAACTTGTGGGCCGCGCCGGCAGGTACATACACGACACTTCCTCTGCCCACCTGCGTCGTTTCCATGCCCACGGTGATCGAAGCGCGCCCGCTGACGACGAAGTAGACCTCGTCCTGGTTGTGAGGCTGCTGCGGGTCGAGTTCACCGGCGTCCAGGGCGTACAGACCGACAGACATGTTCCGTTCGCGGACGAACTGGAGGTAGGCGCCGTCGTTTGCGGCCCGTTCCGCCTCCAGTTCGTCCAGTCTGAATGCCTTCATGGCCCATCCGCCCCTTGTCTCTGTCCAGCCGGTGTCCGCCACCGATCATGTCTGCCACGATCAGACACATGAAGAATTTTGTAGTCAAGACGATCGCCAACGCGGGTGCGCTGGCCGTGGCCATCTGGCTGCTCCAGGACATCACGCTGACCGGCGGCAGCACCGGACGCAAGATATTGACCCTGGTCCTGGTCGCGCTGGTCTTCGGCCTGGTCAACTTCCTCGTCAAGCCGGTGGTGAAGCTGCTCACGCTGCCGCTCTTCATCCTCACACTGGGGTTGATCACCCTGGTGGTGAACGCCCTGATGCTGCTGCTGACCTCGTGGCTGGCCGACGTGCTGGATCTGAGCTTCCATGTCGACGGCTTCTGGACCGCTGTCCTCGGTGGTCTGATCGTTTCGATCGTGTCCTGGGCGCTGAACGTCGTCCTGCCCGACGAGGACTGAACCCTGGGTACCTGAAACAGTGACGACGAGACCGGCGACAGACCGGGGAGAGAAGCGAGGGCACGGAATGAGCACCATGGGCGACGGAACCCGGGCAGTACGCGCGGGCCTGCCGGAACCGCAGCAGTACGAACCCACTCTCCCCGGTCCGGTCTTCGCCGCGCACTTCCATCTGTCCGGCGAGCCGACCGGGCCGTACACCTACGGGCGCGACACCAATCCGACCTGGACCCATCTGGAACGGGCCATCGGGGAACTCGAAGCGCCGGGGGAGCACGTCGAGACCACGGTCTTCGCCTCCGGCATGGCGGCGATCTCGGCGGTCCTGCTGTCCCAGGTGCGCACCGGCGATGTCGTCGTGCTGCCCGACGACGGCTACCAGGCACTTCCGCTGGTGCGTGCGCAGCTGGAGGCCTACGGCGTCGAGGTGCGCACCGCCCCGACGGGGGGCGACGCCCAGCTGGCACTGCTGGAGGGGGCCCGGCTTCTGTGGATCGAGACCCCGTCCAACCCCGGGCTCGATGTCTGTGACGTGCGTCGGCTCGTCGAGGCGGCGCACGCGGGCGGCACACTGGTGGCCGTCGACAACACCCTCGCCACCCCGCTCGGCCAGCGCCCGCTGGAGCTCGGCGCCGACTTCTCGGTGGCCAGCGACACCAAGGGCATGACCGGTCACGGTGACATCCTGCTCGGCCATGTGACCTGCCGCGACTCCGAGCTGGCGGCGGGGGTGCGGCGCTGGCGCAAGGTGGTCGGCGCGATCCCCGGCCCCATGGAGGCCTGGCTCGCTCACCGCTCCCTGGCCACGCTGGAGCTGCGAATCGAGCGGCAGTGCGCTAACGCCCTCGTGCTTGCCGAGGCCCTCGCCAAGCAGCCGGAGGTGAGCGGACTGCGCTACCCCGGTCTGCCCACCGATCCCTCGTACCCGAACGCCGTGCGGCAGATGCGGCGCTTCGGCTCCGTCGTGTCGTTCGTACTGGCGGATCGCGGGACCGCGGAGCGCTTCCTCTCGGCGCTGCATCTCGCCGAGGACGCGACCAGCTTCGGAGGCGTACGTTCCACCGCGGAACGCCGGGCCCGCTGGGGCGGCGACGCCGTGCCGGAAGGCTTCATCCGCTTCTCCGTCGGGGCCGAGAACGCGGCCGACCTGGTGGCCGACGTCGAACGTGCGCTGGCCGAGGCCGTGACCGGGAGCTGACCTCCCCACCGCGGTACGGTACGGACGGTCCGAGCCTCCCCCCTCGTGGCTCGGACCGCCCCGGTCCCCCGCCTTCTCCTCGCGAAGAACCGCCTCGACAAGGCTAGTTGACTCTGCGTCAGTGTCCAATCACAGTAGCGGCAGCGACCTATCGACATATTTATAGTTGTCCTGGTCCGACGGTTCGCGGGTGAGAGGGGACGGACATGGACCTGGCCCTGTTGCGCACCTTCGTCACCGTGCACCGCGCCGGCTCGTTCACCCGCGCTGCCGCGCTGCTCGGCCTCTCCCAGCCCGCCGTGACCTCGCAGATCCGCACCCTGGAACGGCAACTGGGCCGCCCGCTCTTCCTCCGCCGGGCCCGCGGCGTGACACCCACCACCATCGGCGACGAGCTCGCGCACCGGGCGGCCCCCCATCTGGACGCCCTGGTCGAGATCGCCGAGACCGAGCTCGACGAGGAGTCGGGCGTACGGACGCTGCATCTGGCGGGCCCACCGGAGTTCACCTCCCTGCGGGCTCTGCCTGCCCTCACCCCGCTCATCGCCCAGGGGCTCGCGCTGCGCAGCTCGTTCTCCGCGGACACCGACGAGACGCTCGACGGTCTTGCCGCCGGGCACCATGACCTGGCCATCGTCACGGCCCGGCCGCGCGGCGGGCTGCTCACCGCCGCCCCGCTCTGTGACGAGGAGCACGTTCTGGTCGCAGCACCCCGGTGGGCCGGACGTCTGGGACCGGGAACGCTACGGCGCAACGGCCCGGTGGTCCTGGAGCAGCTGCCGGTGGTCGAGGTGCACGAGAGCCTTCCCCTGGTCTCCCGTTACTGGGCGGCGGTCTTCGATACCCGCCCCGCGGCGGCCGGGGCGGTCATCGCTCCGGATCTGCGGGCGGTCCTGGAATGCACGGCGGCGGGGGCGGGGCTCGCCGTGCTGCCCCGTTATCTGTGCGAGGGCGCACTGGAACGGGGAGAGGTGGTGGCGCTCCTCGATCCACCGGTTCCGCCCCTGCGTACCTACTTCCTGGCCGCGCGGACCGGCACGCTCGCGCTTCCGCATCTCGCTCGGGCACACGATTTGCTGCTGCGCGCCGCAGCCGACTGGTGACCGCAGGGCGGTCCAGCAGGCGTCAGGTGTTTCAGAACCGGTTCTGCGGGCCACTCTCTTGCCATGACCGAACGTCCTGTGGTCAAGCGCACCGCACGCGCCGTCCTGCTCGATGGCAACGACCTCATCCTCATCAAGCGCACCAAGCCAGGGGTGGACCCGTACTGGCTCACACCGGGTGGCGGGGTCGAGCGCGAGGACGCAACCGTCATCGAAGCCCTGCACCGCGAGTTGGACGAGGAGCTCGGCGCCAAGATCACTGATGTGGTGCCCTGCTTCGTCGACACCGTGGAACACATCGAGAGCGGCGGGGTGAAGGGCGTCAAGGTCCAGCACTTCTTCGTCTGCCGACTCGAATCGATGGACCTGTCCCTGCGCCACGGCCCCGAGATCGACGACCCCTGCGGGGAGTACGACGTCGTACGCGTTCCGTTCAGCAGGGTCGGGATCGCCGCCGTTCACCTCGTACCGCTGTCACTGCGGCACTACCTGGACGGCAACATCGAGGGTGTCCGAGCGATGCACGCGCCCGACCTGGGCTGATCCGCGAGGGCGCATCGACTCGCGACAGCCCCTCCCCTCTGGCCTCGGGCCGGCCCCGTGGAGGGGCGGATCCCACCTTTCGGGCGAGCGGGCCCCGCCGCGGGCCCGCTCCAAAGTCCCTCGTACGCCGAAGCCAGTACGCGGGGATACTCCCCTCGGCAGATGACCCATCAAGCGGCCGGCTGCACCGTGTTTCACGTGAAACCACTTAAGCGCCGCACCCGCAAGAGCCTCCTCGTCGCCCATGTATCGGTATCCGTCAGCTGGCTCGGTCTCACCGCCGGCCTGCTGACGCTCGGCATCACCGCTTTCGCGACCGGCGATCCGGTCACCGCGCAGGCCGCCACCCGGGCCATGAAGATCTTCGGTGACTGGCTTGTCGTCCCGGTCGCCCTGGCTGCCCTGATCAGCGGCCTGATCCTGTCACTCGGCACCCCCTGGGGACTGGCCAGACATCGCTGGGTCTGGACAAAGTTCTGGCTCACCCTGGCCACGACGGGACTGTCGGTCTTCTCGTTGCGCCCGGCCATCAACGAAGCCGCGGAACGCGGGTCTGTCGACATCAGCCTCGTCGTCGCCCCTTCGGTGGCCGCCGCGACCTACCTCTTCATGACCGCGATCTCCGTACTGAAGCCCTGGGGACCGACCCGACGCGGCCGACGGCTGCGTATCTCGACCAGATCCGTTAAAGCGGTGGACGAGCGATCGCTGCGTCGGACAGCCTGACCCCTATGCCCAGCTCATTGCCCCGCCCACTCGCCGACCTGCCCGTCCGGCGTCTCACCCGGGACGATCTGGTCCCGTGCGCCGATCTCAGCGAGGACCGCGGCTGGCCCCGCGACGAGCACAGGTGGGGACTGCTCCTCACCGCGGGAACGGCCTACGGCATCGACGATCCTGGGGGCAAGGGTCTGATGGCGACCTGCGTGGTGACCTCATACGGTCCGGACATGGCCGCCATCGGCATGCTTCTGGTCGCCGGGCGCTACAGCCGCCAGGGGGTCGCGCGGTACCTGATGCAGCGGGTGATCGACTCGACCGGGGGCGCTCCCCTCAGCCTCTATGCGACGCCGGCAGGCCAACCGCTCTACGAAGAGCTCGGGTTCAGGGCGGTGGGCCGGGCCCAGCGGGTGAGCGGGCACTTGCGGCCGGACGCGGAGCCGAGCAGTCGCGGAACGGGGGTTCACGCGGGTCCGGCCGCCGGTGCGGGCCCGGCTATCCGCCCTGCCACGGCGGGCGATCTGCCGGCCCTGCTCCGTCTGGACTCGGAGGCCTTCGGTCACGACCGGATGCAGCTCCTGGCCCGCCTCCCCGCCTTCGCCGACCATCTACGGGTCGCCGAGGACGGCGGGGAACTCGTCGGGTACGCCGCCCTGTGGCCCAGTTCGGACAACCATGTGGTCGGGCCGCTGATCGCACGGGACACCGCCACGGCGAAGCTGCTTGTCATCTCGCTCGCCGGGGCGACGGACCGGGCGCTGCGTGCGGACATCGACGCCCGTCACGAAGAGCTGCTGGCCTGGTTCGGTGCATGCGGCCTGGAGCCCGGCACGGCGACCACGGTCATGCGACTCGGGAACCAGTCACCGGCGGGGGACTGGACACGGAGCTTCGCGCCGCTGAGCGTGGCGACGGGCTGACGCCTGGCAGGTCCGTTCGAACCACCGGGATCACCGCGCCGGTTCGGTCCCTGCTCAGTTGTCGAACCACACGGTGAGCCGGACGTTCTCGTCCCCGTGAACGGCGGCGAGGGCTTCCATCACGGACCACACCGGCTTCCACTCGCCTTCCGGCGGCACTGCGTCGCGCCTCGTCATCCGCTCCAGCCGGTAGAGGCGGTCGCCGTCCCGCCACTCCGTTCCCTCCGGCCAGTCCGTCCGGCCGTAGCGATCGCCGGCACGGGTTGCGGGATCAGCCGGGAGCCCAGCCGCTTTGGCGAAGCGAGCGCTCCATGCCGCCTTGGAGACGAAGACCCACGTACCGTCCACCGCTTCGTACTCATGGATCCGTCGGTCCGTGCTTTCGGCGGACTCGTCCCAGTCGACGCACTTCAACTCGCTCCACGCGATCCAGCTGGAGCTGTGCGCGCTGGAGGCCCAGTCGTCGAAATCCGCACGTGCGGCGTCGGAGATGAGTTCGGGCAGCCCCCGCTCCGCCGCGAGGGGAACGAAGCCTGCGTAATTGCGCACGCCGAACAGGCAGCCGAAGGCGTCATAGTCCCGGCCCAGGTAGAGCAGGTCGAGGTCGATGGCCGCCGACCACGCGTCCTCCGGCTCCGCCCATCGTGACCGGCACTCGATGAATCCGTGAATGTCGGCTCCCATGCACGGAGATTCTCCAGACACATGGAAGCCGACACCAGCGAATTACCTGGCGCAGGGCAGGTGCGACCTCAGACGAGACCGGCCGCGGCAGCGGTCGCGAACCCGTGGTCCTGCTCGGGCGCACCGCCACCGACCCCGACGGCGCCGATCAGCCGGCCGTCGCGATGGACCGGGACGCCTCCGGCGATGAAGAGCAGCGGCCGGTCCAGTGCGGTCGGAAGGGTATGGAAGAGCCCGCCGGGCTGGACTGCCTCGACGAGGTCGGCCGTGGGGGCGTCGAGCTGCAGCGCCGTGTACGCCTTGCGGGTGCTGGTCTCACCGGCGATGAGAACGGCCCGGTCGTCGCGGCGGAAGGCCAGCAGGTGGCCGCCCGCATCCAGGACGGTGACGGCTGCCGCGACGCCTGCGGCCTCGGCGGCCGTTCGGGCCGCCTCGATCAGTGCCTCCGCGTCCTGCGTGGTCAGGGGGGCTACAGCGGCGGTGAGCGTGCTCATGGGGGGCTCCTTGGTGTGGTGCGGTGATGGGTGGGGGATACGGGGTGGTCAGTGCCGGGCGGCCGCGGGTACGGCGGCCGACTCCGGAGCGTGGGTGGTCACGAGGCGGCTCCGGGCGGCCGCGCGGCGCTCCAGGGTGCTGGAGACGACGGCGAGCACCAGCGCGGAGGCGGCGAGCACCGCACCGACCCAGTTGGGTGCGGTGTAGCCGAGACCGGCGGCGATGACGATGCCGCCGAGCCATGCGGACAGGGCGTTACCGAGGTTGAAGGCGCCGATGTTCACCGCGGAGGCGAGAGTCGGGGCGCCGGCCGCCTGGTCGAGCACCCGCTTCTGCAGCGGGGGCACGGTCGCGAAGCCCAGGCCACCGATCAGGAAGATGGTGACGGCTGCCGCGATCTGGTTGTGGGCGGTCAGCGTGAACAGCGACAGGACGACGGCGAGCCCACCCAGCGACACGTACAGCAGCGGCATCAGACGACGGTCGGCGAACCTGCCACCGAGCAGATTCCCTCCGACCATGCCGAGGCCGAAGAGCACCAGCAGCCAGGTGACGGAGGAGGCCGAGTAGCCGGCGATCTCCGTCATCATCGGCGTGATGTACGTGATCGCCGCGAAGACTCCGCCGAAGCCCAGCACGGTCATCGCCATGGCTAGCAGTACCTGCACGTTGCGGAAGGCGGCGAGTTCGTGGCGGAGCCGGACGCCTTCGGGGCGGGGCTGGTCGGGCACGAGCCGGGCCACTCCGAGCAGACCGATGACACCGAGAGCGGCGACAACGAAGAACGTGCTCCGCCAGCCGGCGCTCTGACCGATGTAGGTGCCCAGCGGCACACCGACGACGTTGGCGACGGTGAGGCCCGTGAACATCATGGCGATCGCACCGGCCTTCTTGTGCGGGGCGACCAGATCGGCTGCCACCACCGATCCGATGCCGAAGAAGGCGCCGTGGGCGAGTGAGGCGATCACCCGGCCCGCGAGCATCACTCCGAAGACGGGGGCGGTCGCGGAGACCACATTGCCGATGACGAACAGCGCCATCAGGATCATCAGCATGCGCTTGCGGCTGACCCTGGTGCCGAGGAGGGTCATCAGAGGGGCTCCGATGACGACACCGAGCGCATAGCCGGTGACGAGGAAGCCTGCGGTCGGGATCGAGACCTGGAAGTCCGCAGCCACCTCGGGGAGCAGCCCCATGATCACGAACTCGGTCGTTCCGATACCGAATGCCCCGATGGCGAGGGCGAGGAGCGCGAGCGGCATGGGTTTCACCTTCCCTGGAGATTGCGTCTGCGCCTTACGAGCGTCCACAATAATTGCAGACGCGGGCTAATTGCAAGCGCGGGCTATTGCGCTCGTCGCCTATCCTGGACGCAAGCAACTCCGGCACGGAGGAGAGACCCCATGACAGCGACGGACCCGGCACTGACCGCCCTTTCCCAGGGCTGGTGCGCGCTCTCCCTGCTCCACGGGAAGATCGAGGCCCATATCGAGCGGGCACTGCAGGCCGGGCACGGCCTCAGCGTGCGGGAGTACTCCCTGCTGGACGTCCTGAGCCGACAGCACAACGGAACCGGTGGTCATCTTCAGATGAAGCAGGTGGCCGACGCCGTCGTGCTCAGCCAGAGCGCCACCACCCGTCTGGTGACCCGCCTCGAGAACCGGGGCCTGCTGACCCGGTATCTCTGCGACACCGACCGAAGGGGCATCTACACCGACGTCACCGAAGCCGGCCTCACGCTGCTCTCCGAGGCCCGGCCGACCAATGACACCGCCCTGCGGGCCGCACTGGACGAGGCAGCCAAGAACCCCGAACTGGCCCCGCTCGTCCGGACGGTCGAGGAGCTGAAGGTTCCCGCGTAGCGGGCCTCCGTAAGGGGTCGCAGCGTAGGCTGCCGATCATGAGCGATCTGGAAATCCGTCCTGCGGCCGTCGGCGATCTCAACGAGATCGTGGCTATGCTCGCCGACGATCCGCTGGGCGCCCAGCGCGAGTCGCCGGACGATCTCACCCCCTACCTCACGGCGTTCCGCCGGCTGGCCGACGATCCCCATCAGCATGTGATGGTCGCCATACGCTCGGACCGCGTCGTAGGGACGCTCCAGCTGACCGTGATCCCGGGCCTCTCCAGGCGCGGCTCGACCCGGTCGGTGATCGAGGGCGTCCGCGTCCACGCGGACGAGCGCGGCAGCGGTCTCGGCACGCGGCTGATCCAATGGGCCGTGGATGAATCACGGCGGCAGGAATGCCAGTTGGTCCAGCTGACCTCCGATGCGACTCGGGCCGACGCGCATCGTTTCTATGAACGGCTCGGTTTCGTGGCCAGCCACGTGGGCTTCAAGCTCACCCTCTGACCCCGTCCCCGGCCTCCAAGGGATCGACCGTGCACCGCATCAGCGACGAACAGCGCCGCATCAGGATCGGCCGCCGCCATCTGCTGGCCCCCTCGGTTCGGTCGGAGTCCCCCGTGGCCGTGGCCGACGCCGTCGTCGCCCTGCACGCCACCGACGCGGCCACCGTCTTCCTCTCCGCCTGCGCACGGCTCCGGGTACCGGAGATCGCCGCCGTGGAGAAGAGCCTCTACGAGGACGTCTCGCTGGTCCGCCTGCTCTCCATGCGCAACACCCTCTTCGTCGTGTCCGCGGGGATGGCCCCACGGGTCGAGGCGTCGAACGCGCGCGCTGTCGCCGCCAAAGAACGCAGGACCCTTCTCAGACACCTGGCGGAGGACGGCAACGGGCTGGACGACCAGTGGCTGGCCGGCACCGAGAAGTCCGTACTCGCGGCCCTGGCCTCCCGGGGTTCCGCCACAGGCAGCGAGCTCTCCTCCGCCGTACCCGCCCTGCGCACCAAGATCACGGTCTTTCC
The DNA here is from genome assembly GCF_044742205.1 of Streptomyces sp. NPDC087901. Lineage (NCBI taxonomy): Bacteria > Bacillati > Actinomycetota > Actinomycetes > Kitasatosporales > Streptomycetaceae > Streptomyces > Streptomyces sp. NPDC087901. Next base: position 196,637 of record NZ_JBIUUC010000004.1, read on the forward strand.
CGGGAAGAAGCAGGAGACGGTGCAGGGCGTGGCCTCACGGGTCATCCGCGTGCTGGCCGCCGAAGGACGGATCCGCCGGGACCGGCCCCGAGGATCGTGGACCTCCAGCCAGTTCCGCTGGACGGCGTCCGCGCCCCGGCCCGCACAGGAAACCGACCGGGCGCAGGCGGAGTTGGCCTTGCACTGGCTCCGTTCGTACGGCCCCGCATCCGAGGGAGACCTCAAGTGGTGGACGGGGTGGGGGCTCGGGCAGGTCCGCAAGGCGCTGACAACCGCCGGCGCGGAAGAGGTACGGCTCGACAGCGGTGCCACAGCCTGGGTTGCACCGCAGGACCACGAGCCCGATCCGGCACCCGAACCCTGGGCCGCGCTACTTCCTGCGCTCGACCCGAGCGCCATGGGGTGGGCCGATCGCGGATTCCACCTTCCCGCCGGGCACCGGGCAGCGCTCTTCGACCGCTCCGGCAACGTCGGCCCCACCGTGTGGTGGAACGGCCGGATCGTAGGCGGCTGGGCTCTGCGCGCCGACGGAGAGCCGGTCTGGCGGCTTCTCACCGACACAGGCCGGGATGCCACCGCCGCCATCGAGGCGGAGGCATCCCGGCTTGCGCGCTGGGTGGGGGAGGCCCGGATCACACCGCGCTTCCGCACGCCGCTGGAAAGGGAGTTGACGGCCTGAGCGGCCGCCCGTGCCGTTTCACGTGAAACGGGATGCCCAACTCACCGGACCGCTCAACTCACCTACCCCCTAAACTCACTTGCCCGTTCAATTCCCCAGGCCGCGCCAACCGTCCGCGTCCACGCCACCCGGAACGGCTGCTGCGGGGTCGTACGGCTCACGCGTGAAAACGAACGAACCTAGATCCAGATGGTTCACACTGCCGTCGTCGTTCCGCACGACCCGAAGCGTCTCCCCCGCGTAGTAGCCGTCCAGCCCGATCCAGGCGCCGTCGGGGCGGGCGGTGAATCGAGCACCGCGGCCCTGACCGTTCAAGGTCTGCAGCTCCAGCCCACCATCGGGAGTCAGCCGCAGCATGTTCGTCCGCGTACCCCAGTACCAAGGGCCTGTCAGCGCCAGAAGCTCCGCATCAACCTCGGGCAGCGGGCACCACGGCTCCGGGATACGTGGTTCGGACTCGGCGACGATGTCCACGAGTTCGGCGGCCACCTCACCGATCATCACCCCGGACGTGACGTTGGCGAACACGACAACAGCCACATCGTCCTCGGCACTGAACCAAAGCGCCGCCAGGAAACCGGGAAGCGACCCCGTGTGCCCGATGAGAGTGCGGCCCTTCCTCCGGACCACCTGGAGGCCCAGACCGTAATGACCGTCCCAGCCCCCCGCCTCCGGCGGTGCCGCCGGCTCCTTCATCTCGGCCACGGACGCGGCCGCGAGTACCCGGTCGTCTCCATCGGCAAGGAAGGCGGCGAAGCGCAGGAGGTCCGCAGTGGTGGACCAGAGCTGGCCGGCCGGCGCCATCAGTCCGAGATCCTCGGCCGGTTCGGGCAGCATGACGTCCGCCCACGGATGGACGGCCCAGCCGCCGGCATGCGGGGCCTGCGCCTGCGGGCTCGTCCGGTGCATACCCAGCGGCTCCAGCACCTCGTTCCGCAGTACCTCTGCCCACGAAACTCCGCGTGCCGCTTCGATCAGTGCTCCGAGCAGTGTGTAGCCCGGGTTGGAGTAGTGATGCCGACGGCCGGGAGGATGCATCCTGCTCTGATCGCCGAGCACATCCGCAAGGGCGGGTCGCAGACTGCCAGGCGTCCGCTCCCACCATGGTTCGGGGGACTCGGCACCGAGTCCCGCGCTGTGGCCTAGCAGTTGATGAATGGTGACGTCACCCACGCCCGTACCGGGCAGGTGCTTCTCCAGGGGATCGCCAAGATCCAGCAGGCCTTCGTCCCGCAGCCGCATCACCAGCACGGCAGTGAACGTCTTGGTGAGGGAACCGATCCTGAACTGTGTATCCGCGTCCGGGGCATGGCCGTCGACACAGCTGCGGGAGCCGTTCCAGACGGCCTGCCCCTGTCGTTGAACGGCAGCGGCAACGGAAGGTGAGCGTCCTTCGGTCTGGGCGGTGGCAATACGGTGCAACAGAGCGCGCTGTGTACCCGGGAGCAACTGTTCAGCAGGAGAAGTCATCCTCAACAACTACCTCCCGCACCGAGGCATGGCGAGTTCATTTTCTGCTGCGGGGCGTAAGTCCGACCGGCGGGGACGCGGGCCCACAGAGTTGCGGCAGCGTTCAGGTGAAGTGACCGTCCGCGACGGGGCAGGACTGACGGACATCATCACCGGGGCCATTCCGTCACGCGGCGGCGACACCGGGAGCACAGGGGGCTCCCCCAACGCGTGACCCGGGGCGCAGCGTGCTGTTCGCCCGGCCTCAGAATCCCGCACTCGCGGCCGGGGCGCGGAAGATGAGCATCCGCTGTGCCGAATCGGACTACTTGTTCCGGCTCACCGGCGAGAGGGGCTCCGCCCGTCCGTTTGAAATGCACTTTGCCCACAGCCAACCGCAGGTCCGCGGAGCCCTGGACGTCCTGCTCTCCACCATCGTTCCCGAAGAACGCCACCGGTCCGTCGAACTGGCGGGGTCCGTTGAGGTCTTCTGCCCCCCGCCGAGCTGCTCGCCCGCTGCGACGAGTACAGGGCCCCGAGTCTCCCGGAGCCCTCAGCGCCCAGCGCACCCTGACCGAATGGCAAAGCAGGGCCGAGGCACCCGCTGCCGGAGACAGCAGTTCATGACAGACAGCCGACGACGCGCACGGAGAACCTCCGTGGTCGCGGCTGCCCTCCTTTGACATGTGGCATCTCGGTTGGATGCCGCGTTCGGTGCCGCGTTGGATGCCAAGATCGTGAGATTGTGCCGCGAAATCCGAGACTCCACGATGCCGGATCAGGTCTGCGCCATGTCCACAAAGCGTGAGTAGTGGCCCTGGAAGGCGACAGTGATCGTCGCCGTCGGGCCGTTACGGTGCTTCGCCACGATCAGGTCCGCCTCGCCCGCACGCGGTGACTCCTTCTCGTAGGCGTCCTCACGGTGCAGCAGGATCACCATGTCGGCGTCCTGCTCGATCGATCCGGATTCACGGAGGTCGGAGACCATCGGCTTCTTGTCCGTGCGCTGCTCCGGTCCACGGTTCAGCTGGGAGAGCGCGATGACCGGCAGCTGGAGTTCCTTGGCCAGCAGCTTGAGGTTTCGGGACATGTCCGAGACCTCCTGCTGACGGCTCTCGGCACGCTTCGAACCGCCGGACTGCATCAGCTGCAGATAGTCGATGACCACCAGCTTGAGGTCGTTCCGCTGCTTGAGACGCCGGCACTTGGCCCGGATCTCCATCATGGAGAGGTTCGGGGAGTCGTCGATGTAGAGCGGGGCCGCCGAGACATCAGGCATCCGCCGCGCCAGCCGCGTCCAGTCCTCGTCCGTCATGGTGCCCGAGCGCATGTGGTGGAGCGCCACCCGCGCCTCGGCGGACAGCAGTCGCATCGCGATCTCGTTCCGACCCATTTCGAGGGAGAAGATCACGCTGGGCAGGTTGCTCTTGATCGAGCAGGCGCGGGCGAAGTCCAGGGCGAGCGTGGACTTACCCATGGCGGGCCGGGCCGCGATGACGACCATCTGGCCGGGGTGGAGGCCGTTGGTCAGGGCGTCGAGGTCGGTGAATCCGGTCGGCACACCGGTCATCTCGCCGCTGCGTGAACCGATCGCCTCGATCTCGTCGAGCGCGCCCTCCATGATGTCGCCGAGCGGCAGGTAGTCCTCACTGGTCCGCTGCTCGGTGACGGCATAGATCTCGGCCTGGGCGGAGTTGACGATGTCGTCCACGTCGCCGTCGGCCGCGTATCCCATCTGCGTGATCTTTGTGCCGGCCTCGACGAGTCGCCGCAGGACGGCGCGCTCGTGAACGATCTCCGCGTAGTACGAAGCGTTGGCCGCGGTCGGCACCGACTGGACCAGGGTGTGCAGATAAGGAGCTCCGCCCACCTTGGTGATCTCGCCGCGCTTGACCAGCTCGGCCGCCACCGTGATCGGGTCGGCCGGCTCGCCCTTGGCATAGAGGTCGAGGATCGCCTGGTAGACGGTCTCGTGCGCGGGGCGATAGAAGTCGTGGCCCTTGATGATCTCCACGACGTCGGCGATAGCGTCCTTGCTCAGGAGCATGCCACCGAGGACGGACTGTTCAGCGTCGAGGTCCTGGGGCGGGACCCGCTCGAAACCGGAGGAGCCGCCCTCCCAGCTGTTGCCCTCCCGGCCTCGGTCGTGCTGCTCACCGCGATCCTTGCCCTCGCCCCGTCGCTGGCGGGAAACAGGCAGACGGTCGCTGGGACCGGTGTCGGCCCAGGGGTCGTCCAAAGGCTCGGGAATGCTCATCCGGCCACCTCCTCCCGTCCGCTCCGCGGACCTAGCCGTGCCACTCTTTCTTACGGCACGGCACCGACAATCAGGACGCCCGACTCCGGTTCCGGTGTGTCGGGTTCTGCGGGCTTCCAGGGCCGAAACGAGGTGGGGGCGCCGGACCACGGTAGGCGTCCCGGAAGCGTCAGCCAATCTGGTTATCCACAGGGCATGTGGACGACGGACCAGGTTCTGTGGAGAACTCCACAGAACCTGTGCACGGACCGGGGGACAGCACTGTGGACAAACTCATAACGACGCCACCACCAACCACCTGACCTGCAGTTTCTCCATCCACGGGCTGTGGGGGAGAAAAACTTTCCGAGTCAGCACAAGATCGCGACAACCGGCACATGCCAGAACGTCACGCCGCGGTAATTGTAAGGACTGCAAGACGCTTGCATCTATTACCTGTGGAAGATTAGATTGACTGCCATGATCCAGGCACCGGCGACCCCGCCATCTCGTCGTCGGCGGCACGACCGCGAGATCATCGCGCTCGCCGTCCCCGCCTTCGGCGCGCTCGTGGCCGAGCCCCTTTTCGTGATGGTCGACAGTGCAGTCGTCGGCCATCTCGGCACTCCGCAACTGGCCGGTCTGGCCGTTGCCGCAGCCTTGCTGACGACGGCCGTGAGCATCTTCGTCTTCCTCGCCTACGCCACCACCGCAGCCGTCGCCCGACGGGTCGGCGCCGGCGATCTGGCCTCAGCGATCCGCCAGGGCATGGACGGCATCTGGCTGGCTATCCTGCTCGGCCTCGCCGTCATCGCACTGACCCTCCCCCTGGCCCCTTGGCTCATCGAGGCCTTCGGCGCCTCCGACACCGCAGCCCCTTACGCCACCACCTACCTTCGGATCTCCAGCCTCGGAATCCCCGCGATGCTCGTGGTGATGGCCGCGACCGGTGTGCTCCGGGGCCTGCAGAACACCCGCACCCCGCTCTACGTCGCCATCGGCGGATTCGCGGCCAACGCCGCCCTCAACGCAGGCCTTGTCTACGGCGCCGGGCTCGGCATCGCAGGATCGGCCTGGGGCACCGTGATCGCTCAGATCGGGATGGCCATCGCCTATCTCGTGGTCGTGGTCCGTGGCGCCCGGCGCCACGGAGCCTCGCTTCGTCCCGACATCGCAGGCATCAAGGCCAGCGCCCAGGCAGGCGTCCCTCTCCTGGTCCGTACGCTGTCGCTCCGCGCCGTCCTGCTCATCGCCACAGCCGTCGCCGCCCGGCTGGGCGACACCGACATCGCCGCACACCAGATCGTTCTGTCGCTGTGGAGTCTGATGGCCTTCGCGCTGGACGCCATCGCCATCGCAGGTCAGGCCATCATCGGTCGCTACCTTGGAGCGGGTGACACCAAGGGCGCACGCGAGGCTTGCCGCCGCATGGTGCAGTGGGGCGTCGTCTCCGGCGTGGTGTTCGGAGCCCTGATCGTTCTCGCTCGTCCCCTGTTCGTACCGCTCTTCACCAGCGATCAGTCCGTGCAGGACGCGCTGCTCCCGGCCCTGCTGGTGGTCGCTCTGACCCAGCCTGTCGCCGGGGTCGTCTTCGTCCTGGACGGCGTCCTGATGGGCGCCGGGGACGGGCCCTATCTGGCCTGGGCCATGGTCGTCACACTGGCTGTCTTCGCCCCGGCGGCACTGCTGGTTCCCGTCCTCGGGGGCAGCCTGACGGCCCTGTGGTGTGCGATGGCCCTCATGATGCTCGTTCGCATGGCGACGCTCTGGCTTCGCGCCCGTTCCGGGGCGTGGATGGTCACCGGTGCCACCCGCTGAGCCCGCTAAGACAGCCTGTTTCACGTGAAACAGACCGATCCGGCAACGTCACGTGAAACAGGCTGATCCGGCAACGGCGAAGGGCCGCACCCAGTGGGTGCGGCCCTTCGCTGTTCTGCTGAGGTGCGGCCCAATCAGGCAGCAACAACCTCGACGCCGAGCTTCGCAGCGACCTCGGGGTGCAGACGCACGGACACCTGGTGTCCGCCGAGCGTCTTGATCGGCGAACCGAGCTCAACGCGACGCTTGTCGACATCCGGGCCACCGGCAGCCTTGATCGCCGAAGCGATGTCGGCCGGGGTGACAGAGCCGAAGAGACGGCCGGCGTCGCCGGAGCGAACGGCCAGACGGACCTTCACGGCCTCGAGCTTGGACTTGATCTCGTTGGCCTGCTCGATCGTGGCGATCTCGTGGATCTTGCGGGCGCGGCGGATCTGCGCCACGTCCTTCTCGCCACCCTTGGTCCAGCGGATGGCGAAGCCACGCGGAACCAGGTAGTTACGGGCGTACCCGTCCTTGACGTCAACGACGTCGCCAGCAGCACCGAGGCCGGAGACCTCGTGGGTGAGGATGATCTTCATGATTCGGTCACCCTTCCCTTATCGCGCGGTGGACGTGTAGGGCAGCAGCGCCATCTCACGGCTGTTCTTGACAGCCGTGGCGACGTCACGCTGATGCTGCGTGCAGTTGCCGGTGACGCGGCGGGCACGGATCTTGCCACGGTCGGAAATGAACTTCCGCAGCATGTTCGTGTCCTTGTAGTCCACGTACTGGGTCTTGTCCTTGCAGAACGCGCAGACCTTCTTCTTAGGCTTGCGCACAGGCGGCTTCGCCATGGTGTTTCTCCTGTGTGATCAAGAAGTGGGGGTACGAGCTGCCCTAGAAGGGCGGCTCGTCCGAGTAGCCGCCGCCAGAACCGCCGGAACCGCCGGAGCTTCCGCCCCAACCGCCTCCGCCGCTCTGCTGGCCCCCGCCCTGCTGGCCGCCGGCCGGCGCGCTCGTGGCCCACGGGTCGTCGGCGGGAGCGCCGCCACCACCCTGCTGGCCACCAGCACCGGGACCGCCGCCCCAGTTACCGCCACCCTGCTGACCGCCGCCGTATCCACCCTGGCCGCCCTGGCCGCCCTGACCACCACGACCGGTGGTCTTGGTGACCTTGGCGGTGGCGCTCTTGAGACTGGGGCCGACTTCCTCGACGTCCAGCTCGTAGACCGTGCGCTTGACGCCCTCGCGGTCTTCGTACGACCGCTGCTTCAGCCGGCCCTGCACGACAACGCGCATGCCTCGCGTGAGCGACTCGGCGACGTTCTCCGCCGCCTGACGCCAGACCGAGCAGGTGAGGAACAGGCCTTCGCCGTCCTTCCACTCATTGGTCTGCCGGTCGAAGATGCGGGGTGTGGACGCGACGCGGAACTTCGCGACCGCCGCACCGGACGGGGTGAAGCGCAGCTCGGGGTCGTCGACGAGATTGCCGACGACCGTGATGACGGTCTCGCCTGCCATGGATGAACCTCTCGGCGGGGATTGCTTCTGGCTGCTTGCTGCTACTCGAACCCGATGACCACTGAGCTAGAAGCTCAGTGGATCTCGGGACGGAGGACCTTGGTCCGGAGGACCGACTCGTTCAGGTTCATCTGGCGGTCGAGCTCCTTGACGACCGCAGGCTGGGCCTGCAGGTCGATGACCGAGTAGATGCCCTCGGGCTTCTTCTTGATCTCGTAAGCGAGCCGACGACGGCCCCAGGTGTCGACCTTCTCAACCTTTCCTTCGCCCTCACGGACGACGGAGAGGAAGTTCTCGATCAGCGGGGAGACTGCTCGCTCCTCGAGATCGGGGTCGAGGATGACCATCACCTCGTAGTGACGCATGTGGAACCCACCTCCTTTGGACTCAGCGGCCACGGTCGTTCCGTGGCAGGAGGGTCGTGATGCGTAAGCAACAGTGTCTCCGAGTAAAACAGCCGCCACTGACAACACCCTCCGTCGAGGAGGGGCTGACTGTGCTGGCCTGGGCAGACACCGGTGCAGACCGTACAGAGTACCCGTAGACAGGCTTCCGGTTGAAATCCGGTGGTCAGGAGACGCAATCTGTACACATCGGGTGTGAGCGGCGCCACGACGCGCCGCCTTTCGGCCAGGAGGTACTCCATGGCACAAGCAATGCGATCCCGCTCCCGCTCTGCCGTCTCCCTCTTCGCGACGGACGGCAGGCCCCACCCCCTCCAGGACACTCTGGTGGCCGTGACGGTGGTGCTCGGCGCCCTCGCGTTCGTGACGGCGATGTTCCACAGTCTGCATCTGGTCAGCTCGTGGGCCGGGCTCGTCGGAATCCTCACAGGCGGGTACGGGCTGTACATCTCCGCGACCACGCGGGAGAGGTTCCCGCTGTTCATCGGCATGGGCGCTGCCGGCCTCGGGTTCTTCCTCGGTATGGCCCACGGCGGACTCTTCGGCGGCGTGATCAGCTGACCGCGGCGCAGCAACGTCCCGGCAGCCTGCGGGGCGGCCCCGTCCACGGACGGGGCCGCCCCGTCCGCCGTACCGGGACCGCACGGGCAGGACGGGGCCAGACCGCGCGCTTCCCGGTCACAGTAGGCTTCGGCGCGAGAGCCGGAGCCCCTGACCGATGGGGACACACCTGCCGAGGAGCGCCCCGCATGAGCCTGACCCTGAGGACCATCAGCCGAGAGCAGCATCTGGCGTACATCCAGAGTCTGCCCGCGGCCAGTCACATGCAGGTCCCGGCATGGGCGGATGTGAAGGCCGAGTGGCGCTCGGAGAGCCTGGGCTGGTTCGACAAGGGCGGGCAGCTCGTCGGCGCCGGTCTGGTGCTCTACCGGCAGCTGCCCAAGATCAAGCGATACCTCGCGTATCTGCCCGAGGGCCCGGTCATCAACTGGTACGCCCCCAACCTGAACGACTGGCTGCAGCCGATGCTGGCGCATCTCAAGCAGCAGGGTGCGTTCTCAGTGAAGATGGGCCCGCCCGTCGTGATCCGACGCTGGGACGCCACCGCCATCAAGGCCGGCATCCAGGACCCGGACGTGAAGCGTCTGCGCGATGTCGAGGCCACCCACATCGAGCCTCGCGCCTTCGAGGTCGCGGACCGGCTGCGGAAGATGGGCTGGCAGCAGGGCGAGGACGGCGGCGCCGGATTCGGTGACGTACAGCCCCGCTACATCTTCCAGGTGCCGCTGGCCAACCGCTCCCTCGAGGACGTCCACAAGGGCTTCAACCAGCTCTGGCGGCGCAACATCAAGAAGGCCGAGAAGGCCGGTGTCGAGGTCGTCCAGGGCAGCTACGCGGAGCTCGCCGAGTGGCAGCGGCTGTACGAGATCACGGCGGAGCGCGACCACTTCCGACCGCGTCCGCTCGGCTACTTCCAGCGCATGTGGACGGCCCTCAACAACGAGGACCCCAACCGGATGCGGCTGTATTTCGCCCGTCACGAGGGCGAGAACGTCGCGGCCGCGACCATGCTGATCGTGGGCGGGCACGTCTGGTACTCCTACGGCGCCTCGGCCAACCACAAGCGCGAGGTCCGCCCCTCGAACGCGATGCAGTGGCGGATGCTGCGCGACGCGTACGCGATGGGCGCCACCGTCTACGACCTGCGCGGTATCTCCGACTCGCTGGACGAGACCGATCACCTCTTCGGTCTGATCCAGTTCAAGGTGGGCACCGGCGGCCAGGCCGCGGAGTACCTCGGTGAGTGGGACTTCCCGCTCAACAAGCTGCTGCACAAGGCGCTCGACATCTACATGTCACGCCGCTGATCCGCCGCTTATCCGCCGTGCAAGGCTGACGAAACCGGCTTCATTCGTTTCAATGGGCTCTTCCGGAAGCTGTTCCGGAAGCTCCGCACTCCTCTGACACCACCGCAGCCACCAGAAAGGTTCCGGACCGGCCATGGCGCTCTCCCTGTACGTCGACACCGCGCGCTGGCGGGCGCACCAGAAATCCGTGCTCGACCAGTTCCCCGGCCTCGTACCGGTCTGCAAGGGCAACGGGTACGGCTTCGGCCACGAGCGGCTGGCCGACGAGGCGATCCGCTTCGGCTCCGACATCCTCGCGGTCGGCACCACCTACGAAGCGGCCCGCATCAAGGACTGGTTCAGCGGTGATCTGCTGGTGCTCACACCGTTCCGGCGGGGCGAGGAGCCGGTGCCGCTGCCCGACCGGGTCATCCGCTCCGTCTCGTCCGTGGACGGCGTGCACGCCCTGGTGGGCGCCCGTGTCGTCATCGAGTGCATGAGCTCGATGAAGCGCCACGGCGTCAAGGAGGAGGAGCTCGGGCAGCTGCACGCCGCCATCGAGGACGTACGCCTCGAGGGATTCGCCCTGCACCTGCCGCTGGACCGCACCGACGGCTCGGACGCGGTCGAAGAGGTCATCGCCTGGATGGACCGCCTCCGGGCGGCCCGGCTGCCGCTGCACACGATGTTCGTGAGCCATCTGCGTGCCGAGGAACTGGGCCGGCTGCAGCAGCAGTTCCCGCAGACCCGTTTCCGCGCCCGTATCGGTACCCGGCTGTGGCTCGGCGACCACGAGGCGACGGAGTACCGGGGCGCGGTGCTCGACGTCACGCGCGTCGTCAAGGGCGACCGGTTCGGCTACCGGCAGCAGAAGGCCGCCTCCGACGGCTGGCTGGTCGTCGTCGCGGGCGGCACGTCGCACGGCGTGGGTCTGGAGGCCCCGAAGGCCCTGCACGGTGTGATGCCGCGCGCCAAGGGCGTCGCCCGGGCCGGGCTGGCCACCGTCAACCGCAATCTGTCGCCGTTCGTCTGGGCCGGCAAGCAGCGCTGGTTCGCCGAGCCCCCGCACATGCAGGTGTCGATCCTGTTCGTGCCCTCGGACGCCGAGGAGCCGCGGGTGGGCGACGAACTGGTGGCCCATCTGCGTCACACGACCACGCAGTTCGACCGGCTCGTCGACCGCTGAGGCCCCGGGCGCCGGTCGCTCAGTCGGCGGCCGGCGTGCCCGCAGCGCCCCACTCCACCCGCGGTCCCGCCTCGGCCAGCGCGGCATGGCGCGGCCGGTGGGCGGCCGCCTGACCCAGTACGAAAACGTCCTCGGCCCCGTCGAGCACTCCGCCCGACGGGTCGTCCGAACCGTCACGCCGCACCACGTCGCGCTCCGGCATCAGGATGTCCCGTACGACCACGGCGCAGAGGTAGAGCGTGCCCAGCAGGTGCAGGACGATCGCCAGTTGATAGCCCTCCGTGGGCAGTCCCTGGTGCTTGTCGCCGCTCGTCGTGTAGGCGAGGTACATCCAGATCCCCAGGAAGTACATGACCTCGCATGCCTGCCAGATCAGGAAGTCCCGCCAGCGCGGCCTGGCCAGCACGGCGAGGGGGATCAGCCACAACACGTACTGCGGTGAATAGACCTTGTTGACGAGGATGAACACCGCGACGACGAGGAAGGCCAGCTGGGCGAACCTCGGCCTGCGCGGTGCGGTCAGCGTCAGCGCCCCGATCGCTGCGCACAGGGCGACCGTCGCCAGCGTGGAGACGGTGTTGACCGTGGAGACCTCGATGGATTCGCCGGTGCGTTGCGTGATGACCAGCCAGAAGGAACCGAAGTCGATCGAGCGCTCCTGGCTGAAGGTGTAGAACTTCTTCCAGCCCTCGGGCGCGAACACCATCACCGGCAGGTTGACCAACAGCCAGGAGCCAGCGGCGCCGAGCGTCGCCACCGCGAACTCCCGCCACTTTCCCGCCCGCCAGCACAGCACGAAGACCGGGCCCAGCAGGAACACGGGATAGAGCTTGGCGGCCGTGGCCAGCCCGATCAGGATGCCGAAGGCCAGGGGGCGGCTCCGGGACCACATGAGCATCGCCGCGGCCGTCAGGGCGACCGCCAGCAGGTCCCAGTTGATCGTGGCCGTGAGGGCGAACGCGGGCGCCAGCGCCACCAGCAGGCCGTCCCAGGGCCGGCGCCGGTGCGTGCGTGCGACACACACGGCGATGACGGCCGTGCAGATCATCAGCATGCCCGCGTTGACGAGCCAGTAGGCCTGTTCCTGCTCCTGGATGGAGCCGCCCGGGGTCAGCCATGCGGCGATCTGCATGAACACACCGGTGAGAACCGGGTACTCCAGGAACTGCATGTCGCCGGGCAGCCGGTCGAAGTACGGCACCAGGCCCTCGGCGAAGCCGCGTCCCGCGTACAGATGCGGGATGTCGGAGTAGCAGGCGTGGGTGTACTGGGAGCCGGCGCCTCTGAACCATGCCCAGTTGTAGCAGGGCAGTTTCTGCACCATGCCGAGCGCGAACATCCCGATCGCCACCAGCGCTACGGCACCCACGGGCGTGAGCGCGGTGCTGCCCAGCCGCGCCCAGCGGCCCGACCTCCCGCCGATCAGCTCGCTGCCGGCCACGGCGACCTCGTCCTGGTGCGTGGGCCGTACGACGGACCGTTCCTGGTGCACGTTCGTGTCCTCTGCGCTTGGCATGCCGCACATCCTGCCGTACCGGCGTGTGGAAACGATGAGGGCCGCCGCACCCTGTGGTGCCGCGGCCCTCGCCATACTGCTCGGCTCACCTCTGTCCGCTCCGGGGAGCGGGATGAGCTGTCTGCCGGGCGCTACCCGCCCAGTCCACCGAAGGCGTTGCCGTTCCCGTTCCCGTTGCCACCGGTGTCGGGTGAGGGGCTGACGCCTCCGTCCGTCGCACCATCCGTGGTTCCGGTAGTGGTCCCGGCGTCCGTGCCGCTCGTGGTGCCGTCGGTCGTCCCCGTGTCGGCGCCTCCGTCGGTCCAGCCGGTGGAATTGCCGCCGTTGTCGTTCTGGCAGTTCACGTCCCACGTGCTGCAGGTCTCGCTCGGTTCGGGCGTCGGAACCTCAGGCGTGGTCGGCGACGGTGAGACGGTCTCCGACTCGGTGGGCGTCGGCGTCGGCGTCGGCGTCGGGGTCGGGGTGGGGCTCTTCGCGCCGCCGCCGTAGACCGTGTCACCGATCGGCTCCGGCTCCGGGAAGGAGACCTTGTCCTGGCCCTCCATCGCCTCGGCCATGTAGTCGTGCCAGATCTGGGCGGGGAACGAGGCACCGTGGATCTTCTTCTCGCCACCGGTGCCGTACATCTTCTCGAAGCCACGATCCTTGTGGCTGTCGTCGTCGTCCATCCGGTACATGCTGATCGCGGTCGACAACTGCGGGGTGTAGCCCACGAACCAGGCGGACTTGTTTCCGTCCGTCGTACCCGTCTTGCCCGCGACGTCCCGTCCGGGAAGCCTGGCCGGCGTACCGGTTCCCTTCTCGACGACGTTCTTGAGGACGTCCGTCACATTGTCGGCGATGACGTTGTCGAAGGCGCTCTTGGCGACCGTCTTGTGCCGGTAGGCCACCTCGCCGCGCTTCTTCACCTCGGTCACCGAGAAGGGCTCTCGCTGCTGGCCACTGGCCGCGAACGTGGCGTACGCGCCCGCCATGCTGGTCGTACTGGGCGAGGAGGTGCCGATGGAGAACGACGGGACGTGCGCGTCCGCCATGTACCTGTCGTCCTTCAGCCCGGCCGCCATGGCCGCTGCCTTCACCTTGTCGGTACCGACGTCCATGCCCAGCTGCACGTAGGGCGAGTTGGCCGACACCCGCATAGCCTCGCGAAGGGTGATGTTGCCCTTCGACTCATTGCCGTCGTTGGTCTGGAGCCACTCCTCGCCCTTCTCGTTGGTCCAGATCTCGCCGTTGTACTTCTTGATCTTCAGCTTGTTGTCGCCGTTGTAGATGCTCTTCGGCGAGACCTTCGTACGCTCCGACTCGCCCTGTTCCATGCCCCCGGAAGGATCCCGCTTGCCGTACTCCATCGCGGCAGCCAGCACGAACGGCTTGAAGGTGGAGCCGACCGCGGCACCGGTGGGATCGGCGTTGCTGGTGTAGTGCTTCGTCGCGTCCTCGCCGCCGTAGATGGCCTCGATGGCGCCGGTCTTCGGATCGACCGAGGAGCCGCCGAACTGGACGTGGGTGTCCGTCTTCGGGCGCTTCTTCGGGTCGATCTTCTCGTCGTAGACCCTCTTGACCGCCTTGCTGAGCTGGGCGACCTTCTTCTCGTCGAAGGTCGTGTGGATCTCGTAGCCGCCCTGGTTCAGCTTCTCGCGGGTGATGTCCTTGTCGTTCTCGACGATGTAGGCATTGGCCGTGTTGACGAGATAGCCGATCTGGCCGCCCAGCTGGGCGTTCTTCTTCGGCTTGTCGGGCATCGGGAACTTCCTGTACTTGTCCCGCTCCGACTGCTCCATCCGGCCGTCCTTCACCTCCTCGTCGAGGATCCAGGTCCAGCGCTTCTCGGCCCGGTCCCTGTTCTTCTCCGCGGTCGCCTCGACGGAGTCGATCTCCGGGGCACCCGCGGGGTCGTAGTAGCTGGCCCCCTTGAGCAGAGTGGCCAGGAAGGCGCACTGGCTCGGGTTCAGGTCCTTGGCGTCCTTGCCGTAGTACGTACGCGCCGCCGCCTGGATCCCCGAAGCACCTCGTCCGTAGTACGAGACGTTGAGGTACCCGGCCATGATTTCCTTCTTGTCCATCTCGCTGCCGACCTTCAGCGTGATGAAGAGTTCCTGGAACTTACGGCTCAGGCTCTGTTCCTGCGACAGCTGCGCGTTCTTCACGTACTGCTGGGTGATCGTCGAGCCGCCCTGGGTCTGGCCGCCCTTGGCCATGTTGAACACTGCCCGGGCGATACCCATCGGGTCGATGCCGTGATCGGTGTCGAAGGTCTTGTTCTCGGCGGAGATGACGGCGTTGCGCATCGCTTCCGGAATCTGGGCGTAGTCGATGATCTGACGGTTGATCTCACCGCCGGTGGCCACCATCTGCGAGCCGTCTTTCCAGAAGTAGACGTTGTTCTCCGCCTTCGCGGCCGCCTGGACCTGGGGCTTGGCGACCATCGCGTACGCGAGGCCTGCGAGTCCCATCAGAAGGCCGAGGAAGCCGATGCAGAGGCTGGAGACGAGCTTCCACGACGGCATCCAGCGCCGCAGGCCCTGCCTGCCGGCGCGTGGGTAGTCGATGAAGCGCTTCTTGGCCGGGCGCTGGCTGCCGCGCCCACGGCCGCGGCCGGGGCCCTCCTGGCCGCCGTCCCCGCCTCCGCGACGCCGGCCACCGCCGCCGTCGGAACCACCGCGGCCACCGCCGCCCCGCTGGGCGGCCCGTCTGGCCGCGGCACGCCCGCCGTACGGACTCTCCTCGACGTTGGCGTCAGAAGGTGATTCGGAAGTTACTCCGCGTGACGGCGCTGCGCGTCGTCCGGGGGACTGCTGGGCGGCTCGTCTGGCCGCGGCACGCCCGCCACCTTGCGGTTGCGGCATCTTGCGACGGTGCTCGCTCATCGAACGACTACTCCTCGGGCAGGCGAGAGCGCCTGGAAGCGGCAGTTGAGATCCGGTCCCCCGAATTACGGACCAGCCCTGCGAGAGGCTCATCCGCAGTGCATCCGGCTAGTCCGCGAAGACTGACGCGCTCGGACGTCACACGGTTCCCGGTGGTCTGCATGCCGCACAGACTACGCACGGTCAAAACCCTCCTGAGGCCGAACTTCACCCCAAATTACGCAAGTCGGTTGCTACGAATTGGTGATGTGACGCCGCTCACTAAGGCACCCCTTGTCGCAGCCCGAAGTCCGATCTATCGTGCTGATGTATCGAGTCGATACATCAGCTCGGTACATCGACTCGGCACATCGGCTCTGCACAGGGCCACGCGAGAGCACTCGGAGAAGGAGGAGGCGAGGTTGAGCAGACGCTCAGGCATCCTCGAATTCGCCGTCCTCGGACTGCTCCGCGAGTCCCCGATGCACGGCTACGAGCTGCGCAAGCGCCTCAACACCTCGTTGGGGATCTTCCGTGCCTTCAGCTACGGAACCCTCTACCCCTGCCTCAAGACTCTGGTCGCCACCGGCTGGTTGATCGAGGAGCCGGGAAATGTTCCGGCAGACCTTCCGCCCGGCGCCGGCCGCGCGGTCGCACCCGCCTCTTCACTGGCAGGGCGGCGCGCCAAGATCGTCTACCGGCTGACGGCAGAAGGTAAGGAGCACTTCGAGGAACTGCTCTCGCACACCGGCCCCGACTCCTGGGAGGACGAGCACTTCGCTGCTCGTTTCGCCTTCTTCGGGCAGACGGAGCACGGCGTGCGAATGCGGGTGCTGGAAGGCCGTCGCAGCCGGCTGGAGGAGCGCCTCGAGAAGATGAGCGCCTCTCTGGCCCGCACCCGCGAGCGCCTCGACGACTACACACTTGAGCTGCAGCGACACGGCATGGAGTCCGTGGAGCGCGAAGTGCGCTGGCTGAACGAGCTCATCGAGAGCGAGCGGTCGGGACGGGATCATCGACGATCCTCGCCCGAGGGCTCAGCTCAGCAGGACACCGCAGGAGAGCCGGACGGCCTGCCCCGGCGGGGTAACAACCCGCCGGATCCGTCCGGCGACACCGCCAAGTGAGTTCCCCGCAGATCCGCGGGGCCCTCATCAGGAACATCCATTACACACAGGGAGCAACCGGAATGGGTTCGGTTCGCGTAGCCATCGTCGGCGTGGGCAACTGCGCCGCCTCGCTGGTCCAGGGCGTCGAGTTCTACAAGGACGCCGATCCGGCCGGCAAGGTGCCCGGTCTGATGCACGTCCAGTTCGGCGAGTACCACGTGCGGGACGTCGAGTTCGTCGCCGCCTTCGACGTCGACGCGAAGAAGGTCGGCCTCGACCTCTCGGACGCCATCGGCGCCAGCGAGAACAACACCATCAAGCTCTGCGACGTGCCGAACACCGGCCTCACCGTCCAGCGCGGCCACACCCACGACGGCCTGGGCAAGTACTACCGCGAGACCATCGAGGAGTCGACCGAGGCCCCGGTCGACATCGTCCAGATCCTCAAGGACCGCAAGGTCGACGTGCTGGTCTGCTACCTGCCCGTCGGTTCCGAGGTCGCTGCGAAGTTCTACGCGCAGTGCGCAATCGATGCCAAGGTCGCGTTCGTCAACGCTCTCCCGGTCTTCATCGCCGGCACCAAGGAGTGGGCGGACAAGTTCACCGAGGCCGGTGTCCCGATCGTCGGCGACGACATCAAGTCGCAGGTCGGCGCCACCATCACGCACCGCGTGATGGCGAAGCTGTTCGAGGACCGGGGCGTCGTCCTGGACCGCACGATGCAGCTGAACGTCGGCGGCAACATGGACTTCAAGAACATGCTCGAGCGTGAGCGCCTGGAGTCCAAGAAGATCTCGAAGACGCAGGCCGTCACCTCGCAGATCCGTGACCGCGAGCTTGGTGCGGACAACGTCCACATCGGCCCGTCGGACTACGTGGCCTGGCTGGACGACCGCAAGTGGGCGTACGTGCGCCTCGAGGGCCGCGCCTTCGGTGACGTTCCGCTGAACCTGGAGTACAAGCTCGAGGTCTGGGACTCCCCGAACTCGGCCGGTGTCATCATCGACGCCGTCCGCGCTGCGAAGATCGCCAAGGACCGCGGCATCGGCGGCCCGATCCTCTCCGCGTCCTCGTACTTCATGAAGTCCCCGCCGGTCCAGTACTTCGACGACGAGGCCCGCGAGAACGTCGAGAAGTTCATCCGCGGCGAGGTCTCCAACTGACCCACCGGAAACGGTGTGTCGGCGCGGCGTGGTGAGGAGCGGCAACGCTTCCTGACTCCCGCACCGTTGAGGGTCCCCGGGCAATCCGCCCGGGGACCCTCAACGTATGTGACCCTTGCTTCCATGCCCGTCGTGCGTGACCTGCGCATACTCCTGCGCCTTCGGAACTTCCGCCGTCTGCTGGCCGTGCGGATCCTGTCCCAGGCAGCCGACGGCGTCTATCAGGTGGCCCTCGCGGCGCATGTCGTCTTCTCCCCGGAGAACCAGGCGTCCGCCGGTGCGATCGCCTCCGCCATGGCGGTACTCCTGCTGCCCTACTCGCTCATCGGCCCATTCGCCGGCGTGCTGCTGGACCGCTGGCCGCGCAGGCAAGTCTTCCTCTACGGCAACCTGCTGCGCGCCGCGCTCGCCTGCTGCACCGCGCTTCTGATCCTCGGCTCCGCCCCCGACTGGCTCTTCTACGCCTCGGCGCTCTGCGTCACGGCGGTCAACCGATTCGTCCTGGCCGGCCTCTCCGCCGCGCTGCCGCGCGTTGTGGACCGGGATCTGCTGGTGATGGCCAACTCGTTGTCGCCGACTGCGGGTACCCTCGCCGCCACCGCGGGCGGCGGTCTCGCCTTCGCTGTGCGGCTACTGCTCGCCGACTCGGATGCCGCGGTAGTACTCCTGGGCGCAGGGCTCTACCTCGCCTCGGCGCTGGCGTCCCTGAGCCTTGCTTCGGGCCTGCTGGGACCAGACAGAAGCGGGAGCCACCTTCGCCTGCGGACGGCTCTCGCCACCACCGCACGCGGACTCGCCCACGGACTGCGCCATCTCGCAGAGCGCCGGAACGCCGCCCGGGCGCTGGCCGCCATGACGGTGCTCCGCTTCTGCTACGGGGCACTGACGGTCATGGTCCTGATGCTGTGCCGGTACGCGTGGGCCGACAACGACTCCGACGGGCTTGCCCTGCTGGGCCTGGCGGTCGGGGTGTCCGGCGCAGGCTTCTTCACGGCTGCCGTACTGACCCCTTGGGCTGCGGGACGACTGGGCAGGTTTCGCTGGATGGCGGTGTGCGCTGTGGCCGCCGCCGTCCTGGAGCCGGCGCTTGGCCTCTGGTTCAGGCCCGTGCCAATGCTCGTCGCGGCGTTCATCCTCGGCCTTGCCACTCAGGGGGCGAAGATCGCGACGGACACGGTGGTGCAGACGGCCGTGGACGACTCGTTCCGCGGCAGGATCTTTTCGCTCTACGACGTGTTGTTCAACGTGGCCTTCGTGGGCGCTGCCGGGGCCTCCGCGCTACTCCTGCCTGCTGATGGAAGATCGGCAACAGTGGTGATCGGAGTGGCGGCGTTGTACGCCCTGACGGCCGCGATGTTGTTCCGGTGGAGCAGGGACGACTGACGGCGCTGTTTCACGTGAAACAGCGCCGTCGGCGTATCTGCTGCGGGGCATGTTTCACGTGAAACATGCCCTGCAGCCCTCCGGGCGGAGCAGGCCTTCGCGACCTCAGCTCTGCGCTTCCCACCACTTCTTGAGCTCGGCCACGGCCGCGTCATGCTCCATCGGCCCGTTCTCCAGACGCAGTTCAAGCAGGAACGCATACGCCTTGCCGATGACCGGCCCCGGTCCAACGCTCAGAATCTCCATGATCTCGTTCCCGTCCAGGTCCGGCCGGATCGAGTCCAGCTCCTCCTGGTCCTGCAACTGGGCAATGCGCTCCTCCAGCCCGTCGTAGGTCCGCGAGAGGGCGCTGGCCTTGCGCTTGTTCCGCGTGGTGCAGTCCGAGCGGGTCAGCTTGTGGAGCCGCTCCAGCAGGGGCCCCGCATCACGCACATAGCGACGCACCGCTGAGTCGGTCCACTCCCCGTCGCCGTATCCGTGGAAGCGCAGATGCAGTTCCACCAGTTTCGCGACGTCCTTGACCATGTCGTTGGAGTACTTGAGCTCGGTCATTCGCTTCTTGACCATCTTGGCGCCCACCACCTCGTGGTGATGGAACGAGACCCGTCCGTCGTTCTCGAAGCGGCGGGTCCTCGGCTTGCCGATGTCATGGAGAAGGGCAGCGAGGCGCAGAACGAGGTCCGGTCCGTCCTCCTCCAGGCCGATCGCCTGCTCCAGGACGGTCAGGGAGTGCTCGTACACATCCTTGTGACGGTGATGCTCGTCACTTTCCAGCCGGAGCGCGGGGAGCTCGGGCAGGACCTGATCGGCCAGTCCCGTGTCGACGAGGAGCGCCAGCCCCTTACGTGGATGCGACGAGAGCAGGAGTTTGTTGAGCTCCTCCCTCACCCTCTCGGCGGAGACGATCTCGATCCGGCCCGCCATCTCTGTCATCGCGGCGACGACGTCGGGAGCAACCTCGAAGTCCAGCTGTGCGGCAAAACGCGCCGCACGCAACATGCGCAGAGGGTCGTCGGAGAAGGAATCCTCAGGCGTTCCAGGGGTACGCAACACCCGATCCGCCAGGTCCGCGAGGCCGCCGTGCGGGTCGACGAACTCCTTCTGCGGCAGCGCGACCGCCATCGCGTTCACCGTGAAATCACGGCGGACAAGGTCTTCCTCGATGGAGTCGCCGTAGGAAACTTCGGGCTTCCGCGAGGTCCTGTCGTACGCCTCGGACCGGTATGTGGTGACTTCGATCTGGTAACCGTCCTTCTGGGCACCCACCGTGCCGAAGGCGATCCCGACCTCCCACACCGAGTCCGCCCAGGGCCTGACGATCTTCAGGACGTCCTCGGGACGTGCGTCGGTCGTGAAGTCCAGGTCGTTCCCCAGCCGGCCGAGGAGCGCGTCCCGGACCGAGCCGCCGACCAGGGCGAGACTGAATCCGGCATCCTGGAATCGGCGGGCGAGATCGTCGGCGACCGGGGACACCCGCAACAGTTCGCTGACTGCGCGGAGCTGCACCTGGGTCAGGGCGCTGGAGTTGTCTTCATTGGCGTTCGGCACAACAGAAAAGGGTACGTGCCCGGACCGGTCCGGGCGTCATGGTTTCCGTTCGCCCTGCGAGACTCTCCCGTCCGTGTGATGCACTCCCTGGCACGTGGCCGCGGCGCAGATCGTTACCATGCGGGGACGCAGCAACGGACAACGATGACAGCAGCTGACGACGACGAGGGACGGGTACGCGTGGCCGAGGCGGCAGACAACCAGGGGATGAGTCCCTCTCCTGCCCGCCGGTGGCTGCGGCGCACAGCCGCCGTGCTCGCCGGGGCCCCGTTCGTCGCCGCTCTGCTGGCCGGGGTGGCCGCCCCGCAGGCACAAGCCGGCGGGACGAGCAAGGCGCCAACGGGATCCAGCACCGTCTCGGTTTCCCTGGACACGCTGACGCCGAGCGCCCCTGTGAAGGGGGACACGCTCACCGTCTCAGGCACCCTGGTCAACAAGGGCAAGGAACCCGTCACCGATGCGCAGGTCGATCTGCGTGTCGGTCCGCAGCTCTACGGCAGGACCTCGATCGACGCGGCCGCTCAGCGCACCGGCTACGTCCCGGGGACGGATCCTTATCCGCTCGGGGGCAAGTACACGGTCAAGATCGCCAAGCTCGCTTCGGGTATCAGCCAGGACTTCACCCTGTCCGTGCCCGTCAGCAAGCTGGAGCTCGGCGACGAGGGGGTCTACCAACTGGGCGTCTCGTTGTCCGGCCGGACGGCTAGCGCTCAGTACGACCACGTGCTCGGCATCAAGCGGACGTTCCTGCCCTGGCAGGACAAGGACAGTGACTCCAAGACCTCGATCAGCTACCTCTGGCCGCTGATCGCGTCGGCGCATCTCACCGCGGAGACCGGCTCCGACGAGCAACAGACCCCGGTGTTCGCCGATGACGACCTGGCCGCCGAGATCGCACCGGGCGGCCGGCTCGAACGGATGGTGTCGCTCGGCAGCCAGCTCCCCGTGACCTGGGTCATCGATCCGGATCTGCTTTCCAGTGTCGACGCCATGACCAAGAGCTATCGCGTCAAGTCGGGTGACACGACGGTCGCCGGTACGAACCAGTCCGTGGCCAAGAAGTGGCTCAGTTCACTGGAAGCGGCAGTGTCCGACGGCAAGGTAGTCGCTCTGCCCTTCGGAGACCCTGATCTGGCTTCCATCGCGCACCGCGGCAAGACCGTGTCAGGCACGCTCAGCCACCTCCAGACGGCCAGCGAGGTCGCGGGGATGACCGTGGAGACCATCCTTCACCTGAAGCCGTCGACCGACTTCGCCTGGCCCGTCGACGGGGCGATCGACCCGTCCATCGTGGATGTCGCCACCTCGGCCGGTGCCCACAACGTGATCGCCCGCAGCGACAGCCTCCAGGAGACCGCCGGCCTGTCGTACACGCCGACCGCTGCCCGTCCCATCGGTGGCGGCACGACCGCGGTGGTCTCCGACGCCCGGCTCTCCACCGCCTTCAAGGGCGATATGTCGAAGGCCGGGAACTCCACACTCGCCGTGCAGAAATTCCTCGCCCTCACCCTCGCCCTGTCCGAACAGGACACGGACAAGGACCGAAGCATCGTCGTGGCGCCCCAGCGCATGCCCACGATCGCCCAGGCCCAGACGATGGCCCGTGCCGTTCACGCCCTCGACGACGACCGGTGGACGCAGTCCCAGACCCTGATCCAGGCAGCAGCGGCGAAGCCCGACGCGGAGGCGACCACCACGGTCCCCCCGACGTCCCAGTACCCGAAGAAGCTGCGCAGCCAGGAGCTGCCCACCCAGGCCTTCCAGGACATCAAGTCCACCCAGGCCTCCCTCGACGACTTCCAGGTCATCCTCACCCAGCCCGAGCGGGTGGTGACCCCCTTCGGCAACGCGATCAACCGGTCCATGTCGACGTCGTGGCGAGGCAAGCCCCTGGAGGCCCAGCAGTACCGGGACTCGGTGCGCACCTACCTCCAGGGCCTCATCAACGAGGTCCAGCTCATCTCGAAGTCGGATGTCACCCTGTCCGGCCGCAGCGCCACGATTCCCGTGACAGTGCAGAACAGGCTGCTCCAGGACGTCGATCACCTGGTGCTCAGGCTGAAGTCGGAGAACGCGACACGCCTTGAGCTGAACGACGGCGGCGCCGTCGCGGAGCAGCCGATCCAGATCGGCGCCGGCCACAGCCAGTCCGTGAAGTTCGACGCCGCGGCCAACATCAACGGTCAGGTACAGATGACCGCGCAGCTCTACACGGAGGACGGCAGGCCGTACGGCGCGGAGATGGCGTTCACCGTGAAGGTGTCCGAGCTCACCCCGACCGTGCTGCTCGTGATCGCCGGCGGGCTTCTGCTCCTGGTTCTCGCCGGCATCCGGATGTATGCACATCGCAAGCGTGCCAACGCGGGCGGCGCGGCGGGCGGCGACGGCAGTGAACCCGAGCAGCCGAGTGACCCGACACCGGACACCGGTCCCGAAAGCACGAAGCCGCCGGGCACGGGTGAGAAAGTGGACCGTTGAGCGATGTCTGTCGTGGCCGGTCGGCCGGGGACGATGAGGTGGGGTTTCGATGAACGCGCCGTACGACGGTGACCGCGGTCAGGGTACGGGCGGAGCTGGGTCTTCCGGCGGGCCGCCTGTGCCGCCCGGGCCGGAGCAGATGCCCCCGCCTCCCGACCCCTACCTGCAGGCGGCCTACGACTACGACCCGTACCGGTCCCAGGATCTCTCCGCCCAGGACCCCGTGAGCGAGGCGCTGTACGACCGCGCCGCGCACCCGCCGCCGCCCCCCGGCTACTACCAGCAGCCGCAGCCGCTCTACCAGCAGCCGCCGGCCGCCCAGTACGCACCCGACCCCCGGATCTGGGCGCAGACCCCGCCCCCCGAGCCGGACGGCCCGTCGCGCCACCTGCCGTACGGGGACGACGCCGCGACCACTCAGTTCGTGGGCGTGGACGATCTCGTCACCCAGGCGTCGACGAACCGCGAGGAGCCGGACGCGTTCGCCCATCTCTTCCGGGATCAGGAGGGTCCGGCCGGGTCCCCCGCCCCGGACCGGCCCGAGCCGGCCCCCGTTCCCGCCCCCCAGCCGCCGAAGTCCGGCGGCGGCCGGGCGTCCGGTCTGCTGAAGTCCAGCGCCGTCATGGCCGCCGGCACCCTCGTCTCACGGCTCACCGGTTTCGTGCGCAGCCTGGTGATCACCGCCGCGCTCGGTGCCGCTCTTCTCGGCGACAGCTTCACCATCGCGTACACGCTGCCGACGATGATCTACATCCTCACCGTGGGCGGCGGCCTCAACTCGGTCTTCGTCCCCCAGCTCGTCCGTTCGATGAAGGACGACGAGGACGGCGGCGAGGCCTACGCGAACCGGCTGCTGACCCTCGTGATGGTCGCCCTCGGGCTGATCGTCGCCCTCGCGGTCTTCGCCGCGCCCTTCCTCATCCGGCTGATGTCGTCGACGATCGCCAACGACGCCGACGCCAACAACGTGGCCACCACCTTCGCCCGGTACTGCCTGCCCACCATCTTCTTCATGGGTGTGCACGTCGTCATGGGCCAGATCCTCAACGCCCGCGGAAAGTTCGGCGCGATGATGTGGACCCCGGTCCTCAACAACATCGTCATGATCTTCACGTTCGGCCTGTTCATCTGGGTCTACGGCACGTCGCACGAGTCCCACATGGGCGTCGCGACGATCCCGCCGGAAGGCGTCCGGCTGCTGGGCATCGGCACTCTGCTGGGCCTTGTCGTCCAGGCCCTGGCCATGATCCCGTATCTGCGCGAGGCCGGATTCCGGTTCCGTCCGCGCTTCGACTGGAAGGGCCACGGTCTCGGCAAGACAGTCAAGCTGGCCAAGTGGACAGTGTTGTTCGTCTTCGCCAACCAGGCCGGTGTGCTGGTCGTCACCCAGCTCGCGACCTCCGCCGGCAAGGCTTCCGGCCAGAACGGGGCGGGCTTCCTCGCCTACTCCAACGCGCAGCTGATCTGGGGCATGCCGCAGGCGATCATCACCGTCTCGGTCATGGCTGCCCTGCTACCCCGCATCTCCCGTGCCGCCCATGACAACGACCCGGGCGCGGTTCGCGACGACATCTCGCAGGGCCTGCGTAACTCGGCAGTGGCCATCGTGCCGGTCGCCTTCGCGTTCCTCGCCCTGGGCGTACCGATGTGCACCCTGCTCTACGCCTCCAGCGGCCCCGAGGCCGCCCGCTCCATGGGCTTCATCCTGATGGCCTTCGGCCTCGGCCTGATCCCCTACTCCGTCCAGTACGTGGTACTGCGAGGGTTCTACGCATACGAGGACACCCGCACGCCCTTCTACAACACCGTCATCGTCGCCCTCGTCAACGCGGCTGCCTCGGCCATCTGCTACGTGGTGCTGCCTGCCCAGTGGGCCGTGGTCGGCATGGCCGCCTCGTACGGACTCGCCTACGCAGTAGGAGTCGGTATCGCCTGGAGGCGGCTGCGCAACCGGCTGGGCGGCGATCTGGACGGCGCCCACGTGCTGCGCACCTACGCCCGCCTGTGCCTCGCTGCAATCCCTGCAGCAGTGGTCGGAGGCGGTGTGGGATTCGCTGTTCTCCAGGGGCTGGGCGACGGCGCCGGAGGCTCTCTCATCGCGTTGGTCTGCGGTGGGGTCGTGCTGCTGGGAGTCTTCTTCGTCGCGGCGAAGCGCATGCGGATCGAAGAGATCAACGGCATGGTCGGCATGATCCGGGGACGGCTCGGCCGCTGAGGATCATCGGCGCGCACAACCATCGCCGGTCTCCGCGTGTCGTGCATAGCGCTGGAGTGTGGGCACAATTGGCGTGACTGTGCGGGGCTGGCTGGCATCGCCCAACGGATGGGGAGGCAGGAACGACGGTGGCGGAACGTAGCACGGCTGCTGTCGACGTGGCCGACAACAGTGGCGACAAGCCGCTGGCCGCGAAGGCGGACGAGGCCACGAGCGACGGTGCGGCAGAAGCTCAGGATTCAACGGGCACAGGCCCTCAGGACGCGGAGGGTGAGCAGGGCGGCTCCGAAGCCGCTGTGCCGACCCCTGATCTGCACAGCGGTCACAAGCTTGCCGGGCGCTACCGGCTCGAGGAGTGCGTCACCCGTCTGGACGGGTTCAGCAGTTGGCGTGCCGTCGACGAGAAACTGCGCCGCGCGGTGGGCGTACACCTCCTGCCCGCAGACCATCCGCGGGCCCGCTCCGTGCTGGCCGCGGCCCGTTCCTCCGCACTGCTCGGCGACCCCCGCTTCGTGCAGGTCCTCGACGCCGTGGAGGAGAACGATCTCGTCTACGTCGTCCACGAGTGGCTTCCCGACGCCACCGAGCTAACCGCCCTTCTGGGCGCGGGGCCGATGGATGCCCACGACGCGTACCAGCTCGTCACTCAGATCTCCCAGGCCATGGCGGCCGCACATCGTGAGGGCCTGGCCCATCTGAGGCTCACGCCCGGAGCGGTGCTGCGCAGTTCCTCGGGCCAGTACCGAATCCGCGGTCTCGCCGTGAACGCCGCACTGCGCGGGATCACTTCCGAGGGACCCCAGCGCGCCGACACCGAGGCGATCGGTGCCCTTCTGTACGCCGCGCTGACCCAGCGCTGGCCGTACGAGAGCGATGCCTACGGCCTCACCGGGCTGCCCAAGGGCGTGGGGCTGATCGCACCCGACCAGGTCCGGGCCGGAGTCCACCGCGGTCTCTCCGAGATCGCCATGCGCGCCCTCGCCAACGACGGAGCCACGGCTTCCCGCCAGGAACAGCCGTGCACCACCCCGGACGAGCTCGCCAAGGCCGTCGCGGCGATGCCTCGCATCCGCCCGCCCGAGCCCACCTTCACCGCACCGCCCGAGTACCAGCGGACCACGTACCAGCAGGGCACCTACGGGCGCCCGGCCGGGCCGGGGGCCGGGGTCACCCAGCCTGTCGCCGCACCTCCCGCCCCACTTCAGAGCCGCACCGGGAAGGCTCTCAAATGGGCGGTGTCCGCGCTGCTCATCGCCGCGCTGGGTCTCGGCAGCTGGCAGCTCGCGGAGACACTCCTCGACCGCGACAAGAGCTCGGACGACCCAGGGACCACCCAGACCAATCCGGAGAACGGCGACCACAAGCCGGTCGTGGAGAGCAAGCCGGTCCCCATCCTCGAGGCTCGGGACTACGACCCGCTCGGCGACGGGTCCGAGAAGCCTCAGAGCATAAAGAATCTCTACGACGGGGACGCGGCAACCTACTGGAACACCGACGGCTACTTCACCGCCGACTTCGGCAAACTGAAGGAGGGCGTCGGGGTCGTGCTCGACCTGGGCAAGGTGCAGCAGGTCAGCGCGGTGGACGTGACCTTCCTGGGGGGCACCACGTCGGCCGAGTTGCGGACCACCACCAGTTCCGAGGTGCCGAGCAGGCCCACCGACTTCACTAAGGTCGCTCACGGTTCTGGAACGAAGGTGGCACTCAAGCCTGGCGAACCCGTCCAGGCGCGGTACCTTCTGGTCTGGCTCACCGAACTGCCACAGAGCGACACAGGGAACTTCCGGGGCAAGATCTCAGACATCAAGGTCACAAGCTGACGGCACCAAGGGAGGGGGCTCACCGTTGGACGACACCAGTTTCGCCGACACGTCCGACCAGGATCTTCTGGCCAGCCACGTAGCCGGTGAACCGGACGCCTTCGGTGAGCTCGTACGACGTCATCGCGACCGGCTGTGGGCCGTGGCGCTGCGGACCCTGGGGGACCGCGAGGAAGCGGCCGATGCCGTGCAGGATGCCCTGGTCTCCGCCTTCCGCGCCGCCCATACCTTCCGTGGCCAGTCCGCCGTCACCACCTGGCTGCACCGCATCACGGTCAACGCCTGCCTCGACCGCATCCGTAAAGCCTCTTCCAGGAAGACCGCACCGGTCGACGACCCCGAGCGGTTCGACCAGCTCCTGGAGCCACACGAGTCCGCGGAGGCGCCGGCCGAACGTCAGGATCTCCACCGCGAGCTCCTCGCGGCCCTGGGCACCCTTCCCGCCGAACAGCGCGCCGCCCTTGTCCTCGTCGATATGCAGGGATACCCGGTGGCGGAGGCAGCCCGCATCCTTGATGTGCCGGTCGGCACCGTAAAGAGCCGCTGCGCGCGGGGACGCGCCAGGCTGGCCCCTCAGCTCGCTCACCTCCGCAACGGGAACCATGGCAATGAGGGGCCGCGGGCGGAAGGGAACCGGACGCCGAGAGCATCCGTCCCACCGGCGGCGGGACCAAGAGACGTAGGCACGAGCGATCCAGCAGCAGCGAAGGGCGGAGGTGGACGCGCATGACACCGACGACCGATACAACCCGGCACCCGGACGTCTCGGAGATCTCCGACCTCACCGAGGGGCTGCTCTCTGCCTCCGACGCGGCTGACGTCCAGCGCCATCTGGCCGACTGTGAGCTCTGCGCCGATGTCCATGCCTCGCTGGAGGAGATCCGCAGTCTGCTCGGCGCCCTGCCCGCCCCGGAGCCCATGCCGTCCGACATCGCGGATCGCATCGGCGCCGCGCTCGCCGAGGAGGCCCGCTCCGCCCGCGAGGTGCCGGAGGCTGCCGATGTTTCACGTGAAACCGCGTCTGCGTCAACGTCCCCGGAGCCGGCGGACCGCCCCGCCGGACACTCACGTGCGGCGACAGGACCCGGCCGTCGCCCTGCGCGGCGACGCCGGCGCGCAGCCGTGCTCGGCGCCGCTCTCGGAGCTGCCGTGGTCGGTGCGAGCATCTTCCTGCTGCAGAACGTCCAGCTCACCGGGAACAGCTCCGACAGCAGCGCCATGGACCGCGGAGCTGCTCTGTCCAAGTCCGCCTCGGGGACCTTCTCGCCGTCCACACTGGAAGGGCGGGTGCAGAGCCTCCTGGGCTCCCGTACGGACACTGCCAGCCCCCACGATTCCAGCGGCAAGGAACAGGACCCTTCCGCGGACACGAAGTCCTCGCCCGAATCGCAGTCCTCTGCGGATTCCGCGTCTCCTCAATCCGCGTCACCCGAGAACCCGCTCCGCGCCCCCACCGTGGCCGTCCCGTCCTGTATCGAGCGGGGCATCGGGCGGAACACCCCCGCCCTTGCCCTGCAGCGAGGCACCTACGAAGGCACCGCCGCCTACCTCGTCGTCCTGCCCCATCCGTCGGACACCAGCAAGGTCCAGGCCTACGTCGTCGACGCGGCCTGTGTCGGTGCCGAGCCCGCGGCCAAGGGGAAGCTCCTACTGACGCACGCCTACGCGCGCCCCTGAGAATCCCGCCCGATGCCGCCCCGGCACGTCGGGAATGCATCCCCCGTAGGATCCGTTGGGTGGGGTGAGAGTCGTTGAACCGACCCCAGTAGGCGTGGACAGTAGGCAGTCTGCAGAGACGAGGAAGAAACCCGTGAGCGACGTGCGTAATGTGATCATCATCGGCTCCGGCCCGGCGGGCTACACAGCCGCCCTGTACACCGCGCGCGCCTCGCTGAAGCCGCTGGTGTTCGAGGGCGCCGTCACCGCCGGTGGCGCGTTGATGAACACCACTGACGTGGAGAACTTCCCCGGTTTCCAGGACGGGATCATGGGCCCCGAGCTCATGGACAACATGCGCGCCCAGGCCGAGCGCTTCGGTGCCGAGCTCGTTCCGGACGACGTGGTCTCCGTGGACCTCACCGGTGACATCAAGACCGTCACCGACACCGCCGGCACGGTTCACCGCGCCAAGGCGGTCATCGTCACCACCGGCTCGCAGCACCGCAAGCTCGGCCTGCCCAACGAGGACGCCCTCTCCGGACGTGGCGTCTCCTGGTGTGCGACCTGCGACGGGTTCTTCTTCAAGGACCAGGACATCGCCGTGATCGGCGGCGGCGACACCGCGATGGAAGAGGCCACGTTCCTCTCCCGTTTCGCCAAGTCGGTCACCATCGTCCATCGCCGCGACTCCCTGCGCGCCTCCAAGGCCATGCAGGACCGCGCGTTCGCCGACCCGAAGATCAAGTTCGCATGGGACAGCGAGGTCGCCGGTGTGCACGGCGAGCAGAAGCTCTCCGGTCTGACCCTGCGGAACACCAAGACCGGTGAGACGTCCGAGCTCCCCGTGACCGGCCTGTTCATCGCCGTGGGCCACGACCCGCGCACCGAGCTCTTCAAGGGCCAGCTCGACCTCGACGACGAGGGCTACCTCAAGGTCGCCGCCCCTTCGACGCGCACCAACCTCACCGGTGTCTTCGGTGCCGGCGACGTCGTCGACCACACCTACCGGCAGGCCATCACCGCTGCCGGCACCGGATGCTCCGCCGCCCTCGACGCCGAGCGCTTCCTGGCCGCGCTCGCCGACGACGAGAAGGCCGCTGCAGCCACCGTCTGATCCACGCCTCAACCCACACCCCGCGAAGTTAAGGAGGCCGCCGTGGCCGGCGCCCTGAAGAACGTAACCGACGACTCGTTCGACGAGGTCGTCCTGAAGAGCGACAAGCCCGTGCTGGTGGACTTCTGGGCTGCCTGGTGCGGCCCGTGCCGTCAGATCGCCCCCTCTCTGGAGGCCATCGCGGCCGAGCACGGCGAGATCGAGATCGTCAAGCTCAACATCGACGAGAACCCGGCCACCGCTGCGAAGTACGGCGTCATGTCCATCCCGACGCTGAACGTCTATCAGGGTGGCGAGGTCGCCAAGACCATCGTCGGGGCCAAGCCGAAGGCCGCGATCCTCCGTGACCTCGAAGGCTTCATCACCGAATAAGGCAGGACGGCAGTCCCGCTGTTTCACGTGAAACATGAAACGTGAGAAGTGAAATGCGAAACGGGCCCATCCCTTGAGGGATGGGCCCGTTTCGCGTTTCTGGCCACGCACCGCTCACAGCGGCCGCAGCGCTGGTTCCTTCTGTACGGCCCCCAGCAATCGGTCCAGTGCCATCTCGACGTCTTCCTTCCACGAAAGCGTCGTGCGCAGCTCCAGCCTCAGCCTCGGGTGCACGGGATGGGGCCGGACAGTCTTGAATCCCACCGCCAGCAAGTGATCCGCCGGCAGCAGGCAAGCGGGTTCCTTCCACCAGGCGTCCCCAAAGGCTTCGATCGCCTTGAATCCTCGACGAAGCAGGTCCTTGGCAACCGTCTGCACCATCGCCCGGCCCAGTCCTTGCCCCTGGTAACCCGGAAGGATCAGAGCAGTCATCAGCTGAACCGCATCGGGGGAGACAGGACTCGTCGGAAACGCCGTCGCTCTCGGGACGTAGGCGGGCGGGGCGTAGAGCACGAAGCCGACCGGCACGTCGTCTACATAGACCACACGGCCACAGGATCCCCACTCCAGCAGAACAGCGGAGATCCAGGCTTCCTTCTCCTGCTCGGCCCTACCGTCCTTGACCGCGGCATCACCACGCACCGCATCGAGTTCCCAGAACACACACGAGCGGCAGCGCTGGGGGAGATCAGACAGGTTGTCCAGCGTGAGCGGTACGAGCCGACGCCCCATGAAGGTCGTTCCTCATTTCCCTCACCCGCCGCATCACGCGACGGCCGGTGCACTCCGATCACGGAGGTGGATCAATTTGGATGTGCTCTACCAGAACGCATCGTATCGACCAGGGGATCAAGTCGACACCGTGAGAAGGCAAAGGGCGGGACGCCATCCGTGGAAAGCAAAAGGCGGGCTGTCCCCCGTCACCCACCGGAAGACAGCCCGCCACTCACCACTCCGAATGTCAGCCCTTGTCGCCCTCAGTCGTCTCCTCAGAGGGAGCCGCTTCCTCCGAAGGAGCACGGTCCAGAACGCGGCCCTCACCCGGCGCGAGACTGCCGAGAATGCGGTCCAGATCCTCCATCGACGCGAACTCGACGACGATCTTTCCCTTCTTCTGCCCAAGGTCGACCTTCACCCTGGTCTCGAACCGGTCGGACAGCCTGGACGCCAGGTCGGTAAGCGCCGGCGACAGCCGGCCGCCGGCCCGGGGCCCCTTGGACTTTGCGGCGCTCGTGGGCCGGGAGCTCATGAGCGTCACGATCTCCTCGACCGCACGCACCGAAAGCCCCTCGGCCACAATGCGATGGGCCAGCTTGTCCTGCTCATCGGAATCGTTCACCGAGAGCAGTGCCCGCGCATGTCCCGCCGACAGGACCCCGGCCGCGACCCTGCGCTGAACCTTCGGCGACAGCCGCAGCAGGCGCAAGGTGTTGGACACCTGCGGCCGCGAACGCCCGATCCGGTCGGCCAGCTGGTCATGGGTGCACTTGAAGTCCTTGAGCAGCTGGTCGTACGCAGCCGCCTCCTCCAAGGGGTTCAGCTGAGCCCGGTGAAGGTTTTCCAGGAGCGCGTCCAGGAGCAGTTTCTCGTCGTCCGTCGCCCGGACGATCGCTGGGATCTGCGTCAGACCGGCCTTACGACAGGCCCTCCAACGCCGCTCACCCATGATGAGCTCAAAGCGCCCGGGCCCCGTCTTCCGCGCAACGACGGGCTGGAGAAGACCGACCTCCTTGATGGAGGTGACCAGCTCGGCAAGTGCGTCCTCGTCGAACTCCTCACGAGGCTGACGAGGGTTCGGCGTGATCGAATCGATGGGCAGCTCGGCGAAGTAAGCCCCGGCCACCTCTGCCGGACCGCCGGTCCCGTCCGACACCGAGACAGGTGCGCTCGGCTCCGGCACCACAGGGCCACCCGAGGTCACCTTCGCGACGGCCACGCCCCGCTCGGACGTCAGTACCGGCCTGGTCCCGGGCGAGGACGTACCCATCCCGGCGGGCGGCATCTGCTTTTCCTGCGGAGCGGCGGGGATCAGGGCACCGAGCCCTCGCCCCAAACCTCTACGACGCTCGCTCACTGGATCCCCTCCGAAGAATTCTGCTGGCTGTTCCGACTGCCCGTGTGGGCGTGCTGGGCCTCGTACTGGATCCCGGCCCCGCGCAGCGCGATCTCACGGGCTGCTTCGAGGTAGGACAGGGACCCGCTCGAACCGGGGTCGTAGGTCAGTACGGTCTGCCCGTAGCTCGGCGCCTCGGAGATGCGCACCGAACGAGGAATGCTGGTCCGCAGCACCTCCTTGCCGAAGTGACTGCGCACCTCCTCCGCCACCTGCGACGCGAGCCTGGTCCTGCCGTCGTACATGGTGAGGAGGATCGTCGACACATGGAGATCGGGGTTGAGATGCCCCCGCACCAGGTCGACGTTGCGCAGCAACTGTCCCAGTCCTTCCAGCGCGTAGTACTCGCACTGAATGGGGATCAGCACCTCCGCGCCGGCCACCAAGGCGTTGACCGTCAGCAGGCCGAGCGAGGGCGGGCAGTCGATCAGGATGTAATCGAGCGGCTGCTCGTACGCCTGGATCGCCCGCTGCAGTCGACTCTCCCGCGCCACCAGCGACACCAGCTCGATCTCCGCACCGGCGAGATCGATGGTGGCCGGGGCGCAGAAGAGACCTTCGACATCCGGAACGGGCTGAACCACGTCGGAGAGCGGTTTGCTCTCCACCAGGACGTCATAGATCGAGGGGACTTCGGCATGGTGGTCGATACCCAGGGCCGTAGAGGCGTTCCCCTGCGGGTCAAGGTCGACCACCAGAACACGTGCACCATGCAGTGCAAGTGACGCGGCAAGGTTGACCGTCGAGGTGGTCTTACCCACCCCGCCCTTCTGGTTGGCCACCACCATGACCCGCGTCTGGTCAGGCCGCGGCAGACCCTCGCCGGCACGGCCAAGGGCCTCCACCGCCAGCTGGGCCGCACGACCGATGGGTGTGTCATCCATCGGCGGCGGTGTTTCACGTGAAACACCGTCCCCCGCCGATTCGGTTCGGGGACCGGGGACCGGATCGGTCATCGGTCCCGCGATGTTGGCGTCGGACCGCAAGGATTCACTCTCCTCGACTTCAGGCTCGCAATGAGCAGAGCCTGCCATGGTTTCGGGGTCGTGAACCAGCGAGGCCCGCTCTTCTGTGGATGAATCCACTTCTGTGGACAACTCCGTAGCCCTAACGGGCCTGCGATGGCGAGGGGCGGCAGCCGCACGACCGCGGCCGATGATTCCATGCAGCAGAGAGCGACGTTTCACGTGAAACACGATGCCCCTGCAGCGTAGCTACAGGGGCACGACACTCCGCGCGGGGTACGCACAGCTCTTTGACTGACACATGACCGAGATCGGGATCAAACGGTAGGTAACAGTCAGATGCTCAGCGTAATCACGCTACTCAGCGACGACGACGTGTGCGACTTACCCTCGCGGCCTTGGCTCGCTTTGCGGCGAACCTCACACCACCCGGACTCTCGCCCACCACCACGCGCACCACGGTGGACATCGGATCGACGACGCCTTCGCCCACGTGGAGCACCTCGGTCTCCACGACCCCGAGCTTACTGAGGGCCGCTCGCGCGCCGTTGATCTCCTCCTCGGCGGTATCGCCCTTCAGAGCCAGCATCTCCCCGTACGGGCGGAGCAGGGGCACTCCCCAGCCCGCCAGGCGATCGAGCG
The DNA here is from genome assembly GCF_044742205.1 of Streptomyces sp. NPDC087901. Lineage (NCBI taxonomy): Bacteria > Bacillati > Actinomycetota > Actinomycetes > Kitasatosporales > Streptomycetaceae > Streptomyces > Streptomyces sp. NPDC087901. Next base: position 230,702 of record NZ_JBIUUC010000004.1, read on the forward strand.
GAGCCACCGCCCGAGCCGTGACCACATGCACCGGCTGGAGCGTGCCCAAGACCTCCTCGGCCCGGCCACGGACGACCGTCACGTGTTCCAGTCCCAGAAGCTCGACAACCTCCTGGAGAAAGTTCGTCCGCCGCAGCAACGGCTCAAGCAGGGTGATCTTCAGATCCGGGCGCACCAGTGCCAGCGGAATGCCCGGAAGGCCGGCACCCGAACCCACGTCGCAGACCGTGACGCCCTCGGGAACGACCTCGGAGAGCACCGCACAGTTCAGCAGATGCCTCTCCCACAGACGCGGGACCTCACGCGGACCGATCAGCCCTCGCTTGACCCCCGCATCGGCCAGCAGTTCTGCGTACCGGACGGCCTCGGGATAGCACTCTCCGAACACCTCCCGGGCCTCGTCGGGCGCCTGGGGAAGCGCTACTTCCTCCGTCACGGGAACCGTCCTTCCATACCGCATCCGCACCATGGGTGGCTGACTATCAGGCTGACAAAGATCGGCCCCGTCTGCGAACAGACGGGGCCGACAGGAGAGGGTCCGGTCAGGCCGGAAGGACGACGACGAAGCGCTGCGGCTCCTCGCCCTCCGATTCGCTGCGCAGACCCGCGGCCGCGACCGCATCGTGCACAACCTTGCGCTCGAACGGCGTCATCGGGTCCAGCTTCACCGGCTCACCAGTGCTCTTGACCTCGTCCGCGGCCTTGGCACCCAGCTCGGCAAGCTCCGTGCGCTTCTTGGCCCGGAAACCGCCGATGTCCAGCATCAGACGGCTCCGGTCGCCGGTCTCCCGGTGCACGGCCAGCCGCGTCAGCTCCTGAAGTGCCTCCAGCACCTCGCCGTCGCGACCCACGAGCTTCTGCAGTTCACGTGCCGAATCGCTGATGATCGAGACCGCGGCCCGGTCCGCCTCGACGTCCATGTCGATGTCGCCGTCCAGGTCGGCGATGTCGAGCAGGCCCTCGAGGTAGTCCGCTGCGATCTCCCCTTCCTGCTCGAGACGGGTCAAGGTGTCGCTGCCCTCAGCGGCCGTGGAGGTGGTGCCTTCCGTCACGGATGGACTCCTTCTTACTTCTTGGACGGGTGCTTGGGCCGCTGCGGGCCCTTGCGCTGTCCGGACTTGGCTTGGCGTGAGGAGCCGGACGCGGGCTTGCCCGCCGGCTTGGACTTGTCGTCCTGCGGTGCGCTCTTCTGCAGGGAGGTCTTGGGCTCGGACTCGGACTCGCTGGAGTCGGTGTCCTTGGTCCCGGTCGGGTGGCCGGCTGTGGTCTGGCGCTTCGCCTTCGTCTGGCGCTTGGGCTGCTGGCGCCGCTGTGCGGCTCCGCCCTCGGCCTCGGCCACGGCAGTATCGCTCTTGGCCACCGTGCCGTCCTCCTGCGGGGCCAGGCCGAGCTTGGCCAGTCCCGTGACGAACTTCCGCTCGATGTCGTTGCGGTCCGGCCCCTTGGCGAAGATCCGCTTGACCGTGTTGCGCCGGGTCCGGCCCCGCACCTCACCGTGTGCGGTGACGCTCTTCAGGAGACGGCCGAGGTACTGCTCCTGCGCCTTGCTGCCCGGGGTCGGGTTCTGGTTGATCACGTACATCTGCTGACCCATGGTCCAGACGTTCGTGGTCAGCCAGTAGACGAGGACACCGACGGGGAAGTTGATACCCATGACGGCGAAGATCAGCGGGAAGATGTACATGAGCATCTTCTGCTGCTGCATGTACGGCGTCTTGACCGTGAGGTCGACGTTCTTCGTCATCAGCTGGCGCTGCGTGAAGAACTGCGAGGCCGACATCATCACGATCATGACCGCGGTGACGACCCGGACATCCACGAGCGAGGCACCGAGCGCCTGGACCTTCTCGGCGCTGTCCATGAACTTGGCAGCCAGCGGAGCACCGAAGATGTGTGCCTGACGAGCGCTGTCCAGCAGCGACTGGTCGATGACCCCGATCTTCTTGTTCGACGCGATGGCCGAGAGCACGTGGTACAGGGCGAAGAAGAACGGAGACTGCGCCAGGATGGGAAGGCACGAGGAGAGCGGGTTGGTACCCGTCTCCTTGTACAGCTTCATCATCTCTTCGGACTGACGCTGCTTGTCGCTCTTGTAGCGCTCCTGGATCGCCTTCATCTTCGGCTGGAGCACCTGCATGTTCCGCGTCGACTTGATCTGCTTGACGAACAGCGGGATCAGACAGATACGGATGAGCACCACGAGGGACACGATGGACAGACCCCAGGCCCATCCCGTGTCAGGGCCGAAGATGGCCCCGTACAGCTTGTGGAACTGGACGATGACCCAGGAAACAGGCCACGTGATGAAGCTGAACAGACTGGCAATCGTGTCCACTAATCAGGCTCCTTGAGCATTGGGCGAAGTCTCTGCGGCCGAGCTCGGGAGATCGGTGGCCGACCTCCCGGGAGGCACGTCAGCGGCGGAGTCCCCGCCCTTGCTGCCGCGCACGGCACTACGCAGCAGTTCGTGCCAACGCGGACGTTTGCGTGGTGGAACGTGATCCACGCCGCCGGGTGACCACGGATTGCATCGCAGGATGCGCCAGGCTGTCAGCGCCGTTCCCTTGATCGCTCCGTGCCGGTCGATCGCCGTATATCCATAGTGGGAACACGACGGGTAGTAACGGCAGACAGGCCCGAGAAGTGGGCTGATCGTCCACTGGTACAGCTTGATGAGAGCCAGCAGCGGGTACTTCATCGCGCGCCCCCTCCCAGCAGCCGCTGCAAGGCGGCATCCAGGTCTCGGGCCAGCTGTTCATGGTCGGCGTCACCCGAACCGGGCAACGCACGTACGACAACCAGGCTACCGGGGGGCAGCAGGGCAAGCCGTTCGCGGACCAGATGGCGAAGCCTTCGCTTCACCGCTGTGCGGACGACCGCGCCACCCACTGCTTTGCTGACAACGAAACCCGCACGCGGCGGGGGAGCAGTCTCCCCAGTCACGTGCGGGTCCGTTGAACCGCTGCGTAGATGGACGACGAGTAGAGGGCGACCGGCCCTGCGTCCTCGTCGTACCGCGGTCGCGAAGTCCTCGCGCCGCCTCAGCCGATTCTCGGTAGGCAGCACGTCATGACGACCTGTACGCGATCAGGCGGACAGGCTGGCGCGGCCCTTGCCACGGCGGGTCGCGAGAATCGCGCGGCCGGCACGGGTCCGCATACGCAGACGGAAGCCGTGGGTCTTCGCGCGGCGGCGGTTGTTCGGCTGGAAGGTGCGCTTGCTCACTCGGGGGCTCCAGTAATGATCGTGTGTTGGCGGGACATCGCCTGGCTGTCACCGTGCGCCCACGAGAGACTCGCGTAAACGCCCTAGTTGCACCGCTTCACAATCACAGATCGTGATCTTTGCCCATCGGAGGCAGGCGGCAGCAGCCATCGACAACTCGACCTGGTCACGGTACGCGCGGCTACGCCATCCGGTCAAACCGACCCTGTCGGGCCCCCCATTGTGCACAGCCTGTGGACAACGACTTGAACCGCACGGGTCGGCCCGCCTACCGTGGCTGAACCCCGGTTCTTTTTCTTCCCGCCTGCCGGTCCTCACCCATCCCGACCCATACGTCCCGAGAAACACACATTCGTGGGACCAGCGAGAGAGCGTGCCTTGTGGCTGATGTACCTGCCGATCTTGCCGCAGTGTGGCCACGCGTGCTGGAGCAACTCCTCGGGGAGGGCCAGCAGGGCATCGAGCCGAAGGACAAGCAGTGGATCGAGCGCTGCCAGCCGCTCGCCCTGGTCGCCGACACGGCACTGCTCGCCGTCCCCAATGAATGGGGCAAGCGCGTCCTGGAGGGCAGGCTCGCCCCGCTCATCAGCGAGACGCTGAGCCGGGAGTGCGGCCGGCCGATCCGGATCGCGATCACGGTCGACGACTCCGTCGGCGAGCCGCCGAACTCGCCGGCGCCCCCGATGCACCAGTCCCAGCAGCCGCAGCAGCACCGGTACCAGGGGCCTCAGCACGACGAGCGCCAGCACAACGACGCCTACGACGGTTACGGCCACCGGCCCTCGGACGACGGCATGCCGACGGCCCGGCCCGCGTACCCCGACTACCAGCAGCAGCGCCCCGAGCCCGGCGCCTGGCCGCGCACCCAGGAGGACCTCTCCTGGCAGCAGCCGCGGCTCGGCGGATTCCAGGACCGCGATCCGTCGGCCGATCAGTGGCGCGAGCCGTACGGGGGCGGACGCCCCCAGCAGCCGCAGCACGACTACCGTCCGCAGCCGCCCGAGCGCCAGGGGTACGAGTCCCAGCGCTCCGAGCGCCACGACATGCAGGAGCCTCAGCACCGGCAGGGCGGCGGGACCGGCCGGCCCGGCGGTGGCACCGGCCCGATGGGCGCCCAGCCCTCTCCGGCGCCCGGCCCCGGTGAACCCCACGCCCGGCTGAACCCGAAGTACCTCTTCGACACCTTCGTCATCGGGGCGTCGAACCGGTTCGCGCACGCCGCGGCCGTCGCCGTCGCCGAAGCGCCCGCGAAGGCGTACAACCCCCTCTTCATCTACGGGGAGTCAGGGCTCGGCAAGACCCACCTGCTGCATGCCATCGGGCATTACGCCCGGAGCCTCTACCCGGGTACCCGGGTGCGGTACGTGAGCTCCGAGGAGTTCACCAACGAGTTCATCAACTCGATCCGCGACGGCAAGGGCGACACCTTCCGCAAGCGCTACCGCGATGTCGACATCCTCCTGGTCGACGACATCCAGTTCCTGGCGAGCAAGGAGTCGACGCAGGAGGAGTTCTTCCACACCTTCAATACGCTCCACAACGCCAACAAGCAGATCGTGCTGTCCTCGGACCGCCCGCCCAAGCAGCTGGTGACCCTGGAGGACCGGCTGCGGAATCGTTTCGAGTGGGGCCTGACCACCGATGTGCAGCCTCCGGAGCTGGAGACGCGCATCGCGATCCTGCGCAAGAAGGCAGTGCAGGAGCAGCTCAACGCTCCGCCGGAGGTCCTGGAGTTCATCGCCTCCCGTATCTCCCGCAACATCCGTGAGCTGGAGGGCGCTCTCATCCGGGTGACGGCCTTCGCCAGCCTCAACCGTCAGCCGGTGGACCTCGGGCTGACCGAGATCGTGCTGAAGGATCTGATCCCGGGCGGCGAGGACTCCGCTCCGGAGATCACGGCGACGGCCATCATGGCGGCGACCGCCGACTACTTCGGTCTCACGGTGGAGGATCTCTGCGGATCCTCGCGCAGCCGGGTGCTGGTGACTGCGCGCCAGATCGCCATGTATCTGTGCCGCGAGCTGACGGACCTGTCGCTGCCCAAGATCGGTGCGCAGTTCGGCGGCCGGGACCATACGACGGTGATGCACGCCGACCGCAAGATCCGCGCTCTGATGGCGGAGCGGCGCTCCATCTACAACCAGGTCACCGAGCTCACCAACCGCATCAAGAACGGCTGACGGACCCTCCCGCACCGTCGCCGGCACACGGCAGGGCACCACCGAGAGGGCGCTCCACGGACTCCCGAAGAGTCTGCGGAGCGCCCTTCCGCGTTCCGCGAGGCGGCTGGAAGGCGGCTCAGGAGGCAGCTCAGGAACCGGTTCAAGATGCGGTTCAGGAGGTGCTCAGGGCCGGCCGTGCGTCGCCGAGAACTGCCGTGAGCGGCACGCAGAACGCTCCACGAGTGGCCCGATCGGCGGTCCGTGACCGTCCCTCAGGGGGCCTCGGCGGGCTCGAGAGGGCTCGCGAGCGGCCTTCCGCCCGTCCGCGCTGTTCGAATACCTGCCGAGTAACGGCCGTTCTCCACAGATCTGGGGAGAATTTTCCCTCCACAGCCTGGGGATTCAAAAGTTGTCCATACTGCTTCCACAGGCACGACAGCCGATACTCCATCAGGCCAGCTCAGGGGCCTGGGGATTTGTGGTCAACAATGATCCACAGCCTGTGGACAAGTTTTTCGTCCACAGGACCCCTCCGGAGTTGTCCACCGGTGGCCCACAGGCCGGCGGCTGTTTTCCCCAGGAAGGGCAGACTTCTCCACACCGCTGTCCACTGTTCGGCAACGCAACACCCGCTTTCACCGCCCCGAGTGAAAGGCGTCACACCAAGAGGGTCGGTTGGGCTGTGGGGAACGCGGGTAAAGCTGGGGACAGCCCTGGGGAGAAACCCCCCTGCCCTGTGCACGGGTTGTGCAGAACTTTCCGGTGTCCACAGAAACACCAGGTTGTCCACCGGTGCCACCCACAGGGTCGGTGGACAAAAAAGTGGGTCTGACCTGCGAAAACGACGTTATCCACCGTTTCCACAGGCCCTACTACTACTGCCACCTATAGTTAGCCCGGAATCCGCTTCGAAGTGGGGCCTGTGCACAACTCGGCGCCGGAGCTCCCCGAACCTCTCGTCGCGACTTGACCCCGAGCAGCACCGAGTGTCGGTGCCGTACGTCAGACTGGTCCCCGGCGTCCTCCCCCCGGCATCGGTGGAGCGACCCGACCAGACGACGAAGGCCAGCAGGGCGAGCGAGCAACAGCAGGAGGCGGTTCCGGTGAAGATCCGGGTGGAGCGCGATGTACTCGCGGAGGCTGTGGCCTGGGTGGCCCGTAGCCTCCCGGCCCGTCCGCCGGCGCCCGTTCTTGCGGGCCTTCTGCTGAAGGCTGAGGACGGAGCCCTCAGCTTCTCGAGCTTCGACTACGAGGTCTCGGCCCGGGTCTCGGTGGACGCCGAGATCGAGGAGGACGGCACGGTGCTCGTCTCCGGCCGGCTGCTCGCCGACATCTGCCGTGCCCTGCCCAACCGGCCGGTGGAGATTTCCACAGACGGTGTACGGGCGACCGTGGCCTGCGGCTCCTCGCGATTCACACTCCACACCCTTCCTGTGGAGGAGTACCCGGCACTCCCGCAGATGCCGACCGCGACCGGCACCGTGCCCGGCGAGGTCTTCGCCTCGGCGGCCGCCCAGGTAGCCATCGCGGCGGGCCGCGACGACACGCTGCCCGTGCTCACCGGTGTGCGCATCGAGATCGAGGGCGACACCGTCACCCTCGCCTCCACCGACCGTTACCGCTTCGCGGTCCGCGAGTTCCTCTGGAAGCCGGAGAACGCCGACGCCTCCGCTGTCGCGCTGGTGCCCGCCAAGACGCTGCTGGACACCGCCAAGGCGCTGACCAGTGGCGACACGGTGACGCTCGCGCTGTCGGGCTCCGGTGCCGGTGAGGGCCTCATCGGTTTCGAGGGCGCGGGGCGGCGTACGACCACCCGACTGCTCGAAGGCGATCTGCCGAAGTACCGCACGCTCTTCCCCACCGAGTTCAACTCGGTCGCGGTCATCGAGACGGCCCCCTTCGTCGAGGCCGTCAAGCGAGTGGCCCTGGTGGCCGAGCGGAACACCCCGGTGCGGCTCAGCTTCGAGCAGGGCGTCCTGATCCTGGAAGCGGGTTCCAGCGACGACGCACAGGCTGTGGAGCGCGTCGACTCCGTGCTGGAGGGCGACGACATCTCGATCGCCTTCAACCCGACCTTCCTGCTCGACGGCCTGAGCGCCATCGACTCCCCGGTCGCCCAGCTCTCCTTCACGACGTCCACCAAGCCCGCGCTGCTCAGCGGCCGGCCCGCCGTGGACGCCGAGGCGGACGATGCGTACAAGTACCTGATCATGCCGGTCCGCCTCTCCGGCTGATCCGGTCACCGGTCCTGCCGACGCTCAAGGAATCGCGGCAGGACCCGACGGGCACGTTCAGCGCCGAGCATGCCCGGCGTCCTGTCCCCTGCCGGGCGTAGGCTCGGTCCTGGGTACGAATCGGCACAACGCTTAAGGAATCTCTGATGGAGCTCGGTCTCGTCGGTCTCGGCAAGATGGGCGGCAACATGCGCGAGCGCATCCGCCGCGCCGGCCACACCGTCATCGGTTACGACCGCAACCCGGACGTCGCCGATGTCCACAGCCTCGAAGAGCTTGTGGGCAAGCTCAAGGGCCCCCGCGTCGTGTGGGTGATGGTCCCGGCCGGTGCCGCGACCCAGTCCACGATCGACGAGCTGGCCGAGCTGCTCTCGCCCGGCGACATCGTCGTGGACGGCGGGAACTCCCGCTGGACCGACGACGAGAAGCACGCGGTCGAGCTGGGCATCAAGGGCATCGGCTTCGTCGACTGCGGAGTCTCCGGCGGCGTCTGGGGCCTGGAGAACGGCTACGCGCTGATGTACGGCGGCGACGCCGGGCACGTCGCGAAGGTCCAGCCGGTCTTCGACGCCCTGAAGCCCGAGGGTGAGTTCGGTTCCGTCCACGCGGGCAAGGTCGGCGCCGGCCACTTCGCGAAGATGGTTCACAACGGCATCGAGTACGCCATGATGCAGGCCTACGCCGAGGGCTGGGAGCTCCTGGAGAAGGTCGACTCCGTCACCGACGTGCGCGAGGTCTTCCGCTCCTGGCAGGAGGGCACGGTCATCCGTTCCTGGCTGCTCGACCTGGCGGTCAACGCGCTGGACGACGACGAGCACCTGGACCAGCTCCGTGGCTTCGCCGCCGACTCCGGCGAGGGCCGCTGGACGGTGGAGGCCGCGATCGACAACGCCGTGCCGCTGCCCGCGATCACCGCGTCGCTCTTCGCGCGCTTCGCCTCGCGCCAGGACGACTCCCCGCAGATGAAGATGATCGCCGCGCTGCGCAACCAGTTCGGCGGCCACGCGGTCGAGAACAAGAAGTAGCGGTCGAGAACGACAAGAAGTAGCGGCCGAGCTCAAGCAGCAGCCGCAACGAGGTGCGGGCCGGACCGGGCGGTCCGTCCCGCACTACGGAGCACGGAGCAGGAAGCCGGGAAGGTCGGCGTACACCATGCATGTCACGCATCTGTCGCTGGCCGACTTCCGCTCGTACGCCCGGGTCGAGGTGCCTCTCGACCCGGGCGTCACCGCGTTCGTGGGGGCCAACGGCCAGGGCAAGACCAACCTCGTCGAGGCCGTCGGCTATCTCGCGACGCTCGGCAGCCACCGCGTCTCCTCCGACGCGCCCCTGGTGCGCATGGGCGCCGACAGGGCCGTCATCAGGGCGGCCGTCACCCAGGGCGAGCGGTCCCAGCTGGTCGAGCTGGAGCTGAATCCGGGCAAGGCCAACCGCGCCCGGATCAATAGGTCCTCGCAGGTCAGGCCCCGTGACGTGCTGGGGATAGTGCGCACAGTGCTGTTCGCGCCGGAGGATCTGGCGCTGGTCAAGGGCGACCCCGGCGAGCGCCGGCGGTTCCTCGACGAGCTGGTCACGGCACGTTCACCGCGGATGGCCGGGGTGCGCTCCGACTACGAACGGGTGCTGAAACAGCGCAACACGCTGCTGAAGTCCGCGGCGATGGCACGCAGGCACGGCGGGCGCTCCATGGACCTGTCGACGCTCGACGTGTGGGACCAGCATCTGGGCCGGGTGGGTGCCGAACTGCTGGCGCAGCGGCTGGACCTGATCGCGACGCTTCAGCCCCTGGCCGACAAGGCCTACGCGGACGTGGCGCCGGGCGGCGGTCCGGTGACGCTGGAGTACCGGAGCTCGGTGGGCGCCGAGGTGGAGCCCGCGCGCACGCGCGACGAGCTGTACGCGCAGTTGATCGCGGCCCTCGCCGAGGTGCGCAAGCAGGAGATCGAGCGGGGCGTGACGCTGGTCGGCCCGCACCGCGACGACCTGGTCCTGGGTCTACGCGGGATGCCGGCCAAGGGGTACGCGAGCCACGGGGAGTCCTGGTCGTACGCGCTGGCCCTGCGGCTGGCCTCGTACGACCTGCTGCGCTCCGAGGGCAACGAACCGGTGCTGGTGCTGGACGACGTCTTCGCCGAGCTGGACGCCCGTCGCCGGGAGCGGCTGGCCGAGCTGGTGGCCCCCGGTGAGCAGGTGCTGGTGACGGCCGCGGTGGACGACGACGTCCCCGGGGTGCTCGCGGGGACGCGGTACGCGGTGTCCGCCGGCGAGGTGGAGCGGCTGTGAGCGGCGACGGGGGCGGCAAGGACCCGGCCGGGGCGGCCGGGGACCCGGTGAAGCAGCCGGAGCCCTCGGGCGTGGACCTGGCGCGGGTGGCCCTGCGCGCGGCGAAGGAGCAGGCGCGGGCGCGCGGTGCGGCCGCGCAGCAGAAGAAGCAGGCCCGGCGGGGCGGCGGGCTGCGTTCCGGCGCGCGGGCGGACGGCCGGGATCCGCTGCCGCTGGGGGCCGCGATCAATCGACTGATCACCGAGCGCGGCTGGGAGACGCCGGCCGCGGTGGGCGGCGTGATGGGCCGTTGGCCGCAGATCGTGGGTGACGATCTCGCCAATCACTGTGTGCCGTTGCGTTACGACGAGGACCCCGATGAGCGGGTGCTGACGGTGCAGTGCGACTCCACGGCGTGGGCGACCCAGCTGAGGCTGCTGGCACCACAGCTCGTGGCCCGGCTCAACGCGGATCTGGGGCACGGCACCGTGAGGCTGATCAAGGTCCTGGGGCCGGGAGGGCCCGCGCGCCGATACGGTCCGCTGCGCGCGCCGGGCAGCACAGGCCCGGGCGACACCTACGGATAACCCTTCCTGACCTGGTCTTTTTCTCCTGAACGACCGCGATCACGGTGCCGGCCGCGAGAGGCCCGAGGCGTGATGTGCCCTCTTTGTCGCCGATGACCTCGATACCCCTGTTGAGGGGGTGCGCGGTGGTTGAAACCGTGCGGCGGGGAGCAGGCGTCCCTCACCGTAGCGGGAGGCTGACAGGCCGAAGCGCTCAATGCCCGTGTGAGCCTCTTGAGGCCCCTTCCCGAATATGGGGAGTCGTCAGGCGCTCATTCAGGGCGGCACATGCGGACTCAGGTACCGGCAAACCCCCATTCGGGTCGGCGCTACCGGTAGACTGGTGGACAATCCCGCGTCCTTGCGGGATTCGTCTGATACAAGCCGAACGACGCAGCCGCTCCCGCCTGCCCGGAGAACGGCCTGTGCTGTGCCAGAAAGGGCGCTTCGTGGCCGATTCCGGCAACCCCAACGAGAACATTCCGTCCACCCCCGGTGAGAGCAGCGCTGCTCCCGCCACGGCCGAGGTGAAGGCTTCGGGTGAGGTGAAAGCCTCGTACGACGCCAGCGCGATCACCGTGCTCGAGGGTCTGGACGCGGTCCGCAAGCGGCCTGGCATGTACATCGGCTCGACCGGTGAGCGCGGTCTCCACCACCTCGTGCAAGAGGTTGTCGACAACTCGGTCGACGAGGCCATGGCCGGGCACGCGGACACCATCGACGTCACGATCCTCGCCGACGGCGGGGTGCGTGTGATCGACAACGGCCGCGGTATCCCGGTCGGCATCGTGCCGTCCGAAGGCAAGCCGGCCGTCGAGGTCGTGCTCACCGTCCTGCACGCGGGCGGAAAGTTCGGCGGCGGCGGCTACGCCGTCTCCGGCGGTCTGCACGGCGTCGGCGTGTCCGTCGTCAACGCCCTGTCCACCCGGGTGGCTGTCGAGGTCAAGACGGACGGCTACCGCTGGACCCAGGACTACAAGTTCGGCGTCCCGACCGCCCCGCTGGCCCAGAACGAGGCCACTGACGAGACGGGCACGTCGGTCACCTTCTGGGCCGACGGGGACATCTTCGAGACGACCGAGTACTCCTTCGAGACGCTCTCGCGGCGCTTCCAGGAGATGGCCTTCCTCAACAAGGGCCTCACCCTCACGCTCACCGACGAGCGGGAGTCGGCGAAGGCGACGGCCGGCGCGGACAGCGCCGAGGCGGTCGACGTTCCCGAGGACGAGCCGGCCCGGACGGTCACGTACCACTACGAAAACGGCATCGTCGACTTCGTGAAGTACCTGAACTCCCGCAAGGGCGACGTCATCCACCAGTCGGTGATCGACATCGAGGCCGAGGACAAGGACCGTCTCCTCTCGGCCGAGATCGCCATGCAGTGGAACACGCAGTACAGCGAGGGGGTCTACTCCTTCGCCAACGCGATCCACACGCACGAGGGCGGTACGCACGAGGAGGGCTTCCGTGCGGCGCTGACCTCGCTGGTCAACCGGTACGCGCGCGACAAGAAGCTGCTGCGCGAGAAGGACGACAACCTCACCGGTGAGGACGTCCGCGAGGGTCTGACGGCGATCATCTCGGTGAAGCTCGGCGAGCCGCAGTTCGAGGGCCAGACGAAGACCAAGCTGGGCAACACGGAGGCCAAGACCTTCGTGCAGAAGGTCGTTCACGAGCAGCTGACGGACTGGTTCGACCGGAACCCCAACGAGGCCGCCGACATCATCCGCAAGGGCATCGCCGCCTCGACCGCCCGTGTGGCGGCCCGCAAGGCGCGTGACCTGACCCGTCGCAAGGGCCTCCTGGAGAGCGCCTCGCTGCCGGGCAAGCTGAGCGACTGCCAGTCCAACGACCCGACGAAGTGCGAGATCTTCATCGTCGAGGGTGACTCCGCCGGTGGTTCGGCGAAGTCCGGCCGTAACCCGATGTACCAGGCCATCCTGCCGATCCGCGGCAAGATCCTGAACGTCGAGAAGGCCCGGATCGACAAGATCCTGCAGAACACCGAGGTCCAGGCACTGATCTCGGCCTTCGGTACCGGGGTCCACGAGGACTTCGACATCGAGAAACTCCGCTATCACAAGATCATTCTGATGGCGGACGCCGACGTCGACGGTCAGCACATCAACACCCTGCTGCTCACCTTCCTCTTCCGCTTCATGCGACCGCTGGTCGAGCACGGGCATATCTACCTGTCGCGCCCGCCGCTCTACAAGATCAAGTGGGGCCGGGACGACTTCGAGTACGCGTACTCGGACCGCGAGCGCGACGCCCTGGTGGCGCTCGGCAAGGAGAACGGCAAGCGGATCAAGGAAGACTCGATCCAGCGCTTCAAGGGCCTCGGCGAGATGAACGCCGAGGAGCTGCGTGTCACCACGATGGACGTCGACCACCGTGTGCTCGGCCAGGTCACGCTCGACGACGCGGCGCAGGCCGACGACCTGTTCTCGGTGCTGATGGGTGAGGACGTCGAGGCACGGCGCTCGTTCATCCAGCGCAACGCCAAGGACGTCCGCTTCCTCGACATCTGAGTCGGCCGTACAAGGAGGAGGGTCCGGCGACCCTCCAAGCCGCAGCGCGAAAGGACTTTGACCAGCAATGGCCGACGAGAACACCCCTGCCCCCGTGACGCCCGAAGAGGTCCCGCCCGTCGAGGGTGTGGGCATGCGTGTCGAGCCCGTCGGGCTCGAGACGGAGATGCAGCGCTCCTACCTCGACTACGCGATGTCCGTCATCGTGTCGCGTGCCCTGCCCGACGTGCGGGACGGCCTCAAGCCCGTCCACCGCCGGGTGCTGTACGCGATGTACGACGGCGGCTACCGGCCCGAGAAGGGCTTCTACAAGTGCGCCCGCGTCGTCGGTGACGTCATGGGTACGTACCACCCGCACGGCGACTCCTCGATCTACGACGCCCTGGTGCGCCTGGCGCAGCACTGGTCGATGCGCATGCCGCTCGTGGACTCCAACGGCAACTTCGGTTCCCCGGGCAACGACCCGGCCGCCGCCATGCGGTACACCGAGTGCAAGATGATGCCGCTGTCCATGGAGATGGTCCGGGACATCGACGAGGAGACCGTCGACTTCAAGGACAACTACGACGGCCGCAACCAGGAGCCGGTGGTTCTGCCGGCGCGCTTCCCGAACCTGCTGATCAACGGTTCGGCGGGCATCGCGGTCGGCATGGCCACCAACATCCCGCCGCACAACCTGCGCGAGGTGGCGTCCGGCGCCCAGTGGTACCTGGAGCACCCGGAGGCCTCGCCGGAGGAGCTGCTCGACGCTCTCCTCGAGCGGATCAAGGGTCCGGACTTCCCGACGGGTGCGCTCGTCGTGGGCCGCAAGGGCATCGAGGAGGCGTACCGCACGGGCCGTGGCTCGATCACGATGCGCGCGGTCGTGGCGGTCGAGGAGATCCAGAACCGCCAGTGCCTGGTCGTGACGGAGCTTCCGTACCAGACCAACCCCGACAACCTCGCGCAGAAGATCGCCGACCTGGTGAAGGACGGCAAGGTCGGCGGCATCGCGGACGTCCGCGACGAGACCTCGTCGCGGACGGGCCAGCGCCTGGTCGTCGTGCTGAAGCGGGACGCGGTCGCCAAGGTCGTACTGAACAACCTGTACAAGCACACCGATCTGCAGACCAACTTCGGCGCCAACATGCTGGCGCTGGTGGACGGGGTGCCGCGCACCCTGTCGATCGACGCGTTCATCCGCCACTGGGTGACGCACCAGATCGAGGTCATCGTCCGGCGCACGAAGTTCCGGCTGCGCAAGGCCGAGGAGCGCGCGCACATCCTGCGCGGCCTGCTCAAGGCCCTGGACGCCATCGACGAGGTCATCGCCCTCATCCGGCGCAGCAACACCGTGGAGATCGCGCGTGAGGGCCTGATGGGCCTGCTGGAGATCGACGAGATCCAGGCGAACGCGATCCTGGAGATGCAGCTGCGCCGGCTGGCCGCGCTGGAGCACCAGAAGATCACCGCCGAGCACGACGAGCTCCAGGCGAAGATCAACGAGTACAACGCGATTCTCGCCTCGCCCGAGCGGCAGCGGCAGATCGTCAGCGAGGAGCTGGCGGCGATCGTCGACAAGTTCGGCGACGACCGGCGCTCCAAGCTCGTGCCCTTCGACGGTGACATGTCCATCGAGGACCTGATCGCCGAGGAGGACATCGTCGTCACGATCTCCCGCAGCGGTTATGTGAAGCGCACGAAGACGGACGACTACCGCTCGCAGAAGCGCGGCGGCAAGGGTGTGCGCGGCACGAAGCTCAGGGAAGACGACATCGTCGACCACTTCTTCGTGTCGACGACGCACCACTGGCTGCTGTTCTTCACCAACAAGGGCCGGGTCTACCGGGCGAAGGCGTACGAGCTCCCGGACGCCGGCCGTGACGCCCGCGGTCAGCACGTGGCGAACCTGCTGGCCTTCCAGCCGGACGAGCAGATCGCGCAGATCCTGGCGATCCGCGACTACGACGCCGCGCCGTATCTGATCCTGGCCACGAAGGGCGGTCTGGTGAAGAAGACCGCGCTGAAGGACTACGACTCGCCGCGATCGGGCGGCGTCATCGCCATCAACCTGCGCGAGACGGCCGACGGATCCGACGACGAGCTGATCGGTGCGGAGCTGGTGTCCTCCGAGGACGATCTGCTGCTCATCAGCAGGAAGGCCCAGTCGATCAGGTTCACTGCGACGGACGACGCGCTGCGCCCGATGGGCCGCGCCACTTCGGGTGTGAAGGGCATGAGTTTCCGCGAGGGAGACGAACTGCTCTCGATGAATGTCGTCAGGCCCGGTACTTTCGTGTTCACTGCCACTGACGGCGGGTACGCGAAGCGGACCCCCGTCGACGAGTACCGCGTCCAGGGTCGCGGTGGCCTGGGCATCAAGGCCGCCAAGATCGTGGAGGACCGGGGCTCGCTGGTCGGCGCGCTGGTGGTCGAGGAGACGGACGAGATTCTCGCCATCACGCTCGGCGGTGGTGTGATTCGTACGCGAGTCAATGAAGTCAGGGAGACGGGCCGTGACACCATGGGCGTCCAACTGATCAATCTGGGCAAGCGAGACGCCGTCGTCGGTATCGCGCGCAACGCCGAGGCAGGTCGCGAGGCCGAAGAAGTCGACGGTCCCGTCGACGCTGACGCCGAAGGCGAGACGGCCGAGGCAGTGACAGCTGAGGCCACCACGGCCGACGCAGCTGCCGAGAGCACGGTCGACGGCACAGTCGAGGGCAACACGTCCTCGACCGGGGAGCACGAGGAGTAAAGCGTGAGTGGAGCCACGGGCGCCGGTTCGGCCGCTTCCGAAGCCGGCGGAAACGGCGCCCGTGGCCCTGCCACGGACTCCCAAGGGGGCACTGTGACGGATACCCGGGGCCCTCAGCCCCAGTACGAGGGTTACGCGACCGGGCCGTTGCCCGGTGAGCGGGAACCCGCACCGGGCCAGGCCGGCCCGTACCACCCTCCGCAGGCCTACCCCTCGCCCCCGGGCGGGACCCAGGGTGGCCGGTCCCACGGGGGGCGGCAGGGGGCCGTGCCGGGCGCAGGCACGGCTCAGGCGACCCGCAGGCCGCGGACGGGGGCGCGGACCACTCCGCGTACCCGTAAGGCGCGTCTGCGCGTGGCCAAGGCCGATCCGTGGTCGGTGATGAAGGTCAGCTTCCTGCTGTCCATCGCGCTCGGCATCTGCACGGTGGTCGCTTCGGCGGTGCTGTGGATGGTCATGGACGCGATGGGCGTCTTCGAGACCGTCGGCGGCACCATCAGCGAGGCGACCGGCTCCAACGAGGGCAACGGCTTCGATCTGCAGTCGTTCCTGTCCCTGCCGCGGGTGCTGATCTTCACCTCGGTCATCGCGGTGATCGACGTGGTTCTGGCGACGGCCCTGGCGACGCTGGGTGCCTTCATCTACAACCTGTCGGCCGGCTTCGTGGGCGGCGTCGAGCTCACGCTGGCCGAGGACGAGTAGCGACGCGGGTATCGATTTTGGGACTGGCCCCGACGTGCGCTAATCTTCTTCACGTCAGCGCGACACAAAAGCGCGGCGGGGCTATAGCTCAGTTGGTTAGAGCGCATCCCTGATAAGGATGAGGCCACAGGTTCAAATCCTGTTAGCCCCACTTGTACGAAGGCCCTCACCGTTCACGGTGGGGGCCTTCGTCGTATGCCGTGCGTTGCGCCCTCCGGCAGGAGCCGGCATGACCGTGACGAGCCGTCTGCCGGGCAGGTCTGCCGGGAGTGTGGCGACGGTGGGGACTGTCAGCCCGTCGTACGGAATCGAGTCGTACGGAATCGACGGGCTGACGCGCGGGGAGGGCGTCCCGTCGCGCTCGTCCGCCGCGACGGACCCGGGCCCGGTGCGCGTCGCCCTGGAGACCCTCGGTGAGCGGACACCGGCAGTCTCTGCATGAACCGGCTCGTCGACGAGGTGCTGCTGATGTACGGGCTCACCGGGGCTCGGCACGCAGGTGTGGGGGCATGAAGAAGGCCCCTGCCGGGGAATCCCGGGCCAGGGGCCTCGCAGTGTCAGGTGCGCCGCTCTCAGGGCGGGAGGAGGGAAGCGTCCCCCGCCGGGGCACCGTGCGAGGCGCGGGCGGTGCCGGTGGTGTTCGTGGTGTCCTTCGTGTCTGCGGACAGCTGCCGGGTGGCGGGTGAGGAGCCGTGCGCCTCGGCGCGGATGCGCTGCTTCATCGTGGGGGGCAGCGCCCGGTCACGCGGAAGGGTCCATCGCACCGACGGGGCGGTCGGAGTTGCCGTGGTCGCGGCCCTGTGCTCGTGGCTCGTGCTCGCCGGCTCCGTGACCGTGGCTTCCGTGGCCGCGGCGGTGGAGCTTGCGAGGCCCAGCGACGCGAGGAGTGCGAAGAACGCGGTGATGAAGGCGGTCCAGATGCTCTTGGCCTTGAAGGTGCTCATGGCCCCTCACTTTCAGGTGGTCCGGTTTGCTTACCTTTCCGATGATGTGGATCCGGCTCGCGATTTCGTGGATCGACGCCACCGATATGCGGTTCTTCAGATGAACACCACTCGTATGGTGCAACCGGCTCCGGAGGGCGGTGTCCGGGCCGGGTTCGGCTCGGGTCCGGGCGGTCTTCCGGTGGCCGTCCGTACCCGGCGGCCGGCGATGCACAATCTTCCGACGATCGCTCTTCCGCAGGCGCCAGTTGGGTTGCGGGGAGGTCACCGGTCGATATCGGCCGATGTGTATAGTCGGGCAGCAGAACTCCCCAATGCCAAGGAAAGACGAGGTCGCGCGGTGAAGAAGCTTCTCCTGGTCGCACTGGCCGCCATCGGCGGGCTCCTCGTGTACCGCCAGATCCAGGCGGATCGCGCCGAGCAGGATCTGTGGACGGAGGCGACTGACTCCGTGCCCGCAGGTTCGGGTGTGTGAGACAGAACAGCCTGTCGCGGGCCCCGGTCGCAGATGCGGCCGGGGCTTCGTGCTGTTGCGGGACCGTGACGCCTGTGCCCTTGAGTTCCCTCAAGCAAATCAATAGGTTGCTTGAGCAAAGAAGCCGGGGTTTCGGTCGAGGGGGCACGGGTGAAGGCACGCAACCAGCACCGCACCGTAAGGGCGGGCACATTGATCGGCGGGGCGCTGTTCGCCCTGGTGGCAGGCGCGATGCCGGCCCTGGCGGACCCGCCCGGCGCGGTTGACGCACCTGCCGAGGTCCGGTCCGACGGGAGCGGCAGCCTGGTCATGGTGCTCGACTCGTCCGGCTCCATGGGGGACGACGACGGCACGGGGCGGACCAGGATGGAGAGTGCCCGCACGGCCGTGGGCACGGTCGTGGACGGCCTTCCCGACGGCTATCCCACCGGTCTGCGTGTGTACGGCGCCGACCAGCCGCAGGGCTGCACGGACACCCGGCTCGTACGCCCGGTGCAGAAGCTCGACCGGGCCGCGATGAAACAGGCCGTCGAGGCCGTGCGCCCCAGGGGCGACACCCCCATCGGCCTGTCGCTCCGGAAGGCGGCGCAGGACCTGCCGGAACCCGCGGGCGGTGCCATCGGTACGCGCACGATCCTGCTGATCTCCGACGGCGAGGACAACTGCGGTACGCCGCAGCCCTGCGAGGTCGCCGAGCAGCTCGGCAAGGAGGGTGTCGGGCTGCGGATCGACACGGTCGGCTTCCAGGTCAAGGGCGCGGCCCGCAAGCAGCTGGAGTGCATCGCGGACGCGGGCAACGGCCGCTACTACGACGCACCGGACGCCAAGGCGCTGGCCCGTCAGCTCCAGCGCGCCGCCCAGCTCTCCGCCGACGGCTACCGCCTGCGCGGCAAGCGGGTGGCGGGCGCGGCCACCGCCGACAGGGCACCCGCGCTCGTACCCGGGCAGTATCTGGACACCATCGGGCCGGGTGAGAAGCGGTACTACGCGGTGGATCTGGACGCCGTGTCCACGGTGGACCTCGCGGCGACGGCGGTGCCGCAACCCGGGGCGGCCGTGGACACGTTCGACGCGCTGAGCACCAGGATCGAGTACGACGAGCACAGCTCCTGCGGGACGGACACCGCGCGCTTCCTGCAGAAGGAGGGTGCGGTTCCGTTGACTTCGGCGGTCGCGCGCATCCGCTCGAAGGAGGGCACCCGCACCTGCGACAGGGCGGGCTCGTACCGGCTGGTGGTGGAGCGGGAGAGCAAGAAGGCTTCCGACGACGCGCGTTGGCCCCTTGAGCTGGTGTACGGGGTCGAGGCGCCGCTGGCGAAGGGTGTGACGCCCGCCCAGTCGCAGACGGAGTACGGCCCGGGCGGCAAGGAGGCCACGCTGCCGACGGGTGACCCCCGTGACGTGCGCGGCGGCACCGGGTTCAACGACGCCGAGACGATCGGACAGGGAGTGTGGCGCGACCGGATCCTGCCGTCCCAGACGCTCTGGTACAAGGTTCCGGCGGGCTGGTGCCAGCAGGTGCGCTACGACGTGGAGTTCGCGAACGAGCCCACGGTGGACGGCAC
Organism: Streptomyces sp. NPDC087901; assembly: GCF_044742205.1. Taxonomy (NCBI): domain Bacteria; kingdom Bacillati; phylum Actinomycetota; class Actinomycetes; order Kitasatosporales; family Streptomycetaceae; genus Streptomyces; species Streptomyces sp. NPDC087901. The sequence continues at coordinate 250,105 of NZ_JBIUUC010000004.1, forward strand.
CACCGGAACGCTCTCCTACGGCGCGACCCAGCTCTACACTCCGGCGCGTCACCCGCTCACCGGGGGAGGCGAGTTCAACCCGAGCGCGATGTACAGCGGCCGTCCTTCGGCAGTGGCGATGGGTGGGGTCCCGGTCGCCTGGACCAACCGCTACGAGAACCGGACCGACGTCCAGCCGGTGCACGCAGGGGGCGGCTTCTACATCTCGGTGACGCTGGGCGCGCAGGCCGCCGAGATCGCGGAGAATCCGCAGATCGGTCTGGTGCTGAGGGTGTCGGTGCTCGGCGACGAGCGGACCGGTCCGGAACACGGCGCCCCCGTGGCGGCGAAGAAGTCCGGCGGTGAGGCCGCACAGGATGCGGACAAGAAGGGCGATTCGATCGCGTCCGCAGACAGCAGTGGTGCGGGAGGGGCAGGATGGACCGGCATCGCGGCTGCTGCCGGGGCGGCCGTCATGGCCGCGCTGGTCGCCGTGTTCGTATATGTACGCAGCCGCCGCGGGGCAGCCGCACGGACGACGAGGGGAAGCGCGTGATGAGGCAGCGCAGCAGAGGCCGGGTGACGCTGGCCGCGGCCGCGGCGATGTGCGCGGTGGCGGCGCTGCCGGGACAGGCGTACGCGGACGGTGAGGCCGCCTCGTACACCTTCGACCCGGAGGCGAAGGCGGTGAGCGGCGCGGAGGTGAACACCGATGCGACGGAGCTCAAGGCCGGTTCGGTCTACAAGAGTTCGATCAAGGTCGGCCAGAAGCTCTACTACCGACTGAACCTGGACGCGACGACGAACGCGTACGTCTCGGCCGTCGTCGTGCCCGAGGGCGGCGGCAAGGTGGCCTACGGGGACGGCATCACGGTCAGCATCAGGGACAGCTCGGATCTGCAGTGCAGCTCCGAGGACGCCCTCTTCGAGTCCGCGGAGTTCCCCCGTCCGATCACCGCGTACGCCTACCGGGTCGTGGAGAAGGACAGCAGCAGTTGTCAGGGCCCCGGTACGTACAACGTCCTGGTCGAGCGGGAGAGCAAGGCCACCTCGGGGCCGGAGGACTGGGAGCTGGAACTGCGGTACGCGGCGGAGCCGCAACTCGGTGAGGGCGCTGCGATGCCGACCGAGGCGCCGGAGAACTGGCCGTCCGCGTCGCCCGCACCACCCACGCCCGCCGCCGACAACCGCAGGCACGGCGGCAGCAGTTACTACGACGCCACGAGCCTGGAGACCGGCGAGTGGAAGGACGAGATCAAGCCGGGGCAGACCCTCTTCTACCGGGTTCCGGTGGACTGGGGGCAGCAGATCTTCGCGACGGCCGGCCTCGGCAACAACCCCGCTTCCGACGAGTTCATCGGCAACGCACTCGCGATGTCCCTGGACAACCCGGCCCACGGCCATGTCGACGATGCCTCGCCCATGTCGTACTCGGGCAAGCCGGCCTCCGTCTCCCTCGATCCGGTGCCGCCGGTCGCGTACCGCAACAGGTTCGATTCGAGCAGCAGCGTCAGCGCCATGCGCTTCGCGGGCTGGTACTACCTGTCCGTCTCGCTGAGCCCCGCGGTCGCCAAGGACTACGGCACCAAGCCGTTCCCGCTGACGCTGTCCGTCAAGGTCGACGGAAAGGCCGTAGAGACGCCGTACGCGGGCGACGCCGGGATCTTCGCGGTCACGGAGAACGACAAGGACCTGGCCAAGAGCGGCCAGAGCGGCCCGCAGGCCGCCGAGAGCAAGAGCAACACCATGAGGCTGGTCGGAGCGGCCGGTATCGGCGCGGGCGCCGTGCTGGTCCTCGCGCTGGGCGCGTGGATGCTGATCGCGCGGCGCCGCGCGGCCGCCGCCGGCGGTCAGCCCCCGTACGGAGGGCCGCCGCAGGCCTGGTAGCCGGCCGACGGGCCCTGACCGGGCCCGCCCCTCCCGCTCAGGCCTGGGTCAGCGCCCAGATGCCCACGGCGAAGCAGATCAGCGCCACCAGCAGCACCGGGACCGCCACCTTCGGGGACGGTCCCGGACGCGTTTGCGGGGCGTGCGCAGCCGCGTGCGGCGTGGGCGAGGGCGCGTGGGCCGCCACCGGGGGCTGCGGGTGCTGGGCGGTGTAGGCGCGGGTGAGCGCCTGTTCGTGCTGCACCGCGGAGGTGGGGGCCTGCGAGGGATCCGGGATGGCGGCGGGGAAGGGAGCCGCTGGGTGCGGAGTCAGGGGATGAGCGGCCTGGGGCGCGGGGGCGGGGTGCTGCGGGGGCGGAGGCAGGTGGAAGCTGCCCGTCTCCGACATCGCGGCCGGGGGCTGTGCGTAGGCCTGCTGTCCGGTGGCCTGCTGTCCTGTTGCCGGCTGTCCGATCGGCTGGGCCTGGGCCTGGGCCTGGGCCTGCGGGGCCTGGGGAGCCTGCGGCTGCTCGGCCTGTACGGGACCGGTGGGGCCGAATCCCGCGGGCAGTGGGCCGATCTGGTCGAAGACCTCCACCGGCTCCTCGCCGATCCCGGGCTCCGGCAGCATCTCGACGGCGGCCGTCAGGGCCTTGCGCGCACCCGTGGCGGTACGGAACCGGGCCTGCGGGTCCGGCTGCAGCAGCCCCGCGAGGACCTGCCAGAGCGGCTCGGGGATGCCCTGCGGGGCGCTGGGCGTCCCGTACGAGGCGAAGTGCTCGACGAGCGCCTGGGAGTCGGGCTTCTTGCCCTGGAGCAGATACAGGGCGACGAGGCCGACCGCGAAGAGGTCCGCGGAGAAGTCCGGCTCCGCGCCCAGCATCTGCTCGGGTGCGAAGTAACCCGGCGTCCCCACCACGTAGTTCGTCTCCGTGAGGCGGGGCTCGCCCTTGCGCATGGAGATACCGAAGTCGGACAGCCGCAGATGCGGCCGGCCTGTGCCGGTGGCCTCCATCAGGATGTTGGCGGGCTTGATGTCCCGGTGCACGACCCCCTCGGCGTGCACCGTCGACAGCCCGGACAGCAGCTGGTCGAGCAGCGTGCAGACGAACCTCGGGGGCAACGGGCCGTAGTCGCCGATGACATGGGCCAGCGAACCGCCGCTGACCAGGTCCATGGTGAACAGGACCTTGTCGTCGTCCGCCGCCCAGCTCGCCGGGGCGAGCACGTGCGGATGCTCGATCCGCAGCGCCTGCTCGCGCACGAAGCGCAACAGCGTGTGCGCGTCGCTCTGCTGGAGGACCTTGGCGGCCACATACCGGCGGCGCCGGTGGTCCCAGGCACGCCAGACAGCACCGACCCCACCACGTCCGATCGGATCGATCAGTTCGTACCGACCAGCGAAGACCTCACCCATTGCGCTGCGCCCGCTCCCCGTTCCTGTCTCGGCCCGTGCGTGTCTCTGTGCCTGCGCCCGGTCTAGTTCTGGTGTCCCTCGTAGTGCGCCACCGCGTCCGCGGTGCGCCCTGCGCCGTACACCCTGAGGAACTCTGCCAGTTCGGGGTGGGTCGGGGCGAGGGAGTCGGCGGCATCGATGATGTCACCGGCGGCTGCGACGGAGCGCAGCAGCGACTGGATCTCGCGGACGACGCGTCGCACGGTGGGGGCGCCGCCAGTCGTCGTGGTCTGGCCGGTGGCGGTGAGCACGGAACCTCCCTGGGACTTCTTGATCTCTTCCATGCGGTCGGTCGCCTCTCCCGCGCTGACGCTGCCGTCCGCCACCTGACTGGACAGTTCCTGGAGCGCCTGGACGCGCTGGACGACTGCGGGATTGCCGATCTTCGCCCGCTGGCCGCTCATGAGCTGGGAGAGCATGGGGGCGGACAGCCCGAGGACCGCGGCGAGCCGGGCCTGGTTCAGGCCGAGATCATCTATCAGCCGCCGGAAGAGCGCGCCGAGCGGCTCTCCGTACCAGCTGCGCTGAAGATCCCTGGCTCTGGCCGTTGCCTCTTGCTGCGCTGCATCCATGGCGTCTCCCCTTCGCTGCGGCTTCGCTGCTGCGAACCTCGCCGAGCATCTTACGGAGCGTGGTTGCCAACCGGGAGTCCCTATCCTTTTGGAGGTTTCAGGGGGTCACCCGGTACTCTGGTCTCCGGCGGTGGCCACGACGCGTGATGTCGGGTGCTGTTTGCTGTTCGGGGCCTTAGCTCAGTTGGTAGAGCGCTGCCTTTGCAAGGCAGATGTCAGGAGTTCGAATCTCCTAGGCTCCACACGTACAGAACCCCCTGACCTGCGGAAACGTGGTTAGGGGGTTGCTTTTTTTGCCCCGATTCCCCATGCCCGATGCCCGCTTTTCCTGCGGCAGGGAGAGCAGCCCAGATCCACAGCAGCCGGCCACTCACAGGTCCTCGGCCTCGACGAAGCCGAAGGCCTGTCCCATACGCACCAGTGCCTGCCTGACGAGGAGCAGACGCGCCTCTTCATCCATGCGCGGTGGCGCGGTCACCGTCACCGCCATCCCGGGCAGGGCCTTCCGGTCGGTCGGTCCGAACCGGGAGAAGTCGATCAGCTCTTTGAGATCCGGTTCCGCTTCGTTGCAAGGGCGTTCCGCACTGAGCCTCAACTCGACCGTGGGGGGACCCGTCCACTGTGGTCTGTCCAGGTTCACCCCGGCCAGGGCCGGCAGCGCCTCCGCCGCGATCGTCCAGGCGACGAAGAGGATCGCGACGACCTCTTCCAGAGCGAGACGGGTGCCCGAAAGTTCCTCCTCGGAGTACCGGCCGAAGGGCGGAGGAGTCCTCGTCCGATGCCACCCGTCCACGCCGTCCACCCGCAGATCGACACACGTCACCACCGCTGAATCGAGCGAGTGCGGCAGGGCCACCATGGCCTCTGCGGTCGCGTCGGAGCCGCGGACGAACGGAACGGTGCTGGAGTAGCTCGCCGAGTCCAACGCGTTCCGGTGCGGTCCCGCTTCCCACCTCGAAGCACTGCGTGACCACGAGGTGGTGCCCGACCGTCCTCGGTGCTCGTTCAGTTGGGCCACCGTGTTCGTGAAGACGTCGAGCGAGTTGGAGTTCACGAGACCACGGCGCGCCTTTGCCGTGATCTCCAGCTCGGAAGCGTTCGCGAGCGGGAGCGTGACGAGCGCCCGGATCCGGAGCTGCGGAGGCCGAACCTCCCCCGTCCAATTCCTGGCTCCACGGGTGATCCCGAAGCCGATGCCCGGTTTCGGCTCCCATACCCACGTGCGTGTGCCACGTCGCACCAGACGTCCGGGCCCCCACTTTCCTGCCGCCACGTCGACCGATTTGACGTCCTTGTCGATGACAACTGGTCCGAGATCCCGATCGGTCCCGGTGTCGGGGTACCCGATGGTGGCGGTTGTGCCTCCTCCGGCGGCCATGAGCGCGTCCCAGACCGGCTGCGGGATGGCCATCGCCCGTCGGGAGGGGACACTGCACAGCACCCAGGCAGGATGGGAAGGCGACGCGGGGGCCAAGTGCTGGAAGGCGCCGCGTCCCTCGTTGTCCCAGAACACCTCGGACATGGCCGCGCCCACGGGGTTCGTGCGCCTCAAGGCGGCGTACGCGGCCTGGAAGTCCGCTGTGCCGCCGCCCATCCCCTGACCGATCCGGGGAAGCGGTGCGGAGGGCCTTTCGTGCGTGCTGGAGACCGCCTCCTGCACCAGTTGCGTCAGGCTATCGAGGCCGGGCATCCCCGCCGCTGTCCAACCGGTGTGCAGGAGACGGTGAATCTCCTCCCTCGGCAGCCAGTGGGTGCTGTCGGACTCGCGGATCGGCACCGCGATCGTGGAGGGGTTGACCTTGCCCGGCTTGCCCACCGGGGCTGCTACGACGTAGGGAAAGTTGGCCGGTGGCTGCTCCGGTACGTCGATGAAGAGGACGGACGAGCCGTCATCGCAGTCGCTCCACGCGACGGTGACCCCTCGCGGAGCGGGCGTGATGCGTTCGCGTATGAGGTCGCTGTACTGCTTCGTGTTCACCGAGGAACGGTCGAAGGGGACCAGCCGTTCGAGGATCTCCGCTCCGTCTTCCACGCGTGTACTGATCCCGAGCACGATCAGCCCGCCGACGGACGTGTTCGCGAACGCCGCGACGTCCTTGGCCAGCTCTTCGACGTGCTTGGGATCCCTGAGCTTGTAGGGCTCGCGCTTGGCGTCCAGCCAGGAGGACTCGCGCAGGCCCAGGAGAGCGGCAGGGTGACCGGCGCGCAGAGCTGAGCGGGCTTCGTGAAGATCAGTTGCCGCCATCGGATCAGTATCCTGGCGCGCCGCCACGAGGCAATGGTTTTCCGGAGTCCGCCCGCGGTGATCCACCGCACGCCGAGGCGGTGCGGTGGATCACCGCGGGCGGAGCCCTACCGACTCCAGGACCATGGGACGGCGGGGCGGCCGTGGGTGTCCAGGCCGTACGGCAGGAGTGATTCCACGGGGAGACAGGCTGCTGCCCGGGCCCGGCGGGCGAGGTCCTCGGTCTTGCGGGAACCGGCCTTCCGAAGGGCCGCCAGGAGGGGTTCACCGCAGGCGGCGGTGCCCCAGTTGAGGTCGACCTGCGAGGCGGGGTCCCGGTCCAGAAGCTCCTGTACCGCCTCGTCCGCTCCGGCTTCCATGAGCGCTTCGAGGAGCCGGGTCACACTGTTCGGGTGGCTGAGACTCGCACCCGTAGCGCGCTCGACGAGGATGTCGCGCGGGCCGGACAGCCCTGCGGCGTTCAGGGCCGTCAGCAGGGAAGCGACACCCATGGTGTGGTCGAGGCCGATGCCGTCGGCGGCACGCTCGGCGAAGGAGCGAGCAGTATCGTCCGCCCCCACGGCACTCATGATCTCCAGGAGCGTCGCATGTGCGTCGGGTTCCATGGCGAAGGCGATATCGGCTTGATCCACGAGGCCTCGGTCGAGCAGCTTCGCTACGGCGGCCGGCGCATCAGCGGTGTGGCAGTACCACGCGAGGAGACTGACATCGCCCAAGTCCGTGCCGGTGGACTGAGCGACGCTGTGCTCGGCCAGCTCCTGCGCGGCCTCCGGGGCGCCTCCCTCGGACAGGGCGAGCACCGAGAGCAGTCCGTGTCCCGTGCCCGCTTCCGCCTTGGCGCGTGCCACGAACACGTCGATGGCGCGCTCGGCGCCGACTGCCACCAGGACTTCGACGACCCCTTGCAGAAACTCGGATACGTGCCAGTCGACGTCGTCGACGAGCTTCTCCGCCATGGCCTCGAACACGTCGGTGGCTCCGATGCTCCGCAGAGCCGTGAGCAGGGGTTGGACCTCCTGCGGATCCTCGTACCAGACATGAGCGGGCAGGTCCCGCTGAAGCAGCTTCGACAGGGCTTGCTCATGGCCGGCCGAGTGCAGTAGTTCCAGGATCGTGGTGATGACTCCCGGGTCATCCAGGCTGATCTCGGCCGAGGCGCGATCGGCCAGAACGGCGAATTCGCTCATGGCGCCCACCTCCTGGAGGAAGCCGAGCAAATCGCAGACGCCACTCTCGCTGAAGACATCATCCGGGTCCACGAGCCCGACCTGCCGGGCCGGGCCGCGGTTCAACAGCTTCTGGACGGCGTCGTCGGCCCCGGCCGCGCGCAGGACGTGCAGCAGGCTCAGCGTGAGGGAGACATCAGTCAGCCCGATCCGGGACTCGGGTGTGAGGGACACCAGCGACCGTACGGCCGTCTCGGCCCCTGCCTGCCACAACTCCTCCATCAGGAAGGGCAGCTCGTCGGGGTCCAGGTTCGCGGCCGCGGTGACTGCTCGGCTCGCGAAGGACTCCAGGAGCTCGGAGGCACCGGCCGCGCTCAGAGCCCGGATCAGGGAGGCGACCGCCCCCATGTCATCCGGTGCGAGGCAGAGACCGTCGGCAGCGCGCTGCGCCAGCGACCGGAAGGCACCGTCCGTCGCGACCCTCCCGATCTGGGGCAGGGCGAAGGCGAGCGCACGAGGGGCGAGCTGATCGGCTTGGAGCACCAGCGCGTCCACCAGTGCGTGGACGATCTCGGAAGAGGCTCCCCGGTCCGACAGGCGTGCGGCCAAGGACCCGGCATCCCACGCATCCATCGGGTCGGTCTGATCGACCAGCCGGTGGGCGAGCGCGTCGATGGATCCTTGGGCTCCTGCCGCACCCAACGCTGCGAAGAGCCGGTTCACTTTATGCTGATCGGACAGGTCGACCTGTTCCACTGCCCAGCGGGCGAACGTGCCGGCGGCCGGGTGCGTCGCGGTGCGTTCGACGATCCGGATCAGGGCATGGTCGCTGCCCGCGAGGGCCGCCTTGCGGTCCAGGTCGAGGGCGTACCGGAAGAGCCCGCGCTCCCAGGCGGATTTCTGAAGCCCTTCGAGGGCCGCGATGTCCGTGGTGTGACAGCAGAGGGCTTCCCACAGCGCAGCCGAACCGGCCTGGTCGACGCGGACGCCGGGGATGTGCTGGCACAAGTAGTCAGTGGGTTCGTACACGGGTGAGCTTCCGGCGGCGTCCCGTCGGGCCCTCAGCGGCGTCAGAGTGCAGCGGATGTCGGTACGGGTCCCATCGCCTCGTTCACCACGGGTCAGCGCGTCAAGGAGGGGCGCCGCCCACTCCTCGCGCGCCGCCCGGTGGTGCGGGGCGAGCGTGCCGTCGGCGGCCTGCGCCAGGAGAGCCGCGGGCAGCGGGGCGGTATGGCCGAACCGATGGGCGTCGAGTGCCGCGGTGATCAACGCGTGCTCGTGGCGCGTGAAGTGGTCGTCCGGACCGCTCAGATAGGCGTCGAGCAGTTCCGGGCCGCCGCTGAGATGCTGCACGATGCGCCCGTCCTGCGCGCCGGCCCGCTCGGCGTATTTCAGGCGATCGTCCTCGTGGTGTTCGGCAAGCTTGCGCCACTGGTCCCGCTCCTCGGGAGACAGCTCGCCCGGCACCCGGATCCGGTGCGCATGGGCGCCGATGAGCAGGGCCCGTGCATGGGGATGAGGGTCCCGGGGCCTTCCTTGCGCAGTCAGCTCCTGCCAGTACGGGTTCTGCCACAGGGTGGCGACGGCCGCCACTCCCCGGTGCCGGTCCAGGAACAGCCGCAGTTGGGCGGCGGCCCGCTCGCCCTCGCTGTCGTGAAGGATCCGCTGGAACTCGTTCAACCACAGCACGGTTCCGGGACGTACCGCCCCATCGGCGAGCAGTGACAGCAGGTCCTGCGCGGTTGCGGGCCGTAGCAGCGGCTGCCTGGGGGCTACTTCACGCACCGCCTCGTAGAGGGCGCGCGTCTTTCCGGTCGAAGACTCCCCGGTCAGTACCAGGAGGGCTGAAGACCCGCCGGAGAGGGCCTCCCTGATCCGGGTGCGTACCTCTCTGTCCAGGGCACGGCTCAGGTACGGAGACAGGGCGGGCAGTATCCGGTGCCGCGCCGTGGGCAAGGGAGCCGCGTGCACTTCCAGTTGCTCAGCTGTCAGGTCCGATACGGATTCCTCTTCCTCCGGCTGTTCCCCCGAGGGCATGCGGCGCTCTCGCGCCTGCTCGTCGCGGGCCTTCTCCAGCAGGTTCCGCAGCTCGCGTCCCGGCGGAGGCTCCTGTGCCCAGTCGGCCCACAGGGCTGCCAGGGCCAAGACCTTGTCGTCGCTGCCCGACTGGGGCAGCTTGAACGCGGCCGCGTCCCGCGGCGCCCAGTCGCTGATCCGCTTCCTGGAGAAGCCCCGAGCGCCGGGAGGAGCAGATGACGCCTTGAGCGCCGTCTCCACCGTGCTCTGACTGGACGACAGCCCCTGAGCCTTCCGGTGGGCCTCCGCACGCTGACGCAGTCTGCTCAGCAACTCCCACACGCGTCCTTCGGCCGAACCCATGCGTGCGCGCCTTCCCCCTTGCCCGGGCCACCCGTAACGGGCGCTTCGGGCGATGTCCCGTGGTGGCGTCGACCAGCAGAGTAGTTCGCCGGCTGCCCGGTACACCCGGGTTCCGCCGGATGCGGCGGTACGCGGAACCAGGGTGTGGGTGCCGTACCGGGCCGATGCTCCGGCACGGCGGCCATCCGCCCGTCAGACCCGAGAGGTTCCCCATGTTCCGTAGCCACGAGAAGCCCGAACCCGACTGCGTGCCGGGCCCGGCGGAGGACGGAGAAGAGGGCCGGCCTCGGTCGCTGTGGCAGGAGGCCCGCCGCCGGGTCCTGCTCGGGGTGGCGGGAGCGGCCGCACCGGCGCTCCTGGCACTGCTGGAACGGTGGGCTCGGCGCTAGGGCCCGGGCCGGTTCCCGTCGCTCACGGCCCCGCCCGGCCGGACCCACTCACCCGTGGCTGACCTGCGACAATGAAGGTCATCGCCAAGGAGGTCCGACTGTCAACGGGGAGATCGATGAGCCGTCGCATGTCGCAGGGCGCCCTGGTCGTCGGCTCGGTCGGAGCCCTGATCAACCTGGTGGACGTGGTCGTGTCGGGGCGTCCGGAGCCGCACCACGTCTTCGCCGCAGTGGTCGCGCTCGGTGCGGGAGCCGAGCTGCTCAAGGACCGGCGGCCCGGGGCTGCGCGGGTGTTGCGCACCGTCGCATCGGTGTTGCTGGTGGTTGCCGGATCCGTCGGGGGCTACGGGGCATGGGCCGCACTCTTCAAGGGCGAGGCCTTTGACTGGCTCTACCTGGTACTCGGAGTGGTGGTCGTGCTGTACGCCGTCGTCGGCGCTGTCCAGCTGCGAGGGTCCCGGGACAGCCGCCGCGCTTAGTCCACGCGGGACGGGCGCCGGAAGACCCTGAGGTCTTCCGGCGCCCGTCCCGCGTGCTGTCCGGCTGTGGAAAGGGAAATCACCGGCTGGTCAGAGGCGGTCGTCCGGGTCCTGCCCGTCCGGGGCGTCCAGTCCCTCCGCCTCCGCATCGGACTGCTTGGCCCGTACCTCCGGGTCCAGGATCGTCTGGCCGCTGCCGTCGACCGAGGTCAGCGGGTCACGGTCGTCGACCTCGGTGGGGGCGGGGGGCTCGACCAGCCAGTCGGGGTTGGCCTGCTTGTCCCACCACCGCCAGACGGCATAGGCGCCGCCCGCAAGGAGTCCGGCCACGGCCAGCCCCTTGAACGCACGGCCGCACTTGGCCCGCCGTTCGTGCTTCCGGGCCAGCTTCCTGATCTCCTTAGCGGTGACCTGCCCGCGCAGAGCAGCCAGTGCGGCGGCGCTGCGGGCCGTGGCCTCCTCGGCCACGGGCTGCGCGGTGGCGAGGGCGTGCTCGAAGCGGGGGACGGTGTAGTCCGCGGCGCTCCGGGCGGCCTGGCGGGTGCGCAGCGCGGCGCGCTGCGCGGCCTCGTCGACCTTGGGGGGCACGTGTGCGAGGGCGAGTTCGAGACGTGGTGCGAGGTGTGCGTCGTACTGGACACGGGCCTGCTGAGCTGCCTTCGACACCTTCGGCGCGAGCAGTGTGCGGGCCTCGTGCGCATAGTGAACGGCCTGCTCCTTGGCCGAGTCGGCGTAGGGCGCCACCACTACCGCGGCGTGCTGCACGCTGTCCCTCGCCGAGTCGGTTGCGGCGCGCACGCTGTCGATGCGGGTCACGGGATCCTCCTCCTTGGTGGCGGGTAGGTACTCCGCCTATCCACCCAGTTCGAGATCATGCCTGCAGGGGACCTGTGCGGCACGCGGAGCGGGCATCCGGGTCATCAGGGATGCCCCGGGGCAAGCAGGTGCAAGGGGAGCCTGCCGACGACAATGCCACGGTTCGGCCCGCCACGCGTCGGTTCGTCACGCACTTGGCCGTATGTCTTCCTGCTCCGCATCCGGCGGCCGGCCCGGGAAGCGGCAGGCGGCCGGCCCGGAAGGGGGCGCAATGGTGCAAGGGGTGTGTGTGGCGCAGCCGGGCCGGGCGCCGGGCGGGGTGGTCCGTGCAAGGATCGGGTGACGTCAGAGCAGACTTACGGAAGGCAGATCGTGGCCGAGCAGCTTTACGCCACCTTGAAGACCAATCAGGGCGACATCGAGATCCGGCTTCTGCCGAACCACGCGCCCAAGACGGTCAAGAACTTCGTCGAGCTCGCCACCGGTGAGCGCGAGTGGACCCACCCCGCGACCGGGGCCAAGTCCAAGGACCGGCTCTACGACGGCACCGTCTTCCACCGGGTCATCAGCGGTTTCATGATCCAGGGTGGCGACCCCCTGGGCAACGGAACCGGTGGCCCCGGGTACGAGTTCGGTGACGAGTTCCACCCCGACCTCGCCTTCACCAAGCCGTACCTGCTGGCGATGGCCAACGCGGGCCCGGGCACCAATGGCTCGCAGTTCTTCGTGACGGTGTCGCCGACCGCCTGGCTGACCGGCAAGCACACCATCTTCGGCGAGGTGGTGGACCCGGCGAGCCAGAAGGTGGTGGACGCCATCGCGGCCGCCCAGACCAATGACCGCACCGACCGTCCGGTGCAGGACGTGGTCATCGAGTCGGTCGTCGTCGAGAAGCGCTGATCGCCTGACGTCACCGTCCGGTCACCCTCCGGTCCTTCCGTCGGGAACCAACCGCCCTGTCCGTCCGTACTTGATATGAGAGCGGACGCGCAGGGCGGTGCCGTGCGTGCTCTGCCACGACACGAGGACCGAGGGGACCGGGAGTGATGGGACCGATGGACCAGCAGCCGCCGGGCGGCCAGGACCCGACCCCGCCGGTCGACGGTCCGGTCAGCTGCTACCGGCACCCGGACCGCGGGACGGCGATCCGCTGTACTCGCTGCGACCGCCCGATCTGCCCCGACTGCATGGTCAGCGCCTCGGTCGGCTTCCAGTGCCCGGACTGTGTGCGCCAGGGGTCCGGCACGGGACACCACCCGGCCGCGAGCCGGCCGCGTACGATCGCCGGCGGCACGGTCGCGGCCGACCCCCGGCTGGTCACCAAGATCCTGCTGGGGATCAACCTCGCCGTGTTCGTCGCGGTGCTGGCCGACAAGGCGCTGGTCGACGACCTGGTGCTGCTGGGCCGGGCCAATTTCTACTACGGAGGCCCGCCCGAAGGCGTCGCGGAGGGCCAGTGGTACCGGCTGGTGACGTCGATGTTCCTGCACCAGGAGGTGTGGCACATCGCCTTCAACATGCTGGGTCTGTGGTGGCTCGGCGGTCCGCTGGAAGCGGCGCTCGGCCGTGCCCGCTATCTCGCGCTCTATCTGCTCTCCGGGCTGGCCGGCAGCGCCCTGACCTACTGGCTTGCCGCGCCGAACCAGCCCTCCCTGGGTGCCTCGGGAGCCATCTTCGGTCTGCTGGGTGCCACCGTGGTGCTGATGCGCCGGCTGAACTACGACATGCGCCCGGTCTTCACGCTCCTGGCGATCAACCTGGTCATCACGTTCAACCCCTGGGGCGGAATCGCCTGGCAGGCGCATGTCGGGGGGCTGGTCGCCGGCGCGCTGATCGCGATCGGCATGGTGCACGCCCCACGCGAGCGGCGGAATCTCGTGCAGTACGGCACCTGTGCCGTGGCCCTGGCCGTGGTGATCCTGATCGTGGTCGTCAGAACGGCCGCGTTGACATAAGTGGCGACGCCACTAAGCCCGATTTGGACCGTTTGTGATCGAAGTTGTCCACAGCGTGCACGCGATCTTGTGCATCCTGCGGATATAACTGCGCCCCTTGTCGCTGAGCTGGATTTATCCAGCAAGGACAAGGGGCGTGCCGCCCACATCGGGGCCGGCTGCAGTCACACCGGCGTCAACGGCCGAGGAGTTATCCACAGATCGTCTGACCTTTTCCCCCGCCTGTGGATAACGCTGTGGGTAACTCAGGGCAGGGGTTGCGGGACGGGTGCCCGCTGTGGTCCTACGCGGTCTTCGGAGCTACTTCCACTGGGTCGAGACGCCGAAGCCGCCGGCGATGAAGCCGAAGCCGACGACGATGTTCCAGTTCCCCAGCGACGTGATCGGCAGGTCGCCGTCGGTCACGTAGAAAACGACGATCCAGGCCAGACCGATCAGGAACAGCGCCAGCATCACCGGCGCCACCCAACTGTGGTTGGTCAGCTTTATGTTGGTTGCCTGCTTCGCCGTAGGGGGCGTGAAGTCGGCCTTCTTGCGGATACGTGACTTCGGCACGAGGAACTCTCCTGTCGATGCGCTGCGTGACCGCGCAGGGAACTGTGGCTGGCGCCGGGGCTGGGCGCGAGGGGGAATGCTGCCTCCCCCGGGCGTCCGTTAGCGTAGTGCTTCCGTGGCACCGAAGGAGATAAGGGTACGTTGAGCAATTCTGCCGACTCTCCCCCAGGGCCGGTCCGGCGCACCTTCCGGCATCCGGCCAAAGTGCTCACCGCTGCCGTTTTCGCCCTGGCGGGCCTCATCTTCGTCACCAGCGCCAATACCGCCAAGGGCACCAATATCCGTACGGACTCCTCGTTGCTGAAACTCTCCGATCTCATTCAGGAACGCAGCCAGAAGAATGCCGCCCTGGACGAGTCCGCCGCCTCCGTGCGCGAGGAGATCGACACCCTCGCCCAGCGTGACGACGGCAGCACCAAGGCGGAGGACGCCAGGCTCAAGGCGCTGGAGCGCGCCGCAGGGACCGCGAAGCTCTCCGGCCGTGCGGTCTCCGTCACCCTCGACGACGCCCCGCCGAACGCCACCGCGAGTCCCGGCTACCCCGATCCGCAACCCAATGACCTGGTCATTCACCAGCAGGACCTGCAGGCGGTCGTCAACGCCCTGTGGCAGGGCGGTGCCCGCGGCATCAAGGTCATGGACCAGCGGCTGATCTCCACCAGCGCGGTGCGCTGCGTCGGCAACACCCTGATCCTCCAGGGGCGGGTCTACTCACCGCCGTACAAGATCACCGCCGTCGGTGATCCCGGAAAGCTGAAGGGGGCCCTCGACGCCTCCCCGGCGATCCAGAACTACCTGCTGTACGTGAAGGCGTACGGGCTCGGCTGGAAAGTCGATGAGTACGGGGCGGTGACTCTTCCCGGCTACTCGGGCACAGTGGATCTCCACTATGCGGAGCCGGTGAAGTAGCGAGCAGCTGCGGGGAGGCCGACCGGTGTCGGTGCGACTGATCGTCAGGACGTTCAGCGAACTGTGCATCACCGCAGGCGCCCTGATCATCCTCTTTGTGGTCTACATCCTGTTCTGGACCGGTGTGAAGGCCGCGGGCGCGACCGAGGGACAGATCGACGACCTGCAGAAACAGTGGGCGCAGGAGGCGGTGGCCGTACCCGCTCCCGCTCCCGCTCCCGCCCCCGCACCGTCGGCGTCGGAGTCACCGAAATCGCCCGCTCCGAAGGCCCCGGCCGCCAAGGCGCTCCGTGACGGCAAACCGTTCGCGATGCTCTACATACCCCGCTTCGGCAAGAGCTGGGAGCGGCCTGTCCTGGAGAACACCGAGGTCAAGACCTTGCAGAAGGGTCTCGGCCACTACCGTGGCACCGCCGGACCCGGTGAGACCGGGAACTTCGCGGTGGCCGGCCACCGGCGTACGTACGGCGATCCGTTCAAGGACTTCCCGAAGCTGCGCCCCGGCGACGCGGTGCTGGTGACGGACGGGACGACATGGTTCACGTACCGCATCGACAGGAAGCCGTACCGCACCGTCCCGAGTGATGTCGGCGTCATCGACCCGGTCCCCCGAAAGTCCGGCTTCGACGGGCCCGGCCGCTATCTGACACTGACCACCTGCGAGCCCGAGTGGGGCAGCAGCCACCGGCTGATCGCCTGGGCACACCTGGATGCGACGCAGCCCGTGACCGCCGGCAGACCGGCGGCTTTCCACAGCTGACCCACGGCTCTCGGGGCAGGCTCTAGTCTGGGTCCCGTACCTAATGGAGGGGTCAGCATGTACGGCTGGATCTGGCGGCATCTGCCGGGCAACGCGTGGGTGCGAGGGTTCATTTCGCTCGTGCTCGCCCTGGCGGTCGTCTATGTCCTGTTCCAGTACGTCTTCCCGTGGGCGGAGCCGCTGCTTCCGTTCGGCGATGTGACGGTGGACGGCGACGGCGCGAGCGCGATGGGGGCCCTTCGATGAGCGCCCGCATCCTGGTCGTGGACAACTACGACAGCTTCGTCTTCAACCTCGTCCAGTACCTCTACCAGCTGGGCGCCGAGTGCGAGGTGCTCCGCAACGACGAGGTGACCACGGCCCACGCCCAGGACGGATTCGACGGCGTCCTGCTCTCGCCCGGACCCGGCACCCCCGAGCACGCGGGCGTCTGCATCGACATGGTGCGGCACTGCGCGGCGACCGGTGTCCCGGTCTTCGGTGTCTGTCTGGGCATGCAGTCGATGGCAGTGGCCTACGGCGGCGTGGTCGACCGCGCCCCCGAGCTGTTGCACGGCAAGACGTCCCCGGTGCTCCACGAGGGCAGGGGCGTCTTCGCCGGACTGCCCTCACCGTTCACGGCGACCCGCTACCATTCGCTCGCCGCCGAGCCGGACACGGTTCCCGAGGAGCTGGAGGTCACCGCCAGGACGGCCGACGGCATCATCATGGGGCTGCGCCACCGGGAGCTGGCGGTCGAGGGAGTGCAGTTCCATCCGGAGTCGGTGCTCACCGAGTACGGCCACCTGATGCTGGCGAACTGGCTGGCGCAGTGCGGTGACGCCGGAGCCGTCGAGAGGTCGGCGGGACTCGCGCCGGTGGTGGGCAAGGCCGTCGCGTGACGCCACCCCGCCACGGTTCCGACGCCGGACGGGACGGCCCGTACGAACCGGGTGGGTTCGAGGCGGCGGGTGGGTTCGATGCCGCGGGTGCGTTCGAGGCCGCGGTGGACCACTTGGCGGATCCGCTGAACGATCCGTTGCCGGGGCAGCACGCATCGCCGTGGTTCCAGGCGGAAAGCGTTCCCGCTGCACCGGCGGCCACGGACGGCGCAGCGGCGGCAGAACCCGGCACCGGGACGGCATCGACGCAGGCGCCACACGGGCCGCAGGCGGCCCAGGACCCTCCGCGGGAGTGGTACGACCCCGAGGGCTACGAACGGGACTGGTACGGCCACCAGGAGCCCGCGCAGGCTCCGCCCGCCGCAGTGCCCACGGCCCCGTCCGCGGAGCCGCTCCGGCTCACCGACGAGACCGTCGCGCTGCGGACGGCGGACACCCGGCGCGCAGCCGTCGCCGACGGGGCGGCGACCGCGGTCCTGCCGGTGGTGGCTCCCCGCCCCGAACCGGAGCGCGATTCAGGAGCCGACGGATCCGGTGAAGCCGACGCGCCGGACACCTCCACTCCGGCCACCGGGGGGCGGGCGGAGCGGCGCCGCGCGGCGAAGGGCCGGGGCCGCAGGCGCGGCGACGGGCAGCCGGAGCCCGCGACGGCGGGGGCCGAAGGCACGGCCGGCACACCCCCGAAGCCGATGTCACGCGTCGAGGCGCGACGGGCCGCCAAGGCGGCCAAGGACAGCCCCGCGGTCGTCGTCAGCCGGGTGGTCGGCGAGCTGTTCATCTCGCTGGGCGTTCTGATGCTGCTGTTCGTCACCTACCAGCTGTGGTGGACGAACGTGCGCGCCGAACAGATCGCCGGCAAGGAGACGCACAAGATCCAGGACGACTGGGCCCACGGCAAACGCAGCCCCGGAGCGTTCGCGCCGGGTGAGGGCTTCGCCATCATCCACATCCCGAAACTCGACGTGGTCACGCCGATCGCCGAGGGCATCAGCAAGGAGAAGGTCCTCGACCGGGGGATGGTCGGGCACTACGGCGAGGAACCGCTGCGCACGGCGATGCCCTCGGACAAGCAGGGCAACTTCGCCCTGGCCGGCCACCGCAACACGCACGGCGAGCCCTTCCGCTACGTCAACCGGCTGACCCCCGGCGACAAGATCGTGGTGGAGACGCAGGATGCCTACTACACGTACGAGATGACGAGCGTCCTTCCCCAGACCTCACCGTCCAACGTGTCGGTCATCGGGGCGGTACCGCCGCAGTCGGGGTTCAAGAAGCCCGGCCGCTACATCACCCTGACGACCTGTACGCCCGAATTCACGAGTACGTACCGTTTGATCGTCTGGGGCAAGATGGTCGACGAACGGCCGCGCAGCAAGGGAAAGCCCGACGCGCTTCTGGACTGAGCGGGCCGAACGACATCACGACAGGGGCGGTGCGGTGGCAGCGAGGACCGAGGACGAAGAGCAGATCGGTGAGTCGGCGCCGCCGGTGCGGCCCAGGCGCCGTCATCCTGTCGCGACCGCCGTCAGTGTCTTCGGTGAACTCCTGATCACCTCGGGCCTGGTGCTGGGGCTCTTCGTCGTCTACTCCCTCTGGTGGACGAACGTGCTCGCCGACCGCGAGGCCACCAAGCAGAGCCACACCGTCCGCGACCGCTGGGCCGGCGGTCCGGGCGCGCTGGACACCAAGGACGGCATCGGCTTCCTGCACGTCCCCTCGATGAAGAACGGTGAGGTGCTCGTCAAGAAGGGCACCGACACCGAGAACCTCAACGACGGCATCGCCGGCTACTACACCGATCCGGTGAAGTCTGCGCTCCCCTCGGACAAGAAGGGGAACTTCACCCTGGCCGCCCATCGTGACGGCCACGGGGCGAAGTTCCACAACATCGACAAGGTGCGGACCGGGGACACGATCGTCTTCGAGACCAAGGACACCTGGTACGTCTACAAGGTCTTCAACGAACTGCCCGAGACGTCGAAGTACAACGTCGACGTGCTCCAGTCGGTCCCGAAGGGCTCGGGCGCGAAGAAGGCCGGCCGCTACATCACTCTGACGACGTGCACCCCCGTCTTCACGTCGAAGTACCGCTACATCGTCTGGGGCGAGCTGGTGCGTACGGAGAAGGTCGACCGCGACCGTACGAAGCCGGCGGAGCTGCTCTGATCCGGGTACCGACAAACGCAGGGCCCCGGTCACCGTTGAGGTGACCGGGGCCCTGCGTTGTGCCATGAATGCCGGCTAGCGGCCGTTGTTCCCGCCGAGGAGGTTGCCGTTCCCGTTCCCGCCCATGGTGGTGAGCGTGATGGTGGTGGCGGCCGGGTCGGCCTGGGTGCCCGGCTGTGGGTCGCTGCCGGTCACGATGGCTTTGTCGTCACCCGAGTTGCCTTCCGCGAACTGGATGTTGGTGAAGCCGGCCTGGGCCAGTTCCTGCTTGGCCTGGGACACCGGCTTCATCCTGACGTCCGGCACGGGAACCGTCGCGGGCTGCGTCGGGCCCTTGGACACCTTGAGGAGGATCGCGGTGTCCTTGCCCACCTTCTCGTTGGGCCCCGGGGTCTGGCCGACCACGATGCCCGCTTCCTTCTCGGCGTTGTCGACCTCGGACTTGCCGACATTCGTGAAGCCGAGTTGCGTGAGCTGGGCCAGCGCGGCGTCGTACTGACGGTCAGTCACGGGAGGCACCGTGAGCAGCTTCTCCGTGGCGACCGAGAGCTTCACCTCGGAGTTCTTCTCTGCCTTCGCGTTGCCCTTCGGCGTCTGATCCAGGACGGTCCCCGGATCCGCGTCGGCGGTCTCGACCGAATTAACGGTGACCGTGAACCCCTGGTCCTCAAGGACCTTGCGCGCGTTCTCCTCGGACTTCTCAGTGACGTCCGGGACGCTGACCTTCGGAGCACCGCTGGAGACGAAGACCGTGATGGTGTCGCCTTCCGAGACCGTCTGGTCCTTCGTCGGCGTCTGCCGGCAGATCTTGCCCGCGGGCTGCTCCTCGCACTCCTCCTTCGGGCCCTGCTTGAGGATGGTGCTGGTGTTGTCCGCGAGCAGCTTCGCTTCCTTGACGGTCGAGCCGACCATGTTCGGCGCCTTGAACGTGCCGTCGCCGCTGTCGCCGTCGCCGCCGAAGACCGCCTTGCCGATGAGGATCGCGCCGATCAGCACCAGGATGCCCGCGATGACCAGCAGGATCGTCGAGGTGTTGCCCTTCTTCTGCCGGCGGCGGTCGGGGCGGTCGTCGTAGCCGTAGCCGCCGTCGTCCGGGTTGACCGGCGGCAGCATCGACGTCCGGTCGCCGTGCTGGTCCGCGGCCCGCAGGGCGGTGGTGGGCTGGTCGTTGTCGTAACCGCCGTAGCCGCCGTAACCGGCCGCTCCCATCGCCGCGGTCGCCGCGACCGGCTGACCGTCGAGGCAGGCCTCGATGTCGGCGCGCATCTCGTCGGCCGACTGGTAGCGGTAGTCGGGGTCCTTGGTGAGGGCCTTCAACACGATCGCGTCCATCTCGGGCGTGATCTCGGGGTCGAAGTTGCTGGGCGGCTGAGGCTCTTCCCGTACGTGCTGGTAGGCCACCGCGACGGGTGAGTCCCCGACGAACGGCGGCCTGACGGCCAGCAGCTCGTAGAGCAGACAACCGGTGGAGTACAGGTCGGAGCGGGCGTCGACCTGCTCGCCCTTGGCCTGCTCCGGGGAGAGGTACTGGGCGGTTCCGATGACGGCCGCGGTCTGGGTCATCGTCATGCCGGAGTCGCCCATGGCGCGGGCGATGCCGAAGTCCATGACCTTGACCTGGCCGGTGCGCGTCAGCATGACGTTCGCCGGCTTGATGTCCCGGTGGACGATCTGGGCGCGGTGCGAGTACTCCAGCGCCTGGAGGATCCCGACGGTCATTTCGAGGGTGCGCTCGGGCAGCAGTCTGCGACCGGAGTGCAGGAGTTCCCTCAGTGTCGACCCGTCGACGTACTCCATGACGATGTACGGGATCGAGACCCCGTCGACGTAGTCCTCACCGGTGTCGTAGACCGCGACGATCGCCGGATGGTTGAGCGAGGCGGCGGACTGGGCCTCACGGCGGAACCGGGCCTGGAAGGACGGGTCGCGGGCGAGGTCCGCCCGGAGCGTCTTCACAGCTACGGTGCGGCCGAGCCGGGTGTCGTGAGCGAGGTAGACCTCGGCCATGCCACCACGGCCGAGCACCGAGCCCAGCTCGTACCGGCCGCCGAGGCGACGCGGCTCTTCCATAACTGTTCCAGCCCTCTCCGTCAGTCCTGACCGCACCGGTGTGCGGTCCGGCGGTGTGCTGTTCGCGCATACGCTACCGGCCGCGCACTACGTGATCAGCCCGCAGGCAATACCTGATACCTGACCGGTATCCCAATGTGCAGATACGGTGCCCGGTGTGAACGGCGTCACTTCTCGCCGTCGACGACCGCCTTCATGACGGCCCTTGCGATGGGGGCGGCCAGGCCGCCACCGGAGATGTTGTCGCGGACGGCGCTGCCGTCCTCGACGACCACGGCCACGGCGACGGGGGAGCCGCTGTCGGTCTTCGCGTACGAGATGAACCAGGCGTACGGCTTCTCGCTGTTGTTGAGGCCGTGCTGTGCGGTACCCGTCTTGCCGCCGACGGTGGCACCCGGGATCTTGGCGTTCGTACCCGTGCCGGACTCGACGACGGTCTCCATCATCTGCTGGAGTTTCTGGGCGTTCTCACCCGAGAGCGGCTGGCTGAGCTGCTCCTTCTCGTGGGTGTAGATGTCGTCCAGGCCGGGAGACTGACGCTTGGCGACCATGTACGGCTGCATCAGCTTGCCGTCGTTGGCGACTGCGGCGGCCACCATGGCCATCTGGAGCGGGGTGGCTCGGTTGGATGCCTGCCCGATGCCGGCCATGGCGTTCTGCGGGCGGTTGTCCTTGGGGTAGATGCTCGCGGCGGAGCGGACCGGGGTGAAGATCTCCTTGTTGAAGCCGAACTTGTCGGCCTCGTCGATCATCTTCTGGTTGCCCAGGTCATCGCTGATCTTGCCGAAGACGGTGTTGCAGGACATCCGCAGGGCTTCCCGGAGCGAGGCGTTCTCGCACGGAATGTTGCCCTCGTTGGCCAGGGGCTTTCCGGTGGTCAGCGGAAGGCGCCAGGGCAGCGGCGACTTCGTGGCCGCGTCGATGTCGGTGTAGAGCCCGTTCTCCAGAGCGGCGGCCGCGGTGACGACCTTGAAGGTCGAGCCGGGCGGGTAGGTCTCGCGCAATGCCCGGTTGAGCATCGGCTTGTCCTTGTCCTTCTGGAGCTTCTGCCAGGCCTTGGAGTCCTTGTCCGAGTTGCCCGCGAAGGTCGAGGGGTCGTACGAGGGGGTGCTGGCGAGCGCCAGGATGGCACCGGTCTGCGGGTCCAGGGCGGCGACGGCGCCCTTCTTGCTGCCGAGTCCCTCGAAGGCCGCCTTCTGGGCGGCGCCGTTGAGCGTGGTGACGACGTTGCCACCCTGCTTCTTGTCACCGGTGAACATCGACATGGTGCGGTCGAAGAAGAGCTGGTCGTCGTTGCCGGTGAGGATGCCGTCCTCGATGCTTTCGAGCTGTGTGGCGCCGAAGGCCTGCGAGGAGTAGCCGGTGACGGGGGCCCACATGGGGCCGTTCTGCCAGACCCGCTTGTACTTGAAGTCGCCGCTCTTGGTCTCGACGGACCCGGTGACGGACTTGCCGCCGTCCACGATGATGTTGCCGCGTTCGTTCGCGTACCGCTCGATGCGGACGCGGCGGTTCTCGTCGCGGGTGTTGAGCTCGTCGGCCCGCACGTACTGGAGGTAGTTGGTGCGGACGAGCAGGGCGAGGATGAGGATTCCGCAGAAGATCGCGATCCGGCGCAGGGGCTTGTTCACGGGCGGACCACCTGGGTCATCTCGGCGTCGGAGGACGGGGCGGGGGCGGGAGCGGGGCGGCGTGCCGTGTCACTGATCCGGATCAGAATCCCGATCAGCGCCCAGTTGGCGATCACCGACGAACCACCGGCGGCGAGGAACGGCATCGTCATACCGGTCAGCGGGATGAGGCCCATGACACCGCCGGCGACGACGAAGACCTGGATGGCGAAGGCGCCGGAGAGGCCGATCGCGAGGAGCTTGCCGAAGGGGTCGCGCGCGGCGAGTGCCGTACGGACGCCGCGCTCGACGATGAGGCCGTAGACCAGCAAAACAGCCATCATTCCAGCGAGACCGAGTTCTTCGCCGACCGTGGAGAGGATGAAGTCGGCGTTGGCGGCGAAGCCGATCAGGTCGGAGTGTCCCTGGCCCCAGCCGGTGCCCAGGGTGCCGCCGGATCCGAACGACATGATGGCGTTCGAGATCTGCTCGCAGGCGCCGCTCACGTCGGTGGAGTAGCAGGCGAAGGGGTCCTGCCAGGCGGTCACACGCGACTGCACGTGAGGTTCGAAGGTGGCGACGCCCACGGCCCCGGCCGCGGACATCAACAGGCCGAAGACGATCCAGCTGGTCCGCTCCGTCGCGACGTACAGCATGATGACGAAGAGGCCGAAGAACAGCAGGGACGTACCGAGGTCGGTCTCGAAGACCAGGATCAGGATCGACAGCGCCCAGATGACGAGGATCGGGCCGAGGTCTCGTCCGCGCGGCAGGTACAAGCCCATGAAGCGACGGCTGGCCAGGGCCAGGGCATCACGTTTGACCATGAGGTACCCGGAGAAGAAGATCGCGATGATGATCTTCGCGAACTCGCCGGGCTGGATGGAGAAGGGGCCCAGGCTGACCCAGATCTTCGCGCCGTTCACCGCGGGGAAGAACATCGGCATGATCAGCAGAACCAGGGCCCCCACCATCGAGATGTAGGTGTACCTCTGCAGGATGCGATGGTCCTTGAGGATCATCAGTACCGCGACCAGCAGTGCTACGCCGATCGCCGAGTACATCAGCTGCTTGGGGGCGTCTGGAGTGAACTTTCCCCATGCGGACTCGGCCCGGTCGATCAGCCGCTGCGACTGGTCCAGCCGCCAGATCAGCACCAGGCCCAGCCCGTTGAGCAGCGTGGCCAGGGGCAGCAGCAGCGGGTCCGCGTACGGGGCGAACTTGCGCACCACGAGGTGGGCCACGCCGCCGAGCAGGACCAGGCCGAGCCCGTATCCGAACATGCCGGAGGGCAGCGATCCATCGATGGCAAGCCCCACGTTGGCGTAGGCGAACACCGAGATGGCGATGGCGAAGATCATCATCATCAGTTCGGTGTTGCGCCGGCTCGGTGCGTCGATCGCGCCGATCGTGGTCGTGTTGGTGACAACGCTCATGGTGCTGAAGGCCCCCTACGGCTTTACTGCTTACCGCACTGCGGGACCAGCTTCTTCTCTTCCTCCGAGAGGCTGGGACCCGGAGTGGGAGTCGTTGAAGTCTGCTTGGTCTTGGTGGTGCCGGACGGCGTGGACGTCTTGGTGGCGTCCGTGTCCGTACCGCCTGCCTGGCCCTCGTCACTGGGCGCGTTCTTCTCGGCTGCGCGGCGCTGTGCGTCCTTCTTGCAGGCCGTGGCCTGGGTGGCGAGCTCGGTGATCTTCCGGCGGGCGTCGGCCAGGTTGCCCTCTGCGATCGTCGCCTCGACCCGCTTGCGCTGGTAGGGCGGGAGGTACTTGAGTTCGATCTCGGGGTGGTCCGTCTCGACCTTCGAGAGCGAGACCCATGCGAGGTCCTGGCTGATGCCGCGGTACAGCGCGACGTTGTCGTTCTTCGCGCCGACGAAGTACTGGGTCTGGGTCCAGCGGTAGCCGCCGTACAGACCGCCGCCGATGACCGCCAGGGCGAGCACGATGTACAGGGACCGCTTGAGCCACTTGCGGCCGCCGGGCTTGACGAAGTCGTCGTCGGAGTAGGACCCGAAGGACCCGTCCGGCATCCCGTCGTAGCCGACGTCGTCACCGCTGCCGGGAGGGCCGAAGCCGCCCGCGGGCGGCGGGACGGGGCGGCCGAGGCCGGCCGCGCGACCGGCTGGGGTCTCCATGGCGCCGCCGTCGTTCAGCTGGGCGGCCTGGTTCTCCGCGACGGCTCCGACGATGACCGGGGTGTCGTTGATCTGACCGGCCAGGCTGTCGTTGCTGTCCACGTCGAGGACGTCGGCGACGATGCAGGTGATGTTGTCCGGACCGCCGCCGCGCAGTGCGAGCTGGATGAGGTCCTGGATGGTCTCCTGCGGGCCCTGGTAGCTGGCGAGCGTCTCCTCCATCGTCTGGTGGGAGACGACGCCGGAGAGCCCGTCGGAGCAGATCAGATAGCGGTCGCCGGCCCGGACCTCACGGATGGAGAGATCGGGCTCGACGTGGTCGCCACTGCCCAGCGCGCGCATCAGCAGGGAGCGCTGCGGGTGGGTGGTGGCCTCCTCCTCGGTGATCCGGCCCTCGTCGACCAGCCGCTGGACCCAGGTGTGGTCCTGCGTGATCTGCGTCAGGACGCCGTCCCGCAGCAGATAGGCGCGCGAGTCGCCGACGTGTACGAGGCCGAGGCGCTGGCCCGTCCACAGGAGTGCGGTGAGCGTGGTGCCCATGCCCTCCAGCTGGGGGTCCTCCTCGACCATCATGCGCAGCTGGTCGTTGGCCCGCTGGACCGCCGTACCGAGCGAGGTGAGGATGTCGGAGCCGGGCACGTCGTCGTCGAGCTGGACGAGCGCGGAGATCACCTCGGAGCTGGCGACCTCACCGGCTGCCTGGCCGCCCATGCCGTCGGCGATGGCGAGCAGACGCGGTCCGGCATAGCCGGAGTCCTCGTTGCCCTCGCGGATCATGCCCTTGTGCGATCCGGCGGCGAAGCGCAGGGAAAGACTCATGCGCACCTCGCCCGTCGGTTCGGGGTACAGCCGGTCTCGAGCCACACTGCCCACCCTCCGGTCGGGAGCCCGGCCGGGTCCGATGCCCGGGCCACCGCGGCTCGCTCGCTCCGCTCGCTCATTGTCGTACTACTTCCGCAGCTCGATGACGGTCTTGCCGATCCGGATCGGCGCGCCCAGCGGAACAGGCGTCGGGGTGGTGAGACGGGTCCGGTCCAGATACGTGCCGTTGGTGGACCCGAGATCCTCGACGATCCACTGGCCGTCACGGTCGGGGTAGATCCTGGCATGCCTGCTGGACGCATAGTCGTCGTCCAGCACGATCGTTGAATCATGGGCCCGGCCCAGCGTGATGGTCTGCCCCTGGAGAGCCACCGTGGTGCCGGTGAGCGTCCCTTCGGACACGACCAGTTTGGTCGGTGCTCCCCGGCGCTGGCGGCCGGGCTGCTGGCGTTGCTGCGGCGGTGCCGCAGCGGTCTGGCGTGCCTGTGGAGGCCGTGCGTCAGCAGCAGTGCGGCGTGAGCCGCGCTGCGTGACGCGCGTTCCGAACAGGTCACTTCGAATGACCTGGACGGCCACGATCACGAACAGCCACAGAACAGCCAGGAATCCTAGCCGCATGACCGTAAGGGTCAGCTCTGACATTGCCCCCGCTTCACCCTTCGGCTTGCCGGTAAACGATGGTGGTGCTGCCCACGACGATCCGCGAGCCGTCGCGGAGCGTAGCGCGGGTTGTGTGCTGCCCGTCTACGACGATGCCGTTGGTGGACCCCAGATCCTGGATCGTCGAGGGAGTTCCGGTCCTGATCTCACAGTGCCGGCGGGAGACGCCGGGGTCGTCGATCCGTACGTCGGCGTCGGTACTGCGTCCCATCACCAGCGTCGGCCGAGAGATCTGATGGCGGGTGCCGTTGATCTCGATCCAGCGTCGCACCTGCGCGTTCGGCAGGGGGCTGGGGGTGGCCGGCGGACGCCGGTCGGGTCCCGGGGCTCCACCGTGCCTGGCGCCCGGCGGCGGGGCCGCGGGCATGGGCGGGGGGGAGCTGGGCGGGTAGCCGTAGCCGCCGGGAGCCTGGGGGCGCCCGGGCCCGGGGCGGGCGGGCGGTGCTGCCTGCTGTCCCGGGTGGTTCTGGAATCCCTGCTGGCCACCCTGGCCGGGCTGGTCGTGCTGTGACGAACTCGACGCCAGGGTGCGGCTGCGCACCCGGTAGAGGCCGGTGTCGAGATCGTCCGCCTTTTCCAGGTGGACCTTGATGGGTCCCATGAAGGTGTACCGCTGCTGCTTGGCGTAGTCCCTGACCAGCCCGGAGAGCTCGTCGCCCAGCTGGCCGGAGTACGGGCTGAGACGCTCGTAGTCAGGGGCGCTGAGCTCGACGATGAAGTCGTTGGGGACGACGGTCCGCTCGCGGTTCCAGATGGTGGCGTTGTTGTCGCACTCCCGCTGGAGGGCACCGGCGATCTCGACCGGCTGGACCTCGGACTTGAACACCTTGGCGAAGGTGCCGTTGACCAGACCTTCGAGACGCTGCTCGAAACGCTTCATGACTCCCATGGGGCACCTCCTCCGGTGTCGTCGTCCCTGTACTGCTTACTGATCGTATCCACGCGTCGGGAAATCGGCTGGTTCCCCTTGTCTGCACTGTGGATGAGTGTCCCCCCTCACACGGATCGTAGAGGCGGCCTCCTGACAGTGTCCCGCACCTTGGGTGCACTCAGGAGGAGTGGGGGGAGGCGGCTCCGGGTTCCCGGTTCCCTTCGGGCGTTCGGCGAAACAAACGGATGTGAATCCACCCTGTCCAGCGTGCTAATCTTCCGTTTGTCGCCAGGCGCTCACCACACAAGTGAGAGTCTGGAAACACCACTCATGCGCGAGTGGCGGAACGGCAGACGCGCTGGCTTCAGGTGCCAGTGTCCTTCGGGACGTGGGGGTTCAAATCCCCCCTCGCGCACAAGAAGGAAGCCCCACAGGCCAATGGCCTGTGGGGCTTCTTCAGTTCGGGGCCGGGTGGGTGCCTGGGGGTTTGGTTTCACGTGAAACGCCCGATTCGATCCCTCGGGCGAGGTCGGCGAAACGGGCTTACCGAAGACAGGAAGGGCCGGAGTCCACGGACTCCGGCCCTTCCTGTCTTCGCTGCCCTGCGTCCCGGGTTGCCTCGGCCGGTCTCGGGTCGTCTCGGATCGTCTCTAGCGGTCCTCGGGCCACCCTCGGGCCGTCTCTGGGTCTCAGGCGGCGAGGCGGGAGGCGAGGGCCTTGGCCTTCTCCGAGGCGTCGGTGAACGCCTTGGCGCGGGAGGAGTCGGCGAGCGGGATGAGCTCGGCCATCTGCGGATTGGTGTGGGCCAGGGTGAGCTCCGGGACGATGAAGTCGACCTCGGCGGCGAACATCGACGTCAGCAGCGTCTCCAGATAGTTCTGGACGAACTCGGAGTCCTCGCGCGGGGTGCCCGCCGCGTACGAGCCGCCGCGGCTGGCGACGACGGTGATCGGGGTGCCGGCCACCGGGCTGTCCGGGCCGACGTTGTGGCCGACGATGATCACGTGGTCGAGCCATGCCTTGAGCGTCGACGGAATCGTGAAGTTGTACATAGGGGCGCCGATCAGAACCGCGTCCGCGGCGGCGAGTTCCGCGGCGAGCTCGCCGCGCAGCGGGTGCTCGGCACCGGCTGCGGCGGCCTCGGCATTCAGGTGCGGAAGGGGCTCGGCGGCGAGGTCGCGGTAGACGACGGTCCCGTCGGGGTGCTGCTCGCGCCAGGTCTGCACGAACGCGGCGGTGACCTCGCGCGACGCGGAGCCCTGGGGGAAGACGGCGGAATCGAGGTGCAGGAGGGTGGCCATGAGGGTCTCCACGGTTCGGTGAGGAGCGGCGCGGTGCAGCGCCCGATATTTCGTACGTACCTAGTAATAACATAGTGGCTTACGAATAGTAAGCACCTCACGCGCACGCAGTACTCTGGGCAGATGGCGGATCACAGCGAGCAGGCGTGCAGGCGGGTGGACGTGGGGATCAGTCGCGTCTTCGAGCTGTTCGGTAAGCGCTGGACGGGGCCGATCGTCTCCGTGCTGATGCAACAGCCCGTGCACTTCGCCGACTTGAGGCGGGCCATTCCGGGCATCAGTGAGCGCATGCTCTCGGACCGGCTGACCGAACTGGGGGCGGCGGGCCTGGTGGTCCGCGAGGTCGACGAGGGGCCGCCGCTGCGGGTGTCGTACCGCCTGACGCAGGCCGGTGCCGCGATGGAGCCCGCGCTCAAGGAGCTGGGGAGCTGGGCCGAGACTCACCTGAAGGACGACCTCGGCGGTTGCTAGGCCTTGCCCGGGTGCCCCGCGGCCGGGAGCCCGGGGCGTGAGTCCGTGACTCAGTCGTTCGGTGTTTCCGGGCTGCTGGAGCTGCTCGTCGAGTTGTAGCGGAGCAGGTACGCGGCGAACCGGGCGAGGTCGTCCGCCGTCCATTCCGCGAGCCGTTCCTTGTAGGCGGCGCGACGGCTGGCCTGAGTCGAGGTGAGGGCCCGTGCGCCGGCCTCGGTGGGGTGCAGCACCTGGATGCGGTGATCATCCGGATCCGGGTGGCGTTCGACCAGGCCCAGTTTCTCCAGGGTGCCGATCTGGCGGCTGACCGTGGACTTGTCGAGCATGTAGTGCGCCGCCAGATCCGTGGCACGGCAACCGTGCCGGTCGTGGATGTGTGCCAGCAGTGTGTACGAGACCAGAGGCAGGTCGGGGTGGAGGCGCGCTGCGGCGGCGCGCGCCCGACGGGCGAAGGCGGTCAGTTCGCGCTGGATGACGTCCAGCGATTCTTCACGTTCTCCGGGTGTGCCTGGCACGGGCTGGCCTTCCTCGAAATTTAAGTTGTATAGTACAACGACATGAGAGTTGTAAAAGCCAACTATCTCTCGATTGTCTGGAGCGTTCCGATGTCCACAGGCCCGAGTGCCGCCGCCGGCTCCCAAGCTGCCGCACTGCGTCATGTGCTGAGCCATCTCGTCACGCCGCTGCTGATGTGCGTGGGCATGGGGCTGGCCTACCTCGGGGCGTTCCACGCCCCGGAGCCGCACGATCTGCGGGTGGACGTGGTCGGGTCGGGGCCGAGTGCGCAGGTGCTGGCCCAGACGCTTCAGGACAAGGGGGACGGGGCGCTGAGCGTCCATACGGTCGCCGACCGTGCCACGGCCGTCGACCACCTGAGGACGCAGGACAGCTACGGCGCCTATGTGCCCGGCGGGAGCCCGGAGCTGCTGGTGGCCACGGCATCCTCCGACACCAGCGCGACCGTGGTGGAGAAGGTATTCACCGAGGTGGCGGCCGGACAGGGTGCTCCGCTGAAGGTGACGAACACGGCTCCCACCGCGGACGGCGATCCGACCGGGCAGGGAATCTTCTTCCTGCTGGTCGCGGTGAGCATCGGCTCGTACGCGTCCGTCGCCGTGATCGGCGGGGCCGGCGCGGTGCTGGCGCTGCGGATTAGGGCCGCGCTGGCCGGCGCCGCGTCGCTCGTGGTGAGTGTTATCGGGGCGGTGTTCGCCGGGCCGCTCTTCGGGATCGTGGACCACGGGCTGGGAGGCGTGTGGGCGATGGCGTGGCTCTACTCGGCGGGCATTCTGCTGATCGGTGTCGGGCTGCACACCTTCCTCAAGCGGTGGACCACGCTCGGCGTCATGGTGCTGTTCGTGATGCTGAACTTCACCAGCTCCGGAGGCATCTTCCGGCCTGAACTGCAGCCCGGGTTCTTCGGCGCGCTGCACTCGTTCTGGAACGGGGCGGGGTTCATCGAAGGCGTCCGCAGCCATGTGTACTTCGGCGGGCACGCGCTCGGCGGACATCTGCTGGTACTCGGTCTCTGGTTCGTGGTGGGTGTCGCGGCGATGGCGCTGGCCGGTCTGGCCGAGCGGAAGCGGCGCGTGGACGCCGTGCCGCCCGCCGCGACGTCGGTGCCGGAACCGCACGATGTGCCGGCCGATACGGCCGCCGCAGCGCCGGTGCCGGGTCGGGGTGCGGCCCAGGGTGCGGCGGAGGCCGATGAGCGGGCGGAACAGCGGACGGAAGAGGAGATGGAGGAGGCCGTGGGCGTCTGAGCGGGGCTCTCGGACCGTCGTTCCGGCCGGTTCTTCGCCCGGGGCGAGGGCGGGGGTTGATGTTGTCCACAGGTGCTTCGGTCAGTTGTCCACAGGGGCAGACGGTCATCGGCGGACAGCGGTACCGTCTTCGGCAGTTGATGTTGGACCGGGACTCCGGACGCTGACCGCGGCGCCGGGTGCGGTCGGGGGAGGCTGCACGCCATGAGCGAGATCGAAGCGACGGTGCCGGTACAGCGGGCCGTGAAAGACGGTGCGCGGATTCCGGTCGTGCCCGGGTTCGCCCGCCGAACGGACCCGGGGGACCGGAGCGCACCGCTGTCGCCGAGGGACGCGGGCAAGGCACTGCGCCGGCACGTGCCCCGCTCCTCGCACAGTTCCCTGGCGCTGTCCGTGGAGCGGCCCGATGCGGTGCGGGCGGTCGAGGAGTCGAATCAGGGCCGGGTGCCGGGTCTCACACCGATACGGGTGGGGCGGATGGCCGCCACCCCGTTCGCGTTCCTGCGGGGTTCGGCGGGACTGATGGCCCATGACCTGGTGGGTACACCCGTCACCGGAGTGGCCGCTCAGCTGTGCGGTGACGCGCACGCGGCGAATTTCGGGCTGTACGGCGATGCCCGGGGCAGCCTGGTCATCGACCTGAACGACTTCGACGAGACCGTGGCCGGCCCCTGGGAGTGGGACCTCAAGCGTCTCGCCACCTCGCTGGTGCTCGCGGGGCGCGAGGCCGGTGCGGACGAGGAAACCTGCCGCAGGGGCGCGTACGACACGGTGGGCGCGTACCGGCGGACCATGCGGCTGCTGGCACGGCTGCCCGCGCTCGACGCGTGGAATGCCATCGCCGACGAGGAACTGGTCTCGCACACGGACGCGCGGGATCTTCTGGGCACCCTGGAGCGGGTGTCGGAGAAGGCGCGCAACAACACCAGCGCCCGCTTCGCCGCGAAGTCCACGGAGGACTCCGGGGACGGCGGGCGCCGGTTCGTCGACGCGCCCCCTGTGCTGCGTCGGGTGCCGGACGCGGAGGCCGCGGCCGTGGCGGCGGGGCTGGGCGACTATCTGGGCACCGTCTCGGAGGACCGGGTGCCGCTGCTGGCCCGGTACGCGATCCACGATGTGGCGTTCCGGGTGGTCGGCACGGGGAGCGTGGGCACTCGGTCGTACGTGGTGCTGCTGCTGGATCACCGGGGTGAGCCGCTGGTCCTGCAGGTGAAGGAGGCCAGGCCGTCGGTGCTGGCGCCCTATCTGCCCGCCGTGGGCTTCGATGTGCCCGAGGTGGGGCACGAAGGGCGACGGGTGGTGCTCGGACAGAAGCGGATGCAGGTCGTCAGCGACATCCTGCTGGGCTGGGCGACCGTGGAGGGCCGGCCCTTCCAGGTGCGGCAGTTCAGGAACCGGAAGGGCAGCGTCGACCCGGCAGCGCTGGAGTCCGACCAGGTCGACGACTACGGCCGGATGACCGGTGCGCTGCTGGCGCGGGCACATGCGCACAGCGCCGATCCGCGGCTGATCGCGGGGTACTGCGGGAAGAATGACGAGCTGGACGAGGCGGTGGCGGCCTTCGCGGTGACGTATGCGGACCGTACCGAGGCGGACCACGCGGAGCTGGTGCAGGCCATCGGCGCAGGGCGGATAGCCGCTGAGCAGGGGGTGTGAGGCCTGCCGTGCGGATGGTGTGACGCCCGCTGTGTGTGTGGGGGTGAGGCCCGGTGTGGGGGGTGTGAGGCCTGCCCTGTGAGGGGTGTTGACCCTCGCTGTGGCGGAGGTGCGAGGCCCGCTGCGTGAGGGCGTGAGGTCTGCTGTGGTGACCGCGTGTCCTCGGCACGCGGGCGGTGGCCATACGCTGGACGGGTGACCCACGAAGCCCCCGGGGTACCGACCACCCGGAACGACGATGCCAGGCAGGACGACGCCCAGCAGGACGAGCAGCCCGGCTCCCCTGCCGCTGTGTCCTCCGACGGCGACAGCGCCGCGGGAGATGCCGCAGCCGGTGAGACGTCCGGTGCTGCCGCCGATACGGCCGCAACAGGTGAGACCACGGAGCAGGCGCGTCCCGAGGCACGGCTGGCGCATGCCGTGCGGGTGGCCGAGCAGGCTCTGATCGAGTTCGAGATCGCGGTCGAGACGTTCCGGGTCGAGGTCGAGAACTTCTCCCGGCTGCATCACCAGCGGCTGGGCCCGATGTACGCGCGGCTCGACGAGCTCGACGCGCAGATCGCCGAGGCGCGGGCCGCGAGAACGGGCGATCCTGAGGATCTGCGCAAGGCACAGGACGCACGCTCGCTCGTGATGCCCATGCCGGGCGTCGACGAGCTGTTCCACGACTGGATCGATTCCGACGGGCTGTCCCCCGAGGCGTCGGCCATGCTGACCGAGCAGCCGGTCCGGCCGCCGAAGCGGGTCCGGCCTACCGACGAGGCACGCAAGCTGTACCGCGAGCTGGCGCGCAAGGCCCACCCGGACCTCGCCCAGGACGAGAACGAGCGGGCTCGCCGGGACGAGTTCATCACCCGCGTCAATGCCGCATACGGGCGTGGGGACGAGGCGCTGCTCAAGGAGCTGGCCCAGGAGTGGGCGGCCGGGCCGGTCCTGCCCGAGGCGGAGCTCAGCGAGGCCGATGAGCTCTACGCCCGGCTGGACTGGCTGACCCAGCGCAAGGAACTGCTGACGGTGCTCGCCCAGGAGCTGGAGCAGAGCGCGATCGGCGCCATGCTGAGGATGGCGCCGGATGATCCGGATCACCTGCTGGAAGAGATCGCCGAGCAGCTGCTCGGCGAGGTGTCGCAGCGTGAGACCGAGCTGGCAGGCCTGGCGCACTGAGTTTCGCCCTCGCCCTTGGGGCGGGGATTCCTGCCACGGTCGGCTGACCGTTTCGGTGGGTTTCTGCTTCATGCGCGCTGGGCCCGGCACTACTGGCGGGCACAGCGCCTACGGCGTGGCTCTCCTTCGTCGGGCCGGCGGGCGGACGCCACTGCCCGTCGTCCGCCCGTACATCGAGCAGCAGGACGGACCGCTCCCGCCTGTCGCTCGGCGCAGTGCTCGGAATCGCTTCACCGCCGGGCCGAAGCCCGATGCGCTGCGGCTGGTTCCGGTAGCGTTTCCGGTGACTTCAGTGCGCATTTGAACGAGAGAAGGCATGACCCATGAATTTCGCCCCGCTTCCCGCGGTCGACGTCACGGCGGTGCCGGCGGACGGCTTCGTGCTGGACGTCCGGGAGGACGACGAATGGGCGGCCGGGCATGTAGACGGCGCCCTGCACATTCCGATGAGTGACTTCGTGGGCCGGTTCGGTGAGCTGACCGAAGCGGCGGAGGACGGCCGGCCCGTGCACGTGATGTGCCGGGTCGGCGGCCGGTCCGCCCAGGTCACCCAGTACCTGGTGCAGCAGGGCATCGATGCCGTGAACATCGACGGCGGCATGCTCGCCTGGGACGCTGCGGGCCGCCCGATGGTCACCGACAACGGCACCCCCGCCTTCGTCGTCTGACCTCGCTCTTCATCTGTCCGGCGGGCCCGGGTCCTCGTCGAGAGGTCCCAGGCTCTGTCGTCGGGCCGGGCCAGGGTTATGTCGCGTCGCCCGGCAGGGCTGTGGACGTTCCGGGCCATGCTCGTTCGTGGCTGGGCCGGCGGTGTCAGTCGAGGGGGTGTGCGGCCAGCAGGTCGCCCAGGGCCTCTTCGTGGGCCGCTGCCGGCCCGAGGGAGAGCTCGATCTGCTTCGCCCAGGCGTGGAAGCGGTGCAAGGGGTAGTCGGTGTCCGCGCCGAAACCGCCGTGCAGGTGCTGCGCCGTCTGCACGACCCGGCGGACCCCGTCGGACGCCCAGATCTTCGCCACCGCGACATCGCCTGCGGGTGGCAGCGCGCCGGTCCCGCCGACGTCGATCCGCCAGGCCGCCTGCCAGAGGGTCACCTCCATGGCCCGCAGGTCGATATAGCGGTCCGCAGCCTGTACGGCGACGGATTGGAAGGTCGCCACGGGGAAGCCGAACTGCTCGCGCTTGCCCGTGTACTCGCTCGTCATGGCCAGGACGGCCTCGCCGAGACCCAGCGCGAGTGCACACGTACCGGTGGTGAGCAGGGAGCGAAGCCACTCCCAGGCATCGGCGGCGTCGATCAGCTGGCGGGACTCGATCCGTACCGCCTCCAGCCCCACCTCGCCGAACAGCTCACCGTTGGTGGAGACCTGCTCGGCGATGGTGAGACCTTCGTGGCCGCGGCGGACCAGGGCCAGGACGGCCCGGCCGTCCCCGGTGTGGGCGGGCACCGCGATCCAGTCCGCGGCCTGGGCCCACGGCACCGCCGACTGCACCCCGTCGAGTATCCAGTGCGCCCCGACGCCGGTGCCGCTGTCGTCGGCGTCCAGACGTGCGGTGACGGCGAGTTCGGCCGGGTCGTGGCCGGTGCGGCCGTTTGCGCCGACTGTCAGCACCAGGTCCCCCCGGCCGATGCCCGGCAGGAGCTCTGCCGCCAGACCCCGGTCGCCGTAACGCTGGAGCGCCATCGCGACCGCGCACGTCTCCAGCAACGGGACCCGGGCGAGAACCTTCGCGGACTCGCGCAGCACCAGGCAGAGCGCGACCAGATCGAGGCCCGCCCCGCCGTGCTCCGGAGCCAGCGTCAGACTCAGCAGGTCGCCGGCGGCGAGTCCGGCCCACAGCGGCCGGTCGAAGTCCTCGGCCACCGCCCCCGGTACGAGCGCGGGGCTGGGCACCGCATCGACGGCGACGCCCGAGAAAACGGCACGTGCCGCCTCGATGGCTGCCTGCTGTTCCTCGGTGAAGGTGAAGTCCACTGTCCTGGCCTCCCGCGAACCGCTGCGCCCGTACCCGAACCTGACGGATCGTCAAGATAGAACAGGTTCTACAAGAAGGGAACAGGGCGGTGGCTGCCCCGCAGTGCCGCCGGCTGCGCCGCACTGCCGCCCGCCGCGCTGCAGTGGCTCCGGCCGCCACGGGTCAGCGGTCGAAGTCGAGCTTCACCTCCCCGGTCACCGGATGGGACTGGCAGGCCAGCACATACCCCGCGTCCGTCTCCTCCGGCTCCAGCGCGAAGTTGCGGTCCATCCGCACCTCGCCCGAGACCAGGAAGGCCCGGCAGGTCCCGCACACCCCGCCCTTGCAGGCGTACGGCGCGTCGGAACGGCTGCGGAGCACCGTTTCCAGCAGCGACTCGCCCTCCTGTACCGGCCACGTGCCCGAGCGGCCGTCCAGGGTTGCCGTGAGCGTGCTGTGGGCGGGGGCCTCGACCCGTGGCCGGGTGGATGCGTCGGGGTTGTCCTCGACGTGGAAGATCTCCTGGTGGATGCGGGCCCGGTCGACGCCCAGACCGTGCAGCGCGCCCTCCGCGGCCCGGACCAGGCCGAGCGGGCCGCACAGGTACCAGCCCTCGACCTCAGTCAGCGGAAGCAGTGCCGGCAGCAGACCGGTGAGCCTTTCGCGATCGAGCCTTCCGGAAGGGAGACCCGCCTGCTGTTCCTCCCGGGAGAGCGCGGTGACCAACTGGAATCGGTCCGGATAGCGGTCCTTGAGATCGGCGACCTCGTCCAGGAACATCGTCGACGCGGCGGTCCGGTCGCTCCGGATCAGGCAGAACGAGGCATCGGTCTCCCGGGCCAGCAGGGTCGCCGCGATGGACAGCACCGGGGTGATGCCGCTGCCGCCGACGATCGCCGCGAACTGCCCGGCCCGCGGAGCGAGCACGAAACGCCCCATCGGGGGCATCGCCTCGACCTGGTCGCCGACCGCCAGCTCCTTGAGCGCGTACGTGGAGAACGCGCCGCCGTCGACGAGCCTGATACCCACCCGCAGTGCCGGCTCGGCAGGCTGCTCGGTGGCCGGCGCGCAGATCGAGTACGAGCGCCGGATCTCCTCGCCACCGACGGTGTAGCGGACATTGAGATGCTGGCCGGGCTTGTGGCGGAAGGTCTCGCGAAGCTGGGGCGGCACGGCGAAGGTGACGGCCACCGAATCGTCCGTGAGCCGCTCGATCGCGCTGACCCGGAGCGGATGGAACATCTACAACTCCTTGAAGTGGTCGAACGGTTCACGGCACGACACGCAGCGGCGCAGCGCCTTGCAGGCGGTCGACGAGAACCGGCTCAGAAGCTCCGTGTCGGTCGAGCCGCAGTGCGGACAGCGCACCGACAGGGTGAGGGGTACGGGCCCGGCGGAGGGGGACGCGGCGTCGTGCGGCCGCGGGGGCGCGATGCCGAACTCGGCGAGCTTGCGCCGTCCTTCCGCGCTTATGTCGTCCGTGGACCAGGCAGGGGAGAGGACGGTGACCACGGAGACCTCGATCATGCCGTGGTCGTGCAGCACCCGCTCGATGTCCGTGGACATGGCCTCTATCGCGGGGCAGCCGGTGTAGGTCGGGGTGAGCCGTACCGTGACGCGGCCCGGTGCGAGCACCTCCACGCCCCGGAGCACGCCCAGCTCCTCCAGGGTCAGTACGGGCAGCTCCGGATCGGGGACGGCGCCCGCCAGGCTGCGCAGCTCCTCCTCCAGGGCCGTCCAGGTCACCATGACGCCCCCGGGTGGCTGCGGTGCAGGTGCTGCATCTCGGCGATCATCCGGCCGAAGGGCTCCGTGTGGATGCCCTGCCGGCCCGCGCCGGCCGTCCAGGCGCCGGACTGTGGCCCAGCCGGCACGGTCAGCGTGGCCCGGTCCAGCACGGCGGTGATGGAGTCCAGCCAGCGACTGTGCAGTGCCTGCCAGTCCACGTCCACGCCTTCGACGGGCTGGAACAGCTCGCCGGTGTAGCGCCACAGGGCGTCCACCCCGCGCTGCATGCGCTCGTGACTCTCGTCCGTGCCGTCACCGAGGCGCAGGGTCCACTGCTCGGCGTGGTCCCGGTGGTAGGCGACCTCCTTGACGGCCTTGGCCGCCAGTCCGGCGAACTCGCCTTCGCCGGCCGCCAGCTGCTCGTACAGCCCGTGCTGGTGGACGGAGAAGTACAGCTGACGGGCGATGGTGTGGGCGAAGTCGCCGTTCGGCTGCTCGACCAGCTGGACGTTGCGAAAGGCGCGCTCCTCGCGCAGGTACGCCAGCTCGTCCTCGTTGCCGGTCAGGGAGAGCAGGACCCGGGCCTGGCCCAGCAGGTCCAGGGCGATGTTGGCGAGGGCCAGCTCCTCCTCCAGCACGGGGGCATGACCCGCCCACTCCCCCAGCCGGTGCGACAGCACCAGTGCGTCGTCGCCGAGTGCGAGGGCCGCGGTCACAGGTGCTTCACCCCGTCCGGGATCGCGTAGAACGTCGGGTGCCGGTAGGGCTTGTCACCCGCCGGTTCGAAGAACGTGTCCTTCTCGTCCGGCGAGGACGCCGTGATCTGGCTGGACGGCACCACCCAGAGGGAGACGCCTTCGGAGCGGCGCGTGTACAGATCGCGCGCGTTGCGCAGGGCCATCTCGGCGTCCGGGGCGTGCAGGCTGCCGGCGTGGGTGTGGGAGAGCCCGCGCCGCGAGCGCACGAACACCTCCCACAGCGGCCAGTCGGTCGAGCTGCTCATGCTGTCGCCTCCCCGTTCGGTACATCCGTGTGCTTCTGTGCGTACGCGGCGGCTGCGTCCCGGACCCAGGCGCCTTCCTCGTGAGCCCGGCGGCGCTGGGTGAGGCGCTGCTCGTTGCACGGCCCGTTGCCCTTCAGGACCTCCTGGAACTCCGTCCAGTCGATCGCCCCGAAATCGTGCTGACCGCGCTCCTCGTTCCATCGGAGGTCCGGGTCGGGGAGGGTGAGGCCCAGGACCTCGGCCTGCGGCACACAGATGTCCACGAAGCGCTGTCGCAACTCGTCGTTGGAATGCCGCTTGATCTTCCAGGTCATCGACTGCGCCGAATGCGACGAGGCGTCGTCCGGCGGGCCGAACATCATCAGGGACGGCCACCACCACCGGTTCACGGCGTCCTGGGCCATCTCGTGCTGCGCGGGTGTCCCGTGGCCGAGGGCGAGCAGCAGCTCGTAACCCTGGCGCTGGTGGAACGACTCCTCCTTGCAGATGCGGACCATTGCCCGGGCGTAGGGGCCGTAGGAGCAGCGGCAGAGAGGGACCTGGTTGGTGATCGCGGCGCCGTCCACGAGCCAGCCGACGGCGCCGACGTCCGCCCAGGTCAGGGTCGGGTAGTTGAAGATCGATGAATACCGCTGGCGCCCCGCGTGCAGCTTGTCGAGCAGCTCCTCGCGGCTCGTGCCGAGGGTCTCCGCCGCGCTGTACAGATACAGCCCGTGTCCCGCCTCGTCCTGCACCTTGGCCATCAGGATGGCCTTGCGGCGCAGCGAGGGGGCGCGGGTGATCCAGTTGGCCTCCGGCTGCATTCCGATGATCTCGGAATGGGCGTGCTGGGCCATTTGCCTGACCAGCGAGGCGCGGTAGGCGTCGGGCATCCAGTCGCGTGGCTCGATGCGCTCGTCGGCCGCCACCGCGGCATCGAAGCCCGCCTCCAGGGCTCCGTCCGCCCCATCGCTGCTGCCTGCTGTCGCCTGCGCTGTCTGGCCCGCAGTCACTGCCGCCATCCCGGACTCCCTACCGACCGATCGTTCGGTTCAATGTCTTCAATGGTGAGTCTGCGGCCCGTAGGGTGTCAACCCTGTGGATAACTGACCGGGATCGACGGGGATCGGGGCGGGATGGATTCGTACGACGACAAGGGCGTCGGCGGGGGTGTCGGCGGGGGTGCCGGTGGGAAGGTCGGCGGCGGGGGCGAGGCCGTGGGCGACCCCGATGCGCGTACCGTTCCCGAGCCCCGTACCGTTTTCGAGCCCCAGCCCCAGCCCCAGCCCCAGCCCCAGCCCCAGCCCCAGCCCCAGCCCCAGGCCGTTCTCGGGCCCCCTGCCGATCCGGTCCTGCACGCCGATGCGGACCACCGCCCCACCGATGCCGAGCCGCGCGTCGGCATGGCCGGGCTCTCGTTCCCGTACCAGGTCGTCGCCGCTGTCGCGCTGTCGGTGATCGGGCTGATCGCCTGCACACAGCTGGCCATGGTGTTCCTGCACGTCGCGCCGTCGAACACGCTGACCAAGCAGCACGGTGAGGCGATCGACGAATGGATCTACCCCGAGTTCGAGCAGAACTGGAAGCTCTTCGCCCCGAACCCTCTGCAGCAGAACATCGCCGTGCACGTGCGCGCTGAGATATCCGGCCCCGACAAGCGACGGACCACCCCCTGGATGAATCTCTCCGGCGAGGACGGCAAGGCGATACGCGGCAATCTGCTGCCCAGCCACGTCCAGCAGAACGAACTCCGCCGGGGCTGGGACTTCTACCTCGGCTCGCATAACAGCCAGAACCGGGCCAACGGCCTGCGCGGCAAGCTTTCCGAGCAGTACATTCGGCGCATCGTGATGCTGCGCCTCAGTGGGCACGACTACGGCGGCGACGTTCTGAGGATCCAGGTCCGGTCCGAGGCCCGGTCGGTCGCGGCCCCCGCGTGGAGCGGGGAGAAGATCAGCACCAAACCGTCCTACCGGGTGCTGCCCTGGTGGACCGTCACCGAGGCCGACCTTCCCAAGGGCTCGGCCGACTCCGAGGAGGCGGACCAGTGAGCACACCTGGCTTCGACCGCACGCTCGCCCGCGGCATCCAGCGCATCACCGCCGCATCCCTGGGGCGGCACCAGAGCGCTGTCATCCGGATCGGTTTCTCCGCCACGTACCTCCTGTTCCTGCTGCGCGAAATTCCGCACCGCCGCGAGATGTACGGCCCCGACGCCCCGTGGCGCTGGGACATGGGGCAGCAGCTCATCTCCGGCAATCAGGCCTTCACCACGCTGATGTGGTCGGACAGCGCCGTCTGGTTCGAGGTCGTGTACGCGCTGGCACTGGTCGCCTCCGCACTGCTGATGGTGGGCTGGCATACCCGGGCCATGTCCGTGCTGTTCATGGTCGGTGTGCTCTCCCTGCAGAACCGCAGCATCTTCATGGGCGACGGCGGCGACAACGTCATCCACCTCATGGCGATCTATCTGGTGCTGACCCGGTGCGGACAGGTCTGGTCCCTGGACGCCCGCCGTGCGCGTCGCACGTCCGGCGAAGAGCCTCGTCCTGGTGGTGATGTGGCCGGTCCGCTGCTGTGGGTGACCTTCGGCGCGGTCCTCTGCGGGGCCGCGGTGACGGGGAACCTGGGCGGGACCGCCTGGCTGCCGGTCTTCTTCTGGATCCTGTGGATCGGCCACGGCGTCTGGTGGGCCGTGAACCGGTACGCACCGCACAGCGAGCCGCGCACTCTGCTCGACGTCATCGCCAACCTCGCTCACAACGCCACACTCGTCGTGATCATGGCCGAGGTCTGCCTGATCTACGCGACTGCGGGCTGGTACAAGATCCAGGGTTCGCGCTGGCAGGACGGCACTGCGCTGTACTACCCGCTCAATCTTGACTACTTCACGCCGTGGCCCGGTCTCTCGGAGCTTCTCGCGACGAGCGGATTGATGGTGATGGTGCTGACGTACGCCACGGTCGCCGTGCAGGTCGCCTTCCCCTTCACCCTGTTCAACCGGCGCGTCAAGAACGTGCTGCTCGTGGCGATGATCTGCGAGCACCTCGGTATCGCCCTGCTTCTGGGGCTCCCCTTCTTCTCGATGGCCATGATCGCCGCGGACTCCGTCTTCCTGCCGACCGTCTTTCTGGTGTGGCTCGGAGGGAGGGCGACCCTCGGGCGGGATCTGTTGTTCCGGCGGCGCGGCAAGGTGCCGGGGCCGCGGGACGGTGCGCGTGAGGATGCCGGTGCCGGTGCCGGTGCCGGTGCCGAGGACCGGGAGGCGTGGCAGCACCGCGAAGGCGGGGGCCATACGCTCGTCGGGTGAGCAGCGAGACAGGCAGTACAGGCAGTACAGACAACACAGGCAGCACCGGTGGTGCGGGCGGGGCTGCCGACCCGTCCGTGGAGTCGGCGACGGGTGAGCCGGCACAGTACGACGAGGGGTTCGGGACGGAGATCGGCGTCGGGCCGCATCCCCTGCCCTGGCCCGTCGGCGAGCGGTACGACCCCGAGCTGCTCGCCCACGGCGACCGGCGCAACGTGGGCGATGCATACCGCTATTGGACGCGGGAAGCGATCGTCGCCGATCTCGATCTGCGGCGGCACGACTTTCACGTGGCGGTGGAGAACTGGGGCCACGACTTCAACATCGGCTCCGTCGTGCGCACCGCGAACGCCTTCCTCGCCAAGGAGGTGCACATCGTGGGGCGTCGGCGCTGGAACCGTCGCGGAGCGATGGTCACCGACCGCTACCAGCACGTCCGTCACCACCCGGACACCGCCGATCTGACCGCCTGGGCGGCGGCCGAAGGACTGCCG
The DNA here is from genome assembly GCF_044742205.1 of Streptomyces sp. NPDC087901. Lineage (NCBI taxonomy): Bacteria > Bacillati > Actinomycetota > Actinomycetes > Kitasatosporales > Streptomycetaceae > Streptomyces > Streptomyces sp. NPDC087901. The sequence goes on from NZ_JBIUUC010000004.1 coordinate 291,668, forward strand.
ATCATCGGCATCGACAATCTGCCGGGCGCGGTGCCGCTGGAGCGGACCGAGCTGCCGCGGCGGTGTGTGCTGCTGTTCGGGCAGGAGGGGCCCGGGCTGACCGAGGAGGCTCGCAAGCACGCCTCGATGGTGTGCTCGATTGCGCAGTTCGGGTCGACGCGGTCGATCAATGCGGGGGCTGCGGCGGCGATTGCGATGCATGCGTGGGTGCAGCGGTACGCGGATATTCCGGGTGCGGGTCCGGGTCCGGGTCCGGGTGCGGGGCCCGGGGCGTAGGGGCAACGGGGAGGGCGGGGTGCGCCTGCTGCGGGCTCTGTTTCCTACCCGCCCCTTTCCGTAACCGGGGCTCCGCCCCGGACCCCGCTCCTCAAACGCCGGAGGGGCTGGGAGGGGTCCGGAGGGGCCGGAAAGGGGCCGTCGCGCTGGTGAGGGCCCGGTGGGTTGGAGTGGGGCTCAGCGTTGGCGGCGGACTTCCAGTGTGCGGAAGCGGTTGGAGACGAAGGCGCCGTCGCACAGCGCCGCGTTTGCCGCGGGGTTTCCTCCTGAGCCGTGGAAATCGGAGAACGCCGCCGTCTGGTTGACGTAGACCCCGCCGGTCAGATTCAGGGAGAGCTGGGCCGACTCGTCCAGGCAGACGTCCTCCACCGCGCGCTCCACCTCCGGTGAGGTGGTGTAGGCGCCGACCGTCATCGCCCCCTTGTCGCGGATGGTGCGGCGCAGCAGTTCCACCGCATCCGCCGTCGAATCGACCGCGACCGCGAACGAGACCGGGCCGAAGCACTCCGACAGGTAGGGCGAATCGTCGTCCGGCTTGCTGCCGTCGAGCTTGACGATCAGCGGTGTACGGACGACTGCTTCGGGGAAGTCCGGGTTGGCCACTTCCCGCGAGGGCAGAGCCACTTCGCCCAGCTGTGCGGCCGCCTCCAGGCGGGCCTTCACCGCCGGGTTGACCAGGGCGCCCAGCAGGCCGTTCGCCCGGGCGTCGTCACCCAGGAGTCCGGTGACGGCCGCGGCGATATCGGTGACCACGTCGTCGTACGACTTGTCGCCGACGTCCGTGGTGATGCCGTCCCGCGGGATCAGAAGGTTCTGCGGGGTGGTGCACATCTGGCCGCTGTACAGGGAGAGTGAGAACGCCAGGTTGGCCAGCATGCCGCGGTAGTCGTCCGTGGCGTCGAGGACGATCGTGTTGACCCCGGCCTTCTCCGTGTACACCTGTGCCTGGCGGGCGTTGGCCTCCAGCCAGTCACCGAACTCGGTGGAGCCGGTGTAGTCGATGATCCTGATCTCCGGACGGACCGCCAGGGTTTTGGCGATGCCCTCGCCCGGGCGCTCGGCGGCCAGCGCGACCAGGTTGGGGTCGAAGCCCGTCTCGGTGAGCACCTCGCGTGCCAGCTGGACGGTGAGGGCCAGTGGGAGCACCGCGCGGGGGTGCGGCTTGACCAGGACCGGATTGCCGGTGGCGAGGGAGGCGAAGAGGCCCGGGTAGCCGTTCCACGTGGGGAAGGTGTTGCAGCCGATCAGCAGTGAGATGCCGCGTCCGGCCGCGGTGAACGTCTTGTGCAGGTCGATCGGGTCGCGCTTGCCCTGCGGCTTCGACCAGTCGGCGCTCCGGGGGGCGCGCATCTGCTCCTCGTACGCATACGCCACCGCCTCCAGGCCGCGGTCCTGGGCGTGCGGGCCGCCGGCCTGGAACGCCATCATGAAGGCCTGTCCGCTGGTGTGCATCACCGCGTGGCCGAATTCATGGGTGCGGGCGCTGATCCGCGCCAGGATCTCCAGGCAGACCAGAGCCCTGGTCTCCGGGCCGGCCTCGCGCCAGGCGGGGATGCCCGCGCGCATCGCGGGGAGCAGCACGTCGAGGTCGGCGTGCGGATACTCGACGGCCAGCTCCGGACCGTACGGAGAGATCTCTCCGCCCGTCCACCCGTCGGTCCCGGGCTGGCCCAGGTCGAGACGGGTGTGCAGCACCGCGTCGAAGGCGGCCTTGCCCTCGGCGGCGCCCAGGCTGCCGGGCGCGCCGCCCTCGCCGTAGGCCTTCGGGTGCTCGGGATGCGGCGACCAGTAGGCACGCGAGCGGATCGCGTCGAGGGCCTGGTCGAGCGTGGGACGGTGCTTCTCGGACAGCAGGTGCGGGGAGAGCTCGGCGGCCATGACGGACCAACTCCTCATCGAGCTGGGCAGGGGCGGGCGGACAGAGTTAGAGTAACCGAACGATCGGTCGGGACAAGGGGGCCCACGAAACCTGTGGACAACTCGTAGGGGAGGATCGCGGGCATGACCACGGCCAAGCGGGACACGTACACCCCGGAGACTCTGCTCACCGTCGCCGTCCGTGTCTTCAATGAGCGCGGTTACGACGGCACGTCGATGGAGCACCTGTCGAAGGCGGCGGGCATCTCCAAGTCGTCCATCTACCACCATGTCGCCGGCAAGGAAGAGCTGCTGCGGCGCGCGGTCAGCCGGGCGCTGGACGGGCTTTTCGGCATCCTCGACGAGTCCGGCGCGACGCGGGGCCGTGCGATCGAGCGCGTCGAGTACGTCACGCGGCGCACCGTCGAGGTGCTGATATCCGAACTTCCCTACGTCACGCTGCTGCTGCGGGTGCGGGGCAACACGAAGACCGAGCGCTGGGCGCTCGAGCGGCGGCGTGAGTTCGACCAGCGCGTCGCCGATCTGCTCAAGGCGGCGGTCGCGGACGGTGATCTCCGCTCCGACGTGGACATACGGCTGGCGACGCGGCTGCTGTTCGGGATGGTCAACTCGCTGGTGGAGTGGTTCCGGCCGCTGTCGGACGGCGGCGCGGAGGGGGAGCGGCTCGCCGACACCGTCGTACAGCTCGCTTTCGAAGGCATGAAGTCCAGCCGCTGACCCGTCGCCCCCGGTGCCGGGTGTCCCGGCCGGTGTCCCGACTCAGGTGAGTTCCGTCGGCCGGTCGGAGCCCGGGGCCAGATCCGTCTCCTCGAACACCAGCAGTGTGCGGGTGGAGAGCACTTCCGGAATGGCCTGGATTCTCGTCAGGACCAGCTCGCGCAGCGACCGGTTGTCGGGGGTGTGCACGAGCAGCAGGACGTCGAAGTCGCCGCTGACCAGCGCGATGTGCGTGGCCCCGGGCAAGGCCTGGAGCTGCTCCCGCACGGTGCGCCAGGAATTCTGGACGATCTTGAGCGTGATGTACGCGGAGGCTCCCTGCCCGGCCCGCTCATGGTTCACCCGCGCGCTGAAGCCGCGGATCACACCGTCGTCGATGAGCCGGTTGATCCGGGCGTACGCGTTGGCCCGCGATACATGGACGCGGTCGGCCACCGACCGTATCGAGGCGCGGCCGTCCGTCTGGAGCAGTCGGAGGATGGCTTCGTCGACGGCGTCGAGCGGGCGCGCCGGGGGAATCCGGCCGGGCTCCTCGCCCCCGTCGGCCATTTGTTCAGCTGCCATGTTCGCGTGCCTCCCCGTCCTGGACGACCTGTGCCCATCCCAGGCTGTGGAGAACCGTTTGTCCACAGGCTGACGGTGCCTGTAGCCAAATTGCGCTCGCGACCGAACAATCGGTAGGTGAGGCGCACCACATTCGTGCCTTGCACGGCTTTCGTTATTTCGACATATATCAACACCCCTCGGCACCGGGCACCCCCGATGCCGCGGATGTCGTCCGATACCCCTCGACGCCAGGAGGTGCTTGTCATGACGGTCCAAGAGCTGCCCGGCGCGGCCGCCTACCGGCCCACGCCGCCCCCGGCCTGGAAGCCGCTCACCGATCCCGCGCCTCTGCTCCCGGACCCCGAGCCGTACCGCGTGCTCGGTACGGACGCCGCGGCCGACGCAGACCCCGAGCTGCTGCTGCGGCTCTACGCGGAGCTCGTGCGCGGCCGGCGGTACAACGCACAGGCGACCGCCCTCACCAAGCAGGGCCGGCTCGCCGTCTACCCGTCGAGCACCGGGCAGGAGGCCTGCGAGATCGCGGCCGCCCTGGTGCTGGAGGAGCGGGACTGGCTCTTTCCCAGCTACCGCGACACGCTCGCGGCCGTGGCGCGGGGACTGGACCCGGTCGAGGCCCTGACCCTGCTGCGAGGCGACCGGCACACCGGGTACGACCCCCGCGAGCACCGCATCGCCCCCCTGTGCACCCCGCTCGCCACCCAATTGCCGCATGCCGTGGGTCTGGCCCACGCGGCGCGGCTCAAGGGGGACGATGTGGTGGCGCTCGCCATGGTCGGTGACGGAGGCACCAGCGAGGGCGACTTCCACGAGGCGCTGAACTTCGCGGCCGTCTGGCGGGCCCCGGTCGTCTTCCTCGTGCAGAACAACGGCTTCGCCATCTCCGTACCCCTGGCCAAGCAGACTGCGGCACCGTCCCTGGCCCACAAGGCCGTGGGGTACGGGATGCCCGGCCGGCTGGTCGACGGCAATGACGCGGCCGCCGTGCACCAGGTGCTCGCCGAGGCTGTGGCACGCGCCAGGAGTGGCGGTGGGCCGACGCTCGTGGAGGCTGTCACCTACCGCATGGACGCGCACACGAACGCCGACGACGCGACGCGCTACCGCGGCGACAGTGAGGTCGAGGCCTGGCGGGCGCACGATCCGGTCCAGCTCATGGAGCGCGAGCTGACCGGGCGCGGACTGCTCGGCGACGACGGCATCGAGGAGGCGCGCGTGGCCGCGGAGCTGATGGCGGCGCAGCTGAGGGAGCGGATGAACGCGGACCCGGTGCTCGACCCGATGGACCTCTTCGCCCATGTGTACGCGGAGCAGACCACGCAACTGCGCGAGCAGGCGGCCCGCCTGCGGGTCGAGCTGGACGCGGAGCACGACCAGAACGACGAGCACAGCACGGACGACAGGGGTGCAGGGCGATGACCACCGCAGCGGCCACGGCCCGGGAGCGGACGGCGAAGGCCAAGCCCGCGACCATGGCACAGGCACTCGGGCGCGCGCTGCGCGACTCGATGGCCGAGGACCCCTCCGTGCACGTCCTCGGCGAGGATGTCGGGACGCTCGGCGGGGTCTTCCGGATCACCGACGGCCTGGCGAAGGAGTTCGGTGACGAGCGGTGCACCGACACCCCGCTGGCCGAGGCCGGCATCCTCGGGGCGGCCGTCGGCATGGCGATGTACGGGCTCAGGCCCGTCGTGGAGATGCAGTTCGACGCCTTCGCCTATCCGGCGTTCGAGCAGCTCATCAGCCATGTCGCCAAGATGCGGAACCGGACCGGGGGCGCGATGCCGCTGCCCATCACGGTCCGGGTCCCCTACGGCGGCGGAATCGGTGGCGTCGAGCACCACAGCGACTCCTCGGAGGCGTACTACATGGCGACCCCGGGTCTCCATGTCGTCACGCCCGCCACGGTCGAGGACGCGTACGGGCTGCTGAGGGCCTCGATCGCGTCCGACGACCCGGTGGTCTTCCTTGAGCCCAAGCGGCTCTACTGGTCCAAGGCGGACTGGTCGCCGCAGGCGCCCCCTGCGGTCGAGCCCATCGGGCGGGCGGTCGTGCGCCGCCCCGGGCGCAGCGCGACGCTGATCACGTACGGACCGTCGCTGCCGGTCTGCATGGAGGCGGCGCAGGCCGCTGTCGAGGAGGGCTGGGACCTCGAGGTCGTCGACCTGCGGTCGCTGGTGCCGTTCGACGACGAGACCGTCGCCGCATCCGTGCGGCGCACAGGGCGCGCCGTCGTCGTCCATGAGTCCACCGGCTTCGGCGGTCCGGGTGGCGAGATCGCCGCCCGGATCACCGAGCGCTGCTTCCACCATCTGGAGGCGCCGGTGCTGCGCGTCGCCGGGTTCGACATCCCGTATCCGCCGCCGATGCAGGAGCGCCATCATCTGCCGGGTGTGGACCGGGTGCTCGATGCCGTCGCACGACTGCAGTGGGAGGCGGACAACTGATGCCTCAGGTGCTTGAGTTCAAGCTTCCGGATCTCGGTGAGGGGCTGACCGAGGCGGAGATCGTGCGCTGGCTGGTGGAGGTCGGCGACGTCGTCGCCATCGACCAGCCGGTCGTCGAGGTCGAGACGGCCAAGGCGATGGTGGAGGTGCCGTGCCCGTACGGGGGCGTGGTGACCGCACGCTTCGGCGACGAAGGCACGGAACTGCCTGTTGGCGCGCCGCTGCTGACGGTCGCCGTCGGGAGCGTGGAACCGCCGGTGACCGGCGCCGGCTCCGGTGCGGCGGCCGCTGGTGCGGAGCCGTCCGGGTCCGGGAATGTGCTGGTGGGGTACGGGACCGGGGCGCCGCCGGTGCGGCGTCGGCGGGTCAGGCCGGAGAGCCTTTCGGTTCCTGCTGTGGCCACTGTTGCCTCCGCCTCCGCCTCCTCCGCATCCTCCGCCGCTGTGGCTCCTGGTGACGCTGTCGTCTCCGTCCGGGGTGCGGAGGGTGTACGAGGGCCGGTCGCGGTCGTCTCCCCGCTGGTGCGCAAGCTCGCGCGGCAGCATGACCTCGATCTGCGGCAGCTCGCGGGATCCGGGCCCGACGGGCTGATCCTGCGGGCCGATGTCGAGTCCGCCATCCGGTCGGCGGCTGCGGCCCCGGCCACTGAATCGGCCACCCCGTCGGCCACTGAATCGGCCAGGATGTCGGCCGGGACGCCTGCGGCACAGCCCGCGACGCCCGCGGTTCGGACCGCGGTGGCTGCCGGGCCGTCGGCACGCTCCGTCGGCGAACGGATTCCGTTGCGCGGTGTACGGGGTGCGGTCGCCGACAAGCTGGCGCGCAGCCGGCGCGAGATCCCCGACGCCACGTGCTGGGTGGACGCCGATGCCACCGAGCTGATGGCAGCCCGGGCAGCGATGAACGGCATCGTCGGTCTCGGCGCGGGTCCGAAGGTGTCGGTGCTCGCCCTCCTCGCCCGTATCTGCACGGCCGCCCTGGCCCGGTATCCCGAGCTCAACTCCACGGTGGACATGGAAGCGCGTGAGATCGTCCGGCTGCCGGAGGTCCACCTCGGGTTCGCGGCCCAGACCGAACGCGGGCTGGTCGTTCCGGTCGTCCGGGACGCGCAGGGGCGCAACGCGGAGTCGATCGGGGCGGAGATCGCCCGGCTTACGGAGGCGGCGAGGACGGGAACGCTGAAGCCGGCGGAGCTGACCGGCGGCACGTTCACGCTCAACAACTACGGGGTGTTCGGGGTCGACGGCTCGACACCGATCATCAACCACCCGGAGGCGGCGATGCTCGGGGTCGGCCGGATCGTCCCCAAGCCGTGGGTGTACGAGGGCGAGCTGGCCGTGCGACGAGTCGTCCAGCTCTCGCTGACCTTCGACCACCGGGTCTGCGACGGCGGCACGGCGGGAGGCTTCCTGCGCTACGTGGCCGACTGCGTGGAACAGCCGGCGGTGCTGCTACGGACGCTGTAGGGCGCGCGGCCGGGCGTCGTTCGGGTGTGGGGTGCGGGGCCGGGCGTCGTTCGGCTGTGTGCTGGGCGGCCGGGGCCCGTTCGCGGTTCTTCCGGCGCTCAGGAGATTCGCTGACCCGGTGACCCGGTGACCCGGTACTCCCCGATACTCCCCGTTCCGGTCTGTTCCGTGTTGATCCACGGGACCGTGGACGGGGAGGATCCACCGGATGGTGTGGCACGCATACTCGGGGCATGACCGCGTATGACGCCATCGTTCTCGCCGGAGGGGCCGCCAAGCGGCTCGGCGGCGCCGACAAGCCCGGGGTCCGCGTCGGCGGCCGTCCGCTGCTCGACCGGGTGCTCAGTGCCTGCGCCGGTGCCGGGACCACCGTGGTGGTGGGGGGAAGGCGGCCCACCGCGCGCGCGGTGACCTGGACGCGCGAAGAGCCTCAGGGTGGTGGCCCGTTGGCCGCGCTCGGTGCGGGGGTGCGGCACACGGCGGCGGAGCGCGTACTCGTGCTCTCCGCCGATCTGCCGTTCCTCGGGGCGGACACGATCGGCTCGTTGCTGGAAGCGGCCGGCCAGGGGGATGTGGAGGGTGCCGTCTGCACCGATCAGGACGGCCGGGACCAGCCGCTGGTCGCCGTCTACCGGGCGGAGCCGTTGCGCCGCGAACTGGCGCTCGTCGCCACCGAGCACGGCGGTCTGGCGGGTCTGCCGCTGCGGTTGCTCACCCACGAACTGAAGCTGTCCAGAGTGGCGGCGGACCCGCTCGCCTCGTTCGACTGCGACACCTGGGAGGACATCGCTTCGGCCCGGGCCCGGATCAGGGAGCATGGGACCGTGCTGGACGAATGGATCACCGCAGTCAAGAACGAACTGGGCATCGAACTCGACGTCGACACCGATGTCCTGCTCGACCTCGCCCGTGATGCCGCCCACGGTGTCGCTCGCCCTGCCGCGCCCCTGACGACGTTCCTGGTCGGTTACGCGGCGGCGAAGGCGAGCGGTGGCGGCGGCGGCGTGGAGGCAGTGGCCGAGGCTGCCCGGAAGGCGGCCGCTCTCGCCCTCCGGTGGGCGGACGAAACCGAGACGCCATGACGGGCCAGAGCGATGGAGCCGAACGGTCGCCCGCTACGGACCGGCTCCCTCCGGCCATGGGCAGGCTCCCTCCCACGACGGGCGTGGCGGGCAGGTCGGGCGCGGTGGGCAGGTCGGGCGCGACGGCCGCGACGGACGGGGCGGATGTGCCGGGCACGCCGACCGTGGCGGCGCCGGGTGCCGGGCGCCCAGCTCCGGAGTCCGGCCGGGGCGCCGAACGGAACAGCGCTGCCGAGGCCGAGGCCGACGACGAGGAGCGGGCCATGGCGCAGGCCCTCGCCCTGGTCGGCCGACAGGCGCCTCCAGGATCGGACCCGTGGCAGGACCCGGGGCAGGACCCGGGGCAGGACCCGGGAACAAATCCGGGGTCAGACCCGGGGTCAGACCCGGGAGTAAATCCGAGGTCAAACCCGGGGGCAGACCCGAGTGCGGACCCATGGGGAGGGCCGGAGCCCCGGGCCTCGGAGCCGTCCCAGGACCGCGACCGGCCCCCGCAGCCGGCCCGGACCGATCCGGCCGCCACTCCGCGACACGCGGGCCCCATCGCCTCGCCCCGCCACGCGAGCCCCACCGCTTCCGCCCACCGCGTCGGCCCGGACTCGGGCTCCCCTGACCGCGTCGGGCCCTCCCCCGCGCCCGACCGGGACCGGCCCACCCCCCGCGACCGGCCGCATACCCGCGCCACCTCGTGGGGCGAGGCCCGTGCCGTTGCCGCCAGGGCCGGGCGGACGGTTCCTCCGCGTACCGTGCGGCTTCCTCTCGACCGGACGCTCGGGCACGTGCTCGCCGAGCCGCTCGCCGCTCTCACCGACCTGCCGCCCTTCGACACCTCCGCCATGGACGGCTGGGCCGTCGCAGGGCCGGGACCGTGGGCCATCCGGGACGACGAGGGGATCCTCGCCGGTCACGCCACACCCACCCCGATCCCCGACGGCGATGCCATCCGCATCGCCACAGGGGCCCGGATCCCGGCGGACGTCACCGCCGTCATCCGAAGCGAACACGCCCACGCCGACAGGGCCAAGGGGTCGCTGCACGCCCGGCGCCAGGTGAATCCCGGGCAGGACATCAGGCCGCGCGGACAGGAGTGCCGCTCGGGCGACCAACTCCTCCCTGCCGGAACGCTGGTGACGCCCGCCGTCCTCGGACTGGCCGCAGCCGCCGGCTACGACGAACTGCCGACTCGGCCCCGGCCGCGCGTCGACGTCCTCGTCCTGGGCGACGAACTCCTCACCGCCGGGCTGCCGCACGACGGCCTGATCCGGGATGCGCTCGGCCCGATGATCGGCCCCTGGCTGCGCGCGCTGGGTGCCGAAGTCTCCGCGCCGCGCCGCCTCGGCGACGACGCGGAAGCCCTCCAGCAGGCCGTCACCGGCTCCGACGCCGACCTGATCGTCACCACCGGCGGTACCGCCGCCGGACCTGTCGACCATGTGCACCCCGTCCTGGCCCGGATCGGTGCCGAGCTGCTCGTCGACGGGGTGGCCGTGCGCCCAGGCCACCCGATGCTGCTGGCCCGGCTGGCGGCCGGAGGCCCGTATCTGGTCGGGCTGCCCGGCAACCCGCTGGCCGCGGTGTCCGGGTTGCTCACCCTGGCCGAGCCGCTGCTCAACGGGCTGGCAGGCCGGACCCCCGAGGACGCCTACCGAGTGGCCATACGCGGCGACGTGCACGGCCATCCGCACGACACGCGTCTGGTACCCGTGGTCCATCGCACAGACGACACTCGCGGCCCGGCCACCGGCCCCGTCACCGGCCCCACTTCTGCCCCCGGTTCGGCAACTCGCCGCGACAGCAAGGGAACCGGAGGCGGTGCAGATTACGTCGTACCCCTGCATTACAACGGACCTGCCATGCTGCGCGGCGTCGCCGCGGCGGACGGGCTGGCCGTTGTGGAGCCGGGCGGGGTACGGTCCGGCACCGAGGTGGAGATCCTCGATCTACCGTGGGCCCCGGCGACGCCGTGGACTGAAGGGTGTTTCACGTGAAACTTCCCGGCCATGACGCGATGGCCAGGCGCGCCGACGAGCATGTCGTCCCCACCCGGGTGATGCTCCCGCGCAGGGTCGTCGACGGACCGGCTCGTCAGGTCGCCAAGCGGCTGATGATGGCTCTGATGGTGCTGGCTGCCACGGTGCTGATCGTCTGGGTCGACCGTGGCGGCTACCACGACGCCGCCGACGGCAAGGTCGACCTTCTGGACGCGGTGTACTACGCGACGGTCACGCTCTCCACCACCGGATACGGCGACATCACTCCGTACGGCGACGGCGCCCGGCTCACCAATGTGGTGCTCGTGACACCACTGCGCGTCCTCTTCCTCATCATCCTGGTCGGCACCACCCTTGAGGTCCTTACGGAACGGACCCGCGAGGACTTCCGGCTGAAGCGTTGGAGAACCAACTTGCGTGACCACACCGTTGTCGTCGGCTTCGGCACGAAGGGCCGTTCGGCTATCCAGACCCTCTGCGCCACCGGGCTGCGGAAGGACCAGATCGTCGTCGTCGACCCGGCGTCCAAGGTGATAGAGATCGCCAACGCCGAGGGCTTCACCGGCGTGCTCGGGGACGCGACACGTAGCGACGTGCTGCTGCGGGCCGAGCTGCAGAAGGCGCGGCAGATCATCATCGCCACCCAGCGCGACGACACGGCGGTGCTGGTCGCACTGACCGCACGTCAGCTCAACCGCGGCGCGAAGATCGTGGCCGCGGTCCGCGAGGAGGAGAACGCTCCCCTGCTGCGGCAGTCCGGCGCCGACGCCGTCATCACCAGCGCCAGCGCGGCGGGACGGCTGCTCGGTCTCTCCGTGCTCAGCCCCAGTGCGGGAACGGTGATGGAGGACCTGATCCAGCAGGGCAGCGGACTCGATCTCGTCGAACGGCCGGTCATAAAGGCCGAGGTGGGCAAGAGCGTCCGGGAGACCGATGACCTGGTCGTCAGCGTCCTGCGTGGCCACCGGCTGCTGGGGTATGACGATCCGGCCGCCAGTCCGCTGCAGCTGACGGACCGGCTGATCACCATCGTGCGTGCCTCCAACGAGCCGCCCCTGAACCACCCTCCGCAGGCGGCCCCGCGCGTCTGAGCGACGCGGGCCGCCGACTGCCCCCGCCCGGGTGCGGCGCGGATACGTTGGCTGTCCTCGCCCGGGTGCGACGCGGGCCGCAGACTGCCCTCGCCCGGGTGCGGCGCGGATCCGCCGGCTGTCCCGCGCCGCACCACCGCGCATCGTGGCCGTCCACCCGCCACGGAGTAGCCTCGCGGCCATGCATGCGATCACGATCCCCGAACCCGGTGGCCCAGAGGCGCTCGTGTGGGCCGAGGTGCCCGATCCCGTACCCGGCGAGGGCGAGGTCCTCGTCGATGTCGTGTCCAGCGCGGTCAACCGGGCCGATGTGCTCCAGCGGCAGGGCTTCTACAACCCGCCGCCCGGCGCGTCCCCCTACCCGGGTCTGGAGTGCGCGGGCCGCATCTCGGCCCTCGGTCCCGGAGTCATCGGCTGGTCGGTCGGCGACGAGGTGTGCGCGCTCCTCGCGGGCGGCGGCTATGCGGAGAAGGTCGCCGTCCCCGTCGGGCAGTTGCTCCCCGTACCGGGCGGGCTGGACCTCACACTTGCTGCGGCGCTGCCCGAAGTGACGGCCACCGTCTGGTCCAACGTGTTCATGGTGGCCCACCTGCGCCCCGCCGAGACACTGCTGGTGCACGGCGGGTCGAGTGGTATCGGCACGATGGCGATCCAGCTCGCCAAGGCCGTCGGCGCCCGGGTCGCCGTGACCGCCGGAGGGCCGGAGAAGCTGGCCCGCTGTGCGGAACTCGGCGCGGACATCCTCATCGACTACCGGGAACAGGACTTCGTCGAGGAGCTCCGCAAGGCGACGGACGGAGCGGGTGCGGACGTCATCCTCGACATCGTCGGTGCGAAGTACCTGGACCGGAACGTGCAGGCGCTCGCCGTCAACGGGCGGCTCGCGATCATCGGCCTCCAGGGCGGGGCAAAGGGCGAGCTGAACCTCGGCGCGCTGCTGAGCAAGCGGGCTGCCGTCACGGCGACCTCACTGCGCGGGCGCCCGCTCGCCGAGAAGGCCGCGATCGTGGCCGCCGTACGCGAACACGTCTGGCCGTTGATCGCCGACGGCGTCGTCCGGCCAGTCGTGGACCGCACACTGCCGATGCAGGACGCGGCAGAGGCCCATCGGGTGATGGAGTCCAGCACCCACGTCGGCAAGGTCCTCTTGCAGGCACCCGCAACGGCCTGATCCCGCTCCAGAGCGCCCAACGGCCTCTCGCAGAGCCCCGCAGACCAGCCCCGCAGAGCCAAGAACGCGCGAAGGGCCCGGTACACGAACTCAAGCTTCGTGTGCCGGGCCCTTCGCGCGGGATCAGTGGAGCAGTGGAGCAGTGGATCGGTGGATCGGTGGATCGGTGGGTCCAGGGGTACGGAACCGGGCCGGTACTACAGGTACGGGCCGGAGCGGAGCGCTCCGTGCGGGTCCGCGCCGCCGTCCTCCTCCTCGTGACCGCTGCCGGGAGGCAGCGCGCGGCGCATCTGCTCCAGCTGCGCCCGGGCCGCCATCTGCTGGGCGAACAACGCCGTCTGGATGCCGTGGAAAAGGCCCTCCAGCCAGCCGACCAGCTGAGCCTGTGCGATCCGGAGTTCCGCCTCGGAGGGGACCGACTCCTCGGTGAACGGCAGGGAGAGCCGCTCCAGCTCCTCCACCAGCTCCGGCGCGAGGCCGTCCTCCAGCTCCTTGACCGAGCTGGCGTGGATCTCCTTCAGGCGCACTCGGCTCGCCTCGTCCAGGGGAGCCGCCCTGACCTCCTCCAGGAGTTGCTTGATCATGCTGCCGATGCGCATGACCTTCGCGGGCTGCTCGACCATCTCCGTCACCGGGACCTCCCGCGACTCGTCGTCAGTGCCACCGCCACCGCCGCCGATCGCCATTCCGTCCTGTCCCACTACGAGGACTTGGGGGTGCTCCTGCGACCGTTCATTCCTCGGCATCTCCATGCCGCCCATTGTCTCGCACACGCGCCGTACAACATGGTGGTGCCCCCGGGAACGGATGATCCACCGTTTCCGAGGGCACCGGATGTGCGCAGGAGCAGCCGGTCAGGCGGCCGCCGCGACCTTGTGGGGGTTCACCCGGCGCGCCGGGCCAGCGTCAGCCGGGAGCGGGTGAGCGCCGCCGCCAGCAGCCCGGCCAGCAGCGGGACGACCACAGCCAGCAGCCCGATGGTCGCCCAGGGCAGCACGATCGGCGTGAAGGCGGACTCCATGGGCTCCTCCCGCATCGCGTCCATCGAGTTGCGCAGGTCGACCATGCGCAGCGCCACCGCGGGCACCAGGCCCGCCGCCGTGCCGAGCAGTACCCCGGTGAGTGCCACCACCAGGCACTGGAAGCCCGACAGCGTCCGCCTTACCCGCGGGGGCGCGCCTACCGCGCTCAGTGTGGTGAGGTCGGCCTCCGCGTCGGCCTTGGCGAGGCCGGTGGTGATGGCTGCCGCACCCAGGGTCACCACACCGGCGAACAGGGTGAGGATCAGCAGAATGATGTTCTCCCGGTCGCCCGGACCGCGTTCGGTCTGGAGCCAGAGCCCGCCGCCGGCCTGGTCGATGGCGGCCGAGACGCGCTGCTCCTCGGCCTCCGAGGGCGGGTGGGGGACGGCGTACACACTGCCGGACGGCTCCGTGTGCAGGCCGAGCCGCTCGGCGGTCCGCTGGGGAAGGATCATGCGGATGCCGGGGGTGGCGGCGTACTCGGCGTCCGCGACGTACACCTTCATCCGGTCCGTGGACGTGCGCGCCGGACCAGGGTGCAGCTTGCGGTTCTTCTCGTCCTTGGCGTTGTACATGTGGACGGCCTTGAGTGTGACCTCGCCGTCCTTCGCGTACGCCTGGTTCAGCAGGACGGGGGTGCCGGCCTTCAGAGCCGCGGCGGCCGCGGGGTCGTCGAGCTTCGCGTAGGTGCGGAGCAGTTCGGGGCCGCCCACCACGATGTTGTTCGACTCCGAGCTGAAACTGCCCGAGGAGATGTACTCGTCCATGCAGGCGGGGGACCGCATCATCTGCCGGTGCTCCTCCGCGGAGAGCCGTGCGGCGAGCTCCTTGGCGCCCTTCGTGTTGAGCGGGCATGTGTGGCCCTTGCCGGTGGGCTTGACCAGCTCCATGCTGCCGCAGCTGTTCTCGTCCTCGTAGTAGACGCCGCAGTCGCTGCCCGCCCAGACCCGGGAGAAGTCGGCGTGACCGCCGGTCACCGCCATGTTCCGCTCGACGGACGCGCGGACCAGTGGGAGCCGCTCGGCCGCCTTGGCGTCGGTGGACGAGAGGACCATCGTCCCCTGGGCCAGCATGGGCGTGTAGTCCTGGTCGGACTCGGCCAGACTGCTGGACATGTACGTCGCGATGGCCACCGAGCCCGCGACGGCCGCCATCACGGCGGCGACCGCCGGAGCGGTGCGGCCGCGGTTGCGGGCGGCGTCGCGCAGGGCCATCCGCGGCGAGAGGGGCAGTCTGCGGCCGAGCCGGCCCAGCAGGCCGACGATCACCGGAATGCAGGCGAGCAGCCCGAGCTCGGCGACGACCGAGCCGCCGGCGACCAGCGTGGACTCGCCGCGGGTACCGCCGAAGACGGCGACGGCGATGCCGAGGGCCAGCACACAGGCGCCCACGGTGGGCAGCACCCGGGAGCTGCGGCGCACACCGCGCCGCCCGGTGAGCGATTCCAGCACGGACTGCCGAGCGGCCACGATCGCCGGGGCGAACGCCGCAAGGAGCCCGGTGACCAGGCCGAGCGCGGCGATGACGAGGAGTTCCGTCGGCTTCAGGAGCAGGGAGCCGAAGCGCTGCCCGGCCCAGTCCTCGATCAGCGGCCGGAACACCATCGTGAGCAGCAGCCCGGCCGCGACACCGGTCACCGCCCCGACTGCGCCCAGCACCAGCCCGCCGGAGAGCACCACGGCACGCACATGGCGGCGGTCGCCGCCGCAGGTGCCGAGGAGTCCGAGCTGACGGCGTGAGCGGCGCGCACCGACGGCGAAGGCCGGTCCGGCGAGCAGGACGATCTCCAGGAGGGCCATGGCGACCACGGTGACGAGGGCCGCGCTCTCCTCGCCGGAGTCGTTCGAGTAGTAGCTGGTATCCGACTGTGCCATCGGGACTTCGGAGTCCGGCGGCGGGTCCAGGACCACCTGGCGGGACACGACGAGGGCGCCGGCCTTGTTGGCCGTGAGTACGTCGCCCCAGCCGATTCCGGCCCCCCTGGACCCCTTGACCAGCCACTCGGCCGATCCGGTGTTGGGCGGCAGCACCTTCTTGTCGCGGTCGGACGCTGCCTGCCACGGGGCGATGACGGCACCCGGATCGGCGTACAGCTGCTGCGCCTTCAGGTCGGTGGGCTGCTCGACCACACCGGTGATCGTGTATGTCCGCCCGGTGTTGTTCACGGTGGTGCGGGATCCGATGTGCAGCCCGGACGACTCCAGGAACGGCTTCGTGGCCGCCATCTCACCGGTGCCGTGCGGGAACTCGCCCTCGATCAGGTCGACCTTGCCCCGGGCCATCGGGTCCGAGGTCCGGAACTCCACGATTTCGGTGCCGGTGAGCCCGTACGCGGTCGTGACGCTCGCGGGCACGGACCGCATGCTGATCGCCCGCGCCCCCTCGGGGAAGGCCGTGCGCATGTCGACCGGCGGGACGTCCCCCTCGGGTGCTTCGTCACCGGCGATGTCGTACGAGTCCCCGGCGGGCATCTGCTGCAGCGGCCCCATGCCGGGGTCGCTGAACAGCGCGTCGGCCGAGCCCATTTGGGCCGTCAGCTGCTCGGCCTCGGTGGAGTCGACACTGCGGTACGTGACGTCGGCCGCGGTCACCCCGAGCACCGGCAGCGCGATCATGGCGACCACCAGGGCGCTGCGGCCCTTCGCCCGCATGGCGTCGCGGCGGGCAATCCGGAGGGCGGCGCGCCACCCCGTGAAGAGGCTCACTCGGCACTCCCGGCGGCCAGCAGCGAATCGGCTCCGACGGTCAGCGTCTGGTCGACGATGGAGCCGTCCCGCAGGAAGACCACCCGGTCCGCCCAGGCCGCGTAACGGGGCTCGTGCGTCACCATCACCCCGGCGGCGCCCTGGTCGCAGCGGTTGCGCAGCAGCGCGAGGACGGCCTCGCCGGTCTCGGAGTCGAGGGCCCCGGTCGGTTCGTCGGCGAGCACCAGGCGCCGGTCCCCCACGAGTGCGCGGGCGATCGCGACGCGTTGCTGCTGGCCGCCGGACATCTCGTCCGGGAAGCGGTCGGCGACCTCCAGGAGGTTCATCTCCTCCAGGGCGGCCAGGGCCTCCTTGCGCGCCTTGCGGACCGAGATCCCGTCGAGCTCGCGCGGCAGGGCGATGTTCTCGGCGGCGGTCAGGGCGGGGATCAGGTTGTAGTCCTGGAAGACGTAGCCGACGCTGCGGCGGCGCAGAGCCGCGATGCCTTTGCGGCCGAGTACGGAGATGTCCTGGCCCTCGATGATGATCTGGCCGCGTGTCGCGGTGTCGAGACCGCCGGCCAGGGTCAGCAGGGTGGACTTGCCCGAGCCGGAGGGGCCCATCACGGCGACGAGCTCACCGGGGTGCACGGACAGGTTGATCCCGCGCAGGGCGTGCACCTCGGCGATGCCGGTGCCATGGGTGCGGGTGAGGTCGCGGAGTTCGAGCACCGGTGCGTCCACCGGCAGGTGCGGAGCGGCCGGGGACGGGGACGGGATGTGCGGGGACATGACGGTGGGTTCCCCCCTGGAACGGGTCTGTGGTCGGTCTGTGCGCGTGGCCCGGTGGTCGTCGCGGCCATGGGCTCAGCAGTGCGCGGTGCGCGGTCTGAGCGGTCGCCCAGAGGCGCGTACGGCCCGCGGCTGCCGTGGTGGGTTCAGCGGCGTGCGCGGAGCCGGGAGGCGGCGCGTGCCCCGCTGCGCGGGGACGTGGGCGCCTCCGGCTCCGTGGCGGCGGCCTCGGCGAGACGGACCAGCCGGGACTCGCAGTGGTCCAGCCAGCGGGCCTCGGCCTCGGCCTGGAAGATCAGCTGTTCCAGTACGAGCAGCCAGGCGACTTCGTCGCGGTTGGCGGGGACGTCGCTGAGGGCCTGCGCCTTGAGGCGGGTGTAGTCCTGCATCGCCTTCACCGTGTGGTGGCGCTGGGACTGGATGATGGCCCGGATGTCGACGCCGGGGGCGCCGACGGCCATGGCGAGCTTGATGGCCAGCTCGTCTCGGGGCGGGCTGCTGCGGTCGACCGGCGTCTCGAACCAGGTGCGCAGTTCGGTGTGTCCGTCGTCGCTGATCGAGTAGAGGGCGTGCCCCTGCTCGTCCTCGCCGTCCTGGACGACCAGGCCGTCGCGCTCCAGTCTGCTCAGCGTCGTGTACACCTGTCCGACGTTGAGCGGCCAGGTGGAGCCGGTGCGCGACTCGAATTCGGTGCGGAGCTGGGAGCCGTAGCGGGGCCCCCGCTCCAGTAGGGCCAGTAGCCCATGGCGGATCGACATACTGAGTATGTATACCGAGTATGTCGATGGATGCAAGTCCTCGCCGCCGCCGAGGTGACTGACCGCCGTCGGTACGGTGCTCAGCCGGAGCGGCGCATGCGGTAGGCGAAGAAACCGAGTCCCAAGCCGATCAGGGCGATTCCCGTCCCGAGCGACACCTGCTTGACCTGCTGGGCGGCCGGTCCCTCCAGGGCCTGCTGTGACATCCGGCCGGCTCCGGGGGACGTGCTCGGCTCCGGAGTGAGGGACGGCACGGCGGCGGGCTGCGTCGCCGGTGGTTCCTTCTCGGCCTCGTCGAGGGCGTCGGCCCGGGCGAGCTCCTTGGGCGTCATCGGCCTCCCGGGCCGCTGCCGCCCCTCCCCGGCGGGCCGCCCGGCCAACAGCGCCCCGATGTCGTCCGGGCGCGGTGATCCGGCGCCGGGCGAAGGCGGAACGGAGGCGGCGGACGAGGATGCGGAGGCCGCACGGGAGGCGGCGGACGACGGCAGAGGCGCGGGGTGCGCAGGCGCGTTCGATGAGGTGACGGGGGCGCCGGAGCGCGAGACGGAAGGGGTTGCCGACGAGAGAACCGGCGACGGAACCGGCGACGGAACGGACGAGGAAACGAACGAGGGAGCCGACGGCGATACGGACGGCAGCGCGGACGGCGGAACGGGCGGCGGAACGGGCGGTGAAGCGGGCGGTGAAGCGGACGACAGCGCAGCCGAGAGCCCCGGCGACGCCCCGGGCAGGAGAGGCGCGAAAGGCGAAAGGGGTGAGGGGGACGAGAGAGGTGAGAGAGGCAGGAGAGGCGCGAGAGGCACTCTCGGCGACTCGGACGCGCCGGCCGTCGCCTCGCCCCGGACGGAAGCGCGCTGGCCGGCCTGCGCCTCCCCGCCCGTCATGGCCCCCAGTGTCGCGGCTGCCGTCAATGCCAGGCAGGCCACACACCGCGAGTGCCGCGAGGCGAGGTGTCCTGAAGCCATGAGGTCAGCGTCACATGTGACGGTATGTCCGGCATCTCCGGTGATGCGGACGGATGGCGGCGCGACGCCAAGGCAGCGCCTCGCAGCAACACCAGGAGCAGAGGCAGCACCAGCGGCACCTGCAACACCATCAGCAGAGGCCGTACAACCGCGCCCCTACGCCCCGCACGCCCTGCAACCCACGCGCCCCCGGCGAAACCCCGCACTCAACACCCCAGACCCCACGCCCCACGCCCTACGCCGGGTCGCCCGTCGCGATGCGGAGCTCGAAGTGGGCGCCCACCTTGGGCACCGCGGTTCCGGACGTGGGGAACTGGTCGATGACCTGGTCCTCCGCGTAGGCGTTCCCGGGGACCTTGATCTGCTTGATGGTCCAGCCGGCCGCGTCCGCGCAGGCGCGTGCCGAGAGGATGTCCTTGTAGAGGAAGCTCGGGGCGTCGACCTTGTTCGGGTCGTCGTCGTCCTCGTACGCCTCCGTGCACTTGTCGGTGTCTATCGTCCGGTTCCGCTCCGGATCCTTGTGGTCACCGGAGGGGGACTCGCTCGACGAGGCCTCGGTGCCGCCCTTGCCCGGGTCGTCGTCCTTCAGCGCGAGCGCCGTGATCAGGCCGCCGACCGCGATCAGGGCGACCACGATCGAGCCGACGATCACCGGCATGTTCCGCTTGGAGCCGCCGCCCGAGGACGGGGCATGCGTCTGCGGCGAGACCGAGTACGGCGTCGGGGGCTGCTGCTGCATCGGCGACATCGCCGCCGGTGTCTGGTACGCCGGAGCCGACTGCGGATAGCCGTACGACGGCGCCGGAGTGGGCGCCGGGGTCGGCACGCCGTAGGGGCCGGGCTGCTGCTGCGACTGATAGGGCCCCGGCTGGTACGGCGTCTGGACGTTCGGCGGTGCGGGGGTGGACTGGTCGACCGGCGGGAAGACGGCCGAGCCGACCCCCGAGCCGCTGTTCGCCGGAGCGCCCGCGCCGCTGACGATCGCGGGGGCGCCCGTCTGCCCGCTCGCGTTCAGCACGCGCGCGATCTCGTCCTGCATCGCGGCGGCGCTCGGGAAGCGCTCGTTCGGGTTCTTCTTCAGGGCGCGGGCGACGAGGGCGTCCATCGCCGGGGTGAGCGACCGGTTGATGGTGGACGGGGCGACCGGCTCCTCCTGCACATGCGCGTACGCGATGGCGAGCGGGGAGTCCGCGTCGAAGGGGATGCGGCCGGTCAGCAGCTGGAACAGCATGATGCCGACGGAATACAGGTCGGAGCGGGCGTCCACGCCACGGCCCAGGGCCTGCTCGGGGGAGAGGTATTGCGGGGTGCCGACGACCATGCCGGTCTGCGTCATCGACGTGACGCCCGACTGCATGGCGCGGGCGATGCCGAAGTCCATGACCTTCACGATGCCGCGCTTGGTCACCATCACGTTGCCGGGCTTGATGTCGCGGTGGACAAGACCCATCTCGTGGCTGGTGTCCAGGGCGGCCAGCACGTCGGCCGTCACCTTGAGCGCCTTGTCGGCGGGCATCGCGCCGTAGTTGCGGATGTCCGCCTGGAGGACGGAGCCGAGCGGTTGCCCCTCGACGTACTCCATGACGATGTACGGCATCAGCGCGCCGCCGAGTTCGTCCTCGCCGGTGTCGAAGACGGAGACGATGTTGGTGTGCTGAAGCTTGGCGACCGCCTGCGCCTCGCGCCGGAACCGCTCACGGAACGACTGCTCGCGACCGAGCTCCGTGTGGAGCGTCTTGATCGCTACCTGCCGGTCGAGCGCGGAGTCGTAGGCCAGATATACGGATGCCATCCCGCCTTCGCCCAGCAGATCACGAAGCTGGTAGCGGCCGCCGGCGACCGAACCGCCCGCGTAGCGACCCTGGGCACCGTGTGCGCCGTCCTGGCTCATGACTTGCTTCCCCCTAGGGCCGCGCGAGCGCGCGAAGATCCGTATTACTGGCCAAGTCTGCCCGAGGGGTACGACACGTCAAGCCAGGTGCCCGTTCCGTGACCCTACGCACAAGAAGCGTCTCGGAAGCGTTACAGGAACCGCATGGAATTTGCGCGGTTGGCGCGCCAGCCGGTTGGATGACCCGTCCCTCTCGAAATCGGTGTGTCCGACGGAGGCTGTAGCGTGACGTGGCAATGCAGCTAGGCACCGTGAGAACCCGCGGACGCGCGGACAGAAACGACGGCGAGGACTGATGGCACCCGAACCCGGAGCAAACGGCGGGGGAGTTCCGGATGGCACCGACGCCTGGGGCATCGGCGGTGTCGTCGGCGACGGACGTTACCGGCTGACCGGCCGACTGGGCCGGGGCGGCATGGCCGAGGTCTTCGCAGCCGAGGATGTCCGGCTCGGACGTACGGTCGCGGTGAAACTGCTGCGCTCCGATCTTGCCGAGGACCCGGTCTCCAAGGCCCGGTTCACGCGTGAGGCGCAGTCGGTCGCCGGCCTCAACCACCATGCGGTGGTGGCGGTGTACGACTCCGGCGAGGACACCGTGGCCGGCCAGACGGTTCCGTACATCGTCATGGAGCTCGTCGAGGGCCGCACCATCCGTGACCTGCTGCTCAATGCGGAGGCCCCGCCTCCGGAGCAGGCGTTGATCATCGTCTCCGGAGTGCTGGAGGCGCTGGCCTACTCGCACCAGCACGGGATCGTGCACCGGGACATCAAGCCGGCCAACGTGATCATCACGCACTCCGGTGCGGTCAAGGTGATGGACTTCGGCATCGCCCGTGCGCTGCACGGCGCGCAGTCGACGATGACCCAGACCGGCATGGTCATGGGGACGCCGCAGTACCTCTCCCCCGAGCAGGCGCTGGGCAAGGCCGTCGACCACCGCTCCGACCTGTACGCCACCGGGTGCCTGCTCTACGAACTCCTCGCACTGCGGCCCCCGTTCACGGGCGAAACGCCGCTTTCCGTGGTGTATCAGCACGTTCAGGACATTCCGGTCCCGCCGTCGGAGATCTCGCACGGGGTGCCGCCGGAGCTCGACGGGCTCGTCATGCGCTCGCTCGCGAAGGACCCGGACGACCGGTTCCAGAGCGCGGAGGAGATGCGCGGACTGGTCCAGTACAGCCTGCAGATGCTCCAGGTGCAGGGTGGTCACACCGGTACGTGGAACACCGGCCCGGTCGTGATGAACGACGGCCAGAACACCCCGCCCCGGGGCATGACCGGCTCCACCCGTGCGATGAGCCAGGGTGGATACCACGGGGACACGTCGCAGGGCCCGATCCTGCCGCCGATGAACCCGGACGACGGTGGCTACGACGGCGGCAGCAGCCGGCAGGGCGGTGGCGGCCGCGGGAAGCTGTGGCTGTTCATCGTGCTCGCGCTGATCGCCATCGGAGTGGGTGTGGCCATCGCGGTCAACGCGGCCAAGGGCAGCGGCGAGAAGCCCAAGGCGCCGGTCACCTCGACTTCCAGCTCGCCGTCCCCGACGGAGACGTCGGCCTCGCCGACCGACGAGGAGACGACGCAGGACACCGAGCAGCCGGGGAACTCCACGGGCGATCAGCAGGAGACGCCTGAACAGCCCTCGTACACCCCGTCGTACACCCCGAGCGAGACGACCGATCCGACGCCTTCGGCCACGCCGACGAAGACGGACACGGCGGGTACGAGCGAGGGCAGCACGGACGCGGGCACCAGCACGGGCACGGACGCCGGTACGGACGCAGGCACTGACGCGGGTACGGACGCGGGCACTGACGCAGGCACGGACGCAGGCACGGACGCGGGCACGGACGCGGGCACGGGTACGGACGCGGGAGTCACCTCCGGAACCAGTGCCGGAGCCGCCGCGGGCGCCGGTGGTGGCACCACTCCGTAACCCTCACCCCGTGAACGCGTCGCGTACCGCCTCGTACTCACGGGTCCACCAGACCGCCAGGGCCGACACCGCAGGGAACTGCGGGTCGGCCCTGCGGTCGTTCAGGCAGTAGCGCCAGTGCAGTATCCAGAAGTCGTTGAGCCGCTCCCACCACACCCGGTGCACCGCCGCGGCCAGCTCGTCCGCGCCCGCACCGGCTGCCCGCCGGTAGGCGCGCGCGTAGGCCCGCACCTTCCCCAGCTCCAGCTCCCCGGCCGGCTTCACGAAGAAGATCGCCGCGGCCCGTACCGCCTCTTCCGCGCGCGGCTGCACTCCCAGCCGGTCCCAGTCCAGGATCGCCACCGGTTCGGCGCCCCGGTAGAGCACGTTCAGCGGGTGGAAGTCACCGTGCACCCAACCGGTCGCCGGGCCGTCCGGGGCGGGTGGCCGGTGGTCCGCGTGCTGTTCCAGCAGGGTGCGCCGCTCCAGCAGCCGGTGCTCGGCCAGTTCGTCGAAGGAGTCCCGGGGCCGGCGGCCGCGCGCAGCGGCCAGTAACTCGTCGATCAGCGCGAACGTGTCGGAGGCGTCGGGGCTCGCATGGCAGGACCGCCCCCCGGCCCCCGACCCCGCGTCCATGACCTGCTCAAGACCTGTGTGTACGGCTCCGAGCAGCGCCCCGAGACGCAGCGACTGGGCGAGGGTGAGCTGGGCGCCTGCCCGGTGCAGTCCGTCGACCCAGGGGTGCAGGGCGTAGCAGCGTCCGCCGATCTCGGTGACGGTGTCCCCGTCGCTGTCCACGATGGGCGGCGCGACGGGCACTCCGAGTGACTGGAGCCGCTGGGTGGCCCGGTGCTGGCGGACGATCGTGGCGCGGTCGCCGGTGGAGTCGTCCAGGTGATGCTTGAGGAAGTACGAGCCGCGGGTGGTGGATACCCGGTAACCGTGGTTGAGCAGGCCCTGGGCGAGCGGCTTGCAGGTGAGCGGCTCGCCTGCGTCCGGGTAGCGGCGCAGCACCTCGCCGACCGGGGGAACAGGCGGGAATGTTACAGATGAGCGCGGCACTCGCCAGATGTTAGATCACGCTGCGTTGCGGATCTGCGGAGTTGCGTGGAAGTCCAGAGTGTGCACAGTGACGAAGTGCGGGTCGAGCCGGATGTAGGCCGGTGCGAAGGGCTCCCCGTTGACCTCGATCGGTGCGGGGCCGAAGAGCTCGCGCTGGGCGCAGGTCGGCTCGAC
Source organism: Streptomyces sp. NPDC087901 (assembly GCF_044742205.1). Classification (NCBI taxonomy): domain Bacteria; kingdom Bacillati; phylum Actinomycetota; class Actinomycetes; order Kitasatosporales; family Streptomycetaceae; genus Streptomyces; species Streptomyces sp. NPDC087901. The sequence goes on from NZ_JBIUUC010000004.1 coordinate 315,613, forward strand.
GATCTGTGCGGGCCCGGTGAACTGCACGGACCACAGGTCGCGGCTGCCGGCCGAGGTGGCGGCGTTGTAGTTGTCCGCGCCGTACGCCACGACCGCGCCGTCGCAGGCGTCGTGGTAGCCGAGACCGCTGTGCATGCGCAGGACGACGCGGCCGTCGGTGACGATGTGCCGGGCCACCGTCAGGATCGGGAGGGCTCGCATACTCGTCGCCAGACGGCCGTAGGGGACCCGGCCGAGCAGTTGGATCGCGTGGAGTTCCTCGGAGGACATGCCTTCCACTGTCCGTCACCACGGGGGTGCGCAGAAGAGGCCGCGGCCCCGGGTGGCACGGGACCAAAGTCCCGAAGATCACCGGGGGCCGCGGCCCCTTCCGTACATCTGTACGGGTCAGCGCTTCTCGGCCTGGAGCCGCGCCACATAGGCGGCGGCCTGCGAACGCCGTTCCATGCCCAGCTTGGACAGCAGGCTGGAGACGTAGTTCTTGATCGTCTTCTCGGCGAGGTGGAGCCGCTCACCGATCACCCGGTTCGTCAGCCCCTCGCCGATCAGATCCAGGATCTTGCGCTCCTGGTCGGTGAGGCCCGCGAGTTTGTCGTCGCCGCGGCCCTTCTTTCCGTCGCGCAGCCGTTCCAGCACGCGCGCGGTGGCCACCGGGTCGAGCAGCGACTTTCCGGCCGCCACGTCCCGTACGGCATTCAGCAGTTCATTGCCGCGGATGGCCTTGAGCACATATCCGGAGGCGCCCGCCATGATGGCGTCGAAAAGTGCTTCGTCGTCGGCGTACGAAGTCAGCATCAGGCAGTTGATGGACTCGTCCTTGGAACGGATCTCGCGACAGACCTCCACTCCGCTGCCGTCCGGCAGCCGTACGTCGAGGACGGCGACATCGGGCCGGGTCGCGGGGATCCGTACCAGCGCGTCCGCGGCCGTACCGGCCTCGCCGACCACTTCGATGTCGTCCTCGCCCGAGAGCAGCTCATGGACTCCGCGGCGGACGACTTCATGGTCGTCCAGCAGAAAAACAGTGATTTTTCCTTCTTTGCGCACAAACGCAGTCTCACACACTCCCCTCTTCCCTGCCGGTGTCGGGCGGGATAACGTGCCGTTGTTCCGGCAGCCTGTAAGGCTGTTACCAGTGCTGTGACCAGCGAGAGTTCCCGAATTCTTCGATTTACTTGGATATCCAAGCAAAATCGCAGGTCAGGAAGGGTTTCGCAGTTGCGCGAAGCACTGGGTAACGTGCCTTTTAACAGGGCGCTCGCCGGGGCACCTGTCACGCCTGTTCCCGGACCGAGCGGCACCCACCCCGTGCACGGGTACGGACACAGGCGAGCCGCACTGGTCTCCCGGCAGACCCCGGGGGCCGGACCGACGGAGGAGCACGCACGTGACCGTGGAGAGCACTGCTGCCGCGCGTAAACCGCGACGCAGCAGCAAGCGGACCAGCGCCGCGAAGACGCCACAGAGTTCCGGACCCGAACTCGTACAGCTGCTGACGCCCGAGGGCGTTCGCGTCGAGCACCCGGACTACTCGATCGACCTGACCGCGGACGAGCTGCGCGGTCTGTACCGGGACATGGTCCTGACCCGCCGCTTCGACGCCGAGGCCACCGCGCTCCAGCGCCAGGGCGAGCTGGGCCTGTGGGCCTCGCTGCTGGGCCAGGAGGCCGCTCAGATCGGCTCCGGCCGGGCGCTGCGCGACGACGACTACGTCTTCCCGACCTACCGCGAGCACGGCGTCGCCTGGTGCCGCGGTGTCGACCCGACCAATCTGCTCGGGATGTTCCGCGGTGTGAACCACGGCGGCTGGGACCCGAACACCAACAACTTCCACCTGTACACGATCGTCATCGGCTCGCAGACCCTGCACGCCACCGGCTACGCCATGGGCGTGGCCAAGGACGGCGCGGACTCGGCCGTGATCGCGTACTTCGGTGACGGCGCCTCCAGCCAGGGCGATGTCGCCGAGGCGTTCACCTTCTCCGCGGTCTACAACGCCCCGGTCGTGTTCTTCTGCCAGAACAACCAGTGGGCGATCTCCGAGCCGACCGAGAGGCAGACCCGGGTGCCGCTCTACCAGCGCGCCCAGGGCTTCGGCTTCCCCGGTGTCCGGGTCGACGGCAACGACGTACTCGCCTGCCTGGCCGTCACCAAGTCGGCTCTGGAGCGGGCCCGCCAGGGCGAGGGGCCCACCCTCGTCGAGGCGTTCACCTACCGGATGGGCGCGCACACCACCTCCGACGACCCGACGAAGTACCGGGCCGACGAGGAGCGCGTCGCCTGGGAGGCCAAGGACCCGATCCTGCGCCTGCGCACCTACATGGAGAACGAGGGCGCCGCCGACGAGGCGTTCTTCACCGCTCTCGACGAGGAGAGCGAGACCCTCGGCAAGCGGGTCCGCGAAGCCGTACGGTCCATGCCCCAGCCGGACAGGCTGGCCATCTTCGACCACGCCTACGCCGACGGGAACGCGCTCGTCGACGAGGAGCGCGCCCAGTTCGCCGCCTACCAGGCATCGTTCGCCGAGGAGGGCAAGTAGCCATGGCCATGGAAAAGATGTCCATTGCGAAGGCGCTCAACGAGTCGCTGCGCAAGGCCCTCGACACCGACCCCAAGGTCCTCATCATGGGTGAGGACGTCGGCAAGCTGGGCGGGGTCTTCCGGATCACCGACGGGCTCCAGAAGGACTTCGGCGAGGACCGGGTGATCGACACCCCGCTCGCCGAGTCCGGCATCGTCGGTACGGCGATCGGCCTGGCCCTGCGCGGCTACCGGCCGATCGTGGAGATCCAGTTCGACGGCTTCGTCTTCCCCGCGTACGACCAGATCGTCACGCAGCTCGCGAAGATGCACGCCCGCTCGCTCGGCAAGATCAAGCTGCCGGTCGTCGTACGGATTCCCTACGGCGGCGGCATCGGCGCCGTGGAGCACCACAGCGAGTCGCCCGAGGCGCTGTTCGCGCACGTCGCGGGCCTGAAGGTCGTCTCGCCCTCCAACGCGTCGGACGCGTACTGGATGATGCAGCAGGCCGTGCAGAGCGACGACCCGATCATCTTCTTCGAGCCGAAGCGCCGCTACTGGGACAAGGGTGAACTCGACACCGAGTCCATCCCGGGCCGGCTCCACCAGGCCTCCGTCGCCCGTACCGGCACGGACCTCACGCTCGTCGCCTACGGCCCGATGGTGAAGGTCTGCCTGGAGGCCGCCGCGGCCGCCCAGGAGGAGGGCAAGTCGATCGAGGTCGTGGACCTGCGGTCGATGTCCCCGATCGACTTCGACGCCATCCAGGCCTCGGTCGAGAAGACCCGCCGGCTGGTCGTGGTCCACGAGGCGCCGGTGTTCTACGGCTCCGGCGCGGAGATCGCCGCTCGCATCACGGAGCGCTGCTTCTACCACCTGGAGGCACCCGTGCTGAGGGTCGGCGGCTACCACGTCCCGTACCCGCCGGCCCGGCTGGAGGACGAGTACCTCCCGGGTCTCGACCGCGTGCTCGACGCCGTCGACCGCTCGCTGGCGTACTGAGGACGGGGACGTGACAACGATGACCGAGACTTCCAACGCTGCTCGCTTCCGTGAGTTCAAGATGCCCGACGTGGGCGAGGGACTGACCGAGGCCGAGATCCTCAAGTGGTTCGTCCAGCCCGGCGACACCGTCACCGACGGCCAGGTCGTCTGCGAGGTCGAGACGGCGAAGGCGGCCGTGGAGCTGCCCATTCCGTTCGACGGCGTGGTGCACGAGCTGCGCTTTCCCGAGGGCACGACCGTCGACGTCGGCCAGGTGATCATCGCGGTGGACGTGGCGCCGGGTTCCGGCGACGACGTCCCCGCGGCGGCCGAGCCCGCTCCGGCTCCCGCTCCCGCACCGGAGCCGGAGGCCGAGGCGCCGAAGGCCCGCAAGCCCGTACTGGTGGGCTACGGCGTGGCCGAGTCCTCCACCAAGCGGCGCGCCCGCAAGGGCACCGAGACGGCTCCCGCCGCCGCGTCCGCCGCGATCCAGGGCGAGATGAACGGCCAGGGCACCGGCCACGGCACCGCCGCTGTCGCGGAGAGCCGTCCGCTGGCCAAGCCGCCGGTGCGCAAGCTCGCCAAGGACCTGGGCATCGACCTGGCGACGGTCACCCCGACAGGGGAGGGTGGCGTCATCACCCGCGAGGACGTGCACGCGGCGGCGACACCGGCGCCCGCCCCCGCGCCGGTGCAGGCCGAGGCGACGGCCCCGGCCCCGGTCGTGGCTCCGGCCCCGTCCGTGACCGCCCGCGAGACGCGTATCCCCGTCAAGGGCGTGCGTAAGGCCATCGCGCAGGCGATGGTCGGCAGCGCGTTCACGGCGCCGCACGTCACCGAGTTCGTGACCGTCGACGTGACGCGCACGATGAAGCTCGTGGCGGAGCTCAAGGAGGACAAGGACATGGCGGGGGTGCGGGTCAACCCGCTCCTGATCATCGCCAAGGCCCTCCTGGTCGCGATCAAGCGGAACCCCGAGGTCAACGCCGCCTGGGACGAGGCGAACCAGGAGATCGTGCAGAAGCACTACGTCAACCTGGGCATCGCCGCCGCCACCCCGCGCGGACTGATCGTGCCGAACATCAAGGACGCCCACGACCAGACGCTGCCGCAGCTGGCCGCGTCCCTGGGCGAGCTGGTCTCCACGGCCCGCGAGGGCAAGACGTCCCCCGCCGCGATGGCGGGCGGCACGGTGACCATCACCAACGTCGGCGTCTTCGGCGTCGACACGGGCACGCCGATCCTGAACCCGGGCGAGTCCGCGATCCTCGCGGTGGGCGCGATCAAGCTCCAGCCATGGGTCCACAAGGGCAAGGTGAAGCCCCGCCAGGTCACCACGCTGGCGCTCTCGTTCGACCACCGCCTGGTCGACGGCGAGCTCGGCTCCAAGGTCCTGGCGGACGTCGCCGCGATCCTGGAACAGCCGAAGCGGCTGATCACCTGGGGGTAGTTACCCCGGTGGTACGTGTGTGAGGTGGGCCCGTGCGAAGTTTGCGCGGGCCCGCTTGCGTGTCGAGTCCCAGCCAACCGCCCTCGGCCGGATCGCCGCGGAGGGACGACGAAACCAGCCACGTGGCGCGGCGCGGACGTATCCGCAGTACGCCAACTCACCTGCACCGCGGCCTCCGGTGAGGTGGTTCTGCTCGGAGGTCAGGCGGGGACGCCGGCCCGGTTCAGGACGGCGGCCATCTCGCTCTCGGGGAGCGCGGGGTTGGCACCCGCGCTGGAGGCCAGTTCAGGGACAAGAAGTGCCTCACGGAGCCGGTGGACCGGCAGGCGCGGATCACGGGCCGCCGCCTGACGCGTCCAGACCGCGGGGTCATGGCTGAGCCGTTCGATCAGTGCGGGCGTGGCGGCCGGGTCCCGGACCGCCAGCCGGCGGTAGTTCCCGTCCGGGTGGCCCGCGTAGCGCGCGGCGAGACCTTCACGGGGAAAGCGGGGGTGCGTCTCCGCCATCCAGGCAGAGAACGTCCCGCCGAGCCGCGCGTACACCCGCATCAGGGTCTCCTCCGGGGTGTCGGGGTGGTGAATGCCCAGGCGGTTCTCCACCACCGGGTCCTCGACGCGTGCGAGTAGGCGCAGCAGGTCGGGCGGCAGATGGGGGCTCCGGGCGGCGGCGCGCCGGAGCAGCGGGTGAGCGGAGGTCGCGGCCCGACGCAGCACCTCGGGGTCGGCGAGCCCGTCCCGTACCCACTGCACGTCGTCGCCCCTGTCGAGGTCCCCGATCGTGAAGTCGATCGTCATGCGCCGTCTCTCGTCCAGTTCGGGCCTGAGGGAGACCGCGAGCCGTACGGCCTCGTCGGGGTCGTCGGCGAGCCGCTCGACAAGATCGGCGGGCAGCGAAGGATTCTCGGCGAGGGCAGCCAGGTGCGTCCGCTCGGCGACGCACCGTTCGGCGTCGGCGCGGACGAGGAGCCCGTGGCGCAGCGCCTCGGCGGCGGCCTTCGGATCGTGGAGGAGTCCGGCGGTGACGTGGGCGTCCCCTCGGCACTCCCACAGCGCGGCGGCCCGCCGTACCTCGAGGTCCGGGTCGGCCAGCAGTGCCGACCGTTCGCCCGGCGCCAGGATCTCCCATGCACGCACCGCGCCCCTGCGCGCAGCCGGATCGTGGTGCGTGGCCAGCGAGGCCACGAACGACGGCGCCAGGAGGGGCGAGTCCAGCAGGGCCGCTCGCACGGAGGCATCAGGGTCGTCGAGCAAGCGGGCACACACGGCGTCCGGCAGCGGGGCGACCGTCGTACGCGGCACGCTCCACTCGGGTCCGTACGCGAGCGCGGTCCGCACCTCGGGTGAGAGGTCGTCCGCGAGCCGGGCCCGCTGTGATGGCTCGGCCCCGCTGCTCATCGCGTAGCCGATCCGGGCGCGCGGGTTCGGGTGGGCCAGGATCGCCGCGATGGCCGGTTCGGGGAGTCCGGCTCGCTGGAGAGCGTCCCGGGGCGGACCGTCACCACCACCGTCGAAGCCCAGCAAGCGCAGCAGCAGCGGTGTTGGCAGCGCCGGATTGCGTGCGACTCCGTCCAGCGCGGATGCGTGAAACGCCACCATGATTCCCCATTCCCCCGCCCCCAGGTCTTCCCTGGCGGGCCCGCGACCATGATCTCCTGTGTGCCCGGCAGGACCCGCTGATCGGCATCGGCTGCCCGGCCGCTCCTATGCGTCGCGCCTACTTCCCTTCCGAGTTCGCGGCGACTCCCCCCGATGCCTCCGACTGTTTCCGCACCGCGAGTTCGGCGTACACGGTCTTGCCGACGGTGCGTGGCTCGACGCCCCAGTGGTCGGCGAGCTGGGCGACGATGAGGAGCCCGCGCCCGTAACAGTCGTCGGCGCCCGCCTCACGCAGTCCGGGGAGCCGCTCGCCTCGGGGGTCGCTGACCTCGATGCGGAGGGTGGACGCGGTGAGGCTGAGGTGAACCCGGAAGAGCCGGCCCCGCATGCAGCCGTGCAGTAAGGCATTGGTCGCCAACTCACTGACGAGGAGCGCGGCTTCGCCCGCCTGGTGGGGGTGGCCCCACTCGGTGACCAGTCGTGCGGCGCGGCGGCGGCAGAGGGTGACGCTGCGGGCGGTGGGGGTGTAGTCGAGGCGGTCCTCGTGGAGTGGGGGTTGCGGTTCGGGCTCGGGGGCGAGGGCTTCTTGGGCTGCGGTCATGGTCGCGTGCCTCTCTGCTGAGGTGCGGGCGGTGGCAATGCCGCGCCTGTGTGGGCAGGGCGGTGCACTTCCGCCGGTCTGCTTCGCTTTGTGATTGGCGTGACACCGAACGTAGCGACATGGCCCAGATGGGTGCAAGTGAAACGGGGACACTTGTCCCTAACGGGCGATGGTGGTCGACGCCTCGCCGTGCGGGAGGCGACACTGGTGCCGTGAATCGAGCGACTCCGCAAGGCAATAGGTCGTCAACTGTTCTGGGACGCAGGCTCGGTAGTGAGCTGCTGCGCCTGCGAGACGCGTCCGGGAAAACGCAGCAGCAGGCTGCCCAGGTCATCAGCGCGACCAACTCGAAGATCGTGAAGATGGAGCGTGGATGGGTTCCCATGAGGGATCCGGACGTTCGAACCCTCTGCGAGTTCTACGGTCTCGAGGATGCGAAGCTCGTCGGTCGTCTGCTGGAGGTGGCCCGGCTGGACCGGGAACGCCGCAAGGCGAAGGGCTGGTGGAATCAGTACCCGGAGCTGCGTTCGCTGGTTGAGTACGTTGCGCTCGAAGACATCGCGACGACGGTCAGGACCTGGCAAGGGGCCTTCGTGCCGGGACTGCTTCAGACGCCGGACTACGCTCGGGCGCTTGCGGTCGGCAATGCGGACTGGGACGACCCGGACGAGATCGAGCGGTTCGTCGAAGCGAAGATCGCCCGACAGGCGCGCCTCACGGATGGAAGCCCGCTCATGCTGTGGGCGATCGTCGCCGAAGGTGCCCTGCGGCAATTGGTCGGTGGGCGCGATGTGATGCGTACGCAGTTGGCGCGTCTGTCGGAGGTGGCTGCCGAGCCAAATGTCACGGTGCAGGTTGTCCCTTTCCTCGCTGGCTCCCACCCAGGTATGACCAGCGCTTTTAGCGTCGTATCGTTTGGCGAACCCGGTGCGATGGACGTGGTCTACATGGACACCACGTCGTCTACGCTGTGGCTGGAGAGTGAGACGGACGCCGCGCGCCACAACGTCACGTTCGGTCGCATCGCCAGAAACGGACTCGCTCCCCGCGATTCCATCGCTCTTATCGGGCGTATTCGCAAGGAGTTGTAGCCGTGCCACACTTCGAGTTCGTCAAGTCCAGCTACAGCAGTGGCAATGGCGAGTGTGTCGAAGTAGCTTGCAATGTCCCTGACGTCATAGCCGTGCGCGACTCCAAACGAGTCGCCGGCCCCGTCCTCCTCCTAGCCCCCGCCGCGTGGGACGCCTTCCAGGCGGGACTGCGCCGGGCATAGGCGCCGGCCGGCACGGGGCCACCGACCCCGGAACTCCCGCGTAGCCGATCGGCCCCTCAATAGTCCACGGTCTCGGTCCACGGCCCCGGCAAGGTCGCCCGTACGCCGTCCAACGCCTCCCGGGTCAGCGCGCGGACGTACAACCACCCCAACTCCGACTCCTCGTCCGAGCGGTCCTCGTGCACCAGGACATCCGCGCCCGCGTACCAGCGGTCCGCGTTGTCCCGGCCGCCGGTGGACAGCAGCGGCGGTACGAGGGTGAGGGACTGCTCAAGGCGCGCGGCGTCGGGGGCCAGGCACTCGCGGCGCCACCCGCCCCAGTCGCCACACAGCGAGTTCTCCGACATCACCGTCTCCACGCACGCGGCGGAGAAGCGGTCGGCGAACGGCTCCCAGTCGTCGTACGCCTGCGAACTCCCGTCGATCAGCACGGGCGGGTCGGTCTCCGCGATCCGGTCGAGCGGCACGGCGATCCGGTACAGCCAGAACTTCTCCGCCTGCCAGATCAGAGCGGTGCCGTCCGCCTCCAGCTCCTCGGGTGGCAGGAGCGACCTCGATCCGCCCAGGAGATCGTGACGGCGTCCGAACCTGCCGTACAACTCCCGCATCGCCTGCGGCAGTCGCAGCCCGAGCCGCAGCTCCGCAGCGGCGAGCTCAGCCTCCGGGAATCCGTCATCCGGTCCGGCCGGCGCGCCGAGACGCGCGGCGAACCGCTCGACGAACCGCCAGGCCGCTGTGGGACCCGTGAGGGCCGCGGGAAGCTCTACGCGGAGATCGAAAGTCCCAGGCATCCGCACACCATAAGGGCTGTCCCCCAACTCGTCTTTGGCACGAGAGCGGTCGTCTGAGATCGGATTCTGGGTCCCAGAGGCACGGACCTCGGTTCACCCCTGTGACCGCACGACGCAGCAGCGGATGGCAGGGGCCGTCCTCCCGACAATGTGTCGATCAACCCGCCCCGGGAGATGAGCAGGACCCCTGTTATCGTGCGCCGATGTCAACGATCAAGCAGTTCCAAGTGACTTTCGACTGCGCGGAACCTGCGCGTCTCGCCGCCTTCTGGTGCGAGGTGCTGGGGTACGTCGTACCGCCGGTCCCGGAGGGCTTTGCCACGTGGGAGGAGTACCACCACTCGCTGCCGCCCGATGAGCAGGAGATCTACTTCGCGTGCACTGATCCCTCGGGTGCGGGGCCGCGCGTGCTCTTCCAGCTGGTTCCCGAAGGCAAGGTCGTCAAGAACCGGGTGCATCTCTGTGTGCGGGCCGGCGCCGGGCTCGTGGGTGACGAGCGCCTTGCCACGCTTGAGGCCGAATGCGCACGGCTGATGGCGCTCGGCGCGAAACACGTGCTGACGCAGCGCGCCGACGGCGTCAACGAGTCGTGCATCACGATGCAGGACATCGAGGGCAACGAGTTCTGCCTCGCCTGAGGCTGTCCAGGACGGTTCCGAAGCCGTGATCACACCTGAGTGGTGGATCATGGTTGCTTGCCCCCGAGGCGAATGGGTCTTCCGTTGCCTCCACGGGCCCTCCTGCACGTAAGGGCGAGGCCACTTGGCCGGCGTGGACCCTGGACGGCAGATCGAAAAATTCGGGGGGATGTCCCCCGGTCGATCCACCAGCCCGCCGGATGTTCCCCTGGCGCGCGGTCGGCGATCGTCGATTCCCTGACGCAGATCGCGTACGGGGAGAGGAAGATCTTGCGACACGGGATTTCCAAGGCGGCAACGGCACTCGTGACACTGGCCCTTGCCGGTGGGGCGGTGGTCCCCGCCGTCGCGGCACCACGGCCCGCCGTCGACGGTGTCTGGCGCGTGAACGGCTACGGCACCGTCCTGTCGATCGCGCACGGGCGGCTTCAGGAGTACCAGACCACCGCGCTGGGCTGCATCGAAGGCGAGTCCGCGCAGCAGACGGCACCGGGCGTGTACAGGTCCGGCGACGGGACGCTCCTCATCGTACGGGCGTCCGGGTCGTTGCAGCTGTCCGGTTCGGCCGGGTACCGGGAACTGCAGCGGCTCGGCAGGCTTCCGGCGGCGTGCAAGCAGCCAACGTCCACGGACGACCCGGTGACGACGTTCGACGTCTTCTGGCAGTCCTTCGAGGAGAACTACCCGTTCTTTGCCGCCAAGGGCATCGACTGGCATGCCGTACGCGACACGTACCGGCCGAAGGTGCACGCCGACACGACCAGGGACGAACTCTTCGCCGTCTTCAGCGAGATGGTGACGCCGCTGTACGACGCACATGTCACCGTCTTCGACGGCGAGCGGCGCTTCTCGCAGGTCCGTCCGGGTACAGCCGTGATCGGTGGGGATCTGGACACCAAGGTCAAGGACTACATCGTGCGGAGTGATCTCGACGGCGAGCCGCTGCGGGAGTTCGCGAACGGGCGGATCAGCTACGCGGATCTGCCCGGCGGGCAGGGTTATCTGCGGCTCTCCGGGTTCGCCGGGTACAGCAGCGAGGACGGGCACACGTACGCCGCAGAGCTGGCCGAGCTCGACAACGCGCTGGACGCCGTGTTCACCGCCGAGCGCACGGCCGGGCTCACCGGCCTCGTCATCGACCTGCGGATCAACGGAGGCGGCGCGGACGCCCTCGGCCTGCACCTCGCCGAGCGGCTGACCGACTCCGCGTACGTGGCCTACCGCAAGCGCACCCGGTACACCCGGCCGCAGGCCGTCCTCGTGGAGCCCGCGCGCGGCGTCCCCCGTTACGGCGGTCCGGTCGCCGTGCTGACGGCCGCGACCACGTTCAGCGCGGGTGAGACGTTCACCCAGGCCCTCATCGACCGGCCCGGCAGGACCGTCCGCATCGGGGAGAACACGCAGGGCGTCTTCTCCGACACCCTGGACCGCAAGCTGCCCAACGGCATGGCGGTCTGGCTCCCGAACGAGGAGTTCCTCACCCGCCGGGGACAGACCTTCGACGGCGCGGGCATCCCGCCCCACATCCGTACACCGGTCTTCACCGAGGAGGAGTTCGCGACGGACCGCGACTCGGCCTTCGACGCGGCGGTCGAGGCGCTGCGCGCCCAGGGCCTCTCGTTCGGATAGCGCCGGGCTCGCGGGGTTGCGGGTGGCCGGTCGTTCACCGATCCGCGGAAGTGAGGCCACCCGGGGGCCGGTCCGCCCCCACGGTGAGTTCGAGCAGCAGCCGGGTCGTTCCGACCGGGTCGATGGTCTGGTGCAGGTGCTCTCCGGGCAGGTGCGCGACCCGCCAGCCGCGTGCGCGTGCGTCGGCCGCCACTTCCTCGTACGGGGGGCCGAAGAGCAGGTACGAACACGGGTGGTCGTCCCAGCCCGCCGGAACCGGGATGTCCTGCTCGTAGTACGAGAGCGGCAGCCTCGGCTGTTCGGCGACGAGCTTCCGCCGCGTCGCCGGGTCGGAGAAGTGGGTGGTGGCTCCCGGGACGGCCCGTCTGCGCCTCCGCGGCAACCGGAGGTCCAGCAGGGGGCAGGCCCCGGAACGCAGTTTGTCCGGGGTCTGTCGCTGCGAGCTGCGGTCAGGTCATGCCGCTGTGGTGCCGACAGCAGCTGCGCTGGCGCGGGCGGGATGCCGCCATGTCGCACATCCGCCGTGCCCGGCCCATTGCTGCTCGCTGGTTGTGACTGCGAGATTCCGGAACGGGCTCGCCACTGAGCCGGGACATGTCATCAGAAGGAGCAGCGTGAGACGTAAGCGACTCCAACCACTCACTACGATCGGCGCAGCGGTCCTGGCCGCTGCGATCCTGATCACCGGCCAGCCGACGGTCGCCGCGGCAGCGACGGACGGTCCGGGGACGAGCGGCCCGCGGGTGCCGGTTGCGGATCCGTCGCAGGCGGCCGACGATCCGTATGAGCCGCCCACGGACGACAAGGGATTCCAGCCGCTGGACGCCACGGCGCCGGCCGGCAGGAGTTCGGAGAAGCTCGGCGCCCACGACACCCAGGTGCTGCAGCAGGCGCAGGCCACCGAGACCAAGACCGTCACGGTGATGCTGCTCGCCACGTCAGGCAACGCCAAGGAGGTGGCGGCGGCCGTCGCCAAGGCCGGCGGCACCGTGGGCAAGGTCCTGCCCGAGATCGGCTATGTGCGGGCCACCGTCCCGACGGGCAAGGTCCAGAGCCTGGCCGCGCTCCCTGTGGTGAAGGCCGTCGATCTGGACAAGACGTTCCGTGTGCCGAGCCCGGAACTCGGCAATGCGGTCAGTCCGGCCGGAGCCGGGGCGAGGGCTGCTCATCCGGCGGCGCCGAACGCGACCACGCCGGCCGACAATCCGTATATGCCGGTCAACGACATCGGTGCCGTCGACTTCGTTGCGGAGCATCAGAAGTGGGACGGGCGCGGGATCACCGTCGGGGTGCTCGACACCGGCGTCGACCTTGATCATCCGGCCCTGCAGAAGACCAGCGACGGGCGGCCGAAGGTGGTCGACTGGGTGACGGCCACCGATCCGGTGTCGGACGACGACGGAACCTGGGTCCGGATGAGCAAGGCGGTGACCGGTCCCCGGTTCAGTTACGCCGGAGCCGACTGGACGGCCCCGGAGGGTTCGTTCCAACTCGGGCTCTTCTACGAGATGACCACCACCCAGAGCGATTTCGGTGGCGATCTCAACAACAACGGGTCCACCGACGACAACTTCGGTGCGCTGTACGACCCGCAGACCCACCGCGTGTGGGTGGATGCCGACGGCGACCACGACTTCACCGATGCGCCGGCGATGCTGCCGTACGGCCGGCAGCGGCAGATCGGCCACTTCGGCGCCGAAGATCCGCAAACCGCTGTCACCGAGCGGATTCCCTACGTCGTGGACTACCGGGACAACGTCGACCTGTCGCCGCTGGGCGGCAGTAACGTCGGCAAGGTGGCCAACTACGTGAACATCGGGCTGCCGTCGGGGTCGCACGCCACCCATGTCGCGGGAATCACCGCCGGCACGTCGTTGCTCGGCGGCGCGATGCACGGTGTGGCTCCCGGCGCGCAGATCGTCTCGTCCCGGGCCTGCACCTGGGGCGGCGGTTGCACAGAGGCGGCGCTCACCGAAGGCATGATCGACCTGGTCGTCAATCGCGGCGTCGATGTGGTCAACCTGTCGATCGGCGGACTGCCGGCGCTCAACGACGGCTCCGACGTGATCTCCCAGCTGTACAACACGCTGACCAGCCGCTATGGCGTGCAGATCGTGGTGGCGGCCGGTAACGAGGGCGCGGGTACCAACACCGTCGGTGCCCCGGCGGTCTCGTCGTCGGTGCTGGCCGTCGCAGCGTCGGTGAGCAAGGAAACCTGGTGGGCCAACTACGGTTCCGCGGTCCATGCACGGCAGGGACTGTTCGGGTTCTCCTCCCACGGCCCGTCCGAGGACGGTGCGCTCGCACCCGCGGTCAGCGCCCCGGGATCGGCGATCTCCTCGATCCCCGGCTGGCTGGAAGGTGAGGCCGTGCCGGAAGCGGGCTACTCGCTGCCGGCCGGCTACGGCATGGCGAACGGAACCTCGATGGCGGCACCCCAGGTGGCCGGAGCCGCTGCCCTGTTGCTGTCGGCGGCGAAGTCCCGGAACGTCGAATCCGGTCCCACGGCGCTGCGCGCGGTGCTGACCGGAACGGCGACCCACATCGACGGAGTGCCGACCACCGCCCAGGGCACCGGACTGGTCGACATCCCGGCCGCCTGGAAGCAGCTCTCGAAGGGCGTGAACGTCGACAACTATGACGTCTCCGCCCCGGTGTGCTCGGCGTTGTCAGGCAATCTGGCCACCCCGGACACCGGCGCCGGGATCTACAACCGGTGCCTGCCCTGGAAGGGTGGGCAGCAGGTCGCGACCGGCAAGACCTACCCGGTGACGGTGACCAGGACCGGCGGGAAGGCCGGGAACACCAGCAGCCGGATCGGCTGGATCGGCAATGACGGCACGTTCCGGGCGCCGAAGACCCTCTCGACGCCGCGCGACACCTCGAACACCGTGACGGTGACCGCCATTCCGGCGACCACCGGGGTGCACAGCGCGATCATGACGATCGACGATCCGGCGACGGCGGGCATCGACCGGTTCGTGGCGGTCACCGTGCTGGCGGCGGGCCAGCTGCGCGGCCCGGCCTATCAGGTCAGCAAGGCAGGAAACGTCGACCGCGCCCAGGCGACGTCGTTCCTGGTTGCGGTGCCGGAGGGCGTCGAAGCCCTGCAGCTGAACCTTGGAGGACTGGCCAAGGGCAGCCAGCTGCGAGTCCTGCCCATCGGTCCCGATGGGGTGCCGGCGGACTCCAACGCCAGCAATCACTGCTACACCGGATACGACGATCCGTCCGGATGCGATCCGCGATCCAGGGCCGTGCTGCGGCCCAAGGTGGGCGTCTGGGAGTTCGTCGTGGAAGCCCGACGGACCTCCCAGGCCGCCAAGAACCCTTTCACCGCATCGGTTTCGTTGCAGGGAATGTCGTTCGCCCCGGACGTGACGACCTTGCCGTCGGCCACGGTGCATCAGAAGGAATCGGTCGAGTTCACCGGGACGAACACCTGGGGTGCGGCGAAGCTCAAGGCCACCGACGGTGAGCTCGGGTTCGTCCGGAACCTGTTCTCCACCGTCGACAACGGACAGGTCACGGCGAACCGGGTCGACGTGCCGCGGCAGTCGACGCGACTGGACGTGACGTTGACCCCACGTGCCGACGACGCCGATCTCGACATGTACATCGTCGGTGCCCGCGGCATCGCAGCCACCAGCATGAACATCGGCCCGGGCGTGGAGCGCCTCGTCATGGACGATCCGGCACCCGGCACCTACTACGTGGTGGTGACCGGCGCCCACGTCGTGTCCGGCCCGGTGACCTTCGACTATCACGAGGAGATGTTCTCCCGCGGCATCGGGACCATCACGGCACGCTCGGACAAGGCGTCGCGGCTCGAGCCGGGACAGTCGATGCCGGTGGCAGCCGACATCGACCTGAGCGCGGTCACCCAGACGAGCGAGCCGGTGATCGGCCGGGTCCGGGTGGCCAACGCGGACGGCACCGTCGTCGGCGCGGCGAAGGTCAGGATCAACAACGTTGTCGCGCCGAAGCTGGCGGCGGTGAAGTGGGAGAAGCCCTTCGTCGGCGCCAAGCTCACCAACAGCGGCGTCGTCGCAGGTGATCGGCAGTTCAACGCCAACATGACGCCGACAACCTGGACCAAGGAGACGGGGTTCACCGACCTGGCCCTGGGGAGCGCGAAGTACGGCTCGGCACTGGACATGAACGAGCTCCGGGAATCGGCCGGGGTGCTCAGTTACAGCGAGGGAGGCACCCGGCCGGCCGCGTGGGCGGCCGACGGGAGTGTGACGGATCTCGGGCTGCCGGACGGGCGGGAAAAGGCCTACGACGGCGGGTACGCCACCGGCGTCAGCGACAACGGGACCGTCGTAGGGTTCGCGAGCCTTCAGTACCGGGAGAACAACCAGGGACACACCTACGTGGACCCGTTCAGCTGGACCAGAAGCGGCGGATACACGAAGCTGGCCCATCTGTCGGACAACACCGCGGAGACCCAGCCGAGAGCGATCAACGCCCAAGGCACCGCGGTCGGGTCGTCGCTCACCACTGAGTGGCAGTCGCGGGCCGTCACCTGGAAGACCTCAACCGGGAAGATCACCGATCTCGGCACCCTTCCCGGGCAGTCCAACTCGGTCGCCCTGGGCGTCAACGCGACCGGCTCGGTGGTCGGCGCCAGCGGGGACGACGCGTTCGTCTGGACGCCGGAAGCCGGAATGAAGCGCCTGCCGGACTACGGGTTCAACGCCGAGGCGGAGAAGATCACCACCGACGGCTGGATCCTCGGCACCGTGGAACTGCAGCCCGACTACGAGGTTTCGGCGATGTGGGATCCGCAGGGCCGGCTCTGGGACCTGTCGGCGATGATCCCCGGGGACGACTGGTTCCTGCCGACCTACAGCTTCGGCATCAACGAGAAGCACGATCTGATGCTCTACGGCGAAGGCGGGCCCGCCGGATCCTCGTCGAGCACTGTCCTGCTGCACATCCCGGAGCAGATCTCCTAGCAGCTCCTGCGTACCGACCGCGACCGTGGCCGGCCTGAGGCGACTCAGAGCCAGCCGCGGTCGCGTGCGTACCAGCCGAGCAGGATCCGCGAGTCGGTGCCCGCCAGATCCATCAGATGCCGCACCCGGCGCTGTACGGTCCGCAGGCTGACGCCGAGCCGGGCCGCCACCGCCGTGTCGGTGTATCCGGCGAGCAACAAGGTCAGCACCTCCCGGTCCATCGGATCGCCCAGGTCGTCCGCCGACGCCGGATACGGCTCGACCCGCCGGCCCGGTGCCTCGCGCAGCTGGACCGAGCGCTCCCACAACGACTCGAACAGTGTCGTCAGGGATGTGAGCAGACCGCCGGGCCGCACCACCGCCACCACGTCGTGGGCCGGGCCGCCGTCGTCGAGTTGCACCAGGGCCAAGGAGTCGTCGGCGATCAGCAGTTTGCTCGGCAGCATCTCGGCCAGCCGGATTTGCTGGCCGCGGTCCAGGGACGCCAGCAAGTCCTTCTCGGTCTCCGGTTCGTCGAGCAACGACCGCTCGATGATCACCCGTTCGACCAGCCCGCGGTCCGCCAGCTCCTTCTCCTGCTCCGTCTCGGCGACACCGACCACCGCGAACGGCGGCTTGGCGAACATCCGCAGCTGCTGCTCCGTGGAACGCATCAGGTGATTGACCCAGCCGCCGATGTTCGGCCGCCCGCGGACCACCTCAAGACCGCGGAACTCGTCCTGGCTGCGGATCGACCGATGCAGATCGGCGAGTTCGTCCAGCGCCGAGCGAGCCATCCTGGCCTCACGTTCGCTGTGGGCGACCAGGTCGCCGAGTGCGAACAACGGGGAGACAGCGGTCAACGTGCCGCCGCTCTTGCCGACCAGGCCACGGGCGACGAGTGCCTCGACAGAGGCCGCAACACCGTCCATGGTCATTCCGGTCGCCAGGACGAGCCCATCCGGCCGGATCGCCGGCTGAGCGACAATCGACCGGTACACAGACTCCATGGCCTCCGTGAGACCGACGCCGGACAACGACCCCAGCGGTACCGGTCCCGGTCCCAGGGGGATCTGCGCGGCGGAGTCGGCACCCATGGTGCTTGACTGTATCCCCGAACCGGCGGACTGCGTCGGCGTCGCACCAGCGATCGCCGTCGGTGTAACGCAGCTTCTGTGCAAGCTCTGAGGCAGGTCGAGGCCGGAGGCCTGTCCGGCGATCTCACCGGACAGGCCCCGCTCCGGAGGAGCGCTCAGCGCTTCAGCATGAAGGTGACGTCGCCGGAGAGCTTGCCGCTCAGCCGGGCTGCCGATATGAGGTTCCCCTCCGTGAGGAGCCTCTCGGCCTCGGCCCGCGACAGACCGCACCCGTCAGCGATCAGGCGCAACGGCCGGACGGGGCGGCGCGCCAGCGGCGTGCAGGGGCGCTGTTCCACCGGATTTCCGCGCCGGTGGGCCCACCGGTGGCGGTCAAGCTGCCCAGGGTTACGGGTGTGTCCCAGAGGGCGGTGGCCGCGAACAGGTGCGGAACGGTGAGGGGAGCCGCCGTCCCGGCAAGCCGGAGGCGGGCTCCGGCGCTGTGTGTCCGATGGGGGTGGGCATTTTGGCGGGCTGTGTATGTAACAGGGATGTATTAGCCGGAGGTTGGGAGGAACGCACCGCAGGGCCGGGCAGCTCTTGGTGATCAGAAACGCTCGCTTGTACTCGACCCGTACCGAGCGGCCGGCCTGTCACCGATGCTGAGGAAGAAAACGATGCGCGCTCACAAGCTCACCTTCGCCGCCCTGGTCGTTGCCGCCGGCCTCTCGCTCACCGCCTGCCAGAACGACGACGACGGTGCGGCGGCGAGTGACCCTTCGTCCGCCTCCTCGGCCTCCGCCGCATCCTCCTCGGGAGGCGGTTCGGGCTCGGGCGGTTCGGATCAGGACGGCGGGAAGGAATCCGCCGGCACCGGCTCCGACGGCAAGGGCACGGCAGCCCCCGCCGACTCCGGCTCCGGTGACAGCGGCACGGCCCCCAAGTGCACCACTGACGGGCTGGAGATCACGGCGCAGGACGGCTTCATCGACGGCGACCCCGATGGCAGCGTCGTGGTGGCGCTGACGAACGGCAGCGGCGCCGACTGCGTGATCTCCGGGTTCGCGGGCGTCGACCTGAAGACCAACGCGGGGGACATCTCCGCCACGCGCAAGGGCGAGCCCGGTGACCCGTACATCCTCAAGAACGGGAAGGAGATCGACTTCTACGTCAGCTACCCGCTCAATGAATCGGGTGGCTCCGGCGTCCGCATCACGGGGCTGGTGGTGACCCCGCCGAACGAGACGAAGTCGGTCACCCTCGACTGGCCGGGCAACAGCTCGCTGCCCGTCACGGACGGTTCCGGCTCCCAGGTGCTGGTGGGTCCGATCGGAAGTGCCGGGCAGGGCGGCTGACCCGGCGGTTCGGGCGCGGTCGGGAGGCAAGCCCCAGGCCGCTCCGCCGGGGTAGCCCCCGGGGCCGCCCTGACGACAGCGCCTCCCTGCGACGGGGGCGGGCAGGATGGGCCGGCCGCCTCTGGCCTGGTGGGATGGGCGCGTCCCTCGGATCCGGGCGCAGAAGGGCCGCGGGCCGAGGGCGGAAACGGGGTCCCTCATGCAGGTGTTACGAACGCGTCGGCGACGACTGCTCGTCCTGACCGCTCTCCTTTTCGCCGCATCGGGCGGGCCGACAGCGGTGGCAGACCCGCACCACGCCGATCCGCTCCAGCGGCGGGTGGACGCGGTCCATGACACCGGGGTGGTCGGTGTGTCCGCCGAGGTGACATCGCCGGGCACGCGGGCGGTCGCGCGGGCCGGAGTGGCCGAGAGCGGCACCAGGAGGCCGATGCCTCCGGGCGGAAGGTTCCGGATCGGCAGCGCCACCAAGACGTTCACCGCCACTGTCGTGCTGCAACTCGTAGGCGAGGGGCGCATGTCCCTGGAGGACACCGTCGAGCGCTGGCTGCCGGGAGTGGTCGGGGGCGGCGGCCCCGACGGCAGTTCCGTCACCGTGCGGCAGCTGTTGCAGCACACCAGTGGGATCCCCGAAGTCCTGCCGGAGATCGCCGCGTTGAACAGCGCCGACGGGTATCGGGCCGAGCGGTTCCGCACCTACACCCCGGAGGAGTTGGCGATGCGGCGCTCGGAGGATGTGCCGACCGAAGCCGCATGGTCGTACTCCAACACCAACTACATTCTCGCCGCGATGATCATCCGCGAGGTGACCGGCCGGAGCTGGGACCGGGAGGTGGAGGACCGGATCATCCGACCGCTGGGACTGAGCGGTACCAGTACGCCCGGCACCTCGCCCTTCATTCCCGGCCCCTACGCCCGGGCCTACACCGCGTTCGGCACCGGCACCGGTGCCGGCATCGACGTCACGGCGCTCAACACGAGCATGGCCGTCGGATCCGGCGCGGTGATCAGCACCACGCACGATCTGAGCCGGTTCTACACCGCACTGATCGGCGGGCGTCTGCTGGAACCGGCGGAGCTGGACGAGATGACGGCCACGGTGCCCGCACCCGAGATGGGTGTCAGGTACGGACTCGGGCTGGGCGAGATCCCGTTGCCCTGCGGCGGCAGCTACTTCGGTCACCCGGGCGAACTGCTCGGCTATCGCACCTGGGCCGGCATCACCCGGGACGGGTCCAGGACAGCCGTGGTGTACGCCACGAGCGACGGCGGCCCGGACACGCAGCAGGCGATGAGGACTCTCGTGGAGCAGGAACTGTGCGGGGCCGCCCCTGGAAAGGGGCCGGCTAAGGGGCAGTGACGTCCCACGCCGCCTCGATCATCTCGAAGATCTCGTCCACCGCGGCGTCCGGATCGGGCGCCGCGCGGGCCAGCGAGTGGGCGTCGATCGCGAACCTGGCGATCGTCCGGCAGGCCGTCGTGCTCTGTGACAGGCCGGGATCGGCGGCGATGGCCATGGCCAGGGTCTCCGCGTGGCGCAGCCTCATCGACTCCTCGAACTCCCGCAGGGCGGGCGAGGCGTCGATCATGCGCCAGATCGGGGTGCCGCCGTTGGCCGTGCAATGGCGCACCAGGGCGCGGATCTCGTGGCGCAGCGCGGGGATGAGCGGCTCGTCCGGCGCCCGGCCGGTGACCGCCTGTGTGAGGCGTTGCTCGAAGTCTTCGTCCTGCTCGAACACCAGGGCCTCTTTGGAGGCGAAGTGGGAGAAGAGCGTGGTGACGGCCACGTCCGCCTCGGCGGCCACGTCACGGATGCCCACGGCGTCGTACCCGCGTTCCAGGAAGAGCCGCTGGGCGGTTTCGGCGATCTTCTGGCGGGTCGCGGCCTTCTTGCGCTCACGGCGTCCGGACGGGTCGGTCATGAGCTCACGCTATCAGCGACAAAAAAGTAACCGATACGAAAAGCTAACCGTTAGTGTTACGGTCGCCGGTATGAAGAGAGTGAGCTTCGCCGAGTTCGGCGGTCCCGAAGTGCTGCAACTCCTCGACGCCGAGGAGCCCCATGCGGGCCCCGGCCGGATACGCATCGCCGTGAGGGCGGCAGGGGTGAACCCCGTCGACTGGAGGGTCCGTGAGGGCCAGGTCCTGGGGGCGCATCCGATCGAGCTGCCCGCAGGGGTCGGGCTGGACGCCGCCGGGGTGGTGGACGAGGTCGGTGAGGGGGTCGAAGGGGTGGAGATCGGTGACCCCGTGTTCGGCGAAGGCTCCTGCACCTATGCCGAGTTCGCCGTGCTGACGGCGTGGGCGGCCATGCCCGGGGGGCTGACGTTCGAGGAGGCCGCCGGGTATCCCTCCGTGGTGGAGACCGCGTTGCGCATCATCCGCGAGGTCGGTGTGGGGCCGGGGCAGACGCTGCTGGTCAGCGGTGCGTCCGGAGGGGTCGGATCGGCGGTGGTGCAGATCGCCCGAGACCGCGGCATCACGGTGATCGGTACGGGCGGGGCCGCGAACCAGGACTACCTGCGTGGCCTGGGTGCCCTCGCCACGACGTACGGCGAGGGCTGGGTCGAGCGGGTGCGCCGGCTCGGCCCGGTCCACGCGGCGCTCGACGTGGCCGGCTCGGGCGTGATCCGGGAGCTCGTGGACCTGACCGGGGACCCGCACAAGGTGATCTCCATCGCCGATCTCGCCGCCCCGGAACTCGGCGTCCGGTTCTCCGGCGTGGCCGGGAGCGTGCCGGACGCGCTCGCGGAGGCGGCCGGCCTCATCGCGCGGGGGAAGCTCCACATCCCGGTCGAGAGGGCCTATCCGCTCGCCGACGCGGCGGCCGCCCATGTGGACAGTCAGGCCGGCCACACCCGCGGGCGCAGGGTCCTGGTCGTCTGAGCCGGTCTCCGCGCAAGGTGCACGGCCCGGCGGGCCGGGACCGGGGGCGGCGGGTCCCGGTCCCGGCCCGCCGGGTGATCCGCAGAGGTGAGCCGGTGCGGCCGGTGGCGACTTCGGCGCCTCCGCGGATCGCGCGTCAGGCATTCTGCGGCGTCCGCGTGGACCCTTCGGCCGCCGGTTCACCGAGCGCCCCTTCGGAACGGCGCGGTTCCCGGCTGTCGCGTCCGGGCTGCCGGAGGCCGATGACGACGCCCGCGGTGACGAGCAGCGCCCCGATGACGTCGGCGGGGCCCACCCCGCCGAGGCCGAGCGCGACGGTGGTGAGCAGGGCGCCCACGGGTACGAGGCCGGCGAAGAGGCCCGCACGGTCGGCACCGAGGCGGCGCAGCGCGTCGTACCAGAGGAAGAACGCGGCCGCGGTGACGATCGCGCCGAGGTAGGTGAAGGCGGCGGCCTCACCGAGCGCGGGCAGCCGCAGGGCGTCCGTCCCTTCCAGGGCGAGGCTTGCGGCCGACAGCAGGGGCACGGACAGAGCGGCGGGGTAGGCGGCGACCCGCAGGGGGCCGATTCTGGGCAGCAGCGGGATGGCGAGCAGGGAGAAGGCCACCTCGCAGACGAGCGCGCCCAGGGACAGCAGGAGACCCTGCGGGCTGCCCGAGCCGAGTCCGGCGGCGACGGCCGCGCCGAACGCGACCACGAGCGCGGCGCCGACGGTGCGCGGGGCCGGGCGGCGGCGTTCCGTCAAGGGTCCGACGAGGGCGAGGACGAGGGGCACGGCTCCGACCACGGTGCCGATCATCGCGGGGCCGGCATGCCGGGTGGCTGCGACGAGGAAGAGATTGAACCCGGCCAGGCCGGTGGCGGCCAGTGCGGCCAGGAGTACGAGGTCACGTGCCGTCAGACGGACGCGGGGCAGGCGCTGGTGGCGTACGACGGCGAGCAGGATCGTCGCGGCGAGCGCGTAGCGCAGGGCCTGTCCTGCTAAGACCGGATATCCGGCGATGGTGGCGGAGACGGCTGTCGAGGTACCGACGAGCAGCATGGCCGAGGCAGCGCCGGCGGAGGCGGATCTCATGCGGCGTGCTTCCGCTGCGCCGGGGCGGCGGCCGGCGGGGCGGCAAGGACCTTGCGGGTGACGCGTTCGGCGATGGCGGCGACCAGGGTCCGAGGGCGGCGGGGCGTCAGATGGGCTCCGAGGGCGTTGCCGAATCCGGGGGCGACATAACCGCGGTCGCGGTCCAGCGCGCGCAGGGCGGCGCGTACGACAGGCTCCGGGGTGGTCATGGAGCCGGTGACGGCCGCCTTGCGGGTGCCGATGGTCTCGAAGAAGGCGGTCTCGACGGGACCGGGGCACAAGGTCAGCACGCGGATGCCGCGCCGGCGGTACTCCTGACGCAGGGCGAGGCCGAAGTTGAGGACGAAGGCCTTGGACGCGCCGTAGACGGCGAAGTACGGGGACGGCTGGAAGGCGGCGTTGGACGCGACGTTGACGACCGCGCCGCTGCCGCGCTCCAGCATGCCGGGCAGCAGCAGGTGGGTGAGGTCGACGAGGGCGACGACGTTGACCATGAGCTGGTCGTGGTCGCGGGTCCAGGCGATGTCCTCGAAGTGGCCGCAGGTGCCGAAGCCGGCGTTGTTGACCAGCAGATCGACGCTCAGGCCGCGTTCCGTCAGCTCGTCGGCGATGCGATGGGCCGCGTCCGGCTCGGCGAGGTCCCGGACCAGTACATGGGCGCGGATGCCGTGCTCGGCGGTGAGCCGCTCGGCGAGCGCGGCGAGCCGGTCGCCGGACCGCGCCACCAGGATCACGTCGCGCCCCTGGGCGGCGAGCTGCTCGGCGAACTCCGCGCCGAGTCCGGACGATGCTCCGGTGATGAGGGCGGTGCTGTGCATGAGTTCCTCCTTCGATCGATGGCAACTGGGACGTGACAGTACTAGCAATCCGCAGAACTGCAACAGTGATGATGCAAATAAGATCGTGATTGCATCCACGCTGTACTGTGTTTCAGGACAAGTGGCCGAGTGGGAGGCGTAATGGGCGAGATGCCGGCACGACCGTTGCGGGCGGACGCGGAGCGCAGTGTGCGCGCGGTCCTGGAGGCGGCGGAGCGGGTGCTCGCAGAAGACCCGGGCGCGTCCATGGAGCAGATCGCCGCGGCCGCGGGAGTGGCCCGGACGACGATCCACCGGCGGTTCGCCAATCGGCAGTCGCTGATCGAGGCGCTGGCGTTGTCCGCGGCCCGCCAGCTCGCCCAGGCGGTGGACGACGGCAGGCCGGACACCGCGCCGCCACTGGTGGCGATGCACCGGATCACGGCCAATGTGCTTCAGGTCAAGGGCGCTTGGGCGTTCGCCCTGGGGCTGCCGGCGGATCCGGACAGCGAGGCCGCCGTCCTCCAGCAGGAGATCGACCGCCGCTGCGTCGCGGTGCTGCGGCGGGCCCAGGCGGAGAAGGTCATCGACGCGGCGGCCGACCTGGAGTGGGTGCGCCGGGTCTACTACGCGCTCATCGGGGAGTCCCTGCACGGCAAAGCGGACGGCTCGGACGCGGATGGCGCGGACCCGGACGTGCTCGCCGCCCGCATCATCGACACCTTGCTGCACGGTGCGGGGCCGCGCGCCTGAACCCGGTGTTCACCGGCCGGAGCCGGGCAAGCGAGGTGGGCGGCCGGGGGTCTTCGCGGGACGGCCCGGCGGCGGGTGAACGCGAAGTGCCCGGCGCATGCGAGGCCGCACGCGCCGGGCACCTTCGTACCGTAGGGCTACTTCTTGAAGCCGTAGTCCATGAGCTTCTTCGCGTCCGACGTGCGGGTCGCCTCCGAGGTGGAGGTCAGGACCGTACCGATGACGGTCTTGCCGTTACGGGTCGCGGCGAAGACCAGGCAGTACTTGGCCACGGCGCCCGAGCCGGTCTTCACGCCGATCGCGCCGCTGTAGGTGCCCAGCAGCTTGTTCGTGTTGGTCCACGACATGTAGCGGTAGCCGCCGGTCTTCGTCGTGACCTTCTGCTTCGTCGACTTCGTCTTCACGACCGTGCGGAACGTGGAGTACTTCATCGCGCTGCTTGCGATCTTCGTCAGGTCCTTCGGGGTCGAGTAGTTGGACCCGTTCCCTATGCCGTCGAAGGAGTCGAAGTGCGTGTTCTTCAGGCCGAGGGTCTTGGCCGTGCTGTTCATCTTGCCGATGAACGACTTCACCCGGGCCGCGCGCGTGGTGCCCGAGCCGAACTTGTCGGCCAGGGCGTACGCGGCGTCGCAGCCGGACGGCAGCATCAGGCCGTACAGCAGCTGACGGACCGTGACCTTGTCGCCCACGATGAGGCGGGCCGAGGACGCGCCCTTCGAGACGATGTAGTCGCTGTACGCCTTCTGGATCGTGACCTTGGAGTCCAGGTTGAGGCCCTTCGTGGCCAGCACCACCCGGGCGGTCATGATCTTCGTGGTGGAGCCGGTGGAGCGACGGGTGTCCGCGGCCTTGCTGAACAGGGACTTCCCGGTGCCGTTGTTCATCACGTAGCCGCCCTTGGCGACGAGCGTGGGAGTCGGCGGAGTGGCGGCCTGTGCCGTGGAGGCGAACGCGCCGCCCGCGATGACGGCACCTGCGGTGAGGGCCACCGTCGCGGTGGCGGATGCGTGCCTTATGCGCTGAATGCCGAGTTTCAAGTTAAATGCTCCAAATGCCCCTGGAATGCGGCCACATAGAGGTGCCGCGCGCTGATGAGACTTATGGGGCCGATAAATGGTTGTGGCGCCTGAGGGGTGATTTCTTACGACTTCCGGGGGCTCGAATTCCGGATGCGCACAGGGGTGCGAGCGTCCGCATCGTGGAATGAGTCCCTCGATGCGTGCATGTTGTATCTATGCTGTGTCCATGCCTGCCCCAGCCCCGTCCCCCGTCCGCCCGCCCGTGAAGCAGCCCCCCGCCGCCGAGCGCGTCTACACCCACATCAAGGACGCGGTTCTGGACCGCCGTTACGAGGGCGGGACGCTGCTGACCGAGGGTGATCTCGCTGAGGCCGTGGGGGTTTCCCGTACGCCCGTGCGCGAGGCGCTGCTGCGGCTGGAGGTCGAGGGGCTCATCAAGCTCTACCCGAAGAAGGGCGCCCTGGTGCTCGCCGTCTCCGCCCAGGAGATCGCCGACGTCGTGGAGACCCGGCTGCTGGTGGAGGAGTTCGCCGTGCGCAGGGCCGTGCCCGCGTCGGCGAAGCTGATCGCCCGCCTGGAGGAGCTCCTGGAGGAGCAGCGGCAGATGTCCGATGCCGGCGATCTGGCCGCCGTCTCCGTGAAGGACCGCTGCTTCCACGCCGAGATCGTCCGCCACGCGGGCAACGAGATCCTGTCCCGCCTCTACGACCAGCTGCGGGACCGTCAGCTGCGGATGGGCGTCGCCGTCATGGAGGCCCACCCGGGCAGGATCGCCGCCAACATCGCCGAGCACGGTGAGCTGCTTGAGGCGATCAGAGCCGGTGACGCGGACGGTGCCGCGCAGGTCGTCCGCCGCCATGTCAGCCGGGTCAAGGTGCTGGTCCGGGGTGAGGACCGGTGAGCTCCGCCGCCGCCCCCACCCTGTCCCTGCCCGGTGACCCGCCCGGCGGCCGGCGTGCCGCCCGGGTCTGGGGCATCGGTGTCGCCGTCTACTTCGTCGCGATCATCTTCCGCACCAGCCTGGGCGTCGCCGGCCTCGACGCCGCCGACCGCTTCGACGTCAACGCCTCGGCGCTCTCCACCTTCTCCATCCTCCAGCTGCTCGTCTACGCGGGCATGCAGATACCCGTCGGCCTGATGGTCGACCGGCTCGGCACCAAGAAGGTCCTCGCCCTCGGGGCCGTCCTGTTCACCCTCGGGCAGCTCGGCTTCGCGCTCTCCCCCTCGTACGGCACCGCGCTGGCCTCCCGCGCCCTGCTCGGCTGCGGCGACGCGATGACGTTCATCAGCGTGCTGCGGCTGGGGGCGCGCTGGTTCCCGGCCCGGCGCGGTCCGCTGATCGGGCAGGTCGCAGCCCTCTTCGGCATGGCGGGCAACCTCGTCTCCACGCTGGTCATCGCCCGGTCCCTGCACGGTCTGGGCTGGACCACCACGTTCGTCGGCAGCTCGCTGGCCGGAGTCGTGGTGCTGGTGCTGCTTCTGCTCTTCCTCAAGGACCACCCCGAGGGCTTCGAGCCGCCGCCCACGGAACACGCCGGCGCGACGTACGTGCGCAAGCAGATCGCCGCCGCCTGGCGGGAGCCCGGCACCCGGCTCGGGATGTGGGTGCACTTCACGACGCAGTTCCCGGCCATGGTGTTCCTGCTGCTGTGGGGCATGCCGTTCCTGGTGGAGGACCAGGGGCTGAGCCGGGGGACCGCGGGGGAGCTGCTCACCCTGGTGGTGCTCTCCAACATGGCCGTCGGCCTCGTCTACGGGCAGGTCATCGCCCGCCACCACGCGGCCCGGATTCCGCTCGCACTGGGGACGGTCGCGATGACGGCCCTGCTGTGGGCGTCGGCCATCCTCCACCCCGGGGACCACGCGCCGATGTGGCTGCTGATTACCCTGTGCGTGGTGCTCGGCGCCTGCGGGCCCGCCTCGATGATCGGCTTCGACTTCGCCCGCCCGGCCAACCCGCCGGAGCGCCAGGGCACCGCGTCCGGCATCGTCAACATGGGCGGCTTCGTCGCCTCCATGACCACGCTGTTCGCCGTCGGTGTGCTGCTCGACGCGACCGGTGACAACTACCGCATCGCGTTCGCCTCGGTCTTCGTCCTGGAGACGCTCGGTGTCGTGCAGATCCTGCGGCTGCGGCTGAAGGCCGCGCACCGGGAGCGGGAACACCATGTGATCAGCCGCGTGGAGGCCGTGCACGTGCCCGTGTGACTCCGGAAACGGCGGTGCGCCCGTCCCCCCAGCGGGGCGGGCGCACCGACTGCCGTGGCTACGGGGTGACGGCGAAGTTCTGCAGGATGGCGGCAGCCAGGTCCTGATCGCCCTCGGCCTTGATCCGGTCCGCCACCGCGCTCGCCCGCACCCGCCCGCAGGCCAGCCGGACGTACGTCTCCCAGTCCATCGCCAGCGTCACCGCGGGGCCCAGCGACGGTGCGCCGTCCACCGAACCGCGGCCCTCCGCGTCGACCCTGACCGTGCGCAGGAACTCCACCGGCCCGTGCACGTCCAGCACGATCGCGGAATTGGGCGGTGCGCCCGCGTCCTTGGCCACGACCTTCGGCAGCGCCAGGAGCAGCGTGTCCCGGACGATCGCGGCGCCGGGGGAATCCAGGTTGCCGGGCTTGCCCAGCGTCGTGCGCAGGTCCTGCTCGTGCACCCAGACGTCGAAGGCGCGCATCCGCAGCGCCAGTTCGAGGGTCTGCTCGGTGCCGAGGGGCGCCCGTGTCATGGTCTCCGGGTCACGCGTCTCGTTGCGCAGCTGACGGGACCGGCGGATGATGGTGTACTCCAGCTCGGAGGTCATCTCCGGTGCGGTGTGGTGGCGCCGCACGTCGACCTGCATCTCCATGTAGCGGGCGAAGTCGCTCTGCACATGGAAGAGATCACGCGGAAGTGTGTGGATGGGGCGCGGATCGCCGAGCTGCTCGGACTCCATGCCGATGATGTGGGAGACGATGTCGCGCACCGACCAGTTGGGGCATGGCGTACGGCCGTTCCACTCCCCCTCGGTGAGCGGGCTCACCAGCTCGGCTATCGACTCGATGGAGTGGGTCCAGGCGTCGGCGTAGGTCTGGAGGCTGGGATGGACGGTCACGGGACCCCTCGTGCGGTTCTGCGGTGCATGGGCTGGAGAACTGGGCTCGGAAGGCGGGCTGCGGGCTGCCGGGCGGTGAGGTTCGGTCGTTTGGACCGACCGGAAATCGGGGGGCGGCGTCGCGGGGCTGGGTGCGCGCATCTGCGGCGGTGTCGTCAATCACCATGGCTCCGCCATGCCTCAATCCTCCGCCTTGCAGCTGCACGCACCCAGCCTCGCTCCTTCTCCCGCGCCCCGATTCCCGGTCGGTCCAAGCTACGCTGCGAGCAGGCACCCCGGCAGTGCTTTCGTGTGACGATCGTAGGCCCGTGTTGACGGCTCGAATGCCAGGACGGTGGTAGTGTGCGCGCCTCCCTCATCCAGATCTCAGTAGACCCGGACGAATCCGTCAATTCCCGCAGGGAACGCGCGGCTTCACTCGTCGCGGCCCAGCAGGGCGCGGATCTGGTGGTGCTGCCCGAGCTCTGGCCGGTCGGGGCCTTCGCCTACACGGCGTTCGAGGACGAGGCCGAACCGCTGCGCGGCCCCACGCACGAGGTGATGGCCAAGGCCGCCGCCGACGCCGGGGTCTGGCTGCACGCGGGCTCCTTCGTCGAACGGGCCGACGACGGCACGCTCTACAACACCACGCTCGTCTTCACGCCCGAGGGCGAGCGGGCGGCCGCCTACCGCAAGGTCCACCGTTTCGGCTTCGACAAGGGCGAGGCGGTCATGATGGGCGCCGGCGACGAGCTGGTGACGCTCGCCCTGCCGCAGACCACGCTCGGCCTCGCCACCTGCTACGACCTGCGCTTCCCCGAGATGTTCCGCGGTCTCGTCGACGCCGGCGCCGAGACCCTCGTCGTCGTGGCCGGCTGGCCCGAGCGCCGCCGCGCCCACTGGACGCTGCTCACCCAGGCCCGGGCCGTCGAGAACCAGGCCTACGTCCTGGCCGTCGGCTCCGTCGGCACCCACGCGGGGATCCAGCAGGCCGGGCACAGCATCGTCATCGATCCCTGGGGTGAGGTGCTCGCCGAGGCGGGCGCGGACGAGGAGGTGCTGACCGTGGAGTTCGATCCGGCCAAGGTCGCCACCACCCGGGAGCAGTTCCCCGTGCTCAAGGACCGCCGGCTGGGGCTCGCCCCGCCGACGGGCCTGGTGTAGGCCGCGTCCGTCCGGTCCGAGCGCGAGCTGCGCAGGCCAGGCCGCGCGTCGCACCGGCCCCTGTTTCACGTGAAACAGGGGCCGCCCCCTCAGTCCTCGTGCTCCTTCTCCGCGAGCACGATCACGCACACCGCCACCGCGATCAGCAGCCCCGCGTCGGCGTCCTCGCGCACGATGTCGATCCCGTACGTGTCCCGGACGGTGAGCCAGCGGCGCGAGATCTGGGCCAGCAGCTCCCCGTCGTAGTCCACCGCGAACTCGCGGTCCAGGATCTTGCCGCTGACATCGAGCTCGGTCCCGTCCGCCAGCGTCACCCGGTAGTGGTTGCGCAGCAGTGACAGCCGTTTCCGCTTGACCTTGGCGAGCTGCTCGCCGTCCCGCTCGATGAGCATCGTGTCGCGCAGGCTGAGCAGCTTCTGCTTGATCTCGACGATGATCCGGCCCTGCGCGTCCTTCAGCTCGAAGGTGTCGCGCACCCGCATGGCCTTGCCGTCGACGAGGAAGGCCTTGCGGCCGTCCGCGTCCTCGATCCAGTAGTCGTCGCCGATGCCGAACAGTCGCTCACGTACGAGAAGTCTCATGACTCACAGGTTCCCCCCGCCCTCCGCGGAATGCGTGGACGCCACGGTGATGTTGACTGTTCTCATGGCAACACGAGCGCGCGTCAGGGCCCCCGAACTGATCGGCAAGGGCGGCTGGCTCAATACAGGCGACCGGCAGTACACCCTCGCTGACCTGCGAGGACGAATTGTGATCTTGGACTTTTGGACGTTCTGCTGTGTGAACTGTCTGCATGTCCTCGATGAGCTGCGCGAGCTGGAGGAGAAGCACCGGGACACCGTGGTGATCATCGGCGTGCACTCGCCGAAGTTCGTCCACGAGGCGGAGCACCAGGCCGTCGTCGACGCCGTCGAGCGGTACGAGGTCCACCACCCGGTGCTCGACGACCCGGAGCTCGCCACCTGGAAGCAGTACGCCGTGCGCGCCTGGCCGACGCTCGTCGTCGTCGACCCCGAGGGATACATCGTCGCCCAGCACGCGGGCGAGGGGCACGCCCACGCCATCGAGAAGCTGGTCGAGGAGCTGGAGGCCGAGCACGCGGCGAAGGGCACCCTGCGCCGCGGCGACGGGCCCTATGTGGCGCCCGAGCCGGTGGCCACGCATCTGCGGTTCCCCGGAAAGGCCCTGCTGCTCGCCGACGGCGGCTTCCTGGTCTCCGACACCACCCGCCACCGCCTGGTCGAGCTGGACGCGGACGGCGAGACCGTCCGCCGCCACTTCGGGTCCGGTGAGCGGGGGCTCGTGGACGGCGGGCCCGACGACGTCAGGTTCAGCGAGCCGCAGGGGCTGGCGCTGCTGCCCGACGGGCGGATCGCCGTCGCCGACACGGTCAACCACGCGATCCGTGCCCTCGACCTCACGACCGGACTGACGACCACCCTCGCCGGTACCGGCCGCCAGTGGTGGCAGGGGGCGCCCACCAGCGGTGCGGGCCATGAGGTCGACCTCTCCTCGCCGTGGGACGTCGCCTGGTTCGACGGCCGGCTGTGGATCGCCATGGCGGGCGTGCACCAGCTGTGGACGTACGACCCCGAGGGCGGCACCGTACGGGTCGCGGCCGGCACCACGAACGAAGGCCTGGTCGACGGTCCGGGTGCGGAGGCCTGGTTCGCCCAGCCGTCCGGGCTCGCGGCGACGGAGGACCGGCTGTGGGTCGCCGACTCGGAGACGTCCGCACTGCGCTACGTCGACCGGGAGGGCGCCGTGCACACCGCCGTCGGCACCGGGCTCTTCGACTTCGGCCACCGCGACGGGGCCGCCGCGCAGGCCCTGCTCCAGCACCCGCTGGGCGTCACCGCGCTGCCGGACGGATCCGTCGCCGTCTGCGACACGTACAACCACGCTCTGCGCCGCTACGACCCGGCGAGCGGTGAGGTCACCACGCTGGCCACGGACCTGCGCGAGCCCAGCGACGCCGTGCTGGCCGACGGCGATCTCGTGGTCGTCGAGTCCGCCCGGCACCGGCTGACCCGACTGCGGCTGCCCGAGGAAGCGGTACGCGTCGCGGACCAGGCGCACCGCACCCAGCGCGCGGCGACCGCGATCGCCCCGGGCACCCTCCGGCTCGACGTCGTCTTCCAGGCGCCGGCCGGTCAGAAGCTGGACACCCGCTACGGGCCCTCGACCCGGCTGCTGGTCTCCTCGACCCCGCCGGAACTGCTGGCCGGGGGCGAAGGGGCGGGCACCGATCTCTTCCGCGACCTCGTCCTCGCCGACGGCGTCACCGAGGGCGTCCTGCACGTCTCGGCGATGGCCGCGTCCTGCGACGACGACCCGGCGAACGAGTACCCGGCCTGCCACGTCCACCAGCAGGACTGGGGCGTCCCCGTCAGCGTGACCGCCGAGGGGACCTCGCGGCTGCCGCTGGTGCTCGCGGGCATGGACGAGCAGGGCTGAACGCCGGCCGGGACGGGCGGTGAGCGTCACCGCCCGTCCCGGCCGCCCTCACCTGTCGTCGGCGAGGCGGCGGACCGCTTCCTCGTGCCGCCGCACGTACTCCGGCGCCGCTGCCACGCGCAGCAGCGCCTCCAGGGCCCGCACCGCGCCCTCGTCGTACCCGGCGCGTTCGGCCTCCGCGGCCGCCGCGTCCAGCAGCAGGACCCCCTCGTCCTCCGCGCCGAGGGCGAGCTGCGCCTCGCCGCTGACGGTCGTCAGCAGCACCCGGCGGGCCACCTCCTCGTGCTCGGGTCCGAGCGCGAAGGCGGCGCGGGCGGAGTCCAGGGCGTCCTGCGGGCGTCCCGCGGTGAGCTGCATGCGTGCGAGGTGCTGGAGGGCGAGCATCTCGGTGTGCGCGTCGGGTTCCTTCCTGGCCAGTTCCAGGGCCCGTTCGCAACCCTCCAGTGCCACGTCGAGGCCACCCTGTTCGGCCTGGACGATGGCCAGGTTGATCAGGGCCGTCGCCTCGCCGAGCCGGTCACCGGCCTGCCGGGCGAGTCCGGGCGAGGGCTCCAGCAGGGCCACGGCCTCGGCGGTCCTGCCCTCTTCCGACAGCACCCAGCCCAGCAGATTGCGCACCCGGGACTCGGCGTACGGATCGCTGCGCGCGGCAGCCGCGGCCAGGGCCAGTTCCAGAATCGGGGCCCAGCCGTCCCGTGCCCGCCACACCACGTGCGGCCACTGGAGCAGGATGATCCGCCAGGCCCGGTCCTCCAGCCCGGCGGCGCGGGCGGCGGCGGCGGCCAGAGCAAGGTCCTCGCGCTCGGCCGTGAGCCAGTCCATGGCCGCGGCCCGGTCGGTGAAGTCCCGTACGGCAGCGGGCCGGTGGAATCCGTCCGGCAGCACGAAGCACGGCTCACCGCCGGGTTCGGCCGTGTCCGCGGCGGCGAGCGCGGTGGCGATGTAGTGGTCGAGCACACCGGCCAGTGCGTCGGGCCCGGCCGCGGGGTCGAGCCCGCGGGCGTAGAGCCGCACCAGATCGTGCAGTATCCAGCGCCCGGGTCCGGCCTCGGTGACCAGATGGGCGGCGGCGAGCCGCTCCAGCGCGGCCGCGGCGACGACCGGGTCGCTGCCGGCGAGGGCGGCGGCCGTGTACGGGCCGAAGTGGCTGCCCGGATGGTGACCGAGCCGGGTGAAGTGGTGAACGGCGTCCGGCGGCAGCTGCTGCACGGTCAGCCGCAGTGCGGCGGAGACCCCGGTGTCCTCCACCGCGAGATACGTCAGCCGGCTGCGTTCGTCGGCCAGTTCATCGGCCATGTCGGCGAGCGTCCACTGCGGGCGGCCCGCCAGCCGGGCCGCCGTGACCCGCAGGGCGAGGGGCAGTCCGCCGCAGAGCTCGGCGAGCCGTTGGGCCGCCACCGGTTCGGCGGCGACTCGCTCCTCGCCCAGCACCCCGGCCAGGAGCGCGGTGCCGTCCGGGGGTTCGAGCACGTCCAGCGGCACCGGGACGGCGGCGTCCGAGGCGATGAGCCCCTCCAGCCGGTGCCTGCTGGTGATCAGCGTGACGCAGTCGGCGCCGCCCGGCAGCAACTGCCTGACCTGGGCGGAGTCGCGGACGTTGTCGAGGACGACGAGCAGGCCGAGCCGGTCCGTCAGCGAGCGGAACAGCGCCGCGGAGCCGGAGACTGACTCCGGGACCCGGCGGGGCGCGACGCCGAGCGCGAGCAGGAACTCGCGCAGGACTTCGAGGGGCGTCGGCTCACCGGTGTCGCTGAACCCGCGCAGGTCGGCGTAGAGCCGTCCGTCCGGGAAGGCCGCGGGGGACCGGCGCGCCCAGTGCAGGGCCAGCGCGGTCTTGCCCACCCCGGCGGGCCCGGTGACCAGACAGACGGGTGCCTCGCCCGCCGCGGCCCGGGAGATCGCGGTGAGTTCGGCGCCGCGCCCGTGGAAACCGCGGGGAGCGCGGGGCAGCAGATCGGTGGGGTGCGGCGGGCTGCCGGGGAGCGCCACCGGGACGCGCGGGGCGCGGGACGGCGCGGCGGTGACGGCCGCCTCGGCGAGTGCCCGGGTGGTTACGGCACCCTCGTGCGTCCCGGGTTCGCGGCGGTCCACGGACACCGGCCCGGGGCCCGGCCGCCGCTCGACCCGGGACTGCCCACCGTTCCCGGTGCCCGTCGGGCCCGGCCCACCGGGGGACCGGTCGTCCGCCGGGTCCGGATCGCCGCGCAGGATCTGCGCGTACGCGTCGGCAAGCTCGCGCCCCGGGTCGATGCCCAGCTCGTCGGCGAGCAGCCGTCGGGTGCGGTGGAACCGGTCCAGCGCCTCCGACTGCCGCCCCGACCGGTACAGCGCCGTCATCAGGGCCGCGGCGAGGGACTCCCGCATCGGATGGGCGACGGCCTCGGCCCGCAGCACCGCCGCCGCCCGGTGGTGCTCCCCCAGCACGGCGTAGGACCGCGCCAGTTGCTCGACCGTCGCCAGCCGTGACTCCTCCAGCGCGTGCGCGGCAGCCTGGAGCGGCCCGCTCGCGTACGTACCGGTCAGTGCGGGCCCCTGCCACAGCGACAGGGCCTCCTTCAGCATGAGCACGGTGTCGGCAGGGCTGCGCTGTTCCCGGGCCAGCATCAGCAGTTCCTCGAACCGCTGGGAGTCCAGCAGGGTCTCCGGCGCCCGCAGCACGTACGCGTCCCCGAGCGTGGCCAGTTCGACGCCGTACGCCTCCGCGTCCGCTCCCATCAGCAGGGCGCGCAGCCGCGAGACATGGCCCTGGATGACGGTGCGGGCGTGCATCGGTGGGTCGTCGTCCCAAAGGCAGTCCGTCAGCCACGCCATCGACACGGGTGTGTTGGCGCGCAGCAGCAGTGCGGCGAGCAGGCTGCGGCGCTTGGCGGGGCCGAGTGGCAGCGGCCCGGTCAGCGTTTCGACGCAGACCGTGCCGAGCAACCGGAACTCCACGAGCGGCTTCCCTTCCGGGTGTGACGCGCCCGGTTCCGGGTCACGGACAAGCGCCCAGAATATCGGGGATCGTGGGGCTGTGGTTCAGGGGTGCGCCCGGCGGCGGGGCGCACCCCTTCCAGGTCACAGGCGGCGTTCGTCCTCGGACACGACCGTGGTGGTGGGCGGCACGACCATGCGGCGCCGGCGCATGACGCTCGCGTAGACGAAGACGCCGATGATGCCGACGATCATCATGATCCAGCCGACCATGTCGACGTTGACGGTGTCCAGTTCCCAGTCGGTCGCGAAGGCGAGTATCGCCCCTGCACCGATGAGGATGATGCATCCTCCGAGTCCCATGAGTTCTGCCTCCTCGACGGCCGGAAGATCCGGGCCCTGTACGCAGCGGGTACCCGGTCCGCCCGCGCCCATGCTCCTCGGCCCGGAGGCGCGGGCGCTGCCGTCGTGTGCCGGTGCTCGCCCCACGGCCTTCCGCGACACGTCTCAGGCGAGGGACTTCCGCGTGGGGACGACGACCCCGTACAGGTCGGCGATCGTGGCGAGGGCGCTGTAGTGCACCTGGCCGGCGTCCAGTTCGGTGCCGGCGACCGGCAGGGAACGGGTGGCGCAGGCATCGGCCACGACGGTGGGCCGGTTGCCGCGCAGGAACGCGCCCTGAGCGGTGAACGCGACGCACATGTGGGTCATGAAGCCGGCGATGACGAGGTCGTTCCTGCCCGCGGCTTCGACGTGCTCGCCGAGGTCGGTGCCGAAGAACGCGTCCGGTGCCCGTTTGACGACGACGGTCTCGCCGTCGGCCGGTGCGACGCTCGGGTGGATCCGGCCGATCTCGGCCCGGATGTCGTACGGGGTGCCTTCACCGCCGTCGTTGATGACGTGGATGACTGTGGCGCCCGCACGGCGGGCATCTGCCAGGAGCCGGGCGGCGGCGTCGAGTGCGGACTGCCAGCCGTCCAGCTCCATCACGCCGGTCGTGTAGGTGTTCTGGTAGTCGACGAGGACGAGGGTCGAGTCGGCGAGCTTCGCGGGGGTGTCGTCGAAGCCGTTGAGCCGGCGGAGAGTCGTTCGAGGCATGGCTGTGGCACCTGGGTTCCGGGTCGGGGAGCGCGGGCCCACCGGTCCGGTGAGCTGCGCCTACGACGTTATGACCCACCTCGGCGTGTCGGCAATGTCGTCTAACATGCAGAAACCGACACCGTGTTGGGTCGGCTGACCGCAGCTGCGCCAAGACAGAGGGGGCCTCGTGAGCACCGTCGAACGACTGGTCGTCATCGTCCTCTTCGGAGGCGTCGACCTGCTCGACGTCACCGGACCGCCCGAGGTGTTCTCCCTCGCGCGCCGCGAGACGGACGAAGCGGCGGGCTACGAGGTGGTCCTCGCCGCCGAGACGATGGACCCGGTCACCACCGCCGCCGGGGTCCGGATCCTCCCCGACCTCACGTTCGACGACCTGGCGGCGAGGAGCATCGACACCCTCCTCGTGCCCGGAGCGGTGGAGGTCGACGGCCGGGGGCGCGTGCACCCGCTCACCGACCCGGCCGTGGTGCGCCGGGTGGAACAGCTGGCCGGGCGCACGCGCAGGGTGACGTCCGTCTGCGTCGGCGCGCATATTCTCGCCGCCGCCGGCCTCCTGGACGGCAAGCGGGCCACCACGCACTGGTCGACCGCGCAGCGGCTCGCCGCCGACCACCCGCTGGTCGAGGTCGACGCCGATCCGATCTTCATCCGCGCGGGGGACGTGTGGACCGGTGCGGGGATCAGCGCCTGCCTCGATCTGTCGCTCGCCCTGATCGCCGAGGACCTGGGCGAGGCCGTCGCGCTGCGGGTCGCCAGGCAGCTCGTGATGTACCTGAAGCGGCCCGGCGGGCAGAGCCAGTTCAGCGTTCCGCTGGAACAAGTCTCCACGACCCGGCGCATCGAGGATCTGCGGCACTACATCATGCGCAACATCGGCGAACCGCTCACCGTCGCGGCCCTCGCTGCGTACGGCCGGATCGGCGACCGTCAGCTCACCCGGATCTTCAAGACCGAACTCGGCACGACTCCCCACGCCTACATCGAGTCGGTCCGCGTCGAGAGGGCACGCAACCAGCTCGAATGCACCGACGCCACCCTTGAACGGATCGCGTCCGCCTGCGGGTTCGGCACCGTCGACACTCTGGTCAGGGCGTTCCGCCGCCGGCTCGACACCACACCGACCGAGTACCGGCGGCGGTTCCGGACCGGCCCGGAATGACAGTGGCTCCCCTGCCGCACGTCGACAGGGGAGCCACCGGATGTGTGTCGTCAGCCGGCCAGGAACGAAACCAGCGCGTTCGCCAGGTGGTACGGGTCGTCGGCGCCGCACAGTTCACGGGCGCTGTGCATGGACAGGATGGCCACGCCGATGTCGACCGTCTGAATGCCGTGCCGGGCGGCGGTGATCGGGCCGATCGTCGTGCCGCACGGCATCGCGTTGTTGGAGACGAACGTCTGCCACGGCACGCCCGCCTTCTCGCACGCCTCGGCGAACACGGCCCGGCCGCTGCCGTCGGTCGCGTACCGCATGTTGACGTTGACCTTGAGGATCGGTCCGCCGTTGACGACCGGGTGGTGCGTCGGGTCGTGGCGCTCCGCGTAGTTGGGGTGGATCGCGTGGCCGGTGTCCGAGGAGAGGCAGACCGTGCCGGCGAAGGCGCGCGCACGGTCCTCGTACGTACCGCCGCGGGCGAACACCGAGCGCTCCAGGACCGTCCCGAGCAGCGGTCCGTCCGCGCCGGTGTCGGACTGCGAGCCGTTCTCCTCGTGGTCGAAGGCGGCCAGCACCGGGATGTACGGGATCTCGGAGTCGGGCTGCCCGGCGACGGCGGCGAGCGCCGCGGTCGCCGCGTGTACGGAGAGCAGGTTGTCCATGCGCGGACCGGCCACCAGCTCGCGGTCACGGCCCAGGTAGGACGGTGCCTCGACGGGGTGCGGCATCAGGTCCCAGCCGGTGATGTCCTCGGCGTCGACGCCCGCCTCCTCGGCGACGAAGCGGATGAGGTCACCCTCCTCGACGTCGCCGAGTCCCCAGATGGGCTGCATGTGCTTCTGGCGGTCCAGCTTGAGTCCGTCGGTGTTGGCCGACCGGTCCAGGTGCACGGCCAGCTGCGGTACGCGCAGCAGCGGCCGGTCGATGTCGACCAGCCGGTGCGTGCCGTCGCGCAGCGAGATCCGCCCGGCGAGACCGAGGTCGCGGTCCAGCCAGGTGTTGAGGAGCGTGCCCCCGTAGATCTCCACGGCGATCTGCCGCCAGCCGTACGCGCCGGTGTCGGGCAGCGGCTTCACCCGCAGGTTCGGCGAATCGGTGTGCGCGCCGACGATCCGGAACGGGGTGTGCGCCCCGGCGCCCTCCGGCACGTACCAGGCCACGATCGCGCCGCCGCGCAGGACGTACTTCCCGCCGGTGGTTCCGTCCCAGGCCGCGGTCTCCTCGACCTGTCGGAAACCGGCCTTCTCCAGCCTCGCCGCGGCGCTCGCCACGGCGTGGTACGGGGAGGGGGCGGACATCAGGAAGGCCATCAGATCGTCGGTGTGGCCGCGGTCGAACCGGGGGGAGGAACTCATGTTCTTCACTGTAACCAGACCCGGCCGGGAGGATTCACCGTCGTCCCCCCGCTTCCCGTGCAGCTATCGTCCGGGCAGTGCCGAGGACGGCTTCTCGCCGTTCTGTGCCTGCTGGGCCCGCTCGGCGAACATCGCGGCGAAGTCCGTCACCTCCTGGTCGGAGACGGCCTTCTCGCCCTGGGTGCCGGTGCTGATGCCGAGCACGGTCGTGCCGACCCGGATCTGCGCGATGGTGGCGGGCCCGCCCATCGTGCCCATCCCGGCGCGGTTGGCCACGTGCTCCTCGCCCGGATCACCGACGTCGACCGGCACCGCGCCCACGCCGACCCGGTCCCCGCCGTAGTACTCGGCCAGTGCGTCATAGGCGGCGTCGGCGGCCTTCTCGTCCTTGTAGGCGAGCGTCCAGAAGTTGAGTGAGGTGCCGTCGGGCTTCCGTGCGTAGGCCGAGGCGCCCCAGAAGGTGATGTGGTCGCAGGCCGTCGCGCGCTTCTTCTTGTTCACCGACAGGCATACCGACGGCGGGAACTCCGGGATCGGCTCCTGGGCCTCCGGCGGCATCACGCTCCGCCAGCCCGGTACCGCCTTCGCGTCCGGCAGCACCGAGGAGACCTCCGCCTTGCCGAGCGCCTTCGAACTGCCGCCGCCGCTGCCGCCGTCCCCGCCGCCGCAGCCCGCGAGCAGCAGCGCCGCCGCCCCGGCGGCCGCGCCGCGTATGTACCACTGCTGCTTCGTCATGATCCGCTCCCCGTTCGGTTGGCAGCCGCCGGCGGCCCTGTGCGCGCGCCGCCGGGATGTGTTCTAGGCGGCGTCGAGTGCCGACGAGGGTTCCTCGCCGTTCTGCGCCTGCTGGGCCCGTTCGGCGAACATCGCCGTGACGTCCTTGGCGAAGTCCTTGTCGGCCGAGCCCGTCGCGGCGGAGCTGCCGACCCAGAGGATCACGGTGCCGACGCGGATCTGGGCGGTGAACCCGTCCGCGTTCCGGCCGGCGGTGCCCCCGGTGGCACCGCGCTCCGCGCCCACCGTGCCGATGTCGACGTTCTCGGTGCCGTTCTTGCCCCAGGTGTCCTTCCACAGGATGTCGTACGCGAGGTCGGCGTCCCGCTCGTCCTGGTAGGTGACCATCCAGAACCGGGTCTCGGCCCGGTCGTCGTCGCGCCGGAAGGAGACGGAGCCGAGGAACCGGGCCCGTTCACAGCCGGTGTTGCTCTTGTTCGGGCAGATGAGGCTCTTCCGCAGCCGCTCTGTCAGCGGTGCGGTCGACGGCGCTTCGGTCGTCTTCCAGCCGGGCATCGCCCGCACGTCGGGCAGGACCGTCCGCATGCTGCTCTGGTCGATCCAGGCCGCCTTGGCGTCCTCACCGGTGCCGGTGCCGGAGCCGCTGCCGGAACCGGTGTCCGAGGCCCCGCATCCGGCCAGCAGCAGCGCGGCCGCTCCGGCCGCCGCGCCCCGTACGTACCACCGCTTTCGCAGACCGCTCACGCGTCAGCCTCCCCTTTGCAACGGAGCCCTGCCGGACCCGGGTCCGATCATAGAGAAGGCCGCACCGGCGGTGTCCGGTGCCCGGTGGGCACACAACAGCACCGCCACCCGGGGACGGTCCCGGATGGCGGTGCTTGGGGTGACGCAGAAGGACGGACCCTCAGAACGCGGCCTCGTCCAGCTCCATCAGGGAGTTGTCCACGGCCTCGGCCAGCGCGCGCTCGGCGCCGACGCCCGGCAGGATGTTCGCGGCGAAGAACTTCGCGGCGGCGATCTTGCCCTGGTAGAAGGCGACGTCCTTCGGGGAGGCGGTCGGCAGCTTCTCGGCGGCCACGGCCGCGCTCCTGAGCAGCAGGTAACCGACGACGACATCGCCGGAAGCCAGCAGCAGGCGGGTCGAGTTGAGGCCGACCTTGTAGATGTTCTTGACGTCCTCGCCGGTCGCGGTGAGGTCGGTGATCATCGTGCCGACGATCGCCTCCAGGTCCACGGCCGCCTTCGCGAGGTGGTCCAGCGAGCCGGACAGCTCCTCGTTGCCCTGGGCGCCCGCGAGGAACTTCTTGATCTCCTCGGAGAGCGTGTTGAGCGCGGCACCCTGGTCCCGGACGATCTTCCGGAAGAAGAAGTCCTGGCCCTGGATGGCCGTCGTGCCCTCGTACAGCGTGTCGATCTTGGCGTCACGGATGTACTGCTCGATCGGGTACTCCTGGAGGTACCCGGAGCCGCCGAACGTCTGGAGCGACTGCGCCAGCTGCTCGTACGACTTCTCGGAGCCGTAGCCCTTCACGATCGGGAGCAGCAGGTCGTTGAGACCGTGCAGCGCCTTCGCGTCCTCGCCCGCGGCTTCCTTCTCCTGGATCGCGTCCTGGACGGAGGCGGTGTACAGGACGAGGGAGCGCATGCCCTCGGCGTACGCCTTCTGCGTCATCAGCGAGCGGCGCACGTCGGGGTGGTGCGTGATGGTGACCTTGGGGGCCGCCTTGTCCATGAACTGCGACAGGTCGGTGCCCTGGACGCGCTCCTTGGCGTACTCCAGCGCGTTGAGGTAGCCCGTGGAGAGCGTGGCGATGGCCTTCGTGCCGACCATCATGCGGGCGAACTCGATGATGCGGAACATCTGGCGGATGCCGTCGTGCTTGTCACCGATCAGCCAGCCCTTGGCGGGGTGCCGGTCGCCGAACGTCATCTCGCAGGTGTTGGACGCCTTGAGGCCCATCTTGTGCTCGACGTTCGTCGCGTACACGCCGTTGCGCTCGGCCAGCTCGCCGGTGGTCCAGTCGAAGTGGAACTTCGGGACCATGAAGAGCGAAAGGCCCTTGGTGCCCGGTCCCGCACCCTCGGGGCGGGCCAGCACGTAGTGAATGATGTTCTCGGACATGTCGTGCTCGCCCGAGGTGATGAAGCGCTTCACGCCCTCGATGTGCCAGGAGCCGTCCTCCTGCTCGACGGCCTTCGTCCGGCCCGCGCCGACGTCGGATCCGGCGTCCGGCTCGGTCAGCACCATCGTCGAGCCCCACTGCTTCTCGACGGCGATCTCGGCGATCTTCTTCTGCGCCTCGTTGCCCTCCTCGAAGAGGATGCCGGCGAAGGCCGGGCCGGAGGAGTACATCCACACGGCCGGGTTGGCGCCGAGCAGCAGCTCCGCGTAGCCCCAGATCAGGGAGCGCGGCGAGGTGGTGCCGCCGATCTCCTCGGGCAGGCCCAGGCGCCAGTACTCCGAGTCCATGAAGGCCTGGTAGGACTTCTTGAAGGTGTCCGGGACCGGAGCGGTGTTGGTCTCCGGGTCGAAGACCGGGGGGTTGCGGTCGGCGTCGGCGTAGGAGTCGGCGAGCTCGTTCTCCGCGAGGCGGGCGACCTCGTCGAGGATGCTCTTCGCGGTCTCGACGTCCATCTCCGCGAACGGACCGGTGCCGTACAGCTTGTCGCGCCCGAGGACCTCGAAGAGGTTGAACTCGATGTCGCGGAGATTCGACTTGTAGTGCCCCATGGGAAGGCTCCGTAATCAATAGCAGTGGCGCGCAGCGCCCCGTGGAGGGGTGAGGATCGGGCGACGGGCTGGCGGGATACCGGTCTGCCGCACTGCCGGGGACCTGGCTGGGCCCAGACGTATCAGCCGACCTCTACGATGATGCTACCCGTCAGTAATAAGACGCAACCCCTCAAGGGGCAGATGTGTCCGATTACTCTTTGCTTCATGTACGGCTACGACCAGAACCAGGGCGCACAGCAGCCGATGGGTGGCGGCTACGGCGAGCAGCCGCTGTATCCCGAACCCTCGCCGCCCTCGCTGGGCGACGCGGTACGGGCCTTCACGACCGGCTCGCTGTCCGCCGAGGACTTCCAGCAGATCTTCGCGACGTCGAAGGTGTACTGCCCGCGCGGCGACAATCCGGGCTTTCTCGCGCTGCACAACACCCAGCAGCCCGTGATCCCGATGTTCACCACG
Organism: Streptomyces sp. NPDC087901; assembly: GCF_044742205.1. Taxonomy (NCBI): domain Bacteria; kingdom Bacillati; phylum Actinomycetota; class Actinomycetes; order Kitasatosporales; family Streptomycetaceae; genus Streptomyces; species Streptomyces sp. NPDC087901. The sequence continues at coordinate 358,133 of NZ_JBIUUC010000004.1, forward strand.
CTCAAGGAGCTGAGGCTGTACGCGGGCAAGGAGTCCAAGTACTTCGTGATCACCGGGGCCGAGGTGATCGACCTGCTGCCCACCGGCTACGGCTTCGTCCTGGACATGGAGGGTGAGCATCGCATGGTCTTCGACGCCAAGGCCGTGGAGCAGATGGTCGACTTCGCGATGCGCCGTATGTACGGCTGATCGACGACTTTTCGAGCAGCAGGGGTCCGTGCCGTCCGGCGGCGCGGGCCCCTTTCTGCTGCTCCGGCGGGTGCGGGAATGGATGACACCTTGCAGGATGTTCACCATTCAACTAAATTGGTTTCAGAACAGTCCCCCGGAGGTGGCTCCCATGCCCGCAGTGACCGTCGAAAACCCGCTGACCCTGCCCAAGGTCGCCGCCGCCGGCGACGCCGTGGCCCGTCCCGTGCTCGCCGTGACCACGGCCCCGAGCGGGTTCGAGGGCGAGGGCTTCCCGGTCCGCCGCGCCTTCGCGGGGATCAACTACAAGCACCTCGACCCGTTCATCATGATGGACCAGATGGGTGAGGTGGAGTACGCCGCCGGGGAGCCGAAGGGCACCCCGTGGCACCCCCACCGCGGCTTCGAGACCGTGACGTACCTGATCGACGGAACCTTCGTCCACCAGGACTCCAACGGGGGCGGCGGCACCATCCAGAACGGCGACACCCAGTGGATGACGGCGGGATCCGGGCTCCTGCACATCGAGGCGCCGCCGGAGTCCCTCGTCACGTCGGGCGGCCTCTTCCACGGCCTCCAGCTCTGGGTGAACCTGCCCAAGGCCGACAAGATGATGGCCCCGCGCTACCAGGACATCCGCGGCGGCCAGGTCCAGCTGCTCGCCTCGCCCGACGGCGGTGCGCTGCTCCGGGTGATCGCGGGCGAGCTCGACGGCCATGAGGGCCCGGGCGTCACCCACACCCCCATCACGATGATCCACGCCACCGTGCGCCCCGGCGCCGAGGTGACGCTGCCGTGGCGCGAGGACTTCAACGGCCTCGCGTACGTGCTGGCCGGCCGCGGCACCGTCGGCGAGGAGCGCCGTCCCGTCCACATGGGCCAGACCGCGGTCTTCGGTACGGGCTCCTCGCTGACCGTCCGCGCGGACGAGCAGCAGGACGGCCACACCCCGGACCTGGAGGTCGTGCTGCTCGGCGGGCGTCCCATCCGGGAGCCGATGGCGCACTACGGGCCGTTCGTGATGAACAGCCAGGCCGAACTGAAGCAGGCCTTCGAGGACTTCCAGGCCGGCCGCCTCGGCACGGTTCCCGCAGTCCACGGAATGTGAGCCCCGCAGCCGCCGTATGACGGTCCATCACTCGTACGGCGGCTCGGACGGGACACCGCACCCTTGCTGTGATCGGGTGAGAGGGTGCAGACCCAGAAGCCCCTCCTGCCCGACGCGGCCCGGCGCACGGCTGCCTGGTGCGGTGTCGTCCTGCTGGTCGCCGGTGTCGCGGGCGTCGCCATTTTCCTGTGCATCAGCCTCAAGACCGCCGTCACACCGGTCCTCCTCGCGCTGCTCGGTACGGCGCTGCTCGGCCCGGTCCACCGGCGGATGACCACCCACGGGGTGAACCGCTCGGTGGCCGCCGGGGTCACCTGCGCCCTGCTCGTCGCCGTGGTCGGCGGAGCGGGGTACATCGTCGTCTCGGCGCTCATCGAGACCGGCTCCCAGATCGTGGACTCGCTGAAGGACGCCGGACAGTGGGTCGTCGACCACTTCGGGGTCGCTGACGGCGTCAACGTCGCCGATCTCGCGGCCAGTGCCAGGAACCTCGTCGAGAAGTTCGGCGCGAGCGCCGCGGGCGGGCTCCTCAGCGGGCTCACCCTGGTCGGCTCGCTCATCGCCACCAGTGTCCTTGCCCTGCTGCTGACCTTCTTCTTCCTGCGCGACTCCGACCGGGCCGTGAAACTCGCGCACACCATCGCCCCGCGCGGCACCGGTGACCTGGTCGAGGCGATGGGCCGACGGGCCTTCGAGGCCGTCGAGGGCTTCATGCGCGGGACGACGCTCATCGCCCTGATCGACGCCTTGTGCATCACGGTCGGCCTGCTGATCCTGCGCGTGCCCGGCGCGGTGGGGCTCGGTGCGCTGGTCCTGGTCGGGGCCTACATCCCGTACCTCGGTGCGTTCATCTCCGGGGCCGTCGCGGTCCTGGTGGCACTGGCGGACCGGGGGGTGGTGATCGCGCTCTGGGCTCTCGGGGTCGTCGTGGCCGTCCAGGTGCTGGAAGGACATGTGCTGCAGCCGATGATCCAGAGCCGGACGGTTCAGATGCACCCCGCGATGATCATGATCGCGCTGACGGCGGGGGCGAGCGTGGCGGGTCTGCTGGGAATGCTGCTCGCGGTTCCGGTGTGCGCCGCGGCCTTCGGGATCATCGGCGAACTGCGCAACGGCCGCACCGAGGCCCCGGAGGCAGCCGCCGGACCGTCCGGGGAGCCATCGCCGTAAAGGCCCGTCCGCCGCGGCTTCCACGGCTCCTACGGCTCCTGCCACGGCTCCACCGACTCGTACAGCTCGAACCAGATCGACTTCCCCGCGCCCCGCGGATCCACCCCCCAGGCGTCGGCGAGCATCTCCATCAGCAACAGGCCCCGGCCGCTGGACGCCATCTCGCCGGGCCGCCGCTTGTGCGGCAGCTCGTCACTGCCGTCGGACATCTCGACCCGCAGCCGCCGCTCCCCGTGCTCCCCGGTCGCCTGCGCGACCATCAGCGCGTCGCCGTCCGTGTGGACCAGCACGTTGGTGGCCATCTCGGACACCATCAGCACGGCCGAGTCGACCTGCTCCGGGTCCGCCCAGTCGTGCAGCATCTCGCGCAGCAGCTGCCGGGCCGCGGCGATCCGCTCCGGTTCGGCCTGGGCGATGGTCAGCGCGGTCCGCCGGGGCGCCGTCGGGTGCGCGGTGGAGATCTCGCGCCGCAGCAGCAGGACCGCTATGTCGTCCTCGCGCCGGTCGGCGAGCGGCCCCGTCGTGTAGTGCGAGGCCGGCCCGTGCACGGCTTGCACCAGCTCGTCCGCGAGCTTCTCCAGATCGCCGTTGTGCCGCTCCAGGATCGGCCGGAGCCGGACCCAGCCGGTGGCCAGGTCGTGCCCGCCGGTCTCGATCAGCCCGTCCGTGCACAGCATGATCGTTTCTCCGGCCTCCAGCGTGATCCGGGTCGTGGGATAGTTCGCGTCGGCCTCGATGCCGAGCGGCAGCCCGCCCTCGGTCTGGCGGATGACGGCGGTCCCGTCGCCGGTCATGACCACGGGGTCGGGATGGCCGGCCCGCGCGATGTCGAGGGTGCCTGTGTCCGGGTCCGCCTCCGCGTACAGACAGGTCGCGAAGCGGGCCCCCGTCTGCTCGCCGTCCTCGTACGCGTCGGTGAGCCCGGACAGGAAGCGCGAGGCGCGGGAGAGCACCGCGTCCGGGCGGTGCCCCTCGGAGGCGTACGCGCGCAGGGCGATCCGCAACTGCCCCATCAGCCCCGCGGCGCGCACGTCATGCCCCTGGACGTCGCCGATGACGAGGGCGATGCGGCCGTTGGGGAGCGGGATCATGTCGTACCAGTCGCCGCCGACCTGGAGGCCGCCCCCGGTCGGGATGTAGCGGGCGGCCACCGTCATCCCCGGGATGGCGGGCCCCAGGGACGGCATCATCGAGCGCTGGAGCCCCAGCGACAGCTCCCGCTCCGTCTCGGCGACCCCGGCCCTGGCGAGGGCCTGGGCGAGCATCCGGGCCACGGTCGTCAGCACCGAGCGCTCGTCCGGCGAGAACGACACCGGATGCCGGAACCCGGCCATCCAGGTGCCCATCGTGCGCCCCGCCGTGATCAGCGGCAGAAAGGCCCAGGAGCGGCGTCCGAACCGCCGGGCCAGCGGCCACGTGGCCGGATAGCGGTCGCGGTAGTCGTCGACCGTCGGCAGATAGACCGCCCGCCCGGTCCGTACGACCTCGGCGGCCGGGTAGTCGGTCTCCAGCGGCATGTCGCTGAACGGGCCCTCGTCGCCCATGTTGTGCCCGTGGTGCCCGACGATCGTCAGCCGTTCGCCCTCGACCCCGAAGACCGCCAGCCCGTCCGGTGAGAAGCCGGGCATGGAGAGCGAGTAGGCCACCCGCAGCACCTCCGCCGTCGACCGGGCCTCGGCCAGTGCCCGTCCCGCGTCGAGCAGGAACGCCTCGCGCGAACGCCGCCAGTCGCCGGTGATCGGGGTGTGTGCCCCGGTGGTGCCGGGCTGCGGCTCGGCGACCTCCTGGAGGGTGCCGACCAGCACGTAGTCCGTCTCGTTGCCCTCGGACGGCAGGGGCTTGGAGCGGCTGCGTACGGTACGCAGCACCCGGCCGCGCTCGTCCACGATCCGCAGCCGGGCCTCGGCGAGCGTGCCCTCGGCGACCGCTAGGTTCACCACCCCGTAGATCTCGTTCCAGTCGACGGGATGGAAGCGGGAGCGTACTTCCGACTCACGGAAGACACCGGCCTCGGCGGGCAGCTCGAGCATCCGGGCCGCTTCCGCGTCCAGCGTGACCGTCCCGGCTCCGTTGTCCCAGCGCCAAAGTCCGGTCGCGGTCGCGGCCAGGACATCCTCGGTGCGCATTGCCCCACTTTAAACCGGCCTGTGCCCTCGGGGCAGCGCCGCGGGTCCTTCGGCGATCTTGATACGGACAATGACAATGAAACGGTCCGGTCGCGGGCGGTAGCCTGGGGTGGCTGAATCATCCCCCAACCGCGAAGACTGGATGAACGACGATGCATCGGTACAGGTCCCACACCTGCGGCGAGCTCCGCGCCTCTGACGTCGGCACCGACGTCCGGCTGAGCGGCTGGCTGCACAATCGCCGAGACCTGGGTGGCATCCTCTTCATCGATCTGCGCGACCACTACGGTCTGGTGCAGCTCGTCGCCCGCCCCGGCACCCCCGGCAACGACGCCCTGGCGAAGCTGACCAAGGAGACCGTCGTACGGATCGACGGCAAGGTCTCCGCCCGCGGCGCCGACAACGTCAACCCGGAGCTCTCGACCGGCGAGATCGAGATCGAGGTCACCGAGGTCGAGGTGCTGGGCGAGGCCGCCCCGCTGCCCTTCACGATCAACGCCGAGGACGGGGTCAACGAGGAGCGGCGCCTGGAGTACCGCTTCCTCGACCTGCGCCGCGAGCGCATGCACCGCAACATCATGCTGCGCTCGTCCGTCATCGCCTCCATCCGCTCCAAGATGGTGGCCCTCGGCTTCAACGAGATGGCGACCCCGATCCTCGCCGCGACGTCCCCCGAGGGCGCACGTGACTTCGTGGTCCCGTCCCGCCTGAACCCGGGCAAGTTCTACGCCCTTCCGCAGGCGCCGCAGCAGTTCAAGCAGCTGCTGATGATCTCCGGCTTCGACCGCTACTTCCAGATCGCGCCGTGCTTCCGCGACGAGGACGCACGCGCCGACCGTTCGCCCGGCGAGTTCTACCAGCTCGACGTCGAGATGTCGTTCGTCGAGCAGGAGGACGTCTTCCAGCCGATCGAGAAGCTCATGACCGAGCTCTTCGAGGAGTACGGCAACGGGCGCCACGTCACCTCGCCGTTCCCGCGCATCCCGTTCCGCGAGTCGATGCTGAAGTACGGCAACGACAAGCCGGACCTGCGGGCCAAGCTGGAGCTCGTCGACATCTCCGACATCTTCGCGGACTCGGAGTTCAAGGCCTTCGCCGGCAAGCACGTCCGTGCGCTCCCGGTGCCGGACACCGCGGGCCAGTCCCGGAAGTTCTTCGACGGCCTCGGTGCGTACGCGGTCGAGCACGGCGCCAAGGGCCTGGCCTGGGTCCGCGTCGGCGAGGACGGCACGCTGGCGGGCCCGATCGCCAAGTTCCTCACCGAGACGGACATCAAGACCCTCACCGAGCGTCTGTCCCTCGTTCCCGGCCACGCCGTCTTCTTCGGCGCGGGCGAGTTCGACGAGGTCTCCAAGATCATGTCCGTCGTCCGCGTCGAGGCCGCCAAGCGCGCCGGCCACTTCGAGGAGGGCGTCTTCCGCTTCTGCTGGATCGTCGACTTCCCGATGTACGAGAAGGACGAGGACACCGGCAAGATCGACTTCTCGCACAACCCGTTCTCCATGCCTCAGGGCGGCATGAAGGACCTGGAGGAGAAGGACCCGCTCGACATCCTGGCGTGGCAGTACGACATCGTCTGCAACGGCATCGAGCTGTCCTCCGGCGCCATCCGTAACCACGAGCCCGAGGTCATGCTGAAGGCCTTCGCGATCGCCGGTTACGAGGCGGAGACCGTCGAGAGGGAGTTCGCGGGCATGCTGCGCGCGTTCCGCCTCGGCGCCCCGCCGCACGGTGGCATCGCCCCGGGCGTCGACCGCATCGTGATGCTGCTGGCCGACGAGCCCAACATCCGGGAGACGATCGCCTTCCCGCTCAACGGCAACGCCCAGGACCTGATGATGGGCGCCCCGAGCGAGCTGGACGAGACCCGGCTGCGCGAGCTGAACATCCAGCTCCGCAAGCCGGTGGCACCGGCCAAGGAGAAGGCGGAGGCCAAGGACTCCGTGGCGAGGGACACCGGCGCGAAGTAGGCGTCAGCAGTTCCGCTTCGGTTCCACGTGAAACAGTCCTCGGCCGCCCGGCCGGGGACTGTTCTCGTGTGCACGGTGTACGCACAGGAACGCACAGCCCGCGCTCACGCCCCTGCCAGCTGGGCTGCCTAGCCTCCCCGTCATGACAGAGAATCAGGGACCCGCACACAAGAAGAACTTGACCCGGCGCCGGATGATGATCGCCGGCGGCGCGGTCGTCGCCGCGGCCGGGATAGGGGCCGGCGCCGTCGCGAACGCCTCGACGGGCGAGGGCGGTGGCGGCAGCGGGAAGGAGGCCGCCGGACAGGGCGAGGCGTGTTACCGGCTCACCTCGGAGACCACCGAGGGCCCGTACTACATCGACGCCGACAAGATCCGCAAGGACATCACCGAGGACAAGGAGGGCATCCCGATGACCCTCCGGCTCAAGGTGATCGACACCGACACCTGCGAGCCCGTCAGGCAGGCGGCCGTTGACATCTGGCACTGCGACGCCCTGGGCGTCTACTCCGGCTACGAGAGCATGAGCCAGGGCGGCCCCGGCGGCGGTGGCACCCCGCCGAGTGGCGCCCCCACGGACGCCCCGACCGGTACCCCGACGGGCACCCCCACCGGTACGCCCCCGTCCGGCGGCCCCGGCGGTGGCGGTGGCGGACACAGCGAACCGACCGACGACGAGCGCTACCTGCGTGGCACCCGGCTCACCGACAAGCACGGCTACGTGGAGTTCAAGACGATCTTCCCGGGCTGGTACCAGGGCCGCGCCGTGCACATTCACACCAAGGTGCACGTCGGCGGGAAGATGACCGACGCCGGCTACGAGGGCGGGCACACCTGCCACACCGGCCAGTTCTTCTTCGCGGAGTCCGCGGTCCTCGATTCGGCGAAGGCCGCACCGTACTCCACCAGCACCACCACCCGTACGACCCTGACCGAGGACACCATCTACGACCAGAGCGGTGTCACGGGCGGGCTGCTGAAGCTCTCGTACCGGAAGAAGAACATCGAGCGCGGCGTCGTCGGCTCGATCACCATGGGCGTGGACCAGGACGAGACGCACGACGGAACGGGGATGTGATCACCCCGCACTGATCCGCACTGATCCGCACGCACCGCCGCAGCCTCCTGAGGCCTCCGTTCCCCCGCGGAGACGAAGGGCCCGGAACCGAAGCACCCGGTTCCGGGCCCTTCGTGCTGCCCGGTGACACATGGCTGCGCACATACAAGTACATGAATCACCCGAACGGTGAGACCCGGATGGCCCCAGCGCCGGATTGACGGGCTCCGGCTGCGGCAAAGACTGCCTGGGCCGACCTCGGCACAGCGGACCCCCGGCCCGTGTCCGCAGAGCCCGCACCCGGCCACTTACCGCAGAGGAGCCCTCCGTGCCCGTGCCCCGTTCGCGCGTTCCGCTGCGCCTCCCGTACGTCGTCTGCGCCGCCCTCCTGCTGCTGCTGGCCGGGTGCGGGTCGGTCTCGCTCGCCGGTATGGACGGGGGTGGTGCCACCACGAAGACCGCGGGTGCCACCGGCGTACCGGGACCGCCCGGGGCCGCCGCCGCAGCGCCCGCACCGTCACTGCCGCCGGCCCCGCCACGGGAGATCCCCGGGCTCGGGCCGCGGACACGGGCGCAGATTCCGGCAGGTGCCCGTCAGGCGTTCGTCGTGACCGGCGAGTCACCGGACTCCAATCGCTCCACGGCCGTGCTCTACACCCGGGACGACCTCGCCAGGGGCTGGCGGGCGGCCCTCGCTCCCTGGCCCGCCCACAACGCCCTGAACGGCTGGACGGCGGAGCACTGGGAGGGCGATCTGCGCTCACCCGTCGGCGTCTTCACCCTGACCGCGGCGGGCGGCCGCCTCGACCCTCCGGCGACAGCCTTCCCGTACGACCTGAACCCGGACTTCAAGGTGGAGGGCGAGGGCTTCCACGGGGAGCCGCTGGAGGGGTCGTTCGACTACGTCATCGCCATCGACTACAACCGCGTCCCCGGCGCCTCGCCCCTCGACCAGACCCGCCCCCTGGGCGACGAACGCGGCGGCGGCATCTGGATCCACGTCGACCACGGCGGCCCCACCCAGGGCTGCGTCTCGGTCACCGAGGAGCGGATGAAGGAGCTGCTGGGCGTCCTCGACCCGGTGAAGGAGCCGGTCATCGTGATGGGGGACGCGGCGGCGCTGAGCCGCTGAAAGCGACCGCGCGCCGGGGCGGCAGACCGGCTGCGGACCGAGACGTATCGCAAGGGAAACGCACGACCCCGATGGGGCTTTCGCCCGCAGTGGCACCTTCCCCGGCCAGGGTGAACGGGCCAACCCTGACGGCGTCCTGATGGCCGTCGAGGTGTTCCCTTACGTGGAGCTGGACACCGAGCCGCTCAAGAACCGGGTCCGCTGACCCGGGACACAAGGGAGGGGCGGGACCGGCAGTGCGGTCCCGCCCCTCCTTCGTACGTACACCCGTTACGCGGGCTTCTCCTCCAGGCGCGGGAACAGCACCGCGCCCTTCGTCACCGTGGCGCCCGGCTGCAGCAGACCCCACGTGCCCGCGTCCTGCACCCGCTGGTCGGACAGCGCGCCCAGGGACTCCTCGGCACCCAGCGACTCCCACAGCTGCTGCGAGGTCTCCGGCATGACGGAGTTCAGCAGGACCGCGACACCGCGCAGTGCCTCGGAGGCCGTGTACAGGATGGTCGCGAGGCGGGCCTTGCCCTCCGGCGACTCGTCCTTGGCGACCTTCCACGGCTCCTGCTCCGTGATGTAGCCGTTGACCTGCTTCACGAAGTCGAAGATCGCCAGGATGCCGGCCTGGAAGTCCAGCTCCTCGCCGATCTTCAGGTCAGCTGTGGCGACGGCCTTGGCCAGGCCCTGCTGGACCGCCTGCTCTGCCTCGCCCGCGGCCGTGGCCCCGGGGAGCGTGCCGCCGTAGTACTTGCCGACCATGGCCGCGAGGCGCGAGGCCAGGTTGCCGTAGTCGTTGGCGAGCTCGGAAGTGTAGCGGGCGGTGAAGTCCTCCCAGGAGAACGAGCCGTCACTTCCGAACGCGATGGCCCGCAGGAAGTACCAGCGGTAGGCGTCCACACCGAAGTGCGAGGTCAGGTCCTGCGGCTTGATGCCCGTCAGGTTCGACTTCGACATCTTCTCGCCGCCGACCATCAGCCAGCCGTTGGCCGCGACCCGGCCCGGCAGCGGCAGACCCTGCGCCATCAGCATCGCCGGCCAGATCACCGCGTGGAAGCGCAGGATGTCCTTGCCGACCAGGTGCACGTCGGCCGGGAAGGTGCCGTCGAACTTCTCCTGGTTGGCGCCGTAGCCGACCGCCGTGGCGTAGTTCAGCAGGGCGTCGACCCACACGTAGATGACGTGCTTGTCGTCCCACGGGACCGGGACGCCCCAGTCGAAGGTCGAGCGCGAGATCGACAGGTCCTGGAGACCCTGCTTGACGAAGTTCACGACCTCGTTGCGCGCGGACTCCGGCTGGATGAAGCCGGGGTTGGCCGCGTAGAACTCCAGCAGCTTCGGGCCGTACTCGCTGAGCTTGAAGAAGTAGTTCTCCTCCTTGAGGATCTCCACCGGCTTCTTGTGGATCGGGCACAGCTTGACGCCGGCCTCGTCCTCGATGAGGTCGCCGGGGAGCTTGTACTCCTCGCAGCCCACGCAGTACGGGCCCTCGTACCCGCCCTTGTAGATCTCGTCCTTGTCGTACAGGTCCTGCACGAACTCCTGCACACGGTCGGTGTGCCGCTCCTCCGTCGTACGGATGAAGTCGTCGTTCGCGATGTTGAGGTGCTCCCAGAGGGGCTTCCAGGCCTCCTCGACGAGCTTGTCGCACCACGCCTGGGGCGTGACGTTGTTCGCCTCGGCCGTGCGCATGATCTTCTGACCGTGCTCGTCCGTGCCGGTGAGGTACCACACCTTCTCGCCGCGCTGGCGGTGCCAGCGGGTGAGCACGTCGCCTGCGACGGTCGTGTAGGCGTGGCCCAGGTGAGGAGCGTCGTTGACGTAGTAAATGGGGGTCGATACGTAGAAACTCTTCACGCCGTCGCCCCCTTGCTTCTCGGATCCAGTGGCCGCCATGGTCGAAATCCTAACGGTCCGTGGGAGATCCCCTCACACCCATAAATCCTGGCGCGGGTGCGGAGAGCTTTGCGAAACATCCCTTCCGGTAGCAAAGACGCATCCTGGGAGGGAGTGGACACGCGTGCACGAGGCAGGGGACATCACGATGCGGGTACTGGTCGCCGAGGACGAGGAGATCCTGGCCGAGCTCGTCGCCACCGGGCTGCGACGGGCCGGGTTCGCCGTCGACACGGTGTACAGCGGTGATGCCGCCCAGGCCTACCTGGGGCTGCACGACTACGACGTCGTCGTCCTGGACCGCGATCTGCCCCGGGTGCACGGCGACGACGTGGCCCGCGGACTGGTGGCCTCCGGCTCCCGGACCAGGATCCTGATGCTGACGGCCGCCGGCTCCATGGAGGACCGCGTCGCCGGGCTGGACCTGGGTGCCGACGACTACCTGGGCAAGCCGTTCGAGTTTCCCGAGCTCGTGTCGCGGGTCCGCGCCCTGCGCCGGCGCAGCGCCCGCCCCGTACCGCCGCAGCTGGTGCGGTACGGCATCCGGCTCGACACCGTGCGCCGCACCGCGACCCGGGACGGCCGCGAGCTGGACCTCTCGCCGAAGGAGTTCACCGTGCTCCAGTTGCTGCTGGAGGCCGACGGCGGGACCGTCAGCGCGGAGGAGCTGCTGGAGCGGGCCTGGGACGCCAACGCCGACCCCTTCACCGGTGCCGTACGCGTCTGCATGAGCAAGCTGCGCGGCAAGCTCGGCGAGCCCGCCGTCATCCGCACCGTGCAGGGCGTGGGGTACGCCCTGTGAGGCACCCGGCCCGGGTGCCTCACTCCACGATCAGGACCCGGATCGCGTTCGTGTACGGCGGGGTGTTCCTGGTCCTCGCCACCGGCCTGCTCGCCACGGTCAACCTGGCCTTCCGGGCCGGCACGGACTCGCAGGCCCGCGACATCGCCCAGACGGCCGTGGTCGTCCAGCCGGGCTACGCGGTCAACGGCCCGCCCGTCTCCCGGGCCGGCGTCGGGCCGCTGACCGTCTACGACCTCACCGACGACGTCAGCACCGCGGCCGGGCACCAACTGCTCATCTGGTCCGCCGCAGCCGTGCTCGTGATGACGGCGTGCGCGGTCGGCGTCGGATGGTGGACGGCGGGGCGGGTCCTGCGGCCCGTGCACGCGATGACCGCGAAGGCGCGCCGGCTCTCCGAGCACACCCTGCACGAACGGATCGCCTCCAGCGGTCCCGACGACGAGCTCAAGGAGCTGGGCGACACGCTGGACGCGCTGCTGGCCCGGCTGGAGAAGGCGTTCGACAGCCAGCGCCGGTTCATCGCCAACGCCTCGCACGAGCTGCGCACCCCGTTGGCCACCCAGCGGGCGGCGATCCAGGTGGGCCTGGACGACCCGACGCCGGACGATCTCGTACGGACCCGGCAGACGCTGCTGGACAACAACCGGCGCAGCGAGCGGCTCATCGAGGGGCTGCTGGTGCTGGCGCGCAGCGAGCGAGGGCTGGCGAAGAGCGAGCGGGAGACCGTGGACCTGGCCCATGTGGTGGCCGAGGAGGCGGGCCGGTATCCGGGGGTGGCGGTCGACGCCGGACGCTGCGCGGTGCGCGGGAACCGGCTGCTGCTGGCCCAGCTGGTGGCCAATCTGCTGGCCAACGCGGTGACGTACAACGTTCCCGGCGGGAGCGTGGAGGTGTCCCTGGTGCCGGCGGGCGGCGGGGTGCTGCTGGAGGTGCGCAACACCGGTCCGGTGGTGGACGCGGCGGACATTCCCGGTCTGTTCGAGCCGTTCCGGCGCGGTGAGGGCAAGGACCGGATGGGGCGGGGCTCGGGGCTCGGGCTTTCGATCGTACGTTCTATTGCGGTGGCGCACGGCGGTACGGTCACGGCGGTGCCGCGCCCGGAGGGCGGGCTCGCCGTGACCGTACGCCTGCCGGCCGATCAGGCGCCGGCGGCCGTTTCGCGGGCAGCGGCCCAGGCGGCCGGAGCGGCGAGGACCTCGCGGTAGAACGCGGCGTCCGCGACCTCGCGGGGAGCGGGGCCGGCGTGGAAGAAGCCGGCGTTCGGGGCGTCCAGCTTCCGCAGGAAGTCGAAGCCCTTCGCGTCCTCGTCGCCGAACGCGACGAACTGGAAGAACAGCGGCAGCCGTGCCGCGTCCGTCAGCGCCTGGCGGGCGGCCTGCTTGACGTCCGGCGGGCCGTCCGTCTGGAAGACCACCAGCGCGGGTCCGGTCGCATCGGACTTCTCGTAGTGCGCGACGACCTCCTCGACAGCGCGGTGGTAGTTCGTCCGGCCGAGCCGGCCGAGGCCCGCGTTCAGCTCGTCGATCCGGCCCTCGTGACCGTCCAGCTCCACCGTGCCGGTGCCGTCGATGTCGGTCGAGAAGAAGACGACCTGGACGGTGGCGCTCTCGTCGAGGTGCGCGGCGAGAGCGAGCGTGCGGTCGCCCAGGTGCTGGGCGCTGCCGTCCTTGTAGAACGGCCGCATGGATCCGGAGCGGTCGAGCACCAGGTAGACGGTGGCGCGCAGACCGGTGAGCCCGTGCGCCTTCAGCCCGGCCTGGGCGGCCTTGTACGGCCCCACGAGCTCGGGCGCGAGAGCCTTGACCTTGGCCAGGGTGAGCGCGGGCTTTCCGGCGGGGGCGGCCGGGTCCTGGACCGAGGCGGCCGGGGTGGCTGCGCCGGCCGGGACGGCTGCGGCCACGGGCTCGGGTGCCGGTTCGGGCTCGACGGCGACGGCGACAGGTTCCGGTTCGGGCTCGACCGCGATGGCGACCGGTTCCGGTTCGGGTTCGACCGCGACGGCGACCGGTTCGGGCTCGACGGCGATGGCGATCGGTTCCGGTGCGGGCTCGGGCTCCGACTCGGCGGCGGCGATCGGTTCCGGTTCGGGCTCCGGGTCCATGTCGATGGTGAGGAGCTCGGGGGCGGCCTCGGCGGCGACCGGCTCGGGCTCGGGCTCAGCCTTCGGCTCCGCGGCGGCAGGGGCCTCCGGCTCCGAGGCGGCGACCGGCTCCGGCTCGGCCACGGCGGCAGGGGCAGGGGTCTCGGCCGGCGCCTCCACGGGCTCCGGAGCCACGACCGTGACCTCGGCTTCCGGCTCCGCTTCGGCTTCCGCTGCCGTGTCTGCTGCCGTGTCCGCCGCAGGCGATGAAACGGGCTCGGCGGACTTCGTCCGGGACCCGGAACCCTGTGACGGAACGGTGGGCGTGGTCCTGGGGGCGGGCGCGGCGGCCTTGTCGAAGGCCTCGGCCACGAGGTCGGCCGCCAGCCCGCCGTCGTCCCTCGTTGACCGGGACGCGGTGGTCAGGGCCGGCTCCGAGGAGGCCGGGGCCGGTACCGACGCCTTGACGGCCGGGGCGGGTTCGGTCGCCGGCTCGTCCACCGTCACCGACTCCGACGCCGTGGCCCGGGTGCGTTCGCCCTGGGGCGGGACCGTGGCCGTCGTCGGCTCGTCCTGCTCCGTGCGGTCACGGCCGAACACCTTGCGCAGCAAGCTCCGAATGCCCATGGGCGAGGCCTTTCGCGTGAGTTGGGTGCGATGAATGTCCGTACTGCGGGAATTGATCCCTGGCCAGGGCGGATACGTAAGGTTAGCGGCCGGATCCGGCCCTTCGGCGGTGCGGCCCGCCCGTGGGACAACTGAGACCGACCGGAGCCGCAACCGATCCCGGACCGAGTCCCGTTGCCGGTTATCGGCAGATGCGACAAGCGGGGTGACGCCGGCCCGGTCGTGCAGGTGGAAGGGGCACGACCACCCCGGGAATGAGACGGCCGGCGGCTTCGGCGGATCCCGCGCGCGTCCACCGCACTAGAGTCGGACCCATGGTTTCCGGTGAGGCGCCGCAGGCGGCAGGCAGCGTTCGGGTCGATGTCTGGATCTGGTCGGTCCGGCTCACGAAGACCCGTGCGCAGGCGGCCGCCGCCTGCCGCGCGGGTCATGTGAAGGTCGCCGGTGAGCGCGCCAAGCCCGCCCAGGCGTTGCGCGTCGGCGACGAGGTGCGGCTGCGGCACGACGGCCGGGACCGGGTCGTCGTCGTGTCGAAGATCGTGAAGAAGCGGGTCGGGGCACCGGTGGCCGCGGAGTGCTTCGTCGACAACAGCCCGCCCCCGCCGCCGCGCGAGACCGCGATCCAGGTTCCGGTACGGGACCGGGGCACCGGCCGGCCGACGAAGCGGGACCGGCGGGAGATGAACCGGCTGCGGGGTGCGGGTCCCGGGCCCTCGGAGTGACGGGGCGCGGCGCGCGGAGCAGGGCCGGACCCCTTCTACGGCGTGGGTGAGGCGATGGCCCTGGCCGCTGCCACCTCCTGGCGCAGCGGGGCGAGTACGCCCTCGTCGTCGCCCGGGAGTTCGGCGCGTACTTCCACCAGGACCTCGCTGGCCCGCAGCCCCTCCGCCAGTTCGACGAGCTGGCGCCGCACCACGGCCACCTCCGCCGGTTCCGGTTCCGGGGCCCCGTGGTTGACGCGGACCCGGGCCGCCGTCGTGGCGTCCACGATGCGTTCCACGGCCACGACCAGCGGCCACCACGCGGCGGCACGGGTGCCGGTGGGGGGCGGTTCGGTCAGGGCGCGCTGGAACTCGGAGCGTACGGACGACAGATCCCGGTAGATGCGGCGGCGGACGCGGACCCGTTCCGCCCGGTCGCCGTCGCCGCCCGGCTCGAACGCGCACTCCACATAGTCCGCGATGTCCGTGACCGCGTCGGCCAGACGGTGCCCGATCCGGGTGTGCCAGCTCTCCGGCCACAGCAGATAGCCGGCCACCAGCACGATGGCGCAGCCGATCAGGCTGTCCAGGAAGCGCGGCCAGACCAGGTGTACCCCCTGGTGGTTCAGCAGATCGGACAGCAGCAGGATGACCGGGGTGACGGCCGCGGTCTGGAAGGCGTAGCCCTTCGCCGTGAGTGCCGGGATCAGGGCGGCGAGCAGCACCATGACCGGCACGTCCCACCAGCCGACCGGCACCTCCGCCAGCACCGGGGCCGCGATGACGAGTCCCGCGGCCGTACCCACGGAACGCAGCACGGCGCGGGAGAACACCGAGCCGAAGTCGGGCTTGAGGACGAACGTGACGGTCAGGGCCACCCAGTAGGAGCGCGGTACGTCGACCAGCGAGGTCAGCGCCTGGGCCAGTCCGATGCAGAGCGCGAGGCGCAGCCCGTACCGCCACGAGGGTCCGGACAGCAGGACGTTGCGGGTGGCGCGCCGGACGCGCACGCCGAGTGCGGCCGGCCGGCCCAGCCGGTCGTCGACGTTGTACGGATCGGGCTCGGCCTTGTGAACGACCGCGAAGGCATGGCGCAGCGCGGCGTCGACCGCCCGGGTGGCGGGCGAGTCCGGGGCGGGCAGGGCGGGTTCGGCGCCGCCGGTGCGGCCCCCCGCCACGTCCGCGGCCAGGTCCCGCACCGCCGCCGGGATCGCGTCGGGCAGCGGACGCCGCCGTACGTGGACCGCGGGCGCGGCCTCGACCAGGGGGATGACGACGTTCAGCTGGGACAGCAGCCGCACCATCGCGCCGCTGCGGCCGTGGTAGCGGGCGCGGCGGGCGAGGATCAGGTCGTAGGAGGTGTTGAGGGAGTCCGTGACGGCCTGTCGCCTCTCCTCGTACGCATCGGTGCCCGCAGCGGCGAGCAGGTCGGCGACCGCGAGATAGGTGCCCGTGACCGCGACCCGTTCCGGCAGTTTCCGCCGCAACGGCCAGGCCAGCAGCGTCAGGGCGAGGACGAACAGCCCGCCCAGCGTCAGCAGCAGCGGCGCCACCCACCACGGATCCGGCATCGGAAGCCCGGCGCCCACCACGGAGTTGAGCAGGAGCAGCAGCCCCGAGACGGAGGCGACGGCGCCGATCGTCGACATCATCCCGGAGACGAGGCCGATGAGGGTGAGCACGGCGACGGCCGCCCAGCCGGTCCCGTAGACGAACGTGCCGATCATGATGCCGAGGGCGCCGAACAGTTGCGGCACGGCGATGTTGAGGATGCGCATCCGGTAGGCGTCGGCGGTGTCGCCGATGACGCCGGAGAGCGCGCCCATGGAGGCCAGCGCCCCGTACACCGGCCGGTCGGCGGCGAATCCGACGGCGAGCGGTGCGGCGAGCGCCACGGAGGCGCGGGCGACGGCGGCCCACGGGATGGGGGTGGGCTGGGGGCGCAGGCCGTAGCGGAGCCAGACGGGCGGCATGGCCCGCCGCTGGGCCGGGGTGGGGCGGACGGTCGAGCCGGTGGCCGCCACGGCTTCGGTGCCGTCGCCGCCGCCCGCACTGTTGCCCTTCGCGCCCGCGTCGGCTCCGGTGCCTGTCAACGCGCCCCCCTCACCGTTCGGCGGTCAGCTTCGATATCCCCCGGCCTCGTCGGCCGGGCGGACCCGTGCCTGTGAGGGTTCCTCACCGGACTCGCTCAACGCCCGGTGCTGCCGTGGCAGGTCCCAGCACTGGTCCTGACCTCCACGGTACGCAGTCGCGCCTCGTCGTCGGCGGCGAGGCCGGGTTCCCGGCCGGCGCGGCCGCGCAAGGCGCGTTCCTCGGCGACGAGTGCGACGAGTGCGTCCAGTCCGTCGAGTGCGTCGATGATGTCCCGCTCCCGCTCCCGCTCCTGCTCGGGCGCTCGCTCCCGCTCCCGGTCGTCCACGGCGGCTTCCTCTCACCGGTGTCCGTGGTCCCGCAGCACGATGACGGTCTTGCCGCGCGCTCCGCCGGTCCGGTTGCGGTCCAGGGCCTGCGGGGCCTTCTCCAGGGGGAGTTCGATGTCGATGGGGACGCGCAGGACGCCTTCGGCGGCGCCTGCGGCCAGCACGTCGAGCAGGACCGGGCTCGGGTCGAGGCGGAAGTCGACGCCCCGCACCCCGTCGGGGAGCGGCGCCTTGGCCGCGACGCCGCGGGTGGAGAGCGCGATGCCGCCCGGCCGGAGCACCGCGGCGTGTGCGGCGAACGCCTCGGGGGTCGCGGAGGCCAGGTCGGCCAGCGCGTCGACGCCGTCCGGGCAGGCGGCCCGTATCGCGTCAGCCGTTTCGTTCCGCGTGGTGTCGATCGTGGTGGCGGCGCCCAACGACCCCATCCTGGAACGCTCGTCACCGCGCACCGCCGCGATCACGCGCACGTCCCGGGCCTTGGCGAGCTGGGTCAGACAGCTGCCCACGCCGCCCGCCGCCCCGACGACCAGCAGGCTCTCGTGGCCGCGCAGCGCCACCGCCTCCAGGATCTGGGCGGCGGCCATCCCGGCGGACGGCAGGGCGGCAGCGATCCGGGAGTCGAGGCCGCGAGGGACGAGGGCGATGGCGGAGTCCTGCGGCACGCAGACGTAGTCGCAGTACGTACCCGCGCCGGCCACCGGACCGCCGGACCGGCCGAAGACGTGGTCGCCGACCCGGAAGCGGTTGTCGCCGCTGCCGATCATGTCCACCCGGCCCGCGTAGTCCACGCCGACGACCAGGGGGAAGACCTGCGGGGCGAGGCCGTCCAGGGTGCTGTCCGCGAGCTGCCAGTCGTGCGGGTTGACCGAGGCGTACTCGACCCTGACCCGGACCTCGCCCGGTCCCGGATCCGGCTTGGGAACCACGACCAGGGTGGGATCGGACCGGAACGTGCTGACGGCGATGGCTCGCATACGGAAGACCTCCCAGTAGCCCCGGCAGTCACCCTCTCCACTCTTCCCCGGCCCGCCGGTGCCCGCACCTCGGCGCGGGCGAGCCGGGATCTCAGTCGTCCCCGTGCAGTTCAAGGGCGACGAGCAGCGCTCGGTGATCGGTGTTGGCGAGTCGCAGGAAGCGGGCCGAGCGGACCGAGAACTCCTCGCTGACCAGCACATGGTCGATCTGGGCGCGCAACGGTGTGGTGCGGTCGGCGGGCCAGGAGTACGCACGGGAGGAGCCGGCGAGGCGGGCGCTGTCGTGGAGGCCGCCCGCGTCCAGGACGGCCCGGAAGGCGGCGTGGTCCTGGGAGGCGTTGAAGTCGCCCGCCATGACGACGGGCTCCGCCCGGACGGCGGCGGCGAGGTCGTGGATCCGGCCGAGTTCGCGGCGCCAGACGTGTACCCCGCCGGGGACCGGCGGCATGGGATGCGCGAGCTGGAGCCGCACGTTCCGGCCCGCTACGACGGCGACCGACCCCGGCATTGCCATCGCGCCGTCGATCCGGCCCGCCGGCCGCAGCGGGTACCTGCTGAGGATCGCCGAGCCGAGCGAACCGTCGAGCCGGACGACATCGCGGTACGGGTACGAGGTGGCCGGGACGCGGGCGGCGAGCGCGTCCGCGCACGCGAAGTCGCACTCCTGGACGAAGACGACATCGGGTTCCTCGCGGCGGACCGTCGCGATCAGCGCGTCCGTCGCGTCACCGAACTCCACGTTCGAGGTGAGGACGTCCAGCCGGGCCACCACCGGACCATGGGAGCCCGTGGTGCCGGGACCGTACGGGCGGACGAACCACACGGTCAGCGCGAGTGCCACCGTCGCCCACACCAGGCCGCCGCGCCACCGGGCCAGTGCCGCCAGCCCGAGACCGGCGGCGCCGGGCACCAGGAGCCAGGGCAGGAAGGCCAGGGCCTGCGGGACGGGGGTCGGGCCGTCGGCGCCGGCGGCCCGGAAACCGATCACGAGGCTCACCCCGGCCAGGAGGAGGACGGCCCCGCAGAGCAGGGCGTTCCTCGGTGCGAGGCGGCGGAGCGGTTCCGTCATGCCCCGGACGGTACCGGCAGCACCCGCTGGGCCCAGATCCGCGCCGCCACCGCGCACACGGCCACCGCGAGGCCCGTACCGAAGACGATCCACACCGTGGTGCGCAGCGACCCCGTCAGCGCGTCGTACACCGCCGCCGCCCCGTCGGTGTCGCTGCCGGGAACCTCGGCCAGCACCCGGTTGCGCGCCAGCGCGAGCGCCCCGCGCAGCACCAGCGCGCCGAGGGCGAAGCCGGCCCCGGCAACGGCGGTGGCGGCGAGCGCGGCCAGGACCGAGCCCCGGCGGCCGGGTCCGCCGCGCACCCAGGCCAGGACGACGGCGAGCAGCGCGAACACGAGCGTGCCGACGGCCGGCCACACACTGGCGGCCCGCAGCAGGCGGAAGCTCTGGCGCATCTGGTCCGCGCGGTCGGCGGAGATGATCTGGATGTCGGTGTGCTGGACGGGGATCTGGTCGGCGAACGGCACCCCGTTGTCCACCAGGTTCTGCTTCACCTTCTCCGTCACGGGCGCCAGGTCGATCGTGACGCTCTCGCCGCTGTCCCCGTCCAGAGCCGCCGTGACGGCCTCGTGGGCTGTGCGGTTGGCGGCGTTCCACGCGGCCTGGAAGGCGTCGGTGGTGGTGAAGGACTGCACGGCCTGGTGCAGGAAGTCGCGGACGGTGTCCTGGAGCGGGCCGACGTCGATCTGCTTCATCGCCTCGTCGGTGATCAGGTCGGCCACGGTGTTCTGCACATCCGGGTCGGAGGCGAGCGGCGCCACCGCGGCCACGTAACGGTCCGTGTCGTCGATCTCCAGATCGACCCAGGCGGAGAGCGCGCTCAGTGGCACCAGGACGGCGAGCAGCACCAGGAATGCCACCGAGAGAGCCGCCGAGAAGTAGGTCCGCACACCACCAGGGAACCGCGGATGCAGGCGCTGCGCCCCGGGCCGTGGGCCATCCGAGTTGCCGGGCTGCCCGGCCGGGTGTGCTCTGGAGGAAAGCGGGGGCGACGGAAGGAGCTCGCTGCCATGGCCGCACACGCTTCGGCGCAGGCACGCGGAACACACGCGCGTGTCCAGCGCACCTCCACGCTCGGCTGGGCCGTGCCCGTCACGCTCGGCGTGATCCTCGGCTGTTACGCGACGTCCATCGCCCGCGACGGCGGTGTGCTCACCGGCACGCGGCTCGCGCTCGGCCTGATCTCCGGCGCCGTTCTCGCGGCGCTCTGCTTCGGTCTGGGCCGGGTGCAGAAGGGCCTGCCGCCCGAACTCGCGGCGGCCTCGTACGGTGCGCTGTTCGGTGGTTCGATCGGTTTCCTCTACAGCCTGTCCGGCAAGAGCGTGCTGGCCGCGTCGGTGCTCGGCCTGCTGACCGGGGCGGGCATGCTGGTGGCCGCGTTCTACTACTTCTACACGCGGGCGGACTGAGCCCACCACGGCTTCTGCCAGTACGGGCCCGCGCCTCGGCTGCGCGGGCCCGTACCGGTGTGCGGAGCCTGCGTCAGCCGCGGACCACGGTCACCGGGCACGGGGCGTGCTGGGTGACGTGCAGGCTGACCGAGCCGAGCAGGGTCGCCTTGAGGGGGCTGCGCCCGCGCGCTCCGACCACCAGCAGATTCGCGCCCTCGGCCCGGTCGAGCAGGGCCTGAGCCGGATTGCCGATCACCACGACCTTGCTGATCTCGGCCGCGCGCGCACCGCCGACGGCCTCCTCCAGCGCCTCGGTGAGTGACACCGTGGCCAGGGCCTGTGGATCGAAGTCCTCCGGCATGCCCGGCATCATGGACGCCCAGCTGGTCGCGGGGTACTCCCAGCTGTTGACGGCCTCCACCGTGTCACCGGTCAGCTCCGCCTGGCGTACGGCCCAGTGCAGTGCCTTGATCGACGACTCGGAGCCGTCAACGCCCACCACGATCCTGCCCATATCTGCCTCCAGCTCGGTTCCGCTTTGGTTCTGCTCGGTCGTGCCGGTGCGTCGTGCGGAATGCCCGCACGACGCACCTTCTGGCGCAACTGTAGTCAAACCGGACGAAAGCACAGCCTCCGGGTCGGTCAGTCCAGCCGAAGGTCGGCCAGCTGCCGCTCGAAGGGGACCACCTCGTCGTCCAGTCCGAGGGCCCTGGACGCCCCGGAGACGGCCCGGCCGCCCGTGATCGCCTGCGCGAGCTCGCCGCCCGCACGCCGGATCCGGGCCGGCAGGCCCTCGGTGTACTCGTCGCCCGACGAGCCCCAGTCCTCCGACGCCGCGTACACCGACGTCGGCAGCGTGACGGCCCGCAGGTAGGCGAAGAGCGGACGCATCGCATGCTCCAGCACCAGCGAGTGCCGGGCGGTGCCGCCGGTCGCGGCGACGACGACGGGCTTGCCGGTCAGCGCGGTGTTCTCGACGAGGTCGAAGAACGACTTGAACAGTCCGCTGTACGAGGCGGTGAAGACCGGGGTGACGGCGATCAGTCCGTCGGCCCCCGTCACCGCGCCGATGGCCTCCTCCAGCTTGGCCGACGGGAATCCGGACACCAGGTTGCCCGCGATGTCGACGGCCAGGTCGCGCAGTTCGATCACCCGGACCTCGACCGGCCGGTCCTGCTCGGCGTCCAGCCGTTCCCGGGTGGCCGCGGCCAGCCGGTCGGCCAGCAGCCTGGTCGACGAGGGGCTGCTCAGCCCGGCCGAGACGGCGACGATCCTCAGCGGTTCGGTGACGAACACGGTGTCAGCTCTCCTTCGCGGCAGTAGCGGTGGCGGCCGCGGTGACGGCCGGGTGCAGGGGCGCGGACTCGGGCACCCCGGCGGGGCGCAGGTTGGCGAACTCCTTGCGCAGCACGGGGACGACCTCCTCGCCGAGGATGTCGAGCTGCTCCAGGACCGTCTTCAGCGGCAGCCCCGCGTGGTCCATCAGGAACAGCTGGCGCTGGTAGTCGCCGACGGCGCCCCGGAAGGACAGCGTCCGCTCGATGACCTCCTGCGGGGAGCCCACGGTCAGCGGCGTCTGCTGGGTGAAGTCCTCCATCGACGGTCCGTGCCCGTAGACCGGTGCGTTGTCGAAGTAGGGGCGGAACTCCCGTACCGCGTCCTGCGAGTTCTTGCGCATGAACACCTGCCCGCCCAGACCCACGATGG
This sequence comes from Streptomyces sp. NPDC087901, assembly GCF_044742205.1. Taxonomy (NCBI): domain Bacteria; kingdom Bacillati; phylum Actinomycetota; class Actinomycetes; order Kitasatosporales; family Streptomycetaceae; genus Streptomyces; species Streptomyces sp. NPDC087901. The sequence continues at coordinate 380,543 of NZ_JBIUUC010000004.1, forward strand.
CCTGCTCGGCGGTGCCGTGGCCGTAGTGGGCGTAGCGCTGCCGGTAGAGGTTCACCATCTTCTTCGTGTGCTCGATGGGCCAGAAGATGTTGTTGTGGAAGAAGCCGTCGCCGTAGTACGCGGCCTGCTCGGCGATCTCCGGGGAGCGGATGGATCCGTGCCAGACGAACGGCGGTACGCCGTCCAGCGGGCGCGGGGTCGCGGTGAAGGACTGCAGCGGCGTACGGAACTTCCCCTCCCAGTCCACGACGTCCTCGCGCCACAGCCGGTGCAGCAGGGCGTAGTTCTCGACGGCGAGCGGGATGCCCTGGCGGATGTCCTTGCCGAACCAGGGGTAGACCGGGCCGGTGTTGCCGCGGCCCATCATCAGGTCGACGCGGCCGTCGGCGAGGTGCTGGAGCGTGGCGTAGTCCTCGGCGATCTTCACCGGGTCGTTGGTGGTGATCAGGGTCGTCGAGGTGGACAGGATGATGCGCTCGGTGCGGGCGGCGATGTAGCCGAGGGTGGTCGTCGGCGAGGACGGCACGAACGGAGGGTTGTGGTGCTCGCCGGTCGCGAACACGTCGAGGCCGACCTCCTCGGCCTTCCGTGCGATGGCGACGGTGGCCTTGATCCGCTCGTGCTCGCTCGGCGTCGTGCCGGTCGTCGGGTCGGTGGTGATGTCGCCGACGGTGAAGATCCCGAACTGCATGGCGCCCGCCTCCAGGTGATCGCTTCAGGTGTTCAAACAGATGGTTGAACGTTGAACTATGTGAACACACCCTACAACGGAGCGCCCCGCCTCCCTATTCCGCCGGTACCGGACCGGTCCCGCGCTGCTCCTCGACCCACCGTCCGGCCCGCTCGACCGCCTCGTGCTGGGCCCCGAAGATCTCCTCGCGGGCGGGCACCACCTGGTCATCGCCGAGCTCCTTGGTGAGACCGGTCCGGCGCAGCACGGCGAGCAGCCCCGGCTGGACCCCGGACAGATAGAGCCGGCCGCCGTGCGCGTCCAGCTCCTCGGCGTACCGGCTGAGCAGCTTCACGACCGCCGAGGACGGGACCTCCGGTGTGGTTCGCAGCGCCAGCACCACGGCCGATCCCCGCGCCTGCGAGACGTCGGGCCACTGGGCGTCGATCCGGGGGACCTCGGCGAACAGGCCGGCCCCGCCGTAGAAGAGGACGGTGACCTCGCCGGGCCCGATCCGCGCGGGCGGGTCGGTGAACCGCCAGCTCCCGGGGCCGGAGCCGCGCTCCAGCCCGCGCAGTCCGCTCTGCCGGGCCGCCTGCACGCAGTACAGCAGCAGCGAGAGCAGCGCCCCGATCACGATGGCCTGCTGGAGGGGCAGCTGGGTGGTGGCGATGAAGGTGACGGTCATCGCGGCGGCCGGCAACGGGGACGTACGCAGCACCAGCAGGATGTCCTTGCGGCGCCCCCAGATCAGCTCGCAGCCGATCACGATGATCAGGCCGCCGATGACCGGCATCGGGATCCGCTCGGCCAGTGAGCCGAGCGTCAGGACCAGCAGCGCCAGCCACAGCCCGGCGAAGATGCCGGTCCAGCGGGTGCGCGCGCCCGCGCTGACGGCGACCCCGGTGCGGGACATGGAACCGCCGGCGGGCAGCGCGCCGAACAGCCCGCCGCCGATGTTGCCGATCCCCTGGGCAACGAAGTCGCCGTCGACGGACGACTTGGAGCCGTCGGGGTTGCGGACGGTCGGGCCGATCGACGCCGCCTGGGCCAGCGCGACCAGCGCGACGGCGAAGGCGCCGGGCAGCAGCGAACCGACGACGGACAGGTCCGGCGCGGTGAAGTGCGGCAGCGCCGCCGGGATGTGCGCGATGTCCCTGGCCAGCTCCACATCGATGGAGAGCAGCCCGACGCCCAGGCTGACGGCGACCAGGGCGACCAGGACGGACACCGGCTCCAGCCGTCCGACCAGCCGGACGAGCGCCCACACGGCGACCGTGGTCAGCGCGGTCAGGGTGGTCGCGAGCCTCCAGTCGCCGGCGTGGATCACCCAGTCGGCCAACTGGGTGAGGCGGTTGTGGCCGTCGGGCTTGTAGCCGGTGGCGTCGTCGAGCGAGCCGGTGATGATCTGGAGGGCGATCCCGGTCGAGAAGCCGGTCATCACGGCGTTGGAGACGAAGCTCATCACCGCACCGAGCTTCAGCAGCCCGAGCGCCACCATGATCAGCCCGGCGAGCACGGCGACCGTGGCGATGTTCCCCGCGTCCCTGGGGTCCAGATGCGCCCCGGACAGCACGCTCTGCGAGGTCAGCGCGATGGCGGAGGTGAGGGTCGTGACCATCAGGACGGTACGGGCGAAGAACGATCCCAGGATCGTGGGAACGACACCCGCGTAGATGCCGGTGACCGGGTTGAAGCCGCCGATCGCGGCGTAGGCCATGCCCTCGGGGATCGAGAAGAGCCCGGTGACCAGGCCGGCCGAGACATCGGAAGGTGTCGGTCGTCCCAGCTTCGTCTTCATGCCCGCCTCGCTCATGACAACTCAGTAGAACTCGATCGGGCTATGCGCGCATGTCATCGCTTATGCCGTAATCATCGCCGGTGTGATGCGGTGCGGTGAGTACGCTGGCCCGGTACGGAGGCCGTCCGAGCCCCGGGCGGACGGAGGCGGTCATGAGCGGCACCGGAGTACCGGGCGACGGCGGCACCCTCCCCGAGCGCACCGGCGACCGTCAGGGCGGGGGCGGGAGCGAGCGCTGGAAGGAACGCGGCGTCGCGCTGCGCGTCTTCGTCTACGTCTTCGCCACGCACCTGTTCGCGGGCTTCATCTGGATCCTCTTCTACGTGGGTGAGCACGCGAAGAAGTAGCGGAGGCGCTGCCGGGGAGCGTGCGCGCCGGCGCCCTGACCGGGCCCCGGCACAGGTGAGTTCCTCGCGACCGGGACCGCGCCTTCGGCTAAGCTCGCCCCCATGACCTCCGTACCGCGCCGGAACTGGTGGCGCTCCTTCTAGGAGCGGCCACCTCTTCAGCGCGGGACCAGGGCCGTTCGTTACGGACGGCCCTTTTTCTCTGCCCTTTTCCGGTACGGGCTCCGAGCCCGGCAGGGGCCGTCCTCCACGCACACACCATCGCGAGGAGAGACCAGCCATGACCACGACCCACGCCGACAGCACCGCCACGCTCGACGAGCGGATCCACCGGGACCCCGCCGCCTTCCGCGTCCTGACCGGCGACCGGCCCACCGGCGCGCTCCACCTCGGCCACTACTTCGGCACGCTCCACAACCGGGTGCGGCTCCAGAACCTCGGGGTGGAGACGTTCATCGTCATCCCCGACTACCAGGTGCTGACCGACCGGGACGTCGCCGAGCGGCTCGCGGCGACCATGGAGGGGCTGCTGCTGGACTATCTGGCCGTCGGCATCGACCCGGAACGCTCGGTGATCTTCAACCACAGTGCCGTGCCGGCGCTCAACCAGTTGCTGCTGCCGTTCCTGAGCCTGGTCTCCGTCGCCGAACTGGGCCGCAACCCCACGGTCAAGGACGAGATCGCGCACTCCCGCCAGGCTTCCGTCAGCGGCCTGATGTTCACCTACCCGGTCCACCAGGCGGCCGACATCCTGTTCTGCAAGGGCAATCTGGTGCCGGCCGGCCAGGACCAGGTGCCTCACCTCGAAGTGGCCCGGACAGTCGCCCGGCGGTTCAACGAGCGGTACGGACCCGTCTTCCCGGAGCCCGAGGTACTGCTCTCCGCCGCGCCCCTGCTGCTCGGCACCGACGGCACCAAGATGAGCAAGAGCCGGGCCAACTCCCTTGCCCTGAGCGCCGACGAGGACATGACCGCCCGCCTGATCAAGGGGGCGACGACGGATGCCGAGCGGCACATCACGTACGACCCCGAGAGGCGGCCCGGGGTCTCCGGGCTGGTGCTGCTCGCCGCGCTCTGCCTCGACCGCGACCCGCACGACGTGGCCGAGGAGATCGGCGGCGGAGGTGCGGCGGCCCTCAAGCGGACCGTGACCGACGCGGTCAACACCCGGATGGCGCCGATGAGGGCCCGGCGGGCCGAGTACGCCGGGGAGATGGGGTACGTGCGGTCCGTGCTGCGGGCCGGCAACGAACGCGCCAACGCCATCGCCGACGCGACACTGACGGAGGTGAGGCAGGCAATGGGAGGTCTGCTCTAGGACGCGTATCGGGTCGTGATCGATGAGTCGCCCTGGTGAGGTCTTCGATCCAGACCGTCGAGGGGCGCAGGTAGAGGCCGACGGGACCTCCTGGCCCCGGTGCAGACGGTTGGCCAGGCACCGAACTCGCTCGGCATCTCCCGCCGGTGCCCGCCGGTGCCCGCCGGCCGGAACCGCCGGATCACGTCCCTCGAACTGCTGCCGCAGGTCTTGAGGTACGGGCCGTACTCGCCGATCGGCAGGTGCGGCTCGATGAACTCCCACTCCTCGTACGTCAGTTGTGCGCGCGTCACACACGACGGTCTACGGGCCCAGGGTCAGGGCCAGGGCCTGGAACGGGGCGAAACCCGCGAATTGATCACGGCCCGATGCGCACCTCAGGCGGGCTGTGGGGCGGGCGTTTCCGGGGCGGCCGCGACGTTGCGGGTCTCGTGCATTATCAGCAGGCCGTTGACCACCATCAGTGTCGCGGTCAGGCAGTGGACGCCGAGCGCGGTGGCCACGGAGCCGTGGTGGGCCAGCACGTTGGTCATGTCGCCGTACGCGGCGAGGGCCTCCACCAGCAGCACCCAGCCCAGCGCCCGGCGGTGGCCGGTCACCAGCAGGATGCCCAGGACCAGGGCCAGGACGACGTCGCGGATTCCCTTGATGATCAGGAAGCCGTCGCCGTCGCCGGAGGGCCAGCTCGGCAGGCCGTAGCCCGGAGCCGTCGTCTCCGGGCTCAGGATGTACTCCGTCCCGAACCAGAGGATGAAGAGGATGAAAGCGGCGGCCAGGACGGTGTTGATCTTCCTCAGCGACATTGATTTCTCCATGCGAGTCTTCGTCAGCTTGGTGAGCTTCGTGGAACGTGACGGGACAAGAGCCGTCGGCATGCAGAGGCGAACCAGTGCATGTCGGGGCATCGGTGCTATCAGACGAGGGCGGCGACCAGCAGGGTGAACGCGGCAACGAGGACGGCGACGCGGATGTAGTGGTAGCGGTTCCAGCGGTGCAGCTGCTCCTTCCAGTCGGCGGGCCGGTTCTCGGGGGTCCAGGTCTTGTTCCGGTTGTTGATCGGGACGAGCAGCAGGATCGACATGACCACGCTCAGGATCAGCAGTCCGGCGGCGGTGACGACGAGTCCGGCGCCGTGGTGGTGCCATCCGGCGACGGCCCAGACCGCGCTGAGGACGAGCGAGCCTATGTACCAGAACGGCATCAGGGTGCCGAGCATCCGGCCGCCGTGGGCGTGGCCGAGCTGGCCGCTGTCCTCGGGAAGCGCGTCCAGGATCCGGTTCATGATGAAGGCGACGGAGAACTCCACCCCCACCATCAGGCCGACGGCGACGGTGGTGACGACCTGGAGTGTGTCGAGCATGGCGATCCCCCTGTGAGCTAGCGACGCTAGATGATGAGGCAACGCTAGTACTAGTCCCGCTTGATTGTCTAGCGATGCTAGGATCGACCCATGTCGGTACAGGAACGCAAGCAGCGCGAACGGGCGGAGCGCGAACGCCTCATCTTGGCGACAGCCCGCGAACTCGCCGAGCAGCAGGGCTGGGACGCAGTCACCACCCGCCGGCTCGCCGAACGGATCGAATACAGCCAGCCCGTCCTCTACAGCCACTTCCGCGGCAAGCGCGAGATCATCGGCGCCGTCGCCCTGGAAGGCGCCGCCGAGCTGGCCGCGGCGGTGCGTGCCGCGGCCTCCGGAGCGAGCGGCCCGCGCGAGCGGGTCGCCGCCCTCGCCCGCGCCTACCTCGACTTCGCCGAGCACAACCCGGCGGTCTACGACGCCTTGTTCCAGCTCGACGGCGGCCTGGCGTACGCGCAGGAGGACACCCCCGAGCCGCTGAAGGACGCCTTCGCCGCCCTGCTCGAGAGCCTCGCGGAGGCCGCCGGCGACGGCGTCCACCCGGGGCTGTTCACCGAGGTGTTCTGGGCGGCTCTGCACGGCCTGGCGACCCTGACCCGAGCGGGCCGCCTGCTGCCCGAGGACGCCGGGCCGCGGGTGGAACTGCTGGTGGACCGGCTCGTCACGGTCTGACACATCGTCCCGGCGGCACGCTCCCGGGACCCTCGGGCCCCCTCGCTGCCTGCCTGCGGCAACGCCTCCGGTCACGCGCACCCACACGGCGCAGCCGCAGACCGCCGGGTCCCGCACCCCGGACGGGGCACCCACCCCGGTGCGATGCTCACTGATCACGACCCGATACACGCCTACGGGACAGCCTTGGGGCCCTTCGTCAGTGCCGGGCCATCGAACCGCGCCTGCGCAGGAGTTCCGCCAGTCCCCGTCGGGTCGCGGCGATCACGACGCGGTCGGTGGGCTGGAGCACGTAACCGGGGTGCAGGTTCCAGACGAGACCGCCGGGCGGGGCGCCGGCCGGGGCGGTTCCGGGGGCATGCGGCGGTGGGGCGGGAGCGGCCAGGTCCGGCCGGCGGTCGGCGGGCGGGGCCGTGTCCAGGGCGAGGACCCGCCAGGCCCCGGCCCGGAACGCCTGCTCCACCGTCCGGCCCTCCAGCTGCGGGTGCCCGGCCACCTCGACCGCTGCGAACAGCATCACCTTCCGCTCGACCGGCACCGCCCCGAGGATCTGCCGGCCCATCATGGCGACGGCGAACGACGGCGCCGCCAGGTGGGAGACCGACCGGGAGCGGGTCAGCGCGTGCGGGTGGGCGGTGCGCAGGGTGCGGTAGACGGCGGTGGCGAACTCGTCGTCGAACAGCCGCAGCGTCACCCGCAGGTCCGGCTTGACCGAGCGTGCGTACAGCGCGGCCTCCAGGTTCGTGGTGTCGACGCTGGTCAGGGCGAGCAGTGCGCGGGACCGCCGGATCTTCGCGGCCTCCAGGACGCCCTCCTGCGTGACGTCCCCGAGGACCACCGGCACGTGCAGCCGCCGCGCGACGGGGATGCCGCGGGCGTCCGGGTCGTCCTCCACGCAGACCACGGGGATGCCCAGTTCGCGGAGCTGGACGAGGACGCGCGTGCCGATCTTGCCGAGCCCGAGCAGCACCACGTGCCCGGACAGGCCGCGCGGCGGGCGGCGCAGGGAGGAGGCCGTACGGAGCGATCCGAAGGCCTCCAGCACTCCGGCCACCAGCAGCGGCAGCAGCATCAGTCCGGCGACGCCCGAGAGGATCTGGATGATCTGGCGGGCCGTCTTGTCGCCGATCGCCGGGTCGCCCATCGCGAACAGGTCGAGCAGGGTCAGGTAGGCGGCGTGCAGCGGGTCGTCCCCGGTCGTGAAGGAGGACGCCACCGCCAGACCCAGTACGGCCAGGCCGACGCCCAGCGCGGACCAGCGCAGCCGCCGCGAGAAGACCTGGCTCAGCGGTGCGCCCCGGCCGCCCATGCGGCGTTCCCTGCCGGTGGGGCCCGGTTGGCTGACGGCCTCCAGGACGATGGTTCCGCGCCCGGTCGCGGCGGCCACCTGCGCCTGGTCGGGCAGGAGCCGGGGGCCTTCGTCGCCGCTGCTGTCGGAGCCCTCGGTGCCGGCCGGGTCATGGGTGGTGGAGGAGAGCAGGGCCAGCGTGCACAGGCCCGGGTCGGCGGCCTGGCCCGCGGGGGGCGGGGTGCGTTCGGCCGCGCGCAGGAGCAGGCCCTCCGCCTGGATCACCTTGCTGGACCCGGCGAGGGCGGTCGCCGCGAGGGCGGGGGCCGCGGTGTCGGCGTCGGAGAGCACGGTGGTGGAGGCGTCCAGCGCGGCCGGGTCCAGCCCCGGCGAGGCAACGGCGGCCGCCTGGTCGAGCAGGGCTTCGAGGTGCTGGCCGAGCTTGCGGTTGTAGAGCCGGATCACCAGCCGGACGCGGGGGTTGAGCCTGCGGGCGGTCAGCGCGGCGCGGATGTTGCGCTCGTCGTCGTCGTAGACCAGAGCCAGGGCGGCGGCCGTGTCGACACCGGCCTCCTCGAAGGCCTCGTACGAGGGTTCCGCGGCCTGGAGGATGCGGACCGCCTCCACTCCGGCGTTGGTGTCGCCGTCCCCGCCGCCGGTCCCGCCGTTGCCGTTGCCGAGTCCGGGCCCGCCGTTGCGGTTCATCGCCGACGACATCCGGCCGAAGAGGGCGGCTGCCCGGCCGCGCCCGGTCAGCGGCAGCTCCGGTCCGGCCGTACCGGGCTCCGGCGGCAGGACGAGGGTGACCCGCTCCCCGTAGACATAACGCAGCTCCACGGCGAGCCGCTGCGCGAGCGCGTCGTCGCCGCAGACGACCATGTGTCCGGAGAACGGGGAGCGTTGGGGCTGCTGGGGAAGAGGAGGCACATGTCCCAGCATGCCCTGCTCCCTTCTCGTGATCGATACGGTCAGCGGTCCTCGTGTCTCCCGGGAGGTGTCCCGGGAGGTGTTCCGGCGTGTGGCCCGGCGTCTGTCCCGGACGGTGGCCAGGCGAGCAGGTGGCGCGGGTCCGCGGCCCGGCTGATCGCCGATTCGACGGCCGCGATGCGGTCCGCGAGCAGCCCGAGCGCGGCCACCGCACGGGTCAGAGGATCACCGTCGGGTCCGCCGAGCGCCTGGGTGCGTACGTACGAGGCGGAGACGGCGGACCAGCGCTCTGCCTGCGAGGGGCTGAGCGTGCCGCGCAGGGATGCGAGTTTCAGCAGGGCCGCCTCGGCGCCCGTGGTGAGTGTCTGGGCCTCGCCCGTGTAGTGGTCGTCGATGACGGCGGACAGCTCGGCGTCGTTCATGACGGGCACGATGCGCTCGGCGATCCGGTTCATGTTGCGGTACGAGCCCTGCAGGCGGAACGGCGGCTCGGTGCGGGTCGCGTCGGTCTGCGCGGCCGACGCGATGTACGCGGCGTTGACGGAGAGGACGGTGTCGCGGGCGTGCAGCAGATGACGGAGCACGGCGGTGATCCGGTCCACCTCGGCCGGTGCGTAAGGGTGTTGGAGCCGGTCCGCACGGGCGTCGGCGTCGGTGCCGGAGGCGAGTCGCAGCAGCAGCGCGAGGTCCTCGCGGGACCGTCCGGCGAGCGGGGCGAGCACCGGGTTGGCGGTCAGCGCGTTCTCGACGAAGCTCAGCGCGAAGACGTCCTCGCGGCCGCTCAGCACCTCGCCCAGATTCCAGACGTCGGCCCGGTTGGCGAGCATGTCGGGGATCCGGAACCGTTCCCCGGACTCGGTGTACGGATTGCCCGTCATGCACACCGCGAACCGCTTGCCCCGCAGGTCGTAGCTGCGCGGCTGGCCGTCCCGCACACCCTCGATCCTGCGGGTGGCGTCGCAGAGCGGGATGAACTTCTGGAGCAGCTCCGGTGAGGTGTGCTGGATGTCGTCGATGTGCAGCAGGGTGTTGTTGCCGGCCTCCAGCGCGAAGTTGATCTTCTCGATCTCGCGGCGCGCGGTCGCGCTGCGGGCCTGGGCAGGGTCCAGCGAGGTCACGTCGTGGCCGAGGCCGGGGCCGCTGACCTTGACGAGGACCAGGCCGAGCCGGTCGGCGACGTACTCCATGAGCGTCGTCTTGCCGTAGCCGGGCGGCGATACGAGCAGCAGCAGGCCCTGCGAGTCGGTGCGCCGGTCGGCGTCGGCGGTGCCGAGCTGCTTGGCGAGGCTGTCGCCGATCAGCGGCAGGTACACCTCGTCGAGCAGCCGGTTGCGGACGAACGCGGACATGACGCGGGGCCGGTGGTCGTCCAGCCGCAGCCGGGTGCGTTCGGTGGTGACCAGAGTGGTGCGGCGGCGCTGATAGGCGCGGAAGCCGGGGACGACGGCGGTACGGAACTCCTCGGTGCGGGCCAGGAGTTCATCGATCCGGACGGGCAGCCGGCCCCGCTCGATGCGCGGGTGGACGCCCAGGAGGCCGTCCACGGTCGTGGTGAGGGGCGCGTCGCCCTCGTAGCGGGCCAGGACCGGCTCCGGGCACAGCTCGACGGCGACGGCCTCCGCGAGATCGCCCGCGTCCGGATCCGAACCGCTTGCCCGGGCGTACGAGGTGAGCCAGCCCTCCACGAGTTGGCGGCGGGCCGGCAGATCGTCCGCCAGAGCGGCCAGATCCTCGTCGTACGCCGAAGTGCCGGTCGTGCGACGGAACTTGTCCAGGAAGGTGCGGACCGGCTCGCCTGTGACGAACCCTTCCGGGCCGCTCGTCAGCTCCTCGAAGAGGTAGGCGGCGACGGCGCGGGAGCCGTCCCCCCGGATGGCCGCGGCCCACTCCTCCTGAAGCGCGGCGACGGCCGGGGTGAGACCGAACGTCTCGCGGGCGCGGGCCAGGGAGCGGGCCCGGCGCGTCCAGGACGTCCGGCGCGCCTCGTCCGTCCCGTACGCCCAGAAGAGCTGGGCGGCCGCCCGGACGGCGGGCGGGAAGCGCAACAGTCCCGCGGCCGTGTGCAGCCGCAGCAGAGCGTCCAGGATCGCCGTGGCGTCCTCGTCGTGGACACCGCGCTGGTACCCCTCGTCGTACGCGGCGGCAGCCGACTCCCGTACCAGGGAAGCTAGTTCACCGGCTTCCAGGGACCGCAGCCGGTCCGCGCCCTGCTCGGACAGGAGCCGGGCTGCCAGGTGCTCGCCCCGGTAGACGGACGGCGACTCGGAGGGCAGCAGCTGGTCCCAGTACGCGCGGGTGGCCCGGAAGTCCGGGTCGGTGACCGGGGCCCGGTAGTCGGTTCCGGTGACGGCGAAGGCGAGTCCGTCCCCCCGGGGCACCAGCGTCAGCTCGAACGGCTGGGTGTTCACGGCGAAGCGGTGACGGCCCAGCCGGATCGTCGCCCCTCCGTCCGCGTACAGCTCGCTGCGGTCGCGCAGCGCCCGTCCCGCCTCCTGGCGGGCGGCCAGCAGCTGCCCGTCGAGTTCCTCGGCCCTGACCGTGTCGCCGAGTCCGCGCAGCTCCCCGGCGGTGCGGCGGATCTTGGTGACCATCGGATCGGATGCGAAGTAGGTGTGCACGGCGTCCGCGTCGGGCAGCGCGGAACTGCGGCGCGCGACGGTCTCCAGCACCCGGGCGGCGGACGCCGCGAGGCGTTCGGTCCGGCGGGCGAGGGCGTCCTGAAGGGTCTGCCTGCGGGCCGAGAACGCCTCGTACACCTCCGTCCGCCGCTCGCCCAGCTCGGCCAGGAAGTCGTCGAACTCGGTGAACCGCGCCTCCAGGTTCTCCAGTTGCAGCAGCAGCCGCGCCAGCTGGTCGTCGCAGGCGTCCGGGGTGTCCGCGGCGGCCAGTGCGGCCGTGACGGCCTGCCCCAGCAGGGCGAACTCGGCGGCGAACTCGGCCCGGCCCTCCTGGTCGAGCAGCGCGCGCCGACGGGCGTCGAGCGTGGCGCGGGCCCGGTTCACCCCGCCGAGCACCTCGGCGATCCGCTCCAGGATCGAGGTGCGGACCACGCCGTCACCGATGTCGAGCCCGGCGACGACGTCCGTCACCGTGCTCAGCCCGTCCGTCATCCCCGCCAGCCGCTCGCCGAGCGCGGAGGCGTCGGTGACGGTGGTGAGGGCGGCGGCCTCCTCGGTGAGCCGGGCGACGTCCTCGTGGTAGTCGGCGAACGCGTCGTCCCCGGACAGGAACGCGACCGCACGCCGGCCCGCCGCGGTGACGTCGTCGGCGGTGGCGGCGGTGAGTTCGGCGATCCGCCCGGTGTCCGCGTACCGCATCTCGGAGAGCGTCGACAGGTGGCCGTGGGCGGCGCGCAGTTCGGTCAGCCGTCCGACCCATTCGGCGGCCGACCGGGGGGCCTCGCCGCGGACCCGGCGGACGAGAGCGGTGATCCGCTCGGCCGTCTCGGCGAGCGCGTCGGCGGCCCGTCGGGTCTGCTCCTGCACGGCGTCGAACTCGGCGAGCACCTGCTGTGCGGTGTCGCGGAGCGCGGCCAACGGCGCGCCGAGAGCTCCGAGTTCGCTCTCGTCCAGCCAGTGGTACCGGTCGGTGGCGCGGGCGCAGTCGGCCACCAGCTGTGCGTACACGGCACCGGTCGGGGTGGTCCCGTCGGCGCTGTGCGCGAGCGCGAGACAGTCGGAGATGCCGCGCACCAGATCGGCGTTGCCGATCCGGGCGAGGGGGCCCGCCCCGGCGGGGCGGGAGGCGGCACAGGTGTCGGAGACGTACGGCGTCTGCCAGCGCTGCACCGGGTGAACACGGGCCGGGCCGCCGTCCGGGCCCTCGACCGGGTCCCGCAGAACGACGAGCGAGCCGTCGTCGAGCAGTGCGTGGCCGCGGCCCTGGAGCGGGGTGGCGACCTCCTGCCGGATCACGTTGTACGGGAGCAGCAGGCTGCGCCCGTCCTCCCGCGAACGGAACACGTACAGGACGTCCTCGCCGTTGGGGGAGCGGACGGCACCCTCGAAGACGGGGTCGGTGAGCGGCCGGGCGATGTCGAAGGTCTTGGCGGTGCCGGAGGTCAGGTAGTAGCCGCCGGGGAAGATGATTCCCTGGTCCTCGGGGAGCCGGTGGCAGGCGGGACCGATCCCGTCCAGCCGCTGCACGGTGCCGAGGAGTCCGTTGAAGACGAGATGGCGCCAGGCCTCCTCCTTGTACGGCCGGATGCGCAGCAGCACGAGCGGACCGGACTCCGCGTACTCGACCTCGGCGTCGGCGAGCGACTGGAGGGGTTCGGTGACCGGCTCGCGGTAGATCCCGTCGGGGGATTCCGTGTCGTCGACGGTCTTGAGCGTGAGATGTCCGCCGAGCGTGGAGACGAAGAGCGGGGCACGCGCCCCGTCCCCCGGGCCGCCGACGGCGATGTGCGGATGCGGGCCCGCGATGTGGGCCTCGCGGCCCGCGACGGTCCAGGTGAAGTCGTGCGACGGCGGGAACACGTGGTCGCGCTCGCCGCGGGCGTCGAGGAAGGCACCGGGTGAGCCGTCGGCGTCGAGCGCCCAGCGCAGGACGCGGATGTCCTCGGCGGTCTCGCCGGTACGGAACACGGCGAGGAGCCGGCTGTCGGTACGGCGCAGCCGCAGCAGCCTGGCATCCCGGTAGTAGCGGTGCAGGCCGCTGAACTCGCGTACGAAGGCCTCGTCGGCGAGGAGGGGGCCGGTGGCGGGGGCCAACTCGGCGTCGTACAGCGTGAGTACGTCGTCGACGGCGGGCCCGTCGGCCCGGCCGGGGCCGCGCTCGAAGCCGAAGAGGAGTCGTCCGCCGATCGCGACGAGGTCGCGGGGGACGGACGGCTGCGCCGTCCGGACCTGCTCGCTGCCGAGCAGCCGCAGCCCGGTGGAGCCGAACTCCTCGGTCCGGCGTTCGTTGAGCGCTTCGGCGCGGCGGGCGAGCTCGGCGGCCTGGGTGCGGAGCCGCCGCCGCAGCACGTCGTACGCCCCGTCCTCGGGGCCGTCCGGGGGCGGCGGGGTGGCGGTGTCCATGCGTGCGGCTCCTCAGGGGCGGTTGGATGGCCTGCGGCCGGCGTTGTCCTCAATCGCCGGACGGGCTTGATCGGGGCCCGGGGCGGTTGAGCGTGCGGGTTTCCGGGCGTGCTGTCCGTCCTCTATCGCCGGACGGGCTTGGATTGCCCGCCGTTGTCGCGAGCCCGCGGTGAGCGATCCCGGTCGGCCGGCCGCATCCCCGTAGTGCGGCCACTTCCAGCCCGTCCAGCGATTGAGGGCGGACGGTGCTCGGGGGAGCTTCCAGTGGGCTGGTCCGGTCACTTCCAGCCCGTCCGGCGATTGAGGACAAAGGGACCCGGCTACCCCACCGGCGTACCGTTCCGCGAGGGCGAAGGGCTCGGCACCGCGCCCACCGGAACATCCGCCAGGCCCAGGGACCGGGCGTGGTCCAGGAGTTCGCGGACCTGGTCCGCACCCGCACCCCCCACCCCCGGCGCAGCCATCATCCGCATCAGCAGCGCCGACACCGTCAGGTTCTGCACGTCACCCGACGACACCGAGCCCAGCACCCGGGTCAGGTCGTCCGTGAACGACGACGTGCCGTTCAGCCACGCCCCGCCCAGCGCCTTCGCCGTGTCCGAGTTCTCGACGAACCCGTCGAGGCTCTTGCCCATCGAGATGGAAGAAACCAGCCGGTCGAAGAAGACCGAGTCCCCGCCGACGATGTCGATGTCGGCGTTCTCCAGGCCCGTGGCCAGCACCGTCGCCTGCGCCTCGGCGACCTGGCGCTGGACCTCCAGCCCCGCGAGCCTGATCTCCTTCTCCGCGGCCAGCCGCAGCCGGTACTCCTCGTGCCCGCGCGACGCGTCGTCCAGCGCCGCCATCGCGGCCGCCTTGTCCGTGAGCCCCGCCGCCTCGGCCTTCAGCTTCTCGCCGATCATCGCCGCGTCGGCCGTCGCCTGGGCCTGGGTGCCCTCCGCCGCCGCGAGCGCCTTGAGCCGGGCGCCCTCCGCCTCGGCCCTGAGCCGGGCGGACGTCGCCTCGGCCTCGGCCAGACCTGTCTTCTCGATGACCTCGGCCGCCGCGTCCCGCACCTGCACATCCGCGAGTCCGAGGGCCGCCGACTCCGCCTGGATCCCCTCGGCCAGCCGCAGCTTCGCCCGTGCGTCCAGGTCCGCGGTCTTCAGCCGGGCCTCCGCGAGCGTCAGCTGCTCGGCAGCCCGGTGGGTGGCCGCGGCCTCGGCGGCCTCCGCCGCCTTGATGTCCTTGACGAGCTGCTCCTGGGCCTCCGCCTCGGCGGCGATGATCACCGACTTGCGGGTGCGCTCGGACTCCTCGACGGACCGCAGCGTCTTGATGGACTCCTCCTGCTCGGCGACCGTACGGTCCACCGCGATGCGCTCGCGGATCACGTCGGCGACCTCGCGGCGCTCGGCCTCGACCTCCTTCGTCGCGGCGATGCGGTTGAGTTCGGTCTGCCGTTCGCGCCCGATGACCTCGATCATGCGGTCCTTCTCGATGCGCTCGTTCTCCACGGCGATGACCCGCTCGCGGTTCTTCTGCGCGACGGCGATCTCCCGGGCCTGGTTCTCCCGCTGGATGCCGAGCTGCTCCTCGGTCCGGATGAACGCGGCCTGGGCGCCCAGGCGTTCCTCCTCCTGGACCCGGGCGGTGGCCGCCTCCTCGCGGGCGCGCAGGGTCTCCACCTCGCGGCGCTGCTTGATCTCGGCCTCGGCCTGCCGGCGCTCCAGCTCCAGGATGGTCTCCCGGGCGTCCACGTCCTGCCGGGTGATCTCCTTCTGCTCGGTGCGCTGGAACTCGTTGGTGCGTACGTGCTCGATCGCCGTCAGCTCGGTGATCTTCCGAATGCCCTGTGCGTCGAGGATGTTGGCGCCGTCCAGCTGCACCATCGGGGTCTGCTCGAGAAAGTCGATCGCGGCGTCGTCGAGGTGGTAGCCGTTCAGATCGGTACCGATGACCCGGATGATCCGGTCCCGGAACTCCTCGCGCTTGGTGTACAGGTCGACGAAGTCCAGCTGCTTGCCGACGGTCTTGAGCGCCTCGGAGAACTTCGCGGCGAAGAACTCCTGGATCGCCACCTTGTCGCTGGCCCGTGCCGTACCGATGGCCTGGGCGACCTTGATGACGTCCTCGACGGTCTTGTTGACGCGGACGAAGAAGGTGATGTGGATGTCGGCGCGGATGTTGTCCTGGCAGATCAGGCCCTCGCGCCCGGTGCGGCGGATCTCGATCGTCTTCACCGAGATGTCCATGGACTCGGCCTGGTGCAGCACCGGCAGGACGACGGCACCGGTGAAGGTCACGTCGACCTTCTTGGTCTTGGAGATGATCAGGGCCTTGCCCTGCTCCACCTTGCGGAAGAGCCGGGTGACGATCAGCAGCAGGGCGATCGCGATGAGCAGGACCACGGCGATGAGCAGGCCGAGGCCCAAGGAGATGGCTTCCATGACAGTCCTTGGCGGCTGGTGGTGCGGAAAAGGAAAGGAAGAGGTGACGTGGGCGCGCCTGGTGCACGGGCCGGGCAGTACGGGCACGGGCAGCACGCGCACGACGAGGCGTGTGGCGCAGGGCGCGGGCGGACGCCCGGATCAGGCGGTGCGGCCGGGCGGCGTACGGCGGTGCGGACGCGGCAGTGCCGGCGGCGGTCCCGGGTCGAGCGCACGGTCGTACGGGGAGACCCAGAAGAACTCGCCCGCTTCGTCGTACGCGTACAGCAGCCCCGAACTCCCCGCAGTGAACGCGGTGTCGGCCGGTGCCAGCTGACGTACCTGGACGATCGCGGTGGATCCGTCGGCGGCGGCGACCTCGGCCTGGCCGAAGTCCGTACCGACCGAGCCGGTGCGGACCGTGCAGACGCGGCCCAGGAAGTCCTGGCGCGATGGAGGAGGCTGGTCGGCGAAGAAGCGGCGGAAGTGGTGGACCAGCAGCCGCGCCACGGCCCAGGCGACCAGCAGTGCCCCGACGAGGACGCCGAAGGAGAGCGCGGCCCGGGCGGTCCCGGTGGCGTCGCTGCGGTGCACCAGCACCGAACCGGTCAGGGCGGTGAACCAGCCGACGGCCACCATCACGGATACCGAGACGGTCACCGGGACGCCGCCGATGCCGGCGAGATCGGTGTCGAGGTCCGCGTCGAAGGAGTGGTGGTCGGCCGCACCGGCCAGGACGAGCAGCCAGAAGGCGATGACGACGACCAGCGCCGCGGAGAAGAGCACGGCCGGGAAGGACTGCGCCGCGGTCAGGAACTCCTGCATCGGTCCACCCCTGCCGTCCGTGCGGGGTCAGGCGGTGACCGCGGAGTCGCGGCGCCGTCCCAACGGCACCGCGACAGCCGGGTCTTCCCCCGTCCCCCTGCACCCCCGTGTTTCCCCCGTGGTCCCCCGGTTGGTGCTGACAGGATCGTGTCAGCCACGGCCGGTCGGCCGCATTGCCGGATTCCGGCAATCTTTCTCCGCGCTCGGTGCCGGGCACCGGCATGCCCGCGTATGCGTTGTGTAAATATCAATGGCGCATCAGGAGTGGAGGCGGGCGAGTGGCGGAACCGGTGATTCCCGGCAGTTTTCTGGAGGGCTACGCCCGGATCCTGGGCGAGGTCGCCGTCTCGGGCCGCCGGCTCACCCGGGAGGAGCTCGACACCCGCCGCACCCTCGGCAGGGAGGCCGCCGAGGCCGGGCACCAGTTGCGCGCGCTGGTCCGCATGCATCTGGCCGAGGCCCGCGGCACCTGGCCGGCCGCTGCCCCCGGAGCGACGCCGGCGGCCGCCGCCGCGTCCACCGAGAGCGTGCTGGCCGCGGTGGAACACGCCGTCGACGCGTTCGCCGAGGGTTTCGAGCGGGCCCAGCGCCTCACCGTCCGGCGGGAGGAGGCGGCCCGCCGGGAGTTCATCGACGACCTGCTGTACGGGCGCAGCGACCTGGGCCGGCTCGCCGAGCGCGCCACCCGGTTCGGGCTGCGGCTCTCCCGCGCCCATGCGGTGGCGGTGGCGACGGGCCCGGAGGCGTACACCGAGACCGACACCGTGCCGCGGCAGGTGGAGTCGGCGCTGCTGGCCCGGTTCGGCGGCCGCAAGATCCTGCTCACGACGAAGGACGGCCGGCTGATCTGCATCGCGCCCGGCAGCCAGCCCGATGTCCTGCGGTACTTCGCCAAGCAGGCGCACGCGGCGACGGACGGCGGCCGGGTGGCCATCGGCCGTGCCCACCGGGGGCCCGGCGGAGTGGTCCAGTCGTACGACGAGGCGCTGGACGCCCTCGACCTCGCGGACCGGATGGGCCTGGACGACCCCGTGCTGTACTCCGCCGATCTGTTGGTCTACCCCGTGCTGACCCGGGACCGGCAGGCGATGGCCGATCTGGTGCGCAGCGAACTCGGCCCGCTCCAGCAGGCGCGGGGCGGCGCGGAACCGCTGCTGAAGACGCTCACCGTCTACTTCGACGCGGGCTGTGTCGCGGCCGAGACGGCCCGGCGGCTGGCGCTGAGCGTGCGGGCGCTCACCTACCGGCTGGAGCGGATCCACCAGCTCACCGGCTCCGACCCGTCCGACCCGATGCACCGCTACACCCTGCAGACCGCGGTCATCGGCGCCCGGCTGCTGGACTGGCCGGCCAAGGAGGTCTGAGCCCCGGAGGCGGCCCGGCCGCTCCGGCCGCTGCCGGGTTCCGGCAGCATCACTCGTCGCCACCGCTCCCCACATGCGGGGATGCCGACCTCCGCCTAGCGTGATCAGTCGGGGGAATCCGGTGTGCAGCGAGGGAGAACCGCACCATGGCCCGACATGCACGTCAGCCGGGGGAACCGGCCGAGGACGGAACGCGGGGGCGGGTGGTCACCGAGCCGGCGCCCCGGGCGGCGCCCGGCCAGGAGCGCGGACCCTCCCACCGGTGGTGGGTGCTGGGGGTGATCGGGCTGGCCCAGCTGATGGTGGTCCTCGACGCGACGATCGTGAACATCGCGTTGCCCTCCGCCCAGCAGGACCTCGGCTTCAGTGACGGAAACCGTCAGTGGATCGTGACGGCGTACGCGCTCGCCTTCGGCTCGCTGCTGCTGCTCGGCGGCCGCATCGCCGACCTGGTCGGCCGCCGGGTGGTGTTCCTGACCGGGCTGGTCGGCTTCGCGGTCGCCTCGGCCATCGGCGGCGCCGCGCCGAGCTTCGAGATCCTGGTGCTGGCCCGTGCCCTGCAGGGCATGTTCGGCGCACTCCTCGCCCCGGCCGCGCTCTCGCTCCTCACCACGACGTTCACCGTGCCCAAGGAGCGGGCGAAGGCCTTCGGGATCTACGGCGCCATCGCGGGTGCGGGCGGTGCGGTGGGGCTGCTGCTCGGCGGGGTGCTCACCGAGTACCTGGACTGGCGCTGGTGCCTGTACGTGAACCTGCTGTTCGCGGCTCTCGCCTTCATCGGCGGCTCGCGCCTGCTCACCGCGGGCGCGCCCGCGAACCGCCCGAAGCTCGACATCCCGGGGACCCTGCTGGTCTCCGCCGGACTCTTCTGCATCGTGTTCGGCTTCTCCAAGGCCGAGACGAATCCGTGGAGTTCGCCCCAGACCTGGGGGTTCCTGCTGGCCGGTGCGGTGCTCGTGTCCGCGTTCGCGTGGTGGCAGACCAGGGCCGCGCACCCGCTGCTGCCGATGCGCGTGGTGCTGGACCGGGACCGTGCGGCGTCGTTCCTCGCGATGTTCATCTCCGGCGCCGGGATGTTCGGTGTGTTCCTGTTCCTCACCTACTACCTCCAGAAGAGCCTGCTGTACTCGCCGGTCTCCACTGGCGCGGCCTTCCTGCCCATGGTCGCCGTCATGATCGTGACGTCCGTGACGACGACCAACTCCCTGGTGCCACGGTTCGGGGCCAAGCCGATCGTGCCGCTCGGCATGGGCATCTCGGCGGCCGCGATGGTGTGGCTGACCACTCTGAATCTGAGCAGCAGCTACCTCGCCCATGTGCTTCCGCCGTTGATCTGCCTGGGCCTCGGCCTCGGCATGATCTTCGCCACGGCGATGAACCTGGCCACGGCCGGGGTGGCGGCGCGGGACGCCGGGGTGGCCTCCGCGATGGTCAACACCAGCCAGCAGGTCGGCGGTTCCATCGGTACGGCGCTGCTCAACACCCTGGCCACCAGCGCCGCCGCCGACTACCTGGTGGGCCGCAGGCCGACCCCGTCCGCCGTCGCCCAGGCCCAGCTGGAGAGCTACTCCACCGCGTACTGGTGGTCGGCGGGCTTCTTCGCCCTCGGCCTGCTGGTCACGGTGATCCTCTACCGCCGGGGCGCGCCCCGGCCCCACCTGGTGGAGGAGACCGGGGCGGCCCGGGTCTGACGGCACGCGGCCCGTTCCTCAGCGGCCGTGCCCGCGGGGCCCGGCGCTCTCCACCAGCGCGACGAACGGGATCGACTCGCCGACCCGCCGGTAGTCCTCCGCGCCGCCGTCGACCGCGAACCCCATGAACGCGGCGAGCCGGCGGGCGGTCCTGGGGTGGCGGGGCGCGTACCGCGCCATCAGCTCGCCGCCCTCGCCGACAGGCAGGGCGTGCGCCGTCACGGCGTGGAACCTGCGCCCGGCCTGCACGGTGGCGTGCGGCGTGCGGAGCAGGTTGCGGTACCAGTCGGAGCCGGGGCCGAAGCCGGAGGCGACCGCCCAGCTCCGCCGGCCGTCCACGGTCGCGGACTCGACGACCTCGATCACCGTCCGCCGGGAGAGGCCCGTGGTGCGCCCGGTGTGGACGAGGAGCAGCAGACGGCCCCGGAACAACGGTCCGAGCCCCGCGCGGAACATGTGGACGGGCAGCCGGGCGGCGGTGCGCCGCAGTCCGGTCGGCAACGGAGGGCGCTGCGGTCCGGGCGAAGGTGCGGGTTCAGGCATCACTGTGCAAACGTTGCACAGTCCAATGGTGGTGTCATGGTCCTGAGCGGTGGATTCGGTACCGGTTCGACACCGTTCCGGCTTCGGTGCGGGCCGGGTTCGGGTACGGCCGTTCCGCACGGTAAAAAGAGGCATGGCCGAGCGCGAACAGTCATCTGAGGAACGACCGTCCGCCCCGGGCAGGGACGACGTCGACGCGGTGACGCGTGCGGTGCTCACGGCGTCGCGCCTGCTGGTGGCGGTGTCCGCCCGGTCGCTGGCGACGGTCGAGGACCGGGTGACGCTGCCCCAGTTCCGGCTGCTCGTGGTGCTCGCCACGCACGGGGACGCCAAGCTCGTCTCGCTCGCCGAGCGGCTCGGCGTGAACCCGTCGACCGCGATGCGCATGGTGGACCGGCTGATCGCAGCCGGTCTGGCGGAACGGCAGATCAAGCCGGCCAACCGGCGGGAGACCTCGCTACGGGTGACCCCCGAGGGGTGCCGGCTGGTGGAGGACGTGACATCCGCCCGCCGCCGCGAGGTCGCCGCCATCGTCGAACGCCTCGCGCCGGAGCAGTGCACCGCGCTGATCGAGGCGCTGAACGCGTTCGCCGCGGCGGGCGGGGAACCGCCCGTGCCCGGGGGAGGCGCGGACGCCTACCCCCTGGGCTGGGCGCCCGATCTCCCCGCCCCCCACGACAGCTGACGGCGGCACGGACGCGGAGTCAGTCCGCGGACGTGGCCAGTTCCTCCTTGGGGGCGGTCACCCGCGCGGCCGGGACCACGCCGGGCTCACCGGGTGTGGCGGCCGGGCCGTCCCCCTTGCCGCGCCACTTCCGGATCAGCTCGACCGCCGGCTGGGTCCAGCGTGCGGTGAGCGGGCCGACGATCACGAGGATGAGGACGTACGCGGTGGCGATGGGTCCGATCCGGGGCTCGGTTGCCACGGCCAGACCGGCGATGACGATGGAGAACTCACCGCGGGCGACGAGCGTGCCGCCCGCCCGCCAGCGTCCGCGCGATCCGATGCCCGCCCGCCGGGCCGCGTACCAGCCGGTGGCGATCTTGGTGAAGACGGTGACGACTGCCAGCAGCGCGGCCGGCAGCAGCACCGGCGGAATCTCCGCGGGATTGGTGGAGAGCCCGAAGAACACGAAGAAGACGGCGGCGAAGAGATCCCGCAGCGGGGTCAGCAGCTTGCGCGCGCCCTCCGCGACCTCTCCGGAGAGCGCGATGCCGACGAGGAACGCGCCGACGGCCGCCGACACCTGCAACTGCTGGGCCACACCGGCGACCAGGACGGTCAGTCCGAGCACGACGAGCAGCAGCATCTCGGGGTTGTCGGAGGACACGGCCCGGCTGATCAGTCGGCCGTGCCGCAGCGCGAGGTAGAGCACGAACCCGACGGTGCCGAGTGCGATGAGCAGCGCGATGCTGCCGCCGGCGATGCCGACGCCCGCGAGCATCGCGGTGAGGAGCGGCAGGTAGACGGCCATCGACAGGTCCTCGATGACCAGCACCCCGAGGATGACGGGCGTCTCACGGTTGCCGAGGCGCCCCAGGTCCGCGAGGACCTTGGCGATCACCCCGGACGAGGAGATCCAGGTGACTCCGGCCAGAGCCACGGCGCCCACCGGTCCCCAGCCGAGCAGCAGGGCCGCGACGGCTCCGGGGGTCGCGTTGAGTACGAAGTCCACGGCGCCGGACGGGTACTGGGTCTTCAGACTGGTGACGAGTTCGGAGGCGCTGTACTCGAGCCCCAGCAGGAGCAGCAGCAGGATGACGCCGATCTCGGCGCCCACGGCGGTGAACTCCTCGCTCGCCCCCAGCGGCAGCAGGCCGCCCTCGCCGAAGGCGAGCCCGGCCAGCAGGTACAGCGGGATGGGCGAGAGTCCTACGCGGCCGGCGAACCGGCCGATGATGCCCAGTCCCAGGATGACGGAGCCGAGCTCCACCAGCAGTGCGGTCGTGTCGTGCACGGTCAGCCCTCCGCAATGATCTCGGAGAGCGTGTCGACGCCCTCCCTCGTACCGACGGCGACGAGCGTGTCCCCGATGGCGAGCCGGAAGTCCGGCCCGGGTGACGGATGCGCGCTGTGGGTCCGCAGCACCGCCACGATCGAGGCCCCGGTCCGGGTCCGCGCCCGGGTGTCCCCGAGCAGCCGTCCGCCGTACGGGGAACGCGTCCCGAGCGGGATGTGCTCGGTGACCAGGTCGATGCCCTCGGTCCGCACGGCGTCGATCGGCGCCGCGTCGATGAGGTGGGCGAGCCCGGTGGCCTCCTGTGGAGTCAGGGGTACGGAGAGTTGACAGGAATCGGGGTCGTCCTGGTCGTAGAAGCCGATGAACCGGCGTCCGTCGTGGTGCACGACGACGGAGATGTGCTGCCCCGACTCGGTGGTGTAGTCGTACTGCACGCCGACTCCGGGCAGTGTGGTGCGGTGGGTTCCCATGGCTTCCTCCCGAGGAGCGCGGTGTGCTCTGACGTACTTGGTGATCTCTTTAGCTCCGCATTACCCTATCCGGAGGGTCCCGCCGCCTTTGTGGCCGGTCTTCCCGGCCCGAACACACGCGTGCCCGGCCGGTGCGCAGCCGGCCGGGCACGCGGTGGTCGATGCGAGGCGTCAGTCGCCGATCTCGATCTTGCCGTTCGTTGCGGCGGCGGTGTCCTGCTGGGCCGGGACCTGCGGCTTCGCGCCCGCGCCCTTGAGGTTCTGCAGCAGGGCGGCGAGGTCGACCCCCGTGGTGGAGCTGAGGAGTTCCATGCCCTGGGCGACGTTGTCGGTGACCGTGCGCGACAGCTGGCTCGCGCCGTCCGTCGAGATGACGGTCAGCTTGTCGATGGCGCTCAGCGGCTCGGACGCCTTGGCGACGACCTGCGGGAGCACCTCGACGAGCATCTGGAGGACGGCCGCGTCGCCGTACTGCGCGAAGGCGTCCGCCTTCTTCTGCATGGCCTCCGCCTCGGCCGAACCGCGGGCGGCGATGGCGGCGGCCTCGGCCTCACCCTCGATGCGCACGGCGTCGGCGAGCGCCGAGCGGTGCAGCTTCTCGCCCTGGCCGGTCAGCCGGGACCGCTCCGCGTCCGCCTCGGCCTCCTTGACCTGGGCGATGCGGCGGGCCTCCGCCTCCTGCTCGGCCTGGTAGCGCGCGGCGTCCGCGGGCTTGCGGACCTTGGTGTCGAGCTCGCGGTCGGTCAGGGCGGCCTGGCGCTCGGCGACCTTCTCCTGCTCCTGGAGGACCTCCTGCTGACGTGCGGCCTCGGCGAGCGGACCCGCGGCGTTCGCCCTCGCGGCGGCCGCCTCCGTCTCGGCCTTGATCTCGGCCTGCTTCAGGTTGAACGTCCGCTCGGCGATGGCGATCTCCTCGGCGGCCTTCAGCCGGGCCTGCTCCGAGGCGCGGCGGGCGTTCGCCTCGGCGATGTCCGCCTCCTGCTTGGCGCGAGCGGCCTCGGGGCGGCCGAGGTCCTCCAGGTAGGAGCCCTCGGTGGTGATGTCCTGGATCTGGAAGGCGTCCAGGATCAGGCCCTGCCCGGACAGGCTCGCCTCGGCCTCCTCCGCCACCTGGCCGGCGAACGCGGCCCGGTCTCGGATGATGTCCTCGACCGACATCCGGCCGACGATGGCGCGCAGCGCACCGGAGAGCACTTCCTGGGTGAAGCCGACGATGCCGTCCTGCTGCTGGAGGAAGCGCTGGGCGGCGGCCCGGATGGCGTCCTCGCTGCCGCCGACCTTGACGATCGCGACGCCTTCCAGGTGGGACTTGACCCCGCGCAGGGTGACGGCCCCGCGCACGGCGACGGGGATGTGCCGGCTGGAGAGGTCCAGGGTGAACTTCTGCTGGACGAACGGCACGACGAAGACGCCGCCGCCGACGACGACCTTCTGGCCGCTGTTGTCGATGCTGGCCCGTCCGGTCACCGGATCGACGGACTTCTTGCCCCGGCGGCCGGTGATGATGAACGCCTGGCTGGGGCCCGCGACCTTGTAGCGGGTGATGACGGCGAGGGCGAGCAGGAAGAGGAGTACGACTACTCCGGCGATGGCGATCAGGACTGGACTCATAAGGGTGTCCCCCTCTGCCTCCCGACGGGGACGGCAGTTCTGTGGCGAGCGGTGGCGTGCGGGCCGGCGTGCCGGCTCAGCGTTCGACGGGACGGACCGAGACCGAGGTGGTCGAGAGCGTCGCCTCGACCCAGATCTCGGTGCCGCGTTCGACCGGTACCGGGCTCTTCGCCGAGAGCTTCAAGGGCTGCCCCCCGAGTCGCAGCAGCACCTCGCCGTAGCCGTCGGCCGGAATGGCCGTGACCACGGAACCCGACGTGCCGACGAGGTCCTCGTCCCGCGGCGTGACATGGGTCTGATCCCGCATCAGGGCCCGGCTGAACTTCCAGGTCAGCCAGGCCGCGACCAGGCCGGCGAGTACTCCGGCGGCGGTGGCGGCGATCGTGCCGGCACCGGTCGTGCCGAGCACGATGGCGCCGCCGAATCCGAGCATCGAGACGAAACCGGCAATCACCGGAAGGGAGACCAGCCCGCTGAAGAGACCTTCCAGCAAGCCCCCGAAGAGTCCTTCGAGGATCCCGTCGAAGACCAGCGACAGGGCGAGCAGTGCGACTCCCGCAATGCCGAGACCGAGAAACAAGGTCACGTGATCACCCCTCCCGGCTGCGGAACCCCCCGAACATTTCCGTCGAACTGGCTGGATGATCCCATACCTGGCCGTCTTGCGACACTGCCGGGATCCGGCAGTCTTTTACGCCTTGTTGATGCCGGAGAGGTGGCCTGCGAGGGTGTCCAGTGACTGGAACGTGGCACCGAGCAGCGCCACGTGCTTCCAGCGCAGCACCCCTTCGGCGTCGATCAGGAACACCGCGCGCCGCACCCCGATCCCGGGCGCCGCCACCCCGAACGCACGGGCCGTCTCGCGGCCCGTGTCCGCGAGGAGCGGCATGCGCAGCCGATGGCCGCGGGCGAACGACTCGTGGCTGTCCACATCCTGCGGGCTGATTCCCCAGACCTCCGCGTCGAGCCCCTCGAAGGTCTCCATGCCCGAGGAGTACGAGCAGAGCTGCTTGGTGCACACGGTCGTGTTGTCGCCCGGGTAGAAGGCGAGGACGACGGCCCGGCCGCGCGCGGCGGAGAGCGTGTAGTCGCGGCGCTCGAAGGAGTCCCCGTCGAGGGCGCCTCCCGCGAGGGTGAAGTCCTGGACCTGCGAGCCGATTTGAGGTGACGATCCCATGTGATGTCCTTCGCTGTCCGGCGCTGCGTGAGGGTGCTGCCCGTGCTCCGTACAGCATGCTCGGTACGGCTTCGATCACCGCACCCGGAGGTACCTATGACGCAACCACGCCCGCCGGCGGCCGCGGTGCTCCTGCTGCACGGTGGCCGGGAGACCGGTCTCGGGGTGCCGCCGCCCGGCCCGCTCAACCTGCCCGCGGTGCGGATGCGGCCGTTCGCGCGCGGTCTGCGGGACGCGCTGCCCGGCGACGTACTGGTGCGGTCGGTCCGGTACGGGCACCGGGGCTGGAACGGGGACCGGGCGGATCCGCTGCACGACGCCGTACGCGTCCTGGACGAGCTGTGGCGTAAGGCGGGGGAGGTCCCGGTCGTGCTGCTCGGGCACTCGATGGGCGGCCGCGCCGCCCTGGCCGCCGGGGGACATCCGCTGGTGCGGGGCGTGGTCGGCCTCGCCCCGTGGTGCCCGGAGGGCGACCCGGTCGCCCAACTGGCCGGACGGGACGTCGTCCTGGTGCACGGCACCCGCGACCGCGTCACGAACCCCGCGGACTCCCGCGCGCTCACCGAACGGGCCAGGAAGGACGGCGCCCGGACCTGCCTGGTCACCGTGGAGGGCGGCGACCACGCGATGCTCCGGCGCGCCCCCGCCTGGCACCGCCTGACGACCGCTCTGGTCGCCGGGCTGCTGGACCGGGCACCGCTCCCCGGACCCGTGGCCGAGGCGCTGCGGCTGCCGCCCGGGGCCACGGCCGACGAGGGGACGGTGGACCTGGACCGGCTGCTGCCGGCCGTCGGGTCGTGAACGCGCCCGGGTCCTACGCGTCGGGCGGCACGGGCGGGGCGTAGTAGCCCAGGAACATGTCCACCCCGTGGGTGATCAGCCGGTCGGTGGCGTCGTCGTCGATCGTCGTGCCGTACGAGCCGAAGACCAGGTGCGGGAAGACCAGCAGCGCGTACAGCTGGATGATCGCCGTCTCCAGGTCGGGGATGACCAGCCGGCCGCGGCCGGCCAGCTCGCGCAGGGCGTCCGCGACGGCGGGGTGGTGGCCCTCGGGGCCATGGCCCTGCCAGGCCTGCGCGATCTCGGGGAAGCGGTGCAGCTCCGCGGCCACCAGATTGCGCAGGGCGATCACATCGGCGTTGCCGCGGACGGCCGCCACCCAGGCGCGGGCCGCGTCGGCGAGGGCGGCCCGCAGGTCGGGGGCGTCGGCGAGGGCGGCGAGCGCTGTCGTGGACGCGCCGCCGAGCGGCTCGTCGAGCGCCCCCGCGATCACGGCGGTGAACAGCGCTTCCTTGCTGCCGAAGTGGTTGTAGACCGTCACCTTCGAGACGCCCGCCTCCGCGGCGATGGCGTCCATGCCGACACCGAACCCGTCCCGGAGGAACGCCTCGCGGGCCGCCTTCACGATGGCCTGCCGCTTGGCCTCGGCGCGGGGGCCGGCGGGGCGGGGCTTGTTGTCCATGAGGCGATGCTAACAGCGAGCTGAACTGAACAGTTGAGTTCAAATGTACTGAGCCGTACAGTTCAGTTCATGGTTCATGACACCTCATCGAAGACCTCCGTCCACGGCGACGGTCCACCGCACGGCGACAGCACACCGCACGGCCATGGCGACGCGCACGGTCACCACCGGCCGCCTGCTGTCCGCCGGCCCGGGGTGATGCTCGCGCTCATCTGCGTCGCCCAGTTCATGCTGGTGCTCGACGTCACCGTGGTGAACGTCGCGCTCCCCGACATGGCCGCCGATCTGCATCTCAGCCGTACCGCGCTGACCTGGGTGGTCACCGCGTACACCCTCTGCTTCGGCGGGCTGATGCTGCTCGGCGGCCGCCTCGCCGACGCCCTCGGGGCCCGGCGCACCCTGCTGGCCGGTCTGGCCGTCTTCACCGCCGCCTCGCTGGCCTCCGGGCTCGCCGGCAGCGCCTCGATGCTGATCGGCGGCCGGATCGCGCAGGGTGTGGGCGCCGCGCTGCTGTCACCGGCGGCGCTCTCGCTCGTCACCACGTCGTTCCACGGGCCCGCACGCAACAAGGCGCTCGGGGTGTGGGCGGCGATCGGCGGCACCGGCTCGGCGGTCGGGGTGCTGGTGGGCGGTGCCCTGGCCGGCGGGCCCGGCTGGAGCTGGGTCTTCTACGTCAACGTGCCCGTCGGCATCGCCCTGCTCGCCACCCTTCCCGTCTTCGTACCGGCGCGCGCACCCCAGCCGTCGGCGCGGCTCGACGTGCCCGGGGCGGTGCTCGTCACGGCCGGTACCGGCGCGCTGATCTACGGACTGGTCAAGGCCGGGGACGGTGGGTGGGGCGCTCCCGCCACGCTGCTTCCGCTGGCGGCCGCCGTCGTCCTGTACGCGGGATTCGCGGCGGTCGAGCGGGTGGCCCGGGAGCCGCTGATGGACCTGCGGATGTTCATCCGCAGGCCGGTGCTCGCCGGGGCGTTCCTGATGCTGATCGCCACCGGGCTGCTGATCGCGTTCTTCTTCCTCGGCTCGGTCTACCTCCAGCACGGCCGCGGCTTCGGGGCCCTGAAGACCGGGCTCGTCTTCCTGCCGGTGGCCGTGGCCGTCGGTGCCGGCGCGCACCTGGGCTCGCGGCTCGTCACGTCGGTGGGGAGCCGGGCCACCGCGGTCGGCGGCATGGTGATCGCCACCGCCGCCTGCGCCCCGCTGACCGGGCTCGACGCGGACAGCAGTGTGTACGGGGTGCTGCTGCCGGGTCTCGCCGTGGCCGCCTTCGGCCTCGGCGCGGTGTTCGTCACCGCCACCACGACGGCGCTGGGCATGGTCGCGCACGAGGAGGCGGGGCTCGCCTCCGGAGTGGTCAACACCTTCCACGAGGTGGGCGGGTCGATCGGTGTCGCGGTCGTGTCGACGGTGGCCGCC
The DNA here is from genome assembly GCF_044742205.1 of Streptomyces sp. NPDC087901. NCBI lineage: Bacteria > Bacillati > Actinomycetota > Actinomycetes > Kitasatosporales > Streptomycetaceae > Streptomyces > Streptomyces sp. NPDC087901. The sequence continues at coordinate 408,872 of NZ_JBIUUC010000004.1, forward strand.
GCGGGGATCGGCGGGGTGGCGGGCACGGTGACCGGCTTCGCGGACGCGTTCCTCGTGTGCGCGGTGGCCGCGGGCGGCTGCGCTGCGGTGTCCGCGGTGCTGGTGCCCCGGGGGAAGCCGGAGACCGGGGGCGCGATGCCGGTGCACTGAAACCGGCGGTGCGGCGGGTGGTCTGCGGATGCGGGCGCGGTGCGGTCGGCCGACGATGAAGGGCCGGGCAGTCGGGCGGCCCGCGCCCTGCCCCAGGAGGTTGTCTTGCTGGCCGATGCGCACGCCGACGTCCCGTCGCCGCTCGACATCGTGGCGCTCGCGGCGCTCATCGAGGGCACCACGGCCGGGGTGGGCGTCCTCGACACCCAGCTGCGCTATCTGTACGTGAACCCGGCCCTCGAACGGCTCAACGGCATCCCGGCAGCCGCACATCTGGGCCGCACGGTGCCCGAGGTGCTTCCGGACGTCGACGCACGCGAGGACCTGATGCGCGCGGTCCTCGCCGACGGCCGGGCGCGCGAGATCACCTCCAGCGGCCGGACCCCGGCCGAGTCCGGCACCGCCATGCGCTACTGGCACGGCGCCTACCACCGGCTGGAGGTGGCCGGCCAGGTCGTGGGCGTCGCCGGGATCGTGCTGGAGGTCATGGCATCCGACGAGGAACAGCGCCAGCTGGCCCAGGCCCGGCGCCATCTGAACCTCCTGGACACCGCGAACACCCGCATCGGCACCACCCTCGACATGGACACCACCTGCGCCGAACTCGTCGACCTCGTCGTCCCGGCGCTCGCCGACCTCGCCACCGTCGAGGTCTTCCCGCCGGACGTCGCCCCGCCGGTGCGCCCCGCCCCGCCCGGGGTTCTCCGGCTTCGGCGGGCGGCCCTGACGGCGGTGCCGGGGCTGCGCGAGGCGGTCGTGCAGTTCGGTGTCGTCGGCGACTACGTCGACTACCAGGAGGACGCGGCCGTGCCGCGCTGCCTGGCCACCAACCAGCCCGTGGTCGAGAACCACACCGGCGACGAACAGCTCGGCCGCTCCGCACCCTCCCCCGAACGGGTCGCCGCCTACCGGGCCCTCGGGATGCACTCCGCGGTCATCGTGCCGGTCGCCGTGCGCGGCGGCCCGATCGGCATTCTCGGCCTGGTCAGGGCCGGGGACTCGCCCGTCTTCACGGACGAGGACGTGGTGGTCGCCCGGGAGCTCGCCGGGCGGGCCGCCGTCGACCTCGACCACGCGCGCCGCTTCACGCATGAGCACACCATCGCCCTGGAACTCCAGCGCTCCCTGCTCTCCGAGCCGCGTCCGCCGCACCCGCACATCGAGATCGCCACCCGCTACCTGCCGGCCGACCGGAGCGTGCTGGTCGGCGGCGACTGGTTCGACGTCATCCCGCTGCCCGACGGCCGCCACCTCAAGGCGATGGGCGACGTGATGGGGCACGGCGTCGAGGCGGCCGTCGCGATGAGCCACTACCGCTCCCTGCTGCGGCTGCTGGCCGACGAGAAGCTGCCGCCGCACCGCATCCTGGAACAGCTCGACCGGATGGTCGAGCGGTCCGGGCTCGACCGGGCGGCGACCTGCCTGCTCGCCGTGGTCGACCGGACCGGAGGGGTGTGCGAGGTGTCGAGCGCCGGCCATCTGCCGCCGGTGCTCATCGACCCCGGCCCGGCCGGCACACGGCTGGGCGATGTGTCGGCGGGCCCGCCGCTCGGCACCGGGTTCGGCGGCTACCGGACGACGAGGCTGGAGTGCGGTCCGGGCACCGTGCTGTTCATGTACACCGACGGACTGGTGGAGCGGCGCGGCGAGGACATCGACGTGTCCGTCGGCCGGCTCAAGGGACTGACCCTGCCGGAGAGCGGCGGACTGGAGGAGCTGCTGGACGAGGTGCTCGACCGGTTCGGCCCGGGAGCCGAGGACGACATCGCGGTGATGGCCTCACGGGCGAGGGCGGCGGCCCCGGACGGCGACTGCGCGACCGGCTGAGTCCCGGGGCCCGTCCCTCGGATCACCCCAGTTCGAGGCTGGTGATGCCGAACAGTCCCGTGTGATCGACGTCCGGCGCCGCACCGGTGTACATGCGGGCCGTCTCGAACGACGGGGTGAGCCCGAGCTGTTCGGCCAGCCGCACCGCCGCCGGGTTGACGCCGGGTACGTCGACGGCGACGGGGGAGGACGGATCCGTGGCCGCGAGTGCGCTCACCAGCGAGCCCGCGATCTCCGGCGTGTCCGCGTACAGCGGGCCGATGCGCGACGAGGTACGGCAGGCGCGCAGCACGGCGAGCCCCCGCACCTCGCCCTCGGACAGCGCGACCAGCGCCGTGCGTCCGGGCGTGGTCGTCCAGGCGGCGAGGAAGCTGTCCCGTTCCGCCGGGAAGAACCGGCGGTCGTACGCGGTGACCTGGCCGAAGGGCAGTGTGCGGGCGTCCACCAGGGTGACGCCGGGCGGCGGCGCGACGTCGACCGGGACGAGCCCTTCGTACCGCAGGTTCGTCCACGCCGGACGGAAGCCGGACCTGCGGTAGTTGGGCTGCTGCTCGACCACTCCGTCGAGACCGGTGTTCCGTCCGGCCAGCCGCGCCGTCCCGGCGGTCCAGAGCCGCATCCCGTACCCCTGTCCGCGCAGTTCCGGGCGGGTCAGGTAGAAGCCCAGGAAGCCGAAGCCGGCGCCGTAGCGGACCACGGAGACGCAGGAGGCGGGCACCCCGTCGAGGCGGCCGATCAGGAAGCCGCACGGATCGGCGGCGAAGAACGCCTGACCGTCGGTCAGCCCGGGGTTCCAGCCCTCGGCATGGGCCCAGTCCGCCATCATCCTGATGTCGTCCGCGCTTGCTGTGGTGATCTCGAAAGTCGGCACGGACCCACCATGGACCCGGCGGGCGGCCCGTTCAACGACGCCTCGCCCCGCTCACACGAACAGGAACGCGCCCGCCGTCGCCGCGCCCAGCGCCGTACCGGCTGTCACCTGGCCCACCGTGTGATAGCCGAGCGCGACCCGCGACCAGCACACGGCGGCCGTCATCACGTACCCGGACAGCCACCACGGCGAGTGCACGGCGGCCAGCAGTGCGACCACGGCCGAGGCGACCGAGGCGTCCACCGAGATCTTCCAGACCGTGTTGACGGCCAGCAGGACCACGGTCATCACCCACAGCCCGAGCATCGCGGTCAGGATGCCCGAGGGGGCGTCACCCAGCAGCATGACCGCCGAACCGATGCCGATGGAGCCGAGGATGACGAGGAAGATCGGGGCCCGCTTGGTCCGGTCGACGACATGGCGGTCGCCCCAGGTGCCGCGCCCCCGCTCCCACTCGATGTAGCCGGCCGGGACGAGCCCGGCGCACAGGGCGCCGAGGAGTCCCCAGAGCAGCCCGGTCCAGTGGCCCGACGCCGCCAGCCCGATGGCGGGCATGCCGGTCAGCAGGAGGTTGCGGGGCTGGAAGACGTCGGTCACGGTGCGCGCGGCGGACGTTCCGGCGTCGTGGGTGGTGCTCGTGCTCATGCCTGCTGCTCCTGCTCCCTGGACCGTCCGGTCGTGACCGCCGCGGAGGATTCGAGTACCTGCCGGGCCTGCTCCGGCGTGACCGTGCGGTACGCCGTCGCCACCCGGACCAGCCAGGCGACCTCGCCGTCCTGGTCGGTGGCGTGCTGGGTGCCGACTGCGGCCGCTTCGCCCGCCGGTGCCCCGGCGCTCCGGGCCGAGAGCGCCGCCTTGATCCAGTAGGCGTCGGCCAGCGGCCCGGCCTGCTTCCGGTCGGCACTCCCGGCCGTGGCGGCGGCCTCGGCGGCCGGCAGCAGCGCGTCGGGGACGTAGTGGCGCAGCTTCTCCACCGCGTCGGCGATGTCCGCCGACCAGCGGTCGACCCGCAGATCGGCCGGGGTGCCGAAGCGGGTCAGCTCGCGCAGCAGCGGCGCCGGGGGGTCGAAGGGCTGGTCGGGGAAGGCCGCCATCAGCTCGTACCAGAGCGCGTGCAGCTGCGTCTGGGCGCGCCAGAGTTTCGCCCGGCGGCGGACGTTGCTCAGTGCGGGGATGGAGGCGCCGATCGCGAAGAAGGCGAACAGCGCCACCTGCGCGGCCTCGGTGACCTCGTCGAACTTCAGGGCGAAGGCCTCGCCGGGCTGGTCGACGACGCTGACCCAGAGGAACAGTGTCCGGCTGACGGTGTAGCCGACGCCGATGAACATGGCGAACGTCATCATCCCCAGGCCCACCCGCAGATGGCGCCGCTCGGCGCTCGCGGTGGCGAGCGCCCACTGGTAGGCGCAGACGGCGGAGGCCGCACCGAGGTAGAGATAGAACACGCTCATGTAGAGCGTCGCGCCCCACTGCCCCGCGTGGTCGGCGACGAAGCGGTCCGACGGCGTCGACCGGTCGACGACGGTGAAGAACAGCACCGTCAACAGTACGAGGGTGGCTACGGAGGCCTTCGCCGCGACCTGCTGGATCATCCGGGCGAACCGTACGTGGCGCGGGACGGCCCCGGCGTCGGCGTACTGGCCGTAGATCGCCACGATGTAGCTGAGAATGGCCAGAATCGCGATCGTCGCCGTGTAGTGCTTGATCAGCACCGAAAGGTCGGTGACCGGGCTGTCGTTGAGCCCGATGCGCACCGCACGGGTCTTGGTCCACAGCGCGGCGGCGAATCCCGCGTAACAGCCCCACAGGGCACGGCGGCGCCGGTCCTCCTCGTCGCCCCACAGAGCGGCAGGCATGCGCCACAGGGCGACGGCTGTCATCAGGCCGGCTATCAGATAACCGGCGACGTCGAGCGGGGTCACGGCGGAGGTCCTTGTGGTGGGGGGACGGGGATCGGGGAAAGCGGCGCTACGTACGGCGGAACAGGCCGCGGCGGCGGTGGGCGACGGGGCGCGAGAGCGAGTTGGCGAGCCGCCCCACCATGTCATCGCTCGTCACGTCCCTGGCCATGCGAGGGATGAGCGAGGCACCCAATTCGGCCATGCGTTCGTCATGGGTGTCGTACTGGGCGCGGGCCTGTACGGCGTCCGGGCGCTCCAGCGCGTCCGGGCCGACGACCCGGGCGATCAGGGAGGTGTCGAAGACGGGCAGCAGCCGCCGCAGCTGCTCCGCGTCCAGCGAGGTGCCGTGGTCGAACCACTCGTGGCACAGCTCGTGCAGGATGACGTGCTGGGTCTGGTACTCGGTGGGGCGACGGCGGTAGAGGACGAAGCTGGTCCCGCCGGCCTTCAGCCGCAGACCGCAGGCGGCATTGACGCGGGCCAGCCGGTCGGGCATCTCGTGCAGCACGATGGTGCGGCCGCGGGCCGCCTCCATGTTCGCCACCAGCCCCTCGACCGTGAAGGGGGAGGGCAGCGGGAGTCCGGCCAGCCCGGCCTCGCACTCTTTCCGCAGTTCGCGCAGGGACACGGCGTCAGCTCCGTGGTTCGCCGTCGGCCGGTGGCTGCCGGTCCTTCGCGTCCTGGAGGAGGGCGAGCGCGAACTGCAGCAGCTCCGGCGGAAGTCCGTCCTCGTCCAGGCCCCGTCCGGCCAGCCCGTTGATCTCGCCGGTCCGCCGCTTCGCCAGGAACTGCAGTCCCGCGACGACGTCGTCGACGACCTCGGACTCCTCCTTGAAGAAGCGCCAGTCCACGCCGAAGCCGAGGCCGAGCGCCTTCAGGATCTCCTCGGACGGCTGGGTCACCTTGCCGGCGAGGATGTTGGAGAAGTAGCTGTGGGAGAGGGACCCGCCGCGCTCCTTGACCAGGTCGGCGAAGACCCGTCCCGAGATCTTGCGGCCGGGGAAGGTCTTCTCGACCATGTACTCGACCTTCTGCCGCAGCGTTCGCAGCTCCGGCGCGCGTTCTTCGCCGTTGTCCATCCGGCCCCCACGTTCACGTCCACCGCCCGGGCGTCTGTCCGGCTCCGCGCGGTGCTCGATTCGGTCAACGGGCTCGTACTGTAACCAACCCCGGCGCGCCGTCCGCTGCCCGGGGAGCCCTGGAGGGGCACCGTAAGGGGATGAAGTGGAGCATCCTGCTCCGGTGTCCGGAACGGGCTTGCGTAAACACTCTACGTCACTGTTAACTCGAAAAAACATGGGCAGGGGACCACGAGGGGAGTCCCTTGCCCGTGAAAACGCCTGCGCGAACCCGCCACGTGTGCGAGGGCCCGGCGCGCACATGGGTGTAGCCCTTCACGACGGGGGATGCGTGAAGGGCTACGTGTGCATTATGACCTCTGGCCAGGCAGCCATCAACTGACCGGTCGGTCAGTGTTCTTGGCGGGCCCCCGGACCGCCCTCCCGGAGGGCGCGGTCGCGGTGGCCCCGGGACAGGTCCGGGAGACGGGGTCCGGCAACGGGCCCAAGAGCGTCGGGACCGGGTCGGATCAGATTATTTCCCCCGTCCGGCCCTGGAAATCTGTCGCGGCTATGCTAGACACGATGGCTCGCACAATGAGAGTTGCTCGTTCGGTCAACGAAGTCAGCGATACGCGGCAGGTGCACATGCCCCCCGAAACCCCTCCGCATGCCACGGACCGTTTCGATGACGACGACTACCCCGCCTACACCATGGGCCGCGCCGCGGAGATGATCGGTGCCACGCCCGGATTCCTCCGTGCGATCGGTGAGGCCCGGCTGATCACTCCGCTGCGGTCCGAGGGCGGCCACCGCCGCTACTCGCGCTACCAGCTGCGCATCGCGGCCCGCGCCCGTGAGCTCGTCGACAGCGGAACGCCCATCGAGGCCGCGTGCCGCATCGTGATCCTGGAGGACCAGCTCGAAGAGGCGCTCCGGCTGAACGAGGAGCTGCGCCGGCCGACCCCGTCCCGCGACACGGCCTGAGCGGGCGCGGGCGCCGCACGCGCGGGGCCCGCCTCAGCGCGCGTCGGTCCCGTCCCGCATCTGCCGGTTCTCTCCGCGCGCGTCGCCCCCGCCGCCGTGCGCGAGCGCCGTGCTGCCCCGCTCGATCAGCCGGGGCAGCGGCACCTGGACCGTGCGCGCCTCGCCGCCGTCGAGCAGCGCGGTCAGTTCCCGCGCCGCGAGCCGGCCGAACGCGACCGTGTCCCTGGACAGCGCGGTGAGCCACGGAGCGGTGAGCCGGCACAGCGCCGAGTCCTCCCACGAGACCACCGACACATCGCCCGGGACCTGGAGGCCGAGCCCCGCGGTGACCGCCACCCCGGCCGCGGCCATCACGTCGTTGTCGTAGATGAGGGCGGTCGGCGGGTGGGGCCGCTCCAGGACCCTGCGGGTCACGGCCGCGCCCTCGGTGTCGGAGTAGTCCGTGGTCACCGAGTGGACCTCGGTCAGACCGCGCCGGTCGGCCTCGACGCGCAGGGACCGGATGCGCCGGTCGGTGTGCGCGAGCGAGGGCAGGCCGGCGATGTGCACGATGCGGCGGTGGCCCAGCTCGTGCAGCCGGCCGACGATGGCCGCCATGGCGCCCACATCGTCGGCTCGCACCTGTGAGAGGCCCGGATGGGGGTCGGTGTCGCCGCCGGGGAGGGCCCCGATGACGACGCCGTGCAGGCCCAGTTCGTCCAGGAGGCCGGGACGGGGGTCGTCGGTGCGCGGGTCGACGACGAGCACCCCGTCGACCCGGTGCTCGGCCCACCAGCGGCGGTAGACGGCGCATTCGGCCGCCACGTCCTCCACCACCTGGAAGAGCAGGCCGAGTTGGCGCTCGGCCAGGACCTCCTGGATGCCGGAGATCAGCTGCAGGAAGAACGAGTCCACGCCCAGGCCTGCCGCCGGCCGTGCCACCACGAGCCCCACGGTGGCCGATCCCTCGCCCGACAGCGCACGGGCTGCCGTGCTCGGGCGCCAGCCCAACTGCTCGGCCACGCGCCGGACCCGGTCGCGGGTGATCTCCGAGACGCCAGGACGGTCGTTGAGTGCGAAGGAGACGGCGCTCTCCGAGACCCCGGCCCGCTGGGCGATGTCCTTCATCGTCGGCCGACGCGTGGGTGTGCGTCTGACCGGCGAAGTGTCCCCGGCCGGCGGCCGCTTCGGTGTCACCCGGTGCCTCTTTCCCTGCGTTCCCAGTGGTGCTCTTCGGACGTCGGGTTCGCTCGCCCCCGGGGCATCGTAGGCGCTTCCGGATCATTGGTCGAGCGATGTACGGCAGTGACTAATGCGCTTGAGCCGAGCATGCCTAAAGCGCATTAGTCCAAGAACTTGAATAGACCTCAACATCACTCTGACCTGCATGTATGTCGTTGAGCGATGCTAATTTTCGATGAATGTATTGACTTTCAGTCAGGGGCATTGCAGGGTCTGCTGGGCGAACGCAGCCGACGGGTCAGCACCGTGGTTCGCCGTCCGCACGCCTGGTCCGAGCAAAGGAGCCGTTCACCGTGCGCATCTCCCGCAGAGCAGTCGCCACTGCCGCCGTCCTCGCAACCGTCCTGCCGTTGAGTGCGTGTGGCGGTGGGTCCGGACCGGGCTCGGCCGACGCCTCCGGCAAGGTCGAAGGGAAGATCACCTTCCAGACCTGGAACCTTCAGGCGAACTTCAAGGACTACTTCGACGGCGTGATCGCGGACTTCGAGAAGAAGTACCCGGGCACCGACGTCAAGTGGGTGGACCGGCCCGGCGAGGGCTACGCGGACAAGATCAGCGCGGACGCGGCCGGCGGCACCCTGCCGGACGTCGTCAACGTGTCACCGGACCTGGTGGCCCCCCTGGCCAAGGCGGGCATCGCACTGGACCTCGACAAGGCGGCGCCGCAGTACCGCAAGGAGTATCTGGACGGCGCCTGGAAGGCCCATCAGATACCGGGCACCGAGGGGACGTACGCCTTCCCCTGGTACCTCAACACCGGGCCGATGTTCTACAACAAGAGCCTCCTCAAGGACGCCGGACTCGACCCGGAGAAGCCCCCGACCACCTACGACCAGGTCTTCGCGGACGGTCTGAAACTGGCCGGGAGGAGCAACGGCAAGGTCGCCACGCTCGCCAACGTGCCCACCATCGAGGACTTCGGCCGCTACGGCGGGCAGCTGATGAACAAGGAAGGCACGGGCTTCGCCTTCAACGACGCCAAGGGTGTCGAACTCCTGACGCACTACAAGGAGTTGTACGACGCCAAGGCGCTCGACGCGCAGGCGCTGACCGCGACCCCCGAGTCGTCCGGCCACAAGTTCCTCACCGGGTCCGTGGCGATGAACCCCGGCAGCGCGCTGGACCTGGCCAACTTCAAGAAGCAGGCCCCGAGCCTCTACAAGAACATCGGCATCACCGACCAGGTCAGCAGCACCGGCAAGGCCAACATGTACGTCATGGGCATCATGGTGAACGCGCAGACGAAGCAGACGCCCGCCGCCGTGGCCTTCGCCCACTACATGACCGACGCGACCCGGCAGATGGACTTCGCCAAGCAGGTCGCCATCTTCCCGAGCACCGCCGGATCCCTCGACGACCCGTACTTCACGAAGGAGGACGGCACGGACGAGACCCGCGTCCGGGTCGCCGCCGCCAAGTCCCTGAAGACGGCCGTCAATTACACGCCGGTCCTGTTCAGCGAGCAGATGAAGACCGAACTGCGCAACCAGATCGCCAAGGCCCTGCAAGGGAAGCAGAGCCCCAAGGAAGCTCTTGACAACGCTGTCAAGGCCTGTGACCGGCTGTTGCAGCAGAGCTGAGCCGCCTCGTGAACTCCCCCGCACCCACCCCCACCCCCGCGAAGTCCCGCACCGGGACCGTCCGTACCGGAGTCCCGGCGAGCACGCCGGGCCCCGGCGCGGCGGGAACGGTGGTCCGGCGCAACGGCCCGCCCACCGGCCGGATCAGCCGCCATCTGCCCCTCAGTCCCTGGTTGTTCGCGGCTCCCGGACTCATCGTGGTCGGCGCCTTCAGCCTCTTCCCGTTCTTCAGCACGCTGGTCAACGCCTTCACGGACCGACGGACCCTGATCCCGGGCAAGTTCGTCGGCCTGGCGAACTTCCAGGAACTGCTGCACGACGAGATGTTCTGGATCGGGCTGCGCAACAGCGCGCTGTACGTCCTCGGCGTCGTGCCCGCACTCGTCATCCTGCCGTTGCTGCTGGCGATGCTCGTCCAGCGGCACATCCCCGGCATCTCCTTCTTCCGTTCGGCCTTCTACACGCCGGTCGTCGCCTCCATCGTCGTCGTCGGACTCATCTGGGTCTGGATGCTCGACGACCGCGGGCTGATCAACGCGCTCCTGGAGGCGGTGGGCATCGGCAAGGTCGGCTTCCTCAGCGACCAGTGGCTGCTGCTGGGCAGTGCGATGACGGTCACGGTCTGGAAGGGCCTCGGCTACTACATGATCATTTACCTGGCCGCGCTGGCGAACGTACCGCGGGAGCTGCACGAGGCCGCCTCCGTGGACGGTGCCGGAGTCGTGCGCCGCTTCTTCACCGTCACCGTTCCCGCCATCCGCTCCACCATGGTGCTCGTCGCGGCGCTGTCCTCGGTATCCGCGTTCAAGGTCTTCTCCGAGGTCTATCTGATGGCCGGCCCCTCCGGCGGCCCGGCAGGTGAGGACACCACCCTGGTGATGCTCGTCCAGCGGGTCGGCACCGGACTGACCGGGCGGGTCGGCTACGCCTCCGCCATCTCGGTCGTCATCTTCGTCGTCACCGTCGGCCTGATGCTGCTGGTGCTCCGCGCCGACCGCAAGGAGGACGCGTGAGCATCCTGAAGACCACCGATGCCGAAGGGCGCCGCGTCCCGGCGTGGCAGCTGGTCCTGCGGTACGTGCTGCTGCTCGCCGTACTCGTCCTGACCGTAGGACCGTTCCTGTGGCAGCTCTCGACCTCGCTGAAGGGCCCGGGCGAGGACATCTTCAGCTCGCCGCCGAAGTTCTTCCCCAGCGATCCGACCCTGGACAACTACAGCCGGGTCGCCGACACCATCCCGGTGTGGGACTACGCGTTCAACTCGCTCAAGGTCGCCGCCGCCAACGTGGTCACCAACTGTGTGGGAGCCGCGCTTGCCGGCTACGCGCTGGCCCGGCTGCGCTACCGGGGCCGCAGGGCCGCGACGCTGGCGTTCATCCTCGCCATGCTCGTACCGGTGGAGGGGATCATCATCGCCCAGTTCACCACCATGCGTGATCTCGGACTGAACAACACCCTGCTCGGCGTGCTGCTGCCCGGATCCATCGGGGCGATGAACGTCCTGCTGATGCGCAACGCCTTCCTGAACCTCCCCGAGGAGGTGGAGGAAGCGGCCTTCGTGGACGGCGCCAACGTCTGGCAGCGCTTCCTGCGGATCGCGCTGCCCTCGGTCAAGGGCACGCTCGCCGTCGTCGCGATCTTCGCCTTCATGGGCTCGTGGGACGACTTCCTTTGGCCGCTGATCGTCCTCAGCGACCCGGAGAACTTCACCCTGACCATCGGACTGAACTATCTGCACGGCACGTTCGCGAACGACGAACGGCTCGTCGCCGCGGGCACGATCATCGCCGTGCTCCCGCTCATCGTGCTGTTCGCCGGTCTGCAGCGCTTCTTCTTCCGGGGTGTCGGCGAAGGCGCCGTCAAGGGCTGACCGTTCACCGCCGCCGCCCCCCCCGCACCACAGAACCAGGACCCGTGTTCCGTATGAGCTCATCCCCGCTGCGTTTCGGCGCCAACTACACGCCCAGCGAAGGCTGGTTCCACCACTGGCTGGACTTCGACCTCGACTCCGTACGGGCCGATCTGGACTCGATCGCCGGTCTCGGCCTCGACCACATCCGGGTCTTCCCGCTCTGGCCTCTCTTCCAGCCCAACCGCACCCTGATCCGCCCGCGCGCCGTCGAGCAGCTCGTCCAGCTCGCCGACGCCGCCGCCGAGCGCGGGCTCGACGTCAGCGTGGACGGGCTGCAAGGGCATCTGTCGAGCTTCGACTTCCTGCCCGCCTGGACCGGGACCTGGCACCGGCGCAACCTCTTCACCGACCCCGACGTGCTCGCCGGGCAGGCCGAGTACCTGCGCACGCTCGCCGCCGCCCTCGCCGACCGGCCGCACTTCATCGGGATGACCCTCGGCAACGAGATCAACCAGTTCTCCGGGGAACCGCACCCCGACCCGGACCGCATCACCCCTGAACAGGCGGGTGCCTGGCTGACCAGGATGCTCGACGCCTGCGAGGAGGGGGCGCCCGGCAAGCTCCACCTGCACGCCGAGTACGACGCGGCCTGGTACCAGGACGACCACGCCTTCACCCCCGCGCACGCGGCCCGCATCGGCGCCGTCACCGCCGTGCACTCCTGGGTCTTCAACGGCACCGCCCAGCGGCACGGCCGCACCGGCACGGCCACCGAGCACCACGCCGCCTACCTGATCGAACTCTCCAAGGCCTGGGCGCTCGACCCGCACCGGCCGGTCTGGCTCCAGGAGGTCGGCGCACCGGCCCCGCTGATCCCCGCCGGGCACGCCGCCGCGTTCACGAAGGCGACCGTCGAGAACGCCCTGGACTGCGAGGACGTGTGGGGTGTCACCTGGTGGTGCTCCCACGACGTGTCGCGCTCGCTGGCCGACTTCCCCGAACTCGAATACAGCCTCGGCCTGTTGACCAACAACCGGCAGGTCAAGCCGGCCGGCCGGGCCATCGCCCGGATCGTCGAGGAGCACCGCGGCCGCACCCGCCGCCCCGCTCCCCGGACCACGGCCGTCGTCGTCGACACCGGCGACGACACGACCGCGCCCCACCGCTCGGTGTGCGCCCCCGGCGGGGCCGTCTTCGAGGCCTTCGCCAGGCTCACCGCGGACGGGGCCCGACCCACGGCCGTCCTCGCGAGCAACGCCGACAACGCCGGGCACCTCGCCGCCCGCGGCATCACCGAGGTCGTCACGCCCGACCAGGTCCGGTGACCACGCCCCGGCACAGCACCACCCGCACAGAACCAGCCCGCACAGCACCGGAATCGCACCTCACACGATACGGAGCACACCATGAACCAGCCCCAGCCCCAGCCCCAGCCCCGCCCGGCCGCCCCCACCCGCCGCACCGTCGTCCTCGCGGGCGCCGGAACGGCCGCCGCCCTTCTGACCCCGGCCTTCACCGGCTCCGCCGAGGCCGCACCCGCCGCCTCGGCGAAGGCCGCGTCCCGGCCGTTCGCCTCCTACTGGTTCCCCGACTCGCTGCCCACCGGCACCCCCGGTGACGGCGTCACCTGGCGCAGTCTGAAGGCCTGGCGCGCCGAGGACGACCCCGACCTGCCGTTCAACACCGCGACCGTCCCGCTCGCCGACCGCTTCACCCCGGTCCCGGTGAACACCACGGCCCGCACCGACCAGGCCCGCATCTCCTCGCTGGTCGCCTTCGGGAACACCGCGGGCAACCCGTCCCAGGGTTCCGCCACCGCCGACCACTACGCCCTGAGCCACTGGGCGTACATCGACGAACTCGTCTTCTGGGGCGGTTCGGCGGGTGAGGGCCTGGTCCTCGCGCCCAACGCCCCGGTCGTGGACGCGGCGCACCGTAACGGTGTCCCCGTCCTCGGCACCGTGTTCCTGCCGCCCGTGCACCACGGCGGCGATCTGCGGTGGACGCGCGACCTCGTGCAGCGTGACGGAGCCGGACGGTTCCCGCTGGCCGCGAAGCTCGTGGAAGTGGCTGTCGCGTACGGCTTCGACGGCTGGTTCATCAACGCGGAGACCGAGGGCGGGGACGCCGCGCTCGGCACCGGGATGCTCGCCTTCGTCGCCGATCTGCGGGCGCGCAGCGACGCCGCGGGTCTGCGCATCACCTGGTACGACGCGATGACGGTGCGCGGCGAGGTCGGCTGGCAGGGGGCGCTGAACGCCGAGAACACCGCGCTGTTCGAGGAAGCGGACTCGATGTTCGTGGACTTTCGCTGGACCCCGGGGACGCTCACCGCCTCCGGTGCGAACGCCGAGGCCGTCGACCGGAGCCGCTACGACCTGTGGGCGGGCGTCGACGTCGAATCGGCCGGCTGGAACAAGGCCGTCGACTGGGACGCGATCATCCCCGCCGACGGGCCGCACACCGTCTCGTACGGTTTCTACCGGCCGGAGTGGACCCGCAGTCATCTTCCGGAGGGCCGGACCCCCGCTCAGTTCCACGGCGCCGACCAGCGGTTCTGGACCGGACAGTCGCTCGACCCGGCCCGGCCGGACCGCACGGACGGCTGGCGCGCCCCCGCCACGGCGGTCGCCGACCGCTCCACCGTCGACCGCCTGCCGTTCGCCACCACCTTCAACACGGGCCATGGCCTGCGCTGGTACGAGAACGGCCGGGCGACCTCGGACGCCGAGTGGAACCATCTCGGGCTGCAGGACCGGCTGCCGGGCCGCCGCTGGGTCGTCCGTACCGACGGCCGGACCCCGTCCGTCGGCTTCGACTTCGCCGACGCCTGGCGCGGCGGCAGCAGTCTTCTGGTCGACGGTGACTTCGACGCCCCGGCCACGGTCGAGCTGTACGGGACCCGGCTGCCGCTCTCCCGGCGCACCGTTGTCGAGCTCACGCACAGGACCGACCCCGGATCAGGCCCGGTGACCGTCGAACTGGCCGTCGCGCTGCACGAGCCCGACCGGCCGGGTGACCCGATCGCGTACACCTACGTCCCGGCGGGCGAGCTGCGGGCGGGCGGCTCCGGCTGGGCCACCGCCACCCTCCGGCTGAACTCCCTCTCCGGGACCGTCCACGCGCTGGGAGTACGGCTCACAGCGGCCGGCCCCGTGCGCTGGCGGCTGGGTGCTCTGGCCGTCCGTGACGCGCCGGAGGTCCCGTCCGCGCCCGCCGGTCTGCGTATCACCGGCTCGTCGTCCGGCCCGGACGGCACCGCTCTGCGCTTCCGCTGGCAGCGGGCGGCAGGCGCCCCGCGCCACTACGAGCTGCACCGGGTCCTCCCCGACGGCACCCGGCGCTTCCTCGGCGGTACCTGCGGCACCGCCTTCTTCGTTCCGGACATCCAGCGGGAACCGGGTGAAAAAGCCGCTCGTTTCCAGGTCAGGGCCGTTGGCGAGCTCTACACGACATCAGGCGCGGCCTCGGCCAAGCACCGCTGGTAGGCCCCACGCACCGTTGGCAGACACCACGCACCGCCGGTAAGCACCGCACACCCCCCATCCGCACTCACCTCGCAACGGAGCCACCCTCATGCACGACGACCGCAGCCTGGTCGAAGCCCGTCTGAAGCGCGTCCTCGACGAGCGCATCCGGCCGGCCGTATACCCGGAATCCGTTCCGCTGGACGTCGCCGTCTGGAACGCACCGGGTGAGCCCGTCCCCGTCGCCGAGGGGCTGGCCGGTGCGACCGAGCCGATCGCTGTCGGCGACCGCTGGGGCGCTCCGTGGGGCACCTGCTGGTTCCGGGTGTCCGGTACGGTCCCCGAGGCATGGGCGGGCCGGACCGTCGAGGCGCTCCTCGACCTCGGCTTCGACGAGAACATGCCGGGCTTCCAGTGCGAGGGCCTCGTCTACCGCCCGGACGGCACCCCGGTGAAGGGCCTCAACCCGCGCAACCAGTGGGTGCGCGTCGGGGCCCCCGCCGCCGGTGGCGAGGAGGTGCTGCTGCACATCGAGGCGGCCTCCAACCCGGTCATCCTCGACTACCACCCCTTCCTGCCGACCACCCTCGGCGACAAGGACACCGCGGGCGGCGAACCGCAGTACACCCTCGCCCGGATGGACCTCGCCGTCTTCGACGAGCACGTCTGGAACCTCGTCCAGGACCTGGAGGTGCTGGGTGAACTGATGCAGGAGCTGCCCGTCGACGGCGCCCGGCGCTGGGACATCCTGCGCGCCATCGGCCGGGCCCTGGACGCGGTCGACCTCCAGGACGTCAACGGCACCGCGGCCGCCGCCCGCGCGCAGCTCGCCGGTGTCCTCGCGACGCCCGCCCAGCCGTCCGCGCACCGCATCAGTGCCGTCGGCCACGCGCACATCGACTCCGCCTGGCTGTGGCCGCTGCGCGAGACGGTCCGCAAGGTCGCCCGTACGACGTCCAACATGACCGCGCTCCTGGAGGACGAGCCGGACTTCGTCTTCGCGATGTCGCAGGCCCAGCAGTTCGCCTGGATCAAGGAGCACCGCCCGGAGGTCTACGCCAAGGTCAAGAAGGCCGTGGCGGACGGGCGGTTCGTGCCGTCCGGCGGCATGTGGGTCGAGTCCGACACGAACATGCCGGGTTCCGAGGCGATGGCCCGCCAGTTCGTGCACGGCAAGCGCTTCTTCCTCGACGAGTTCGGCATCGAGAACGACGAGGCGTGGCTGCCCGACACCTTCGGGTTCGCGGCCGGTCTGCCGCAGATCATCAAGGCCGCGGGCTCCAAGTGGCTCCTCACCCAGAAGATCTCGTGGAGCCAGACCAACAAGTTCCCGCACCACACCTTCCAGTGGGAGGGCATCGACGGCACCCGGATCTTCACGCACTTCCCGCCCGTCGACACCTACAACTGCTCGATGAAGGGCAGCGAGATCGCCCACGCGGCGAAGAACTTCAAGGACAAGGGAGTCGCGCAGCACTCCCTCGCCCCGACCGGCTGGGGCGACGGCGGTGGCGGCACCACCCGCGAGATGATCGCCAAGGCCGCCCGGATGCGCAGCCTGGAGGGCTCGGCGACGGTCACGTGGGAGACGCCCACCGACTTCTTCACCAAGGCGGAGGCGGAATACCCGAACGCACCGGTGTGGGTCGGCGAGCTCTATCTGGAGCTGCACCGCGCCACCCTCACCAGCCAGGCGAAGACGAAGCAGGGCAACCGCCGCAGCGAGCACCTGCTGCGGGAGGCCGAGCTGTGGGCCGCCACCGCCACGGTGCGGACCGGATCCGCCTACCCGTACGAGCAGTTGGACCGGGTCTGGAAGACGGTGCTGCTGCACCAGTTCCACGACATCCTGCCCGGGTCGTCGATCGCCTGGGTGCACCGTGAGGCGGAGAAGACGTACGCGGCTGTCGCCGAGGAGCTGAACGGCATCATCGACGCCGCCCAGCGCGCCCTGGCCGGTGACTCCGCGACGGGCGAGGTCCTCGTCTTCAACTCCGCGCCGCACGCGCGCGGCGGCGTCGCCGCCGGCGCGGCGGCCGCCGTCCGGGCCGGCAGCGGCCAGGCGCCCGCCCCGCGCGAGGGCGGCGGATACGTGCTGGACAACGGTCTGCTCCGGGTGGAGATCGACGCCCGCGGACTGGTCGTCTCGGCGTACGACATCGGCGCCGAGCGCGAGACGGTGGCGCCGGGCCAGGCCGCGAACCTGCTGCAGATCCACCCCGACTTCCCGAACATGTGGGACGCGTGGGACGTCGACGAGTTCTACCGCAACACCGTCACCGACCTGACGGACCTCGACGAGCTCACCCCCGTCGAGGACGGCGGCGCCGCCGCTGTACGGATCGTGCGCGGCTTCGGCGACTCGAAGGTCACCCAGCTGCTGACCCTCACGCCGGGCGCCAAGCGGCTCGACATCGACACCGAGGTCGACTGGCACGAGACGGAGAAGTTCCTCAAGGCGGCGTTCCCCCTGGACGTCCACGCCGAGCGGTACGCCTCCGAGACGCAGTTCGGGCACTTCTACCGGGCCACCCACACCAACACCAGCTGGGAGGCGGCCAAGTTCGAGGCCTGCAACCACCGCTTCGTCCACCTGGAGGAGCCGGGCTGGGGCGTGGCACTCGTCAACGACTCGACGTACGGCCACGACGTGACCCGTACGGTCCGCGACTCCGACGCCGGTACGACCACCACCGTGCGGGTCTCGCTGCTGCGCGCCCCCCGCTTCCCCGACCCGGAGACCGACCAGGGCGTGCACCGCTTCCGGCACGCGCTCGTCCCCGGAGCGGCGATCGGCGACGCGGTCCGCGAGGGCTTCCGTATCAACCTGCCGGAGCGCCGGGTCACCGGCGACCGGGCGGTTGCCCCGCTGGCGGCCGTCGACAACGACGCGGTCGTCGTGAGCGCGGTCAAGCTGGCGGACGACGCGAGCGGCGACGTCGTCGTGCGCCTCTACGAGTCGACGGGTGGCCGCGCCAAGCTCCGGCTCGCGACCGGCTTCGAGGCCGGCGGCGTCACGGTGTGCGACTTGCTGGAGCGCCCGCTGGCCGACGTGGCGGTGCCCGAACTCCGCGACGGCGGTGTGGAGTTGGCGCTGCGGCCCTTCGAGCTGGTCACGCTGCGGTTCACGCGCGGCTGACCGGTACGCCCCTCCCCCCGGTCCCGGACCGGGGGGAGGGCTGGACGCCGGCCCCGAGGAGCCGTAGCACGGAGCGACGAATATCTATAGCCGCAAGCACAGAATTCTGTGCAATGTCCGGTGAAGGTTTATGACGCGCCGGGCGGAGTGAAATTACTTGCCGCGCCCGCTCGCATTCATTGTGCTACTGTAGATCTCAGTTGCAGTTGTGGTTCCCAAAGACTCCAAGTGCTCTCCTCGGCTAAATGGGCCGGTGGGTGCGCTTTTGTATTTTCCGGTTCATTATCCGGATGGGGTAATCATCGCGGCGACGCGGGATTGGCACAGTGCCAGTCCCCGGGCTCTGCCCCAGAAGGAGATAAAACATGGCTACTGGCACCGTCAAGTGGTTCAACGCGGAAAAGGGCTTCGGCTTCATCGAGCAGGATGGTGGCGGCGCTGACGTCTTCGCCCACTACTCGAACATCGCCGCCAGCGGCTTCCGTGAGCTGCAGGAGGGCCAGAAGGTGAACTTCGACGTCACGCAGGGCCAGAAGGGCCCGCAGGCGGAGAACATCACCCCCGCGTGAATCTGATGACACCGGCGCTCACGCGCTGAGTGCGCATCCACAGCTGGGGCCCGCACCTTGGGTGCGGGCCCCAGCTCGTTGCTTTTCCCGGGTCCGCCCCCGTGCACGCCGTGCCGGTTCCACCGCCACGAGCCGCCGGGGAAGCACACAGGACCCACGCTCTTCACCGTGCGGCGGACGATCCGCCATGGCTCCCGGACCACCGGTCCGCCGGAGCCCCGTGACGAGACCCGCAGGCCCGTGTCCCGGGCCGGCTCGTCCGTCATTGCGAAGCGCCGGACCCGGCTCTGCCGGGCCCGTATCGGCTCAAGACCGGCCGCCGGGCTTCGTTCACGTATGCCAACGGCCCGTTCTTGCGATTCTTGTGCCGCTCGTCGCCGCAATGAATTCCTCGATACGCGCCATATCGAGGAAAGGTTCTGTATGAACCGCGATCGCACAGCTCGCTCCAATGACCGTTTTTCCCGTACCACCCGCGGCGGTGGAGCCACCGGTTCCGGCGGCTCCCGTTCGGGTGGCGGCGGCTTCCGCTCGCAGGCCCCGAGCCGCCAGGGCGGCGGCCAGGGACGCTTCGGCGCCCCGGCCCAGCGCTCCGGTGGTGGCTACGGCCGCCGCCCCGCCGCCAAGCAGGGCGAGTTCGCCCTGCCGAAGACCATCACCCCGGGACTGCCCGCAGTAGAGGCCTTCGCCGACCTCGACATGCCGGCGCCGCTGCTGTCGGCGCTCGCGACCGAGGGCGTCACCGTGCCCTTCCCGATCCAGGCGGCCACGCTGCCGAACTCGCTCGCCGGCCGTGACGTGCTCGGCCGCGGCCGCACCGGTTCGGGCAAGACGCTCGCCTTCGGTCTGGCCCTGCTGGCCCGTATCGAGGGACGGCGCGCCGAGTCCCGACGCCCGCTGGCCCTGGTCCTCGTCCCCACCCGGGAACTGGCCCAGCAGGTCACCGACGCGCTCACCCCGTACGCCCGCTCGCTCAAGCTGCGGTTGGCCACCGTCGTCGGCGGCATGTCGATCGGCCGGCAGGCCGCCGCGCTGCGCGGCGGCTCCGAGGTCGTCGTCGCCACGCCCGGCCGGCTCAAGGACCTGATCGAGCGCGGCGACTGCATCCTGGACCGGGTCTCCATCACCGTCCTGGACGAGGCCGACCAGATGGCCGACATGGGCTTCATGCCGCAGGTCACCGAGCTGCTCGACCAGGTGCAGTCGGAGGGCCAGCGGATGCTGTTCTCGGCCACCCTGGACCGTAACGTCGACCTGCTGGTCCGCCGCTACCTGCACGACCCGGTCGTCCACTCGGTCGACCCGGCCGCCGGTGCGGTGACGACGATGGAGCACCACGTGCTCTACGTCCGCGGCGCCGACAAGTACGCCACCACGACGGAGATCGCCGCCCGCGACGGCCGGGTGATCATGTTCCTCGACACCAAGCACGCCGTGGACAAGCTCACCGACCACCTGCTCAGCAGCGGGGTACGGGCGGCGGCGCTGCACGGCGGGAAGTCCCAGCCGCAGCGCACCCGGACCCTGACGCGGTTCAAGACCGGACACGTCACGGTGCTGGTCGCCACGAACGTCGCGGCCCGCGGCATCCACGTCGACAACCTCGACCTGGTCGTCAACGTCGACCCGCCGAGCGACCACAAGGACTACCTGCACCGTGGCGGCCGCACCGCCCGCGCCGGTGAGTCCGGCAGCGTCGTCACGCTGGTGCTGCCCAACCAGCGCCGTGAGATGACCCGCCTGATGTCCGACGCCGGGATCACCCCGCAGATCGCCGAGGTCCGCTCCGGCGAGGCCGAGCTGAACCGGATCACCGGTGCGCAGGCTCCCTCGGGCATCCCCGTCACCATCACCTCGCCGCCCTCCGAGCGTCCCAAGGGCGGCTCCTCCTCACGCGGCCGGCGCAGCCGGCCGTCCCAGGCGCGCCGCTCGTCGGCGTCCTCGTCGGCGGCGTCCTCCTCCCAGTCGCGGAGTGGCGGCGCACCGCGCCGTTCCTCCGGCGACCGCG
Organism: Streptomyces sp. NPDC087901; assembly: GCF_044742205.1. Lineage (NCBI taxonomy): Bacteria > Bacillati > Actinomycetota > Actinomycetes > Kitasatosporales > Streptomycetaceae > Streptomyces > Streptomyces sp. NPDC087901. The sequence continues at coordinate 429,502 of NZ_JBIUUC010000004.1, forward strand.
CCGCCTGAGAGGCTGCCACCCGCGTTCCCTGCCCGGTTTCCGCTCCCCGACCCCGTTGAGGCACTATGCGCTGCGTCATCGCCCGCTTCCCGTTCGACCTGTTCAAGCACGAGGTCGAGGAATCGATGAAGGGCATCAAGCCCGAACCCGTCACCGGGGAATCGGTGATCATCAGCCGTCGTGTGTACCCCGTCAAGCAGGTGGGCGAGGTCATCACCCGGCAGGACCGCCGCGACTTCTCGGCCGGTGAGGTGACCAGGGCGCTCTCGCGCCTCGGCTTCACCACCAGGTCCGTCCCGGCCCCCGCCGCACCCGCGGTGCTCAGCCCCCTGGAAGCGGCTTCGGCCGCACTGGGGACTCCCGGCCAGGACGCCTGAGCCGGCACCGTCACACACCGAGGCCCGGTCTCCCCGAGAGGGAGGCCGGGCCTCGGCGCGTGCGGTGTCAGGCCCAGAGCGCCTCGGCGAGCGTGACTCCGGCGAACGCCGCGCCGAGACCCGCGACCACGCTCGCCACCGCATTGGCCGCCGCGTAGAACCGTGCCCCGCCCCCGGCCAGCCGCAGCGTCTCGTAACTGAACGTCGAGTACGTGGTCAGCGCCCCGCAGAGACCCGTCCCGAGCAGCAGCTGCACGTGCGAGGACGCGGCGCCGGCCGCCGTCGCGCCGGTCAGCAGGCCCAGCACCAGACAGCCGCTGACGTTCACCGTGAAGGTCCCCCAGGGGAAGACGGTGTCGTGCCTGGCCTGCACCGCCCGGTCGGTGAGATACCGCAGCGGGGCACCGACCGCCGCGCCGACGATCACCAGCAGCCAGTTCACGGGCGCTCCCCGGAATCCCGCCCCGGGAGGACGATCTCGCAGGCGTCCAGCGTGACCCGGCCGTCGCCTGTCAGTTCGGCGATCAGCGGCAGGAACGCGCGGATCCTCGCCTCCGTGTCCACGATCACGACCGCGACCGGCAGGTCCTCGCTGAGCGACAGCAGCCGCTGGGTGTGGATCATCGAGGAGGCGCCGAAGCCCTCGACCCCCCGGAACACACTGGCGCCCGCCAGACCCGCCGCGTGCGCCCGGTGCACGATCTCCGTGCAGACCGGGCGGTGGTGCCAGGTGTCGGACTCGCCGACCAGGACGGTCAGCCGCAGGCCCGGTGCCGTGCTCGGTGTCGTCATGCCTGCCTCCACGCCAGTGCGCGGCGCGTCAGCCACACCGCGCTCCCCACCGCCGCGAGTGCCGCGAGCAGTGTCAGACCCAGATAGACCAGACCGGTACGGACCCGGCCGCCGTCGACGAGACGCTCGATGTCCACGGCGTACGTGGAGAAGGTGGTGAACCCGCCCAGTACCCCGGTGCCGAAGAACGGCCGCACCAGACGGTGGACCGACCACGCCTCGGTGATCACCACCATGAACACGCCGATCACAGCGCAGCCGACGACGTTCACCACGAGGGTCGTCCACGGGAACGTGCCCGTCGCGGTGGGCCACAGGAGCGCGGCCCCGTAGCGGGCGGACGCGCCCACCGCGCCGCCGAGCGCGACCACCGCGACGACTGCGGTCTGCGGGTTGCGGAACTTCGTGGGCACACGTCTCCTACCTGCCGGGGCACCCGCCGGACGCGGCTGCGCACGTACGCAAGCAGGGACCGTTGACGGCACTCCGGCCGCGGTTCGGGTACGGCGGGCCCCACCGCCGTGCGGTGACCGTCGCCGGTCTCCGCTCTCCTCAGAATATCGCCCCTCACCTGCGGGGCGTGTTGACCTAGGGTTGCCGGGTGTATGCGAACGGGGAGTTGCGGACAGCAGCAGGGGACATCCAGCGGGGCCGCATCCCCCGCCAGCGGGACGGGGAGCGGGGGGACCGGAAGCCGGAAGCCGGGAAGTCATGGTGGCGGCGGCACAGTGTGCCGGTCGTCGCCGTGGCCGTCGTGATCCCGCTCTATGCCGTGTGGGCCGCCGTTCTGGCCACCGGCGGCGGTGACCTCGCCGCGCAGCTCGCCTGGTCGGGGTTCACCGCCCGCCACCCGGGCGCGGCCTACAACCTCTCCTGGTACGGAGGGACGCACACGGCCAACTACAGCGTCTTCTCCTCGTACTTGATGGCCTTCTTCGGTGTCCGGGCGGTGTCCGTGGCCGCCGGGATCGCGGGCACCTGGCTCATGGCCCTCCTCTTCGTACGCAGGGGTGTGCCGCATGCCCTCCTTCCCGCGGTTCTCGCCGCGCTCGCCCTGTGGTGCAACGTCGCGTCAGGGCGTACGACCTTCGCGCTCGGTGTCGCCGTCGGTCTCGTCGCCTGCCTCTACGTCCACCGCTCGGTGACGGCCGTGGTGGCCGGGGCGCTGGCGACGATGGCCAGTCCGGTCGCGGGGCTGTTCCTGGTGGTGGCGGGGGCCGCCTACCTCCTGGACCGGCAGTGGCGAAAGGGCGCGGTGCTGATGGTGCCGTTCTTCGCCGTCGTGGGCGCCACCACGGTGCTCTTCCCGTTCCAGGGCGAACAGCCCATGGCCGCCAACAGGCTGTGGATGCCGGTCGTCGTCTGTGCCGTTCTCGCGGTCGCGGCACCAGTGGGGCGGGAATGGCGGCTGCTGCGGTACGGCGCCATGGTGTACGCCGCCGGCGTGCTCCTCACCTTCCTCGTCGCGTCCCCGATCGGTACGAACGTGGAACGGCTGCTCGGTCTCGTCGCCGTGCCCGTACTGGTCATGGTGATCCTCGCCCTCGTCCGGGAGAAGGCGTGGGCGCGGACGGCCATGATGGCGGTGGCGCTCGTGCTGTCCGCGAACTGGCTGGTCGACAAGACCGTGGACGATCTCCGGGTGTCCACCGAGGTGCCGCCCTGGGCGTCCCGTACCGAGGGTGTGGTCGGTGAACTCCGACGGCTCGACGCCGGGCTCGGCCGCGTGGAGGTCGTCCCGGCCCGAAATCACCGCGAGGCGACGGTACTTGCCCCGCACGTGAACATGGCGCGTGGCTGGAACCGCCAGCTCGACGTCGAACGCGGTCGGCTCTTCTACGACGGGTCGCTGACCCCCGCCGCCTACCGGGCCTGGCTGGACCGGTGGGCCGTGGGCTACGTGGTGCTGCACCACGGACAGCCCGACGGCCCCGCCGAGGCCGAGGCGGCGCTGGTCAGGTCCGGTCAGCCCTGGCTGAAGCGGGTGTGGCGGGACGAGGGCTGGACGATCTACCGGGTGCGGGACGCGAGGCCGCTGGTGGAGGCCCCCGCCGAGGTCGCGGGCGGCAACGATGCCGAGCTGGTGGTGCGGATGCCCGAGGCGGGATCGGTGACCATCCGCGTCGCCCATTCACCGTGGCTGCGGGTGCGCGGCGTGGACGGGGCCACCGGGGGCTGCCTGCGGCAGGACGGTGAGTGGACGAGGCTGACCGTGCCGAAGGGCGGGACGTACCGCCTGGACTCGGCGTACCGGCTGCCGCGCGGCGGGGGCTGCTGAGGAGGAGTGCCAAAGCTGAGGCACGGCGGGGGCGCTGAGGAGGAGTGCCGGTTGTGGCGCGGCGGGGGCTGCTGAAGAGGAGTCCCGGCCCTTGGGGCAGCGGCTGTCCGCCCTGTGCGGCGCGCGGGCCGGACCAGCGGTTTCACCCGATCGGCCACCGTATCTGCGCGCCGGGCGGAGAGGCCGCAGGGTGGTCCCATGTGGCTCCGTCACCGACTCTGGCCGGCTGCCGCGGTCCTCCCGCTCACCCTTCTGATGCTGCGGGACGCCCCGGTGCGCCTCGTGCTGCCCCCGCCGGAAGCCCCGGTGCACCAGCGGGCGCGCGGGGTGCCGCAGCCCACCATCGTCACCAGGGCGGGCTGGCACGCGGACGAGAGCATGGTGCGGGAGCACGCGGTCTACACGGGCGCCGTGCGGGCGGTCTTCATCCATCACACGGGGGAGTCCAACACCTACGACTGCGCCGACGTGCCACGCATGCTGCGGGCGGTCGAGGAGTCCCACATCAAGGGAAACGGCTGGGACGACATCGGATACAACTTCCTCGTCGACCGGTGCGGGACGATCTACGAGGGCCGGGCCGGCGGCATCACGCGGCAGGTCCGAGGGGCGCACACCACGGGCTTCAACGCCGACAGCGTGGGCATAGCCGTGCTGGGCAACTACGGGCGCGGGGCCGAGGTGCCACAGGTCATCGTCAAGGCTCTCGCCGAGGTGGCCGCCTGGAAGCTGCGGCCCGGGTCCGACCCGCGCGGCACGGTGCGGCTGGTCTCGACGAATGACGCGAGCAGGTACGCGAAGGGCCGGGCGGCCGTGCTGCACGTGATCTCGGGCCACCGCGACGCCTACCAGACCAACTGTCCCGGAGAGGCGCTGTACGGGAAACTGCCGGCGATCCGGGCCGCGGCGGCGGCCCTGCGCCAGGCGCGGACGGGCACGGAGGATGCGGAGAGCCCTCACTGAGTTTCGTACTAGTGCATATGGCTGTTCTGCCTAGTTCGAAATGGGTTAGCATTCCGGCATGCCTGCCACGACCCCGCTTCCCGTGACCCTGACCGGCCGCCACGTCCGCGTCGAGCCGCTGTCCCAGGATCATCTCGACGACCTCTTCGCCGCCGGCGGCGGAGACGACGAGGTCTGGCGCTGGCAGGGCGGACCGACCCCGCAGACCCGGGAGGAGCTCGGCGCGAAGCTTACGGACCTGCTCGCAGCAGCGCGCCGCGGGGTCTACGTCCCGTTCGCCGTCATCCACCGCGCGAGCGGCCGGGCGGTCGGCTGGACCACGTACCTGGACGTAGACGCGGCCCACGAACGCCTGGAGATCGGATGGACGTGGTACGGCCGCGCCCACTGGCGCTCGGCCGTCAACACCGAGACGAAGCTGCTCCTGATCGGCCACGCCTTCGATGAACTGGGCATGGGGCGCGTGCAGTTGAAGACGGACCACCTCAACGTCCGCTCTCAGGAAGCCATCGCCCGGCTCGGCGCCCGGCGCGAAGGGGTGCTGCGGCGCCACCGTCGCCGCCCCGACGGGACCTGGCGCGACACGGTCTACTTCTCACTGCTCGCCGACGAATGGCCCGAGGCGAAGGCGCGCCTGGAAGCGCGTCTCTGACCCCTCGCCGATCCGTACCCGCCGGCTGACGGCGGCCGTACGGGGGGGGCAAGCCCCCGGGGCCGGGTCCACCGACCGGTGGACCCGGGGTTCCACCGGGCGGGGCTGCCGGGCGAAGGGGCCCGCGAACCAGCATGGACGCATGAGAATGCGACCCGTACGTATGGCCCGTTGGAGCGCCCGGCATCCGTGGCGCGCGATCGTCGGCTGGTTCGTCTTCGTGCTGCTCTGCCTCGCCGCGGGCATCGCCGCCGGCAACAACCCCGCCACCACCGAGGACTTCTGGGTCGGCGAGGCGGGCCGCGCCGAGTCGATGGCAACCGACGGCGGCCTCCAGCGCCGGCCCACCGAACACGTCCTGATCCGCGCCAGATCCGGCCCCCTGGACACGGAACGGGCCACCGCCGCGGCCCGCGACCTCACCGCCCGGATGGACGCCCTGCCCGAGGTGGACCGTGTGGCGCCGCCCGTCCGCTCGAAGGACGGCACGGCGCTGCGCGTGACCGTGGTCATGAACGGTGCCGAACTGGACGCCAGGAAGAACGTCGTCCCGCTCCTCGACCGGACCGCCGAGGTGGCCGCCGCCCACCCGGACCTCGTCGTGGAGGAGACCGGTTCACCCGCCATCAGCAAGGGAGTCAACGACCAGCGCGGCGAGGACCTCGCGCTGTCCGAGCGTCTCTCCCTGCCGGTGACGCTCGTCATCCTGCTGGTCGTGTTCGGCTCGGTCGTCATGGCGGGCGTGCCCCTGCTGCTGGCGCTCTCCTCCATCGCCGCGACGATGGGCCTGGCCATGCTGGCCTCGCACCTGATGCCCGACCCCGGCGTCGGGACCAACATGATCCTTCTCATGGGGCTCGCGGTCGGCGTCGACTACACGCTCTTCTACCTCAAGCGCGAACGCGAGGAGCGGGCCCGCGCGGCGGGCCGGCTCAGCCCCGAGGCGCTCGTGGAGCTCGCCGCGGCGACCGCGGGCCGGGCCGTCGTGGTCTCCGGCCTCGCCGTGATCGTCTGCACCGCCACCCTCTACCTGGCCACCGACGTCATCTTCTCCTCGCTGGCGACCGGCACCGTCCTAGTCGTCGCCGTGGCCGTCCTCAGCTCGCTCACCGTGCTGCCCGCACTGCTCGTGAAGCTCGGCCATCGCGCCGAACGCCGCGCCGTGAAGAAGGCCGCCCGGCGGGCGAGGCGCGGAGCTCCGGCCCGTACGAAGGCGGCGAAGCCCGAGAACGGCCGGATCTTCGGCGCGCTCATGCGCCCCGCGCAGCGCCACCCCGCGATCACCCTGTGCGTATCGGTCCTGGTCATGCTCGCCGTGGCGGCGCCCGCGCTGGGCCTGAAGCTCATCGACCCGGGCAAGGACACCTTCTCCCGCTCCATCCCGGCCATGCAGGTCTACGACCGGCTGACCGCCGCCTACCCCGAACTCCTGGTCAAGCACGAAGTGGTGACCCGCAGCACCCCGGAACAGGCCCCCGGGGTCAGGAAGGCGCTGACCGAACTCGGCAGGACCGCCCAGGCGGACCCGCTCTTCGCCCGCACCGGCGAGCCCGTGGTGCGCACGTCCGCCGACGGCCGGACCAGCGTGCTGGAACTGGCGGTGCCGCACCCGGCACCCTCCGACGAGGCGATCGCATCGCTCGATCACCTGCGCCACCGCTACATCCCCGTGACAGTCGCTGAGTTGACGTCCGTAGACGTGGCGGTCAGCGGTGACGTGGCTCGCGGGCAGGACTACGTGCACCACGAGCGGAGCAAACTGCCGCTGGTGATCGGATTCCTCCTGCTGCTCACCTTCCTGACGACCGCAGTGGCATTCCGCTCGGTCATCGTCGGCCTGCTCGGAGTCGTGCTGAACCTGCTCTCCGCAGCCGCCGCGCTCGGCGCACTCGTCCTGGTCTTCCAAGGCACCTGGGCCGAGGGCCTGCTGGACTTCGACTCCCTCGGTGCCATCGCGTCCAGGGTGCCGCTCTTCCTCTTCGTGCTCCTCTTCGGCCTGTCGATGGACTACCAGGTGTTCGTCGTCAGCCGGATCAAGGAGGCCATGGAGCACGGGATGACGGCCCGTGAGGCGGTACTCGACGGCATCGCACGCTCCGCCAAGGTGGTGACCAGCGCGGCCCTGGTCATGGTCACGATCTTCGCGGCGTTCGTCTTCCTGCACCTCACCGAGATGAAGCAGATGGGCTTCTGCCTGGCGGTGGCGGTCCTGCTGGACGCCGTGGTCATCCGGATGATGATCCTTCCCGCCGCCCTGCTCCTCCTCGGCGAGCGTGCCTGGCGTCCGCTGCGGCCGTCGCGCCACAGGGGCGCCGGAGCCCCTTCGTCCGCCCCCGCTGCCCCGTCCGTCCCCCACGTAGGCTGACGGGCATGCTTCAACAGCCGCAGCGCGGCGATCCCGTCTGGATCTGGGTGCTCCACGGGTGGGAGGTCTTCTCCTGGGGGCTGATCGCCCTGGTCACCCTGATCACGATGCTGGGCGGCACCCCGACGGACCGCAAACTCGGGATCCTCGCGCTGACGGCCGTGCTCGCCCTCTGCTACGTACGGGTGGGCATGCGCCCCGCTGCTCGGGTGCCGGGGGGATACGGCTACCTGTCCGTCCTCGTCGTCGTGCTGGGGCTGCTCTCGTATCTCGGTGACGGCTTCGGGGTCTTCTACGCCGTGACGCTCACACAGTTCATCGTCTTCGCGGACAGCCCCCGGGGCGCGATCCTGCTCAGCGGTCTCGGGGCCCTCGCGATCACGATCGGCGGCAGTGTGCGCGAGGGCGGGCAGGGGGACGTTTTCCTCACCAACACCATCTCCTCCGCCGGTGTCTGGGCGGTGGCCGTCGTGATGGCGCTGCTGACGCCCAGGGCGCTGGCGCAGCGCGACGAACGGGCCGCCCTGCGCGCCGAGTTGAAGAGCACCCAGCTCGAACTGGCGGAGGTCTACCAGCGCCAGGGCGCGGCGGAGGAACGCGAACGCCTCGCCCGGGAGATCCACGACACCCTCGCCCAGGGCTTCGCCTCCATCATCGTGCTCGCCGAGGCGGCCAGGTCCCAGCTGGACGTGGACGTCGACCGCAGCGCCCAGCAGCTCCAGTCCATCGAGCAGACGGCCCGGGAGAACCTCGCCGAGGCCCGGGTCCTGGTCGGCGCCGCCCCCAGCAGCGGCGTGGCGCCCGGATCGGTCGCCGTGACGCTCCGCCGCACGCTGGACCGCTTCATGGAGGACACCGGACTCGACGTGTCGGCGGACCTGTCCGACATCGAGTGCGACCAGCCGACCCGGATCGCCCTGCTGCGCTGCACCCAGGAGTCCCTGGCCAACATCCGTAAGCACGCGGTGGCGACCACGGTCGGCGTGGTGCTGGCGCACGGACCCGACACCGTCGAGCTGGAGATCACCGACGACGGCCGCGGGTTCGTCGTCGAGGACTCCCACGGCTTCGGTCTGGACGGCATGCGCAAACGGCTCGCCGAGTTCGGCGGCGGCCTCACCGTCACCAGCTCGCTCGGTGACGGCACCCGGATCCTCGCCACCATCCCGCTCGCCTTCGACGGTCAGGTGTGACATGACAGCCGGCACGACCACCGCCACCCCACCGCTCCGGATCATCCTGGCCGACGACCACACGGTGATGCGCGCCGGACTCGTCGCGCTGCTGTCCTCGGAACCCACCGTCGAGATCGTCGGCGAGGCGGGCGACGGCCGCGAGGCGGTCCGCCTCGTCGAGCGGCTCCGGCCCGATGTGGCGCTGCTGGACCTGCGGATGCCGGTCCTGGACGGGGTGGGCGCCACCCTGGAGATCGTCGCGGGCGAGGCCGCCACCCGGGTGCTGATCCTGACGACGTACGAGACCGACGCGGACATCGAGCGGGGCGTCGAGGCGGGCGCCACCGGCTATCTGCTCAAGGACGCCACCCGTGAGCAGTTGGTGGAAGCGATCCACTCGGCGTCGCGGGGCGAGACGGTCCTGGCCCCGCGGGTGGCCCAGCGCCTGGTGGCGAGGATGCGCCGGCCCGAGCCCGTCACTCTGACCCCCCGCGAGTCCGAGGTGCTCGGGGCGGTCGCGGACGGGCTGTCGAACGTGGAGATCGGCCGCCGGCTGTTCATCGGCGAGGCCACGGTGAAGACGCATCTGCTGCGGATCTTCGCCAAGCTCGACGTCAACGACCGCACGCGCGCGGTGGTGGTCGCCATGAACGCGGGTCTGCTGCACAGGAGTTAGGGCACGCCCCGGCGGGGTGTGAAGGTCCGGAACCAGGGCTGCGTCCGCTCCACGAAGGCCTCTCCGCCGTCGGATCCTGCACGTGTGAAGTTCTCCGGTTCGCCTGGCGGACCGAGGTCGTGTTCTGGTTCAATCCGACTGAGGAGACAGGGTTGTTCCTTTGAGGGGGTGTGCATGACTCCGTCGTGTGATCCCGGCTCGCCCGTGCCGACGTACACCCGTCGCCCCCCGTCTCCCGGCCGATTCGGGCTGCTTCCCGCCTTCGTTGAACATCCCGGATGCCGTGACCCCGAGCGCGAACGGGCTGCGGCGCCGATGAATCGGAACGGTCGGTGCTGCCGGGCTCGGCACACTCACGCGCGCTCCAGCGTCCGGCATCGCGAAAGACGCCTGTCCCCATGACGACCGAATGACGACCGAGCATGTCGGCTCCCTGACCGCCTGCCCACCTCGTGGCTGTCACGCGTCGGATCCGGCCTCTCCGTCATCCAGCATCCACGTCCGCCGTGACGGACCGGGCGTGGCCCGATCAGTGAGAAGAGCAAGGATGACAGTGGACCTCCCACCCGCAGACTTGGCCGCAGCCGCCCTGGCCGGCGCTTCGGCGACAGGTGACCGCAGGGGAGAGGCACAGGCTCTGTGCGACTTGGCTGCGGCACTGATGGAGGTCGGCAGGGCGAGCGAAGGCAGGTACCTGTTCCGTCGAGCCGTAGGTCTCGCCGAAGAGCTGGGCGAGCGGGAGATCGAGGACGTGGCCCTGACCTCACTCGGCTACAGCCTCGCCCAGTTCGAGGGGCTCGGGGAACGGTGGCGTGCCGTCCTGCTGGAGGGTGGCGACGAGACCGAGCACTTTCCGAGTCTGGCCGCCGCGCGTTCCGGCGAGTCCTACCGGACGGGCCGACGCCCCGATGACGCCTTCCGGATCAGCCAGTCCGCAGCCGTCGTACTCGCCTCCGGATTCGTTGCCGTGAAGTTCCTCGGGCCATTCGTGGAAGCCTTCGCCACCAAGCTGGGCGAAGGGCTGGGCGAGTCGGCGGTGGCCGCCGCCGGACGGCTGCGCCTGCTGTGGGATCACGGGGACGGTCGCAGGGATCTGGATGTGCTCACGCCCGGTTCACAGCGGACGACCTTGGTTCTCCCCGAGAACTTCGACGACGCCGCGCGGCTGGCGGCCATCGACCTGGACCTCGGCGCCGAGGGCGTGCAGGGAGCAGAGCTGCACTGGGACAACGCCACCGGAACATGGGTTCCGCGGAGCACGTGACCGAACGTCAGAGAGGCAGGGATACCGATGGCCGAGCAAGCAGTGTGTGACACCTGCAACGCAGGTACCGAACGAGCCCGCAGCTATTGCCTGACGACCACGAAAGTAGTGTTGTCGGAGGCGTACTGGCGCGCTCAGTTCCGGATCGCGACCGACGTGGTGCGTGCCTTCGGCGGGGCCGAACGCAGTCTGGGGAACGTATTCGACGGACTGGTCCGCCAGGCCGCAGGCAGCGCCACCCCCTGGCTGATCTGTGAAGACTGCAGCGAGCATTTCGCCTTCGACCGTGTCGCGGCGCGAGAACACGCTCTGCGCCGCACCGTTCCGGAGGGTTCGGGCGCAGTCGACCCGGAAGAATGCGTTCAGTTCGCCGCAGCCGCGTGGGAGTACGTCTTCGGGCGCTGGCCGGCCAACGTGCAGCAGCCGACGGTCGGCGACAGCTGTGACTTCTGCGCGAAGAAGATCTACCGGGGCGAGTTCGTCGGCCGGATCGAGGCCGGGACGGCCGAGCGACACCTGGCGTCCGGTGTCCTGGACAGCCCGCCACTGTGCCCGCCCCGCGACGGCCAGGGCGGCTGGCTGGCCTGCTTGATCTGCCTGAACCGCGTAGTGGCCAGGGCGGAGCGCGCAGGAGGTGGTCGGTGAGATCCGACCTGGCTCGTGCCGAGAAGCTGTTCGAGCAGGGCAGGGACATGTTCCTGCGCGGTCAGTACGCCCGCGCGGCGGAGGTACTGGCCGCAGCAGCCGACCTCGTCCCGACCTCGGCCGCCTGCCAGTTCATGCTCGGCGCCAGCAGAATGAACAGTGACGACGTCGCCGGTGCGCTGTATCCACTGGCGCTGTGCGTGTACTTCGAACCCGACCACGGCAGCGGCCGGTTCGCCCTCGGCACGGCTCTGCGGCACCTCGGCCAGCCGGAGCAGGCCGCCCTCCATTTCGCGCACGCGGCATACGTCGGGAACCCGCAGGCGCCGGACATGCTGGACCGGCTCGGCCTGGCGTACTGCCCGGACTGCGGCGGCCCGGTCCGGCCGGAGGGCGAAGGCTGCGACACCTGCGCCGGCATCCCACGGTCGATCAGCGCGCCCCGGCCGCGCACATGGTCGTGGGCGCATCTGCGGGCCGATGACTACCGCTCGCGCATATCGCTGCCCTGCGAAGAGGTGGCCCAAGTCGCCCGTGGACACCTTGACCGTTACGTCGACCATGGCGGTCCCCACAACATCGACGACGCCATCACGTACCTCGAGCTTGCCGCGGCCGCCGCCCCGTACGGTGAACGCCCCCTGCGGCTCACCGAACTCGGCACCGCCTACCGCCGACGCTCCACCTGCCACGGCTTGCCCGCAGATCTCGACCACGCGATCGACTGCCATGAACAGGCGCTCGACCAGGCTGGTGCCGACGGCACCGAGGGGATGATGATCCTCTCGAACCTCGGCCTGGCCTATGGGGCCCGCAGCGAGCTCAGCGGGGTCGCAGCAGATCTGAAGCGGGCGATCGAGTTCCTGGAGAGGGCGATGGCGACCCCGGCCCAGGATCCCGGCCAACGCCTGGCCGCCATGGCGAGTGCCGGGCTGTTCTACCAGCGCCGTTTCCGGCTCGGCGGTGACCCGGCCGACCTCGACCGTTCGATCGAGCTGCAGATCCCCGTCCTTGAGGCAACCACCTCCGGCCATTCCCGCTACGCCGGGCGGATGGCCAACCTCGCGGTTTCCTACGAGGCGCGATTTGAGAAGGACGGCCGGAGGGCCGACCTGGACCGGGCTCTGGACCTGGCCGACCGGGCTGTCGCCGCGACCCCGGGCGACAGCCCGGCGCTGCCCATCCGGCTGTCCATTCGCGGCGGCGCCCGGCTGGACCGCTACCTGACCGATCGGGCGGGTGGCGAGCTCGAACGTGCGATCAAGGACCTGGGAAATGCCCTGGACAGCACGCCTGACGGCCATCCGCAGGTGGCTCCCGTGGTTGCCCAGATCGCCAGAGCGCACCTCGCCCCCGGCGCCGATGCCCTGAGACCGGACCTACGGACGCTGGAGGCGTGGGAGGCCAGGCTCAAGTCGGCGCGGGGTGCCTCCCCGAGCGACCGGGCCCTGGCCGGCCGCAACCTCGGCACCCTCGCCAACGCGTGCGGGCAGTACGGCCTGGCTGCGCGGGTGCTGGACGGCGCGGTCGGGCTGATGCCCGCCGTACCGTTGCGCGGAACGGACTGGAGCGACCGGGAACGCCGGTTCGGCGAACAGCGTGGTCTGGTCAGCCAGGCGTTTGCCGCGCACTGCGCTCTCCTGGATCCGCTCCGAGCCGTCCAGCAGTCCGAACTCGGCCGCGGCATGCAGTTGGCGACCGTACTCGACGCGCACGACGACCTCGCCGGTCTGGATCGTGAACTTCCCGCCCTGGCACGCCCGTTCCGACAGGTTCGCAAGGAGCTGGCGAGTTCACCGGCCTCCCGGTCCGTTCTCTGGGACCGGTACGAGGACCTGGTCGCGCGCATCCGGGAACATCCCGGCTTCACCCGTTTTCTGATGCCACCCCAGGTGGAGGAGCTGCGGCGGGCCGCCGCGGGCGGGACGGTCGTCCTCGTCAACTGCGGCCGGGAACGGGCCGACGCCGTCCTGGTCGGATCCGAGGGGGACATCCGGCACGTACCGCTGCCCGAGCTGTCCTCCGACGACGTCGAGGCCCGGGCCGAGTCGATGGTCGACTCCGCGCACACGGGGAGACGCGACCACGCGATGGCGGACCGGCTCGCATGGTTGTGGGACACGGTCGTACGGCCCGTGAGGGATGCCCTTCCCCCGGGCGACACCCCGCATCGCGTCTGGTGGCTTCCGATCGGGCTGCTCGGCCTGTTCCCCCTCCATGCCGCCGGGCACCCCGGACGCCCGGGCGCCCTGGACGCGTTCGTCTCCTCCTACACTCCGACGCTGCGGATTCTCGCGCATGCCCGCGACCGTCCCTCGGCGGCAGCGCGGCGGCAGCTGACCGTGGCCCTGCCGAACACGCCGGGCCTGCCGAGCCTGCCGGGCACCCTTGCCGAAGCGCTCGACCTGCACCGCCGCCACCCCGACCAGCCGGCGCTGCTCGACGAGGACGCCACCGTCGGACAGGTCGCCGCGGGATTGTCGACCGCTACCTGGGCGCATTTCGCCTGCCACGCGCTGGCCGACTACAGCGCGCCCTCGAACGGCGGGCTTTGCCTGAGCGATGGCGTGCTGACCATCCCTGAGATCAGCCGCCTGGCCCTGGCCGACACTCAGCTTGCCTACCTGTCGGCATGTTCCACCGGGTACCGGAACCTGGAGCACGTCGACGAATCGCTCAACCTCGCATCTGCCTTCCAACTGGCCGGTTTTCGGCACGTCATCGCAAGTCTGTGGCCGTTGAACGACGACTTCGGCGCGGTGGCGTCCCGCATGTTCTACGGCGAGCTCTCCGGCGCTGCCGACGACGCGTCCGGTGCTCTGCGCCGGACGATGCTCGAACTGCGCAGTCGTCACCCCGACCAGCCCGATCTGTGGGCCTCCCTGATCCACAGCGGTCCATGAGCCGGGGCGGGCGCCCGCCCTGGAGCATCCGGGCAGCCCGGGCCCTGCTCGTATCGCCGTACGGGTGTCGGCGGCGGACCTGGTCGACGCACACCGCCAGCTGATCGCCCGGGCCCATGAGCGCGGGCTGAAGGCGTACGGCGGCACGATCCTGCCGTTCAAGGACGACACGCTCGGCTTCTGCTCCCCGGCGAACGAGACCGCGCGCACCACCTTCAACCACTGGCTGCGTACCAGCGGCGAGTACGACGGTGTCATCGACTTCGACAAGGCCCTGCGCGACCCGTCCGACCCGCAGCGTCTCCAGGCCCGTTACGACAGCGGCGACCATCTCCACCCGAACGACGCGGGCGCCGAGGCGATGGCGCAGGCGGTGCCGCTGAAGATCCTGCGCTGACCAGGCCTACTGCGGCTACTGCGTCACTGCGGCCGACGACACCGACTACAGCGCGTCCGGGCCCCGCTCGCCCGTGCGGACCCGCACCACCGTTTCGACCGGCTGCATCCACACCTTGCCGTCGCCGATCCGGTCGGTGCGGGCTGCGCGGACGATCGCGTCGATGACCGCGTCCGCGTCCGGGTCGGCGACGACGACCTCGATCCGGACCTTGGGGACCAGGTCGACCCGGTACTCGGCGCCCCGGTACACCTCGGTGTGGCCGTGCTGGCGCCCGTAGCCGCTGGCCTCGGTGACGGTGAGCCCCTGCACGCCGAGTTCCCGCAGCGCGGTCTTCACCTCGTCGAGGCGGTGCGGTCTGACGACGGCGGTGATGAGCTTCATGGGGCGGAGTTCCTGTCCTTGGAGAGCGGCGTCGGCCGGGTGGGCACGGCTTGCGGAGCGCCATGACCCAGGGCGCCGTGATCGTAGGCGCTCTCCGCGTGCAGCGTCTGGTCCAGGCCGGTGAGCTCCTCGTCCGCGGAGGCACGAAGGCCCATGAACCGGTCGACGGCCTTGCCGATCCCGTACGTCATGAGGAAGGTGTAGGCCGCCACGGCCAGTACGGCGACGGCCTGCCGGGAGAGCTGGCCGAACCCGCCTCCGTACAGCAGCCCTTCCGCACCGCCGGTCATCGTGGCCGTCGCGAACAGGCCGATGAGCAGAGTGCCGACGATGCCGCCGACGAAGTGCACGCCGACGACGTCCAGCGAGTCGTCGTAACCGAAGCGGAACTTCCAGGCGACCGCGTACGAGCAGACGACGCCCGCCGTCAGTCCGACCGCGGCGCCGCCCAGGATGCCGACGGTGCCGCAGGCCGGGGTGATCGCGACCAGTCCTGCGACCGCGCCCGAGGCGGCGCCGAACGTGGTGGGGTGGCCGTCGCGCTTCTGCTCGACGAAGAGCCAGCCGAGCAGCCCGGTGCACCCGGCGACCAGGGTGTTGAGGACCGAGGCGGCCGCCAGCCCGTTGGCGCCGAGCGCGGAACCGCCGTTGAAGCCGAGCCAGCCGAACCAGAGCAGCCCGGCACCGAGCATCACCATGGGCAGGTTGTGCGGGCGCATCGCGTCCTTCCTGAACCCGATGCGCGGCCCCACGACGAGCGCGAGCGCCAGCCCGGACGCCCCGGACGCGATCTCCACGACCAGCCCGCCGGCGAAGTCGAGCGCGCCCAGCGAGTCCTTGATCCAGCCTCCCGGACCCCATACCCAGTGGGCGACGGGGGCGTAGACGAGCAGCGTCCACACCGGCACGAAGACCAGCCACGCGGCGAACTTCGTACGGTCCGCGATCGCACCGCTGATCAGTGCCGCGGTGACGATCGCGAAGGTCAGCTGGAACGTGGTGAACAGCAGGGTCGGCACGCTGCCGGTCACGGTGTCGGGCCCGATTCCGGCCATGCCGACGTGCCGCAGGTCCCCGACGAGCCCGCCGTACGCATCGTCCCCGAAGGCCAGCGAGTACCCGGCGAGCAGCCAGACGACGGTGACGAGAGCGATCGAGACGAAGCTCATCATCAGCATGTTGAGTACGTTCTTCGTACGGACCATGCCGCCGTAGAAGAGTGCGAGCCCGGGTGTCATCAGCAGAACGAGTGCGGTGGCGGCGAGCAGCCAGGCGGTGTCACCTGTGTCGATGCCGGCCGCGGCCACGGTCACGGGGGTCACGGGGGAGTCCTCCTCGGGGCGCGTGCGGTGCGGGCGTCTGAGAGCGTGACCGGTGCGCGTTTCGTAACTGGGACCCAGGTGTTTCCGGCGCATTTCATTGCGCGGAGGTTGCCGAAGTCTCACCGGTGGGGGAGGGATGTGAAGGACCGGTGAGCGCACCACTTCCGTCTGCTACCTTGCTTTGCATGGAACCCGGTAAGGCAAGTGGTCAGGCGGACGGCCCGGCCACGGGCAGGATCGAAAGCCAGCTGCTCAAAGGGGTGTTGGAGTACTGCGTGCTCGCGCTGATGCGTGACGAGCCGAAGTACGGGGTCCAGCTGCTGCGCGAACTGGAGGCGACGGGCGCTCTGGCGACCGGCCAGGGCACGGTCTATCCCCTGCTGTCACGGCTGCGGCGGGAGGAGCTCGTCGTCACCACCTGGCAGGAGTCGACGTCCGGGCCGCCGCGGCGCTACTACGCGCTCTCGGAGGCCGGTCATGCCGCGCTCGCCCGGTTCGCCGCAGTCTGGCCGGGATTCCGGCACGCCGTCGACGACCTCGTCATGCCGGGCCAGGAGCCCGGTGCGCATAGGGAAGGGCACCACCTTGAAGACCGATGAAACGCTGACGCGCGAGTATCTGGCGGCAGTCGAACGCGAGACGTCGACGCTGCCGGCCGCGGCCCGTCAGGAGCTCATCGCCGACCTCGGCGAACACATAGAGGTCGCACTCGCCGAACGGCCCGGCAGCGTGCACGAGATCCTGCGGGAGGTCGGCGACCCGCGCGTCATCGCCGCGACGGCACTCCAGGAGCTCGGCGGGACCGCGGACGGGCCGGCCCGCAAGCCCGGCCGCCGCCGCTCCCCGGCCTGGCTGCCGCTGGTGCTTCTGGTGCTGGGCGACGTGCTGCCGTACCTCGGGGGGATCGCCCTCACCTGGATCAGCTTCGCGGCCAGGGTCGCCGCCGTCGTGATCGTGTGCCGGGCGCGCCACTGGACGGTGGCCCAGAAGTGGACCGGCCTGACCCTGAGTGTCATCGTCCCGGTCGTCGCGCACATCGCCTGGTACTTCTCCCCCGTTCCCCACCACGGCAGCGCGGCGGGACCGGTGGCGCGCTGGGCGCTCGTCGTCCTGGTGTTGATCCTGACGCTGGTGGGCACCGGGTGGCTGTGGCGCAACAGGCGCCGCTCGTAGTCGCGTCGCCACGCGAAGCCGGGTTGTCGCAGCCTCGTTCCCGACTGTCCGTCAGGGGCGGGGTGATCAGCCGGGCGCGGGGCCTGCGGGCTGCTGCGCCGGCCCGGCACCGTACGGCGAGACGGGACGCTCGAACAGCGACTCCAGCACGACAGTGGCCCGGGTCCCGTTGACGCCGTCGATCGCGTGGATCCGGCGCAGTACGTCCTGCAGTTGCTCGGTGGTGGCGGTCCTGACCTTCACCAGCACCGAGGCGTTGCCGGCGATGATGTGGGCTTCGACGATCTCGGGGAGCGCCGCGAACTCCTCCGCCGTGTCGCCCATCCAGCGGGTCGAGTCCACGGTCACATAGGCCAGTACGCCGAATCCCAGCGCCGCCGGGTCGACCTCGGTCGCGGTCCGGCGGATCGCGCCGCGCTCCCGCAGCTTGCGGACCCGTTCGTGTGCCGCACCGGTGGAAAGACCCACCGCCTGCCCCAGTGCCGCATAGGACTGTGTCGCGTCCTGCTGGAGCTGCTCCAGCAGTGCCCGGTCGATGTGATCCACGACTCTCCATTCGGCAGGTACTTGAAGTGACCATATCTCATCCGGCAATCTGCGATCGGAGCCGAAAGGTATTCGGCTCCTGTCGGAAGGGATGGATATCCATGAGCACCGAGCGGACTGAGCTGTACGAGGTCCTCGACGACCGGTTCCGTACCGGGCGGTGCATGAACGGCGACGACGGCCTCGAAGTCCTGTACACCGGCTGCCGTTGGGCCGAGGGGCCGGTCTACGTGCCCGCCTGGCGGCAGCTGGTCTGGAGCGACATCCCGAACGACCGGCTGCTGCGCTGGGACGAGGAGACCGGCGCGGTCAGCGTCTTCCGGCGCTCCGCGGGCCACCCCAACGGCAACACGCTCGACCGCGAGGCCCGGCTCATCAGCTGCGAGCAGGGCAACCGGCGCGTGACCCGGACCGAGCACGACGGCACGCTGACGGTGCTGGCCGCCCACTGGCAGGGCAAGCGGCTGAACAGTCCCAACGACGCGACGGTGAAGTCCGACGGCTCGATCTGGTTCTCCGACCCGGACTTCGGCATCACCAGCGACTACGAGGGCTACCGCGCCGAGAGCGAGATCGGCTCCAACAACGTGTACCGCATCGACCCGTCCACCGGCGAAGTGCGCCTGGTCGCCGACGGTTTCGGCGCACCGAACGGGCTCGTCTTCTCCGCCGACGAGCAGCAGCTGTACGTCTCCGACACCCGGGCGGGCTTCATCCGTGTCTTCGACGTACGGGAAGACGGCACCCTGTCGGACGGTGAGGTCTTCGCGGCCGCCGGGGCGCGCGAGGCGGCCCGCTTCGACAACCTCCGCTTCGACGACGGCGGACGGCTCTGGGCCGCCGCCATGAACGACGGAGTTCACTGCTACGACCCCGACGGCACCCTGATCGGCCGGCTCGACGTCCCGGAGGCGGTGGCGAACATCTCCTGGGGCGGGGTGAAGCGCAACCGTCTCTTCATCACCGCGGAGACCAGCCTCTACTCGGTCGTCATGGGGGTGACGGGAACCCACCCGACCGGTCCGGGCCGCAGGCCGTGGCTGGACGGGCGCGCCTGAACGCGCGGGGTACGGCCCTCCGGGTGCCGCGACGCACCCCACGGATCCGTACCCCAGCAGGGTGAGGTAGCGAACGCCGAAGGTGCGCATACTCGGTCACATGAAGAAGCACGGGCAACTCGCCGACTTCCTCCAGGCGCGCAGGGGCCAACTGCGGCCCGAGGAAGTCGGGCTGAAGACGTACGGTGAGCGGCGCCGGGTGCCGGGGCTGCGGCGGGAGGAGCTCGCGATGCTCGCCGGGATCAGCGCCCCCTACTACACCCGCCTGGAACAGGGGCAGTCGCACAACGCCTCCCCCCAGGTGCTCGACGCCCTCGCCGGTGCGCTGCGGCTGGACGAGCCGGAACGAGCCCACCTGCACGCCCTGGCCCGCGCACCGAGAGGAGGCAGACCCGCCGGCCGGCCGAGGCCCGAGCGGATCTCCGAGGCCACCCGGGCCCTGCTGGCCGCCATCGACGGCACACCCGCCATCGTGCTGGGCCGCCGCAGCGACGTCCTGGCCTGGAACCGCCAAGGACACGCACTGTTCGCGGGCCATCTCGATCCGGGCGGTCCCGACGACCCGGGCCAACGGCCCAACATGGCCAGGCTGGTGTTCCTCGACGCACACACCCGCGACCTCTACACCGACTGGACCGCCAAGGCCGGGGCCGTGGTGGGCAGCCTGCGCCTGACGGCCGGCCGGTACCCGGACGATCCGCAGCTGGCCGGGCTGATCGGTGAACTGACCATGCAAAGCCGGGAGTTCGCCACGATGTGGGCGGACCACCGGATCCTGGCCTGCGACACCGCCGACTACCAGATGCGCCACCCGCTGGTCGGCACGCTGACCGTCACCCAGCAGACGCTGCAGAGTCCACAGGGCGACGGTCCGGTCCTTGTGGTGGCCACGGCCACCCCCGGCTCGCCCTCCGCGACCGCGCTGACCCTGCTCGCCCACGCCGTCGCACCGCAGGAAGCGGCCCGGCCCCGGCGCGAGGCGCACCCCCGCACCACCGGCTGACCCGGGCCCCCCCCCCGACTGCCGAAGCGCGGCCGCCGCGCACCGCTCGCCCCACTCCCGCGCCCACCGGCCGGCAGCACAACCGCCCCCGGGACGCGCCCCCATGACCCAGGCACCGCACCGCACCGTGGCTGCCGCATGCCCGAAACCGGAGAAGGAACCATGTCCAAGCGAACCCTCATGACCACCCTGTCGGCCGTCCTCGTGGCCGCCGCAGCCCTCACCGCGGCCGCACCGGCCGACGCGACGGGGAGCGGCAGGCCGCTGACCGATGTCCGGATCGCCGGTCACTTCGACCTGTTCGCAGGCCAGATGCCGGAGAACGTCGCGCTGCTGCCCGACGGAACGGCGTACGTCACCTTCGCCAAGGCCCGTCAGGTCGCGCGCATCACCCCCCGCGGCGCGACCCGCATCCTGGCCACGCTGCCCGCACCCGCCGACGACGGAGTCCACACGCCCGTCCTCGGTTTCGCGCTGACCACCGGCATCGTCCGCAGCGCGGACGGCACCGTGTACGTGCTGTACGCCACCGGCACATCCGACCTGACGGGCCTGTGGCGGATCCGCCCCGGGCAGGACCCGCAGCGCATCGCCGCACTCCCCGCGGACGGCCTGCCCAACGGACTCGCCCTGGACGAGCGCGCCAAGCGGCTCTACATCACCGACTCGGTCCTCGGCACCGTGTGGACCGTCCCCACCGCCGGCGGCACCCCCACCGCCTGGTCCACCGCGCCCGAACTCGCCTCGACCGGCTTCCTCGGAGCCAACGGCGCGAAGGTGCACAACGGCGCGCTGTGGGTGAGCAACCTCGACCGGGGCACTCTCCTGCGCATCCCCGTCCTCCCCGGCAACCGCGCAGGCACACCGCAGACCCGGGCATCCGGCCTCGTCGGCATCGACGACTTCGCCTTCACCGGTCACGGCAACCAGGTGCTCGCCGCACTCAACGGCCCCAACGAGGTCGTGCGCATCCGGCCCGACGGCACCAGCACCACCCTTCTCGACGCCACCGACGGTCTCCAGGGCCCCACCTCCGTCGCCCTGCGCCACGACAACGTGTACGTCCTCAGCGCCGCCTACACCACGGACACCGACCCCAACCTGCTGCGCGCCCGCCTCAACGGCCGCCGGTGACCCCCCGCCGCTGTGAGCGTCGTGGAACGAGACGCTCACAGCGGCGGCATGTGGCTTTCCTCACAGTGAAAGCTTCGGCAGGGAAAGCAACTGCGCCCTTTCGTCTCGTGTGTCCGGCCCGGTGTTCCGGTGCCGGCCGGAGCCGGTGAAGAAGGTGTGAGGGCCAACTGCCGTCCCGGCCATACGATCGCCTCAAGTCGCATCTGCGTGTCCCATTCCGCAGTGACTCTTCTTCTCGCTTTCGGACCCCGGAGGGCTCTTGTGAAGATTCGCCGGATTCTTGCCACAGCTGTTGCCGCCGCAGTGACCACGCCTGCTCTCCTGCTGTCGGTCACCCCCGCGTTCGCCGACGGCGAACCGGCGGAGCAGACCCAGCACAAGCCCTCCGTCGCGGAGTTGGAAAAGGCCGCCGCCGCGGCGAAGACGGCGTACGACGACGCCGTAGCGGCCGAGGCCGCCACCCTCGCGTCTCTGAAGGTGGTCATGTCCGACACCACTCCTCTGGCCTTGGCGGCGAAGGCCGCCGAGACCGCGGCGACCGACGCCGGCACCGCGAAGACCGAGGCCGACCGGGCGGCCGCCGACGCCAAGGCGGCGGTCGACGGTCTCCCGGCGACGGCAACGGATGCGGAGAGGACCGCCGCGGCGACCACGCTCGCCAAGGCGGAAGCCGCAGCCGTCGCCGCCGGCGAGGCCAAGACCGCCGCTGATGCCAAGGCGGTGGAGGCCGACGACGCGCGTGACGACGAGCGGGTCGGCGCGGCCCGGGACCTGTCCCTGGCACGGGCGGTCACCAAGGAGGCGCTCGCCGCCAAGACCGCCGCCGACGAGGCGCTGGCCGAGGCGAAGGAGCTCCACGGAGGCGACTACTTCGACACCTGCGTCTCAGAGACCGAGCTCACCGCGGTCATCAGAGGTCTGCCGTCGACGGTCGTCGCCGGCAAGAGGGTCGACTTCACGTTCCGGGTGACCAACGGCACCGACAAGGCGATGGATCGGTTGTTTCCGTCCGTCTACATCCGCGCGACCTCCCGGAGCGGACACAAACCCCTCGACCACCTCGTGCACCTGCAGCGGTGGTCCCCCGCCGCCTCGAAGTGGAAGAACGTCGACGTCGAGCACTACATGGAGAAGATCAGCCCGCTGAAGGCCGGCGCTCACGTCGACGTCAAGATGCGCTTCACGATCGACGCGTCGGCCCCCGCGGGCAACGGCGTCCCCCTCGTCTCCGGCAGCTACTGGAACGTCGACGGCACCTGTGGCACGACCGCCAACAACCAGGGGCCCGGTTTCGTGATCGCCACTGCGGGAAGCAAGCCGGGCCACACGAAGCCCGGCCACACCAAGCCCGGCACGACCGGGCCGGACACCTCGGACCTCACGCCGCAGAGCGGTTCGTCGGCCGGTCCCGTGAACGGCAGCCTCGCCGCCACGGGCTCGTCCTCCGCGACGCCGCAGTTCGCCCTCGCGGGCGGCGCGGCCGTGGCGATCGGCGCGGGCGCGATGTTCGCCGTACGCCGTCGCAAGGCCGGCTCCCGCGTCTGACGCATGGGCCGGGATGCCGAACGGGCATCCCGGCTTCAGGGCGCAGGGTCCTGCTTGGTGCCGCGCCGCAGTGCGCGGCC
Organism: Streptomyces sp. NPDC087901; assembly: GCF_044742205.1. NCBI lineage: Bacteria > Bacillati > Actinomycetota > Actinomycetes > Kitasatosporales > Streptomycetaceae > Streptomyces > Streptomyces sp. NPDC087901. The sequence continues at coordinate 452,234 of NZ_JBIUUC010000004.1, forward strand.
GCACCACCGGATGACCGCGGCGTTGGCCAGGGCGCCGAGGGCGACAGCGGCGACGATCACCACGGAACCCCCCGGCAGCATCAGCAGGACCAGACTGGCCGGGGCCGTCGCGAGCAGCGGTATCACTCCCGCCATGGATTCGCCGGATTCGTCACCGGCGGACACCACGAACGCCCAGACGAGCAGGGCGGCGCAGACCACGAGGTAGACGAGGGCGATGACGTCGCCGGCGGCGAGGCGCGGGCGACGGGCGGGGGGCCGGTCGGAAGAAGCGGGCATGGCGGTGGACTCCTCGGTCGTCCGGGTCACCTCCGGAGGTGACCCGGAAGTGATCCGCAGTGGCTGGCTATCGGTGGTGGCCGGGCGGGTTCGGGCGGGCGAGGCCGAGGTCGTACGCGAGAATCGTCGCCTGTACCCGGTCCCGCAGCCCGAGCTTGCGCAGCAGCGCGTTCACATGGGATTTCACCGTGCCGACGGTGATACCGAGCCGGTCGGCGATCTCCGCGTTGGTGAGTCCGGACGCGACCAGGGCCAGAACGTCGCGTTCGCGGCCGGTCAGGCTGTCCAGCTCGGTCACGGCACTTCCGGCACCGGGCCCGATGTCCGCCGCGGAGGCGTAGTGGCCGATGAGCCGGCGGGTCGCGGACGGTGAGAGCACGCTCTCACCGGCGGCCACCACCCGGATACCGTCCAGCAGTTCGCCGGCGTGCACGTCCTTCAGCAGGAAACCGGACGCCCCGGAGCGCAGGGCGTCGAAGACGTACGCGTCGAGGTCGAAGGTGGTCAGCACCAGGACACGGGGCGCGTCCGGGTGGGCGGTGATGATGCGGGTGGCGGCGATCCCGTCCAGCTCCGGCATCCGGACGTCCATGACGACCACGTCGGGTACGAGTTCCTGGGCGAGCCGCACCGCTTCGGCACCGTCGGCCGCCTCGCCGACGACCGTCATGTCCTCCTCGGCGTCGATCACGGCGGCGAACCCCGCCCGTACGATGCCCTGGTCGTCGGCGACCAGCACGCTGATGCTCATGGCGTCCTCTGCTCCCCGTCGCCCTGCTCGGCGACGGCCGGTGGTGTGTCCGTGGCGGCCCGGACCGTCGGGCTCGGAGCGAAAGGCAGCCGGAGGCCGACCGTGCCTGCCGGCCGGGTGGTCACGGTGCCGTCGAGGGCCGCGACCCGTGCAGCCAGCCGTTCCTGCACGGCGGAGTGGGCGGCACGCGACACCCCTGTGGCGGTGAGGACCAACGTACCGTCGAGGGCGTCGATTTCGATCACGGCCGGCTCCTCGCCGCCTGCGGCCAGTACCGTCTCGGCGGCGTAGTAGGCGGCCAGGTCCACAGCGGTGGGCAGGCGTTCCGGCACGCGGTCGGTCAGCCGTATCTCCACCTCGCGGCCGGTGGCCCGGCACTGGCGGGCGAGCAGATCGAGAGCCTGGAGCGTGGGCTGCGGCCGCAGTTGCTGTCCGGACTCGTCCTCGCGGGCCGTGTCGAGCAGGGCGCGCATCGCGGCCAGGGCCTCACGGGCGCGTTCCGCCGTCGCCTCGAGCCGGCCCGCCTGCGCCTCCACCACCATGTCGGCGGTGCGCGCCAGGACGGTGGTCTCAAGACCGGCGGCGATCCGGCGGCGCTCGCCCCACGCGTCCCGGACGGCCTCTCCGGTCCAGCCCGCCAGCCGTTCCTCCCGCGCGCGGCGGGCGGCCCGGTCCCGCCGCCCGCGCAGGGTTCCGGCCCACCGGGCCGCGCAGACGGCCGACGTCACCCCGGCCGCGGACAGTGCGGCGACCGCCCAGAGGGGAAGCACCGTGCCCCGTTGCAGGACGACGGCGGTCGCGGCCACCACGTGCACGGTCACGGCCACGACCGGCAGGAGAGGGCGGAGGCGGCCGCCGGGGGTGCCGGCCGCCGCCCCCGCGAGCGCCACGCAGGTGGCGAGCAGGCTCAACGCCGGAGGGAGGACGACCGGTCCTGAGTAGTCACCCGTGGCCGTCGCCACCGGCCAGAGCAGGGCCAGAGCGCACAGGACACCCTGGGCGGTACGCGGCGCCCGGCGCAGCCACAGGAGCGTGACCGCCTGGGCCGCGGCCAGCAACGCGAAGAACACACCGGCGGACACCTGCGCACCGGCCGACGCGGTCTCGGCCCTGATGACGAGCGCCGGCAGCAGGGGTTGCACGATCAGGCCGACGGCAGCCGTCACCTGCGCCGCCCGGTAGCTTCGCGGCACGGACGGGTCGGCGGTGGCGGTGGCCCGTCCGGGCAGCGCCGCGCGCACCTCCCAGCCGCCCTCCGCGGTCGGTCCGGTGGTCAGGGTGCCGCCCGCCTCCCGCGCCCGGGACCGCAGGAGGCCCTGGCCGCGTCCCCCGCCGAGGCCCGCGCCGTGCGCCACCGTGCCGGGCAGGGGTGCCCCGCTGGTGACCACGACATCCGTACGGGCGTCGCCGTACAGGCACAGCACCGTGGTGTGTGCGCCGGGGGCGTACCGTGCCACGTTGGTCAGCGCCTCGCGCACGATGCCGTACGCCGCGTCCGCGATGCTGCCGTCCGGCAGAGCGTCGATCTCGCAGTCCACCTGCTGCCCCAGCCGGCGGACCCCCGCGACCAGGTCCAGCAGCCGCTCCCGCGGCGAGGGCTGCTGCGTACGCGACGGTGCGGGTGCCCGTACCGAGCCGAGCGCCCGGGTGACCTCGTGGCCGGTCTCCACCGCGAACCGGGCTGCCTCGGCGGCGAGTTCGGGACGGCGGTCGCGCAGTCCGACCGCCGCGCCCACCGTGACCACCACGGCCGTCAGGTGGTGGGCGCTGACATCGTGCAACTCCCTTTCCATGCGCTGCCGTTCGGCTGCGGGGAGCCGGTGCCGTTCGGCCTCGGCCCGCTTCAGCCGCTGCTCGGCCGCCCGCCGCGCACGGCGGTTCCGGCGTACCAGCAGGCCGCCACCGCAGGCGGCCGCGTACAACAGGGCGGTGAGGACCAGGTCGAGTCCGTCGCCTTCGCGCAGTCCGTGCAGGCTCAGTCCCTGGAACAACTGCCAGATGGCGAGCGCCACTACGCACAGCACGGCGGTGAAGGTGTCGCGCTCGACCGCCACCGTGAACAGGGCCAGCGCGACGCCCGCGGTCCCGAGCACCGCCATCGCCCCGGCGGGCAGCGGACCGGCACCCAGCGCGCAGGCGGCAGCGGTCAGGACGAGCGTGGCCACCGGACGCTCGCGGCGCAGGGCGAGCGCGGCCGTCACCGGTCCGGCGACCAGGGCCGCCACGAGGAGGTCGGACGAGGACGGAAGGTCCCCGCGCAGCAGCGCACCCCCCGGCCACACCAGGGCCTGGACGCAGATCAGCAGTACCGGGATCAGCCGGTCGTCGGTTCGTTTCATGACAGGTAAAGGCTAGGGCCGCACTCCGACGGACCGGCTCCGGCTGAAGGCGGATTCCGGTCTCTTACCTGAGGTGCAGACGAGGGCCGAGGACGACTCCGGGGGCGGTCCTCTACCTCTGGTTGGACGGGGCAGTCATCCCGGCGCCCGAGGCCCGCGCCACGCTCCGGCCCCTAGTCTCGATCACGTCGGGAAAGCGGCCCGCCGACGGATCCGCCTAGGAATCCGCAGTAGGCCCCTCACCCTCTCCACCAGCGGTTGTTCCACGCGTTGTGCTGCATCGCGTCCGACCACGGCCCGCGGGCACCGAGCCCGCTCCTCATCCACGATCCAGGGGGATCTCCCATGTCCAAGCGCGCTCTCGTCCCGTCCCTCATCGGTGCCGTCGCCATCGGCTCCGTGGCCGTCGGCAGCTTCGCCATGGCCGACACGGTCGACCGGAAGCCCGTCCTGAAGGACGGCTCGGTCCGCTACACCGCCCCGACCGACACCGTCGCGGGCACGTTCACCTTCACCGCGAAGGTCAGTGACGACTCGGGCATCCGAGGCCTGAAGGTCATCGCTTGGCCCGCGAGTTCGAAGCTCGACCCCACGGAGGCGGAGCTCCGAGAGGTGGACGACGCCACCTGCCGGAGCCTTTCGGACGAGACCTCCCGGTGCACCTACCGGCTGACGGTGACGAAGAAGGAGGCCGCCGAGCTGGACCGGGGAACCTGGTACATCTCGGCCCTGGCGACGGCCGAGGACGGGGACACGCTGTTCCTGCCCCACGCCGCCTCCGTCGACATCACCCGCTGACCCGCCACCGCCACCGTCACCGCCACTGGCGTCGGCGTTGCCTGCTGACCAGTCATCGCCGTCGGCGTCGAGGGGGAGCCCCGTCCGGGGATGTCGCCCCTGAGCGGGCACCATCAGGCCGATGCGCCGCTGTCGATCACCAGGTCGGTGCCGACCATCGCGCCGGCCATGGGCGAGGCGAGGTGGAGCACGGCGGCCGCCACTTCCCCGGCCTCCGCGACCCGGCCGAGCGGGTTCTCCGACTTCACCCGCTCGGTACGGTCGGCCTCGGTCTCGCCGGGCCGTAGCGACATGGGAGCGGCGGAGGCGCCCGGGCTGACCGCGTTGATGCGGATGCCCTGGTGGATGTGGTCGAGAGCGGCGGCTCGGGTCAGCGCGGAGACCGCCGCCTTCGAGGTGATGTACGCGGCGGCGTTCGGGATGCGCAGGTGTGCGCCCAGGTTGGAGGAGATGTTGACGATGACCCCGCCGCCGTTCTCCTTCATGTGTGCGATCTGATGCTTCATGGCCAGCCAGACACCGGTGACATTGGTCCGCAGCACCGCGTCCCAGTCCTCCTCGCTCACCTCGGCGACGGGCACGGTGCCGCGGAGTATCCCGGCGTTGTTGACCGCGATGTCGAGGCCGCCGAACCGGGTGACGGTGGCGTGTACGAGGTCGCGGAGAAGGCCGGAGTCGGTGACGTCGGCGGTGATGGCGGCAGCCGTGCCGCCGGCCGCCTCGATGAGGCCGACCGTCTCGTCCAGTGAGGCCGCGGTGCGACCCGCGGCGACCACGGACGCGCCCTCGGCGGCGAAGGCGAGCGCGATGGCGCGGCCGAGACCGGATCCCGCGCCCGTGACGAGCACGGTCTTTCCAGCGAAGCGCTGCATGTCGACAACTCCTTTGAATGGACTGTTACTTGGTGCTGCGATGGTTCAGGAGGGCGAGGGTGGCAAGGGCGATTCCCGTCGCGCCGAGGGACCGGGCGTCGCTGCCGAGCGTGAGCAGCACGGCGAACAGGACGGTCGGGCCGAGCTCCATCGCGCTGTTCAGCACACTGCCCGCGAGCCCGGTCCGCTGCTGCGGTACGCCTTCGGCGGTGAGTACGGCGGCTCCCCCGAAGGAGGCCGCGGCACCGGCGGGCAGCAGCACGAGGCCCGGCAGCAGCCCGTACACGTACGGGATGTGCGCATCGAGTCCGGTGAGGGCGAGGAGAGCGAGCCCGGCCGCGCCGGTGCCGAGCCCGGCGGTCGTGACGGCTTTGGCCCCGTACCGAATGATCAGTGGTCCTGCCGCCCGGCCCGAGGCGATCAGCGCGACGGCGAACGGCACGAAGGCGGCCGATGTCTGCAGCGGTGACCAGTCGCGGGCCTGCTGGAGGTGGAGCGAGAGGACCACGAAGGTCATCGCGGTCCCGCAGGCGCTCAACGCGATGGCCGCCAGGGCGAGAGCTCGCCGCTGGTCGAGCAGGAAGGCGATCGGCAGCAGCGGGTCGCGGACGCGACGCTCGGCGCACAGGAACGCGACGAGCAGCGCGGTGCCGCCGAGCAGTGGCACGAACACTCCCGCCGACGACCAGGGACGGGTGTCGGTGACGACGAGCCCGTAACTGGTGAGGACGATCCCGGCGGTGGCGAGCAGGGCCCCCGTCAGGTCGAGCGCCCTGCCCCGGTCCGGAGCGGTGGGCGGCAGCGACCGGGAGGTGAGGAAGAGGGCTGCGACCGCGACCGCGAGCGGCGGCGCGAAGGTCCAACGCCACGAAAGCAGCGACAGGATGACGCCGGAGAGCAGATTGCCGGCCGTCGCGCCGAGCACGGAGAGCCCGCCCCAGGTGGCTATCGCCCTGCGGTACGCGGCGGGGGAGAGAAAGGTGGCGCGCAGCACCGCCATGGCGGCGGGCGCGACGACGGCCGCGCCGGCGCCCTGCGCGAAGCGGGCCGCTATCAGGGTTCCGATGCCAGGAGAGAACGGGGCGACGGCGGAGGCGGCGGCGAAGAGGGCAAGACCCGCGGTGAGGGTGCGCCGTCCGCCGTAACGGTCGGCCAGCCTGCCGCCCAGGAGCAGCAGTCCGGCGAAGGTCAGTCCGTATGCGGCGCTGAGCAGAATCAAGTCGGGCCGTTGTAAGCCGAACTCCCGCCCGATGCGAGGCAGCGGCACAGCGATCGCGGAGAGCGTGAAGATCAGGGTGATCTGGATGCTGCCGAGCACGGCGAAGGCGTACCGGTGCCGCACGTCGACGACGGGGGTGGTGGCTCCCTCGACGGTCATGACCCTCCATCGCATCTTGAACGATCGGTCCATTATGTGGGCGTGCGGGTGGGGTGCGGGATGGAGTGCAGGCAGGAGTGCGGCGGCTCCGGCGGCGTCCGGTGCGGGTGATTCAGTCGAGCAGGGTCAGCGCCTGCTCGACCGCGTCCCGCACCCGTGCGGGATCACTGGACGCCTTGCCGACGATCCGTACGCCCTGCAGCAGGACGAGCAGCATGCGGGCCAGTGCGCGAGGGTCGCGGTCCTCGGGCAGCTCGCCCTGGGCCCGGGCCCGTACGAGTGCGGAGTGCAGCGGGGTTTCGAGGTGGTCCCAGCTGATCTCGACCCGACGCGCGGCCGCGGGGTCGTGCGGGGCCAGCTCGGCCGCGGTGTTGGTGATGAGGCAGCCGTTCAGCCGGTCCTCGGGTGAGGCGGCCTCCGAGGCGAAGCGTCGCACCACCGCGCGGACGGCGGGCAGGGTGGGTCCCGGCTGGGACAGCTCGGCGAGGAGGAGCGGATCGCGCCCCTCGGAGTACCGGTCCACGGCCTTCAGGTACAGCTCGTGCTTGTTGCCGAAGGTGGCGTAGATGCTGGCGCGGCCGATGCCGAGGTGCTCGACGAGGTCGGCCATCGATGTTGCTTCGTAGCCGCGCCGCCAGAACAGCTCAAGGGCCGCCTGCAGCGCGGCTTCCGGATCGAATTCCTTGGTCCTGGCCACAGTGAAGACTGTAACCCCAAGCAGAACGATCGGTCAATAATCTCGTGCGTCGCATGCCGCCGTATGCCGTCGCATCCCGACGCGTTCCCGGTGGTTCGGCGCCGCAGCCATCGTCCGTGTACTGCCCCGGTGGTGACTGCGCGTCATTCGTAGCAGGGCTCCCGCGAATGTCGCCGGTCGCCTGCGGATCTGTCTGCGATCGGTAACAGAGGGATCCCGTAGGAGCGTTCGTATGTCTTGATGAGGGCAGGGCAGAGCAGGGCATCGGCGGAAACGACAAAGGGGCGGGCGGACATGGCGAAGCACAAGGGAAGGGGATGGCACACCAAGCTTCTCGCGGCGGCGCTCGGGGTGACGGCGATGGCCGCTGCCACCTCGTTGTGGACCGCGCAGGCCGGCACCGTCGCAGGAGGGCCCCAGACGTCCATCTCTGCGCCGGACGCCAAGTCCAAGGACCGGGTGGCCAAGGTGGCGGCGGACATCGCGCACGCCTCGGACCGGGGCGCCAAGGGCGTCAACATCACCATCGACGACGGACCGGACCCGGTCTGGACGCCGCAGGTGCTGCAACTCCTGAAGGACAGTGGCGTGAAGGCCACGTTCTGCATGGTGGGCACTCAGGCCGAGGCGTACCCGAACCTGGTCAAGGCGGTCGTGGCGGACGGGCACCGGCTGTGCAACCACACCGTCTCGCACGACACCGCCATGGACACCAAGTCCGAGGCCTACCAGTCCCAGCAGATCCTCGACGCCGAACGCATGATCACCAAGGCGTCCGGAGGCGTCCGGCCGCAGTACTACCGGGCCCCGGGCGGCGCTTTCACCCCGTACAGCCGCCACCTCGCCGCGTCCCGGGGAATGCGGCCGCTGGGCTGGAACGTCGACACCAAGGACTTCGAGCATCCCGGCGTGGACACCATGGTCGCCACGGTCAAGAGCGAGATCTCCAACGGGCCGACCGTCCTCTTCCACGACGCGGGAGGAGACCGCTCCCAGACCCTGGCCGCTCTGCGCGAGGTACTGCCCTGGCTGAGGCAGCAGGGGTACTCCTTCGGCTTCCCCGTGCGGTGAATGAGGCTCGGGGCGCTCTCTCGGTGCCCCGGTTCTCCCTCTGCTGACCGTTCGGCAGGGATGTTGGCTTGTACGGCCGGGATGTTGACCGTTCGGCCGGGAGGTTGACTGTTCGCCCGGGCGCGGAGGCCCTCGGCAGGCCAGCTGCCCGGGCGATGTCTCCTCAAGACTGCCGTGGGGTGAGAAGCCGGCGCAGTGCCGTCGGTGTGTGGCCGAGGTACTCGCGCATGGTCCGGCAGAGATGGGCCTGGTCGGAGAAGCCCAGGTCGGCGGCGAGGGCGGCGAGGCTTTCCTCGCCCGCGTCCAGCCGGTCGAGGGCACGGCCGATACGGACCCGGTTGCGGTAGCGGGTCAGTGAGACTCCCAGCTCACGGGTGAAGGAGCGGCTCAGGCGGTAGGGCGAGACGCCGAGGAGCTCCGCGAGCGGCAGCAGCCCCTCGGAGGCGGGGTGGGACTCGCCGATCGCGTGCCGGGCCGCGGCGACGAGCGCCGCCTCGTCCCGGCCGTGACGGACGCCGGCCGGAACGGTTCCGTCGACGGCCTGGCCGACGGTGGCGGAGAGCAGGCCGAGGAGCTCCTCGGTCACCGCGTGGTCCACGTCTCCGGTGCGGGCGGACGCGAGGACGCGGCGGTGGGCCAGGTCGAGGCGGGTGCCCACGTACACGCTCTGCCGAACCGGGCGGGCGTCCTCACCCGCAACGACTCTCCACAGCGCGGGCGTCAGGCTGATCGACGTGCACTCGTCGCCCCCGCCGGCCGGGTGCGCGAAACGCTCCTCCTCGCCCGGGACGCCGAGATAGGCCATCGTCAGGTCGACCTCGGCGGGGGTGCCGGCTGTCTGCCTGCGGAACCGGCCGCGGCGCACGAGCACCAAGCGGTAGTCCTCACGAACCTCCGCCGGTGACCAGCGGGTGTGGTCGTCCCGGCAGTCGACCGCGGTGATGCAGAAGCCCGGCCGGCTGGCGACGACGGTGGAGGTGAGCACTCCTGAACGCTACGCCGGAGGTCTGACAGCCGCCCCGCGCAAGGATCTTCAAGACCGGGCAGGGGTGTGGCGAGCAGGCTGAGCGGCGTCGCACCTCACCCCGTACTGCCATCAAGGAGTCCCGTCATGCCCGCTCCCGCCAGGATCAGCACCGTCGTCATCGACTGCGGCGACCCGGCCCGGCTCGCCGAGTTCTACAGCAAGGTCACGGGCCAAGAGATCGCCGAAAGCGGCGAGGACTACGCGTCCCTCGTCGGCGGGGACCACCCCGGCCTGGCCTTCGTACGCGTCGAGGGCCACCGGGCCCCCGGCTGGCCCGACGAGAACAACCACGCCCACCTCGATTTCACGGTCACCGACCTGGAGGAGGCGGCCGGCCGGATCGTCGCCCTCGGAGCGTCGAGGCCCGAGTTCCAGCCGGGCAAGGACGAGTGGATCGTCCTCACCGATCCCGAGGGACACCCGTTCTGCCTCGCCGCCGGCGCCTGACCGATCACCCGACAGGAGAAGACCGGATGGCTCACATCCACAAGGAATTCCTGATCGACAACTCCCCGGAGAACGTCTGGGACGCCCTGCGCGAGGTCGGGGCCGTGCACCGGCGCCTGGTGCCTGGCTTCGTCACGGACACCCGCATGGAGGCGGACACCAGGATCGTGACCTTCGCGAACGGAGTCGTCGTGCACGAGCTGATCGTGGACATCGACGAGGACGCCCGCCGGGTGGCCTACGCGGTGGTGGGCGGCTCCCTGGCGCCGAAGCGCCATCACGCCTCGATGCAGGTCTTCGACGCCACCGAAGGGCGCAGCCGCTTCGTCTGGACGACCGACGTGACGCCGGACGAACTCGCGGGCTCCATCAGCGAGATGGTCGAGCAGGGCGCGCACGTCATGCAGGACACGCTGAAGGCCCCCTCGGTTACCCCGGCCCCGACGGACAGGTAGGGCCCAGGGCCTCTCGCGCAGGTTGCCGGCCGGGGCACCCCTTCGGGCCCGCTACGAGCCGGTGTCCCCGGCCGCACGGCCCACCCGTGCCCGGCTCGGCGAAGGTTTCGGTGTTCCGGGAGATTCAGAGGGCGAGGGATGCGGTCGTGCGGGCCGGGTGCCGGGGGCCGAGGAACGCCGCGTGGCCGGCGCCGCCGGGAGCGGGGTGGGTGGCCTGTGTCCAGCCGAGGCGCCGGTAGAAGGACAGAGTCGGTTCCGCGCGTACGGAGGTCAGCAGCCAGCACCTGCCGTCCGGTGCGTCCGCGGTCACGGCATCCAGGAGGGCGGCACCGATCCCCCGGCCCTGCGCCGCGCCGGCGACAGCGAGTTCGTCGACCTCACGGCCACCGCACAGCCACGCGGCCGTGAGGTCGGCGCCGAGGGCGGCCGAGACCTGCGGGTAGCAGCGTACGGACGGGAACGCCGCGCCCGTTGTCCACCCCGTGGCGAACCCCAGCACATGGTCACCCTCGACGGCGAGGGCCGCGGTGAACCCCGGCCGGGCGACATCGTGGGCGAGGCGCTCCACGTACTGGGCGGCCTGCGCCTCGCCCTCGTTCCAGGGCGGCATGGAGAACGCCTCGGCGTAGACCCGGCGTACTCCGTCGGCGAACTCCTGAACGAGCATGCCGGGAGCCGGGCGGACGAGCCGGGTTATCACGCGGCCCTGGTCGCTTCGGCGACGGGGTGCAGAGAGGCGTACTCCAGTGGCGCGGACGGATCGATGGACAGATTCAGCGGGGCGGGCTCGGCTCCCGCCCGGACCAGCAGGTCACCGACGGCCGCGATCATCGCCCCGTTGTCGGTGCACAGCTTCAGCGGCGGGACCCGCAGGGTGATCCCGGCGGCCCGGCAGCGTTCCCCGGCGAGGGCCCGCACGCGGGAGTTGGCGGCCACTCCGCCCACCACGACCAGTGTGCCGACAGCGTGCTCACGGCAGGCGGCCACCGCCTTGCGCGTCAGCACGTCGGCCACGGCCTCCTGGAGCGAGGCGGCGCCGTCCGCGAGCGGCAGTGCCCTGCCCTCCAGCCGGTGTCGCTCGGCCCAGCGTGCGGCGGAGGTCTTCAGCCCGGAGAAGGAGAAGTCGTAGCGAGAGTCCCGCGGCCCGGACAGCGGCCGCGGGAACGCCACGGCGCGCGGATCGCCCTCCTGGGCAGCGCGGTCGATGGCCGGCCCGCCCGGATACGGCAGCCCGAACACCCGGGCCACCTTGTCGAAGCACTCGCCGGCCGCGTCGTCGACGGTGTCGCCCAGGTGCACGATCGGGTCCCTCGCCAGATCCCGTACGAGCAGCAGCGAGGTGTGTCCGCCCGAGACGATCAGCACCATGCAGGGATCGGGCAGCGGCCCGTGCTCCAGGGTGTCGGCGGCGACGTGCCCGGCCAGGTGGTGCACGCCGTACAGCGGCACCCCCAGCGAGAACGCCAGGGTCTTCGCCCCGGCCAGACCCACCTGGAGCGCCCCCGACAGCCCGGGGCCGGTGGTGACCGCCACGGCACCGATGTCCGCCATCCGCAGCCCCGCCCGGTCGAGGGCCTCCCGCACGACAGGCGTGAAGGAGTGCAGGTGCGCCCGCGCCGCGATCTCGGGGACCACTCCGCCGAACCGCGCGTGCTCGTCCATGCTCGACGCCACCGCATGCCCGAGCAGACGCCCCTCGCGCACGAGACCCGCGCCGGTCTCGTCGCACGAGGACTCGATGCCGAGCACCACTGGAGACTCCATATCGCCCTCCTGCACTACATGATTAATTGCAAGTGATGTGCAACTAGGGTACGGCGGAGACCACCTGACCGCTGTCCGGCGCAGCCCGGACAGTAGAGTTCGGGTGCGTCAGCCCCCCCAAGACCCGAGGTACTGTCCGTGAGCCCCGAACCCGCCGTGCACCCCGCTCCACCTGCAGTGAGCGTGGTGGGGATCGGAGCCGACGGATGGGCGGGACTCCCCGAAGCGGCACGCTCGGAGCTCGTCGGTGCGCAGGTCCTGATCGGCGGCGAGCGCCAACTGGGTCTGCTCCCACCGGAGTGCGCAGGGCGCCGCGTGCCGTGGCCCTCGCCGCTCCGGCCCGCGGTTCCCGGCCTGTTGGCCGCACACGCGGGAAGCAGCATCGCCGTTCTGGCCAGCGGCGACCCGATGTTCTACGGCATCGGGCGTGCCCTCACCGAAGTGCTGGGGTCCGCGGGGCTGCGGATTCTGCCGCACCCGTCGTCCGTCTCCTACGCCTGCGCCCGCGTCGGCTGGCCTCTGGAGGACACCGAGGTCGTCACCCTGGTCGGCCGCCCTGCGGCCCGGCTGGCCGCTGCCCTGCACGACGGCCGTCGGCTGTTGGTCCTCAGCGCGGACGCCACCACTCCCGGCGTGGTCGCGGCTCTTCTGCGGGAACACGGCTTCGGGCCGAGCCGGTTGCGGGTGCTGGAACAGCTCGGCGGTGAGAACGAAGCGTGCGCCGAGGGTACGGCGGACGCCTGGACGCGCCCCCCGGGCGACCCTCTGAACGTCATCGCGATCGAATGCCTGAGCGCTCCCGGCGTCCTGCGCCTCGGCGCCGTCCCCGGCCTGCCCGACCAGGCGTACGCGCACGACGGCCAGCTCACCAAGCGCCACGTCCGGGCCGCCACCCTCGGCGTGCTCGCGCCCGCCCCCGGCGAGCTCCTGTGGGACATCGGCGGCGGTTCGGGGTCCGTGGCGATCGAGTGGATGCGGACCCATCCCTCCTGCCGGGCGGTCACCGTGGAGCGCGACCCCGTACGGGCGCAGCGGATCACGGACAACGCCGAACGCCTCGGTGTGCCCGGCCTGCGCGTGGTCACCGGCCGGGCACCCGGCTGTCTGACCGGACTGCCCACGCCCGACGCCGTGTTCATCGGCGGCGGGCTCACGGTGTCCGGGCTGCTGGACGCCTGCTGGGACGCGCTGCCGGCCGGCGGGCGGCTGGTCGCCAACACGGTCACCCTGGAGTCCGAGGCGCTGCTCGCCGAGCGATACCGCCGGCACGGCGGTGACCTGGTCCGCCTCGCAGTCGCGCACGCCGTCCCGGTCGGTGGTTTCACCGGCTGGCGCCAGGCGATGCCGGTCACTCAGTGGTCCGTACGCAAACCCTCGACCAGCGCCACCGGCCCTACCAGCCCCACCGGGGAAAGCCCCACCGGCCCCACCGGGGAAAGCCCGGCCGAAGCCCTCGCGGCAAGCTCGGCCGAAGCCCTCGTCGAACCCTCAGCCGTAGCCCCCGCGGAACCTTCAGGAGACAACAGATGACCGTGTACTTCATCGGCGCAGGTCCGGGCGCGGCCGACCTGATCACGGTGCGTGGTGCGCGTACGCTCGCCGCCTGCGGAGTGTGCCTGTACGCGGGCAGCCTGGTGCCCCGCGAGCTGCTCGCCGAGTGCCCCGCGGATGCGCGTCTGGTGGACACCGCGCAGCTCGACATCGACCAGATCACCGCCGAGCTGGTCGGCGCGCACCGGGCGGGTCACGACGTGGCGCGGCTGCACTCGGGCGACCCGTCGGTGTTCAGCGCGGTCAACGAGCAGATGCGGCGCCTCGACGAGGCGGACGTGCCCTATGAAGTGGTGCCGGGAGTGCCCGCGTTCGCGGCCGCCGCGGCGGCACTCAAGCGGGAGCTGACCGTGCCCACGGTCGGCCAGACCGTCATCCTCACCCGCGTGGCCAACCGGGCCACCGCGATGCCCGAGGGCGAGGACCTGGCGACGCTGGGGCGCAGCGGGGCCCTGATCGTCCTGCATCTCGCCGCCAAGTACGTGGACCGCGTCGTCGAGGAACTGCTGCCCCACTACGGGGCCGACTGCCCGGCCGCCGTCGTGGCGCTGGCCTCCCGTCCTGACGAGGTCATCCTGCGCGGCCCTCTCGACGGCATCGCGGAGCAGGTGAAGGCGGCGGGTGTGATCCGTACCGCCGTCATCATGGTGGGCCGAACGCTGGGCGCCGAGCAGTTCCGTGACAGCCACCTCTACTCGCCCGGACGCGAGCGGCACGTCTGCTGACAGCGACGTCGCACCGGCTGCTGACCGCGACGTCACATCGGCCGTGACAGTCCTTGGTCCTCAGCGCACGCTGCTGCGCCCGACGACCGTGCCGGCCCGGTCGATGCAGATGACGTCGACGGCGACCGGCGCGCCCCGCAGGACCGACAGTGCCTCGTCCCGTGCCGTGACGGCCACCAGGTCACCGAGCGGAACACCGCGCGCCTGGCACGACTGGAGTGCCGCCAGGCCGGTGTTGGCGGCCGCCACCTCGGCGGCGAGGGCTTCGTCCGCGCCGCCTCGCCGGGCCAGTCCGGCGAGGAAGGTCTTGTCGACCTGGGAGCGTCCGGAGTGCAGGTCGAGATGGCCGGCGGCGAGCTTCGACAGTTTGGCGAAACCCCCGCAGACGGTGAGCCGTTCCACCGGGTGGCGGCGGACGTACTTGAGCACCGCGCCCGCGAAGTCCCCCATGTCGAGCAAGGCGATCTCCGGCAGCCCGTACTCGGCCACCACGGTCTTCTCGGAGGTGGAGCCGGTGCAGCCCGCCACATGGGTGTGTCCGGCCGCGCGGGCCACGTCCACACCGCGGCGGATCGAGTCGATCCACGCCGAGCAGGAGTAGGGCACCACGATGCCGGTCGTGCCGAGGATCGAGAGCCCGCCCAGGATGCCGAGCCGAGGATTCCACGTGGAGCGGGCGATCTCCTCGCCGTGGTCCACGGAGACGGTCACTTCGACGTCCCCGGAACCGCGGTGTGCCGCCGCGACCCGAGCGATGTGCTCGCGGATCATCTGCCGCGGCACCGGGTTGATCGCGGGCTCGCCGACGTCGAGCGGCAGGCCGGGCAGCGTGACCGTACCCACCCCCGGTCCGGCCCGGAACACCACACCCGAGCCCGGCGGCAGCGCCCGTACGGTGGCCCGTACCAGAGCGCCGTGCGTGACGTCGGGATCGTCGCCCGCGTCCTTCACCACCCCGGCCATCGCCAGCCCCTCGGCCAGTTCCTCCACCGCCAGGGCGAAGGCCGGGGTCTGGCCCCGGGGAAGGGTGATGGTGACCGGGTCGGGGAAGCCGCCGCTCAGCAGCGCCGTGTACGCGGCCGTGGTGGCCGCGGTGGCGCAGGCACCGGTCGTCCAGCCGGGGCGCAGACCGGTGTGTTTGAGTTGGGCGCTGCGCCCGCCTTTCGCTTCACTCATGGATGGATCCGATGCACGTTCTGATACTGGGCGGGACGACGGAGGCCCGCCGTCTCGCCGAGCTGCTGACTGCGGAGCTTCCCGCCGGAACCAGGGTGACCAGCTCCCTCGCCGGCCGGGTGGCCAGCCCGAGGCTTCCCCCGGGAGAGGTCCGTGTCGGAGGTTTCGGCGGAGCCGACGGCCTTGCGGCATGGCTGCGTACGCACCGGGTGGATGTGCTCATCGACGCCACCCATCCTTTCGCCGGGACGATCAGTTTCCACGCGGCCACCGCAGCCGCTGCCACCCATGTTCCCCTGCTCACGCTGCGGCGGCCCGGATGGGTGCCGGGCGACGGTGACGACTGGCACCCGGTCGGTTCCCTGGCCGAGGCGGCCGGGGCGCTGCCCGCACTGGGGCGGCGCGTGTTCCTCACGACGGGACGCATGGGGCTCGCCGCCTTCGCCGGACTGGACGACCTGTGGTTCCTGATGCGGTCGGTGGACGCCCCCGAACCTCCGCACCCGGCGCGGATGGAGACCCTCCTCGACCGGGGGCCGTTCACACTCGACGGGGAGCGGGAGCTGATCCGCCGCCACCGCATCGACGTCCTCGTCACCAAGGACAGCGGAGGCGCCGCCACCGCCCCCAAACTCACGGCCGCCCGCGAGGCACGGATCCCGGTCGTCGTGGTGCGCCGGCCACCGGTCCCCGGAGGGGTCGCGGTGGCCGACGCCCCGGAGGGGGCCGTCGCCTGGTTGCGGGCACTCGGCTGCCACCCGGCCTGAGGGCTGTCCCGTGCATGGAGGGCGGCGCCGCGGAGGCGAAAGACCCTGGGGGCCGCCCTCGGTGCTCAGCCTCCGGACAGTGCCGGTGGCTCAGCCCTCCGGACAGTGCCGGGCTCAGCCCTCCGGATAGCGGCGCGGCGTCCACACGATCTGCCGTCCGTCGCCCCGCCGCACCCAGCGGGTCTGCGAGGACCCCACGATCAGGATCGTGCGCATGTCGACCTCGGCCGGGTCGAGATCGGCCAGACGTACGGTGCGTACGCTTTCGGCGGGGCCGCCGACGTCCCGGCCGAGGACCACGGGGGTGTCCGGCGAACGGTGCTCCAGAAGCAGATCGCGGGCCTTGCCGACCTGCCAGGTCCGGCTGCGGGAACCGGGGTTGTACAGCGCGAGCACCAGGTCCGCCGAGGCGGCGGCCCGCAGCCGTTCCGCGATGACCTCCCACGGCTTGAGCCGGTCGGAGAGCGAGATCGTGGCGTAGTCGTGGCCCAGCGGTGCGCCCGCACGGGCGGCTGCCGCGTTGGCGGCTGTCACGCCCGGCAGCACCCGTACCGGCACGTCCGCGTACTCCTCCTGGGAGGCCGCTTCCAGGACGGCCGTCGCCATGGCGAACACCCCCGGGTCGCCGCCGGACACCACGGCCACCCGCCGCCCGCGCCGCGCCAGGTCCAGGGCGAACTCGGCCCGCTCCGACTCGACCTTGTTGTCGGAGCCGTGCCGCACCTGCCCCGGACGGACGGGCACCCGCTCCAGGTAGGTGGTGTAGCCGACCAGGTCGTCGGCCGCGGCCAGTGCGCCGCGGGTCTCGGGCGTGAGCCACAGCGGGCCTGCCGGGCCCGTGCCGACCACGACGACCTCGCCGTCGCCCGGGGTGCGTCCGGGACGGGGCGCGTCGATCCTGCTGGGCAGGACGGCGACCGCGAAGTACGGAACGGATGCGGCATCGGTGTCGGCCAGGTCGCCCAGGCGCTCCCCGGCCATCGTGGCGCGCTCCACGTAGCGGGCCTCGGGCAGCCGCCCGGACGCCTCGAACGCCCGGCGCACAGCAGGGAAGGTACGGCCCAGCTTCATGACCACGGCGGCGTCGGTGGAGGCCAGACGCGCGGTCAGCTCCTCCTCCGGAAGGGTGCCGGGCAGGATGGTCAGCACCTCCTCGCCCTCGGCGAGCGGGGTACCGAGCCGGGCGGCCGCAGCACTGACGGAGGTGACACCGGGGATCACCTCGGTGGGGTACCGGTCGGCGAGCCGCTTGTGCATGTGCATGTACGAGCCGTAGAAGAGCGGGTCTCCCTCGGCGAGTACGGCGACCGTGAGGCCGGCGTCGAGGTGCACCGCCAGCCGGGCGGCCGCCTCGGTGTAGAAGTCCTCCATCGCGCCCCGGTAGCCGCCCGGGTGGTCCGTCGTCTCCGTCGTGACGGGGTAGACGAGCGCCTCCTCGATGTGGTCGGCGCGGATGTGCTTCGCCGCGATGGACCGCGCGATGGACCGTCCGTGCCGGGCGCTGTGATAGGCGACGACATCGGCCTCGGCGATGATCTCCACCGCGCGCAGGGTCATCAGGGCCGGGTCGCCGGGTCCGAGCCCTACTCCGTACAGCCGGCCCGTCTTCTGCTCGCTCACGGTTACTCTTCCTCGCTGGCGATCGCGTTGACGGCGGCGGCCGCGATGGCGCTGCCGCCGCGACGGCCGCGCACGATCAGGTGCTCAAGTCCCGACGGGTGTACGGCCAGGGCGTCCTTGGACTCGGCGGCGCCGACGAATCCGACCGGGACCCCGATGACAGCAGCGGGGCGCGGTGCGCCCTCCTCGATCATTTCGAGCAGCCGGAACAGGGCGGTGGGCGCGTTGCCGACGGCGACGACCGCACCGTCGAGCCGGTCGCGCCACAGTTCCAGGGCGGCCGCGCTGCGGGTGGTGCCGAGTTCGGCCGCGAGTCCGGGCACCGCCGGGTCGGACAGGGTGCACACGACCTCGTTGTCCGCGGGCAGCCGCTTGCGGGTGACACCGCTGGCGACCATGGCCACGTCGCACAGGATGGGGGCGCCCGCCCGGAGTGCCTCGCGGGCGCGGGCCACCACGTCCGGGGTGAAGGCGAGATCGCGTACCAGGTCGACCATGCCGCAGGCGTGGATCATCCGGACCGCGACCTGGCTCACGTCCGCGGGCAGGCCGGTCAGATCCGCCTCTGCGCGGATGGTGGCGAAGGACTGGCGATAGATGGCCGGTCCGTCCTTCTCGTACTGGTGCACAGTGCTTTCGCTCTCTTCATCGGGCATGGAACGGTTGGGGTGTCGCGGGGTGGGGCCGAGGGTGTCAGCCGAGGGTGCCGCGGGCCGCCGACACCGCGGCGGCGAGAGCGGTGGGGCTGTCGCCGACGCTCACCGGGGCGTCCCGCCGGCCGGCCCGTACGAGGGTGACCTGATGGCCGTCCGGGGTGGCGACGACGTCGATCCACTCGCCCTGCGGATGACCGCACCGGCGTTCGCACCCCGACCAGTACACCGGCAGCGCGCCCACGGGCCCCAGGGCGGCCGCCGCCTCGGCCCGCACATCGGCCAGGGACTTCGCGCAGCCCGGCCGACCGATACATGCCCCCACGCCGGTCCAGGGGGAGCGGGGCCCGACGATCAGGCCGGCGGCGTCCAGGGAGTCCAGCAGCTCCGCGGCCGGCTCCCGCCCGATCCCGGGAACGACGACGCCCCGCCACGGGGTCAGCCGCAGTTCGCCGTCACCCCGGTGCCTGGCGATGTCCGTCAGCGTCCGCCACTGCCCTGCGCCGATGCGCCCCAGAGGCAGGCCGACCGACAGCGCGACCATGTCGCGGGGGCCGGTCACCACGCCGAGGGCCGGAGCCGTGGCCGGAGCCGTGGAACCCCGCGGCCCCACCGGGGCGACGGTGCGCGTGGTGCGCATTCCGGCCAGCCGCAACCGCCGTACGACCTCGTCGAAGAGGGACCCGGCACCCGCCGGCAGATCCGTCACACGCCAGGCGCCGGAAGCGGGCGAGGCGTCCAGGAAGGCCTCGGCGGCGACGAGTGCGGCCTGCGGCGCCCCGGCGCCCGGTATCCGCACCACGGACTCCTCCGCGCCGAGCCGCAGAATCGCATCCCCGTCACTCCGTGCCCGCAGGGTCACATCGCCGCCGAGCGCGTCCACATCACCGCGTCCGTCGTCGAGCGCGAACAGGAACCGCCCGGACAGACCCGCCGCCGCGTCACTCGCGCACAACAGCGCGTCCAGCGCGGACAGCCACGGGCGGATGTCCCGCTCCCCGCGGCCGTCGAGCCCGGACAGCGGGGAGGCGACGACGTTACGGATCCGCTCGTGCCGTTCGGAGGGCAGCAGCCCCGACTCGCGCATCCCGGAGACCAGTTCACCGCCGCATTCCTGACCCAGACCGCGCAGCTGCACATTGCCGCGCGAAGTGAGATGCAGCTCACCGTCGCCCAGGCGGCCGGCCAACTCCCGCAGCACGTCCGCCTGGTCCGCGGTCAGTACGCCGCCGGGAACGCGGATGCGCGCGAGCGCACCGTCGTCCGCCCGGTGCAGCCGCAGCGTCCCGGGGCAGGCATCACCACGCGCCCGCACGGAAGCGTCTCCGGGCGGTGCAGGTGTGGTGGCTGGCGGGGGCATGGCGGCGAGCATACCGACCATCTCATCAGATCCGTATGACCCACAGTTGGCAAGGGACCCTTACTATGCCTAGTGACGCGCCATCCGGCACGTCGTCGCCACACACGGCGACAGGGGAGGAAGCCCGGTGCGATTCCGGCGCGGTCCCGCCACTGTGAGCTTGGTCCCACCGGCCGGGCGAGTCAGGAACTCCCTTCCCCGCACTCTCGGCGCAGGTCGAGCAGGGGAGACCCTTTCGACACCGCCCGGGGCGTGGACACCCCGAGGAAGGCCAGACGCCGCATGATTCTGCTCCTGTCGACGTCCGACACCGACCTGCTCAGCGCCCGCGCCTCCAGCGGCCCGGTCGCCTACCGCTACGCGAACCCCTCCCGGCTCCCGCTCCAGGACCTTCCGCAGCTACTGGACGGCGCCGACCTGGTCGTCGTACGTCTTCTCGGCGGTGTCCGTGCCTGGCAGGACGGCCTCGACCAAGTCCTCGCCACCGGGCGCCCCGTCGTGGTCCTCACGGGAGAACAGGCCCCCGACGCCCAGCTGATGGCCGCCTCCACCGTCCCGATCGGGATCGCGGCCGAGGCACACGCCTACCTGGCCCACGGCGGACCCGCCAACCTGGAGCAGCTCGCCCGCTTCCTGTCCGACACCGCGCTGCTCACCGGCCACGGCTTCGAACCGCCCGCGCCCGCACCCTCCTGGGGGCCGCTGGAGCGCACGCCCCGTGAGGCGGAGGACGGCCCCACCGTCGCGGTGCTCTACTACCGCGCCCACCACATGAGCGGCAACACCGCGTTCATCGAGACCCTGTGCCGGGCCGTGGAGGACAAGGGCGCCCGCGTCCTGCCGCTGTACGTCGCGTCGCTGCGCACCCCCGAGCCCGAGCTCATCGACGCCCTGCGCGCCGCCGACGCGATCGTGACCACCGTCCTCGCGGCGGGCGGTACCCGGCCCGCCGAGGCATCGGCCGGCGGTGACGACGAGTCCTGGGACGCCGGCGCTCTCAGCGGCCTCGACGTACCGATCCTCCAGGCGCTCTGCCTCACCAGCTCCCACACCGACTGGGAGAGCAACGACGAGGGCGTCTCGCCGCTGGACGCCGCGAGCCAGATCGCCGTCCCCGAGTTCGACGGCCGGCTCATCACCGTCCCGTTCTCCTTCAAGGAGATCGACGAGGACGGCCTCCCGGCGTACGTCGCCGACACCGAGAGGGCGGCCAGGGTCGCCGGAATCGCCGTACGGCACGCCCGGCTCCGTCACATCCCGAACGACGCGAAGCGCCTCGCGCTCGTCCTGTCCGCCTACCCGACCAAGCACTCCCGGATCGGCAACGCGGTGGGCCTCGACACCCCCGCGAGCGCGGTCGCCCTGCTGCGCCGGCTCCGCTCAGAGGGATACGACTTCGGTACGGAGGAAGTGCCCGGCCTGGCCTCCGGCGACGGCGACGAGCTGATCTACGCGCTGATCGAGGCGGGCGGCCACGACCAGGAGTGGCTCACCGAGGAGCAGCTGGCCCGCAACCCGGTCCGCATCCCGGCGGCCGACTACCGGCGCTGGTACGCGACACTGCCGGCCGAACTCCGCGAAGCCGTCGAGCAGCACTGGGGCCCGGCCCCCGGCGAGATGTTCCTGGACCGCTCGCGCAACCCGGAGGGCGACATCGTCCTCGCCGCCCTGCGCCGCGGCAATCTGCTCATCCTCATCCAGCCGCCGCGCGGCTTCGGCGAGAACCCGATCGCGATCTACCACGACCCCGATCTGCCGCCGTCGCACCACTACCTGGCCGCCTACCGCTGGATCGCCGCCGGTGCCGAGGACGGCGGCTTCGGCGCCGACGCGATGATCCACCTCGGCAAGCACGGCAACCTGGAGTGGCTGCCCGGCAAGAACGCCGGCCTGTCCGCCGCCTGCGGCCCCGACGCCGCGCTCGGCGATCTCCCCCTCGTCTACCCGTTCCTGGTCAACGACCCGGGGGAGGGGACCCAGGCCAAGCGCCGCGTGCACGCCACGCTCGTGGACCATCTCGTACCGCCGATGGCCCGAGCCGACAGCTACGGCGACATCGCCCGGCTGGAACAACTCCTGGACGAGCACGCCCAGATCGCCGCGATGGACCCCGCGAAGCTTCCGGCGGTCCGCGCCCAGATCTGGACCCTGATCCAGGCGGCCAGGCTCGACCACGACCTCGGGCTCGAAGACCGCCCCGAGGACGAGGGCTTCGACGAGTTCATCATGCATCTCGACGGCTGGCTCTGTGAGATCAAGGACGTCCAGATCCGCGACGGCCTGCACGTCCTGGGCGGCGCACCCACCGGTGCCGCCCGGGTCAACCTCGTCCTCGCGATCCTCCGGGCCCGCCAGATCTGGGGCGGTACCACCTCCCTGCCCGGCCTGCGCGAGGCGCTGGGCCTGGACGAGTCGGCGGCCACCCGCACCGCGGCCGACGACATCGAGGAGCAGGCCCGCGTCCTGGTCCAGGCGATGGAGGACGCCGGCTGGGCGGCGGACGCCGTCGCCGGGGTCGCCGCCGGACACCCGAAGTCCGTCGCCGACATCCTCGGCTTCGCCGCCCGCGAGGTCGTACCGCGTCTGGCCGGCACCACGGACGAACTCGACCACTGCGTCCACGCGCTGAACGGCGGCTTCGTCCCCGCCGGCCCCTCCGGCTCCCCGCTGCGCGGCCTGGTCAACGTCCTGCCGACCGGCCGGAACTTCTACTCCGTCGACCCCAAGGCAGTCCCCTCCCGGCTTGCCTGGGAAACCGGCCAGGCCCTGGCCGACTCGCTCCTGGAGCGCTACCGCACCGACAACGGCGACTGGCCCACCTCGGTCGGCCTGTCCCTGTGGGGCACGAGCGCGATGCGCACCGCCGGTGACGACGTCGCCGAAGCCTTCGCACTCCTCGGAGTCCGCCCGGTCTGGGACGACGCCTCGCGCCGCGTCACCGGCCTGGAGGCGATCCCCGCAGCCGAACTCGGCCGCCCGCGCATCGACGTCACCCTCCGCATCAGCGGCTTCTTCCGCGACGCCTTCCCGCACACCATCGGCCTCCTCGACGACGCGGTCCGCCTGGCGGCCTCGCTGGACGAGCCCGCCGAGCAGAACCACGTACGCGCCCACACCCAGGCCGACCTGGCGGCCCACGGCGACGAACGCCGGGCCACCACCCGCATCTTCGGCTCCCGCCCCGGAACGTACGGAGCGGGACTCCTCCAGCTCATCGACTCCCGCGACTGGCGCACCGATGCCGATCTCGCCGAGGTCTACACGGTCTGGGGCGGCTACGCCTACGGCCGCGAACTCGACGGCCGGCCGGCCCGCGAGGAGATGGAGACCGCGTACAAGCGCATCGCGGTCGCGGCGAAGAACACGGACACCCGCGAGCACGACATCGCCGACTCGGACGACTACTTCCAGTACCACGGCGGCATGGTGGCGACGGTCCGCGCTCTCAAGGGCAGTGCCCCCGAGGCGTACATCGGTGACTCCACCCGCCCCGAGACCGTCCGCACCCGCACCCTGGTCGAGGAGACGTCCCGCGTCTTCCGCGCCCGTGTCGTCAACCCCAAGTGGATCGAGGCGATGCGCCGCCACGGGTACAAGGGCGCCTTCGAACTCGCCGCCACCGTCGACTACCTCTTCGGCTACGACGCCACGACGGGCGTGGTCGCCGACTGGATGTACGACAAGCTCACCGAAACGTACGTCCTGGACCCGGTCAACCGCGCATTCCTCCAACAGGCCAACCCCTGGGCCCTCCACGGCATCGCTGAACGCCTCCTGGAGGCCGAGTCCCGCGGCATGTGGGCCAAGCCCGACCCCGCCGTGCTCGACGCCCTGCGCCAGGCGTACCTGGAGACGGAAGGCGATCTGGAGGGGGAGGACTGAGCCCGGAGCGCCTCCGGCTCAGGACAGAGGCCCACCGGGCGGTGGGCCTCTGCCGCTCCGTCGCGTCGCGTCACACGAAGAAGAACAGGACCGCGATCAGCACGACGATCAGCCCGACAGCACAGCTCACCACACGGCCACCGGCCGGGGGCTTTCTGGCGGAGCGGGTGGCGAGGGTCGAACTCGCGCTCCGGGCACGGGAATCACTGCTGTTCTGCCCTGACCTGGTGTTACGTCACCTCAACTCGTGACGGGTCCGGTCTCGCGGCGCACTTGTTCACCACTGTTGACCATGCGGCTCTCGGTTCTCAGCTCTCTCGCCGCGCCGCCGCCTCCTGCAAGTACGCGGAGATCATGGCGAGGTCATCGGCGATGTCCAGCACACCGTTGACGTCGGTTGTCGGGGTGGAGGCGCCGTTCACGCCGGCGAAGAAGACGTCGAATCGGCCGTTGCCCTTGTCCAGGTACCCGGCGATCGTGATGGCGCCGACGGCCAGCCGGTTGTTGAGCGCGTCCAGTCCCACGGCGGCACCGGTCTTGGCGAACACCTTCCCGCGGGCGGGGCAGTCGGTGCAGTTGTCGGCCAGCAGGCCGTCGACGCCGAGGATGGGCAGTGAGTTCCGGAAGCGCTTCGCCTCGGGTGTGTGCTGCCAGTACGTCAGCAACTGCACGACGGCCTTGGGAGTGGTGCGGTCGACGGGGTTGCCGCCGCGGCCGTCCAGGAGCTGGACCTGCTTGCGGTCGACGCCCGCGCGGTCCAGGAAGCCGGCCAGCACCGGGAAACCGTCCATGCAGTCCTTGCTGCCGGCCGCGACCGCCATCAGACAGATGGCGAGGTTGCCGCCCAGGTTGTGGCTGACCTTGAAGATGAGCTTGGCGTACTGGGCGAACGGCGGCGAGGTGTACAGGGCCACACGCGGCCGGCCCTCGTACGAGCCGGGGAGCTGCCCGACCGGGTTGGCGCCGGTCGGCTTCGCCGTCACCTTCACGCCGGCCCGCCCCAGCGCCTCGATCAGCGCGGTGCGTCCGAAGGCCGCCGGATCGGCGATGGGCGACACCTTCAGAGCCGGTTCGGAGCCGGCCGCGATGGTGCCGGAAAGCCGGATCCGCGTGCCGTTGTCGGAGGTCGTCACCTCGATGTTCGTCGGCTTCCCCGCCGCCACGGTCTTCACCGTCGACGTGACGCGGTACGGGGCGACCTTCGGCCGCCAGTCCAGTTGTGCGGGCGCGCCGGGGCGGGCGCCGGGGGTGGTCAGCAGGTCGATGAGATTGTCGTTGATGATCAGCGGCGTCGGAACGGGGACGAAGACCGGCTCGGGCTGGAAGAGCCGGTTGTCGACGATCACGTTCCCGTCGACGCGGGTGATACCGGAACGCCGCACCTGCTGCGCGATCTGGTTGATCCCGGCGAGCGGGTTCTCCGGAGTGAGCGTGGCGCCGGGGAAGTCATTGGCGTACGTGTGGTCGAGGTCCGTGTAGTCGACCGTGCCGTCGGGACGGGTCCTGCCGCCCATGGTGAGGTCGCCTTGGGCGACAAGGCCGAGATCGCCGTCCAGCGTGCTTCCGCGGCGCTCGCCGACCGCGTAGACCGGCGTCCTGAAGCGGTGGTCGCCGCCGAGGGTGTTCCACGCCCCGGAGGTGCCGAACAGTTTGGCCACCGACCCCGGGATGAAGAACTGCTCGGCGAACCGGCTGTGGACGACCCGCCCGCTGTCCGGGTCCTGCTGGAGCAGACCCCACTGGGCGTTGGGGTAGTCCGGCTTCCGCATGATCTCCGTGATCCGCGGGTCGAGCCGGTCGAGCCGGTCGGAACCGTGGCCGTCGGGCGACGAGGCCGCCTGGGCTGCCGCACCCGAAGTCAGGGCCAGGAGCAGCAGGGCACCGCATCCGGCGACAACGCGATGCCGAAGGGATCCGAAATCTTTTCCTCGCATTGCAATACGCACCGTTCGTCTCGGCGGTTTCCTGTCCATGGGGTCAGGTATGGACCCCGGTGGGCGCCGGACGGGGGCGGCGCGAACGGTTGTCACCTGAACGGCGCGGCGTATTCGTCGAAATGCGCAGAGAACGCCCGGTCGGGAGAGAGCCGGTCAGCGATCTCGGCCGAGTTCGGCCTTCAGCCGCCTGCACTCGGCGGGCTCGGACCGCGTGCCGCAAGGCGGGCGATCGCACCGGTGCCACAGGCAGGGGGTCCGTGAACCAGAGGTGGTACGTGGCGCGATGCGTGCCGATCCGGGCCGACCCCGGAGGACACGACGGTCCGGGCCGGCCAGTCGTCGGAGAAGGCCGAGAGGAGAAGCCCGTCGAGCCGTACCTGCCGACCGGTGAGTGCAGCCGGGGCGTGTTCAGGCGGGCGGGGTGTCGGGGCGAGCGTCGTACACGGCACGGGCGGCGCCGATGTCCGTCAGGTGCGTGATGCTCCACTCCAACAGGGGTGCGGTGGCCCCGCGGAGGGCCCGGCCCATCGGAGTGAGTTCATAACTGACGTGCGGCGGCATGACATTGCGCACGGTCCGTGTGAGGATCCCATCGCGTTCCAGGCCGCGCAGGGTGACGGTGAGCATGCGCTGGCTGATTCCGTCGACGGCCCGCTTGAGTTCGGTGAAGCGGCGGGGCCCCTGGCTGAGGTTGCGCACGATCAGCAGCGACCACTTGTCTCCGACGATGCCGAGCACTTCACGGACCTGGCACGGGTCCTCCGGCAGTGCCGGCCGCGACTCGCCGCCCACTGTGCCGCTCATGGTTACCTCCAGAGAACCGAGGCACCCAAATGTGCCTTATTGATCGAAGTGCGGCAGGTGCAGCACGATGATTTCGGTTCCTGAAGAGTACTGAGGCACCAACAGGAACCGTAATACCGCCGTGCCTCCATGCCCCGAAGGGGATTGCCCTCATGTCTACTTTTCTGCTGGTACACGGTGCCTGGCACAACGGCCGGTGCTGGGAGCGGGTGGTCCCGCTGCTGGAGTCGGCCGGACACCGCGTGTTCGCGCCCTCGCTGACCGGCTACGGCGACAAGGCGCACCTGCTCGGCCCCGAGGTGGGGCTCGACACGCACGTCGAGGACCTCGTGAAGCTGATTCACGAGGAGGACCTGACCGAGGTGGTGCTCGTGGGTCACAGCTACGCGGGGCTGGTCGTCTCGTCCGTGGCCAACGAGGTGCCGGAACGGATCGCGCATCTGGTGTACCTGGACGCGATGGTCCCGGAGCACGGCGAGACCGCCGTCGACGTGCAGCCCATGACCCAGAACCTGATCGACCTGGCCGCCAGGTCCGACCACGGCTGGCGCATCCCGCCACTGCCCGAGATGCCTCCGCCCCTCGGTCTTTTCGGGGTCACCGACCCGGCGGACATCGCATGGCTGCGTGCGACGCTCTCCGATCAGCCGGTGCGCTGCCTGCAGCAACCGGTCCGGCTGGACAACCCCGCCCTGGACTCGGTTCCGCGCACGCACATTCACTGTGTCGGCGCAGAGCCGGAAGGCATCGTGCGGCGGCCCGTCCCCGCGGTACAGCCCAACGGCTCCCCGGCACGGATACGGGAACTGCCGACCGGACACGACTGCATGATCACCATGCCGTCGGGCCTGAGTGAACTGCTGCTTGAATCCACCCTTAGCTAGCGCCCGGACCGTGACGGCGGCGGTGAGCCGGAGAGGGCCCGCCACCGACGGACAGCGAACCGCATAATCGGTGGGTTGGTGGGTCAGAGAGGAATGATGCGGACCTGGCTACCGCAGAGCTTGCGGCAAGCATGCCGGAGTATGCGTGACGGGTCTCGTGATTGCTGCGCTGGGGGAAGCCAGACGGCCCGGAGCCGGTTCGGTCGTCTTTCAGGCGCCCCGGGCGGAGAGCGCGGGTAACTGAAGCTTCCTTTCGCGCGGGCCACATCCGTACGTGGACCACAGCCCTTCATGGACGGGGCCTCAAGAGGTGCCGGTCGCCACTGTCCGCTGACGATGACCGGATTCTCCCGTGGTATTTGCACCGGGCGGGCCGATGGCGTTTCAAGGGGTGAGCCACGAGCCTGCCCGGAGAGCACCGCGCAACTACCCAGGGAGCGGGGCCCGCTCCTCCGAGTCCGATGCAGCAGCTGAAAGCCCGTGGCGGTGTAGCAGTGGGTCCGGCATCATCCCCAAGTGATTGTGATGCAACCCGTTCTGGAGATCTCCGCCGCCGACGACTTCGCGCTCTGGCCGATTGGCGAGCAGGAATCGTATGGCTACCTCGTGCTGAACGGGGAGCTGACTCCGGCGGAGGTCGGCACGGCCGTTATGCGGATCGCCGACTGCAACGACTTCGAGCCGGAGGAGGAGCACGGGCCGTGCCCGACCGACCCACTCGGCATCTTCCTGCACGGGCTGCGCACCATGCCCGACCTGTTCGCCGCCGGTGGCTTCCGGGTGACCGACAACGCCACCGACACCGTCCTCGTCGAGCCGGGGTGCTGCAACGGCCTGGAGACCTGGCGGGACTGGCTGGAGGTGCTCGACGGCACCGGCTGCTCCTCCTTCGGCCACGATCCGTCGTCGATGGCCGAACGCGTCGGCGACATCGTCCGGCTGACGCTCGACGCCCACGGGACGGACGGCAGCCCGGTGATCGAGCTGTCGGTAGACCAGGTACGCACGCTCGTCGCCGGCGCCCAGCAGGGTTTGCAGGACTTCCTCGGTCTTGCCGGAACCTGGGCTGAACGACACCTGTCGGCACACGCTGCCGCCGTCACCGCCGCCCTGGCACGGGCACTGGACCTGGCACCCGCGCAATGACCAGTTTCCTGACCCACCGGGCGCACGTGCACGACGCCCGCCTTCCCCTCCTTCGCCGGCACAGCGCGCTGCGGACCTGCATCACCCTCTTTGCTCCGTACGGCCTCCGGGCGACGTACCACCACCTCACGCTCAGCGCCGCGATCCCCCGGCATCTGGAGGCGGACCCGGACGCACTTGTGCGGGCGGTGGAGGAACTGCATGAGGCGCGGGTCCTGTGGCTCGCGCGGGCGGAGGAGTACGCCGCGCACCGCCGGGCAGAGAAGCGGGCCGGGCGGCGGGCTGTAGTGAATCCGCGACCGTGGTGGCTGCGGAGCTGGTGGGAGGGCCCGGACCGCGCCTGGTACGAAGACCCGTTTCGCCATCCGTCGCTGCGGTTGCCCGAGTACGTCCGGCGACAGAACGCGATTCTGGACGGCGCCGATCTCCCCGGCTGTCCCGCCTGCGGGGACGAGAGACCGCTGGTGTCGAACTCGACCGGGCACGGCTGGGTGGAGCTGTGCCGTGGGTGCGCGTGGGTGCTGGCGCCATGTCCGTGCGGGCAGCGGCACCGGTTCGTCCCGGAGACCCCGTTCAACTGGAAAGGGCTCTGGCAGCGAGCGCACATGAGCGATGACGGCATGCCGAACCCGCATTGGCCTGCGGGCTAAGGGCTTGAGTGTGGCTGATCAGCGGGGAGGCGCGCGCTCTTCAGATCGTTGCCCGTCGCGCAGGTGAGCAGTTCGAGTTCCGGACCGGGGGCGGAGCCGGAATTCGCCCGTGGTTCGTTCGCCGGGCAGTGGTGACCGGAACCGGAGTGTCTTGGGCATGCGGCATGGAACGGGCCCGGACGAATCACGTCGTCCGGGCCCGCGGGGCAGTGGCGAAGGCCGGCTCAGAACAGGCCCTTGTACCCCTGCCATCCGGTGGCGATCTTCGTACGGCTGCCGAAGGAGCCCTTGCCGTTGCCGTTGTTGCGCCAGGCGGTGCCGGACGTGTCGCGGGAGACGATGTCGGCTTTGCCGTCGCCGGTGATGTCGCCGACGCCCACGATCACGTTGTACGACGAGCCCCAGTTGTCGAAGACCTTCACGCGGCTCTTGAACTTGCCGGTCGCGGTGCCGTCGTAGCGCCACAGCTCGTTCGACCTGTCCTGCACCAGCAGGTCGCCGTGACCGTCGGCGTTGAGGTCGCCCGCCCCCAGGATCTTCTTGTAACCCGTCCACTTGGACGCGATCTTCACACCGGCGGAGAGCTTGCCCGTGCTCGTCGACTTGTAGAGGTAGACGTCGCCGGTCGAGGCCCGGCGGGCGATCAGGTCGGCCCGGCCGTCACCGCTGACGTCCCCGGGCGAGGTCAGCACGTCGTACTGGTTCCAGCCCGTGCCCAGCGAGGTGTACGCGGTGGAAGGCGTCGCCGCCGCCCCGCACGCGGGCCGGTAGGCGCGCAACGCCCCGCTGCTGAGCCGGACGAGCACGTCGTTGCACCGGTCACCGCTCAGGTCGCCGAAGGGCACCGCCTTCACCGTGGTCGGCCACCCGGAGCCCGTTCGCTTCCCGGTGAACGTTCCCTTCCCCGTCCCGTACTGGTACGTCAGCCCGCCCGAGCCGTTCAGCGTCAGCAGCTCGCCGAAGCCGTCCGATCCGACGAAGTCGCGGCGGGCCGCTGCGGCTCCGGTGCCCTTGACCGTGCCCGTCTTCGTCAGCGCCGCGCCCTGCCCGTCCGCGGGGGTGACGGTCAGCTTCCAGGTATAGGTGCCGTTGGGCACCAGCCGGCCGGAGCCGTCCTTGCCGTTCCAGGCCGGGAACACCACACCGCGTGCCAGGCCGCCGGAGAGGGTGCGCACGGCCGTACCGGCCCTGTTGTTGATCACGAGCTTCCAGGAGGCCGCGGGCTTGTTCAGCCACCACTTCGGGCTCCACTGCGCGGCGCCACCCTTGAAGTCCACCGAGGCGGCGACGGTGGCATCGCGCTGGACGAGTGCGGATACGGGGACATCGCTTGAGGTCAGACGGATGGTGTTGTCGGAGCGGAGCTGGGCGATCACGCCCGTGTACGGGTCGACGTCCCAGGCGTTCCCCTCGAACTCCCCGGCGGTGTGCGACACGGGCGTCCCGCTGCGGACGTCGATCACCTTCAGCCGGCCGGCCTCGACTGTCGCGACAAAGCCGTCGCCGAGCTGTGCCTGCTCCCAGGCGGAGCCGGAGACGAGGGTCAGGTTCCGCTTGGTGACGGTGTCGTAGACGCCCTGGCCCTCCGAGTTGAGCACGCAGTTCCACAGCAGCCACCGGCCGACCGCTTGGAAGTCGTTCAGCAGGCAGCCGCGCCCGAACCACACCGGCTCGCCCTGCTGCCCGGTCAGCAGGTTGAAGGGGACCACGGTGTCGTTGCCGGACATCACCCACACGGTGGTGCCCCACATCGCCCGCACGGTCTCCGTCGTCGTGTACACCGTGCGCCCGGTGTCGAGGTCGACGATCCGGGTCTCCGCCGCGCCGGTGCTGTCGTACGGCCTGGTCAGGGCGGCGAAGCGGCCGCCCGCGGCAGCTGCGGTCAGGTAGCTGCGGGAGCTGTCGATCCGGGTGCCGGGCAGCGCCTGGGCGGCCCCGAGGAGCTGGGGCTGCTGGGCGGCGCCCGTGCCGTAGCCGGAGATGACCGTCCGGCCGTCACCGGTGTCGAAGAGGCGCGGACGGCCCTCCGAGTAGTTCTCCGGCGCGATACGGCCCCGGGTGGTGCGTGCCCCCGCCGTGGGGGAGCCGGCCACTCCGGTCTCACGGGTGTGGAGATACGTCCAGTCACCCACCGGATCCTGCTCCACGGTGGTCAACCGCCCCTGGGTGAGGGTCAGTTGGGAGACCGTGCGGGCGGTCTTCCGGGGATACGCGTCCGCGATCCGCCGCACGGTGACCCCGCCGCCCCC
Source organism: Streptomyces sp. NPDC087901 (assembly GCF_044742205.1). Taxonomy (NCBI): domain Bacteria; kingdom Bacillati; phylum Actinomycetota; class Actinomycetes; order Kitasatosporales; family Streptomycetaceae; genus Streptomyces; species Streptomyces sp. NPDC087901. The sequence goes on from NZ_JBIUUC010000004.1 coordinate 483,516, forward strand.
GGCGGCCTCGATGAGAGAGACGCCCCAGTGGTCCGGGTCGGCGCCGCCCGCGACCAGCAGCCCGCCGCCCGGAGTCGGCATGGCCTGCCGCGACGTCCTGGCCAGCAGCGTCCGCGGCGCGGAGCCGTTGAGAGGTACCGCCTCGACCCGCGAGACCGCGCGATCGGTTTCGTAGCGGCCCAGGGCGGAGTCGTACCGGGACACGATGACGGTGTCCCCGACCAGGCCCAGTACCTGCGCGATGTCGCCGACCTGGACGGTCCGTACGGGGGCGGCCGTGTCCTGGCGGGAGGCGACGTGCAGGGTGCCGTCGTAGAACCACACCAGGTGGGTGGCGCTGAGCGCGACCAGGTAGTACCACGACTGCACGGTGTACGGCAGGGCGGTGAAGCGTCCCTGCTCGACATCGAGCCATCCGGTGACTTCGTCGTCGCCCTTTCGGTACCGCACGACCTGTCCGTGCGCGTCGCCCAGCCCGGCGGCGGACCACAGGTAGACGCCGGCGGGGACGCCTTCCACCGTGCGGTCGGTGACGGAGCCGTCGGCCCGGGCGTCCAACAGATGCCACACGGAGTCGGAACCCGGGACTCCCGCCGTCGTGACGACCGTCGACCCGAGGGTGCTGAAGTACGAGTGTCCGTCGGGGAGCGCGACCGTACTGACCTGGCCGGACGTCATGTTCCGGAGCGTCACGGTCCGGACGGAGTAGTCGTAGCGGGCGACGACGTCCGAACCCGCGCCGGCACTCGTGACGCCGTACACGTCCGTGCCCGAAGCATCGACGACGGTGTCGACACCGTCGTACGTCGTCCACAGCTGCCCCCGCCCCTCCTCGTACCGGAGGAACCCCGAGGGCCCCGCGCCCAGCAGGCCCGTCCGGGGAACCATGGCCGTGGTGGCCGGCACGACCACCTCATTGGTGACTGTCTCCCCATGCGCACTGCCGGCCGAGAGCGGGCCGAGCCCGAGGGCGAGCGTGAAGGAAACAGTGGCGGCGGTGGCGCCTCGTACGAGCGCACGTCTGCCCATGCAGGACTCTCCGGGGACGGTAGTCGAAGGCTTGGAGGGACTTGTGCGTGCGCCGTTGAGCCGCAGGTCATGGACGCGTGGCACAGATGACGTCCGGCCATCCCGCCAGGCGAATGGCCGGACTTTAGCACTTTACCTGTGCATGACCTACGGGCCCGGGGGGCACCGATGATCTTCGACCAGGCCTCTGCCAGTTCCTCGTCGCTGAGGCTGCTGTGCTCCTCTTCGTGGCGTCGGAGGTCGTCGCCCAGCAGTCGGCGCCGAAAGTGGCGGGCCACTGCTTCCAGCACATAGCCGGAGATGTTGTCTGTGGGCTCGTGCAACTCCGCTACCCGGTCGCAGGCGTTCGGACCGTGGACACCCAATCCATGACGGGACGACAGGCGCGGTCCTTCGGCGATTCAGGAAAGGCAGAGAACTCATGGTCGGCCGAACCGGACAGGTGCTGTTACCCACTCAGACTGCAGCACCCACTTCGGGTGCACTGACCGGCTCTGTCGTAGATCGCTTCCGCCCCCCATATGGGTGCTGTTAGCATCCGCTGACTCGCGTGGGGTGGGTACTGGCAATCGTTCGGAATCCGATCGAGCAGGCCAGTTGAATGCGGCCGTTTATGTGCATCGGCTAATTTAGTCGCTTTCCTGGGGGAATGGTTCTTTTGGTCCGTCATGCAGTGATGTCCAGACGTGCTTCGTGGCGCGGAGTTCTCGCGGCTGTGTCGGCACTGGCTTTCGGCGGGAGTCTGCTCGGCGGCGGGGTGCCGGCGCAGGCGGCGTCGGGTGGTGAGGTGGTCGTGCCGGCGGCGGTGCGCAACTGGCCGCGTAACGCGGGCTCTGTCAGCCCCGGCACATCGGGCTATCTGTCGTGGCCGGAGGGTTCCGACCACTACCTGTGGACTTCGTACGCCACGGGAGAGACGCAGGACGCCGCGGCGTTCATCACGGCGGCGGACATGGTGTTCTTCGCCCAGTCGGACACGGTGGCCGTGAGGCAGAGTTCGACCACTCCCTTCGATATCCGGTTCCGGGCCTACCCTTCGGGCGCGGACAGGGGAACGGTCACGATCCCCAAGGGCTACAGCTGGGCGGGGACCGCGGGAGAGGCAGCGGTCGCCTACACACCAGGGGCCAGTGGAGAGCGCGTCGTGCATCTCTTCAAGCCTGTCGCGGGCGGGGGATCCGAGAATGTGACGGTCACGGGATTTCCCCAGAACTCCCAGTGGAACGCGAATGGCCCCAGGGACGCGGACTCACTGATGATGCGTTACCGCGTGCCCACCGACGATCCGAAGAAGTTCCTCTACCAATGGGGACTCGTCGATGCCCGGAGCGGCACCTTCTCCGAAATCCTTTCCCCTTTGTCCGCCCCCTGGGGCCGCAAGGCCGTCATGAGCGACAAGTACGTCGGTGAGTGGTCCTCCGGTACGGGTGCACAGCTGTTGCTCAGGGCCGACCTGGGGGCTCCTCCGGTGATCGTGCCGCCCGAGGTCACCAAGGGCATGACGGAGTTCGGGCTCGTCGGTGACAACATCGTGGCCGGCTATGCCGACACGGAAGGGCTGTACACCTTTCCGCTGTCCGGGGGCACCAAGCGTCAGTTGTTGCCCAGGACGTCCGGCTTCGTGTACGCGGCCCCCGATGGATCCATGCTCGCCGTCGGGGGCAGCGGTCCTCAGGACTGGGACTCCTGGCGCCTCTCTGCCACCGGAGCCGGCGGCGTCATCAGCGACAAGCTGCAACACCTTCCGTCTCTCGCGGCACCGGTCGACGGGATTGCCCTGTCCGGCGGGAATCTGACCTATCTGGACCAGACGTCTGACGACCCCGGCTACGACGTCAGGTTCAACACCCGCACCGTCTCCTCGGCGGCAGTGCCTGTCGTCGGACAGGCACTGCCGGGCGAGGGGTACAACAAGATGTGCGTCGTGAACGAGGTCTGCGCCCGCTCCTTCGGCGCCGGCGACGGTTCCGTGGTCTACGACAAGGGGTATGGGTCCGAGCTGGTTCGGCGCACGGCCGCCGGGCAGAGTCAGACCCTCACCTACCCGGAGCCGGGTGGGGACCTCACTTCGGCGGCGGGGCGTTACGCCGTCTTCTCCGGACCACAGCGCCATCAGTACGTCATCGACTGGAATCAGTCCAAGGTGGTCCTCACCCGTACCGCGGCGGCTGCCACCGTCGGCGACGGCCGGCTGTGGACCACTACTTCAACCGCGGGCGTTCTGTCCGTGACCACTCTCGGCAGCGACGCCGCTTCTGTGAGCGTCAACACCAGGTCCGGTTGCCTGCCGAACGAACTGCAAGCGGTCGGCCGCTGGGTCTACTGGTCCTGCGCCACCGCGAACAAGGCCGGGGTGTTCGACCGCTCGAAGGGCATCTCGATCGCGGTGCCGGTCGGTGACGCACTGCTCGCCGACGGATATCTGGTCCGCCACGACACCGGTCGCGGCAAGCTGGTGCGTACCGTCATCACTTCCGGCAAGGCCGTGAGCAACGACCTCGCATCCCTTCCCCTGGCACAGAACCTCGCTCCGGCAGCGAATGGGTCGGAGCGCCGCAGCCTGTGGAACCTGGATCCGCACGGACGCCACGTCGTCTTTGCCGATGCCGAACAGCAGATCCACCTGGTGGACGCGGGCGTACCGGCACAGCCGGTTCGCCGTGACCACACCGGGGATGGCGTCGGCGATGTGCTGACCCTCAACACCAAGGGCGAGTTCACCTTCCAGCACGGCACCGGAACGGGAGTCCTGTCGGGCAAGACGTACAGCGGGGGCTGGTCCACCTCCTCGGTCGCGGTGCCGTTCGGGGACCTGGACGGCGACCGCTGCAACGACGTTCTGGTGCGCATGCCGGACGGATCACTGCGGGGATACCGCCCCGGCTGCGGCGCCGCGCCGACACCCGCATCGTCGTACACGAAACTCGGCACGGGCTTCCAGGCGTACAAGACCCTCACCTCGCCCGGCGACCTCACCGGCGACGGCCGCGCCGATCTGCTCGGTTGGAAGACCTCGACGGGAGACATCTACCTCTTCGCGTCGACGGGCAACGGAACACTGTCAGCGGGGAAGAAGATCCGGACCCACTGGACCTACACCAAGGTGATGGGCGTCGGTGATCTCAACGGCGACGGATACGGAGACCTCCTGGCCAAGGACTCCTCCAACGAACTGTGGCGCTACAACGGCACCGCCGGCGGCCAGTTCAAGGAGCGCGTCCTGGTCTTCAAGGACTGGGGTTCCTCCTACAACACCATCGTCGGGCCCGGCGACCTCACTGGGGACGGCAGGGCGGATCTGATCGAACGCGACAGCGCGGGCCGCCTCTACAGGAACAACGGTGACGGTAAGGGGTCTTTCGGCTCCCGTACTCAGATCTCCACGGGCTGGCAGGGTTACCGAGGCATCTTCTGACCTCCCGCTCCCGCGGGGCCGGATCACCGAACCGGCCTCGCGGGAGACCGCACGCTCCGCACCAGTCTGCTGTGGCCCGCTGAAGAGGCCGAGCCGTGCAGTTGTCCTGCTCCTTCCACACGAGTCCGCAGGCAGCTTCTGTCGCCGCGTGAACCGGCCAGTCATCTGCCCCTTCGGCTACGGATTTGGGTGACTCGGGGCACGCGAGGGGCACGGCGGACTGGGAGTGGTCCAGGTACCAGAGAAGCCCTTGCCCGTTGGCCCGGGGCTTCCACCTTCGAGCTGTGGAGAGGGCAACGAGAATCGAACTCGCGCTCTGAGCTTGGGAATCACCGGTGCCTACGGTTGCCGCATGCGCCCTGACCTGCTGATACGTCACTGCGCAGGTGCTCCTGGTGTGGTCTCGCGGGCCCCGTGTTCACCACTGTTGTCCGTCTGGCTGGGCACGGATGGGGCACGAGTGGCGGGGTGCTGTGGATATACGTCGAGGTGCGCACCGATGGGCATGCCAGCGGGGATGTCGGTGCGCGCCCACGCTCACGATCAGTGGGAGCAATCCTGTGCGGAGAACTCCGAGACGGTGCGCCCGTGATGTTCTCAAGGACCGGGCCCTCCACCACGTAGTCGCGAGTGAGCGAGAGGGGGATGACCGCCGCTTTCGGGCGTCAGGGACGCAGGGATCCACGGCGGACGCCCTGCATGCGGGCGCCGGTCAGCACGGCCCCGTCAGTCTTCGCCGAGATGAGGACAGCGTCCGTCAGGTCGGCGTCGGTGAGGTCGGTGCCGGTGAGGTCCGCGCCGACGAGCCTCGCGCCGCGCAGGGAGGCTCCGCAGGCGACGGCACCGGCCAGGCGGGCGCGGGAGAGGACGGAGTCGTCGGCACGAGCCCTCGTCAGGTCGGCGTCACCGAGGTTGCAGAGGCCGGCGTTCACCCGGGTGAGTACGGCGCCCGCGAGGCTCGCCTCGCGCAGGTCGGCACCGGTCAGGAAGGCGTCGGTAAGGTCGCAGCCGGTGAGGGTGGCGCCACGCAGGTCTGCGTAGCCGAGGTGGACGCCTGCCAGGTCCAGACCCGAGAGATTCGCACCGGCCAGTGGGATGCCGCCCAGGTCGTTCTCGGTGCCCCACGGCTGCGTCCATGAGCGCACCATCGCGCGCCAGTCGCCGGTGCCCCTGGTCAGGGCGGACCGGAGCTCGACCAGGAATGGTGCGTTCCAAGGCTGAGTCCATCGCCTTCGCAACTCGGTTGCGTGGCTCTCTTCGTGCGGGATGCCGGGGGGAGTGGTCATGCGGTTGGCGTTCCGACCCTGTTGTCACTGTTGTTCGATCTGGTGCAGGAAGCCCTTTACACGGCCCAGGTGGTAGACCGTTTCGTCGTGCTTCTAGAGGAGGACTTCGAGTCCTCGATCCGTCAGCCCTTCTGGCGGTCGTTCCATATCCTTCCAGAGGACCTTACGGACGTTCTCCAGTCTGCTGTGCCTGAGCGAGGTCCTTGATGTCATCGAATGGCGTTCCGTCCGCCTTCCGGGCCAGCACCTCACCCGCGGCCTCCCGTCGTGCCGCCGAGTAATGATTGTGGTTGGGCTCGGAGTTGATGCGGCCAATTGGGTCGGGCTGGATGTTCTCCAGCCCGCGGAATGCTCACCCCGGCCCGCTGGTCAGCTATCCGCTCCACCAGCGCTGTCTCCCCAGCCATGCCGTCCCCCTTCCCGTCCCACCGCGTACTGTCCCCGGGTCCCGGCCCCCGGCACGAACGCCGCAGGACACCACGCTCGGCACGAACCAGCGGTTCCGCCGACCGGTGACCCGCGACGCGAGGCAGGGGCGGTACCGCGTGCATCGACCCTGATCAGGCCGAACAGACCTGGTGCGGAAGACGTAGCGTGGCCCGGCCAGCAAAAGAGCCCCGGCCGTTGGCCTGGGGCTTCTCATGGAGCGGGTGACGAGAACCGAACTCGCGGTCTGAGCTTGGGAATCTACGGTCCTTGGGTCACGAAGAGGTGCTGAGCTGCGCTTTCACGTCAGCCGGTGTGGATGGTCACGGTCTGTGGGAGCTGTACCTGACCGCTGCTGTCCGCTCCGAAGGGCACGAAAGGGGCACGTCGACGGCAGGTCAGTCCACGATGTGGGGGCCACCGGGGCTCGTGGAGGCCAGTGGTCGGACGGTCATCCAGTGCGGGAGCGAGGCGTCGGCGTCGATTCCCCGGAAGTACGGGTCTTCGGCGGTGACCAGTTCCGCTCGGGCGCTCATGACCAGGTCACTGCCTTCGGCGGGCATGTTCTGGAAGTCGTGCTGCGCCTGCTTCGTCCAGTCCATCTGCCAAGGCGGCCGGGGTGGTTCGTCGATCACTCTCCGGGCTTCCTCTCGGCGGCTGGCTTCGTGCCGAAGGCGGCTGTACTCCTCCAGAAGCCGGGTGGACTCCTCGGGGTCTTCGGACTTGGCGGCGCGGGCTTCGAGGTCACGAAGGTGTGAGTCGAGGACGGGATTTCGCGCGATGGCGTACTGCGTCCACCACAGGCGCATGAAGGCCGGAACGGGGGTGATGTTGAAGGCGTCGCCGATGACGCGCTTCCAGTGAGCCTCAAAGTCCGGGAGGAGGTGCGGAGTGTGTTCCTGAATGGCCAACCGGAGTGCTTGGGGCGTGCGTTCGGGCATGGGCGGCAACCGCAGGGGTTCTCCCTCGTACCCATCGAAGTGGAGTGCATGGGCGGGCATGGTTCGGGCTCCTTGGTATGGAGGTGGGTCAGGCCGCCTCGTGCCGGTCCTCGTGCGACTGGTGCCCCCCGGATCGTGAATATCGGCAGTGTCAACGCCCGCGCCGGCCGGACGAACCTCGTCGCGTACAGCACCGCGAAGGCAGGGCTGCTGGGACTGACCCGTTCCCTCGCCCGCGAACTGGGCCCGTACGGGATCTGCGTCAACACGGTCAGGCCCGGGGCCATCCAGGTCGAGGCCGAGACCAGTCTTCCCGCCCAGCACCGTGCGCGGCCGGAGGATCAGATCAAGCGCCAGTGTGTCCCGCGCCGTGGCCGGCCCGAGGATGTCGCCGCCTTGGTGGCGTTTCTCGTGGGCCCCTCCGCCTCGTTCATCACGGGGCAGTCCGTCCACGTCGACGGCGGCTGGCTGCTGCACTGAGACCACCAACAAGCAAGGAGACAGACCGAAATGATGGAACGAGTCCGCGCCGTCCTCGTCACGGCAGCCGACACGATGCTGGTCATCCGCCGCACCCGGCCCGGCATCCCCGAGTACTGGGTTCTGCCCGGCGGCGGCGTCGAACCCAGCGACGCGTCCCGGGAGGCGGCCCTCCACCGGGAGATTCACGAGGAGATCGCAGGGAAGGCCGACATCATCCGGCTCCTCCACACGATGGAGTCCGACGACGAGCGTCAGCTCTTCTACCTCGCCCGCATCGCGACCTGGTCCTTCGACGACCGCACCGGTCCCGAGTTCAGCGCCGAAGGCCGCGGTGAATACGCGCTGGAGGAAATTCCGCTGGCCATGGAGGGGCTCGACGGCATCGACCTCAAGCCCGAGGAGATCGCCCACGTCCTACGGGGAGCCATCAGTGCGGGAAGCCTCGGATTCGAGGCGTCACTCTGAGCTTTCGAGTACGTCAGCACGCCATCAGCCCGACTCTGAGATGAGCCGGGCTGATGGCGTCCGTACGCGCTACTGGCTTAACGCCGGCTCGATGCCGCAAGCGCGTAGACGCTGATACGTCCGGCCGGCAGTCGCGTCGGAGAGGGCGGCACTGATCTACCAGCACTCTGATAGCGAGTGGCAGCAGGAGGTCGCGAAAGGTATTGATGCCAAGGTTTGTACCGTCAGGAAGAAGACGGCAGTTGAGGCATCACAGGTGCATGAAGTCTGAGGGGATCTGACAGTGGCGGTGCGGCGCGCTGCCGCACCGCCCGCGCCCCGCGTGATGAAGCGAGATGGGTTGAAAGAAATGGGTGGCGCCTTGGAGGGAACGGTTCCGTTTCGCTGAGTGGTCAGGCCGAGCCGCAGACGCCACCATGAGTGAGAACCTGAACCCTATGCGGCTTTGGTCGGTCGCTTAAACTCCCAGTGGACCTCGGGGCGGGCCAGCGCGAGCCTACGGAGCATGTTCTGGAACCGATTCTCATTGGTTTGAAACTGTCCGTGGGGCCCCTTGCTGAGCGCGTCCATGACGTAGTCGAGAGCCGCACGCTTTTCAGTGTCGGAAGCGAGCACCCCGACGTCAAGGACGAGGAGTTCGGGCCTGTAAACGACAAAGGACCAGCGCTCGTCGGAGTACAGCAGTCGCTCTGGGAACGTGCGCAGACCTCGGCGCACGATCGACGTGCGGACAGCCTGCAGGCGCGTGATCCGCAGACGATCCATCCCTTCCCGGTCACGCACCCAAGCGTTGCGGATGACGACAGAACCATTGTTGCTGTCCACGGCAGCTTCGATCGAGTCGAGTGTGCTGGTGCGTACGTAGACCATGGACGCGCCTCTCCTGTTAACCATTTGTTAGCAGGAGACATCGTCACTGTTGCAGCACTTCTATGAACCGAATTGTTGCGTTTCCGACCCGCATGGCTGGCGTGGGTGGTAGTGCGAACGCTCGGCGGTTTTCTTCACCGGCGGCGACGGCCTGGCTTGTCGCAATCGAAGGGGCCGGCTGGTGGCGGCCCAGGTGAGGAAGGAGTGCAGCGAGGCAACTGCGTACTCGCCGAGCGTCCTGTTCATCCTGGTGGTGCAGACCGTGTCGAGGGGCCTCAGGATCCGACGCTGAGTTGTCGCGGTGATCTAGCCCGCCATCTGCCTTTTCGGCTGCGGATCGATCTGGGTAACTTGGGGCACGCGGAGGGCATGCCGCCCTCCAAAAGGTCTAGACAACAAGAAAGGCCCCGGTCGTTGACCAGGGCCTTCATAAAAGAGCGGGTGACGAGAATCGAACTCGCGCTCTGAGCTTGGGAAGCTCATGTTCTACCATTAAACTACACCCGCGTAACGCACTGGCTGACCAGCGGCGCATCGTCACACACTGTACCCCATCGCAGACCCCCCGAGGCGTGAGCCCGGGTGTGAGGCGTGGTGGGGGTTGGGTGGGGTGGGCGGGGGGTGGATGCGGGTGTCCCGGGCGGGAGTTGGGGGCGTAGCGTGGGTGGTCGGAGTGCCGCGTGCGGTGGCGTCCTGTTCATCCCCTAATGTGGCTTTCTCGTCCACGGCTTGATGGGGAAGGGACTTGATGGACTCCATGGAGCGCACCGTCGTCCGCTGTGCCGAAGGGCACGTTTTCGCTACCGCCTCGTTCCCGATGCAGCAGCTCGGGCCCGGGCGGATCGGTCCAGGGCGGCTTATCCGCTGTCCTCGTTGTGCGCGGTTGCGGCATGCCGTGCCTGTGGGGTTCGAGGAGCGGTAGAAGAGCGGCGGGAGAGCGAGCGACAGGCGCGCGGGCGGCCCGATGGGGGCGGACCCGCGCGTTCTGCGTATCCTCGGTGGGTGCTTCTCTCAGACAAGGACATCCGGGCCGAGATCGACGCCGGACGCGTACGTATTGATCCTTTCGATGCGTCGATGGTGCAGCCGTCGAGCATCGATGTGAGGCTCGACCGCTATTTCCGGGTGTTCGAGAACCACCGTTATCCGCATATCGATCCGGCCGTCGAACAGGCCGATCTGACCCGTACCGTCGAGCCCGACGGGGACGAGGCGTTCATCCTGCATCCCGGTGAGTTCGTGCTCGCCTCGACGTACGAGGTCATCTCGCTGCCCGACGATCTCGCGTCGCGGCTGGAGGGCAAGAGTTCGCTCGGCCGGCTCGGGCTGGTGACGCATTCGACGGCCGGGTTCATCGACCCGGGGTTCTCCGGGCACGTGACCCTGGAGCTGTCGAACCTGGCGACGCTGCCGATCAAGCTCTGGCCCGGGATGAAGATCGGTCAGCTGTGCATGTTCCGGCTGAGTTCGCCGTCGGAGTTCCCGTACGGCTCCGAGCGGTACGGGTCGCGGTACCAGGGGCAGCGCGGGCCGACCGCTTCGCGGTCCTTCATGAACTTCCACCGGACGCAGGTGTGATGCCCCGTGAGCGATGACGTGCGGGAGAACCTGACGTACGACGGCTTCGGGCATGCCGTGCGGGAGCTGGCGCAGGCCGTGGCCGATGACGGGTACGAGCCGGATGTGGTGCTGAGCATCGCGCGCGGCGGGGTGTTCGTCGCCGGTGGTCTCGCGTACGCGCTGGACTGCAAGAACATTCACCTGGTGAACGTGGAGTTCTACACGGGTGTGGGCACCACGCTGGACATGCCCGTCATGCTGGCGCCCGTGCCCAACGCCATCGACTTCTCGGACAAGAAGGTCCTCATCGCCGACGATGTGGCCGATACCGGGAAGACGCTGAAGCTGGTGCGCGACTTCTGTGTCGACCATGTCGCCGAGGTGCGTTCCGCCGTCATCTACGAGAAGTCGCATTCGCTCGTGAAGTGCGAGTACGTGTGGAAGAAGACCGATCGCTGGATCAACTTCCCGTGGAGCGTGGAGAAGCCCGTCGTGCGGCGAAGCGGGCAGGTTCTCGACGCCTGACAGGCGGAGTGCGGGTGGCAGGGCAGGGCAGGGCAGCGCCACGGCACAGAACGGAACAGAACGGATCGGAACGGATCAGAACAGAACCCCCGGGCCTTTGGTGGCCGCGGGGGTTCTGTTTTTCTGGATCGTGCCCGGTTCTAGATCGTGCCCAGTTTGAGGATCGAGACCAGGGCGAGCAGCTGGATCGCCGACGCGCCCAGTGCCTTCGGCCACGGCAGGTCGTGGGACTTGCTCACCATCGAGGTGAGCAGGGCCGCGGCCGCCAGCCAGGTGAGCCAGCCGAGGATCTGGACCAGGGAGTTCTCGCCGCCCAGGAAGAGCGCGAAGACCAGGCGCGGGACGTCCGTGATCGACATGATCAGCATGGAGAGGCCCACGGTCGGCTGCCACGCGCCGTCGCCGCCGAGCTGGCGGGCGAGGGTGTGGGTGACCGCGCCGAGCACCAGACCGCCGAGCACGAAGCCGATGCCTGTGATGACGACGTAGGGGATGGCGTTGCCGACCGGTGCGTTGATCGCGTCGTCGCGGGCCTGGTCGAAGCCGAACAGCGCCAGCAGACCGTAGAGGAACGTGACGACGAGCGCCGGGCCCCAGACGGGGTAGTCGCGCATCTGCCAGAACGTCGGGCCGGGGCGCGTCACGATGCCGCTCAGGAGCTGCTTCCAGTGCAGGCGCGGGCCTGCGGGCTGGGCGGGGGCCTGGCCGGCGCGGTAGGTGTTGCCGTCGCCGTAGGGGTCCTCGTTGATGCTGAAGGCCTGGGTGTGACCGGGGCTGTTCGCGTACGGGTCGCCCTGGTGGGGGTGCTGGGGGTGGTGGGGCTGCGGGTACGGGTCGGCGAAGTACTCGGGCTCGTCGGCCCCGCCGCCGTTGTAGCCGCCTGCGTTGTAGCCACCGCTGTTGTAGCCGGGGGCGTTGTTGTAGCCGCCGCCTTGGGGCGGGGCGCCGCTGCCTCCCGTCGGCGGCCATTGCTGCTGCCCGTACGGCGGTGGTGCCTGAGTGCCGTACGGCTGCTGCCGCGGTTGCTGTTGCGCTTGCTGCGGGGTGCGGTTGTCCCGGCCGCGTCCGATCCTGAATCCAGCCACGTCATCGAACGTACCTGGTCCGTGCGGGTCGGGTGGGCGGGGCGGGGGAACTGGGCCGCCTTTGCCGCCTAGCTGTGACATCCCCTAGGGGAACCCTGGGGGGCTGTCCTCAGCCCGCCGTGAACAGGGCGCTGGTGAACGTGATCAGCGGGCGGTCCGGTGTGGTCGCCGGGTACAGCGCGATCAGGTCCGCCGTCTCGCCCCGGTGCGTACGGACCACCGTGTCGGGCTTCCTGTCGCCGTCGAAGTCCGCGTACCGCTGGAGGAGGGTCGTTTCCGCACCCGCCGCGGCGGGGCTGCCCGGGGCCCTGCGCAGGGGCGCCGTCGGGAGGCCTGCGGCAGGAGCCCCGAAGCGGTACGCGCCGCCCGGGCGGCCCGGTCCGTCCGGGCTGCCGAGCAGCAGCGTGCCCTTGCCGGCGGTGCCGGGTTCGTGGGGGAGGGCGGTGTACACCAGGTCGTCGTAGCCGTCGGCGTTCGTGTCCGTCCGGGGCTCGGGGGCGGACAGGGCGGGGCCGGCTCCCGGAACGGTGCCGCCGGCGGTGTGCGGGCGGCCGTCGCGGGTGAAGGGGCCGCGCAGGAAGCTGAACCGGCCCGAGCTCGCCGTCACGGCCAGGTCCTCCTTCCCGTCGCCGTCGAAGTCGCCGCAGACGGGGTGGTCCGGCCAGGCGTTGCCGAAGCGGGCCCGGTCCGGGATCCGCAGGGTGACCGCCTTGCCGGTGAGGCCCGCGGGGGAGCCGAACAGGATCTGCAGCGGCACGGGCGGGCGGCCGATGCCGTTGTACGGGGGGTCGGTGGCCACGATCAGATCGGTGAAGCCGTCCCGGTCCAGGTCGCACGACGCCTCGGCGTCGAACGCCGAGGGGAGGGTGTCGCCGACCTTGGCGGCGTTCGTGTGCGCGCTGAGCAACTGGCGTACCGACGGGTCGAGGCCGCGGGTGGCGGAGCCGTACACGATGCCGATCCCGGCGTCGTCGCCGTGGCGGTCGGCCGCCGGCTTCACCAGGTCGTCGAGGACGAGGTCGCGGTGGCCGTCGCCGTTGAAGTCGTCGGGGGTGTGGCTGCCGGTGCCGTGCGGGACGGCGTGGCGCTCGGCGCCGGCCAGGCCGGAGAGGGCGGCGGGCGGGGTGTCGCCGTTCTTGGGGGCCGGGGAGGCGGAGGTGCCCGTGCAGGCGGTCAGCAGGAGTACGCAGGCGCAGCCGATCGCCGCGGTGGTCGCTGCGGTGGCGGCCGTTGTGCCGGCCGTTCCGCCGGTTCGCGCTCCGGCTGTAGCTGTCGCTGCTGCTGTCGACCTCGCCCTTGTCCGCGCCCTCGTCCCTGTCCTCGTCGTTGTCCTGCGTATCCGCACGGATACCTCCGGTACGTATCCCCGCAGGAATACCTCGTACGTCTCGTGGGTCCCGGGCCGTCCGCCGCCGCGCATGCGCCTCACAGCCGCCCCACATGATGCGTCACCGGGGTGGCAAAGCAGAAGCGGCCGGTCCTGCCCCCGAGGCAGGTCCGGCCGCTTGTGCAACGCGGTGGCGCGGTTCCGGTTACTTCACCGGTTCGGGCTCCGGCGCGTCCGCCGCTTCCGGCTCGCCCGCGGGGTCGGCCGGGGTCCTCACGGAGTCGAGCAGCAGCTGCGACACGTCGACCACCTGGATCGACTCCTTCGCCTTGCCGTCGTTCTTCTTGCCGTTGACCGAGTCGGTCAGCATGACGAGGCAGAACGGGCAGGCGGTGGAGACGATGTCCGGGTTGAGGGAGAGGGCCTCGTCGACGCGCTCGTTGTTGATGCGCTTGCCGATCCGCTCCTCCATCCACATCCGAGCGCCACCGGCGCCGCAGCAGAAGCCGCGCTCCTTGTGGCGGTGCATCTCCTCGTTCCGCAGACCCGGGACCTTCGCGATGATCTCGCGCGGGGGCGTGTAGATCTTGTTGTGACGGCCCAGGTAGCAGGGGTCGTGGTACGTGATCAGACCCTCGACCGGCGTCACCGGGACGAGCTTGCCCTCGTCCACCAGGTGCTGGAGCAGCTGCGTGTGGTGGATGACCTCGTACTCGCCGCCGAGCTGCGGGTACTCGTTCGCGATGGTGTTGAAGCAGTGCGGACAGGTCGCGACGATCTTCTTCGACGACTTGGCCTTCTTGGTCGAGTCGTCCTCGTCGTCCTCGCCGAACGCCATGTTCAGCATCGCGACGTTCTCCTGGCCGAGCTGCTGGAACAGCGGCTCGTTGCCGAGGCGGCGGGCCGAGTCACCCGTGCACTTCTCGTCGCCGCCCATGATCGCGAACTTGACGCCCGCGATGTGGAGGAGCTCCGCGAAGGCCTTCGTGGTCTTCTTCGCCCGGTCCTCCAGGGCGCCGGCGCAGCCGACCCAGTAGAGGTAGTCGATCTCCGAGAGGTCCTCGACGTCCTTGCCGACGATCGGGACCTCGAAGTCGACCTCCTTGGTCCACTCGACGCGCTGCTTCTTGGCGAGCCCCCAGGGGTTGCCCTTCTTCTCCAGGTTCTTGAGCATCGTGCCCGCCTCGGACGGGAACGCGGACTCGATCATCACCTGGTAGCGGCGCATGTCGACGATGTGGTCGACGTGCTCGATGTCGACCGGGCACTGCTCCACGCACGCACCGCAGGTGGTGCAGGACCAGAGCACGTCCGGGTCGATGACGCCGTTCTCCTCGACCGTGCCGATCAGCGGGCGCTCGGCCTCCGCGAGGGCGGCGGCGGGAACGTCCTTGAGCTGCTCGGCGGTCGCCTTCTCGTTGCCCTCCATGTCCTTGCCGCCACCGGCCAGCAGATACGGGGCCTTGGCGTGCGCGTGGTCGCGCAGGGACATGATCAGGAGCTTCGGGGAGAGCGGCTTGCCGGTGTTCCAGGCGGGGCACTGGGACTGGCAGCGGCCGCACTCGGTGCACGTGGAGAAGTCGAGGATGCCCTTCCAGGAGAACTGCTCGACCTGCGAGACACCGAAGACGGCGTCCTCCGCCGGGTCTTCCCAGTCGATCTCCTGGCCGCCCGAGGTCATCGGCTGGAGCGCGCCCAGTGCGACCGCGCCGTCGGCGTTCCGCTTGAACCAGATGTTCGGGAAGCCGAGGAAGCGGTGCCAGGCGACACCCATGTTCGTGTTGAGCGCGACCGTGATCATCCAGGTGAAGGACGTGACGATCTTGAGCGCCGCGACGGCGTAGGTGATGTTCTGGAGCGTGCCGAGGCTGAGCCCGTCGAGGGCGGAGACCAGCGGGTACGAGGCGAAGAAGCCGGGCTCCCAGCTGGTCACGTGGTGCTGGGCACCCTCGAGGCCGCGCAGCGTCATGATGCAGAGGCCGACGATGAGGATGACGGCCTCGACGAAGTACGCCTGGCCGGTCTTCGATCCCGTGAAGCGGGACTTGCGGCCCGCGTTGCCCGGCCTGCTCAGCTGCCGGATCACGATCAGGGTCACGATGCCGAGAACCGTCATCAGGCCGAGGAACTCGACGAAGATCTCGTACGGCAGCCAGTCGCCGATGATCGGGATCAGCCAGTCGGCCTGGAAGAGCTGGCCGAAGGCGTTGACGATCGTGAGCAGCAGCGAGAAGAAGCCCACCGCCACGAACCAGTGCGCGAAGCCGACGATGCCCCAGCGGTTCATACGGGTGTGGCCGAGGAACTCCTTGGCCAGCGTGATGGTGCGCTGCTTGGGGTCACCTGTGCGGGTGCCCGCGGGCACGGGCTGACCGAGGCGCACGTAACGGTAGATCTGCGCGATGGCGCGGCCGAAAAGCGCCACGGCCACCACCGTGATGACCAGCGACACGATGATCGCGGCGAGTTGCATTTGGGGGCTCCTCGGGCCTGCGAGGGTGGGATCCAGCGATGAATACTGCTTACTAAGCGGTAACTTAATCAGTCTGTGCTGACACTATCCACTTATCCCGCCGTCCTGTAGCCGGGCAGGCGGTGATCTGTGTCGCTCAGGTCTGCCTTGCCGCGCCGGGCGAGACCGCGGGCCGCCTCGCGCAGGGGTGTGCCGACGGCTTCCGCGAGGATCGCCAGGTCCAGACCCAGCCGATGGTGCTCGGCGTAGTGCTGGTCGAGGAGATCCGGCTCGTCCCACGGCATCGTCGAGCGGTGGCGGACCTGGGCCAGGCCGGTCAGGCCGGGCTTCAGCTCCAGTCGCCAGTCTCGCGTACCGGCCGGCCACGCGTGCACGCGGCCCGGCGTGAGTGGGGCAGGGCCGACGAGGGAGAGCTCGCCCCGTACGACATGAGGCAGCCGGGAGATCACGTGCAGGCGCAGCCGCCGGGTGCGCAGTGACCGCAGGACGAAGGGTCTGCCGTCCGCTCCCACCCGGGTCGAGCGCGCCACTACGCCCCCGGAGCCGCGCTGCACGGCAAGGGTCAGTGCGGCCGCGGCGAGCAGCGGGGTGGCCAGGATCAGGAGGGCCGAGCCGAGGGTCAGGTCCAGGGCGCGCTTCGCGGTGGGGCGGGGCGGTGTTGCCGGCGCCAGAGCCCTCAGGGCCGTGCGGGCGGCCGCGAGGCGGGAGGGCCGCGGTGGCCGCCAGGGGGTGGCGGCCGGTCTCCGCCGCTGCCGTGGCCCGTGCCTCTGCCCTCGCCTCTGCGTCTGCATGGTGCGTACCTGCCTGGTCGGCTGACTGGAGTCGGCGGACCGTGTGCCGGGATTGCGCGGCTCACGGCATTTTGTGACAGAACGATCCCATGAGGCGATGATGAGGAGGGGCGTGTGGCCCGTGGGGATGGGCGGGTGTCGCCCGTACGCGGGCAGGATTTGCCGCTGATTGCCTGTATGCGACGTGTGTCCACCGTCGCGCATCGCGGTGTTCTGCCTGGTGGCGTGGGGTGTGTGCACGATAGTTGAGCCGACTCGACTCAGGTCTGTTGACACTGGGGCGGGTGTCATGCATCCTTGAGTCAGATCCACTCAAGTAGTCAGTTGGAGGAATTGAAATGGCACGTGCGGTCGGCATCGACCTGGGCACGACTAACTCCGTCGTCAGCGTTCTCGAAGGCGGCGAGCCCACCGTCATCACCAACGCCGAAGGCGCCAGGACCACGCCGTCCGTCGTCGCCTTCGCGAAGAACGGCGAGGTTCTGGTCGGCGAGGTAGCCAAGCGCCAGGCAGTGACGAACGTCGACAGGACGATCCGTTCGGTCAAGCGCCACATGGGCACTGACTGGAAGATCGAGATCGACGGCAAGGGCTTCAATCCGCAGCAGATGAGCGCCTTCATCCTGCAGAAGCTCAAGCGTGACGCCGAGGCGTACCTGGGCGAGAAGGTGGCCGACGCGGTCATCACCGTCCCGGCGTACTTCAACGACTCCGAGCGTCAGGCGACGAAGGAGGCCGGCGAGATCGCGGGCCTGAACGTCCTGCGTATCGTCAACGAGCCGACGGCCGCCGCGCTGGCGTACGGGCTCGACAAGGACGACCAGACGATCCTCGTCTTCGACCTCGGTGGCGGCACCTTCGACGTGTCCCTCCTGGAGATCGGCGACGGCGTCGTCGAGGTGAAGGCCACCAACGGCGACAACCACCTCGGTGGTGACGACTGGGACCAGCGTGTCGTCGACTACCTGGTGAAGCAGTTCGCCAACGGGCACGGCGTGGACCTGTCCAAGGACAAGATGGCTCTCCAGCGTCTGCGCGAGGCTGCGGAGAAGGCGAAGATCGAGCTGTCGTCCTCGACGGAGACCTCGATCAACCTGCCGTACATCACGGCGTCGGCCGAGGGCCCGCTGCACCTGGACGAGAAGCTCACGCGCTCGCAGTTCCAGCAGCTCACCGCTGACCTCCTGGACCGCTGCAAGAACCCGTTCCAGAACGTCATCAAGGACGCGGGCATCCAGCTCTCCGAGATCGACCACGTCGTTCTCGTCGGTGGCTCGACCCGTATGCCGGCCGTCGCCGAGCTCGTCAAGGAGCTCACGGGCGGCCAGGACGCCAACAAGGGTGTGAACCCGGACGAGGTCGTCGCCATCGGCGCCTCGCTCCAGGCCGGTGTCCTCAAGGGCGAGGTCAAGGACGTCCTGCTCCTCGACGTCACCCCGCTGTCCCTCGGTATCGAGACCAAGGGAGGGATCATGACCAAGCTCATCGAGCGCAACACCACGATCCCGACCAAGCGTTCCGAGATCTTCACGACGGCCGAGGACAACCAGCCGTCCGTGCAGATCCAGGTCTACCAGGGCGAGCGCGAGATCGCGGCGTACAACAAGAAGCTCGGAATGTTCGAGCTGACCGGTCTGCCGCCGGCCCCGCGTGGCGTGCCGCAGATCGAGGTCGCGTTCGACATCGACGCCAACGGCATCATGCACGTCGCTGCCAAGGACCTCGGCACCGGCAAGGAGCAGAAGATGACCGTCACCGGTGGCTCCTCGCTGCCGAAGGACGAGGTCAACCGGATGCGTGAAGAGGCCGAGCAGTACGCGGACGAGGACCACCGCCGTCGCGAGGCCGCCGAGTCCCGTAACCAGGGCGAGCAGCTCGTCTACCAGACGGAGAAGTTCCTCAAGGACAACGAGGACAAGGTCCCCGGTGACGTGAAGACGGAGGTGGAGGCCGCGCTCACCGAGCTGAAGGAGAAGCTCAAGGGCGAGGACACCGCCGAGATCCGTACGGCCACCGAGAAGGTCGCGGCTGTCTCCCAGAAGCTGGGCCAGGCGATGTACGCCAACGCCCAGGCCGAGGGCGGCCCGCAGGCCGACGCGCAGCCGGGTGCCGAGCAGCCCCACGACGCCCAGGACGATGTCGTCGACGCCGAGATCGTCGACGACGAGAAGGACTCGAAGGGCGGTGCGGCGTGACCGAGGAGACTCCGGGCTTCGAGGAGAAGCCCGACGTCCCCTCCGGCGCCACCCCTGACGACGCCGAGCCGAAGGCCGCCACCCCCTCTTCGGAGGAGGCGGCGGCCCCGGCCGGGGACGCGAACCAGACAGCCGGTCTGACGGCTCAGCTGGACCAGGTCCGCACCGCGCTCTCCGAGCGCACGGGCGACCTCCAGCGGCTCCAGGCCGAGTACCAGAACTACCGCCGCCGTGTGGAGCGGGACCGGGTCACGGTCAAGGAGATCGCAGTCGCGGGTCTCCTGTCCGAGCTCCTGCCCGTGCTCGACGACGTCGGCCGGGCCCGCGAGCACGGTGAGCTCGTGGGCGGGTTCAAGTCGGTGGCCGAATCGCTGGAGACGGTCGTCGCCAAGCTCGGACTGCAGCAGTTCGGCAAGGAGGGCGAGCCCTTCGACCCGACGATCCACGAGGCCCTGATGCACTCGTACGCGCCGGACGTCACCGAGACGACCTGCGTGGCGATCCTGCAGCCGGGGTACCGGATCGGCGAGCGCACCATCCGCCCCGCGCGGGTGGCGGTGGCCGAACCCCAGCCGGGGGCCACGCCCGCGGCCGCGAAGGAAGAGAAGACTGACGACGAGGAGAGCGGTGGCGGCGAGGAGGTCTGACATTCCGTCCGACCATCTGGCAGCACACCGCTCGCCCACCCGCCCGGCCATGTGGCCGGTCGTCCGGAAGGAGGGACGTCGATGAGTACGAAGGACTTCGTCGAGAAGGACTACTACAAGGTTCTCGGCGTCCCGAAGGACGCCACCGACGCCGAGATCAAGAAGGCGTACCGGAAGCTCGCCCGCGAGTTCCACCCGGACGCCAACAAGGGCGACGACAAGGCGGAGGAGCGCTTCAAGGAGATCTCCGAGGCGAACGACATCCTCGGTGACACCAAGAAGCGCAAGGAGTACGACGAGGCACGCGCCCTCTTCGGCAACGGCGGCTTCCGCCCCGGACCCGGCGGAGCCCAGGGCAACTTCAACTTCGACCTGGGGGACCTCTTCGGAGGTGCCCCAGGCGGGGGCCAGGGCGGCGCCGGCGGGTTCGGCGGCGGTGGCGGCGGCCTGGGAGACGTCTTCGGCGGCCTGTTCAACCGGGGCGGCGGCGGTACCGGCACACGGGTGCAGCCGCGCCGCGGCCAGGACATCGAGTCCGAGGTGACGCTCAGCTTCACCGAGGCGGTCGACGGGGCCACGGTCCCGCTGCGGATGTCCAGCCAGGCGCCCTGCAAGGCGTGCTCCGGCACCGGCGACAAGAACGGCACCCCCAGGGTCTGCCCGACCTGCGTCGGCACCGGCCAGGTCTCGCGCGGCAGCGGCGGCGGTTTCTCGCTCACCGATCCCTGCGTGGACTGCAAGGGCCGGGGCCTCATCGCCCAGGACCCCTGCGAGGTCTGCAAGGGCAGCGGCCGGGCGAAGTCGTCCCGCACCATGCAGGTCAGGATTCCGGCGGGCGTCCTCGACGGCCAGCGGATCCGGCTGCGCGGCAAGGGCGCCCCGGGTGAGCGCGGCGGACCGGCCGGCGACCTCTATGTCGTCGTCCACGTCGACGCCCACCCGGTCTTCGGCCGCAAGGGCGACAACCTCACGGTCACCGTGCCCGTCACCTTCACGGAGGCGGCGCTCGGCGGCGAGGTGAAGGTCCCCACGCTCGGCGGACCGCCGGTCACCCTGAAGCTTCCGGCCGGCACGCCCAACGGGCGCACCATGCGGGCCAGGGGCAAGGGCGCGGTCCGCAAGGACGGCACCCGCGGCGACCTGCTGGTCACCGTCGAGGTGACGGTCCCCACGGACCTGGGCCCTGAGGCCCGGGACGCCCTGGAGGCCTACCGAAAGGCGACCGCGGACCAGGACCCGCGGGCGGAGCTGTTCCAGGCAGCGAAGGGAGCTTGAGGTGGACGGCCGACGACGTAATCCGTACGAACTCACCGATGAATCCCCGGTGTACGTGATCTCGATCGCGGCCCAGCTCTCGGGCCTGCATCCTCAGACGCTGCGCCAGTACGACCGCCTCGGCCTGGTCTCGCCCGACCGCACGGCCGGGCGCGGACGGCGCTACTCGGCCCGCGACATCGAGCTGCTGCGCACCGTGCAGCAGCTGTCGCAGGACGAGGGCATCAACCTGGCCGGCATCAAACGCATCATCGAACTGGAGCACCAGGTCGCGGCCCTTCAGCAACGTGTCGCCGAGCTCTCGGCGGCCGTCGACGGGGCGGCGGTGGCCATGCAGCAGCGCGAGGCGCAGGTGCATGCGTCGTACCGGCGCGACCTGGTGCCGTATCAGGATGTGCAGCAGACCAGTGCCCTGGTGGTCTGGCGGCCGAAGAGGCCGAAGGACTGAACGGGGACCGTTTCCCGTGCAAGGAGCCCGTCACCCCGCAACGTCGGGGGTGACGGGCTCCTCTGCTGTGCGCGGCGGTACGGGCTCGGCGATGCCGGAGCGGACGAGGAGGGCGCCGAGTTGGGTGCGGCTGGTGGCGTCGAGGGTCTGCATGAGTTTGGAGATGTGGGCGCGGCAGGTGCGGACGCTGATGCCGAGCTTGTGGGCGACGGCCTCGTCCTGGTTTCCCTCCATCAACAGGCGCGCGATGCTCTGCTGGACGGCGGTGACGGGGGCGCCGGGGACGGTTGTGGGGAGTTGCTGGGTGAACGGGGTGGCCAGGGCCCAGAGCGTCTCGTACATCTCGGCCAGGAAGGCGACGAGCGCGGGGTGGCGGATCTCCAGGGCGACGCTGCGGTCGGGTTCGGCGGGGACGTAGGCGACCTTGCGGTCGAAGATCATGAGGACTTCGATCGCCTGTTCCATGGTGCGGACCTGGAGGAGGCTCCTCGGCAGCTGGCTCACGTACGCCTTGAGAGCCGGGCTGTAGCGCGCCGAATGCTGGTAGATGTGTCGCACCTGAACGCCCCGCTCAACCGTGGGCAGCGTGCCCGACAGGGCCTGTCGCAGATCCTCCTGGGGCCGCGTGCTGCCGGGCTGGAGCGTGAGGATCTCCTCGGTCACTTCCTGCGCGGATTCGTTGATGGACGCCTGGACCGTCGAGCGCCCCTTGAGCACGGTGATGGCGAGGTGGGGGGTGCCGTGGTCGAGGAAGGTCAGAGGCACCAGCGCCTGGGCCAGGCGGTCGGAGATCCGCACCTGGTCCAGGAGTCCCTGGGCGATGGGGTGCAGCAGATGTGCGAGGGCCGCAGACGGCGGTACGGGGCGCAGGAGCCGGCTGTCGAGCGGGTCGGGCAGCAGGAGAGCCGTGTCGATGAGGCAGGGCGCGGTGCTGACAGCTGACCGGGCGATGCGGCCCTTGGCCAGTGCGTCGGTGTAGAGACCGACGGCCTCGTCGCACAGATCGCGGTCGCTGTGGGCGTGGTGGCGTGGCACTGTCATGGCCCGCCGCGTTCCACGATGCCGGACTGGACGAGCAGTGCGCCGAGTTGGGTGCGGCTGGTGGCGTTGACGGTCTGCATGAGTTTGGAGATGTGGGCGCGGCACGTGCGGACGCTGATTCCCAGCTTGCGGGCCACGACCTGGTCGACGTGGCCGTCGACAAGGAGCCGCGCGATGCTGAGCTGGACGGCGGTGACGGAGGCGCTCGACGGAGGAGTCTGCAGGGGTTCCGTGAGGGGAGTGGCCTGTGCCCACAGGACCTCGTACACCTGGATCAGGTAGCGGACGAGCGCCGGATGGCGGATCTCCAGGGCCACGTCACGTTTGGCGTTGGCGGGGATGAAGGCCACGGTGCCGTCGAAGATGAACAGCCGCTCGACCGTCTGCTCGATGGTGCGGACCTGGATGTGACCGGGTGGCACCTCGTCCAGATAGGTCTTGATGGCGGGGCTGTAGCGGGCCGGATGCTGATAGATGTGGCGCAGGGTGGCGCCTCGCTCGACCGTGGACAGGGCGCGTTCCAGCGCCTTCTTGAGCTGGTCCACCGGGCGGCTGCTGCCCGGCTGCAGGGTCAGGATCTCTTCCTGCGCACTGTCCAGGGCGCTCTGAATGGTCCCCTCGATCAGCGGGATGCCTTCGAGGACGGTGATGGCGAGGTTGGGGTCCGCGCTGGCGACGGAGGCCAGCGGAGCCAGCGAGTCCGCGAGTGCGGCGGAGAGTCTGATGCGCTCGTGGATCTCACGTATGACGGGCTGCAGCAGGTGGGCGAGGGCCGCGGAGGGGGGTACCGGACGCACCCAGGCGTCGTCCTGGGGGTCGGGGTGCACCAGCGCCAACTCGGTTAGGCAGGGCGCGGGTTCCAGGGAGGAGCGGGGTATCCGTCCTGCGCTCAGCGCCTCTGTGTAGATCCTGACCGCCGTGTCGCACAGCTCGCGGTCTCCGTGCGCGTGTATCGGTGTGTCCCCATCCCTGCCCATTCGTGACCCCCCACTTTTGGCAGTGCAGCAAGATGACGGTGGTGGAAGAGTAGTCCTCGGGTCAGTGTGGGCGTGTCGGGGGAGCCGGGAACTCCCCCGGCTGAACAAAGGGGCGTGGCCATGCCTCTCCCCCGTTGCGTGGCCGCGCCTGCCCGGCCCGGGGGTGGGGATCCTTCCGAGGGCCGGCCCGGTCAGGAATCCTGATCGAGGATTCCTGACTGGGCGATCAGGTAACCGAGTTGGGCGCGGCTGGTGCTGCCCAGTACGGCAGACAGCTTGGCCACGTGCGCCCGGCAGGTGCGGACGTTCATGCCGAGGCGGCGGGCTATCGAATCGTCGACATGCCCCTCGACGAGGAGCTGGGCGATGGAGCGCTGGACACCGCTGATGCCCTTGGGCGCCGGGTCGTACGGCAGCTCGCCCAGCAGGGGTGACGCGCGCTTCCAGAGCTGCTCGAACACTTTGATCAAGTAGTCGACCAGTCCGGGATGGCGCAGTTCCAGAGCGACCTGGTCGTCGTTGCTGGCGGGGATGAAGGCGACGGTCCGATCGAACACGATCAGCCGCGCGATGAGCTCCTCGAGCGTGCGGATCTCCACCTTGCCCTCGGCCATCTTGCCCTCCGCCATGCGTTCCGCGTAGGCGAGTGTGCCCTGGCTGTGCCGGACGGTGTGCTGGTACAGGGTGCGCATGCTGACCCCCCGGTGGACCACCAGCAGGCCTCGCTCCAGGCCCTCTCGCAGGCGGTCCTCGCCGCGGTCTCCTCCGGGCTGCACGGTGAGGACCTCGGTGCGGCATTCGGCGGTGGCCAGGTCCAGGGCCGCGTTGATCCGGTGCTTTCCCTCCAGCACGGTGATGGCGTGGGTGATCGGCGGATCCTGTGCGCTGATGTCCATGAACGGTTCGAACGACTCGGCCAGTTCGAGGGACAGGCGTCGGCGTTCCTGGATCTCGCGCTCTATGGGGTGCAGTCGCTGGGCGAGTGCCGCGGAAGGCGGAAGCGGGCGCAGCCAGTCGGGGTCGTCGGGATCCGGGTGCAGCAGGGCGAAGTCCATCAAACAGGGTGCGGGAGCTACTTCGGCTCGGGGTATGCGTCCCGAGCGCAGTGCGCTGGCGTAGAGATGTGCTCCGTCGGCGCAGAGTTCGGTGATCCCGTGATGATGTGTCTCTTTTGCGTTATCTGTGCCCATATCTACACCCCCCAGGTTCCTGAACATGCAGGAACATGATGCATCGACTCGGTGGTGTTCGTGTGCCCAGGTGAGACATCGTCTTAGGTGCGGGGGAGAAGAATCCACAAGTGAGGACGAAGCCGACCATGTATAAGCGAATGCTTCGCTCGGCGCTTGCCGTCTCATTCATCGCAGTCCTGGGCCTCGCCGTTCTGGGCAGCAGCGGTGAGATCAGTTGGAGTGCCGAGGCGGCTGCCGGGCCCGGTGAGATCAGCTGGAGCATCGAGGCTGCGAGCTCACCCGGCGAGATCAGCTGGTTCGCGCCGGCGTCGACCGGGCCCGGTGAGATCAGTTGGTCGCCCGGCCATGACCGCGTGGGTGCCTGACATGACCACCCCGCCGGACGACCGGACCTTCCGGCGAGAGATGGCAACCGCCTACCGCTCAGGGTGGCATTTCATCGACCTCGTCACGGCACTTCCCCACCGTGGTGATTCGTTGATGGTCACTCTGTTCGGTGACCCGGTCGTTGTCGCCCGTGAGGACGACGGGGAACTCCGCGCCTACCGGTGCCTCCGCAAGCCGCGCGGAGCGCCGCAGCCCGTGCGCTGCGCCATTCGGTACGACATGATTTTTGTGAACCTCGCGCAGCGTGATCACCAGCTGTTCGAAACCGAAGCCATTTCCGCCACCCCCCGCAGTGCCTGAGCGATCCCCCGTCGTTCCACGTCGCTCAGACACTCCCCCACACAACGGCGCCACCGTGACCTGAACACGGTGGCGCCGTTGTGCTTCTCCCGGAGACATTCCGGTCGGAGCAAGCAGAAGGTGTCAAAACGCACCGGCTGCGTGGGTGGGGACACGGTCCTCCATGCTCCGCCCTTCCATCCCAAGGGTCATTCATGAGCGGACACGAGGTCGAAAAACTGCCGGGCCGGTGCGGGAGTGACGGCGACGCCGCATACCTCGACAGGACGTTGCTCCACCGCGAGGTGGAGGTCTCCTTCGACGACACGGTGAACTGGAAGGTGTTTCTGGCGGTATGGCTGCGGGCCGCCGCCGTGGCGTTCGCCGTGCTTCTCCTCTTCGGCTTCGTCGGGCTCATCACCCTGGCCGGTGATCCGGAGAGCGGCCTCGGGATCATGGGGATCGGTGCGCAGATCGCCATGATCGCCTTCGCCGCCGTCTTCCTGACGTCGAGGATCGCCGAGCCGGTCGGTGAGTGGCGGGTCCTGGTTGCCGACCAGGGGGTGCGCGCCGAATCGGCGTACACCGAGATCGCCAGGGTCGTGCAGGAGCGCAGGCTGCCGGTCGTGCCGGTGTTCCGCCGCATCCGTACCGGGGGTGAGCACCCCCTCGTGACCCACCGGATGGTGCTCCGGGACGGGAGTTACGTCGCGTACCTCTCGGTGTTCGCCTACGGCACCGGCCTCTATCTGGGCTGGGTGATGTGGCGCGACCGGCGCGGCACCGAACTCGTCGGGCAGTTCCTCTCCGACTTCGTCCGGGGCTTCGGCGGTGCCGACATGGAGAAGGCCGCGATGCGCACCGAGCCGCCGCGCGCCATGCGGGAGGCCCTGCACGCCGCCGCCCGGGAAGGGCTGTACGCCGCCGTCGACGGACGCGTGGTCGCTCCCGAACCGGTCTTCCCGCACGGCCTCCCGCCGATCGAGGAGGAGGGCGAGGCCGCGGCGCCCCTTCCGGTCCAGGCGCAGGCGCCCGCGCCGATGGCGCCGCCGCCCGTGCCGCGCCGCCGGCCCTGGGCGTCGGGCGGCAGCTGACGGCGTGCGATGCGCCTGGGGCGGCTGCGGTCAGCCCCGGCCGAGCGCCCGGTTCAGGCTGATCTCGATGACGACCCGGTCCGGGTTGGGCGACGGCGTGCGCTCGTAGCGCTCCGTGTGGCGGCGTACCGCCTCGTCGACCCTGTCCTGCTCCGTACGCACCCTGGCGACGCCCTCCAGCGTCGCCCAGCGGCGTCGGTGCACCTGGCAGGCCGCGACCCGGGCGCCGTCCGGGCCCGCGGCCAGGATGTGGGCGACCTTGCGGCTGTTCTTGTTGGTGATGATGCGGGCGAGGCCGGCCTCGGGGTCGTACGTCACGCACACGGGCACCACGTGCGGGGTGCCGTCGGGGCGGGGTGTGGTGAGGGTGCAGATGTGGGACTCGCGCCAGAACGCGAGGTACTCCGGGCCGGGGTTGCGTACGTCGACTGCCATGGGGCCAGCGTAGGCAGTGGCTGTGCCGCGGTGGCGGGCGGCCGGAACGGCCGGTTCACTCGGAGCGGAGGCGGGGGCCGGAAGTGGTCCGTTTTTGCCTTGAGTGGAATAGACTCAACTTTGTGCACGTTGATCGTGTCAGTAGTGAGACGGACCAGTCACCGCAAGGAGGAGAGAGCGCACGTGGACGCCGAGCTGACCAACAGGAGCCGGGACGCCATCAACGCGGCCACCAGCAGGGCCGTGAAGGACGGGCACCCCGATCTGACCCCGGGGCATCTGCTGCTCGCGCTGCTCGCGGGTGAGGACAACGAGAACATCATCGATCTGCTGGCTGCCGTCGAGGCGGACCAGATCGCCGTACGCACCGAGACCGAGCGGCTCCTGGGCGCGCAGCCCAGCGTCACCGGCTCGACCGTAGCGCCGCCCCAGCCCAACCGTGAGCTGCTCGCCGTCATCTCCGACGCCGCCCAGCGGGCCAAGGAGCTCGGCGACGACTACATCTCCACCGAGCACCTGCTCATCGGCATCGCCGCCAAGGGTGGCCGTGCCGGTGAGATCCTCGACGGGCAGGGCGCCAGTGCGAAGAGGCTGCTGGACGCGTTCGAGAAGAGCAGGGGAGGGCGCCGGGTGACCACACCCGACCCGGAGGGTCAGTACAAGGCCCTGGAGAAATTCGGCACGGACTTCACCGCCGCCGCACGCGACGGCAAGCTCGACCCGGTCATCGGGCGCGACCAGGAGATCCGCCGCGTCGTCCAGGTGCTCTCGCGACGTACCAAGAACAACCCGGTGCTCATCGGTGAGCCCGGCGTCGGCAAGACCGCCGTCGTCGAGGGGCTCGCCCAGCGCATCGTCAAGGGCGACGTCCCCGAGTCCCTGAAGAACAAGCGGCTCGTCTCGCTCGACCTGGGCGCCATGGTCGCGGGCGCGAAGTACCGCGGCGAGTTCGAGGAGCGCCTGAAGACCGTCCTCTCCGAGATCAAGGAGAGCAACGGCCAGATCATCACGTTCATCGACGAGCTCCACACCGTCGTCGGCGCGGGCGCCGGAGGCGACTCCGCCATGGACGCGGGCAACATGCTCAAGCCCATGCTGGCCCGCGGCGAGCTGCGGATGGTCGGCGCCACCACGCTCGACGAGTACCGCGAGCGGATCGAGAAGGACCCCGCCCTGGAGCGCCGCTTCCAGCAGGTGCTGGTGGCGGAGCCGTCCGTCGAGGACACCATCGCGATCCTGCGCGGGCTCAAGGGCCGCTACGAGGCCCACCACAAGGTGCAGATCGCGGACGCCTCCCTGGTCGCCGCCGCCACGCTCTCCGACCGCTACATCACCTCCCGCTTCCTTCCCGACAAGGCCATCGACCTCGTCGACGAGGCGGCCTCCCGGCTGCGCATGGAGATCGACTCCTCGCCCGTCGAGATCGACGAACTCCAGCGCGCCGTCGACCGGTTGCTCATGGAGGAGCTGGCGCTGCAGAACGAGACGGACCAGGCGTCCAAGCAGCGGCTGGAGAAGCTCCGCCGCGACCTCGCCGACAAGCAGGAGGAACTGCGCGGACTCAACGCCCGCTGGGAGAAGGAGAAGCAGGGCCTCAACCGCGTCGGCGACCTCAAGAAGCGCCTCGACGACCTGCACGGACAGGCCGAACGCGCCCAGCGCGACGGCGACTTCGACACCGCTTCCAAGCTGCTGTACGGGGAGATCCCCGGCCTGGAGCGGGAGCTGGCAGAGGCCGCCGAGGCCGAGCAGGAAGCGGCGAAGGAGCCCAAGGAGACCCTGGTCAAGGAAGAGGTCGGCCCGGACGACATCGCCGATGTCGTCGGCGCCTGGACCGGTATCCCGGCCGGCCGCCTCCTGGAGGGCGAGACGCAGAAGCTGCTGCGCATGGAGGAGGAGCTGGGCCGGCGCCTCATCGGGCAGACCGAGGCCGTGCAGGCCGTCTCGGACGCGGTACGCCGCACCCGGGCCGGTATCGCCGACCCCGACCGGCCCACCGGATCGTTCCTCTTCCTCGGCCCCACCGGTGTCGGCAAGACCGAGCTGGCGAAGGCCCTCGCGGACTTCCTCTTCGACGACGAGCGGGCCATGGTCCGCATCGACATGAGCGAGTACAGCGAGAAGCACAGCGTGGCCCGGCTGGTCGGCGCCCCGCCCGGGTACGTCGGCTACGAGGAGGGCGGCCAGCTCACGGAGGCGGTCCGCCGCCGCCCGTACAGCGTCGTCCTGCTGGACGAGGTGGAGAAGGCCCACCCCGAGGTCTTCGACATCCTGCTCCAGGTCCTCGACGACGGCCGGCTCACCGACGGACAGGGCCGGACGGTGGATTTCCGCAACACCATCCTGATCCTGACGTCCAACCTCGGCAGCCAGTACCTGGTCGACCCCCTGACCAAGCCCGAGGAGAAGAAGAAGCAGGTCCTGGAGGTCGTGCGGGCATCGTTCAAGCCGGAGTTCCTCAACCGGCTCGACGACCTGGTCGTCTTCTCCGCCCTGTCCGGCGACGAGCTCGCCCACATCGCGGGGCTGCAGATCGACCGGCTCGCCAAGCGGCTCGCCGACCGGCAGCTCACCCTCGACGTCACCCCGGCCGCCCTGGCCTGGCTGGCCGAGGAGGGCAACGACCCGGCCTACGGCGCCCGGCCGCTGCGCCGCCTCATCCAGACGGCGATCGGCGACAGGCTCGCGAAGAAGATCATCGCGGGCGAGATCACGGATGGCGCCACGGTCCGCGTCGACAGGGAGGGCGACGGCCTGACGGTCGGGGCGGCGGCCTGACCGTCGGCCCCGCGACCTGACCGGAGCACGTGTGGCGTAACCGGCGGCCCCGCTCCCCACCGGCTGGATATCAGCTTGTGGCGGATCGGGGCCGTCCGGGCTTTACACGCCCCGCCCGGCATGGGAGAGGATGGCAGCCAACCGCACGAAGGGAAATTACGGTGAGCATCGATCCGTCCTCGATTCCTAACTTCGGGGGCCAGCCCGAACCGCAGGCGGCAGGACCGGAGGGCCCCGTCGTCCCTGACCAGGACCTCGTCAAGCAGCTCCTGGAGCAGATGGAGCTGAAGTACGTCGTCGACGACGAGGGCGACCTCGCGGCGCCGTGGGAAGAATTCCGCACGTACTTCATGTTCCGTGGCGAGGGCGAGCAGCAGGTCTTCTCGGTCCGTACGTTCTACGACCGCCCGCACGACGCGGACCAGCGCCCGGTCCTCCTCGACGCGATCGACGACTGGAACCGCCGCACCCTGTGGCCCAAGGTCTACACGCACACCCACGAGCCCGAGGAGGGCTCCGAGGACACCGGCACCTCGGTCCGGCTGATCGGTGAGGCGCAGATGCTCATCGGCACCGGCGTCGCCCTGGAGCACTTCGTCTCCTCGACGGTGAGCTGGGTGCGCGCCTCCATCGAGTTCGACAAGTGGCTGCTGGAGCACCTCGGTCTGGCCCCGGCCGAGGAGAAGGCGGACGGCGCGGAGCAGGACGCTCCCGAGGCCTGAGCCTCATCCGCCTCACGCGAGCCCGGCGCGGGGGACGGTCCGATCGGACCCGTTCCCCGCGCCGGGCTCTGTTACAGGCCCTTCAGCCGGGAGACGGCCTCCTCCAGCACCTCGGTGCGCTTGCAGAAGGCGAAGCGCACGAACGGCGCGCCCTGCTCCCGGTGGTCGTAGAAGACCGCGTTTGGCACCGCCACGACCCCGCACCGCTCCGGCAGCGAGCGGCAGAACGCGAAGCCGTCGCCGCTGTCGTCCAGCGGGCGGATGTCGGTGGTGACGAAGTACGTGCCCGCCGGGCGGTAGACCTCGAAACCGGCCTCCGCGAGGCCTGTGCTCAGCAGGTCCCGCTTGGCCCGCAGATCCGCGCGCAGTGTCTCGAAGTAGCCGGCGGGCAGGTTCAGCGCCTCGGCGACCGCGTACTGGAACGGCCCCGCGGAGACGTAGGTCAGGAACTGCTTGGCCGAGCGGACGGCCGTCACCAGCTCGGGGCTCGCGGTGATCCAGCCGACCTTCCACCCTGTGAAGGAGAACGTCTTGCCGGCCGAGCTGATGGTGACCGTGCGCTCGCGCATGCCGGGGAAGCCGGCCAGCGGCAGGTGCTCGCCCTCGAAGACCAGGTGCTCGTAGACCTCGTCGGTGACGACGAGGAGATCGCGCTCGCACGCGAGGCCGGCGATCGCGGCGAGTTCCTCGCGGGTCAGGACGGTGCCCGTGGGGTTGTGCGGGGTGTTGAGCAGGAGCAGCCGGGTGCGGGGGGTGACGGCCGCGCGCAGTTCGTCGAGGTCCAGCCGGTAGGTGCCTGTGGACGGTTCGGGGTGCAGCGTCACGGGGACGCGGGTGGCGCCCGCCATCGCGATGCAGGCGGCGTACGAGTCGTAGTACGGCTCCAGCGCGATGACCTCGTCGCCGGGCTCCAGGAGCGCCAGCAGGGTGGCCGCGATGGCCTCGGTGGCGCCTGCGGTGACCAGGACCTCGGTGTCGGGGTCGTACGTCAGGGCGTAGCGGCGCTGCTGGTGGGCGGCGATCGCGTTACGCAGCTCGGGGACGCCGGGCCCCGGCGGGTACTGGTTGCCGTGCCCGGCGCGCAGGGCGCGGACCGCGGCCTCGCGGACCTCCTCGGGGCCGTCGGTGTCGGGGAAGCCCTGGCCGAGGTTGATGGCGCCGGTGCGGGCGGCCAGCGCGGACATCTCCGCGAAGATCGTCGTGCCGAACTCGGCGAGGCGGCGGTTGAGCAGCGGTCGTCCCTGTGTCATGACCGCCATCCTGCGCGGAACCTCTGGAGTTGCTCAAGTCTGCTTTGGCCGTGCGGGAGCGGGGGCATCCCCCTGGCACGCAGGAATCGGTGCGGAGCGGGGGGCCTCGCTTCGGGGGACGGAAGGACGTGAGGTCCGTGGACGTGGGCATAGCGTTGACCGTGGTCGTGGCGGTCGCGATCGCCGTTCTGGTGCGGGGGAACATCGCGAGCCACCGCAGGCGGCCGCCCGGGCGGCGCAGGCCGGGCGGTGCGGGTGGCGGTGACGCCGGCGGCAGTGCGTGGGCCGGGGGCGGCGACTCGGGCGGGCACTCCGGCGGCCACTCGTGCGGCGGAGGCTCCTCGTGCGGCGGCGGTTCTTCGTGCGGCGGCGGGGGCGGATGCGGCGGAGGCAGCTGACACGGGGCAGCTGGTCCGCGGCCGGGCAGAACGGCCGGCCGGTGTCCGGCGGGACTCAGGGGGAAGCTCCCGATCTAAGTCCCGCCGGACATCTTTTCGTTGGGCTGTGCGGCGCGTCCCTGGTGAACACCTGAACCGGCAGGCCCCCCAGGGGATGGAAACCACGCCAAGTTGGGTAAAAACGCTGCGAGTGCGGCGTAGTTCGTGATTCCCTCGGTTGAGAGAACATCCAGCCCTCGGACCCCAGTTGGACCTGATCGGGCGCTTCCCACCTCCCACGTGCACCACGTCGGGGCGCCCCATGTCCGCGTGTCCATGTGTGTTTGCGGAGCCGACCCATGCTCACGACCCTTCATACGGCCTATTCCGACACCCGTGCCGCCGATCTGGCCTGGGCGCTGGGGCGTGAACCGCTCCCGGCGCTGGCCACCCTCGATCTCCGACTCGGCGGGGCGCAACTGCAGTTGCGCCTGCTCGGAGCCTCTCACCAGGTGCTTCTCGAGGAGGAGCGCGGCAGCTGTTCCGAAACCGTCGCCTGCATCCCGGGCAGCAGCACCCCGCTGCCCTTAGGCGTCTCCAAGCGGCTGGGTGACTGGGAGTACGAGTTCGCGGCGCGGGTCGAGACCCTCGGTGCGGGCTCCTTCGCGGGTCGCGCGCAGGAGCTGCTGGCGCTCGTCGCCGATCATCCCCACGGACTGGCCGGGACGTTCCCGGGGAGCCCGCACGCCTTCACCGCCATGCTCGCCCAGCGGACCGAGGGCCAGGTGCGGTGGCGCACCTGGCACGCGTACCCGCAGGAGGGCCGGCTGGTGGTGACGCGGACCCGGGTGGGGGTGCGGATGCCGGCGGCGGCGCTGTGACCGGCGCCAACTCCGTTGGGATTGCGCCGATTACACCCTTGTGGGTGACAAGCGGCGACGTTTCAGTGACGTAGCGTTCGCGGCATGATCGACCAGCAGGTGCCGCTGCGAGGGGGCGCGGCGCGGCTTCCCGTACGACCGAGGACCGGCAGGTGCCTCGTGCTGGCCGCTGTCTTCATCTGCGCCGCCTGCGGGCTGGTGTACGAGCTCGAACTGGTGGCACTCGCCTCCTACTTGATCGGTGACTCGGTCACCCAGGCGTCCGTCGTGCTGTCCGTGATGGTGTTCGCCATGGGCATCGGCTCACTGCTCGCGAAACGTTTACGCAGCCACGCCGCGGTCGGCTTCGGGCTGATCGAGGCTGCCCTCGCCCTGGTGGGCGGCTTCTCCGCGCTGGTGCTCTACGCGTCGTTCGCCTGGATCGGGGAGTCGCGGTACGCGCTGGTCGGGTTCTCGCTGGCGATCGGGATTCTGATCGGCGCGGAGATCCCGCTGCTGATGACGCTGATCCAGCGGGTGGACCGGCAGGACGCGGGCGGGGCCGTGGCCGACCTCTTCGCCGCCGACTACGTGGGCGCGCTGGTCGGGGGGCTGGCGTTCCCGTTCCTGCTGCTGCCGATGCTCGGGCAGCTCACGGGTGCGCTGTTCACCGGGGCGGTCAACGCGGCGGCGGGCGGTGCGCTGGTCCTGTGGGTGTTCCGGCGGGATCTCACGGCCCGCTCCCGGTGGCTGCTGATCGCCGCGAATGTGACGGTGATCGCCGTGCTCGCCTCGGCCGCGGTGCTGGCCGACGACTTCGAGCGGGCGGCGCGGCGGGCGGTGTACGGGGACCAGGTGCGCGTCGCGGTGCAGACCGAGGTCCAGGAGGTCGTGCTGACCGGCCGGGACCGGGGCTCCCTCGACCTCTATCTGGACGGGCGCCTGCGGGTCAGCTCCCGCGACGAGTACCGCTATCACGAGGCGCTGGTGCACCCGGCGATGAACGGGCCGCACGGGCGGGTGCTGATCCTGGGCGGCGGCGACGGCCTTGCCGCCCGTGAGGTGCTGCGCTACCCGGACGTGCGGGGCGTGACCCTGGTGGAGCTGGACCCCGGCGTCACCCGGTTGGCCCGTACGGACCACGCGCTGTCCGCGCTGAACGCGCACGCCTACCGGGACCCGCGGCTGACCGCCGTGACCGGGGACGCGTTCAGCTGGCTGCGGGCGGCGCACGACCGCTACGACGTGGTGATCGCGGACCTGCCGGACCCGGGGATCTCGGCGAGCACAAAGCTCTATTCGGCGGAGTTCTACGGACTGGCTGCCGAGGTCCTGACGCCGGGTGGCCGGCTGGTGGTGCACGCGGGGCCGGCGGTGAGCAGGCCGCGTACGTACTGGACGGTCGACGCGTCGATGCGGGCGGCGGGGCTGCACACCCGCCCCTATCGGATCAGCGGGCGGTACGCGGGATTCGCGGTCGGCCCCGACCGGTCCACGGGCAGCACGGCCGCGGTGTACGGCTGGGGATTCGTGCTGGCCGGCCCCGTGGTGGCGCCCGCCCTCGGCCTGGACTCCGGGGCGCCGCGGCTGCGGTCCCTGACGGGCCCGGCGCTGCGGGACGCGGGCCGGCGGGCGGAGTCCGGGCGGCTGCGGGGCCAGGCACCCTCGACGCTCGTGCACCCGCGGTACTGGGAGGAGCGGTGAGCGGGGCGTGCCGGGCCTGTGGCGGCGGCCTTCCGGGGGCGCCGAAGCGCTGACGAGGTGGCCGGGGCTGAGTAGGCTCGGTTTCCATGGAGCATGAGGTGTTCGTTCCGGTTCCGGTCCCGGCCCTTCGGCGGACGCTGGGCGATCCTGCCCGGGTCGCGCGCTGCGTGCCGGGGCTTCAACAGGACGCCGACGCGTCCGCGGGTCCGCTGACAGGCCGGTTCAAGGTCCGGGTCGGCGGCCACACCATCACCTACCGGGGAGCGCTGCGGCTCAATCCGCTGACGGCACCCCCGGCGGGGGACGTGGGCCACGGCCTCTCCGTGGCGGGTGAGGGCGCGGAGGCGCGGGGCAGCGGTTCGGCGAGGCTGGCCCTGACCGTCCGTCTCACCGAACGCGACGGCGGTACGGCGATCGCCTTCGAAGGCACGGTGAGCGGTGACGGCCGCCTGCTGGAGCTGGACCCGGCGGCCGCGCTGTCGGCGGCCCACCGTCTGCTGGACCGGTTCGCGCAGCAGCTGGTGACGGAGTCCCTCGCCGGGTATGCGGGGGCGGGGGACACCACGGGTGCTGCGGGCGGGCCGACCGGTGATGCTGCGGGCGGGCCCGCAGGTGCGGCGGACGAGGCCACGGGCGGTGCGGCGGACGAGGCCACTGGCGGTGCTGCGGGCGGGCCCGCAGGTGCTGCGGACGAGGCTACGGATGACGAGGGGGCCGGTGCCGCCGTCGCCGCCGAGGAGCAGGCCGTCGGGGAAGCGGTGGAGCAGGCCATCGAGGAGGCCGCCGAGGAGGCGGACGTCCCGGGGGCCGATGAGGCCGCACCCCGGCACGAGGCGGCCGCGGACGACGAGCCGGCGGGGGAGCAGTCGTCGGACCAGGCCTCCGTCTTCGATACCCCGGTGCCGCCGTCGTCGCTGGATCCGGTGGCCGGGATCGAGTTCACCGTCCCGGACGGGCCGCCGGCCGAGGCGGCACATGCCCGGCGCACCATGATCGGCCGCAGTGCGGAGGAGGTCGACCACGCTCCGCCGCGCGGCCGGTACGCCCCCGTGCCGTCACCCGATTCGGCCGGTGCGGGCGCCACGCTCCGCTGGGTGGCACCTGCTGCCGCGCTCGCTCTCGCCTCCGCGGTGGTGGTGAGCCGGGCGCTGCGGCGACGGAGGTAGCCGCGCCAGTAGGGTCGTCGTGTGAGCAGCAGCGAGAAGGACGTCCGGCTGTCCGTCGGCGACGCAGAGTTGACCGTGAACCCCGCCAACGGCTGCCGTATCAGCAGCCTGCGGATCGGCGGTACCGAACTGCTGCGCCAGGGGGAGCGGTACGGCTGTTTCCCGATGGTCCCGTGGTGCGGGCGCACCGAGAACGGGCAGTTCCACAACGGCGGAGTGCTGCATCAGCTGCCGCTGACCGCTCCGCCGCACGCCATCCACGGCACGGGCCGTGACACGGCCTGGCGCACCGCGCGGGCGAGCGGGACGGAAGCCGCCTTCTACTACGACCTGACCGATCCCTGGCCGTACCCGGGCCGCGTGACGCAGACCTTCGAACTGACCGAGACCTCACTGACGTTGGCGTTCGGCATCGAGACGTACGGGGACTCCTTCCCGGCGCAGGCCGGCTGGCATCCGTGGTTCCGGCGCAACCTCGGCAGCGGCGAGGACGTCCGGATCGACTTCGATGCCGCGTGGCAGGAGGAGCGGGGCGAGAACCATCTGCCGACCGGCCGCCGGATCCCTCCCCTGGCCGGACCGTGGGACGACTGCTTCGGCATGCCCGACGGCGTCGATGTGACCCTCACCTGGCCGGAGCAGCTGGAGCTCACGGTGAAAAGCCGGACCGAGTGGGTCGTGGTCTACGACGAGCAGGACGAGGCGGTCTGCGTGGAGCCGCAGTCGGGCCCGCCGAACGGGCTGAACACCACGCCCCGCTATGTCACCCCGATCGAGCCCCTGGAGATCGCGACGACCTGGAGCTGGCGCAGGCTCTGAGCGCAGGCGTGAACCGGAGCCGACGCGCGTTCTGGGTGCGGGCGCGACCCGTTGCCGGGCGCAGGCTCCGGGTTCGGGCGTGAACCGGCGCCGGCGCGCGTTCTGAGTACGGGCGTGAACCGGCGCCGGGGGCAGGTTCTGCGTACGGGCCGCTACCGGGCGCCCTTATCCTCGTAACCATGACTGACGTACGCGCTGAGTTGTTGCAGCAGATCAAGGACAAGGCCGTGGTTCACGGCAAGGTGACGCTCTCCTCCGGTCTCGAGGCCGACTGGTACATCGATCTGCGCCGCATCACGCTGGACGGCAAGGCCGCTCCGATGGTCGGTCAGGTCATGCTCGACGCCACCGCGGAGCTGGACTACGACTGCGTGGGCGGGCTGACGCTGGGTGCCGACCCGGTCGCCACCTCGATGCTGCACGCCGCCGCCGCCCGCGGGCAGGAGCTGGACGCGTTCGTGGTGCGCAAGGCGCAGAAGGCCCACGGCATGCAGCGCCGGATCGAGGGCACGGACGTCAAGGGCCGCCGCTGCCTGGTCGTCGAGGACACCTCGACGACCGGCGGTTCGCCGCTGACCGCCGTCGAGGCGGTGCGTGAGGCGGGTGGCGAGGTCGTCGCCGTCGCCGTGATCGTGGAGAGGGGCGCCGCTTCGGCCATCGCCGAGGCGGGCCTCCCGTACGTCCACGTCTACTCGGTGCCGGACCTCGACCTGTCCTGACCTGTCTGCCCTGTCTGACCTGCGGATTCCCTCAAGGGGGGTCGGTTTCACGTGAAACCGACCCCCCTTGTCGTATCTCTGCAGCGGGAGCCCGGGAACGCTGGGGGAGTACACCGGGTGGAGCCGGGACGAGAGTCTGGGAAGATGGGGGCGACGATGACGTCGCCCCCAGGTCAGGGAACCAGCAACGCACACCCGCACATCCCAAGGAGCGGACAGATGCCCATCGCAACCCCCGAGGTCTACGCCGAGATGCTCGACCGGGCGAAGGCAGGCAAGTTCGCCTACCCGGCCATCAATGTGACGTCGACGCAGACCCTGCACGCTGCGCTGCGCGGTTTCGCCGAGGCCGAGAGCGACGGCATCGTCCAGATCTCCACCGGTGGGGCGGAGTTCCTGGGCGGCCAGTACAACAAGGACATGGTCACGGGCGCCGTTGCCCTCGCCGAGTTCGCGCACATCGTCGCCGCCAAGTACGACATCACGGTCGCGCTGCACACCGACCACTGCCCCAAGGACAAGCTGGACACGTACGTCCGTCCGCTGATCGAGGTCTCCGCGGAGCGTGTCGCCAAGGGTCTGAACCCGCTGTTCCAGTCCCACATGTGGGACGGCTCGGCCGAGACGCTGGCCGACAACCTGGCCATCGGCCAGGAGCTGCTGGCCAAGGCAGCCGCTGCCAAGATCATCCTCGAGGTCGAGATCACCCCGACCGGTGGCGAGGAGGACGGCGTCACCCACGAGATCAACGACGAGCTCTACACGACCGTCGACGACGCGCTGCGCACCGCAGAGGCGCTCGGCCTGGGCGAGAAGGGCCGCTACCTGCTGGCTGCGTCCTTCGGCAACGTGCACGGCGTCTACAAGCCGGGCAACGTCGTCCTGCGTCCCGAGCTCCTCAAGGACCTCCAGGAGGGCGTCGGCGCCAAGTACGGCAAGACGTCCCCGTTCGACTTCGTCTTCCACGGCGG
The DNA here is from genome assembly GCF_044742205.1 of Streptomyces sp. NPDC087901. Taxonomy (NCBI): domain Bacteria; kingdom Bacillati; phylum Actinomycetota; class Actinomycetes; order Kitasatosporales; family Streptomycetaceae; genus Streptomyces; species Streptomyces sp. NPDC087901. Next base: position 521,529 of record NZ_JBIUUC010000004.1, read on the forward strand.
CTCCGGCTCCACCGCCGAGGAGATCGCCACCGCGCTGGAGAACGGCGTCGTGAAGATGAACCTCGACACCGACACCCAGTACGCCTTCACCCGCCCGATCGTGGACCACGTGTTCCGCAACTACGACGGCGTCCTGAAGGTCGACGGCGAGGTCGGCAACAAGAAGGTCTACGACCCGCGCAGCTGGGGCAAGTCCGCCGAGGGCGGCATGGCCAAGCGCGTCACGGAGGCCTGCGCCAACCTGCGGTCCACCGGCACCAAGCTGAAGTAATTCAGTACAGATGTCTGCGTGGGCCCGGTATCCCTTGGGATGCCGGGCCCACTGCATGTCCGCACCCGGCTGGAACGATGTGAGGGAAACACCTGTGAGCGCTTCCTATGACTTCGACACCGTGATCGACCGCCGCGGCACCTGGTGCGTCCAGTGGGACGGGGTCGCGGACCGGTTCGGTGTGGACGGACTGCTGCCGTTCACCATCTCGGACATGGACTTCGAGACGGCCCCCGAGGTGCTGGCCGCCCTGCGGGACCGGCTCGACCACGGCGTGTTCGGCTACACGGACTGGTGGCAGGAAGACTTCCGCTCGGCGATCGCCCACTGGTACGCGACCCGGTACGACACCACGATCGACACCGGCCGGCTGGTGTACGGGCCGTCCGTGCTCAGCCAGTTGTCGCAGCTGCTCCAGATGTGGACGGACGCGGGGGACGGCGTGGTCGTCCACACCCCGACGTACGACGGCTTCCGCAAGGCGATCACCGGGCTCGGCCGTGAACTGCGGGGCGTGGGCCTCGGAGACACGGCCGCGCTGGAGCGGGAGCTCGCGCGGGAGGACAGCAAGGTCCTCGTGGTCTGCTCGCCGCACAACCCGACGGGGAGGGTGTGGACGGAGGCGGAGCTCGTGGAGATGGCCTCCCTCGCGGCACGGCACGGGGTCGCCGTGATCAGCGACGAGATCCACGCGGACTTCGTGCACGACGGGCGTCCGCACGTGCCGTGGACGCGGGTGGGGGGTGACGGGCGCTGGGCGCTCATCACCTCGGCCTCGAAGGCGTTCAACTTCCCGGCACTGTCGGGTTCGTACGGGCTCATCGGCCGCGCGGAGGACCGTACGGAGTTCCTGCGCCGGATGGAGACCGCTGAGGGCCTCGCCTCGCCGGCGGTGCTCTCGCTGACCGCTCACATCGCCGCGTACCGGGACGGTGCCGCGTGGCTGGACGCCGTGCGCGCGTATGCCGCCGGGAACCTGGCTTTTGTCGCGGAGCGGCTGAACGCCGCGTTTCCCGAGCTCGGGTGGGAGCCGCCGCAGGCCGGGTACCTCGCCTGGATCGACCTGCGACGGGCGGGCGTCAAGGACGACGAGGCGCTTCAGCGCGTGCTGGTCGAGCGGGAGCGGGTCGCCGTGATGCCGGGGAGCGTGTACGGGGCGGAGGGCTTCGTACGGCTGAACGTGGGGTGCGCACGGAGCAAGGTGGCGGCAGGGGTGGAGGCGTTGATCCGGGGGGTGGAGACGGTGCGGGGCGCCGCGTAGCGGCGGTTCGGTGGTGCGGCCCGGGATTGTGGGGTGCGGGCCGTTCCGGGGGCGCTGCCCCCGGACCCCCGCTCCTCAATCGCCGGGGAGGCTCGACTTTGCGATGCTGAGGCCATGGCGGAGCAAGCAGCAGACCCCAGCGGTATTCGTGTCGCCTCTCCCACCGGCCGCTGGGTCGTCCTCACGACCGTGCTCGGGTCGAGCATGGCCATGCTCGACTCCACCGTCATCAACGTCGCCCTGCCCCGCATCGGCGAGGACTTCGGCACCGGCCTGGCCGCCCTCCAGTGGACCGTCAACGCCTACATGCTGACCCTGGCCGGGCTGATCCTCCTCGGGGGAGCGCTCGGTGACCGGTACGGACGGCGGCGGGTCTTCGTCGTCGGCGTCGTGTGGTTCGCCGCCGCCTCGCTGCTCTGCGGTATCGCGCCCGACGCCGACGTGCTCATCGCCGCTCGTGCACTCCAGGGTGTCGGCGGCGCCCTACTCACGCCCGGCTCGCTGGCGCTGATCCAGGCGAGCTTCCACCCGGACGACCGGGCCCGCGCGGTCGGGCTGTGGTCGGGGCTCGGCGGGGTCGGCGCCGCCGTCGGACCGTTCGTCGGCGGGTGGCTCGTCGACGGGCCCGGCTGGCGGTGGGTGTTCCTGCTCAACCTGCCGCTCGCCGCGATCTGTGTGCCCGTCGCCCTGCGCCACGTACCGGAGTCCCGGAACCCGTACGAGCACGGCCGCTTCGACGTCCTGGGGGCGGTCCTCGGTGCCCTCTCGCTCGCGCTGGTGACGTACGCGCTGATCGAGGCGCCGGGGCACGGCGCGTCCCCCGCGGTGATCGGTGCGGCGGTGGGCGGGGTGCTGCTCGGCGCCGTGTTCGTCCAGGTCGAGCGGCGGCGGCCGGACCCCATGCTGCCGCCGTCGGTGTTCGCGTCCCGGCAGTTCACCGCCGTCAACATCGTCACCCTCTGCGTGTACGCGGCGCTGGGCGGCTACTTCTTCCTCTCCGCCATCCAGCTCCAGGTCGTGGCGGGGTACTCCGCGCTCGGCGCGGGCACGGCCCTGCTGCCGACCACCGTCCTGATGCTGCTGTTCTCGGCCTGGTCCGGCGAACTGGGCCGGCGCATCGGTCCCCGCATCCCGCTCACCGCCGGTCCGCTGATCGCCGCCGCCGGAATGCTGCTGATGCTGCGCGTGGGGCCGGGGTCCGACTCCGTGACCGGATACCTGACCGACGTGTTCCCCGCCGTCGCCGTCCTGGGTGTCGGCCTCGTCACCCTCGTGGCCCCCCTCACCGCGACCGTCCTGGCCTCCGTGGACACCGCCCGGGCCGGCCTCGCCAGCGGGATCAACAACGCCGCGGCCCGAGCCGCCGGGCTGATCGCGGTGGCCGCCCTGCCCCTCCTCGCCGGGATGGGGCCGGAGGCCTACCGGGACGCCGGGGAGTTCGCCGAGACCTTCCGGCGGGCCATGCCGATGTGCGCCGGGCTGCTGGTGCTCGGCGCCCTCATCGCCTGGGCGACCGTCCGTACCCCGCCGGCCGCGGTGAAGGAGACCGCGCAGCCGGAGTGCACGGTGAACTGCGGTGTCACGAGTCCCCCGCTCGAACCCGCACCGGAAACCGGTCGGTAGCGTCGGCTTCTGCGCGGCCATTGTGCGCACCGAGTGCCCGCCCGGCCCCGGTGACAGGCACACTTGAACCCATGTCGATCCACGAGAACCTGCTCGGGGGCCCTGCCCCGACCCACCTGCCCGACGACCCGGAGCCGCGCGAGATGCTGGCCGCCGGCACCGCGCCCGCCGATGTCGCGGCGAAGTACCCGACTTCCTCGCTGGCCTGGGCACAGCTCGCCGACGAGGCGTTCGAGGGCGGCCGGGTCATCGAGTCGTACGCCTACGCCCGCACCGGCTACCACCGCGGCCTGGACGCCCTGCGCCGGGCCGGCTGGAAGGGCCACGGCCCCGTACCGTTCGAGCACGAGCCGAACCGCGGCTTCCTGCGCGCCCTGCACGCCCTCGCACGCGCCGCGCAGTCGATCGGTGAGCAGGAGGAGTACGAGCGCTGCTCGACGTTCCTCCGCGACTCCTCGCCGACCGCCGCCCAGACGCTCGGCTAGCCGGCGCGCCCACCTGCCGGGCCCCGCGGACGATCACCGTCCGCGGGGCCTCTGCGCTGTCGGGGCGCCCGGATCTCCGCTTAGGATGCGGGCAGGGGACCGGAGCTCCACCACCTCACCGGTGGGGGCGGACCGCTACCCGGAAGCTCGTGTCGAGGAGACAGCAATGTCGACGATTCCCCCCGGCCCCGAAGCCACCGGTGCGCAGACCCCGCACCTCGACTTCGCGGGAACGACTCCGTACGAGGACTATGTCCAGGCGGATGTTCTCACCCACCTCCAGCACCTCCGCTCGGACGACCCCGGCGAGATGGTCTTCCTGGTCACCACCCAGGTCATGGAGCTGTGGTTCACCGTCATCGTCCATGAGTGGGAGACCGCTGCGCACGCCCTGCGCCAGGACCGGCTGAGCGTCGCACGCGACGCGCTGAAGCGGTCCGTGCGGGAGCTGGAGGCGCTGAACGCCTCCTGGACGCCGCTCGCCCAGCTCACCCCCGCCCAGTTCAACTCCTACCGGTCCGCGCTCGGCGAGGGCTCCGGATTCCAGTCGGCGATGTACCGGCGGATGGAGTTCCTGCTCGGCGACAAGTCCGCGTCCATGCTCGTGCCGCACCGGGGCGCGCCCCGCGTCCATGCCGAGCTGGAGAAGGCGCTCGGCGAGCCGGGTCTGTACGACGAGACGCTCGCCCTGCTGGCCCGGCGCGGACACGCGATCCCGGCGGCCGTCCTCGGCCGCGACCTCACGCAGAAGTACGAGCCGTCGCCCGAGGTCGAGGCCGTCTGGGCGGAGATATACGCCCACCCTGACCAGTACGACGAGCTGGTCCGGCTCGGCGAGGCGCTCACCGACGTCGGCGAGCTGGTGTGGCGATGGCGCAACGACCACCTCGTCGCCACCCGGCGGGCCATGGGTTCCAAGACCGGCACCGGCGGCTCGGCCGGAGTCGCCTGGCTGGAGAAGCGCGCGACGAAGAACGTGTTCCCGGAGCTCTGGACGGCCCGCAGCCATGTCTGACCTGCAGGAGCGCGCACAGGCGCTCGACACCGCCGATGAACTGGCACCTCTGCGCAAGCTGTTCACGCTCGACGACACCGTCTATCTGGACGGCAACTCGCTGGGTGCGCTGCCCCGCCATGTGCCGGCCCGGCTGCAGGAGGTCCTCACCCGCGAGTGGGGCGAGCTGCGCATCCGGTCCTGGGACGAGAGCGGCTGGTGGACCGCGCCGGAGAGGATCGGCGACCGCATCGCCCCGATCGTCGGGGCGGCCCCGGGACAGATCGTCGTCGGCGACTCGACGAGTGTGAACGTCTTCAAGGCCGTCGTCGCCGCGAGCCGGCTGGCGTCACAGGGCCGCGACGAGATCCTGGTCGACGCCTCCACGTTCCCCACCGACGGATACATCGCCACCTCGGCGGCCCGGATGACCGGCCACCGGATCGTCCCGGTCGCCCCCGCCGACGTACCGGGCGCCCTCGGGCCGCGTACCGCCGCCGTGCTGCTCAACCACGTCGACTACCGCTCCGGCCGGCTCCACGACCTGCCCGGCCTCACCGCCGCGGTGCACGCCGCGGGCGCGATCGCCGTCTGGGACCTGTGCCACAGCGCGGGCGCGCTGCCCGTCGGACTGGACGCCCACGGGGTGGATCTGGCGGTCGGCTGCACGTACAAGTACCTCAACGGCGGCCCCGGTTCGCCTGCGTACCTGTACGTCGCCGAGCGTCATCAGGCGGCCTTCGACTCGCCCCTTCCGGGGTGGACGTCGCACGCCGACCCGTTCGCGATGACGCCCGGCTACGCGCCCGCCGACGGCGCGGTACGGGGCCGGGTCGGGACGCCCGACATCCTGTCCATGCTGGCCCTGGAGGCGTCCCTCGACGTCTGGGACGGGGTCGGGATCGAGGCGGTGCGGGCCAAGTCCCTGGCGCTGACGGACTTCTTCCTGGAGTGCGTCGACGCGTACGCCCCCGAGGGCCGGGTCACCTCGGCCACCCCTGCCGCCCACACGGAACGCGGCAGCCAGGTGGCGCTGCGGTGCGAGGACGCCGAGCCCGTGATGAGCGCGCTCATCGCGCGCGGCGTCGTCGGCGACCTGCGGCGGCCGGACGTGCTGCGGTTCGGCTTCACACCGCTGTACGTGGGGTTCGCCGACGCGGAACGTGCGGCGCGGGCGCTCGCGGACGTGCTGGCCGGTACGGCCGCGTAGGCTGCCGGATCAGTCCGGCGACCGGCTCGCCCCGGTCGCCGGACGGGTCCCGGTGCTGCCGTGAGGGCAGCAGAATGGGGTTCGCCGACGACAGCCGACGGCCAGGGAGTTGCACCTGATGCTCTTCGATATCGACGGTGAGGGCGAGGACGGGAGCGACCGCTCCGGTTACATACGGGCCTCGCGTGAGGTCCTCGCCGATGTGGTGCACCGCCCGGAGGATCTCCGCGCACTGTGCGACATCGGCTTTCCGCAGCGCCCCTTCTGGCTGGCCCCGGTCCTTGCCGCGGACGGCTGTGCGGTCGAGGGGGGCCGCCCCATCGTGGACCTCGATGACGAGGTGGTGATCATCGAGGAGGAGTTCGGCAACATCCTGCTCTTCGGCGCGGTCCAGGGCTGGTACCTCTTCCTCGGCCTCGATGACGGCACGGTGCACGCCCTCCCCGGCGAGATGGAGCTCTTCGACGGGGACCTGCGTCCGGTCCACACGGACCTCTCCTCACTCAGGCACTTGCTGGAACTGCTGCACCGGCGGGTGGTGAAGGTGGACCGCGAGTGGACCGGCGGCGACCAGAGCGAGCCGTACGCCGAGCTCGCCCGCTTCGCCGGAGGGATCCAGGACGAGTTCGCACGTGTCGACCCGGTGGCCTTCTCCGAGGAGGAGTCCAGGGAGAGCCCCTGGGCCTACTTCTTCGGTGATCTCCGGGACGGGCTGTACAGCACGTACTACGCCCGGCCCGGCCGGGTCTGAGGCCCAACTGCCCGCCACCGGGAAGAGTAGGGCTCCATACTGATACCGTCCCCGCAGGTCAAGCCAGTTGGGCATGTCACAGGGACGGTTGGAGCAGCATGTCGGATTCTGCCGCGCGCGATCAGGACGCAGCCGAGACCGAGTCGGCGTTCTCGCATCCGGTGGTCGCCCCCGATGTCTCCGCCGCCTACGGCAGCCACCCGGACCAGGTGATCGACTTCTACGCCCCGCGCGACGGGCGCGCCGGTGCCCCCGTCGTGGTCGTCCTGCACGGCGGGGCATGGCGGGCCCCGTACGACCGGCTCCACCTGTCACCGTTCGCGGACTTCCTGGCCCGGCGCGGCTTCGCCGTCGCCAGCGTCGAGTACCGGCGCGGCAGCGAGCTCCCGCAGCAGCGTGGCTCCGGCCCCGTCGCCGGCCGCTGGCCGGAGACCTTCGACGACGTCGCGGCCGCGATGGACGCGCTGCCGGACCTGCTGGCGCGGGAACTGCCCGCGGCGGATGCCCGGCGGATCGTCGTCACCGGGCACTCCGCAGGCGGGCAACTGGCCCTGTGGGCCGCCGCCCGGCACGTTCTGCCGGAGGGTTCGCCGTGGCGGCTGCCGCGCCCGCCCGCGCTGCGCGGCGTGGTGGCGCTCGCCCCGATCGCGGACTTCACCGCGGCGATCGAGCTGGACGTGTGTTCCGGCGCCATCGGGCAGTTCCTGGGGCGGGAGGAGGACTTCGCCGAGCGGAGCGCGCACGCGGACCCGGCCCTGCTGCTGCCCACGGGCATCGCGACCGCGGTGGTGCAGGGCAGCACCGACCTCACCGTGCCGCAGGCCGTCTCGGAGGCGTTCGTCGACGCGGCGGCGAAGGAGGGCGAGACGGTGGGGCTGACGCTGCTGCCGGGCGTCGGGCACTTTCCGCTGATCGATCCGGCGGCCGACGCGTGCGCGGTGGTCGCCGAGGAGCTCGCCCAGCTCGCCTGGTAGGCCCAGCTGGCCTGGTAGGCCTGCGCCGTGGCGGCGAGGCGGACCCGGGTAGTACTTGCGACGGACGGTTCAGGATCCGTATCGGTGCTGACGACCCGGGACGCCGCGCCCCCTACCGTGGAAGCGTGACCAAGACCAAGACCAGAAGCCCGGAGCTCCGGGTGGCCGCAGGGGCGATAGGCGGCCTGCGCCAGGACCTCATCCACGACGCGTTCGCCTACCGCCCACTGCCGCCGATGCGGACCGACGGGGCGCTGACCCGGAGGCTGCCGGAGCGGCTCCGGGCGCGTGCCGAGTGGACTCCGCACGCGGTGGTCCTGGCGGCCGCGCTGTTCGCCTTCATGATGGGGTTCTCCATCACCGGCAACGCCGGAGTCCTCGTGTCGGGGCTGCTGCCAGCCGCCTGCATCGGAATGACCCTGATCCGGCCGGTGGGGGCGTTCTGGATGTCGATGGCGCTCATCCCGGTGACCATGGTCGTCGGCGGCGTCGACGGGCCGTGGGCGCCGAGCAGCTTCTTCGCGCACCTGGTGGTGCTGGTCGTCGTCGCGGCGAGGACCCGGCCGCGCACCGCGGCCTGGATGTGGGGCCTGACCGTGCTGGTCGGCACGCTCCTGGAGAACGCCGCGGGATGGGACTCCGCGCCGTCCACGGCGGCCATGGCGGTGGCCTCCGCATTCGCACTGCTCCTGGTCACCGTCGTGCAGGTCCGCCGGGAGGCGGAGCGTGAGGTCACCGTGCAGCGCACCGTCACCGCCGTCGAGCGCGACCGGCGCACGCTGCTGGAGGAGCGCACCACCATCGCCCGCGAACTGCACGACGTGGTCGCCCACCACATGTCGGTCGTCGCGATCCAGGCCGAGGCCGCCCCCTACCGGGTGGAGAACCCGCCGCCCGAGCTGGAACAGGCCTTCGTCACGATCCGGGAGAACGCCGTCGCGGCCCTCACCGAACTGCGCCGGGTGCTCGGCGTCGTACGGGCCGAGGACTACGAGGCGCCGGACGCCCCCCAGCCCACCCTGGCCGAGCTGGACGGGCTCCTGGCCAATGTCGGCGAGGCAGGGCTGCCGACGGAGAAGACCGTGACCGGTGCGGTGCGCGAACTGCCTCAGGGCGTCGAGCTGTCGGCGTACCGGATCATTCAGGAAGCCCTCAGCAACAGCCTGCGGCACGCACCGGGTGCCACCGCCAAGGTCGAGATCGGCTATGTGCTGGGCGGGCTCGGTCTGCGGGTCGTCAACGGTCCGCCGACCGGTCCGGTGAAGCCCTCGCCCGGTGCCGGGCACGGGATCACGGGCATGCGGGAGCGGGTGGCGATGCTGAACGGTGAGATGACGGCGGAGGCGACCACGGAGGGCGGTTACGAGGTCACCGCTTTCATCCCCGTGCAGGCCGCGCCGTCCGACGCGCCCTCCTCCACCTCCAAGGAGCAGTCATGACGGCCCCCGCCGCCGCGCCGATCCGGGTGCTGATCGTCGACGACCAGATGATGGTCCGCGAGGGCTTCTCGGTCCTCCTCAACGCGATGCCGGGCATCGAGGTCGTCGGCGAGGCGGTCAACGGGCGCCAGGCCGTCGCCCAGGTCGCGGCGCTGCGGCCCGACGTGGTGCTGATGGACATCCGGATGCCGGAGCTCAACGGCATCGAGGCGACCCGTGAGATCGTCGCCGCCGACGCGGACGCGAAGGTGCTGGTGCTCACCACCTTCGACCTCGACGAGTACGTCTACCAGGCGTTGCGTGCCGGTGCGTCCGGCTTCCTCCTCAAGGACGCCTCGGCACGGCAACTCGCGGACGGTGTGAGAGTGGTGGCCTCCGGCGAGGCGCTTCTGGCCCCCACCGTCACCCGACGTCTGATCACGGAGTTCTCCAAGCTCGCGGCGGCCCCGCGGCCGCCCGCCCTCGCCCAGATCGGTGATCTCACGGAGCGCGAGACAGAGGTGCTCGTCCTGATCGCCCAGGGGCTGTCGAACGCCGAGATCGCCTCGCATCTGGTGGTCGCCGAGTCCACCATCAAGACCCATGTGAGCCGGATCCTGGTGAAGCTTGGCCTGCGCGACCGCACCCAGGCGGCCGTCTTCGCCTACGAGGCCCGGCTGGTCACGCCGTCGTGAGGCGGGCCGTGCGGCTTGTGAGGCTGCCCGTGCGGTTGTGAGCCGGCCCGGTACGTGGTGAGGCATGCCGTGCGGTTGTGAGTCGGCCGGCCGTGCGGATTGCGAGTCGGAACGTATGTGGTGAGTCGGGGCCGTGCGGTTGTGAGTCGGGCCGTGCCTGTGCGAAGGGGCAGGGGCAGAGGAAGGGGCACTGCCAGGGGCAGGGCTGGCCGGGGCGCGGGTGGCCGGTTAGCGTCGGTCCATGGACCAGCCCACGCCCCCCGCCGCCAGCCCCGACGCCCCGTTCGATCCCTGGTCGGCGGCGTTCGTCGCCGACCCGTACCCCGCCTATGCCGAACTGCGCGCCACTGGCCGGGCGCACTGGTTCGAGCCGACCGGCCAGTGGCTCGTCCCGCACTACGCCGACGTTTCGGCCCTGCTGCGCGACCGGCGGCTGGGCCGGACATATCTGCACCGGTTCACGCACGAGGAGTTCGGCCGGACGCCGCCGCCCGCGGCGCACGAGCCGTTCGAGACGCTCAACGGGCAGGGGTTGCTGGACCTGGAGCCGCCCGACCACACGAGGATCCGCCGGCTCGTCTCCAAGGCGTTCACCCCGCGCACCGTCGAACAGCTCCTCCCGACCGTCCGGCGACTGGCCGCCGGACTCGTCGACGACTTCGTCGCGCAGGGCGGCGGCGACCTGCTGACGGCGGTCGCGGAGCCGCTGCCGGTCGCCGTGATCGCCGAGATGCTGGGCATCCCGGAGTCCGACCGTGCGCCGTTGCGGCCCTGGTCGGCAGCGATCTGCGGAATGTTCGAGCTCAACCCGTCCGAGGAGACGGCGCGCGCCGCCGTCCGCGCCTCCCTCGACTTCTCCGCGTATCTGCGCGAGCTCATCGCCGAACGGCGAGGGAACCCGGGTACGGATCTGATCTCCGCGCTCATCGCCGCTCATGACGAGGGCGAGCGGCTGACCGAGCAGGAGATGGTCTCCACGTGCGTGCTCCTGCTGAACGCGGGACACGAGGCGACCGTCAACACCACCGTGAACGGCTGGTGGACGCTGCTGCGCCACCCGGAACAGCTGGCCGCGCTGCGGGCGGACCATGGGCTGCTGCCCACCGCGGTAGAGGAGCTGATGCGGTACGACACCCCGTTGCAGATGTTCGAGCGCTGGGTGCTCGACGACATCGAGATCGGCGGCACGGTCATTCCGCGTGGCTCGGAGGTGGCCCTGCTCTTCGGTTCGGCCAACCGCGACCCGGCCCGCTTCACCGACCCGGACACACTGGACCTCTCCCGGCAGGAGAACCCGCACATCACCTTCGGTGCGGGCATCCACTTCTGCCTGGGGGCGCCGCTGGCCCGCGTGGAACTGGCCTCCTCCTTCGGCGAGTTGTTGCGCAAGGCGCCCGGCATGCGACTGGTGGCCGAACCGGAGTGGAACCCGGGCTATGTGATCAGGGGCGTGAAGGAACTGCGCGTCGAGCTCTGATGCGGAGAGGGCGGGGCGGCTTGCGGGCCGCCCCCCTTTCCTCTCCCGCTCCCTCGCCGTTTCCCCTCCCGGCCGGCGCCTCAGGTCAGCATGTCGCGCCGCCGCAGCGCCGCCAGGCCGCCGGTCACCAGGACCCCCGCGACGGTGGTGAGCAGCACCACCGGCCCCCACTCCATGCCCGCCGCCCCCGGAAGCTTCGGCAGGTGTGTGAACGGCGATATGTCCATCACCGGCTGTGGCAGATCCAGGGCAGGGCCGATCCAGCCCAGGGCCAGGCAGAGCCCCACCAGGCCCCAGCCCGCAGCGGCGGCCTTCGGCAGCGCCCCGTACAGCAGCACCGTCACCCCTCCCAGCAGCCAGATGGCGGGCAGCTGTACCAGCGAGGCGCCGAGCACGGCGGGGAGTTCGTGTCCGTAACCCACCGCAAGGCCGAGGCCGCCGACCGTCATGATCAGGGCCGCGCCGCCGAAGGCGATGAGCAGGTGGCCGGCCGCCCAGCCGATGCGGCCGATCCCGCCCGCGAGCACCGGTTCCGCGCGCCCGGCGGTCTCCTCGCCGTGCAGCCGCAGCACCGAGGAGGCGATGTACAGCGCCGCCACCGTGCCGAGCACGGAGACCATCGAGGCGAGGAACGCGTCGGTCAGACCGGACTGTCCGCCCATCCGCTCGAAGATCTCCTTGGTCTTCTCGTTGTCCCCGACGAGATCGGCCGCGCCGCCGGTCAGCCCGCCGAAGACGACGCCGACCGCGGCGAACGACAGCGTCCATCCAAGGAGCGCACCGCGCTGGAGGCGCACCGCGAGGCCGAAGGCGGTGGAGATCCGGCCCCGGGCGGGCCCCGGCCGCGTCGCCAGGAAGCTCATGCCGACATCGCGGCGCCCGGTCAGCACGTACGCCGCGGCGCACTGGACGACCACGGCGCCGGCGATCACGAGCAGCACCCACCACCGCTCGTCCGCGTACGGCCGGACGTTCTCCGCCCAGCCGAGGGGGGAGAGCCAGGTCAAGACGGACGAGCCGTCGTCCGCCGCGGAGTCGCCCGCCGCCTTCAGGACGAACGCGGCGCCGATCACCGCCGCCGTCAGCCCCTTCGCGAGGCGCGCGCTCTCGGTGAACTGCGCGGCGATCGCGGCGCTGCAGGCGAACAGCGCACCGACCCCGGCGACGGCCGACGCGAGCGCCACCGCCCCGGACCCGCCCGCACCCGATCCGGCCATCCCCGCCACGATCACCAGGCCCAGTGCGACGTTGGCGATCAGTGCGGCGAGGAGGGCCGCGGTGAGCGGGGCCCTGCGTCCCACCATGGCGGAGGAGAGCATCTCCTGACGGCCGGTCTCCTCTTCCTCCCGGGTGTGGCGGACGACGACGACCAGGCTCATCACCGCGGCCAAGGCGGCGCCGAAGGCGATCATGCGCCAGCTGACGAGGCCGCCCACGGAGTCGCCGAACACGGGCCCGTACATCGCCCTCACCGAGCTGTTGCCGTTCATCGACGCGGCGAGCTCGGCCCGCTGCGGGGCTGTGGCGTAGAGCGAGGCGATGGACTGTCCGACGGAGGAGAACGACCCGCCGAGCACGATCACCCAGACCGGCATGATGATCCGGTCGCGCCGCAGGGCGAGCCTCAACAGGTCCCAGGTGCCCGCGAGCTGCCTGGTCCCGGCCCGGCTCCCCGCGCGGGCCGTGGCGGTCATGGTCACGGCAGTCATCGCGCCGCCACCCCCGCGCCCCGCTCCGCTTCCTGCTCCGCGCCCGTCGTGTAGTGCCGCAGGAAGAGTTCTTCCAGCGTGGGCGGCGCACTGGTCAGTGACCGGACCCCGGAGGCGGAGAGCGACTTCAGGACGGCGTCCAGCTTGTCCGTGTCGACCTGGAGCGAGACCTGCCGGCCCCGTATGTCGAGGTCGTGGACCCCGGGCAGCTGCGCCAGGCCGGCGGGGGCGGCCACCAGCTCGGCGCTGATGTTCGTACGCGTCAGGTGGCGCATACCGGCAAGCGAACCGGTCTCCACCGTCCGGCCCTGCCGGATGATGCTGACCCGGTCGCAGAGCGACTCGACCTCGCTGAGGATGTGGCTGGAGAGCAGGACAGTCCGCCCGCGGTCGCGCTCCTCGGCGACGCAGCTCTGGAAGACCTCCTCCATCAGCGGGTCCAGCCCGCTGGTCGGCTCGTCCAGGATCAGCAGGTCGACATCGGAGGCGAACGCGGCGACCAGGGCCACTTTCTGGCGGTTGCCCTTCGAGTACGTCCGCCCCTTCTTGGTCGGGTCGAGCTCGAACCGGTCGACGAGGTCGGCGCGCCTGGCGTCGTCGAGACCGCCGCGCAGCCGCCCGTACAGATCGATCACCTCACCGCCGGAGAGGTTGCGCCACAGGGTGACGTCGCCCGGCACGTACGCCACGCGCCGGTGCAGCTCGACCGCATCGCGCCAGGGGTCGCGGCCGAGGAGCTGGGCGGCGCCGGAATCGGCCCGCAACAGGCCCAGCAGGACCCGGATGGTGGTGGACTTCCCCGATCCGTTCGGCCCGAGGAAGCCGTGGACCTCACCGGACTCGACGGTGAGGTCGAGCCCGTCCAGTGCGTGCGTCCGGCCGAACGACTTGTGCAGTCCAGCCACGGTGATTGCCTTCGTCATGATTCTGAACGTACGCTACTTTCACAAACTTGTGAAGTTAAGGAAGTGTATAAACTCGGACGAGTGACAGGAGCGGGAGCGGGGATCCATGCCGCGGATCCGCGGCGGGGATGCACGCCTGGGATGCACGGAGGACGAGGGGCCGATGAGCAGCGAATCCGCAGAGGGCGCGGCCGAAGGGCAAGGCGCACGCGAAGGGCAGGGTGTGGTGCAGGCGCGCAAGGGGAGAGAAGGGCGTGCGGCGCGAGAGGAGCGCGAGGTACGCGAGGCGCGTGAGGAGAGAGAAGCACGGGACGCGGAGGCGGTCTCGCGGTTCGTCGAGCGGTTCGCGTCCGAGATGACCGAAGCGGGAATGCAACGGATGGCGTCCCGCGTCTTCGCCGCGCTCCTCGCCGACGACGACGCCTCCATGACCTCGGCCGAGCTCGCCCTCGCCCTGCAGATCAGCCCCGCCGCCGTGTCCGGCGCGATCAACTACCTCACGCAGGTCAGCATGGTGGGCCGTGAGCGCGACCCGGGCTCGCGCCGCGACCGCTACCGGCTGCACAACGAGATCTGGTACACCACCTTCGCGAGCCGTGACCGGGTACTCACCCGCTGGGAGCAGACCCTCAGGGAGGGCGCGCGCACGCTGGGGGAGCACACGCCGGCGGGCGCCCGGATCGCCGAGACGGCGGCATTCTTCGAGTTCATGCAGTCGGAGCTGGGCGCCATGATGGACCGCTGGGAGGCCCACAGGAAGACCCTCGACCTTCCGGCGGCCGAGGGCCCGCGAGGCGCCTGACGACGGCGGAACGGGCCGCCCTGCGGCCGGGAGGGGCTGCCTGCGGTCGGGAAGGGCCGCCCGCCCCGGACCCGGCCCCCGCCCCGGACCCGGCCGTCCCCGCTACCCCGCTACCCCGCTACCCTCCACCGTCACCGTCACCGTCACCGGCAGCATCAGCCCCCAGGCGCCCGCCCGCACCGTCCATGTCCGGGTCCGCACCGGTCCGCCGACCTGTATGTCCGCCCGGTAGCGGAAGTCCGCGCCGGAGACCGTGACGGCCTTGGCCTCCGTGGTCACCGGGGCGCCGTCCGGCGCGTGGATCGTCACCTCGGCGAGGCCGCCGTCGCCGCAGCCGGAGGTCACCGTCACCGATTCGACCGGGCGGCCCAGATCGTTCAGCACGACGCCGTCCGCCTCGACGCGCAGCCGGTGCGTGGCCGGAGCGGCGGGCGAATCCGGGGGCGCGGGGCGCACCAGGGTGCGGACCAGGGAGCGGCAGGTGTCCCAGACCGCGGTGACGCCCGTATGGGCCGACCGCGTGCCCGGGGCGCCGCTCAGGGGCGGGATGCGCAGCGCGCCCAGGACGACGCCGTCACTGTCGTCGACCAGCAGGTCCAGCCGGCGCACCGCCCCGTCCAGCGCCGTGCGCGCCGCCGCCACCGCGCCCTTCGGCACGCCGAGCGAATGCGCGAGTTCCAGCGCTGCCGCAGTCCCCACCGGGACGAGGGCAAGGGCGCTCATGGCTGGTTCTCGCTCCCGGTGGAGCAGGGCCACCGCACGCCGCAGCGCCCGGTCGTCGCCTATCACCACCAGCCTTCGGGTACCCCGGCGGGAGAGGGCCCGGGCGAACTCCTCGGGCCTGTCCGGGAGACAGATCTTGACGTGCGAACCTGCGCTCAACACGTCCTTTGCGATCCGGACGGACTCGCCGTCCGTCCGGCGGGCGACCGGATCGATCACCACCAGCAGATGGGGCGCACCGTTACCGGGGGGCTGGGCAGCCGACACCTCGGTCCTTCCTCGGGTAGCATCTTGGTGCAAGAGCCCCTTGCGCTATTGCGCCAGGGGCTTCGTCTATTCCGGGGCACCCGGTTCGACGGTTCAGGCCTTGTCGTACAACGTCGTACGGCATGTACGGCGTTTACGTACGCCCCCTGACCTTGGACATGCCCCGCCCGGAAGGGGTGTACGCCTGTGCCCGCACTTGTGCTGCTCGGTGCTCAGTGGGGTGACGAGGGCAAGGGAAAGGCCACCGACCTCCTCGGTGGATCCGTGGACTATGTGGTGCGCTACCAAGGCGGCAACAATGCCGGCCACACGGTGGTCGTCGGTGACCAGAAGTACGCACTTCATCTCCTCCCCTCCGGAATCCTTTCACCGGGGTGTACCCCGGTCATCGGTAACGGTGTCGTCGTCGACCCGGCGGTCCTGCTCTCCGAGCTGAGTGGGCTGAACGACCGCGGCGTGGACACGTCCAAGCTGCTGATCAGCGGTAACGCTCATTTGATCACCCCGTACAACGTCACGGTCGACAAGGTGACGGAACGCTTCCTCGGCAAGCGCAAGATCGGTACGACCGGGCGCGGCATCGGCCCGACGTACGCCGACAAGATCAACCGGGTCGGCATCCGCGTCCAGGACCTCTACGACGAGTCGATCCTCGTGCAGAAGGTCGAGGCGGCCCTGGAGCAGAAGAACCAGCTTCTGGCCAAGGTCTTCAACCGGCGCGCCATCGAGGCCGACAAGGTCGTCGAGGACATGCTCCAGTACGCGGAGCAGATCAGGCCCTACGTCGCCGACACGACGCTGATCCTGAACAACGCCATCGACGAGGGCAAGGTCGTCCTCTTCGAGGGCGGTCAGGGCACGCTGCTCGACGTCGACCACGGCACGTACCCCTTCGTCACCTCGTCGAACCCGACCGCGGGCGGCGCCTGCACCGGTTCCGGCGTGGGACCGACGAAGATCAGCCGGGTCATCGGCATCCTCAAGGCCTATACGACGCGCGTCGGCGCCGGTCCGTTCCCCACGGAACTGCTCGACGAGGACGGCGAGGCGCTGCGCAGGATCGGTGGCGAGCGCGGTGTCACCACCGGCCGTGACCGCCGCTGCGGCTGGTTCGACGCCCCGATCGCGCGGTACGCGACCCGGGTCAACGGCCTGACCGACTTCTTCCTCACCAAGCTCGACGTGCTGACCGGCTGGGAGCAGATCCCGGTGTGCGTGGCGTACGAGATCGACGGCAAGCGCGTCGAGGAGCTCCCGTACAACCAGACCGACTTCCACCACGCGAAGCCGATCTACGAGATGCTGCCGGGCTGGTCCGAGGACATCACGAAGGCGAAGACCTTCGGAGACCTGCCGAAGAACGCGCAGGCGTACGTGAAGGCGCTGGAGGAGATGTCCGGCGCCCCGATCTCCGCGATCGGTGTCGGCCCCGGCCGTACCGAGACCATCGAGATCAACTCGTTCCTGTAGTCACAAGGGAGCGGAAGGAGGGCCGGGGCGGCGCAATCGTCCCGGCCCTCCCGCGTACCTGCCCTCAGGCTTCTCGCGTATGCGCCCTCGGGCCCCCGCGTATCCGCCCTCATCCCCTCACACAACCGCCCTCGGACCTCGCCGCAGATCCGCCCTCAGCCCTCTCACGTATCCGCCCTCAGTCCTCGCCGCAGATCCGCAGACCCTCCGGTGTCGCGCACGGCAGGTGGCCGTGGGTGCGGATGACGTCCTGGCCGCTGCCCCGGCTGAGGTAGGAGAGAAAGCTGGAGGCCAGCGAGTCGGCGGGCGGGCTGCCGTACGTGTACGCGTACTCGATCTCCCGGTACGGGTAGCTGCCGGTGCCGATCGTGTCGACGGACGGGGCGGCGCCGTCGATGGCGACTTGGTGCGCCCCGGCCGGTTTGGTGCCCGTGCGCAGTTCGCTGTAGCCGATCGCGCCGTCGAGCCGGCCGACCTCGGCCAGGACCTGGTCGGTGGAGTCGAGTTCGCAGCGGATGACCGGGGCCCGGGGGTCGTCCTTCGTGGTGCAGTCGCGGGAGGACTGGGCGGGTTCGTTGCGGCCCAGGACCCGGCGCTGGAACACCTCGCGGGTGCCGGAGTTGGCGTCCCGGCTGACGAGGAGGACGGGCAGGTCGGGGCCGCCGAGCTGCTTCCAGTTGCGGATGTCGCCCCGGTAGACGCCGCGGATGGTGTCACGGGTGAGGTTCTTCAGTGGGACCTTGTCGTTGACGACCAGGCGGAAGAGCGAGACGGCGACGCGGTTCTCGCGCAGTTGCGGGAAGCCGCTCGGCTTCGGTCCGTCGGAGAGGGCCACGAGGGCGGGCGAGCCGGACTTCCCGGCCCGGGCTCCCCGTTCGGCCAGTTCTCTGATTCCGGCGGTGCTGCCGTGCGGGTCCACGGTGATCGTGGCGCCCTCGCAGGCCTTTCCGTACTTCTCCGCCAGTTCCCGCAGGACCGGTTCGAAGGCGGTGGAGCCGGTCACGGTCAGCTCGCCGCGGGCGCAGCCGATCGGGGGCGGGGTGTCGTCCCGGACCAGGATGATGGAGGCAAGCGTGATCACGCAGACGGTCAGGGCCACGGTGATGAACCGGGCGGCCCGGCCGAACAGCGGGGGCTTCTCGTCCGGGCGGGCTGCGGTGTTCGGCCGTACCTCGCCGTCCCGGATGCCGCCGGTGATGCGGATGGGGCTGCCCACGTGTGAACCGGTGAGCAGGACCAGGAGTTTGAAGTGCTCGCCCCGGTTGAGCGGGACACGCGGCAGGCGGATCAGCGACCCGCTGCCGCGGAGCCCCCCGGACGGGCTGAAGTGGTCCATGAGGTGGTCGGCGCCCGGGGAGTGGGTGACGGCGATGCCGCGTACCCGGCGTTCGGTGAACTCGACCACCAGTCCGTGGAGTTGTCCGTCCGGTCCGGTGTAGTCGCCGCGGTCGACGGACTGCGAGCCGTCGTTCTCGATGCGGAGCAGGACGAGAGTGGCGTCCGCCATGTCCGGGGTCTCGTCGAAGAGGCCGAGCCGCACGTTGGCCCGCGCCTGGCTGACGTCGCTGCCGATCGGCGTGTCCATCTGTACGCGGTAGCCGATGCGCTTGCGGCGGGGCACGCGTCGTTCGTACCAGAGCACGCCCACGGAGGCGAGAACGCCCAGCACTGCGGTGAGTACGGCCACGATGTTCTCGGCGCTGAACCACTCCACGGCCCGTTCCCCCTCGGCTGCCGGACGTCTGTACGAGTGCGGGTCACCGTATGCAGCAGGGCGTGCGGGTGGTGGCGAGTACCGGTTTCCGTCGCCAGGTGTTCGCCCGCCGTTCGGGCAGCGGGCGATTGGTCTGGACCTTGACAGGTCCAGACCAATCGGGGTTGGGTGTCGGGATGCCCGACGGCATGCCGGAGCCTGTTCGGGGTGCCCTGCCGAAGGAGTGAGCAGCGCTGAACCGCATCAAGAGTGTTCTGACCGTACTGAGCGCCGTCATCGCGACGGCGGCCTTTCTCCCAGCCACTGCGGGAGCCGCCGCTGCGAGTGCCGCCACCGCGAACGCCGTACCCGCCACCTCGGCCGCGTGCGCACCTCTCTGGAACTCCTCGACCGCCTACGCGGCCGGCGGCACCGTCGCGCATCACGGCCGCAACTGGACGGCGAAGTGGTGGACGCGGAACGAGAACCCGGGCGCCACCACCGTCTGGTCCGACCGCGGCGCCTGTGCGGGCGGGGTCTCCGACTTCGTCATCAGTGAGGCGGAGTTCGACGAGATCTTCCCGGACCGCGACCCCTTCTACACGTACCAGGGCCTGATCGACGCCCTGCACGCCTACCCGCGCTTCGCGAACACCGGAACCGAGGCGACCAGGAGCCGGGAGGCCGCGGCGTTCCTGACGCACGCCGACTTCGAGTCGGTCGGCCTGCAGTACGTGAAGGAGATCAACGAGGCCAACTACTGGATCAAGTGCGACTACAGCCAGTCGTTCGGCTGCCCGGCCGGGCAGTCCGCGTACTACGGGCGCGGCCCGATCATGTTCAGCTGGAACTTCAACTACAAGGCGGCGGGCGACGCGCTCGACCTCGATCTGCTGAACAACCCGTGGCTGGTGGAGCAGGATCCCTCGGTCGCCTGGCAGACCGCGCTCTGGTACTGGAACACCCAGAACGGCCCCGGGACCATGACCTCCCACGACGCCATGGTCGGCGGCGCGGGCTTCGGCGAGACGATCCGGTCGCTCAACGGGTCCCTGGAGTGCGACGGGGGCAACCCCGCATCGGTGCGGGCTCGGGTCGCGAAGTATGAGCGGATCACCGGAATCATCGGCACGAACCCCGGCGCGCGCCTTACCTGTTGATGAGAGCGCCGTCGCGGGACCGAACGACCGGGCGGTCCGTGTCCCGCATGCTGGACGGGTCCGAAGGTTTTTTTGTCCTCGGACCCGTCGTCGGGACCCGTGTCGTTCTGGACGGACTCCTTCCGGATCAGGCCTGTTGAGGAGCCCTTCCTGAACCGGACTGCTGGTACCGGGCGTTGAGGGGGCGGCATCGGGCGGGACTCCTCGTGTTGGTCTAGACCTTGACAGGTTCAGACCAGCAGCGCTTGAGTGGCGGCACCCCCCATGGCGGCGCGCCGACGAGCTCGGTGCGCCGCGCCGAAGGAGTGCTCACATGATCAGACGCATCATGGGCCTGCTCGCCGCGCTGGGCGCGGTCGTCGCGACGCTCGTCATCCTCCCCGCCACCACCGCCTCGGCGGCCGAGTGCGCGGCTGCCTGGAACTCCTCCTCCGTCTACACGGGCGGCGGCGCCGCCTCGTACAACGGGCACAACTGGACCGCCAAGTGGTGGACCCAGAACGAGACCCCCGGCAGTTCCGACGTCTGGGCCGACCAGGGCAGCTGCGGAGGCGGCGGTACGGACCCCGGTGACCCGGGCTCGTCCGACGGGTTCGTCGTCAGCGAGGCGCAGTTCAACCAGATGTTCCCGGGCCGCAATTCCTTCTACACCTACAGCGGTCTGACCGCCGCCCTGAGCGCCTACCCGGGCTTTTCCAACACCGGCAGCGACACGGTGAAGAAGCAGGAGGCCGCGGCCTTCCTCGCCAACGTCAGTCATGAGACGGGCGGCCTGGTGTACGTGGTCGAGCAGAACACGGCCAACTACCCGCACTACTGCGACACCAGCCAGTCCTACGGCTGTCCCGCGGGCCAGGCCGCGTACTACGGCCGCGGGCCGATCCAGCTCAGCTGGAACTTCAACTACAAGGCAGCCGGTGACGCGCTCGGCATCAACCTGCTGGCCAACCCCTACCTGGTCGAGCAGGATGCGTCCGTGGCCTGGAAGACCGGCCTCTGGTACTGGAACACCCAGAACGGCCCCGGCACCATGACGGCCCACAACGCCATGGTGAACGGCGCCGGATTCGGCGAGACGATCCGCTCCATCAACGGTTCCCTGGAGTGCAACGGCGGCAACCCCGCCCAGGTCCAGAGCCGGATCGACAAGTACCAGGCCTTCGTGCAGATCCTCGGAACGACGGCCGGATCGAACCTCAGCTGCTGACGGCTGAACTCCCTTGGAACGGGGGGTGTGTCAGGCCGGACGGCCCGGCGCGCCCCCCGTCGCCGTCATCCAGCGTCGGCGAGGTCCAGGGACCGGAACGCCAGCCACAGGTCGTAGCGGGCGCTGGGCGTCCGCAGCAGCGAGCGCTGGAGTACGGTCTCCAGCCGGCTCAGCCGCTTGCGCACCCCGGGCACGGAGATGCCCAGTGCCAGGGCGCACGGCCCTAGTTGGGCCTCGCACGCCAGCCAGGTGCGGAGCGTGGTGTACGGGTCCGCGGTGCTGCCGGCAGCCCCCGGGTCGCCGAGCGGCCGCAGCTGCTGCATCGCCCAGGAACGGACCGCCGGTACGCGCAGGATCTCGTCCGGCGAGCGCACGGGCTCCGACGGAGTACGTCCCGGCCGGGCGGGCCGGGGCAGAGCGGGCGTGGCGCGGATGCGCAGGGCCAGGTCGATCGCGGACTGGTCGGCGACCTTGTGCAGGTCCAGCTCCAGCAGCTCCCCGATCAGCCGCAGTCGCGCTGCCAGGGTGTTGCGGTGGATCTTCAGGTGGTCGGTCGCGTGCGAGGAGAACGCGAGCCAGGAGGTGAGCGTCGCCGCGAGCTCCTGGCTGCCCGGGTCCTGGCCGCGCCGCGGCAGATGGGCGAGCAGCGGGGCCAGCAGCGCGTCCGCCCACCGGGCGCCCTCGGCACCTGCCACCAGGGCGAGTTCGGGAGCGGAGCCGAAGCGGGCGTGTCGCTCCGGAAGCCCGCGGGCCACGGCGAGCGCGTGGAACGCCTGGCGGTACGCGGTCGCCGTGTCGGTCAGCGTCACGTCCTCGCTGATGCCGACGAAGCAGTCGTCCACCACCGAGGCGACCTGCGATCCGAGACGCCCGTCCGCCTGCCCGGGTTTCGCGGGCACGATGAGGATCAGGTGGCTTGCGTACACGGGGCACCGCACGATCCAGGACCGCCCCCCGGACAGGTCCGCGCAGATGCGGGCCACCTCGTCCCGGTCACGGCCCGAGCACTCGACGACGCAGACCCGGACCGGGTCCGGCAGGCTGGGCTTCAGGGCGCCCGCGACCTGGTGCGCGATCGACAGCTGGCCGGTCATCAGCAGATGCAGCACCGCTTCCCGGCCGCGGGACTCCGCCAGGTCGACGCGACGGCGCTTGCGTTCGACGGTCTCGGCCGCCCAGCACAGGGCCAGCGGAAGGGTCGCGTCGGCAAGGAGTGTGGACAGCCCGTCGGGCAGCGGACGTCGGCCGACCACGGCGAGCACCGGCGCGGGAACGTCCGGCGGCACGTCCAGGGAGTACAACAGCGCGGTGTGCGTGCCCTTGTCGAAGGAGAAGGAGCGGGCGCCCAGCGCGGTCAGCTCCCTGGCGCACTCGGTCGCGAGGGCGGCCGATCCGACGCCCGTGGAATCGGGGACCCGGGCGACGCCGTGCAGAACGGTGCCGTCGCCACCGAGCAGCCCCGCCCAGCCTTCCGCACGCCCCGACACCCAGCGCAGCAGTTCCTGTGTGCCGCCCGACCGGGCCAGGCCGTGCATCCGTATGACGTCGTCCGCCCGCATCCGCGCGTGCACTTTGCCGCCGCCCCCGTCCTCTGCTCGCCGGTCCCTGGCCTCTGGCGTCCAGCCTCTGGTCCCAGACCTCTGGTCCCTGGGCCCGCCAAAAACCGGAGTGCAGCGTACCGGTTCGGCTGTGCGAACTGATACCTCTGCCCGACCACACCGTGCGAACTGAATCTTTCCCTCTCCTGCCCCGCAACCTAGAGTCCGAACGCGGTTGCGGGCCTTTCGGGGGAGAGGCGCGGGGGACGACGGCATCGGCTCACGGGGGTGGCCGCTGTCGTCGGCCGCAGCCGCCTCTGCGCCGCGTTGTCAGTGGTGCCCCTTAGCGTCGGAGACCGGAGACGGTCGGCGCGCGAGGAAGAGGTCACCACCATGGAGTTCCGGATCGAACGCGGCGAACTCGCGGACGCGGTGGCCTGGGCGGCCCGGGTGCTGCCGACGAGGTCGCCCGTTCCCGTGCTGGGCGGTCTCCTGCTGGAGGCGGCCGACGGCAGGCTCTGCATCTCCGGCCTCGACTACGAGGCGTCCGCCCGCATCGAGGTGCCGGCCGAGACCGCACGGGCAGGCAAGGTGCTGGTCATGGGCCGCCGGCTGCTGGATGTGTGCCGGGTGCTGCCCGAGGGGGCGGTGGAGTGCGCGGTCGAGGGGTCCCGCTTCACCGTGACGGGCAGCGGTGCGGGGTTCGGTCTGGCGGTGCTGCCGCTCGACGACTATCCGGCTCTGCCGCCGCTGCCCGAGGTACTCGGGGCGGTGGACGGCCATGAGTTCGCGGATGCCGTCGCCGATGTGTCGGTGGCCGCGGGCCGGGACGACACCCTGCCGACGCTCACCGGGATCCGGCTGGGGCTCGACGGGGACCGGATGACCCTGGCGGCCACGGACCGGTACCGCTTCGCGGTCCGCAGGCTGGCGTGGAAGCCCGCGGCGGCGGACGTCTCGGCCGATGTCATCGTCCCGTCGCGCCGACTCTCCGAGATCGCCCGCTCCTTCGGCCGGACGGGCACGGTCAGCCTCGCGCTGGACAGGGGTTCTGCCGGGTTCGAGCTGGACGGGATGCGGACGACGGTCCGGCTCCTGGACGGCCGACTCCCGCGCCACGACAAGTTGTTCATGCTGTCCGACCCGGTCACGGCGGTGACCGGACGCGAAGCCCTGGTCGAGGCCGTGAAGCGGGTCTCGGTGGTGGCGGACGGAGACAGCCCGCTCCAACTCGCCTTCAGCGCCGACTCGGTGCTTCTCCAGGCCGGATACGAGGACGACGTGGCATCCCAGCGGCTGCCTGCCGAGCTGGCGGGGACCCATGAGCTGGCGGTCGCGTTCAACCCCTCGTACCTGATGGACGCGCTGTCCTCGTTCGACACCCCGGTCGTCCGGTTCCAGCTGATGGGCCCCGGTCAGCGCGCCATGGTCACCGGGCATGCGGACCGGGAGGAGGCGGCGGGCACGGCGGAGCCGTCCCACCAGCACCTGCTCATGTCGGTCAAGCCGCTGATGTAGGGCGCTTCCGTCGAGGTTCCGCGTGGGTTCCGTTCGGGGCCCGCTTGGGTTCCGTTCGGAGTTCCGTTCGGAGTTCCGCCCGGCTTCCGCCCGGCTTCCGTCCGGCGAACGGACACGGCTGCGGGGCCGGGCTGCTTGCGCCCGGCCCCGCAGCCGTCCGGCATATCTGCCCGGTCACTTGGTGAAGTAGAAGTACTTCCAGGCGCCGTGGGTGGTCGAGTTCACGTTGTCGCCCGACGTGTTGTTCACGTACGAGGCGCGGACACGCATGCGGTAGCCCGTCTCATGCGTACCGGTCAGCGTCACGGCCGTGCCCTTGGGGCCGAGCTGGAAGTACTGCGAGCCCGCCGCGTACCACTTGCCCCCGTAGTAGAGCTCCAGCGAGAGCAGGAGCTTGCGGTTCTTGAAGTACGTCATCTTCGTGGTGAAGACCGGGTTGGTCTTCTTGTGGAAGTACGCGTACGAAGCGGAGCCGATCTTGACCGTCTTGTACTGCTTGGAGACGGTGGTCGAGACCGCCACCTTGGCGTACGCCGTGGACGTGACCGTCTTGGGCGCGTAGCGGGCGTCGCCCTTGAAGACGGCGGTGACGGTGGTGTCCCGGGTCATGTCGACCGTGGTGGACAGATTGCCCTTGGAGTTGACCTTGCCGGTCTTCACCAGCTTCTTGGGCTTGTCCGTGCCGAACGGGTCCACCCACAGCTCGACGGTGCGGTTCTTGTACGTCGTGCCGAGGTGCGCGGTGAACGACACATCGGTGCCGTACGCGTACAGCGCCTTGTTGCGGTTCAGGGTCAGCGAGGTGGCCGCGCGGGAGACGGCGACCTTGTCGCTGCCCGACCCCGGGGAGTGGGTGGCGTCACCCGCGTACGACACCTTGTACGTGACCGTGCCGCCGGCGGGCGGGGTGTCGGTGAAGGAGAACGTGCCGTTCGACTTCAGGACCACCGCGGGCAGGGCCTTGCCCTTGGGCGACTCGATGTCGGTACGCGTCACCGTGGCCTTGGCGCCAGCGGTGAACGCCGCGTTCGACGTCGCCTTGCCGGTGACCGTGAGCTTCTTGGCGCGCGTCGCCTTCGCCGGGGCGGTGACCGTGACCGTGGTCACGGACCTGGAGGGGTCGGTGAGCACCCGCAGCGAGCGGACACCGAGGCTGTTCACGGTGACGGCGAACAGCCGGCTGGTGTCCGGTGCCCAGGCCAGTCCGGCCGGATCCAGGGTGTCCGAACCGCTGGAGTTCCCGGTGTTGGGGAAGTCGTACGTCCGGACCGGCTTGGCGGTGACGCCCTGCTTGTACACGTAGACATCCGGCTCGTACCAGCCGTCGATGCCGGCGGCGACCGTCCCGTCCGGGGCGATGTCGACGGCGTTGGGGTACGCGTCGGAGGGGTACGAGATGTCGGGCGTGAGGTCCGAGGTCCGGTAGGCCTGGTGGTTGTACGGAGAGCCGCTGGCCACCACGACCTGCGTGCCGTCCGGGCTCAGCGCGAGATCGCGCAGATTGGCCCCGGTGGACGTGTACGCGGTGCGCGTGGCCGTACCGGACGCCACGTCGTACGTGGCCAGCTCCGTCGGGCTCTGGCTCTCGACACCGGCCGCCAGCACGCCGGGTGCGCCGGGGGTGGAGGCCAGGGTCGGCGCCAGGTACCAGGTGCCGGCCGTCTCCTGGTCCAGGTTCACGACCGGCTCGGCGCCGGTCAGGTCGAGCGAACCGATGTGGCCGGCGCCGGTCGGGCCGTACCCGAACCAGAGCTTGCCGCCCGCGAGCGCCGGGTACTTCGGGAACGTGCCGCTGCCGGTGTCGTACCGGGCGGATTCCGTGAGCGCCGCCGTGTCGATCGTGACGATGGCGTCGGCGCCCGCCACGGCGGCGAAGAGCGTGCCGGAGTCGGCGGACAGGTCGAGGCCGGTCACCCCGGGAAGCGACGGGATCGTCGCGACGAGCGCACCGTTGTAGTCGGTGACGAGGACCTTGCCGCCGGTCGGGTCGCTGATGAAGACGCGCTTGTGCACGCCGTCGGTGACGATGTCGCCGACGGACGCGGCAGGAAGAATCTTGCTGGAGTCGGCGGCGGCCGGGTTCGCCGCACCCCCGACCAGCACTACTGAGCTGAAGAGGACCGCGAGCGAGGTCGCGGTGGAGATTCTTCGAGTGCGCATGATGATGACGTCAACCCCCACGGTGAATGTGGGCCGCGTGGCACCCGGAGATGTGAACGGGGTACGGCCCAGGGTCGAAGGGTATGGCATGACCTTCACAGCGCGTGCACATATTCGGTGCCGGCGGCACACATGTATCCGGGTTGTCCGGCTCAGCCGGACTTCGTGTACGTGAGCTTCTCGCCGGAGTCCGTGTTCACCCGGCTCAGGGTGCCGTCCGGGAGCAGGGTGAGGGTGGTGGGGCTGCCCGGGGTGCAGGACGTCATCGGTTCGCCCTGCGTCACCGTGGACGGGCCGACGCTGACCGGTCCGCCGTCGGACGGTCGGGCTGCCAGGTCCGCCTCGAAGACGCAGGTGTAGGTGCCTCCGTTGTCCAGCGGTCCCTCCGCGGTGAGGGTCAGGACGGCCTCGCCCACCGCCCCCTGCTGGATGACCAGTTCGCGGGTGGAGTGGCCGGTGACGTTGTCGATGCTGCCGGCCCAGGTGCCCAGATATCCCTCCGGTACGTCTCCCTCGTCGTCGTCGCCCTGCCCGTCGTCGCCGTTCTGCCCGTCGTCGCCGGCCGACGGGTTCTGCGGGTCGTCGGGGGAGGGCGAGTCGGAGGAACCGCCTGACGGAGATGGGTCGGTGGGGGAGGCGGTGGTGGTCGCGTCGCGGTCGCTCATGAACGCGTAGACGGACCCGCCAGCCCCGATGGCGACGAGCACGGCGATGGCGACGAGGGCGACAGTCGAGCCTGCGCTCCGGCGTGCGGGCGCGGGTACGGGCGGCTGGATGCCGGTCGGGTGGGGCGGGCCGTACGGGGGCGTGGGGCCGAAGCGCGGCTGCTGCGGATAGCCGTACGCGTAGCCCTGGTTGGGGTTCTGCTGGTGCGGATATCCGTACCCCTGGCCCGGGTGCGGCTGGGCGGGCAGCTGCGGGTAGCCGTACGGGGGCGAGGGCGTCCCGGACGGTGGCGGTGTGGTGGGCGGTGCGGCGGGCGTGGGACTTCCGATCATGGTGGGGAGCCCCTGGACGCTGCCGGGCGCGGGTGGTGTCGGTGGTGCCGGTGTCGTGGCTTCCGCCGGTGCCGGGCCGACGGGGGGCTGGGGTGTGTTCCCGGGCAGCGAGGTGTCAGTGGGGGCGGCGTCCGCCGGGGCCGCGTTCGTCGGTACCGCGTTCGCAGGGGAGGTATCCGCCGGTACCGCGTTCGCCGGGACCGTGCCCGTCGGGTCTTCCGAGTCCAGCAACCCCACCGCATGACGGCCGAGTTGGGCGATGAGCGCGCCCGGCAGCCAGGGTTCCGCGGTGTCGCCCTCGTCCAGCCGCTCCAGGATCTCGTCCGTGGACGGACGGGCTTCGGGGTCCTTGCGGAGGCAGTCCTGGACCAGTTCCACGAGGTCGACCGGCACCCCGGTCAGGTCCGGGTCCTCCTGCGCGATCCGGAACAGCAGTGCGTGCACCCCGCTGGCCGCCGCACCGAACGGAAGCCGCCCGGTCGATGCGTACGCCAGCACCGACCCCAGGCAGAACACGTCGCACGCCATGGTCACGCGCTCGCCGCGCACCTGCTCGGGCGACATGAAGCCGGGCGAGCCGACCAGGGCGCCGGTGCGGGTGAGGCCGCCGTCGGTGAGGGTGTCGAGGGCCCGGGCTATGCCGAAGTCGATGACGCGCGGGCCGTCGATCGTCAGCAGGATGTTGGACGGCTTGAGGTCGCGGTGGATGAGCCCCGCGGAGTGGATGGCCCGGAGGGCGTGGGCGAGGCCGGTGCCCAGGATGTGAACGGAGCGGTCGGGCAGCGGGCCGTACGCCCCCGGGGCCGGGCCCGCCGAGGTGCTCGCGCGCCCCGAGACGGTGGCCTGGAGGGAGGGGCCGGCGACGTATCCGGTGGCGACCCACGGAACGGCGGCCTCGGTGTCGGCGTCCAGTACGGGGGCGGTCCAGGTGGAGCCGACCCGGCGGGCGGCCTGCACCTCCTTCCGGAACCGGTCGCGGAACTCCTGCTGTTCGGCGAGTTCCTCGCGGACCAGCTTGAGCGCGACCACGCGTCCGCGGTCCGAGCGGGCCAGGTACACCTGGCCCATGCCGCCTGCGCCGAGCCGGCCCAGCAGGCGGTAGGCGCCGATGCGTTGCGGATCGGTGGCCCCGAGCTTCTCCATGGTGTGCAGTCCTCCCCCGTACGGCGACACACCGGACGGGTCGAGAATAGCGGCGCGGGTGTGCGGTGGCGGGGTCGCGGTGCCGGTCCGTGCTCGGGCCGTTCCCTCAACCGCCGGAAGGGCCGGGGGAGTCGGACGGGCCGGGGGTGTCGGGACCGGCCAGCGTCCGCATGACCCGGGTCAGGCGCTCCAGGACCCGTACCGTCTCCGTGAAGCCCTCGTCCCCCAGCTCCTGCGCGAGGCGCGCCGCGAACTCCGCGTGGCCCGGGTTGATCCGGGACATCGCGGTGCGGCCCTCCTGCGTCGGGCGGAGCAGCTTCGCGCGGCGGTGGGCCGGGTTGGGGAGGTACTCCGCGAGACCCTTGCCCACCAGCAGGTCGGCGATGCGCTGCACGGCCTGCCGGGTGATGCCCATCGACCGGGCGATTCCGGAGACCGGCAGCGGCTCGGTGATCACCGCGCCGAGCACCTGCCACCACGCGGCGGTCAGTCCGGCCGGAGCGGCCAGCTTCTCCGCCACGGAGAGGAACCGGCCGTTGAGGTGGAAGACGCCGAGTGCGGTCCGGCTCAGCCGGTCCTGGTCCGCGTCGCTCGGCCGGTTCCGGTCCGCGTCGCTCAGCCGGTCCTGGTCCGCGTCGCTCATCCCTGCAGCACCTCGTACGCGCTGGAGTCCGAATCGTGGAAGAGCCGGAACCAGGCGTCGAGCTTCTTCTCGTCGTACACCCCGAGGCGGGCGAAGACCTCGCGGGCGAACGCGACCGGTTCGGTGGGTCCTGCCGTGATCAGGTCGCCGTCGGTGACGGCATCGGCGTCGGTGTAGTGCGCGCCGCCCGCGTAACCGGTGGCCGCCAGATAGAAGGAGACCGCGCTCGTGTGCGCCCGCTCGTCGAGCAGCCCCTCGCGGGCCAGCCCCGCCGTCGCCCCGCAGATCGCGGCGACCGGCACGCCCGCGTCCAGGAAGGCGCGTGCGGTACGGGCGAAGGGGGCGAGCGCGTCGCCGGAGTCCCACAGCGAGGCGCCCGGCAGGATCAGCAGTGCGCTGTCCTCGGGGCGCAGCTCCGCGAGCGCGAGATCGGGGCGCACGCTCAGCCCGCCCATGCTGGTGACGGGAGCGGTGGTGGGGCCGACGGTCCGGACGGTGAAGCCGTTCTGGGCGAGGTGGGCGGTCGTGTGCCCGGTCTCCCAGTCGGCGTAGGTGTCGTACACGGCCAGGTGTGCGGTCCTCGTCCTGCGGGTCATGACGGCCTCCTCGGCGGGAAGAACACTTATGACAACATGCTGTCGCATCGACAATATGTTGTCAATGACTTCGGGGTTTGCGACGGACCCGACACCCTGCCGAACCAGGCGGCCCACGCCATACAAGGTGGCCATGCCGCCGCCGCCCGCCGCCGCCTACGCTCCTCGCATGACCCCTCATCCCCCTGTCGACTCCGCCGCCGGCGCGGCCGTCAAGGCCGCCGACCGCGCGCACGTGTTCCACTCCTGGTCCGCCCAGGGCCTGATCGACCCGCTCGCCGTCGCCGGCGCCGAGGGGTCGTACTTCTGGGACTACGACGGCAACCGCTACCTCGACTTCACCAGCGGCCTCGTCTACACCAACATCGGTTACCAGCACCCCACCGTCGTCGCCGCGATCCAGGAGCAGGCGGCGAAGATGACGACCTTCGCGCCCGCCTTCGCGATCGAGCCGCGCTCCGAGGCCGCACGCCTCATCGCCGAGCGCACCCCCGGCGACCTGGACAAGATCTTCTTCACCAACGGCGGCGCCGAGGCCGTCGAGAACGCCGTCCGGATGGCCCGGCTGCACACCGGCCGCACGAAGGTGCTGTCCGCCTACCGCTCCTACCACGGCGCCACCTCCACCGCGATCAACCTGACCGGCGACCCGCGCCGCTGGGCGTCCGACAACGGCTCCGCGGGCGTCGTACGGTTCTGGGCCCCGTTCCTCTACCGTTCGCCGTTCTACGCCGAGACCGAGGCGGAGGAGTGCGCCCGCGCGCTCCAGCATCTGGAGGACACCCTCGCCTACGAGGGTCCTTCGACCATCGCCGCGATCATCCTGGAGACCATCCCGGGCACGGCCGGCATCATGACGCCGCCGCCCGGCTATCTCGCCGGTGTCCGCGAGATCTGCGACCGGTACGGCATCGTCTTCGTCCTCGACGAGGTCATGGCCGGCTTCGGGCGCACCGGCAAGTGGTTCGCCGCCGACCACTTCGACGTCACCCCCGACCTGATGACCTTCGCCAAGGGCGTCAACTCCGGTTACGTACCGCTCGGCGGCGTCGCCATCTCCGCCGAGATCGCCGCCACCTTCGAGACCCGCCCCTACCCGGGCGGCCTCACCTACTCCGGCCACCCGCTGGCCTGCGCGGCCGCCGTCGCCACCATCCATGTGATGGAGGAGGAGAAGGTCATCGAGAACGCCGCCCACATCGGTGAGACGGTCCTGGGCCCGGGTCTGCGCGAGCTCGCCGAGAACCACCCGTCGGTCGGCGAGGTCCGCGGCCTCGGCGCGTTCTGGGCGCTGGAGCTGGTCCGTAACAAGGAGACCCGCGAGCCGCTGGTCCCGTACAACGCGACGGGCGAGGCCAACGCGCCGATGGCGGCCTTCGGCGCTGCGGCGAAGAAGAACGGCCTGTGGCCCTTCATCAACATGAACCGCACCCACGCCGTTCCTGCGTGCAACGTCACCGAGGCCGAGGCCAAGGAGGGCTTGGCCGCTCTCGACGCCGCGCTGTCGGTGGCCGACGAGCACACCGCGTAACGCCGCCCCTGGGCGCCGGCGACCCGCGCCCCTCCCCTTTCCCTCGTCTAAGGTGACCCGAGGCCGAAATGGGGAGGGGCGCCATGCGCGCGAGCGGAGCGGTCACCCGCAGTACGCTGCGCCAGCAGATCGCGGACGCGCTGCGTGACGAGGTGCTGGCCGGGCGTTTGCAGCCGGGACGGGAGTTCACCGTCAAGCAGATCGCCGAGCAGTACGGCGTCTCCGCGACGCCCGTCCGCGAGGCACTCTTCGATCTCTCCGCGCAGGGCCTGCTCGAATCCGACCAGCACCGCGGATTCCGGGTCCACGAGTTCACCGTCGCGGACTACCGCGCGATGGTGGAGGCCCGCGCCCTGGTCATGGACGGGGTCATCCGGGACGTCTTCACGGGGGCGCTCCCCTCGCCGCCTGAGCAGGCCGCCTACCGGGACGCGCTCGTCTCCGTACGCCGTCGGGCCGAGGAGGCCTCCCGCGCGGCGCGCGGCGGTGACCTGGACATCCTCATCGGCTACGACCTGCGCTTCTGGCGCGAGGTGGGCGCGCTCGTCGGCAACAGCTACATCACCGACTTCCTCCACCGGCTGCGCGTCCAGGCCTGGGTCTTCGCCGTGCCGTACCTGCGCGGCGACGCCGATGTGCGGGACTGGCTGTGGAACGGGCACCCCGAACTCGTCGCCGCGATCTCGCACCGCGACCGCGACGCTCTGCGCAGGGCCGTCGAGGACTACAACAGCCACGCCCTGAGCTGGGCGGACCGGCTGGCGGCCGGAGACCCGGCTCATCCGGGACACGCACCGCGGCCGGACGACAAGGACGGGCCCGCCGCCAAGCGGCGTCCGAGCACCTGACCGGTCCGGACGGACAGACGGCCGGGCAGACGGACAGACGCCGGGCAGACAGACAGGCGGCCGGGCTGACCGACAGACGGCCGGGCAGACCGACAGCCGGGTGGGCCGGCGGAGTCGGTCGTGAGGGACCACTGTCCGCGACGTCCCGGCCGCATTACGCTGTCCCGACCATCGCACCACCGCACGCATCCCCGCATGAGAGCGAGACTTCGTGGCCTGTGACCTGTGGCTGGTCCCCCTCGTCGATGTGCTGTGCCACAGCCCCGACAACCCCTTCGCCGAAGAGATAGCCGTCTACGACAAAGCGCTCGTCGACGCAGGGCTGCCGCCCGTGCCCGTCTACGCGTACATGCCCGGACTGACCGGTGACGTGGCCCCGGTCGCGGGCTTCGACTACGACGCGTTGCACTTCCTGCGCCGCGCCTATCTCCTCCACCTCAGCGGCCTTGCCGTCACCCCCGTCGACGAACTGGGCGGGGACTACGAGCAGTTGCTGGAGATGTTCGAGCCGGCCGCCCAGCAGTCGCACCTGGTGTGGCACTACGACCACGCGGGCGCTTACGTCCCCGTGGACTTTGCCGGGCCGCTGTCCACCGATGCCCTGCTGGAGGGCGGCGGTCCGCTCGGTTCGGGGCACGGGCTGCTGCGGGAGCTCCAGTTCGTCGCCCCGTCCATCGGTATCGATCCGGCCAACCCGCCACCCGCCCCGCTGCCGCCCGCCGCGCCCACCGCGCTTGAGGAACCGGCGTTGCCGATCCCGTACGACGACAACCCGTTCGCCCGGGAACGCCATGTCTGGCTCGGCCTCCATGCGGCGGTCACCCGCAGCCTCGCCCAGGGCTCGATGATCATTTTCAGCTGAGGGGCTGTCGGGCGCGGAACCCGCCGCTCCCCGCGGTGCTCACCGGTGACCGGTCACCGCGGGGACTCCGGCGGCCGCTGCCGCGGCATGTTCGGCCGGCTCATCGACTGCAGCGGGAACCTTCCCTGCTGAGCCCCCGGCTCCGTGCGCCCACCGCCCGCGCCGCCGGAGACCAGCGCCTGCATCCCCATCGGCGCGGGACCGGCCCGGAACTCCACCATCCAGTCCGCGGTCTCCGACCGTACGAGCTCCGTGATGTCCTCCGAGAAGCGCCGCAGCACCCCCAGGCACCGCTCGGCCGCCTCGCTCGCCGTCCCCTCGGTCGGGCCGAGCACCTCGCGCACGCACTCCGACGCCCAGTCGAACTGGAGCACCTGGAGCCGCCGCTGCACAGCTTGCGCCGTGGCGAGATTCCTTATCCAGCCCGAGGTCAGCCCGAAGTACCGGTCGCACGCCATGGACGCGGCGCCCAGCAGCAGCGACAGGTACCCCCAGCCGGCCGCGCCGTGCAGCGCGCCCGTCAGGTCGAGCAGCGGCAGCGCGGCGCCCGCCACCGCCCCGGCCGCGGTCCCCAGCCGCAGCGCCCTGGCACCGCGCCGCTTCCACACCCGGTCGCCCAGATACCAGCCGGCGGTGCGCAGCGCATCGGCCTCGACCCAGCGGTACAGCTCGTCCAGCCGCTGGGCGGGTTCGCCCCAGTCACCGAGTGGGAAGGGCGTCCCGGTCAGATCCCTGCCCTGTGCTTCACGGCTCCGAGTGCCGGAGCCAGCACCGGAGGAATCGGCCGGACCGGGCACACCGGGTTCGTTGCGGGGCGGCCCTTCGGGCTGCATCTCCGGCTGACTCACCGGGGTACTCCTCTGCATGCTGGATAACGACGCGTGTTCTCGAC
Organism: Streptomyces sp. NPDC087901; assembly: GCF_044742205.1. NCBI lineage: Bacteria > Bacillati > Actinomycetota > Actinomycetes > Kitasatosporales > Streptomycetaceae > Streptomyces > Streptomyces sp. NPDC087901. Next base: position 555,353 of record NZ_JBIUUC010000004.1, read on the forward strand.
CGCGTACTCGACGATGGGCGGATCTCTGCCCTCTGTGCACTCGCTGCTCACTGGCCCGGTGCGACCCGCAGTTCCTCGTGCGTAACCTTGCGTGACGAGAGATGTGCGTGCGTGTGCCGGGACGCACCCCTTCCTACCGCCGAATGGTGGGCCGTGGGGTCGAAATCGCGGTATTCCCGGGTGCACAGGGCCTCTGGTCAGGTATAGGAGTCCTGCCACGGTCTGCCCGAACTCACTCGAAAGAGTTGCTCGCCAGTGGGTGGGGCGCGCCGCCCAGGGACCACGTAGGCTCGGCTTACCGAAACATTTGTCGTCGAAATGCCTGGAGTGACCGTGATTCCCGGTGGTGGTCAGCCCAACATGCAGCAGCTGCTGCAGCAGGCTCAGAAGATGCAGCAGGACCTTTCCGAGGCGCAGGAGGAACTGGCCAGGACCGAGGTCGAGGGTCAGGCGGGCGGTGGCCTCGTGAAGGCGACGGTCACCGGCTCCGGCGAGCTGCGCGGCCTCGTGATCGACCCGAAGGCGGTGGACCCTGAGGACACCGAGACGCTCGCGGACCTCGTCGTGGCGGCGGTCCAGGCGGCGAACGAGAACGCCCAGCAGATCCAGCAGCAGAAGCTGGGTCCGCTGACCCAGGGCCTGGGCGGCATGCCCGGCCTCCCCTTCTGACCGCAGACGTACCGCATACGTCCGCGGGCGTACCCAAGACCGTACGTACCCCCTACGGTACGTACCACGACGCAGCCGACCCGGCCCGAAAGGCGTTCCGTTGTACGAAGGCGTGGTTCAGGACCTCATCGACGAGTTGGGCAGGCTGCCCGGCGTCGGTCCCAAGAGCGCGCAGCGGATCGCCTTCCACATCCTGCAGGCCGAGCCCACGGATGTGCGCCGTCTCGCCCATGCGCTGCTGGAGGTCAAGGACAAGGTCCGCTTCTGCGCCGTGTGCGGCAACGTGGCCCAGCAGGAGGAGTGCGGGATCTGCCGGGACCCGCGCCGCGACCGGACGGTCATCTGCGTGGTCGAGGAGCCGAAGGACGTCGTGGCGATCGAGCGGACCCGTGAGTTCCGCGGCCGCTACCACGTCCTGGGCGGGGCGATCAGCCCCATCGAGGGCGTCGGCCCGGACGATCTGCGCATCCGTGAGCTGCTGGCCCGTCTCGCCGACGGCTCCATCACCGAACTGATCCTGGCGACCGACCCCAACCTGGAGGGCGAGGCCACCGCGACGTACCTGGCGCGGATGGTCAAGCCGATGGGTCTGCGCGTCACCCGGCTGGCCAGCGGCCTGCCGGTGGGCGGCGACCTGGAGTACGCGGACGAGGTCACTCTCGGCCGCGCCTTCGAGGGGAGGCGCCTGCTCGATGTCTGATTGTCTTCCGGCCGTCGATCGGCGGTCTCACGGCGGCTTTACGTTCAGCGCAGCTATCTTCTACTCACCGTCTGCGACCGTGCCCACGGGAGGTCTCCTCGATGTCTGACGCCACGCTGAACACTGTCACGCAGGACCCCGACGACTTCGCGGTCCAGATCGCCGACCAGATCAAGACGTTCATCGTCGCGGTCACCGAGGTGTCCATGGTCGAGGAGCCCGAGGAGGCCGTCCCGGTCCTGCTCCTCCAGGTCTCCCAGCTCCTGCTGGCCGGAGGCCGGCTGGGCGCGTACGAGGACATCCTTCCCGACGAGCGCTACGAGCCCGACCTGGGTGCCGAGCCGGACGCGGACGGCCTGCGCGAGCGTTTCGCGGCCCTGCTGGAGCCGATCGACGTCTACTCCGAGGTCTTCGACCCGTACGAGCCCCGCAAGGCCCCGGTCCCGGCACGCATCTCCGACGACCTGGCCGACCTGGTCACGGACCTGCGCCACGGCCTGGCCCACTACGAGGAGGACCGCACCACGGAGGCCCTGTGGTGGTGGCAGTTCTCCTACTTCTCCAACTGGGGCTCCACCGCCTCCGCCGCCCTGCGCGCGCTCCAGTCCCTCATCGCCCACATCCGGCTGAACCAGCCCCTCCAGGAGCTCGACGGCCTGGACACCGACCAGGACGCCGGCGACGAGGACCTGGCCGAGGAGGCCGGCCGCGTCATGGTCGAGGAGATCGCGGGCCCGCTGGGGCTGCGGCCGGTGAAGTAGGTCCCCGCAGGACCTCGGTCCGGGTGGTTCGAAACAAGATCGCCGCAGGACCTCTCAAGATCTACGATCACCGGATGATCGAAGGTACGACGGTAAGGCTCCGCGCGCTGCGCGCGGAGGACGCGGAACATCACGTCCGGTGGCGCAACGACCCGGAGGTGGTCCACTGGGCCGCGGGTGGTGACCCGCTATTCGGGCCGGTCACGGCGGAGGCCATCGGGAACGCCTTCGAGACGATGCTCCGGTTGAGCCCGAGGGACTCAGCCGTCTTCACGGTCGAGGATCTGACCGACGGCGCGGTGATCGGGATGGTGGACTACCGGGACCTGGACCCCTTCGCCGGGCTGGTCACGGTGGGCGTCACCATCGGCAGCCGGGACCACTGGGGCGGCGGGTACGGCTCGGAGGCGTTGAGTCTTCTGGTGGGGCACCTGTTCGGGGCCTTCGGCCTGCACCGGATCGAGCTCGACACCTGGAGCGGCAACGAGCGGGCCGTCCGCGCCTTCACCAAGGCGGGCTTCCGGGAGGAGGGCCGGCGCCGGGAGACCGTGCTGGTGGCGGGCAAGCGGTACGACACCGTGCTGTTCGCGATGCTGCGCGCGGAGTGGCCGGGCTCGGCCGCTCAGGGTTCGGGCCCGCGAGAGGTGCGGGGAGTCGCCCGGTAGCGGACGGCCTGGCGACCGCCGACGCCGCCTTCCGTTCCGCATGGACAAGCACCGGCGGCCTCGAGGTAGGGCATGGCCACACGGCTGACGGCTGGGGCGAGTACCTGCACGGATCGGTCGACGAGGTGCAGGCGTTCTCCGATACCGCCGTCCACCACCTCGGGCACGGCGCGGAGTCCTGCCTCAACTGCTGATCACAGCCCCTATGCGGCCCAGCGCTCCCCGTGTGGGCTGGGCCACATAGGGGAGTGGGCGGGCGATCGGCGGGCAGCAGCCCCGTACGAGCAGTTCGGTGCGACACGCCGATGATCACGTGGTGAGCGGGACATCTCAGCATGCGATATCGGCGGGGCGTTTCCGGACTGCTCGTTAAACTGAGCCGACCGCGATAATGGATTGAGCGAGGAGCGCACGTGGGCCTTGTCGTGCAGAAGTACGGAGGCTCCTCCGTAGCCGATGCCGAAGGCATCAAGCGGGTCGCCAAGCGAGTCGTCGACGCCAAGAAGAATGGCAACCAGGTGGTTGTCGTGGTGTCAGCGATGGGCGACACGACGGACGAGTTGATCGATCTCGCCGAGCAGGTATCTCCGATGCCGGCCGGGCGTGAGTTCGACATGCTGCTGACCGCCGGAGAGCGGATCTCCATGGCCCTTTTGGCGATGGCGATCAAAAACCTGGGCCACGAGGCCCAGTCGTTCACGGGCAGCCAGGCCGGTGTCATCACCGACTCGGTCCACAACAAAGCGCGCATCATCGATGTCACGCCGGGCCGCATCCGGACCTCGATCGACGAGGGCAACATCGCCATCGTCGCCGGGTTCCAGGGCGTCAGCCAGGAGGGCAAGAACATCACGACCCTCGGCCGCGGCGGGTCCGACACCACCGCGGTGGCGCTCGCGGCGGCGCTGGACGCCGAGGTCTGTGAGATCTACACCGATGTGGACGGTGTCTTCACCGCCGACCCGCGGGTCGTGAAGAAGGCCCAGAAGATCGACTGGATCTCCTTCGAGGACATGCTGGAGCTGGCAGCGTCCGGTTCCAAGGTGCTGCTGCACCGCTGTGTGGAGTACGCACGCCGCTACAACATTCCGATCCACGTCCGCTCGTCCTTCTCGGGACTGCGCGGAACCTGGGTCAGCAACGAGCCGCAAGGGGACCAGCAGGTGGAGCACGCCATCATCTCCGGAGTCGCCCACGACGTCTCCGAGGCCAAGGTCACGGTCGTCGGCGTGCCCGACAAGCCGGGCGAGGCAGCCGCGATCTTCCGTGCCATCGCGGACGCCGAGATCAACATGGACATGGTGGTGCAGAACGTCTCCGCCGCGTCGACGGGTCTGACGGACATCACGTTCACGCTCCCCAAGGCGGAGGGCCGCAAGGCCATCGACGCCCTGGAGCGCAGCCGGGCCGGCATCGGCTTCGAGTCGCTGCGTTACGACGACCAGATCGCGAAGATCTCCCTGGTCGGCGCGGGTATGAAGACCAACCCGGGCGTCACCGCGGGCTTCTTCGAGGCGCTGTCCGACGTCGGTGTGAACATCGAGCTGATCTCGACCTCCGAGATCCGCATCTCGGTGGTCACCCGCGCCGACGACGTCAACGAGGCGGTGCGCGCCGTGCACACCGCCTTCGGTCTCGACAGCGACTCCGACGAGGCAGTCGTGTACGGGGGCACCGGCCGATGACCGCACGCCGCCCTTCGCTCGCGGTCGTCGGCGCGACCGGCGCGATCGGCGGCGTCATGCTCCAGATCCTCACGGAACACGCGGATGTCTGGGGCGAGGTGAAACTGATCGCCTCACCGCGTCTCGTCGGCCGCAAGCTGGTCGTGCGCGGTGAGGAGGCCGAGGTCCTCGGGCTCACCGAGGACGTCTTCGACGACGTCGACGTGGCGCTCTTCCTGGTGCCCGACGAGGTCTCCGCGCGCTGGGCGCCGCTCGCCGCGTCCAAGGGCGCCGTCGTCATCGACGACTCCGCCGCCTTCCGGAAGGACGGGGACGTGCCGCTCGTCGTCCCCGAGATCAATCCCCATGCCGTACGGATCAGGCCGCGCGGCATCGTCGCCAGCCCGACCTGCACGACGCTTTCGCTGATCGTAGCGGTCGGCGCCCTGCACGCCGAGTTCGGGCTGCGGGAGCTCGTCGTCTCCTCGTACCAGGCGGTGAGCGGGGCCGGGCGCGACGGCGTCGCCGTACTGCGCGAACAGCTGTCGATCGTGGCCGGCACCGAACTCGGTACGAAGCCCGGCGACGTACGCCGTGTGGTGGGCGACACGGACGACGGCCCGTTCGCCGCACCCGTCGCCCTCAACGTCGTGCCGTGGGCCGGCACGGACGCGGGCGACGGCTGGTCGTCCGAGGAGCTGGCGATCCGCGACGAGTGCCGCAAGATCCTTGATCTGCCCGCCCTGAAGGTCTCGGCGACCTGTGTGTACGTACCCGTGATCGCCACGCACTCGATGTCCGTCCACGCCCGCTTCGAGAACGAGGTCGCGGTCGACCGGGCCCACGAGATCCTGGCAACCGCACCGGGTGTCGTGCTGTACGACAACCCGGGAGCCGGAGATTTCCCCACCCCGTCCGATGTGGTGGGCACCGACCCGACGTGGGTCGGCCGGGTCCGCCGTTCGCTGGACGACCCCCGCGCGCTCGAGCTCTTCCTCTGCGGCGACAACCTCCGCAAGGGGGCGGCACTGAACGTCGCGCAGATCGCCGAAGCGGTGGCTGCCGAATTTCCCCGGTCCTGATCGAACCTGTTTTGTACGCTCTGTGAACGCCCTGTGAGCAAGTTGCTGGTCTGAACCTCTTGAGCTGGGGTATCGCGGTGGCCGACGATGACCTTTCGGCCCGTCGCAACCGCCGGCCGGGTGGCAGGCGTCTCAGTGGTCACTTCCTGCGCGGCGGGGCGCATATTCGGGGCATTCGGGGAAGAACGGGTCGTATGAAGGCATATCGCACGGAGTCAAACGCGGTGCCGTATGCGTACAACCCTGACGGGGGGAAACGTGTCCAACTGGCGTGGCAGAGGTTCTCGATATCACAGTGGTGGGCCCCCTGCGCGGCGCTTCGGTGCGACCGCTCAGACGGCCCCGCGCGTCCGGTGGTATGCCGGTGATCGCGCCCATGCCCGCAGCGCGGCCTGCGGGGCTGCCGTCGCAGCGCGAGGGCGCTGAGGAGAGCGTGGCAGCCGGAACCACCGTCGACCATCTCACCGAGACCTACCGCGCCCACTACCGTTCGCTGCTCGGCCTCGCCGCCCTGCTGCTGGACGACACGGCCTCCTGTGAGGACGTCGTGCAGGAGGCGTTCATCCGCGTTCATTCGGCGCGCAACCGGGTACGCGAGCCGGAGAAGACACTCGCGTACCTGCGTCAGACCGTCGTCAACCTCTCCCGCTCAGCGCTGCGCCGCCGCATCCTCGGGCTGAAGCTGCTCTCCAAGCCCATGCCGGACATGGCGAGCGCGGAAGAGGGGGCGTACGACCAGCTGGAGCGGGACGCGCTGATCAAGGCGATGCGGGGGCTGCAACGGCGCCAGCGGGAGGTGCTGGTGCTGCGCTACTTCGCGGACATGACCGAGGCGCAGGTCGCCGAGACGCTGGGGATATCTCTGGGCTCGGTGAAGGCGTACGGCTCCCGCGGTATCGCGGCGCTGCGCGTGGTGATGGAGGCGCAGGCATGAGCCGGCGCCACGACGACGATCACGGGCGCGAGGACGGGAACGGAATCCGGCGCAGGCCTGCTCGCGGACATCGGAATGACCGGACTGGAAACGGAATTGTGAACCACGGGCCGGAGAACACCTCGCACACGGACCGCGACGCGGGTGAGGGCGCGCACCCCGGCACCGTCGGCGCCGCCTCTTCCAGTGGGGCCAGTGGGTCCGGCCGGTCCAGGGAGTCCAGTGGGTCCGTCCGGTCCGGTGTGGACGCGGACACTCGGGGATTCGGAGGTCCGTCCGGTCTCTGGGGTCAGGGTTCCGGTCCCCTCGGCGGTGATTCCCTCGACGAGGCCGCGCTGCGCCGGATGATGCACGGTGCCGTGCAGAGTCTCGAACCGAGCGACGGCACCCTCGACCATCTGTTCCGCGCGGTGCCCGCCCGGCGTGCGCGTCGTCGGCAGGCCCTTGTCGGGGTGGCTGCGGCCGCGCTGCTCATCGGCACCGCGGTCCCAGCCTTCGTCCATGTCGCCAACTCCGAGAGTTCCAGCACCGCCAGTCCCGCCATCGCCGGGCACGGCGAGCAGGCGCAGGGCGGCAACGGCGAGGAACCCGGCGCGGAATCCGGCAACGGGGGCGGCACCGGCGGCGACGGGCAGCAGAGCGGCGCTCAGGGCCTCCCGGACAGCACGGTCTCCCCGTCCGACAGCAGCGGCCAGGGTACGGACGAGAAGGTGGCCGGCGGTCCCTCGGACGACCCGGCCGCCAGTGCGCAGGCGGACATGCCGGCCTGCGCCCCCGACCAGCTCGGAGTCGCCTCGGCGAGCACCAGCACGGCCGGTGCCGACGGCACGGTGTACGGAAGCTTCCGCATCGCCAACGTGTCCGGTAAGAACTGCTCGGTGAGCAGCAGCGGCACGGTGGGCTTCGCGGCGACGGGTGCGGCCGACCCGGCCAAGATCGTGGTCGTCCGGCACATCCAGGGGGACCCGGCGTCCGGGCTGCCCGATCCTGCGCAGGAGGAGGCGACGGTGCTTCTGAAGCCGGACATGGCCTACGAGGTGATGTTCGCCTGGGTGCCCCAGGAGACCTGTCCGACCACCGGCAGTTCACCCTCCCCGAGTCCCACGGACGGCGCGGCCGGCAGTACAGGAGTCGCGGCCGGGTCCACGACGGGCAGCGGAACCACGGACAGCGAAGCGGGTACGGAGACGCAGTTCGGCAGCGAGGACGGCGACGGCACGGCACCGGGCACCGTGTCCGTGCAGCACACGCCGGAACCAGGGGCGCCGGTCGCCGAGACGACGATCGCCAACGCCTGCGCGGGCACGATCTACCGGACGGGCGTGCTCGAAGCCACGTCGTGAGGGCGGGCGGGGCGAGGCGGGACAGGGCCCGGTGCGGGGAACGCCGACGGGCCCGTTCCCGGCCGCCGCGCACTTCCGGGACCGCGGACGGTCAGCTTGTGGGGGTGTCCTCGTCGGCGATCAGACCGAGCTTCAGATCCCGGGCTGCTTCGGCCTCGCGCCTCAGCAGGCGGAACCACATGAAGACCACGAACGCGGCGAAGACGAACCACTCACCCGTGTAGCCGAGGTTCTGGAACGCCTTCAGGTCGAGCCCGCTGCCTTGGGGCGCGGCAGCCGGTACAGGACGCAGGCCACCGCCGCCCTTGCCCGGGGTGTCGGTGAGGACGGTGTCGGTGGTCCCGGACACGCCGGTCCCGGAGGCACCGGTGCGGGCGTCGGTCTCCTGGAGCGTCACCCAGGCGTCGTAGACGTCGTACGGCACGAGGTTGACCAGGGACGCGGCGCTGATCATGCCGACCTGCCCGTCGGGGAGGCCGCCCTTCGCGTCGACCCCGTCCGTGCCCGTGTTCTCCGATGCCTGGAGGTCGCCGGTCACGGTGACCCGGCCGGTCGGCGCGGCCGGTACCGGGGTGTGTCCGGCCTTCCCGGGCAGCCAGCCGCGCACCACCGGCAGGGCCTTGCCGCTGTCGGTGCGCAGCATGTCCAGGACGTAGAAGCCGCTGCGGTCCTCCAGCTTCCGGCCGGGCACCAGGAACTGATCGGCGTACCGGCCGCTCGCGGTGGCGGGACGGCCGGAGGTCACCGTGTCGACGGGCAGCAGCTCGTCCAGCGGTTCGGCGGCCATCGTGCCCGGAGCGGGCTGCTTCTCGGCGGCCTCGTGCGTCTGCACGCGGTCCTCGAAGCGGCCGAGCTGCCAGGTGCCCATGAACACGCAGAACGGGATGGCCAGCACGACGAAGAGGTTGATCCCCCACCATCGCGGGGTCAGCAGGAACCGGTACACCCCTCCACGGTACGGTCCCCGCTCCTGCCCGCCGGAGCGGGGGCACCCGAGAAGCCACCTTTTATCCGGCCCCTACGCCGACTGACGCCGACTGACGCAGACTGACGCCGATTTACGCAGCCCTGAGCAGACTTGCGCAGCTCTACGCAGCTCTACGCAGCTCTACGCAGCTCTACGCAGCTCTACGCAGCTCTACGCAGTGCCCGGCAGCCGTCCCGGCCCGCCGGCCGTCGCGCGCGCAGCGGTCCGGCGCAGCCCCGGCCCGGCTCTACGCGCCGTCCTCCGCATCTCCCAGGTGGCGGCGGGCGAAGTCGAGTTCCAGCCGCACCTGCTTGATCCGCTCCTCCACGACGAGTGAGCCGTGGCCCGCGTCGTACCGGTAGACCTCGTGCACGGCGTCGCGGTCCTTCAGCCGGTCGACGTAGTTCTCCACCTGGCGGATCGGGCAGCGCGGGTCGTTGACGCCCGCCGAGATGTAGACGGGCGCCCGCACGGTGTCGACGTAGGTGAGGGGTGACGAGGCCTCGAACCGCTCGGGCACCTCCTCCGGCGTCCCGCCCAGCAGGGTGCGGTCCATCGCCTTCAGAGCCTCCATCTCGTCGTGGTACGCCGTGACGTAGTCCGCGACCGGAACCGCGGCCAGGCCCACGGACCAGTCGTCCGGCTGCGTGCCGAGGCCGAGCAGGGTCAGATAGCCGCCCCAGGAGCCGCCGGCCAGGACCAGCTTCGCCGGATCCGCGAGGCCGGACTTCACCGCCCACTCCCGCACCGCCGCGATGTCCTCCAGCTCGATCAGGCCGACCCGGTGCTTGAGCGCGTCCGTCCACGCCCGCCCGTAGCCCGTCGAGCCGCGGTAGTTGACCCGGACGACCGCATAGCCATGGTCCACCCAGGCGGCGGGACCCGCCGCGAAGGCGTCGCTGTCGTGCCAGGTCGGTCCGCCGTGGATCTCGAACACGGTCGGGAACGGTCCCTGGGCCGGGCCGGCCGGCCGCTGGACGAGCGCATGGATGCGGCCCCCGGGCCCGTCCACCCACACGTCCTCGACCGGGACGGACACCGGCGCCTTCGCGCCGGGCGGATCGAGCACCACCGCACCGGTCGTGGAGCGGACGACGGGCGGCTCCGCCGCCGACGACCACAGGTATTCCACCGTGCCGTCCGGCCGGGCCGTGGCACCCGAGACCGAACCGGCGGGCGTCTCCACCCGCACCAGGGCCCCGCCGGCCGCGGCCGGCTCGTACCGCCAGAGCTCGCTGCGGGCCTCGAAGCCGTGCTCGACCAGCAGCGCGGAGCCGTCCGGATACCACTCGGCACCCACATCGCCGGGCAGGTCGATGGCGAGGTCCGTCTCCGTGCCCGCCACCGGGTCCCAGATCATCGGCTCCCAGCGGCCGCGCCGCTGGTGCCCGACCAGCAGCCGGGTGTCCCCGGCGACCGGTGCGAAGCCGAGGACCGCGAGGCCGAGCTCCTTCGTGCCCCCCTCGGTGTCGTCCAGCTCCGCGACCGTGCTGCCGTCGGGGCGCACCACACGCAGGGCGGAGTGCATCGCGTCGCCGTGCTCCGTGTGCTCCAGCGCGATCAGCGAGCCGTCGTGCGACAGGTCGCCGACCCCCGCCGATTCGCGGTGGCGGTAGATCTCCACGGGCGCCGCCCCGGACCGTACGACGTGGACCGTCGTGCCGTCCTCGTCCGTCGAACGGCCGATCACCGCGGTCCCGTCGCGGCCGATCGCGAGCCCGGCCGGATAGGACGGCTCAAGACCGGGGGCGGCCGGCTTGTCCTCCGCGCCCTCACTGTCGGCACGGAACGGCTGGCGCATCCACACCCCGAACTCGTCCCCGTCGGTGTCGCTGAACCACCACACGGCCTCGCCGTCCGGTGTCAGTACGCCGTCCGTCGTCCCGTTCGGCCGGTCCGTCACCTGGCGCTGCTCGCCCGTCGACCGGTCCCATGCGTAGAGCTCGTACGTCCCCGTCGCATTGGAAACGAACAGGGCGCGGTCCGGAGCATCCTCCGCCCAGTCGGGCAGCGACACCCGGGGGGCCCGGAAGCGCTGTTCCCACGCCGGGACGGAATCGTTCGTCGAACCAGTGGTCTCAGTCATGCCCCCCATTCTGCGCCGGACGGCCGACAAACCGTTCGCGTCGTCCGCAGCCTGTGGATAACCTCGCCGGCATGCCTCTTCCGATACCTGCCGACTGGCGCGAGGCCAACCGCGCGATGTGGGATGAGCGTGTGCCCATACACGCCGAGAGCGACTTCTACGACCTCGACTCCTTCCGCGCGGGCAAGGACGCCCTGCGGGACTTCGAGCTGGCGGAGGTCGGGGACGTGACCGGCCGGACGCTGCTGCACCTGCAGTGCCACATCGGGGTCGACACCCTTTCCTGGGCCCGGCACGGTGCGGCGCAGGTCGTCGGCCTCGACTTCTCCGAAGCGGCCGTCGAGACCGCCCGCGGGCTCGCCCAGGAGCTGGGCCTGGGTCCGGACCGGGCGGCGTTCGTCGCCGCGGACGTCCACGACGCGGCCGAGGCCGTGCCGGACTCCTCGTACGACATCGTCTACACGGGCATCGGCGCGCTGAACTGGCTGCCTGACATCGACCGCTGGGCCGAGACGGCGGCGTCGCTCGTCGCGCCCGGCGGGTTCCTCTACCTGGCCGAGTTCCACCCGCTCACCGACTGCCTCGACGACGCGACCGGTTCAAGAATCGTCCACGACTACTTCAGCCGCGATGCGTGGGTGGACGAGACGCCGGGCACCTACGCGGACTTCGACGCGCCGACTGTCCACAACCGCAGCGTCGAATGGCAGCACCCGGTGGGGAGTGTGGTCTCCGCTCTTGCCGCGGCCGGTCTGCGGATCGAGTTCCTGCACGAGCACGACGCCTCGCTCTTCGCCCGCTTCCCGGTGCTGGAGCGCGAGTCGGACGGTTTCTACCGCTTCCCGGCGGAGCGGCCGCGGATTCCGCTGATGTACTCGGTCAAGGCGTCCCGGCCGGGCGGTCCGGACAGCGGCCGGTAGCGCAACGGGGCCGCCGGGCGCGGGTGTTCGCCCAGGTCGGGACCGATTGTCAGTGGTGGGGTCCAGACTCGGAACATGAGCAAGACTGCTGATTCGACTGCTGATCTGCGTGCCACGGTCGAGCGCTACTGGACCGCGGCCGATCTCCGTGAATGGGACACCTTCGCGGCGACGCTCGCCGACGAGGTGCTGTACGACCTGCCGCAGACCCGCGAGCGCATTCGCGGCAAGGAGCGGTACATGGCGTTCAACCGGGAGTACCCGGGGGACTGGCGGGTGCGCGTCGAGCGGATCGTGGCCGACCCGGGCGGGCGGCAGGTCGCCGTGCGGACGCTGTTCACGGACGGCGGGCACGAGTCGCACGCCGTCCACTTCTTCACGTTCGACGCGCAGGGGCGGATCAGCGAGATCACCGACTTCTGGCCCGAACCGTACGAGCCCCCGGCAGGTCGGGAGCACCTCGTCGAGCGGTACTGAGCCGAACGGAGCCGGTAGGGGCAGGCGCTGAGCCGAGCGGTACCGAGTGGGGACGGGGTGCTGAGCGGGGAGGGCGTGCTGAGCCGGGCGGTGCCGAGAGGCGGTCGTGTCCTGGCCCGATGCTCAGGCGGGCGGCACCGGTCCCGCCCTGTCCCACCCCGGGGCGCGCACGTCCACGCTGAGCGTGTTCATCGCGATCTCCTCGCCGCACGTCCGGCACACCCACGACGCGTCGAGCTCGTGCGCGTGCCGTTCTCCGTGGCCCGCGTCCGTACGGTCGTCGCCGGCGTCCGGTTCATGCACCATCACCACCGGCCGCTCCTCCAGCACCCACCGGTCACCCCAGTCCAGCAGTGCCCGGATCACCGGAGCGAGATCGCGCCCCGACTCGGTGAGGTGGTACTCGTAGCGCGGCGGCCGCTCGTTGTACGGCCGGCGTTCGACCACGCCCGCCTGTTCCAGTGAGCGCAGCCGCGCGGCCAGCCGGTCGCGCGGTGCGCCCGTGTTGCGTGCGATCGCCTCGAACCGGTGGTTGCCGAAGAAGATCTCCCGCACCGCCAGCAGCGCCCACTTCTCGCCCACGACATGCAGGGCGGCCGCTGCGGAGCAGGGCCGGCCCGGCAGCGGGGCGGCAAGGACGGCGGTCGGGTCTGCGGGGGCGTCGGAATCACGTGCGGCACTCATCTCTACAAGGTTGCCATCTCAAACTCACTGGCGCTACCTTGCCGCCATGACAGTTGGGAAATCAAACTCACTCCTGCCGGGGGCCCCCGGAGCGGCTGCGGTCCCCGGCACTCCCACCACCTCGCGCGCCACCGTGTGGATCATCTCGGCCGGCGTCTTCGTCGTGAATCTCGACCTGTTCATCGTCAACGTCGCGGTCCCCGCACTCGGCGACGCCTTCGACGGCAGCTCCCTCGCCTCGCTGTCCTGGGTCCTCAACGCGTACGCGATCGTCTTCGCCGCCCTGCTCGTCGTCGCGGGCCGGCTCGCCGACCGCTACGGTCACCGGCGGGGCTTCCTGCTCGGTCTCGGGCTCTTCACCGTCGCCTCCGCGCTCTGCGCGCTCGCCCCCGGCGTCGGCTGGCTGGTCGCCGCCCGCGCCCTCCAGGCCGTCGGGGCCGCCGCGCTCATGCCGACCTCGCTCGCCCTGCTGCTCGTCAACACCCCACCCGATCGCCGCCCCCGGGCCATCCGCAGCTGGGCCGCGATCGGCGGGATAGCCGCCGGACTCGGGCCCGTGGTCGGCGGAGCGCTCGTGGAGGCGGACTGGCGCTGGGTGTTCCTCGTCAACGTTCCGGTCGGCGTGATCGGCTTGATCGCGGGTGTTCGGCTGCTGCCTGACGTCCGCCCGCACCGTGAAGGCCCCTTCCCCGATCTGGCCGGAGCCGCCCTGCTCACCCTTGCCATCGGGGCCCTGGCGCTCGGCCTGGTCAAGGCCGACGCCTGGGGCTGGGGCTCGGCGCGGGTACTCGCTTCGCTGGCTGCCGCGGTGCTGCTCACCGGCGCCTTCTGGCTCCGGTCGGCCCGGCATCCCGCCCCGGTCGTCGAACCGTCCCTGCTGCGTGCGCCGTCCTTCGTCGCCGCGACGCTCGCCGCGCTGCTCTTCACCGTGGCGTTCGCGTCGATGCTGCTGACCTCGGTGCTCTGGTGCCAGCAGGTGTGGGGGTATTCGGCGATCCGGACCGGACTGGCCATCGCCCCGGGGCCGTTGGTCGTCCCGCTGCTGGCGGTGTCCTCCGGCCCGGTCGTCCGCCGTCTCGGCGCGGGCCGCACCGCCGCCCTGGGCTGCCTGCTGTTCGCGGCGGGCCTGGCCTGGTGGGCCGTCGCGCTCGATCCGGCTCCGCACTACGCGGTGGGCCTGCTGCCCGGAATGATGATCACCGGCCTCGGTGTCGGCCTGGCGCTCCCCACCCTCGTCGGTGCGGCCGCGGCGGCTCTCCCGCCGACGCGGTTCGCCACCGGCTCGGCGGTCACCACGATGGCCCGCCAGACCGGTTCCGTCCTGGGCGTCGCCCTGATGGTCACCCTGCTGGGCGCCCCGAGCACCCCGGCACTCGCCCTGGAGGCGTTCCGCCGCGGCTGGTGGGTGGCTGCCGCCACCGCCGTACTGGCGGCAGCGACCGCCCTCGCGCTGCACCGGCGCGCAGCCGACGGCCCTACTTGAGCGTGACAGCGGCGCGGCACCGCTCCGGAGACGGTAACTCCGAGGCGATGCCGCGCCGCAGCCTGCTTTCAGGCGCCTGCTTCCATGCCCTACGCGACCGAACGGAAGGCGGGCAGATAGCCGTTCGACTGCCCCACGGCCTTCGGGTGGTACGAGTTGTAGATCGGGATCGAGACGCTGTGGAGCCATGCGTCTCCCGAGCACAGCTCGTGTCCGGTGAACTCGTCGACGACGCTGGAGAAGGTGAATCCGGCATTCGCCGCCTGCTTGGCGATGACGCCGTTCAGCACGTTGGACGCGTTGTTGATGGCGGTGCGTTCCGTCTCCGTGAGGCCGGCGATGCAGCTGCCGCCGATCTTGTAGAAGCGCGGGTAGCCCAGCACCACGACGTGTGCCTGCGGGGCCCTGGAGTGGATCGATGTGTAGAGCGAACCCAGCCGGGACGGCAGCACGCTGTTCATCTGACCGACAGCGGCGTTGACGCTGGCGACGCAGGTGGCCTCGCTGGACAGCACGCAGTCCTGCATGACGTCGGCGAACCCGACGTCATTGCCACCCGCCGTGACGCTGACCAGCGAGGTGGACGAGCTCAGTGAGCCGAGCTGGCCACTCGCCACCGAGCTTGTGGTGGCGCCCGAACAGGCGACGAAGGCGAACGACGAAGGGGAGTTCGCCGCCGCCCAGAGGTAGGGGTAGGAATTGGTGCTGCGGCGGCAGTCACCGCTGTCGGACAGATAACTCCCGGCGCCGACGCCGGACGAGTACGAGTCGCCCAGGGCGACGTACCCGCCGGCTGCGGCCGAGGCCGGCTGAGCCATGCCGAGAGCAGCCGCGGCGGCGAGGAGCAGAGTGGATGCGGAAGCCCAGAATCTCCGTACTGACATAGCTGTCAGCCCTCCGAAGTGTGGGGGGTGGGTGGGGGGTTGGTGAGGCGTCCCCTGTTGTAGCAGCTTCCGGTACCCGCCGGTAATAGCCAGGCGGGAACGTGCCGGATTTGCCCGAATGATCGTTCGGTAGCCGTAGCTCCGCGCGTAGATAAACCTGCAACTCGCCCTGAAGCAAGGGTTTTACGACCAACCGCTCATCACTTCACAGGTGACGGCGGGAGGGCTTGGCGAGGAGTACACGCTGCGTATCTGGCGCAACGTAAGCGCCGCGAGGCCGTGTTGGCGGAAGCCACCGACAGGGCGAGGGCTTCGCCCGCGGCAGCCGCCTCCGGGTGATGCCGCCGGCCACTACCCCCGCGTCGCACCGATCCGGCGCACCGCCCGGTGATGAGCCCCCGTCGACGCGCCTCGGCCGAGACGCCGGCGGCCACCGCTCTGTGACACCCCCGGCCGGTGGGACACGTCACAAGTCCACACCGTCACAGGAACCGGGCTCTCGGCATCTTGTGTTCGTTCAGTGCCGCGGCACGCAACCACACGAGTGAGGACGCAGCCATGGAATCTCGTTTCAACCTCTTCGAGAGCCCGACCTCCACGAAGGTCGCCAAGCGGTTCTACAGCACTTCGCTGGTCCTGGAGCAGTCGACGCTGCCGAAGTCCGTAAGGGAACTGGTGCAGTTGCGAGTCGGTCAGCTCAACGGCTGCGGTCTCTGCGTCGACGCGCACGCCAAGGAGGCGGCGGCCGCCGGTGAGACCGCGCTCCGGCTCAACCTGGTCGCGGTCTGGCGCCACAGCACCGTGTTCACCGAGGCCGAGCGGGCCGCGCTGGCGCTCGCCGAGGAGGGCACCCGGCTCGGCGACCACGGCGTGTCCGACGAGACCTGGGCCGGGGTGCGCAAGCATTACGACGACGACCAGGTCGGTGCGCTGGTCTGCCTGGTCGCCCTGATCAACGCGGCCACCCGGATGAACGTGATCGTGCACAACTCGGGGGGTTCGTACGAGCCGGGCGCGTTCGCGGCCATGACGGACTGACTCCTGAGCAGGGGCCGGGTGCCTGATCCGCTTTCCCGGACAGGCACCCGAGGCCAACGTCTTCCGTTGCGCCGCCGCTACTTGGTCGCGCCCTGGGCGAAGCCGTTGTAGATGTAGCGCTGGAGGAACAGAAAGATGACCAGCGTCGGGAGGATGACGAGGATAGCTCCCGCCGAGATGTTCTCCCAGTGGGCGCCGAACGGGCCCTTGAACCGGAAGAGGGCGGTGGAGACGGTGCCCAGGTCCTCCGACGGCATGTAGAGGAAGGGGATGTAGAAGTCGTTGTAGACGGTGATCCCCTTGATGATGACCACCGTGGCGATGGCCGGCTTGAGCAGCGGGAAGATGACCTTCCGGTAGACGGTGAACGAGTTGGCACCGTCCAGGCGGGCCGCTTCGTCCAGCGAGACCGGGATGCCCCGGATGAACTGCAGGAAGATGTAGATGGAGACGATGTCGGTCCCCATGTACAGCAGGATCGGGGCCCACCGGGTGTCGAACAGGCCGAAGCTGTTGACCACTTGGAAGGTGGCCACCTGAGTGGTCACCGCCGGGACCAGGGTGGCGACCAGGAACAGCCCCATGACGAGCTTCCTGGCCGGGAAGTGGAAGCGGTCGATGGCATACGCCGTCATGGAGCCGATGATCACGGTGCCGGTGATGGAGAACAGCAGGATGAAAGCGGTGTTGCCGAAGGCGGTGACCATCTTGCCGTCGGTGAACGCGGTCGCGTAGTTGGCGAAGTTGAACCAGTTCGCGGGGAGGGACAGCGGTCCGCTGCCGGCCATCTCGTCCGAGGTTTTCAGCGAGGTCAGGAAGACCACGGCCAGCGGTACGAGGATGGCCAGGGAGGCGAGCACCAGGGTCAGGTAGACGATCGTCCGGCCGATGAGGCCGCGTGTCCGGGCTGCTTCTGCGGTCTGTCGGGCCGTGGTCATACGAGATCCACCTTCTCATCGGGCACGAGACGGCGCTGGATCCAGGTGATCAGCAGAATGATCAGCAACAGCACCACCGCGGCGGCCGAGGCCAGCCCGGTCTTGTTGAACTGGAACGCGAGCTTGACGGTCTGGATGACGAACGTCGAGGTACCGGTCGAGCCGCCGGTCATGATCCACGGAATCTCGAAGACCGAGAGCGACCCGGAGATCGCCAGGATGATGCTCAGGCTCAGTACGGGCCGGATGCTCGGGGCGATGATGTGCCGGAACTGCTGCCACCGTGTCGCACCGTCGAGCTGGGCGGCCTCGTACAGCTCGCCCGGAATGGACTGGATCGCGCCGAGGAAGAGAACGAAGTTCAGGCCCGTGTAGCGCCAGATCGAGACACCGGCCAGCGAGGTGTTCGCGGAGGAGGGATCGCCGAGCCAGGCGCGATCGGAAGCCATGCCGGCCCAGGACAGTACCGAGTCGAGGGTTCCGCCGTCCTTGAAGAAGTAGAGGAAGATGAAGCCGATGGCCACGCCGTTGACCAGGTAGGGGAAGAAGAGGATCCCCTTGAACAGGTTGCGGAACCTGAGGTCGAAGCTGAGCACGGTCGCGAAGAACAGCGCGATCGAGATCTGCACCACGGATGCGGCCAGGTAGTAGAAGCTGACGAAGAACACCCGGAAGAGCTCGGGCCGGGTGAAGATCTGGACGTAGTTGTCCGTCCCCGTGAAATTGCGTTCCGGGCTGATGCCGTCCCAGTCGGTGAAGCTGTAATAGACCATGTTGGCCACGGGCACGTAGGTGAACGTGATCAGCAGGGCGAGCGGTGCGACGAGGAACATCCAGGGGGTCAGGCGGCGCAGCAGCCGTCCGCGTGCGGCCCGTCCCGGCGGGCGCCGGCGGCTGCCGGCGGTGGTGCGGCGGGCCGTGGCGCGCGGCGGTTTCACCGGGGCCAGGTCGGTGGTTTCGGTCATGTCAGGGGTCTTCTCTCATCCGCTTGCGCGTCAGGCTGTCGGCCCCGGCCCCGGCCGCTGCCGCGCGGCCGGGGCCTGCCTCCGCCGTTGTCAGGAACCGGCGGTCTTCGCTGCCTCGTCCCACCTCTTGTCGAGGTCAGCGAAGAAGTCCTTGAGGGTGCCGTCCTCCGCGCCGCGGGCGATGTCGATCAGCTTCTGCCGGTAGTCGGGGGTGTTGAGCCCGATCTCGGACGCCTTGTCGATCTCGTTGACCTTCGCGGTGTCCTTCTCGGAGCGCTCAGAGAAGGTGACATCGTTGTCAACGAAGTCCTTCAGGGTGCTGGGCATGTCCGCCGACTTCACCGTGGGGACGGCTCCCTCCTTGGCGGAGTAGCCGGACTTCTCGGTGAACCAGTCGATCCATGCCCGGGCCGCGTCCTTGTGCTCGGAGTGGATGTTGACCGCCTGCTGGTAGTCGGAGACCAGCGTGGCGCAGAACTTCCCGTCCTTCTGGGCGGGGAAGGGCATGAAGCCGATGTCGGCCTTGCTGCCGCCCGCCGCCTCGGCGGCCTGCTGCATCTGCGTGATCGACCAGGAGCCGAGCATCATCGCGCCGATCCTGCCCTTGGCGACGAGGGTCTTGGACTCCTCCCAGTTGGTGGTGTTGGGGTCCTTCTCGGACAGCCCGCCCTTGACGATGTCGTGGAGCAGGGTGTCGCTCACGTTGAGCTCGCTGCCGGCCTTCCAGGGTGAGACCGCCCCGGCGAGCTTGTTGCTGGCGTCCTTGTCGCAGGTGACCGAGCCGACGTTGCTGGTCCACTGCACCAGCGGCCAGCCGTCGCCGAAGTTGGTGTAGTACGGGACGGCGCCCGTCCTGTCCTTGATGGCGCCGAGCGCCGCGAGGAACTCCTGGGTCGTCTTCGGCCAGGCGGTGATGCCGGCCTTCTTCCACACGGCCTTGTTGTAGACGAAACCGTTGGCCGTGCCGAACTGTGCGACGCCGTAGACCTTGCCGCCGACCGCCGCCTTGTCGCTGAAGCGGTACTTCTTGCTCAGCTCGTCGGTGGAGCCCAGCGGAGCGAAGAACCGCGGGTAGTCGTTCTTCGCCACGGCGCCGGGGATCATGAGGACGTCGCCGTAGTGCTTGGTGTTCATACGGATCCGGGCCTCGCCCTCGTAGTCCGTGAGGCCTTCGAACTTCACCTTGACGTTGGGGTAGATCTTCCGGAACTGCTCCGCGTAGGTGTCCATCGCGCCGCTCTTGACGAGGTCGGTGCGCTGGGTCAGGACGGTGATGGTCCCGCTCACCTTCTTCGCGTCCGTGGGCGCCGAAGCCGTCTCCGTGGAGCCCGCCCCTCCGCCGCTGCAGCCCGTCACGGTCAGCGTCGCAACGGCCAGCAACGCACCGGCGAGGGTCTTGGTCTTCCCCATGTGCCCAACTCCTTCAAGATGGCGGCTCAAGGTCTGCGGTGGGATAGCGGCACTATGACAGCCAGGTGGTGAACCGGTAAAGCATCAATTTCGATCGTGATGCTCAATCGTTACCACGAGGCCGATTTTGCCCCCTTTGGTCTGCGCACTGTGTGCGCAGGGTTATGAAAGTGGTACTAGACCGGTTTATAGACAGGGGGTGATGGGCGGGTTAGGTTATCGGCGTCGTACATCTACCGGCCTGAGTCAGGCGATTGGAGCCGCACCCATGAAGGACGTCACCCAGCTCACCGACGGCTGGACCCTGCGCCATGACGAGGCACGGATCCCCGCGTCGGTTCCCGGCTGTGTGCACACCGACCTGCACGCCGCCGGGATCATCCCGGACCCCTACCTCGGCCTCAACGAGACCGAGGTGGCCTGGGTGGGCCGGCGCTCCTGGAGTTACGTCAGGGATCTGGCGTCCGACAGCGGCCACGAGCGCACGGATCTGGTCTTCGAGGGCCTGGACACCGCGGCGACGATCACCCTGGGCGGCCGGACGCTGGGCAGTACGCGCAACATGCACCGCGGTCATCGGTTCGACGTCACCGGCGTGAACGGTGTGCTGGAGGTCGACTTCGCCTCCGCCTACGACGAGGCCGAGTCGGTCCGCGCACTGACCGGGAGCCGGCCCAACGTCTACCCGGAGCCCTCCCAGTACATCCGCAAGATGGCGTGCAACTTCGGCTGGGACTGGGGTCCCACGCTGGTGACCGCCGGCATCTGGCGGCCGGTCCGGCTGGAGCACTGGTCCACAGCGCGCATCGCCTCCGTGCGCCCCCTCGTGACCGTCGAAGGCGGCACCGGCCGGGTCGAGGCGCGTCTCCTGGTGGAGCGGACCGCGGGCGGCCGGGAGCGCGGTCTGGTGGCCGTCGCGACAGTGGACGGCGTGCGCACCGAAGTCGCCTTCGAGGGCGACGAGGCGGTCCTGCGGCTGGACGTCGAGGCCCCCCGTCTGTGGTGGCCGCGCGGCTACGGTGAGCAGCCCCTCTACCGGCTGGACGTCGAACTGCGCGACGAGCACGGGGTACTCGACACGTGGGAGCGCAGGGTCGGCTTCCGAACCGTGGAGCTCGACCGCTCGGCCGACGAGCACGGCTCCGGGTTCACACTGGTGGTGAACGGTGTGCGGATCTTCGCCCGCGGCGTCAACTGGATCCCCGACGACGCCTTCCCCTCGCGGATCACTCCCGAGCGCTACCGCACCCGGCTCCAGCAGGCCGCCGACGCGAACGTCGACCTCGTCAGGGTCTGGGGCGGCGGGATCTACGAGGACGACGCCTTCTACGGGGCCTGCGACGAACTCGGCCTGATGGTCTGGCAGGACTTCCTCTTCGCTTGCTCCGCCTATCCCGAGGAGCAGCCGCTGCGCGGCGAGGTCGAGGCCGAGGCGCGTGACAACGTTGTCCGATTGATGCCGCACCCCAGCCTCGTGCTCTGGAACGGCAACAACGAGAACCTGTGGGGCTTCCGTGACTGGAAGTGGGAGCCCGAGCTGGCCGGCGACTCCTGGGGCGAGGGCTACTACCTCGGCCTGCTGCCCCGGCTGGTCGCGGAGCTCGACCCCACCCGCCCCTACGCCGCGGGCAGCCCGTGGTCCGGGTCCTGGGACCACCACCCCAACGACCCCGCGCACGGCACCCACCACTCCTGGGAGGTCTGGAACCGCCAGGACTACGCCGAGTACCGCTCCAACGTGCCGCGGTTCGTCGCGGAGTTCGGCTGGCAGGCGCCGCCCGCCATGGCGACGCTCCGGCGGGCGCTGCCCGGCGAGGAACTGGCCCCCGACTCTCCGGGGATGCTGCACCACCAGAAGGCGGAGGACGGCAATGGCAAGCTGAACCGGGGTGTCGCACGGCACTTCGACCTTCCCGAGAACGACTTCGACCGCTGGCACTACCTCACCCAGGTCGTCCAGGCCCGCGCCGTCGCCGCAGGCATCGAGCACTGGCGCTCGCACTGGCCCGTCTGCGCCGGCACGGTCGTCTGGCAGCTGAACGACTGCTGGCCGGTCAGTTCCTGGTCGGCCATCGACGGCGACGGCCGGCTCAAGCCGCTCCACCACGAGCTGCGCCGCGTGTACGCGGACCGGCTGCTGACCCTCCAGCCCGCTGACGGGGGCCTCGTGCTGGCGGTGATCAACCAGTCCGCCACCGAGTGGCGCACCTCGGTGACCCTGCGACGCCTGGAGGCCGACGGCAGCACCGTGCACCGAGGCGTCCACGAGGTGACGGCCGGTGCCCGCTCGGTCCTCCGGTTTCCGGTCCCCGGGGAGCTGGTGCCCGGGGAGGAGTCCGCGAAGGAGTTCCTCGTCGCCGACGCCGACGGCCTGCGGGCCCTCCACTTCCCCGTACCGGACAAGGACTTCGCCTCTCCGCGGCCGGAGTACGACGTCAGCGTGGAACCAGTGGGGGGCAGGGACGATACAGTCGACGTCGTGGTAAGTGCGCACACTCTGCTGAGAGACCTCCTCCTTCAAGCCGACCGCCTCGACCCGCACGCCGCGGCCGATCAGGGGCTGCGGACGCTGCTGCCCGGTGAGCAGGCCCGGTTCCGTGTGACGGGCTGCGGTTCCGTGGACGCGAAGAGGGCGCGGGCGGCCCTCTTCTGCGCGGGCGCGAGGTGAACAGTCCCGCACGTATCACGATCAAGGACGTCGCCGCCCGCGCAGGCGTGTCCAAGGGGGCCGTCTCGCTGGCGTTCAACCAGAAGCCGGGCGTCTCGGACGCCACCCGGCAGAGGATCTTCGAGGCCGCGAAGGAGCTGGGCTGGGCGCCGAACCTCACCGCACGCAGCCTCTCCAGCCAGAAGGTCGACATCATCGGCCTGGCCCTGTGCCGTCCCGCCAGGCTGCTCGGGCTCGAACCGTTCTACATGGACTTCATCTCCGGCATCGAGAGCGTCCTGGCCGAACGGTCGTACTCCTTGCTCCTGAGGCTGGTGCGGGATCTCGACGAGGAGATCGAGCAGTACAGGTCCTGGTGGCGCAGCCAGACGATCGCCGGTGCCATCCTGGTCGACTTCCACGAGGACGATCCGAGGGTCCCGTCGCTGCAGTCCATCGGGCTGCCGGCGGTGGCCGTCGGGCATCCCTCCCTCACCGGTTCGTTTCCCGCGGTGTGGACCGATGACGCCACCGCGGCCGCCGAGGCCGTCCGCTATCTGGCGGCGCTCGGGCACCGGCGCATCGCCCGTGTCGGCGGTCCGGTCGGGCTCGGGCACAGCGCCATCCGGGCCGCCGCCTTCGCGGCCACGATGCGGGAACTGGGGCTGGACGAGGGCCGTCAGATAGCGACCGGCTTCGACGGGAGCGAGGGGGCGAGGGCCACCCGCTCTCTCCTGATGTCGGCCGACCGTCCGACGGCCATCGTGTACGACAACGACATCATGGCCGTGGCGGGAGCGGGGGTCGCCGCCGAGATGGGCTTCGTGGTCCCCGACGACGTGTCGCTGCTCGCCTGGGACGACTCGCAGCTGTGCCGGATCACTCATCCCACGCTGTCGGCGATGAGCCACGACGTACACAGTTTCGGGGCCCAGGTGGCCCGCACGCTGTTCGCCGTCATAGAGGGTCAGCACAGCGGTTCGGTGCAGGTGCCGACCCCGTCCCTCACCCCGCGCGGCTCCACCGCGCAGGCGCCCGCCCGGAGTTGAGATCGGCGCTGTGGCCTCTCCGCCCAACTGGACGGAGAGGCCACAGCGTTTACGGAACCGGAGCATGCCGAGCGCGTCAGACCTTGGTGCAGGACGCGCTGTTGAGCGCGAAGGTGCTGGGGATGCTGTTGGCCGAGGCGGAGGAACCGTTGAGGCCGAAGCTCACCGAACCGCCTGCCGGAATGGTCTCGGTCCAGGACTCGTGAGTGGCGGTGACCGCCGCCCCCTGCTGGCTCACCTTGGCGTTCCAGGCGGAGTTGACCCGCTGGTCACCTGGGAAGGGGAACTGGAGCTTCCAGCCCTTGACCGCGGTGGTGCCCGTGTTGCGGATGGTGACGTCCGCGTTGAAGGTGCTGCCCCAGTCGCTGAGCTTGTAGGTCACCTGGCAGGCACCGGTGCTGGTGCCGCCGTCACCGCCGCCGGTGCCTCCGCTTCCGTACACGCCGGCCTCGTGCGCGGTCGCCTTGATCCCGTTCGTGCCGTTGAAGATGCGCTGACCCCATGTGGTCAGCTGACCGGCATCGAAGCCGGTGGCCATGTCGAGGTACTCGACCCCGCCGCCGTTGCCGCTCCAGGACCATCCCATGTAACCGAGGCCCAGCTGCTGGGCCGTCGCCATGATCGCGTCCTCGTCCGGGTTGCCGTCCGAATGTGCGTCCCCGAACTCACCGACGACGATCGGCAGTTTCTGTGACACAAACCGGTTCAGGTAATCCTGAACTTCGGCTGCTGTGTCGTAGACGCCGTACATGTGGATCGAGAAGACGGTGTTCTTGTCGGGGTCGGCGGCGAATACCCCTGCCGCATTGTCCCGCATGGTGAAGGACCAGTCCTGTCCCCAGTTCGGGGCGTCCACCATGATGGTGTGCTTGAATCCCGCGGCGCGCATGCTCTTGATGGCGTCCGTGGTGCCGGACGTCCAGTTCTCGTAACCGGTGTTTCCGTACGGCTCGTTGCCGAGGTTCAGGATGATGTACTTCTCCTGCCCTTCGACCGCGCTCTTGATGCCCTTCCAGTAGTCCACCGCGCGGGAGAGCGGGACGGCTGCGCCGGCCTCGCCGTAACCCGTGGTGTCATGGGCCTCGAGGACGCAGACCAGGCGGCTGGCCTTGCACTGTTCGACGATGGCCGCGACGTCGGCGGTGTCGTTCCTGGTCCACTGGTCGCCGGTGCTCAGCACCACGCGGGCCGAGTTGGCGCCGAGGGCCTTGATGTCCTTGAGTGCTTGCGGCGTCTTGGCCGTGTACCAGGCGTGCGCGTGGTTGACCCCGCGCAGGACGAAGTCTTCCCCGTTGGCGTCGAGCAGTCGGCCGTCGCTTACGTGGAACCCCGTGGACGCCTCCGCGGCCTGGGCCGCGTGGGGTGCGGTGAGCACGGCGGCGGTGACGGCTAGCAGCGCTCCCGCGGCGGTGGCCAGCATCCTTCTCATATGTCGCTCCCGATGTGGTGGCGTGCCCGCCGGACCGGGACGCATTCCCGTCCGGCGCGTCACGCTCTGCGGTGAGTGGCGGTTTCCGCCCCGATCCGTGCCCCGGAAAGCGCGGCGAACGTGCGTCTTCCGAGATGTATTGCATGCGAAAGGAGTGCTGTCGGGGCGAGTGAGTTCCTCGCCGGCCGGGTAATCATTGCGGCTCTCGCCCGACCGACGAGGGTATTGATCGCCGTGGAACGCCCAGTTGGCGCTTGCTCAAATGGGTGGTGAGCGTGGGCAGTTCACCTTGTGCTCAGGCGACTGGAAGAGAGATTAGGGGCACGCGAACGGCGAAACAACCGTTGGAACCAAACCGGTTAAGTTTAGTTCCGGTTTAATAGGCGAGAGCGCCTCGACGGGAGGGTTGTAGTGACGGATGGTGTTGTTCAGGCGGTGCACGCGGTGGTCCCCTTTCAGGGCCACCACCGGCCGAACCCCGCGGTCGTGGCGCGGCCCCTCGGATCTGTGGGCCACGCATTACGGAATGCGGGGACGGGTTACGGGCGCTGCCCGGCCGCCAGCGCGGGGGCGCCGAGCTTGGAGGGGGCGCCGGGCTTCGAGGGGGCGCCGAGTTTCGAGGAGGCGACGGCGGCTGCACCGATGAGGCCGGCGTCCAGGGCGAGAAGAGCCGGCACGACGGGCAGGCCACGGGTGAAATCGAGCACGGCGTAGTCGGCCATGTGCCGTCGCAGGGGAGCGAAGAGCGTCTCGCCGGCCTGCGCCACGCCGCCGCCGATGACCACGAGGTCGAGCTCGACGAGAGCAGCCGTCGCGGAGATGGCTGCCGCGAGCGCCTGGGCGGCCCGCTCGTAGGCCCCCAGCGCCCTCGGATCCCCGGCCCGCGCCGCTTCCGCGACCGCCGCCGCCGTCGGAGTCGTCCCGGCCGGTGCGGACCACCCGGCCGCCTGCGCCTGCGCTGCGATTGCGGTCCCGCTGGCGAACCCCTCGACGCAGCCGGGAGCCCCGCACGGGCACACCGAACCGTCCAGGTCGACGGTGATGTGCCCGATGTGACCCGCGTTCCCCGTCCTGCCGGTGTGGAGCCGGCCGTCGAGGACCAGGCCGCCACCCACTCCCGTGGACACCACCATGCACAGCGCGTTCTCGAACCCCCGCGCCGCGCCCCGCCAGTGCTCCGCGGCCGTCATGGCCACCGCGTCCCCGACCAGCACGGGCCGCAGCCCTGCGGGCAGCCGGGGGTGCGCCGCCACCTGCTCGGTCAGCGGGAAGCGCCGCCACGCGGGAATGTTGACCGGGCTGACCGTGCCCGCGGCGGTGTCGACCGGACCCGCGCTGGCGATACCGAGGCAGGCCAGCTCGTCCCACATCGGGTGTACGGCCAGCTCGTCGAGCACCGATGTCACCGCCGCCATGAGCTCGACGGCGGACTTCTGCGCGGGAGTGGGCCTCTGTGCGCGTACGAGCAGAGCGCCCGCGTCGTCCACGAGCGCTCCGGCGATCTTCGTGCCGCCGATGTCCAGTGCTCCGTACACCGTCACGTCACCACACCTTTCGTGAAGGAAGCGGGTTCCCTTCGCTCCGGAGCACACTCTGACGGGTGGTGACAACGTTGTCTAGTAAACGGTTTAGTTCAGGTCAAGGTTTAGTAATGTCGCCGCGTCGTCCGGCCGACGAGGGGCGCGCATCATCGGGGGAACTCCTCGTCGGGTGAACTCCTCATCGGGAGAATTTTTCGACGGCGGACTGCGTGACGGGGGTGAAGAAGTTGACGAGATTGCCGTCGGGGTCGCGGAACAGGAGCGCGCGGTTTCCCCAGGGCATCGTGGTGGGTTCGTTGATGAAGTCCTCCACGAAGCCGTTCAGGTTCTCGTACACGCCGTCCACGTCGTCGACGAGGAACTCGAGGATGACGCTGTGGTTGTCGGCCGGACGGGCCGAGCCGGGCGCGAAGAGCGGAACCGTGCGGGTGCTGCCGATCGCGAGGGTGGCCGAGGAGGTCCTGAGCTCGGCGAAGTCCTCGGTGGACCAGTGGGCGGATACGCCGGTGGCGCGCTCGTAGAAGGTGACGAGGCGGGCGACGTCGCCCGTGATGATGCGGACAGAGACGAAATCCATGGTTCTCTCCTGGTCGGCCGGTGCTTCTGAACGCACGCTAATAGCAATACCGGGCGGAACCCGCCCGGTATGAGGAGGAGACTTCTGCGCATGCCCCGCCCCATCGCCCGTGTCCTCACCCTGCTGGAACTCCTTCAGTCGGGTGGCCTCCGCACCGTGGCCGAACTCGCCGACCGGCTCGACGTCGACGAACGCACCGTGCGGCGCTACGCGGGGCACCTCATCGACCTCGACGTGCCCGTCGAGTCGGTACGAGGCCGCTACGGTGGCTACCGGCTCACCCCCGGCTACCGCATGCCCCCGCTCATGCTGAACGACGACGAAGCGCTCGCCGTGATGCTCGGCCTGGTCGCGGGCCGCCGCTCCGGCCTGACGACGGCGATGGGCACGGCGGGAGAGACGGCGGCGGCCAAGATCCGGCGCGTGCTGCCCGAACGGCTGCGGCTCGCACTCGACGCCGTGCTCGGGGCCCTCGCGTTCACGGCTCCGCCCGGCGAGGCTGACCCCCCGGACTCCGCGGTGCTGCTCCCGCTCGCCGACGCGGTGACCCGCCACCGGCCGGTATCGGTCCGGTACACCGCCGTCGACGGCCGGCGCAGTGAACGCATCCTGCACCCGTACGGGATCGTCGCCCACTCGGGGAGGTGGTACGTCACGGCTGCGGACCCCGCGGCCGGCGAGGACCGGACGTTCCGGCTGGACCGCATCAGCGGCGTGAGGACCCTGCCCGGCTCGTTCGAGCCGCGCGCAGGGCTGGACCCGGCGAAGCGCGTACTGACCGGGCTCGCCACGGCTCCGTACCGGCATGAGGTGACCCTGCGGGTGCAGGGGACGGCCGAGGAGATCCACACCCGGCTTCCCGCCGGCATCGCGATCGTGGAGGAGCTGTCGCCCTCGGACGACGCAGGACCGGAGACCGGGCGCTGGTCCCGCGTCGACCTGCGCGTGGAGCGGCTCGACTGGCTGCCCGCCGTGCTCGCCTCGCTGGACCGGCCCTTCGTCATCGAACGCCCGGATGAACTCCGAGGCCTCGTCGAAGCCCTCGCGGAACGGCTCGCGGACTCGGCCCGGCGGAGCCCGCCTCACGCATGAGGACCGGGCGGGCTGTCCGCATCGGAGGCAGGCCGGGCCGGGAGCCGGTCGGCCGGGCAGGTTCTCCCCGGCACGAAGGATGGTGTGGAGCGCCGGTTCAGGCCGGCGCGCTCGGTGGCGGTGAGCTCGCAGACCGGGCGGAGAGGCCGACCGCTCAGCGCCTTCCGGCACCCGAATGATCCGGCCGACGCAGTGCCTTCCGGCGTCCGGGATGATCGGTCAGCGCAGTCCGGCGAAGAGATCGTTCTCGGGTACGGCCACGGCGGTGGCGTCCTTGACGCGTACGAAGGTCTCCACGCCCATCAGCTCGCCGAACCTCTCCTTGCCCATCTTGAGGAAGAAGATGTTCTCGCCCTGACTGGCGTGCGCGGCCAGCGCATCGAACTTCTGACCGCTGAACGCGGTGGTGTCCACCCACGTGGTGATCTCGTCGTCGGGGAGGCCGATCTCGGCCATCGCGGCGGCCTCGGCGGGATCAGGCTCCGGCATGTCCTCCTGGAACTCGCGCATGGTCTCCCCGAACCGCTGCATCATCGACCGGGGCATCGTCGTCCAGTACACCTTCGGTGTCAGCGCGGTCATCTCCAGCGCCGCCATCGTGATGCGGTGGGCCTGGATGTGGTCGGGGTGGCCGTAGAAGCCGTTCTCGTCGTAGGTGACGACGACATCGGGCCGGTAGTGCCGCATGAGCTCCGCAAGCCGGGCCGCGCTCTCCTCGACGGGGGTCTGCCAGAAGGAGTCGGGGGCGTCGTTGCTCGGCCAGCCCACCATCCCGGAGTCGGCGTAGTCCAGCATCTCCAGATCGCTGACCTTGAGGACGTCACAGCTCGCTTCGAGTTCCTGGCGGCGTATCACGGCGACAGCCGCCGGATCGTGCCCGGGCTCGCCCGGTTTGACGCCCCCCGGCCCGTCACCGCAACCGCCGTCGGTACATGTCACCAGAACCGTGCGGATGCCTTCCGCCGCGTACCGCGCGAGGACCCCTCCGGTTCCCGTGGCCTCGTCGTCGGGGTGGGCGTGTACTGCCATGAGCGTCAAGGGCCGGTCAGTCATGAAGCAGTCCTCCTGCAGAAAATGCGTCTTGGTCCGAGTGCGCGGCGGGCGTACCGCGA
This sequence comes from Streptomyces sp. NPDC087901, assembly GCF_044742205.1. Classification (NCBI taxonomy): domain Bacteria; kingdom Bacillati; phylum Actinomycetota; class Actinomycetes; order Kitasatosporales; family Streptomycetaceae; genus Streptomyces; species Streptomyces sp. NPDC087901. The sequence goes on from NZ_JBIUUC010000004.1 coordinate 584,470, forward strand.
CACCGGGGGCCGGATCCTGGCAGGGCGGATGACCTTGTGATCTCCGTTTTCCCCGCCGTGCGGTGCCGACCCCTCGGTCGATGCAACCGTGCGGGCCCGACCGGCTGTTCCCGGCGCGGCCGCCCGGTCTTCCCGGCGTCGGCGTTTCATATGTGCAGGGCCTAGCGATCCATGACGTAAGGCTCCACTCCGACCTGCCGCGATTCGGCAGTCTCACGGACGTGTCGCATCACTCGCCCTGGCGGCCCGGCGCCGAAAGCGGGACAACCTCCGCCGCGTCGGAACCACGGCCCGACTGGGCGGTGACGGAACAGGCCGCGATCGACATCGAGCTCGGCATTCTCAAAACGCTTGCCCGGCCTTCGCCGTACGTCTGCGCAGGGTGACGGGAAGGGCGGTCAAGACGGAGCCGGTCAGGATCCGCAGGCGGCCTGGAGAAGCCGACCAAGATCTTCATCCACGCCGCTCCCAAGACGCCCCCGGAAACCACTCAGGGGCCTGATCCACTTAGTGGATCAGGCCCCTGACCTGGTCTTACGGCTGTCGGGGTGGCGGGATTTGAACCCACGACCTCTTCGTCCCGAATGAGGGTCGGGCGCGATCGACACCTGGTCGTATTACGTTTGTGCAGGTCAAGCCATTGGTATGCGTTGGTCTGGGGCGGCGTCGCAGGGGCTTGGGGAACGAGTCGGCTCCCATATGGCTCCCAGCCAGGCAGGCGGCGTCGCTCCTTCGTGGCGCACGAGCCCTCGATCCCACGACCAATCGACAAAAGGGCCCCCAACGTTTTCCCAGGAGGTGTTGGGGGGTGCCACCCAATCCCACTTTTTCCTGATCACAGGCGTGCTGTCTTGATCGGAGTGGTGCATCAGATTCACGCTGTGTCGCCCCGCCCGCTGCACACAAGGCACCGCGTCCTTCCTGACCCTCCGGGGACGACCACCCGTACGAGTTATTGCTCCTGGCCCGGTCTCGGAGTGAGCTGTTGCCATGCATCGCTGGTCTCCCTTGAACGAACGACAGCTCACCCTGCTCGGCCAGCTGGCCGGCAGCGAAGAACCCAACGCCGCTTGGGACCCCGGTGAGTGGCGCTCGGCCTATGCCCTGCGCGACCGCGGACTGATCACGATCAAGCGAAGCGGTGGTGAGGTGCATGCGCAGGTCACCGAGGCGGGCACCTTCTACACGCAAAACGGACACCATCCCGACGACCCTGCACATGCCGAGGGAAGGAAGATCACCAAGGAAGAGAGCAGGGGCGGCAGGCCATCCGCGACCTACGGCGACAGGCCAGTTGCCCGCGCCCGTCGCACGAAGGCGACCGAGCTCGTCCAGCGGCTCATTGCCGAGAAGCGTGTCACCATCACTCAGCCCGATGAGCCTGCGGTGACGGAATGGCGGCGCGCGATCGACTACGCGAAGCGACACGCCCTCGTCCCGAAGGGTAAACGCATCGAGAGGCTCCGCATGTGGAATCGCGACCTACAGATTTCCCTTGTTGATGGGCCCCACCTCAACTCCCTCAGACCGTCACCGCATGATGTGCCACCCGTCCGTGTCCCCACTCAATTGCGCTCTCCCCATCCAGTCGTGGCTGCACTGCGAGACGACGAAGGCCGGCTCGTCATGCCTGCCGCACTCCGCCGTCGATCACTGCTGTTGCTCCAAGGTCTGACCGCCGAGGCGCTGAGTCGCGGTCACGAGGTGAAGGGACATCGTGTCGCCGACCGCTATCGAAGCCACGCTTACACACACGAGGGCCGACATCATCCCTCGCGGTACTCGCGCCGCGAGGGCGAACTGACGGTGTGCGTCAGTGGCTTCGACTACACCGTCACAATCCAGCAAGAGGCGCCGCAGTCCACCGATCCAGAGCGCGCCGGAAGGCTCGTAGTCGAACTCGGCTACAGCCGCCTCAACCGGCAGTTCCGCTGGGCCGACCGCAAACGCTGGAGGCTGGAGGGCATCCTTGGGGCCGTTCTTCAAGAGCTCGAAGTCCGAGCTATGGAGGACGCTCAACGGAAGGCGGACGAGGAGCGGGCGAAGGTCGACCGCGAGATCCGCTGGCGAACTGCGATGGAGCAGGCGAAAGAGCAGGCCGGTCAGGCCAGGTTCGCTGAGATTCTCCGCGCGGAGACTCGCGATTGGCAGGAAGCGACGGCACTGAACGCGTATTGCGATGCTCTGGATCGCCGACTGAAGGCTGCGACGGACAGGGACGAGGCCGAAGTTGCCTCAGCGCAGCAATGGCTGACTTGGGCGCGCCGCTACGTTCGAAGCCGCGACCCGCTGACCCAGCTTCCCGTGATGCCCGCAGCTCGCGAACCTAAGCTGGAGGAACTGAAGCCCTACCTGAATGGTTGGAGCCCGAACGGGCCTGAGGCGCACAGGCTTGGATACGGAGCAGGCTGAGAGAACTGGTAGAAACTGGGTCAAGATGTGCGGGCCGTTTCACGGCTGTCGCGAAGGCGTCCTGATAGAACATGGCCAGGCTGCTCGCCGCTCAGGCGTACAGCTGGGTCACAGGTTGCCGTTCTCCAGCAGGTCGCGGATCGCGTCATCCTGCCGACGCACAACGATCCGCCCGTCCCCGTCGCTGTACACGACGACTGCGGCTCCTGGAGACAGCCCGGCCTCCGCGAGCAGCCCCAAGGGGATCTCGACAGTGCCGGCTGCGGTCACGATCGTCTCGGCTGGGTCCCTGATCATTCCGTCAGTGTGACACCACCTGATGGCGCTCTCACTATCGGCGGGATCCAATGAGAGGGCCTGAGCTCAGATCACTCCCGGCGGACGCCCTGCCGCGCTCGTCGGAGGCTTCGCATGCAGAGCCAGATGCGCTTGAACGGCCTCCCTCAAGGGCTCGGGCCCATGCGGTTGGGGTCGCATCTTATCCGCCCACGGCACACCGACGTGGACCTCGTGCCACTTCGGCCGCATCTGCTCGGCCTCGCGTGGGCCGCCCTGCTGGTTTACGCCGAAACCCTCGAGTATCACGTTCCAAACGGGGCGGAGATCTCTGATCATCAGACGCTCGGCCATGGGCGTGAAGAGGTCATCGGCGGTGAGGTAACGGATGTGGAAGTCCTCAAGCCTGAGGTCAGCCGCCTTGGTGAGCTTTCGCCTATGGACGGAAACCCGTTCCCAGAGCGGTGTCCCTTCCCATGCTTCCGCGACCGTGACGCCTTTGCGGCCACCGGGTGGGTCAGACTTGCCGACATAGATGGGAACCTCGAACGATCCTGAGATCGGCGCGTACAGCTCATGATCACCCGTGTAATACATCGCATAGATCCCGCAGCCTTTAAAGGACTGGACCTGGTCCATTCGAACGGGATCACCAGAGGTGAGCGCCCAGAGCACACTGCGCCCTAGGTTCTCCCGCCTCAGCGGGTCGTAGATCTTCTCCGCACCAAACTTCGACGGCTCGTCTGCGATGTCGTCCGGCGGGACTTGTGCGGCCACGGGTGGGCTCTCCGCTTCTACATGGATTCGTAGGTCATCGGTTGTGACCAAGACTCGCGCTTCGAGCACGCGAGGCCCGCTCAGAGCACGGGAGTGAGCAGGTTCCGATCGCCGTTACCTATTGTCTGGCTAGCGGGCTGCGGCCTTCGGCGACCAGGTGTTGGTCTGTTCAGGCATCTGCCTCGGCCGGATCGGCATCGGCGTCCTCCGCTGGCTCCGCTTCGGCCACGACGTCGATGCTTTGACCGCCGCGGTAGTACCGCCACGCGCTCTTGTAGCTACTGGGGCTGTCGTCGTACATGATCACGTAACCCACGAGGGCGGTGATCTGCCACTTGTCGGGTATTTCCGCCGAGATCAGTTGGAAGATCTCGTCAGCGGTCACCTGGCCCTCGGGCACCCTGACGACGTGGTCCTGGAATGAGGTAGGCCGTCCGTACCTGAAGTTGTACGGAAGGCCAGCCTTCACCTTCTCCAGCAGGTCAAGCAGGGTGGAATCTCCGGATTCGAGGGCTTCGACCGGTCGATCGAGGTCGATGGGGAACTTCACATCGAAGCGGTTCGGAATCGTATGGTCGCGCTGGCGACCGGGGTCCTTGTTGCCGAAGCCATTGTTGTTCCAAGGGATGTTGCCCATCCCCTTGTGATGGCTGATGAGCAGTTGTTCGGGGGCGAGAGCGGAGAAGTCTTCCGCTACGTAAAGACACGAGAAGGTCATTTCGTCCAGCGCGATCTCGCGGCGCCCCGAGATCTTTCGGAGGTGATTGCGCAGACGGGCCGGCAAGGACTTTTCAGCCTTGCCAACGTAGACGAACTCGCCGTTCAGATACAGCTGGTAGACCCCGGACTTCTCCTTGAGCCGCGCGATGCTCTCCTCGGCCAGCGGGGCCCTGTCCAGTCCATCGAGTGCGGCCGCCAGCTGGTCACCGAGCGCTTTCGTGATGCTCAGGGTGAAGTCCCTGTGATACCGCGTCCCGTCGTCGGAGCCCACCACCGGCGCCATCCGTTCCACTCCCTCGCTCGCCATACTCCCGGAGGAACCCTATCGGCGACCTGTACACGCGGACGAACGTTCACTCCAGAATGACTTGAAGATCTCCAACTCCGCGGTATGCTTTTGGAATGGCTGAACTGCAAGAAGGATCAAAGAAGGACCGCACGGGTGTTGAGCTCTTCGCTGGCGCTGGCGGCCTGGCCATGGCTGTCCACCGTGCCGGGTTCCGCCCCCTCCTCTTCAACGAGTTCGCCAAGCGAGCCTGCGAGACCCTGGCGGCGAACGGGGCTCAGCGACTGCCCGATGGCCAGAAGCCGATCCGAGCCCCCAAGGCCAACGACAAGGTCCCCCTCGTTGCGGGCGATGTCCAAGAGCTCGACATGGACTACTTGGCGGGCAAGGTGGACGTGCTCGCTGGCGGTCCCCCCTGCCAGCCCTTCAGTCTTGGCGGTGTCGCCAAGGGTGACGAGGACAAGCGGAATATGTTTCCGCAGATGTTCAAGGCGGTGCGTCAGATTCAGCCGAAGGCCGTGATCTGCGAGAACGTACGAGGCTTGCTCAGGCCCTCTTTCAAGCCCTACTTCGAGTACATCCAGCGCGAGCTGGAGCTTCCCTTCGAGGAACGAGCCGAAGGCGCCGACTGGCAGCAGCACTACGAGTACTTGCTGGAGCGGCGCGAGAAGGAGCCGGACGATCCGAAGAAGCGGTACGACGTCGTCATGGTGCCGGTAAACGCCGCCGACTACGGGGTGCCCCAGATCCGCAACCGCGTGATCATCGTTGCGTTCCGCCGCGACTTGGACGTCGACTTCGATCTGTTCAAGGACCTCGTGAAGCAGACGCACTCCGAGACTGCCCTCTTCCGATCCTTGGAGGAGGGCGGCGAGTACTGGGAGCGGCACCCCGACGTGCCTGCCCATGTCAAGGAACTGGTCTTGGCTCGTCTCCCGAAGACTATGCCGATGGATGACGGGCTACTGCCTTGGCGCACCCTGCGCGACGCGCTCGCCGGGATCGGCGATAACAAGCCGCTGCCGGATGTCCCGGACGAGTGGCTGGACCGCGACGAACACTTCCTTGGCGGGTTTACGGAGCACATCGGTTGGCCTGGGGCCCGGATCTATGACGGGCATACCCCCAACGAGCTCGACCGCCCGGCGAAGACCGTCAAGGCGGGCGTTCACGGTGTCCCCGGCGGCGAGTCCGTCATGCTCCTCGATGAGTTGGTGGCCGACAAGACCGCTCCGAGCGGCTTCAAGTACAAGCACCGATACATGACGGTTCGCGAAACCGCCCGTGTCATGACGTTCCCCGATGACTGGGAACTCAGGGGCCCGCGAGGCGAGAAGATGCGTCAGCTGGGCAACGCCGTACCCGTCGCCCTCGGCGAGGTCTTCGCGAAGGCTGTCGCTGCCGTCCTGGACGAGGCGGAGGAGCGTCAGAAGTGACCGGGCCCACCAGCGGGGCGCAGAGTGGCTGGAAGCACGGTTCGCCGCCAGACCGGGCGTGGAAGGGGCGACCCGGCAGGACCCGGACTGCTGTCGCGGCCGAACAGGACCGGGCCGCCGGAGGTCGTCACCGACGCTCCGTGGACCTCGGTGAGGGTCGATTCGCCCGGGCCTCAGTGGAATTGAAAGTACTTCCCGACACACGACGCATTCGCGCGTACCTGCGTTGGTCCGACAGGGGGAAGTCTCCCGCCCGGTACCTTGGACAGGTCGAGCACGACACTCGAACCGCGAACCTCGCTGAGGGCTGGAAAGTGGCATGGGGGAAGGGCCTCCTCGCTGAGGAACCGCCGGCGGAAGGCTCGTGGGCTTCCTCGCCAGCGGTACGCGCCGTGATGCGGGGCAACCGGAATAAAGACACTCAACCCGAGCTACGGCTCCGGTCTTTGCTGCACAAGCAGGGCCTCCGCTATCGCGTCGCCGCGCGGCCGCTGCCCGAACTACGGCGAACCGCCGACGTACTCTTCCCCAAGCCGAAGGTCGCGGTCTTCGTTGATGGCTGTTACTGGCACGGATGCCCGGAGCACCTTCGGGAGTCACGTAAGAACGCCGAGTTCTGGCACAGCAAGATCGAGGGCAACCGCGCTCGGGACGCCGAGACCGATCGGTTGCTTGGCGAGGCGGGGTGGACCGTCGTCCGCGTCTGGGAGCACGAGGATCCCGTGGTTGCCTGCGCTCGAATTGAGAAGGTCGTACGCCAGGCAGCATCGGCCAGGCCCAACTGACATCGTGTGAAGGCGGCGCGCAAGCTGCTATGCCGAGGCCGCCATTACCACCGGTCAGGGCAGTAGTCGCTGCTGGGGAACCGATTCACGCAGTCGGCTACTCCGAAGGCCCGAAGGCTGCACGTCGTCACTAGGGGGTGCGGCGAGACGCTCAGGTCCCAGATCTCCGGGTAGCGCCGGGGCGGCCTGAATGCCGGGCAAAACGGTGCCAGTTTCGGCCAATCCCTGGCCGCCCAGCAAGGTTGTGCGCATTGTCGCGTTTGTGGTCTGGCGGCTATCGGTATCCGCCGTAAAGATTCCCGCCTGCAGATGATCGGGGGAGCGGGATGGCGGTCAGGGGCGTGCGTGCTCGGGGGAGAGCGGGCACGGAAGCGGTTGAGTGGCCCGCTGTCCCGATTCAGACGAACCCTGTCGCTTCCGGGGCCAGCCGCCCGGCGGAGGTGGACCCCACGTCGTCCGAAGTGACGCGGTTGCTGTGTCAGGCGGTCTACGCGCGGCCTGATCGAGTGAAGGCCGTCAAGGCGTGGTGGCGCAGAATCCGGGGCAAGACGGGAAAGGCCAAGAAGCCCAGGCGCAGCACTAGGCGGCCGATCTACCTGGAAGGCAGCGATGACTGCCCGCCCCTGGGCGAAGCGACTGCGCAATGGATTGCAGACCATGTGCTGAACGGCCCGCCGCTGCCTGTGCCGTCGTACGGCTTCGATCTTGTTCCGGTGATGGCACACGGCCTTCGTGCCCGACGGCGCCGGTGGATTCGGCGCGCATGCATCCTGGTCCTGTGTGGGCTGGTCGCCTACGCGGTGCCGTGGGCTTTCGCAATCTGGGCGGTTGCCGTGGTCGCCGCTTTGCTCCTACGGTGGGCTGCTTTCCGCGCGATCCGCAGGTCCGGCCGGACGCGGTGGGCGCCTTCGCGGCGTCTGGCGTATGCCGTGCTGCCCACGCCGTGGCTGCTCGCGCTACTGCCGTACAGGCCCGTTGGCGGCGACTTGGTCGAACTGCGCCTTGAACTGGCCCTACTTCCCCTCGGGCTGGCGGCTGTTGTCGCATTGGCGTACGTGGGCGACCGGCTTGTGGCACGGGCTGCGCTGGGTGCTTTAGTGCGGGAGGAGGTGTCGTCCGATGATCTGCCGTGGGTGGCTGCCAAGGCTGCGCGCAGGATTTCGGACATCAGCAAGGACCAGTCGCAGTTGGCGCTGCCCTACGACGCCTCGGAGCAGTTCGTTGGTGCCGGGCGCGATGTCTGGGGTCCCGCTCGCATTAGCATCCCTCTCAAGCCCAAGGGCACTGAGGAGTCGGTCAGACCGTTCGGGGAGGCGGAACTGCTCCGACGGGTAGGTACCGCCCTCAACGAACTGGGCCGCGGCGCGCGGGAGATCACAGATCCGCTTCCTGGGTTCTCGATGGAGCGCATACTCGGCCTTCCGGCTGCCCGATGGCTGCAGCGCACCCGTGAGACGAAGGTGGAACTGGCCGACCTGAGCGGCCTGGGACGTAGATCCCCTTCCGGGGTGCCAGACCGGCTGTACCTGCGAGCCCAGTGCATCAGCTGGGACGGACAGATCGTGGTGAGCGTGTTCGTGCATGCCGCGCTGGAGGCCGGCGAGCTGCGGCTGACTATTCGCCCGCACGTGATGACACCGCTCCACAACGAACTGCGGGCCACCGCCACACCCGCCCGGATGCGCGGAGCACACCTGCTCGGGTGGCTTGGCTCGCAGTCGCTCCTGGACACACTCATGGGCCCGTTGGCTGTGTGGCGCCTGGTCACACGCCTCGGCGAGAAGACCGAGGGGCGCGGGGAGGAAGAAGAGCCAGTGAGCCTGCGCGACCGGTACTCCACCCAGGAAGTCACCGACATGCACCAGAGCGACGACGCCAAGCGCCACGTGGTCCTGATCCAGTCCTGCGTCTTCCGCACCGTCGCCGAGTTCCTCGATGAGCAGGGAATCGACCTGGCAGCGTACGAACGGCAGGTCGCGACCGTGACCAACAACATCCTCATCTATGGGGACAACAACGCCCCCATCCAGAACGTCGTCGGCAACGGCATCAGTGGCGTCGGCCAGGACAACAAGAATCAGGGAGGCAAGTAATGGTTGTGGGACGGCGTCGCCCCGAACCTGACCCGGGCCATGGCTCGGGCATCAGCATCGGTGGTAACAACAGCGCACCCCTGCAGAACGTCGTGGGGCAGGACATCTCCCACATCCACCAGTCCGCCTCGGTGCACAGTGCGGTCGGCATCGACGCTGTGCGCGGCCTCCTCGCCGCCTTCCGTGAGGACGTGGACCACAACGCGGCGGATCTGCAGAACGTCACAGTGCTGCGCGCGATGGCGGACACCGTTGACGCCTCGCTCGTGTCCCCCGACGCGCCGGAGATCGGCACACTGCGCGGGATCGCGACGGCATTGCCCGCGTTGGTGCTGGGCACTGCGGTACAGCAAGGAGGCGAGTCGCTCGCCAATGCCATTGGTGGGCTGCTGAGTTGACTTCCACCTGCGGCTGCTGGGTCGTGGGTGACGGCCTCCGGACTCGAGGAGGGGTGTGTCCGTGTGGGGCGTCCGTGTCCTCTGGCAGCGGGCCTTGTGCTGGGTCGGCGGGCGATGCGGTGGCAGGGCTGCGCTAGTGCACGATCCGTTCGTGGGTGGGGCACGAAAAGGGGTTGTGAGACTTCGTGGCGCGATGAGCGCTGGGCAATTGGTTCGCCTCGGGCTGAGGGTGCCGGCGCAAGCCGGCCAGCCCGCTAGAACCGAATCTGGCCGATCATGTCCGCGACGCCGATGACGAACCGGTGATGTCCGGCGCCACGAAGGTGCTGGCCAGGAAGAACCCGAAGAGCACGCATACAGCTGCGGGGCCGCCCTTCAGGGAGGCACCTCGGAGCAGGACGATCCCGAGAAGCAGAACGAGGGACATTCTTAGAGACATCCGGAATCCGAGGCTTGTTCGGGTCCGTGCAGCTCTTGGCGCGCTTGGGCGAGTGCCTTACGCAGCGGATCGGGTTGTGTCAGCGATCTCGGCCCTCGTGGGAACACATGCCAGTGCAACCCAGGTGGCTTCGTGGCCCTGGATGGCGGAACGACGACGTGGCACTTCTGCCCCAGCGGTACCGTTCCCGGTTCCTCCCAGTCGTCGGCCGTGCCGGGCGGCACTAGGAAGTACAAGCGGGGCTCTGGGCCTCCAGGATCAAGGACGACCGGGCCGACCGGTACACCGCCGTCGTGGAGGAGCTCGATCGCGCGTCGGCCGATGACCTCAGTGGCGCGTACTGCGTCCCACCACTGGCCCGCCGAGCACAGCTCGGGCCCCTCGCCTATGGGCATCCATCGAGGCGGCAGGGCAGGAAAACGTGGGCTGGCATCGGACATGAGAAGGGCCTCCTCGCAACCATCAGTGAGGAGACCATTCCATTCAGTTGACGCCGCGAGCGGACAGATTGTCCGTGGAATTCTCTCGTGAACACCCTTGACGGAGTCTCAGCTTGTGATAACTCCAGCCCAACTGCCAAAAGCGGAGAGCTCATTGGAAGGGTGGGTGCCCGCACGCAGGAGCGCGGCCGTCGTCTCGCGGGCGGACGGGTGGAACCTCGTGTGGTTCGGAGCGACCTTCCGGGCGCGGCGAAGGTCCGCGAACGCACCTGTCCTGTCCGCCATCGCCAGCTTCGCGGATGCGACATCGATGAAGTGGTGGCTCGACCTCTCGCCCACAGTTGCCGCCGGGGGCATCCACTCCTGGCCCGGCACGTCGGACCACTCCGTGAGGCGCGCCAGTGCCTGCTCCGTGTCTCCCGTGTCGATCATGGCGTGCACTTCGTGGATACGAATGTTCGTAGGCCCGAAGGACATCTCGTAGGCGAGGGAGTCACGGTTGCCGGCCATCGCGGCCACGGCCTCAGCCTCGCGCAGATAGTCGTCTGCCCGGCCCGGGTTGTTCTCCCGGGCTTCCAGGACGGCGAGCTTGAGTAGTAGCGCGCCATCGACCGCGAGGGCGTCGTTGGTGAAAGAGCGCTCAGGCTGGAGTCGTTCCAGTTCCTGGCGCAGGCCGTGGAGCTTGCGGCGTGACGAGGCGTAGGCGCCCTGGCGGAGCATTGCGCCGGCGACCAGGTATCCCGCGGTGAAGTTCATCAGCGGATCGCCCGACCGCTCTGCGGCCCATCGCACGCGTTCCAAAGCGGTGTTGGACAGATCGTGGTGCCCCATCTTGTGGGCCAGTGAGTTAACAGCTCGGTAGGCACGCGCGAGATGCCAGAACGCCTGGGCCTGATCACCATTGCGGCCACCGAGGGCGAGATGCGTCAGTTCCGTGATGATCGACGGAAGGAGCGGTCCCATGGGTGCGTAGCGCGCATCTCGGCGTAGAGCTGCGATCTGGTCGACCTCGGAGGCAAGTACGGGCAGTGCTCGCGGGGTGATCTCAAGTTCGTCCGGGAGGTCGTAGCACAGCATGATCCTGCGGAGTTCGGGCACGACGGCGTGCACTCCGTCCTCGGCCTCCGGCTCACCGTAGTACGGCTGGCCGGTCAGAACCTCGGGACCGAAATGGAGCGCTTTGGCGAGCGCCAGAGCCAGCGATGGAGAAGCCTTGCGGGCGCCGGACTCGAGCTTCTGGACGTAGCTGGGCGATATCGCGACTTTTTGTGCCAGTTGGGCGGCAGACAGCTTCCGTGTCCGGCGGGCGATACGGAGGCGGTCTCCCAGCGTCAGGTTTTCACTCATCGGTGGATCGATCCCTTCGCGACGGAGCACTCAGTTCAGCGTACGGACAATGTCCAGCCTCGCGGATGCGCTCGCCAACTGTTAACGGCCTCGCCGCCAGCAGGTGAGGGGTCGGACATCAAGGTGCCTGAGTCGCCAAAAGTGGAGAGACCACCATGAAGAGCACTTATGCACCTGCTTGGCAGAGCTGCGTACGGGGTCTGCTCATTACCTATACCCATGCGACTGGTCAAGGCTTATGCGTGAGAAAGCCAGGACAGTCTGTCCGCTCCCCGGTCCCCCTCGCTGCGATTGTTCGTACACAACGCACCCCACTCGGGGCCCAGTTCCGCAAAGAGCCACCCTGCTCCCTGTTTGCGCGACGACCAGGAGGTCGTCCGGGGGTGGATGCCCGCTCGGCCAGAAAGTTCGGATCCACAGGATCGCCGTCCTACTGATGGAGCTCTGACATGCGCTGTCCGCCGACGAGCACTGACCTGGCGACGAGTGTGCTCACGCCCGGCACCGGAGCAGCATGCGACGCCGTGCCCGACGCTTGCCCGCCCTGGGCCCCGGCAGCGGTGGAATCGCGTCCGACTGCCGTGATTCTTGATCTCTTCGGCACGCTCGTCTCGGCCCCTGACTCGTCAGAACGGAGCGCTGCCGCAGCCCAGTTGGCCTGGGCTATGCGCTTGCCAATGGCGATCGCGGAGGCCGCTTTGCGCGGTAGCTGGCAACCGCGACACGACGGGCAGCTGCGATCCAGTACCGCCGTTGCAACGCACCTCATTGAACGCTGTGGCGCTTCCGCAGCCTGCACGAATGAAGTCGAAGCGGTCCTGGCTCGGCTGGCAAACCAGAGGTTGCTGGCCGACAGGACTCTCCTACAGGCCCTTAAGGAGCTCCGCCCGGGAGGAATCAGACTGGCCGTCCTCAGCGATGCCTCTCCTGACATCGCCGAGGCGTGGGACCGCAGTGAGCTCGCGCCGCACTTCGACGCGGTCGTGTTCAGCTGCCGCGCCGGCGCGGTGAAGCCTGATCGTCGGCTTTTCCAGGGGGTGCTCGGGAAGCTCGGTGTCGAAGCCGGTCAGGTTCTGTACTGCGGAGACGGCGGCGGTGACGAGCTGGCCGGCGCGGAACGAGCCGGGATGCGTGTGTTACGTGTGGCGCGCCGGGGCGGACCGGCCGGTCTGGCGTTCGGCGAGGCTCCCTGGTCCGGCAGGACGATTCCCGCTGTGGAAGTCCTCCCCTCCCTACTCGACTGGTGGGTAGAGCGATGAGTGACACGTACGCGTGGGGCGTTGAGAAGGGCTCCCTCCGACAGTTACCCACCCCCGATGTCAGGTCTCACGCCTGCGGCACGACGATCATCGAGACCCGTTATGCCGGGCTGTGCGGGAGCGACGTCGCAAAGCTCAATCACCCTTGGCCGGGACCGTTACCCGAACCCTGGTACCCCGGGCACGAGATCGTCGGGGTCGATACGGAGACCGGGAACTGGGCCGCGGTCGACCCGCTGGTGCCCTGTCTCTCATGCCACTACTGCGACCGCGGCCATGCCCACCTCTGCCCGAGGCTTCGACGTATCGGATGGGATCTTCCGGGTGGCCTCGCGGATACCGTGAGAGTGCCGCGCGACAGTGTTGTCCCGCTTCCCGATCTGCGCGATCCCGCACACGGAGTCCTTGCTGACCCGATGGCGGTGGCCCTGCACGGAGTCCGTTGCGGGCTTCGTACGCCCGTGGGGCGGCTTGGCGTCATCGGGGGCGGCGTCGTGGGCGTGTGCACGGCCATCTGTGCGGCCGAGGCGGGGTGGGACGTCCACATGATGGTCAGGGAGCCCTCGCGGGCATATCACCTGCGGCACACTCTCGACCCGCGCATAACCCTCCACACCGCCGGCCTCCCGCAGTGCGACGCCGTCGTGGACGCCGCGTCCGGTCACAGCGACTCCCCAATACGTCAGGCACTGAACACCGTCCGTGACGGCGGGACGATCCTCGTACAGAACGCGTACGCCCCGCGCGTCGTTCTCTCCGTCCCACTTCGGGACGTCTTCCGTCGCTCGATCACCCTGCGCGGCTCCTTCTCGTACTGCCGCGCGGACGGCCGCGACGACTTCAGGGACGCCATCGACGTCATCGCCAAGGGCGGCGACTGGGCGGCCCTACTGACCCGGGACCGGTACCCCCTCGGTGAACTGCCCCAGGGGCTTGCGGCCCTGCGAGATGGATCGCGCCATCGCCCGTTCAAGGTCCTGTTCACATCCGGTATCTGATGAAAGGAGCCCACGCCGTGGCGGTCACAGCGCCCTTGCTGGCCCACCAGATCAACTCACCGGCCGATATCGCACCCCAGGACGTCCACGAGGGGATCACCCGCATCCTCGCGTTACCGGGAGGCCCGACGCGCGATGTGATGCTGGGAAGCGTCCTGACTGGGCTGCTCCTGCGGGGGCCGCGGCTGGAGGAGGTGGAGGCCGCGGTCCAGGCCGCGACAGACCTGGACCGGAAGGGGTGGGACTTCCACCATCCGCCGTCTGGCGTGCGGTTCGTCGGCTACACCGGCAGCGGAAAGAAGACCTTCAAGACGATCAACCTCAGTACCGCCGCCGCACTGGTGGCGGCTGCCGGGGGAGCACACATCGCGAAACTCGGATCTCGCAGCGCGTCGTCGAAGACCGGGTCGCGTGACTTCATCGACCAGATCGGCGCGACGAGTGACACGGTGTCGCACCGGGAGATGGTCGACATCACTGCGGAGATCGGCTTCGGGTTCTTCTCCATCGAGAACCGTGTACCCGAGTTCGACCGCTGCTACGGAGGCAGGTTCCAGGCGGTACACGCCCTGAGTCTGGCGTTTCCCGCGCTCCTCAGCCCGGTCACCTGTCCCGCCTACGTGTACGGCCTCTCGTACCCTGCGGTCGGTGCCTCCGCCCGGTTGCTCTCCAAGCTCGGATTGCCCGACGTGACGGTCATGAACTCCAGCCTCGGTAAGGCGGCCCAGGTCGACGAACTGCTCCCTGGGAGCCAGGTGCGGGCCTGTCGGATCAACTCCGGCCAAGAGGACCTGATGCTCAACGATGACGTGCGCAGAGGCGCTGCCTCGATGCCGCAGGACCTGACGTCCGTCGCCCAGCACGAGGACCCGCGGGAGAACGTCGCCGCTGCCATACGCGTCCTGGCTGGGCAGGACAGAAGCCAGGCGCGCAACGCGGTCGCCCTCAACGCGGCACTGCTCCTGGTGATGTCCGAGGCGTCTCCCACCATCCAGTCCGGCATCGACAAGGCCCTCGACCTCATCGACGCCGGCGCGGGACTGGACACGCTTCGGCAGTTCGTACGCCTCACGGGCGGCGCCCCGCACAGGCTGCGTGCACTCATGCACTCGGCCGCTCCGGCCGCCGTTCTGGTCAGCCCCGGGAAGAGGGAGAAGGCGCCATGCTGACGCACGGCGAGCTCGCGATCATCCACCTGGTTCTCAACACCGACTGCAACGCCTGGGACCTTGAACCGACGAGTGCCTCGCCGGGCGTGTGCAGATTCTGTTACCGCGAGCGCAACCGGGTCAGGACCGACGAGGACACCGTCCGCCGCGTTATCGAGCGAGTCCGTTCCGAGTCCGAGGCCCATCGATGCGTATTCACCGGCGGCGATCCCGTGATGCCGTACGACAACCACCTGGAGGTCGCCCTCCAGCAGGCCCGGGAGGTCGGCTTCGAGACGAACCTCCACACCAATGGGCTGCTCCTGGGCGACCGCTACGCCGGTGTTCGTGACCACGTGACCGTCTACTCCCTGGCGGTCGACGGTCCGGACCCGGAGACGGCCGACTGGTTCCGCGGGAAGGGCTACTTCGAGCGGTTCCAGTCCAATGTCGAGTTCCTCACCGCCGACCAGCGCCGGCTCGCGTTCAACACCTTCACCACGGCCGGCTCGATCCAGGAACTGCCCCGCCTCGCGCAGCTAATCGCTGGAGTGGCCCACCGGACCGAGGTCGAGTACTGGCTCATCTCCCAGTACCGCCCCATCGGCCGCGCCAGCACACGCAAGGCGGAGGTCTATGGCTACGAGCGAGACGACTTCGTTCGGGCTGTGGAGGGCGTGCGTGACGTCGTCGAAGGCGTGGCGATCTACGCCCAGCCGACGCGAGCTCCGCTGGACCCCTACCCATTCAGGGTCTGGGTCCTCGCGGACGGAACGGTCACAGCGGACCTCGGCAGCGTGTCCGCGCCGCGCAACGCGGCGCTCGGGAACCTTCTGGTCGACGGCTTCGAACCCTTGGTCCGTCGGGCCTTCGACCTCCGGGAGCAGTCACAGTTGGAAGGAATCGCATGAAGTTCGATGCCGCGTACTACGAGAACGTCATCGACCAGCACCACTACGAACGGCTGGGCCTCGGAGCCATCGACTTCCCTCTCGCAGGGATGAGCCCTGACGACCTGCAGACGAAATGGGTGTGCCACACCGGAGCGCGCCAGTTCGCTGAGGCGGTCGCGGCCGGCCAACCCGCCATCGTCACCACCGGGATCGGACTTGGGGGACCGCCCCACGCCGGCACCCTCTTCCAGCTGCTGCGCGCGGTGAAACTGCAGCAGTGCGGACTCGACGTACAGATCGTGCTGGGGGATCTCGACTCCTTCAACGCGCGACGCAAACCCCTGGACTCCGTGCGGCGACTCGCCGACCAGTACGAGGAGTTCGTCCTGCGCCTCGGGTTCGACGCCGGGCGCGGTGTTCTCCGCAGGCAGGAGGGCGAGACCGACGTCCTGGCGACCGCCTTCCTGCTGGCGCGCTATCTGGAGGACGACGACTTCCACTGGGCGGAGGAGGACCTCGCAGGGCTCTACCGCAACCACGGTGTCTTCGACCACCTCAACTACGGCATGAAGCAGGCCACGCTGCTCATGGCCGCGGACTTCGTGCAGCTCCTCCGCGACGGGCGCCACGTCCTGGTCTCCCTCGGCGTCGACGAGCACAAGTACGTGGCCCTCGCCCGGCGTGGGGCGGAGCGCTGGGGTCTTCCCGCAGAACGGCTGTCCGGCATCTACACCAAGATGATCCCCGGCCTCGGCGGCCTCCCGAAGATGAGCAAAAGCATCCCCGGATCCGGAATCGACGCCTCTATGTATGTCGAGGACATCCGGGCACTGCTTGAGGCGGACACCGACGGCGCGCCCACCGACGACGGCTCGGCGCTGCTCCAGATGTACGCCTGCCTGCCCGAGGTCGACGGACGGGCGTACGACAGGGCCTCAACCGCGCGCCGCTCCGGAGGCACCCAGTGGCACTCCGTACGTGAGCAGCTCGTCGAGCGGATGTTCCACCTGTTCTCCCACTGGCCCAAGTAAGCAAGGAGCCTTCCCATGCACGCTGACACCGCGATCTCCCGCCAGCCCCTCGGGGGCGCTGATTCCTTCTTCATCCGGAGTGGCTACCGCAGTCGGAACCAGGTGGAGTACTTCCTGGACGAGGCGGACGACGCTATTACCTGGCAGCCCGACGTCTACCCCTACGCCGCCGCCCGGGCGAAGGAACTCGGCCGCGACGTTCTGATCGACATCGGTTGCGGGAGGGCGGGCAAGCTGGCGTCGTTAGCCAGTGAGTACCCGGCATGGACCTTCATCGGAGTGGACTTCGGAGACAACCTCCTCTGGTGCCGCGACAACCACTCCTTCGGGCAGTGGGTCGAGGCGGACCTCGAGTCGACCGAGGGGCTGCCCATCGCCCCCTCACTCGTACGACGATCCCTAGTGGTCTGCTCCGACGTGGTCGAGCATCTGGTGAATCCGATGCCCGTTCTGTCTTTGATCCGTGGCCTGCTCCACGAAGGCAGCGCCGAAGCCGTACTGTCCACGCCGGCTCGCGAGTGCCGTAGCGGTTACGACACTCCCGGCCCGCCCCGTAACCGCAGCCATGTGCGTGAGTGGGCGAGCGACGAGTTCCAGGCGCTGCTTCATACGTCCGGGTTCAAGATCCACCACGCTGGCCTCACCCGAAGCGACGACTTCTCCAACGGGCTGTCCACCCAGCTGCTTCTCGTCGGCGCGGAAGGAGAAGAGGGGGGACGACCGTGACGGTACCTACCCGCCTCAGGGGCATGCGAGTCGTGCACCTACCGGCCCGGACCCCGTATGCGTGGAAGCTGCAGGGCCAGGACTTCCACATATTGAATGAGACGGAGATACCAGGAGGTGAGAGGGTGCCGGCGGCAGTCGGTGCCGCGTGGCTCCTCGAACACCGCCCGCTCACATGGCTCGATGTCCTGCACCTGCACCACATCGATTTCGAGGACCTCCCAACTTTGGAACGCCTACTCGATGCGTGCCTGGAGGAGGGGGTCAGAGTGGTATTCACGGCCCACGACACGCACCCCATGGTCGGCGGCGCCAACGGGTTCAACGCGCGACTGCGGATGCTTCACTCGGCCGATATCGGTTGGGTGTGCCTGACAGAGGGATCTGTCAAGAAGCTGTCGGAACTGATTGGCGAGCGTGTGGACGCCGCCGTTATCCCCCATGGGTATGTTGCGGCCCCGGAGTCGCTGGTTGACCTGGAGCGGGAGCCTTCCAGCTCGGCAGGCCGATACCTCATGTTCGGAGCCTCGCGAGCCAGCCGCGACCAGCTGTCCACCATGGCGAACTGGAGCCTCGGGACAACGGACCCGCGCGGAACTCTCCACCTCTTGCTCCGCGCCTTCAGCCCCGCCGACTTTGCTGAGGGAGGCCGCGCTCCGCTACTCCTGGAGACTGCCCGACGCGATCCTCGAATCCGGCTGACCATGCGCCCCTATCCAACGGACGAGGAGGTGACCAAAGCCGGGCTGGCAGCGGACGCCCTCCTCCTCCCCTACCTCTGGGGGAGTCATTCCGGGCAACTGGAGCTGGCCTTCGACCTGAACCTGCTTCCGGTCTGCTCCCTCACCGGACACTTGCCCGAGCAGTATCAGCAGCACAAGGGCATGGTTGAGGAACCCGAATGGTTCGACTGGTCGCACGGGCACCCGAACCTCTTCGGCGAGAAGTTCCTGGCGGCTCTGGAGCACGCGACAGCTCGCCTTGGTTCCGGCAAGCGCCCTCTCGACCGTGGCTTCCTGGAGTACCGCGCTCACGAGCACGCGACGATCCTGGATGACTACGCGCATGTGTATGGGAGCGGCCAGTGAATTCGCTGCCGCGGATTTCGTGCGTGATCTTGTGCCACAACTACGGCAGGTATCTCGACCAGGCCATAACTAGCTGCCTGGAACAGGAACCCGGGCCATACGTTCTTCACGAAGTAGTGGTCATCGACGATGGATCCACCGATGAAACCGAGGAAGTCTGCTGTCGCCGCAAAAGCGAAATCAGAATAATCCGGAGAAATCGCCAGGGATTCGGGCGGACCCTAACCGACGCCATTCTCCTCGGCAGCGGTGACTGGGTGGCTCTGCTCGACGCCGACGACTGGTTTCACCCGGCGAAGCTGCGCACGTGCGCGGAGGCGATGACAAGGGAAACCCTGTTCATCGAGCACTGGGAGAACGTCGTCGACGCCCTCGGTCGCCCGAAGCTGAACGAGCCGCACCCGGGCGGCAACACGAGCACTCTCCTTGTTCACCGCGAGGCGGCCCTCAGCCTCCTGCCGGTGAGCAACGAGATCTTCTTCCACGCGCTTCGCGAGGCAGGCCAAGGTCTCGCTCTCCAGGATCCAGTGACCTTCTACAGGGTCCACCCACGCAGCATGACTGACCGGAGCACGCCAGGGGTATCGCAGGACTATCGGGCTGAGGTGTGCATCGCGCTTGCCGACCGGCTCCAAGCGATGTGTGGAAATCCTCCCCCATGGACCACCACCCGTCGGCTCGCAAGGATCTCGCAGCATTTTCGGGCCCTCGCTTCAGGGCACAGAGTGGAATCCTCCCTGCAGCGAGGGGAACGGCTTTCCGCCCTGCTTATTATCCCAGGGATGCTCAATGAAACGATCTGGGCGCGGGACCCGATAATCCCGTGGTTCCGGTCGCTTTGCAGTGCCATCGCGGGGCGGCCGCACGTTCGGCTCACGACGGGCCAAGGGCAGTCGACACATTCTTGATCATTTCAGCCGCAGGCCCAGAGCGGCGGTGATAAAATCGCCGCTTCCCATCCCTACTGGCCAGGCCAGTTGTCCGACGCAGGAGCGTATACGCGCCATGAGCCGTTTGAGTGAGTCCGTCACCAGTGTCATGCACATCCTCGATGGAGCGGACCTGGGCGCGGACTATACGGTCTCGCAGCTGCTCGACGAGACAACAGCCCGGCGCTCTCTGGACCTCTCCGACCTCTCCCCCCAGGAGCAAGCCGCGCTGGTAGAGGGGCGCGCCATCAACCTGATCCCCTCGGCTGCGGTACTCGCCGAGAAGATCGAAGCCGCACGGTCTGAGGGGCGCCAGTTCGTCATCAAGTACGGCATCGACCCGACCTCGCCCGACGTCCACCTCGGCCATGCGGTGCCGATCATCATCGCCAGCCGGCTGCAGCGCATGGGTCACCACGTCGTCTTCATCATCGGCGACGTGACGGCGAAGATCGGTGACCCCTCGGGACGCTCCTCGGAACGACCGGCTCTCACCGACGAGGACATCGCCCGCAACCTGAGCACGTACCAGCAGCAGGTCACACCGTTCATCGACTTTGAGCGTGCCGACCTGCGCTTCAACGGTGAGTGGCTCAACAAGGTAAGTCTCCCGCAGCTCGTCGAGATCCTCGCCCGAGTACCCGTCTCCATGTCGTTGCAGCGTGAGGACTTCCGCACGCGGCTCGCAGAGGGACAGGGCCTGTCCATCGCCGAGTTCGTCTACTCCGTCGTTATGGCGATGGACTCGGTCGCCATCACTGCCGACGTTGAACTGGGTGGAGTCGACCAGCTGCTGAATCTTCAGATGTGCCGCAAGGTCATGGAGATCTCGGAGCAGACGCCCGAGGTCGTCATCACCACTCCGCTCATCGAAGGGACCGACGGCACGGGCTCCAAGATGAGCAAGAGCAAGGGCAACTACGTGGGCCTGACAGCAACGCCCGATGATGTCTACGGTCGGCTGATGTCCATCCCCGACCACCTGACCGAGCCGTACCTCCAGCTCCTCACCGAGTGGACGGACGACGAGATCCGCGTGGTGACCAAGCGCCTGGAGGACGGGACCGCTCACCCGATGGCCGTGAAGCGGATCCTCGCCGGCGAGGTGGTAGCCGCCCTGCACGGCCCGCACGTCGCAGCCGCCGCCCGCGCGGAGTTCACAGCTCGCTTCTCCAAGCGGTCCTTCGGGGACACCCAGAACCTCCCCGTCGTATCCCTGAAGGAGCACTCCGAGGACACCCTCGGGGCCCTGATCAGCCGCACGCTGGACTTCGCCCCCAGCATCTCCGCCGTGCGCCGTGTGGCTCAGCAGAAGGGCCTGCGTCTTATCCGTGAGGCAGACGGAGAGCAGCAGACCACTCAGCTCACGGAGGGGTCCGTCCAGCAGGCGCTCGGCGCAGTGGTGAGCGAGGTTGGGGCACTCGACGGCGCCGCGCTGTACCTCAAGGTGGGTCGCAAGGTGGCTCGCATCGAAGCCTGAGATTCAATCCAGGCGCCGGCCCACATCGTGGGTCGGCGCCGTTCTGTTTGGTCTCTGTGCGACGCGGTGCAGCCGAGTTGTACGTGCACGATGCGCGACCCCTCCAAAGCGGGCCTACCATCCAACGACGACCTCGTTCATGGCGTTCCACCGCGTTTGTACCCGACCCACAACCGGCCACCGGCCTGCTCCAGCACCTCGTCCACGGCTGCCACGAGGGACTCAATCTGCCCCTCCAATACTTCACGCAGGCCATCGTGCAGCCGCATGCTGAGCCCCGGCGCTGTGGTCTCAAGACGGCGTGCCAGCCACTTCCCGCCTCCGTTCCAGGATCCGCCGAAAGCCAGTGCCAACTCGCCGGTTCGTCTCACCAGTTCGGTGGCTATGAACAGCCGTTCGCTCTGGTCGGTGCTCCCCGCGAGGTCGTCGAGGAGGTCGGTGATCGCGTAGCGGCAGTCATCGATCTCTTCTGCCGACACCGTGGGCGGTCCCGCCGCGGTCAGCTTCCGGGCCTCATCGGCGACGTACGCGCCGACTCCGTCGTGGTCGAAGAGCAGGATCCCGTCGGCACACATCCAGAGCAGCGGTGATCTGCGCTTTCGTACTTCCCGTTCGACGAATGCGTGCCACGTTGCCTCGGTGTGCACGAACATCTCCACGGGCCACTCATCGTGCTGGACGCTTGCCCGGTACGGGGCTGGGGATCCGTGGAGGAGCACCACGATGTCGAGGTCCGACATCGCCGTGCGGCGGTCCGTTACGACGCTGCCTCCGAGGAAGGCGGCCCGGGCGTCAGGGTGGTGCTCCTTGATAACGGCACGTGCGGCGTCGATCGCATCCATGCAGCAACTATTCAGCACTCTGTCTGTCGTGCGCACCGGGTTTCTATGGGGCACGGCAGGGCTGTCCCCAGGGACCGACTGCTGCTCCTTCTGGCATGGCTCGAGGCCAGTGGGCCCGTGTCTGCGGGCGAGAAGTCGGCGAATGGTCTCAGGGTCGTGGCCTTGGCCTCCGTCTGCGCTGACATTGACGCGGGACGGGGTTGACGGCCCCTACGCGGCGCCTCCGGCGGACGTACGAGCGCCGCCCGTGGCCTAGTTCGCCGGGGGCAGACAGGAATGAGTCACGAAAGACTGGCCAGGGAGTGCAGAGGGATGTCAACGTAGACGACCTGCCAGAAACCCAGGTCAGAGCGCTGGTCGGCGCGCCTGTGGCTTCCCTGGCCGCAGCTTCTCCACTCGTCTATCTGCTGGAGGCGCGACGCCGACAGCGGGGTCGGTCGCCTGCCGCCCGAGGTAGCCGTCGCCATGAACCGGCAGGCTCCCGTCCAGGCGCTGCCGCGCCGCGTTGCCGGCGCCCAGTACACCCGAACCCGGCTCTTGGAGGCACTCCTGAATCCGCGCTACCCGTTCGATCCGTCTTTTGAGGCTGGTGCTCTTCCCGCGTATTGGGTCAGCCCCCGACACCTGGCTGGCGATGACGGTCGTCTCTGCGATGTTGTCGCGGACAGCCTCGCCGGTCTGGGCTGGGTGAGTCTGACAGCCGTGCGAGGACGGCGAGACTTCGATGAGCTGGGAGATCACCACGTGGTGCGCAGCACCGTCCTGCACATCAGTCCCGACGCTCTTCGGTGGGCACAGTGGGTGCTGGCGGACGAGCCGTTTCACCTCGGTGGCCTGCCGGTCGCGTGGCAGGTCTCGGCCCGCTCGGACACCACCAGTTTGCTCGCGGACTGGTCCGCCTATTTCACCCCAGGCGTACCGGGAGAGGCCATCACCGAGTTTCTCCTGGCGCTCGACCAATGCAGCCAGCCCACCACCTTGTACGACGGTCCCGAATTGGTCCTCGCTGCGGCCGCCGGGAACGGTTGGCTCCGGGACGCCGACCAGCCCCACGCGGCGGCGATGCACCCCACCTTCACCGCCCGCCTCAGCCTCGGCGAGGTGCCGCCCCTCATTCAGGATGCCGACCCCAGCGTCCTGACCGCCGAGGGGGACGGGCAGGGGGCGATGGGCTGGCAGGCGTGGGCTGAGCCTGCAATGGGGGCTCCGTACCTGTGGGCCGCCTCATTCAGTGCGAGCGTGCCGCACCGTCTGGTCGCCGCGTTCGCCTCCTCGCTCAGCGACACGGCACCGGTACTGCGCCGGGTGCTGCCGGAAAGTACGCGGGACCAGATCCTGTGTGCTCCCGCCAACTGAGAAGCGCCCCACTCCGCGTAACGAAGCCGGGCCTCCCGTCTGGGAGGCCCGGCTTTGTGGTGCTCTAGCAGGTTTTGTGTGTAGCGGACCTGTGGTTGCTGGGGCGGAACCGTGTCAGCACTGGGGGCTATACCCCACTTGTTGGCACCGCTGAGCGACGGTGCCTATCTGATCTCTCGTCGCTCCGATCGCTGAGGCTGGCAGACACGCCGGCCAGGCCGATTCCTCGCCCTGGTCGAACAACGACGCGGCCCTTCGTCAGAAGGTGTTGGCGGTGAAGGGGCGCGGGGGTGTGGCTACGAGGCCGAGCAGGCGGTTGAACTCCGTCCGGTCCTCTTCGCTCATGAGCTCGTGGGCGTTGCCGAGGTTCTTCACGGTGAGCTGCTGCATGAACGGGGCGAGGAGGCGCTGCAGTGCTTCCGGGGCGTCAGCCCATGCCTGCCGGTGCTTCACGAAGCGCTTGAACTGCGCGTCAAAATCGAGGAACTCGCTGCGCGTCGCTGTGAGGACATGAGCCTGTTCCTCCTTGCTGAACGGCCGTCCATCGCGATGGCTCCACGTGTTGGTGTCGGCTCGGTACTTGAAGTCCGCGTCGGCGAGGAGGGCGATGATGTCGGGTCGGGATGAGGGTGCGGTCATACGGGTGTGACGCTCCTTGTGGGAGTGGATGGGGAGCATCAAGCGTCTGGAAAATCGCCGGTTGGGCTAACCGGCGATCGTCGGCTATGTTGCGCCCGATTCCCCGGGTCAGTGCCTGCGGCTGGAGTGGTTCGACGCCTGAGCCGCGGACGGTGTGGCGGAGGCCGGTGTCGGGATGTGCCGGCCGTCTCGGGCGCCTGCGGTCTGGAGGCTTTCGGGTGCCGCTGCGGGCAGGTGGGCGCTGCGGCGCAGGCGCCAGACGAGGACATCGCTGATGGAGTCGGCGCTGCCGAGCTCGCGTCGCCGGGCGGCGTCGGCGAGCAGTGCGCCGGGGGCGTGGCCCGCTTGGCGGGCGTCGGTGAGGGTGGCAGCCAGGGCGGGCCAGCCGGGCTCGGCCTGGATCCGTTCGGCGAGCTCTGGCAGTGCCTGGTGCAGGAGATCGGCTTGCCGCTCTCGAATACGCGGTGCCATCCGCTGGCCTCGCTGGCGGAGGGCGGCGATGGGGTGGGCCGCAGCAGCCTGGTAGGCGGTGCGTAGGTGTTCGGCGGCTTGCTGGGCTGCGGCTGCCTGCTGGCTGTGGTGCCTTTTGGCGTGCCAGTTCGCCGCAGCGATGGCGAGGAAGATGGCCATGTCGATGACCATCGCCGTGGTGGCTCCGTCTTCGCCGCGGCCGAGTGCGGGGCCACTGTGGACGAGATCGTGTGCGGCCTGCCGCAGAGCGTGGTCATGCCCGCGTGCAGCGCGGACATGGGAGCGGCCGGCCCGCTCGAACACGAACGCCGCCTCCCGCAGTTCCACACGGGTGTGCGCGGCAGAAGTCTTGGCGAGCGCGTCCAGGACCTCACCCGCTGCGGCGATCTGTGCCGCCGCCATGCCGTCGTCCCCGTGGTCGATGATCAGTAGGGCCTGCCAGCCGGCGGCCGCAGCCCGGCGCCGAGCGAACGCGGGATGGGTCACCTGCGGCAGGGCGGGCTGCACCGGCTCGGAGCCGCTGGAACCCTCGGAGACCGCCTCTGCTTGGAGGGACCAGCGTTCGCGGATACGGGGCAAGGACAGGTCGGGTGCGAGGGTGGAGCCGGCGTAGAAGACCGGCTCGTCGTCCTTGTTGAGGTCACCAGGCAGTGCGACCTTGTAGCCGAGCAGGTCGCCCGAGGGCGCGATCCGCTTGCGGATCAGAAGGCCGTCGGCTGCCAGACGGTCGAAGAACTCATCTGTGGAGGCGGCGCCGGCCGACGCGCCGCGCACGGTCTCGCGCAGCTCCTCCCGCACCGTGCGCTCTCGCCCTTGGCGTTCGGCTTTGTGGCGCTCGGCGCTGGTGGGGCGTTTGGCTGCGGTGCCGTCGCCGGGGGTGACGCGGTGCAGGTCGTAGTCGGCTTCGATGAGACGGGCTTCGGTCTGGGCGCGTTGGCCGGAGCGGTGGTGGTTGGGGCGGCGGCCGTCCTCGCGTACGAGGGTGGCGATGATGTGGATGTGGTCGTCGGCGTGGCGGACGGCGGCCCACCGGCACCCGGCGTCGTCTGGGCCGCCGGAGTCGATGCCGGTGGCTGCCACGATGCGGCGGGCGATGTGGCCCCACTCCTCGTCGCTCAGGATGCGGTCGGTGCGTGCTGCGCGGACGGAGCAGTGCCACACGTGCTGGTCGGGTCGCTGGTCTTCGTCGAGGAGGTGCAGTGGCTGGTCGAGAAGCCGCTGGAGGTCTTCCTTCGTCGCGGAGGGGTCGCGGCCGGGGTCAGGCGCCATGTAGTCGAAGGAGGCGACAAGGTGCGGGTCGACGTGCTCTTCGCGGGTGCCCTTGCCGTAGAGGTAGTTGAGCAGGCCGCGGGTGCTGCTGCCTTGCTTGTGGATGCTGGGGATCAAGTGGTCTCGTCTGTCTGCTGGTTGTTGATCCGCTCGACGGCTGCCTTGGTGGCGGTGGCCGCGCGGCGGACGTTGGTGAGGGTTTCCTTGATGCGGGCGCCGTCGATGTCGCCGCCCGAGTTGAGGGTCTTGGCCATCTGGTTGAGGTTGCTGCCGGCCCAGCCGAGCTTGCGGCTGGTGGCGAAGAGCTCGGTGAGGACGTCGTGGTCGGCGGCGATGGTGGCGGCGGTGCGGGTCTGGTCGCGTGCGGCGGCGAGCGCGGAGTGGGCGAGGAATCCGGCGATGCTCATGCCGACGGCATCGGCGCCGGCCTGGATGAGGGTGCGTTCGCGTTCGTTGAGTCGGACGCTGTGGGCGGGGCGCTGCTTCTTGTCGCGCGGGCGGGGTTTCCCCTTGGTCAGGCGCGTGTGGCCGGCCGTACTTGGCTGCGAACCGCTCTCGGTCGCAGCCCTCCCGTCCGGCGCCCCCTGGCGCTGGTCGGGCCCCGCCACCCCTGGGGCGGGGTCGGGTTCGGACGCTCCCCCTGCGGGGGAGTGTCCGAACCTCCAACTTGCTCCGCTTTGGGCTGGCGTGGCTTGGGGCGCGTTCTGATGCTCGGGGCTGTGGGTGCACGAATCCTGCATGGAGAGCAGCTCCTGGTTGAGGGGAGAGGGCAGCGGACCAGATCGACGTACGGGCAGCGTCCCCAACGCCCGCTGGTTCGAGCGGTGAGTCGCGAGGGAGGTCCGTAAGTGCCTGGTCAAGCGGCGCGAATGGGGCGGGGCCGTGGGACCAGACGGGGTGCTGGTCCCACGGCCCCCGTTCGGCGTTCAGGGCTGACCGGATATCCGGTCAGCCCGTGGGGACGGCGGTCTCGCAACCCTGCTCTGCCGCCAGGAGGGCCTTGAGTTCGGTGAGCCGGTCCTCGGAGATGGGGAGGTCGGCCTCGCGGATGGCGTTCCGTAGCACGGCGCGGGTGGCTGTTCCGTGCATGGCGATGGCCGCGCGGCCGATCGCGAGGAGTTCGTCCATCTCGGCGCCGGGAGGACGTCCGTAGCGTTGCGCCGCAGGGACGTCGTCCTCGTGGGACGGCTCGGTGGTCTCGCGGGTGGGGACCGAATCGTGCAGGGGAAGTTGGTTCTGCACGGATCGAGGAGGCAGGGACTCAAGACGACGGTGGGAGTCGGCGTGCTCCCCGGCTTCCTCGCTCGTCAAGTCGAAACCTGCACCCGATCGGCTGCGCCGCGGAGTCGTCTCGACGTGGCGCATGGCGCCTTCGTTCGGAGTGAAGGCGTTCCAAGGCGATGGCAGTTCGATCGTGGCCAGCGCTGTCGCGTGACGGCGGACGGCAAGCTGGTGCAGCAGCACGTCGCGCTGGCGCTGGTCGATTCCCACAGATGCTTGGGCGACGGCGCGGGAAAGCCGTCGCGCGGTTCGCCGGTCTCGCCAGCCGGCGCGCTGCTTCGGGGTTCGCTCCGCAAGGTGCGCGGCCAGGGCGACGGCCCTGCGGGTGGCACGGTCGCGGCTGATCTGAGCGGCGTCACGATCGTGTTGGGCGACCCCCAGGCGCGATAGGCCGCGTTCGCGTACTTCGCGACCTATCCGGGCGAGGACGCTGTGGGAGGCCGCCTCGGGCGTGCGGATGCGTAGTTCGATGCCCATGGCCTGATGCCACAGCAGTGCGGCCATGACCGGTCCCACGAAGGCCCGCACCGTGCCGCCGACCACACCTGACTCGGCGTACGCGGGGATCACCTGCACAGCGGTGATCACCCAGGTCAGGACACCGGGCAGGCCGGGTGCTTGCTTGGGGCCGTGCAGGTTCTGCCGCGCCAGCAGGGCCGTGGCGAAGAGGGCGAGTTCCGCGGCGGCGAACATCGCGGCGCGCTCGATGGTGCCGCTCATGCCGAGGTAGTCGGCGGCGAACCGCCAACTGGTGTCGGCGCTGTAGGCGGTACATCCGACCGCGGCCAGTGCGGCGACCCTGATCGCGGGCGTTCCGGGCTGTCGCTTGGCGTGGTTTCGGGGAGCGCGTCGGTGGATCAGCCAGCTGACCAGCAGCCCTGTGCAGGTGGCCAGGAGAGCGGCGAGCGCGATAGATATCGCGTTCCAGTGCCCGAGTGCGGGCATGGCAAGTTCCGTCATGCAGGGGTCTCCAAAGGGCCCGCCGCGCCGTGTGGGCAGGCGTGGGCGCGGACGGGCGGTGTGGTGAAGGTGAGCTGGTGCGGGGCGGCGCCGTGCGGTCAGGCGGAGAGCTGGCGTCTGCGGTCGGCGCCGGTGAGGACGACGGTGGTGGTCATCTCGGCGAGACGGGAGGCGACTCGGTCGCCGACGGCGTCGCGGAGCGCGGCGGTCGGCAGATTGGTCGTGAGGAGGGTGGGGAGCAGGTCGGTGTAGCGGCGGTTGATCAGCCGGTACGTGATCTCCTCGGTCCACTCCGACTGCTTGGCTGCGCCGAGGTCGTCCAGGATCAGCAGTGGGCAGGTGCTGAGGGTGGCGAGGTCGCGCTCGGCGTCATGGCCGGGGCGTGGGCGCAAGCGGGCGTACAGGTCGGCTGTGGTGGCCGCCTCCCACCGCAGCCGTACCCCGGCGGTCAGCAGCGAGCGCACCGCGCCGTACGCCTGGTGCGTCTTGCCGGTGCCGGTGGGCCCGGCGATCAGCAGGGACGGTCCGAGTGCGATACCCCGGGTGCCACTCGGGCCGGGCCGTGCGGCAAGGGTCACCTCATCGACCCAGGCGGCAACCTGCTGGTGGCCGGCGAGCGCGTGGCGGTAACGGGGCGGGATGCGGGCCGCGGCCAGTTCCAGGGCGGTCACCCGTTCCGAAGGAGCCTCGGAAGGTGACGTAGTTGGATCGATGCCCCGTTCGGCGAGGATCGTGCCGAGGCGGGCGGCGAGGGTGTTCATGCGCTGCGGCTCCCGGCTGGTGGTTGCTGTGGTCACAACTGACCCCCGTAGGCCGCCTCGACGTCAGCGGGCGCCGGGTTGGTCCATGCTCGGTGCGGGGCGGCAGCTGCCCGTGGAGCGTTCATCGCCTCGTCGACCAGGCTCGGCAGCAGCCCAGCGGACAGCCCCTTGGTACGCATGCGGTCCATCCCGGCCCTGATGTGGTCGGGGGACAACCCCTCGCCGAGCAGTTTGCTGACCACCTTGCCGAGGCGGCCGAGGACGTCGCTGGGTGGGCGGTGTTGGCATGCGGCGACGTGCTCGGCGACCAGGTCCTTGGCCGAGACCGAACCCGAGACGGCAGGGGGCGTGGGGGTGCTTGCGCTCCCCACCGGAGGTGATCCTAGATCCAGGATCCTAGGTCCTAGATCCGGACCCTGAGTCCTCACCGCAGTCTCCCAGCGTTGTGGTGAGGGCTCACTGAAGTTGCTCTGACCTGCGGTTTTCCGGTTCACGGAGGGCTCGCTGCATCCGCGTGACGCATCAGGGCGTCCACCGTGAGGGCTCACGGCCTGTTCATGGAGGGCTCCGTGAACAGGCGAGGCCGCCTCGTCCGACCGGCTGCCCTGGTGGCGCGGGCAGGCCGGGCAGCGGCTGCCGCTGGGTCGGTTGATCTTCTGGTGACGGGCCCAGGTGACGATGTGCAGGTACCGCTTGCCGTCGTCGCCTTCGTACCGGCAGATCAGACCCGCACTGTCGAGCTGCGTGAGGTCGTCCTCGACCTCCAGCGGGCCGTGCTCGGGGCGCAGGGACCACAGGGCGCCGGCGATGACAGCGGACTGGTCGCGGAAGCGGCCGTGGTCGTCCGCCTGCGTAAGCAGGCCGAAGAAGGTCCGCTCGGCATGGACGCTCACCGCGGCCAGCGACTCGGAGATGAAGGCTTCCGGCTTGATGGTGCGTATCCGCGCCATGTCTATCGCCCCGCCTTCGTGGGCCGAGCAGGCGAGTTCGGCGACGGGGATGCGACTACGGCCACGAAGGCAGTAGCTTGTTGGGGCATGCACAGTTCCTCACCCGGTGGCGTTATGACCGCCACCGTCTTGATCGTTCAGGTACGGGCGATATCGGTAGGGACTTCTTGGCCCCCGGCGTTGGCCCGCCGGGGGCTTTTTCATGTGCTCGGAACCGCAGGGGTTTCCGGGCGCATGGCCAAGACAGCCACATCTTCCCCGCACAAGTCCAGCATTCCGCCGGGAAAGCAAACAGCTCTCGGCGAACGTGTCGTGCGCGGCTTCCTTAAAACGGTAGACCCGAATCGCCGGTTGACCAAGAAGTTGCATAAATCGGGCAGTTGGCAAGCGAATCCGTGGGCGGCGCTGGTGAGCGCGCGATGCAAGATGCCCACGTCGAGGCCACGTAGGTGCTACCAGCATGAGGGCAGCAGGTGATTTGGTCATCCGCCAATTCCGGTCTATGTTGCGCCGCTCGCAAGGAGTCTGGGGACCAGATCTGACAAAAAAGATGCGGAACATAGCAGCACATCGCCGGTTACCCAAACCGGCAATGCAGAGCTACAACTGACCCATGCCTGAGAGCCCTTTGGGAATTGGTCCGGCCGGCGTGCTGACCGCCCGCGCCATTACCCGTGCCCGCACAGCGCGCGGATTCGCCCAGCGCCAGCTGGCCGAACGTGTCACCGCGCTCGGCCGGCCCATGACCATCACGATGCTGTCCCGCATCGAATGCAGACAGCGCCGCTGCGATGTCGACGACCTCGTCGCCATCGCAGCCGCTCTCGGCCTCTCCCCGCTCGCCCTGCTCGCCGAGACGAGTTAGCCGAACGAGCCCCAACAGCGCTCCCCGGGTGGGCCAACACCCGGCAGCCGCTACGCGCACCACCTCGCCCGTACCTGAAACACCAAGACCGGCGTACCCGTCTCCGCACGGCCGCGCCAGAGAAGGAACCTCCTTGCGCCGAGAGGCCATTCCCCCTGCCCCGTTGCCGTTCCGCCTCCGTACCGCGAAGGAGGCGATCTCGCATGGCTGAGCAGTCAGGCACCGGCGTAGCGCCGCCCCGCCTCTACCGTCCCGAGGACATCGCTGCTGTTCTCGGCTGCTCTGCCTGGTGGGTCAAGGACAGGGCCCGCCGGCGGCTGATCCCCTTCACTCGGGTCGGCCGCGCGTACCGCTTCACCGCAGAACACCTCGCAGAGATCATCCGCCTCCATGAGGAACGGCCCGCACGGGCGCACCAGCCCGTCACAGCTCGGACCGTCGCCAAGGCCGACGCCCAGCAGGCGGACACGCCCCAGCGTGCCGCGCCCACAACCCGTCTGCGGGCGCGGCCTCCGGCCCGCGCTAGGCAGAGCCAGTTCAGCACCGTCGTCTGACACGACCGCGTACCAAGGGAGAGGAGGAGCGTGGGTTTCGCGGAGAAGCGCGCGAACTACTGGCGTGGCCGGTACAAGACCGCACCTGGGAAGCACCTCACGGTCGTCGACGAGCAGGGCAAGGCGATCAAGTTCGCCACCAAGGGCGAGGCTCAGCGCGCCGCGAGCGAGGCCGAGAACAAGTACCGGCGCGGCGACTGGCGTGACCCGGCACTTGGGCAGGAGACGTTCGGCGAGTACGCGAGCCGCTGGTACGAGGCCCAGGACCTGGCCGCATCGACGATGCAGAACTACAAGCGCCACATCGAGGAGCACCTGCTTCCCGACTTCGGGGACCAAGCCCTCGCCGGCATCCTGCGCTCGGACGTCGACCGGTGGGAGAAGAAGGAAAGGGCCCTGTACGCGGCTTCCAGCGTCAAGACCTGGCGCTCGACGTTCCACCTGATCTACGAGGACGCGATCGACGAAGGACTGATCACGTCGAACCCGGCGACGAGGCGGCGTGGGCGGGGCAAGCGCGCGGGCCGCTCCCGTGACCGAGGCCCGGAGAAGGTCGTCACCGATCCGCTCGGCATCCTGTTGATCGCCGAACGAGCAGCACTGCTGTCCGGCCGAGATGACGAGTTCGTCGCCGTCGTCCTCAAGGGATATACCGGCATGCGCTGGGGTGAAATAGTCGGCCTGGAGACCGAGTTCGCTCGGCCTGGCTCCGTCCGTGTCGAATGGCAGCTGTACGAACTGGACTCGGGCGAGATGGTGCGCTGCCCGCCCAAGGACGACAGCTATCGCACCCTCGACTCGATGGACTGGCTGTCCGCCCTGGTCGCCAATCACATCGCCCGCACGAAGCCGATGCCCTGCCCCTGCCACGGTAGGACCTACATCTTCCGCGGGCAGGGCACGGCTCGTACGGGCGGTCACCACGGTGCGAAACTCGTCGACGTCGCACGCCGTGCCGAAGTCTCCACGGGGACGGTGTCCAACGTCCTCAACCATCCCGATCGCGTCGCTGAGGCGACGCGAATGCGGGTGGAGGAGGCCATCACGGACCTCGGGTTCGTACGAGGCGGCGCGGTGGTGGAGCCTGCGGCCCACTGGCGCAGGAACGGTTTCGCGACGTGGCTGTTCACCCCGGCGGTATCGGGCTGGTACCCGAAGAAGGCCCCGCAGGAGGCACGACCCGTGCCGCTACTCGGCGAGCCGTGGCCAGGAGTCCCCGCGCGAGGGCGGGGCGCCGGCCAACGAGCTGACGCCTGCTGGCTCCCGATCGCCAAGGGCCTCACGCCTCACGGACTGCGCCACGCCCATAGGACCGTGATGGAGGACCTCGGCACCGAGAAGGTCCTCATGGACCAGCGCATGGGACACATCGACGGCTCCGTCTCGGCGCGCTATGCCCATGTCACCCCTGGCATGCGCAAGCGCCTCATGCTCGGCCTGACCGAGCAGTGGGAGACAGCACTCGCTGCCCGCCTGGCGATGTGTCCCACGTCGCCCGTGCACGTGCTCGACGCCCTCCTGCGTGCACGGAGGTAGCACAGGCCGAGGCGAAGCCTGGGCGGTGAGAGGCACCTGGACTTCGCTGTTCGCAGGGTGACGCCGGTCCGGAGTGCGTGGCCCTGCTGGGAGAGGGGTCTTGGATCGTATGAATCACCCTTCGGCCTCGGGTGAGACAAGGAGTGCGCAACCACGGACATACGGGCCCCTAATACGAGGACCGCCTCGGCCGTCCGAGTCTCGCTTGGGCGCCTGTCTCGGACGGCCGAGCGCGTTCTCGCACAGGCTCGTCCGATGGATAAATCGGCTCGCCGGGGTAGCGCTCGGGTGCCATAAGATTGCGACGGCTTGCAGCGCCAACCTCACTACGCGTGACCGGGGCGACCTGAGCGGTCGCATCCGCTGCACCCTCCCGACCTGGGCCCGCCGTGGCACTGTCACCGGCGCCGTACGAAATGGAGCATCCGAGGATGGCTCGACACCTGGTAACCAGCGCGCTTCCCTACATCAACGGGATCAAGCACCTGGGCAACATGGTCGGGTCGATGCTTCCGGCGGATGTGTACTCCCGGTACCTCCGCCAGCGCGGTCACGACGTCCTGTACATCTGCGCCACCGACGAGCACGGGACACCGGCCGAGCTGGCGGCCAAGGCGGCCGGACTGTCGGTGGCGGAGTTCTGCGCGCAGGCTCACGACGCGCAGAAGGCCGTGTACGACGGCTTCCAGCTGGCCTTCGACCACTTCGGACGCAGCTCTTCACAGCAGAACGTCGAGATCACGCAGCACTTCGCGCGCCAGCTGCACAAGAACGGCTTCATCGAGGAACGGGCGATCCGGCAGGTGTACTCGCCGGTCGACGGCCGCTTCCTGCCGGACCGGTACGTCGAGGGCACCTGCCCGCACTGCGGCTACGACAAGGCCCGCGGTGACCAGTGCGAGAACTGCACCCGCGTCCTCGACCCGACCGACCTGCTGAACCCCCGCTCGGCGATCAGCGGCTCCACGGAGCTGGAGGTCCGCGAGACCACGCACCTGTTCCTGCTCCAGTCGAAGCTCCAGCACGAGGTCGAGGCGTGGGTCGCGCTCCACGAGGAGCGGTGGCCGCAGCTGTCCTCCTCCATCGCCCGCAAATGGCTGACCGAGGGCCTCCACGACCGGGCCATCACCCGTGACCTGGACTGGGGCGTCCCGGTTCCGGCCGACACGTGGCCGGGGCTCGCCGCCGAGGGCAAGGTCTTCTACG
Source organism: Streptomyces sp. NPDC087901 (assembly GCF_044742205.1). Taxonomy (NCBI): domain Bacteria; kingdom Bacillati; phylum Actinomycetota; class Actinomycetes; order Kitasatosporales; family Streptomycetaceae; genus Streptomyces; species Streptomyces sp. NPDC087901. The sequence continues at coordinate 618,121 of NZ_JBIUUC010000004.1, forward strand.
TCTGGTTCGACGCTCCGATCGAGTACATCGGCGCGACGAAGGAATGGTCGGACGCCGCTCCGGACGGCGAGACCCGTGACTGGAAGTCGTGGTGGTACGAGGTCGACGACTCCGTCCGCTACACCCAGTTCATGGCCAAGGACAACGTCCCGTTCCACACGGTGATGTTCCCGGCCACGGAGCTCGGTGTCCGCGAGCCGTGGAAAAAGGTCGACGTCGTCAAGGGCTTCAACTGGCTGACGTACTACGGCGGCAAGTTCTCCACCTCGCAGCAGCGGGGCATCTTCACCGACGCCGCGCTGGAGACACTGCCGGCGGACTACTGGCGCTACTTCCTGATCGCCAACGCCCCCGAGTCCGACGACTCCTCCTTCACCTGGGAGCACTTCGCCGCCACGGTCAACAAGGACCTCGCCGACACGCTCGGCAACTTCGTCAACCGCGTGCTGTCCTTCTCCCGCAAGCGCTTCGGGGACGACGTCCCTGCAGGCAATGCGGCCGGCGAGGCGGAGGCACGGCTGGGCGAGGAGATCGCGCGGCTGCTGGCCGAATACGAGGAGCACATGGAGGCCCTCCAGTACCGCAAGGCCGGGGCGGCGCTGCGGGCCCTGTGGTCGGCGGGCAACGCCTACCTGGAGGAGAAGGCCCCCTGGCTGGAGATCAAGACCGACCCGGAGGGTGCGGCCCTGACCCTGCGTACGGCGATGAACCTGATCCACCTCTACGCGATCGTCTCCGAGCCGTTCATCCCCGCCTCGGCCGCTGCTATGCGCGGTGCCTTCGCCCTGGAGAGCGACACCGGGACCTGGGTGACCGCCGAGCAGGCCAAGTCCCTGGACGCTGTCCCGGCCGGTACAGCCTTCACCATGCCGCCGGTGCTCTTCGCGAAGATCTCGGAGGAGGACCTGGAGTCCTATCGTGCGCGCTTCGGCGGAGCCGACGCCTGATGCGGCTGGGCGAAACCAAGTCGGTGGGTGCTGCCGCCCCCTCGCAGCTGTCGTCAGTGAACAGCCGTTCGTACGGCTCGTCGAGAGCGGTATCGCAGCGTCGCGCGTGCGACGCTCCACGATCTGACACTGATGTATCAACCGGCGTTCGCGCCGCACCCTGTACACCCGGCGGCGGCCCCGGTTCGCCTTCCCAGCTGCCCTTGAGCCGTGTCTGCCGCGTGAACGGCTGCTCTACCCCTACCGTCTGCCTATGACCGCTGGCACTGTCCTCACAGTCATCGGCGGGTGCCTCCAGCTCGTCGGCCTGGCAGTCGCGGGCTTCGGCGTCCGCAGAACCAGGGTGCAACATGCGCCGGAACGACTCGGGGTATGGCGCCAGATGAAGGAGTGGTTCGGTGCCCTGCGTCGCATCTTCAAGCCTCTGCCGCCTGTCGCAGGAACCGCCACGATGGTCATCTCGGCGGATGCATCCGGGGCGGCCTTCAATGCGACCATGGTGGCAGCACCGGCGCCGGACGCCACCGCTGCGCAGCGCGAGCAGTTCCTCGTAGAACGGGTGATCTGGCTTCAGGAGGAGGCGGGCCGCATCAGGGAGAGCGTAGCCACAGAAGGCCGGGAGCGCCGCGCTGAGGTCAGCCACCTGGGCGGGACCGTGAATGAGGAGGCAGACAAGCTCCGCAAATTCATCGACACGGCCATGGCTGATGGCTTGGCCCAGGAGGCGCTGGGCCTTTGGCTCGCTGCGGCCGGAGCGGTACTGGCAATCATCGGAGCCGGTATCTAGGCAGCCGTCTGGGACGCGATCCACTTACACGAGCAGTCACGTGCCCAATGCGCCTGAAGCCCCCCGGCATAGGCGTTGAGCTGCGAAGACTGTGACCGGGCCCTAGATTGTCATCGCGATCGGCACTGTGCGGTGCTCACAGTGCTTCAGCCCGGAGGAGACCTTCTCAGCCGTCGAGCAGTTGCCGGAGAGCGTCCCGACGCAGGCGCGTTTCCGGATCGGCGGAGTCCCCGTCGAATCGGACTCCTTCGGCGATCAGGACGTCTGCAGGGGTGTCCGTGCGCGTCTGATCGGGCCACTGGAAGCCTTGGCTGACGCGTCCTGCTGCATTGAGGACGCGCCAGGGGTTGGGGCATTGGCCGCAGGCGGCCAGATGGGTGCCGACCGGGACGGCATGGCTGCCGATCACCGCCGCTACGTCTCCGTAGGTGGTCCACCGTCCGGCGGGGACGGCGCCTAGCAGGATATGCAACCCCGTCCAGTCCTTGCGGGTCCCGTTGAGCTGCCTGGCCAGACCTGTGAGATCGATCCCCGCCAACGCGGCCCATTCCTCGGGGTCGACGTCCGCGGGTACATGGTCTGTATCGACGTCCCACCACGTCGTCCCCTGTATGCCGTCGGCGGTGCGGTCCGTCACGCTCGTGAAGATGTGGTTGGCCAGTCCGGTCGGAGAGTATGACGCGCCATCGGCGTCCCAGCGGAGTGGCTTGGACGTGTTATTGGTCCAGGTGGCCGTCGCTCGGCTGATGTCCTCCTCCACCCAGGCAAGGATGGCGTTGCGGATGGATTCCGGTGCACCGTGGCGCGGCGTCAGCCGCAGCCTGGTGCCGTCGGGCAGCAGGCCCGCACCGACGAGTACGTGGACGGCGTTGCGCGAGCGTGAGCGTTCCTGCAGCTTCTTGGCCGCCGCCTCGCCTTCGACCCGAGCCGGTGCGAGCGTGAACTCCTCCACCTCCGGGGTCGGATAGACCTTCGTGAAGCCGGCGACGAGGTGGCCCTCCACCTTCCACAGGCCCACCTGGATGAGGTCGATGTCGAGGCTCATCTCCGACAGCCAGACCACGGAGTGGGTGACCTGCTTGGGGAAGTCGGCGGCGATGATCACTTGGCGGGGGCGCTGGAGCAGCTCCGGGCTCCACTCCCCGTCCACGTGGTCGAGCAGGCGCTGCTTGCACGCGTCGATGTCGAGGTCCTGCCCCCTGCGCGACAGGAAGTCGCGGTGCGCCTGGGCCAGGGTGCCGAGGTCGAACCGGGACACCAGAGCGGCGTAGGTGATCGCCTGGAGGTGCACGTCCCGGTCGGCCGTCCCTCGCTTCAGCTCGACCACGACGAGGCGGCCGGTCGCGTCCAGCCCTAGAACGTCCAACCGGTCGCGCGTCGGCACTCCGTCCGTGTCGGCCCACCGGTCGTACTCCGCGGTGACCACGAGCACCGACTCCCCGAGCACCTGCGGATGGGCGATCACCCACTCCTGAAGGTGCTGCCGCTCAAGAAGACTTTCCGCGGCTAGCCCAGTGCGCGATATCGGCGTGGCCGTCTGGCCGGCGACGGTGAAGAGATGATCCACGGTGCCCCCTCGTACGCCCAGCGACGGTGCACCGGGTGCCCAGAGCCTACGGGGCGGGTTTGCCTCTCGACGGCTGTTTGCCGGACTGCCGGAACGCCCTCGCCGATTTCTGGGAGCCGGATTCCGAGGTTGGCTCCCAAACGGCTCCCAAGATGGCCCCAGGAACGAGTCAGGGGCCCGACCCACTAAGTGGATCAGGCCCCTGACCTGGTCTTACGGCTGTCGGGGTGGCGGGATTTGAACCCACGACCTCTTCGTCCCGAACGAAGCGCGCTGCCAAGCTGCGCTACACCCCGATCGCCGCCGGTCTCCCGGCGACATCGATTACTTTAGCCCACCGGCGCCCGGAGACGAAATCCGCTTTTTGCCGATCGGGCGGCCGCCGTCTGTCACACGTCTCGCGCCGTCAAGGTCAGCAGAGTCGCCTCCGGGGGGCAGGCGAAGCGGACCGGGGTGTAGCGGTTGGTGCCGCAGCCGGCCGAGACGTGGAGGTAGGCGCGGTGGCCTTCGGCCGTGTGGCTGGAGAGGCCCTTCACGCGGTCCGTGTCCAGGTCGCAGTTGGTGACCAGGGCGCCGTAGAAGGGGATGCACAGCTGGCCGCCGTGGGTGTGGCCGGCCAGGATCAGCGGGTAGCCGTCTGCGGTGAAGGCGTCGAGTGAGCGCAGGTAGGGGGCGTGGACCACGCCGATGGAGAGGTCGGCGCCCGTCTCGGGGCCGCCCGACACCTCGGCGTAGCGGTCACGCCGGATGTGCGGGTCGTCGAGGCCGGTGAAGGCCAGCTCCAGGCCGTCGAGCTTGAGGCGGCCGCGAGCGTTGGAAAGGTTCAGCCAGCCCGCGTCGTCGAAGGCGTCGCGCATCGGTTCCCACGGGTTGTGGACGACGCCGACGGCGGGGGTGTTCCCGTTGAGCCCGTGCTTGCCCGCGGCCTTCTCGAAGAGGTAGCGGGCGGGGTTGCGGAGCTTGGGGCCGTAGTAGTCGTTGGAGCCGAACACGTACACACCCGGGAACTCCATCAGCGGACCGAGTGCGTCGAGCAGCTCCGGTACGGCCTCCGGGTCGGAGAGGTTGTCGCCGGTGTTCACCACGAAGTCCGGGCGCAGCCCGGCCAGGGACTGCAGCCAGGCGCGCTTCTTGCGCTGGCCGCTGACCATGTGGACGTCGGAGACCTGAAGGACGCGCAACGGGCGTGCCCCGTGGGGGAGTACCGGGACGGTGATCCTTCGCAGGCGGAACGACCGGGCCTCGAATCCGGCTGCGTAGGCGAGACCGGCGGCGCCGGCCGCGGCGGTGACCGCCGTGATTTTCAGGGGTACTCCGTAGCGTGCGCGCATGCGCCCATCGTCGCAGACGGTGCGTGTCCACAGGAAAACCGGCGGGCGGCGGGCACCCCGCACCTGCCACAATCACCCCATGACCACGCTCAAGTCCAAGCTCAAGGAAGACCTCACCACGGCCATGAAGGCGCGCGACGAGCTGACCTCGTCGACGCTCCGGCTGACTCTCACCGCGATCACCAAGGAGGAGGTCGGCGGCAAGACGGCCCGCGAACTCTCCGACGACGAGGTGCAGAAGGTGATCGCCAAGGAGGCCAAGAAGCGCCGCGAGGCGGCCGAGGCCTTCGCCAAGGGCGGCCGGGCCGAGCAGGCCGAGCGGGAGAAGAGGGAGGGCGAGCTGCTCGACGCCTACCTCCCGCAGCAGCTGAGCGACGACGAGCTGACCGCGATCGTGGCGTCCGCCGTCGATGAGGCGAAGTCCGCCGGGGCCGAGGGACCGCGTGCCATGGGCACCGTCATGAAGATCGTGAACCCGAAGGTCGCGGGCCGTGCCGAGGGCGGCCGGGTGGCCGCCACGGTGAAGAAGCTGCTCGCGGGCTGAGGCCGCGTGGTTCAGCAGGCGGACATGAAGGTGGGGCGCCCCCGGACCGGGGGGCGCCCCACCTTCATGTCTGACGTACGCAGGGACCGGGCGGCTCAGGGGCCGTTGGTCCCGCCGTCGTTCTGACCGCGGCCGTTGCCGTCGTTTCCGCCGATCAGGTCCGGCGAAATGCTGATGCCGGGGAACGGCGTGTCGCCGCCGGGCTTGTTGTCGCCCTGGCCCGGCTTGTTCTTGTCCTTGTTCTTGTCCTTGTCCTCCTTGGGCTTCGCCCGCGGTACGTCGACCGCGGTGAAGGCCGGGGTTTCGGAGGCGTTCAGGGAACCGGTCATCGCCGTCCGCCAGATCGGGCCGGGCAGACAGCCACCGCAGACGTCCTCGTAGTACTGGCCGCCGATGGTGATGTTGCTCATCGGGTCCTGCCGGGCGCCGTCGTTGCCGACCCACACCGCTGTGGACAGGTTCGGCGTGTAGCCGACGAACCAGGCGTTCTTGCGTTCGTCGCTCGTACCGGTCTTGCCCGCGTTGTCACGGTCGCTGAGACCGGCGGCCTTTCCGGTGCCGTCCTCGACCACGCCCTTGAGCATCTGGTTGATGGTGTCGGCCGTGTGCTCGCTCATGGCGCTGCTGCACGTCGTCTTCGGTACCTCGATCTGCTTTCCGTCCGGCTTGGTCACCGACAGGATGGCGACCGGGGTGCAGTAACTGCCGCGGTTGGCGAAGGTGGCGTACAGCGCGGCCATCGCCAGCGGCGTCGACTCCTGGCCGCCGAGCGTGGTGGACGGGGCCTGCCGCAGAGGCTTGTTGTCGCCGCGGATGTAGCCGACCTTCTTGGCCATCGTGAGCGTCTCGCAGAGGCCGGCCTGCTCCTCGAGCTTCGCGAAGTAGGTGTTGACCGACTTGGCGAGCGCGCCGGTCATGTCGAAGGTGCCCTTCTCCGACTCGAGCTCGTTCTCCACCTCCCACGGGACGGTGTCCGCGGGCTGGTTCTCGCAGGTGCGGAAGGCGTCGGCGGGCAAGGTGATCCGGCGGTCCGTGGTGAAGCTCTGGGCCGGGCTGATCCCCTTCTCCAGCGCGGCAGCCGCCGTGATCGGCTTGAAGGTCGATCCGACCTGGAAGCCGAAGTTGGTGCCGCCCATCTTGTGGTCGACGGAGAGGTTCATCATGGTCTGGTGCTTGGACGCGTCCAGCCCGTAGGGGCGGGACTGCGCCATCGCCAGGATCTGACCGGTGCCGGGCTGGACCTGGACGACCGAGGCCGCGACCTTGTCGGTCTCGTTGACCCGTGAGGTCGCCGCTTCGTTGGAGGAGGCCTGGGAACGCGGGTCCAGGGTCGTCTTGATGGTCAGTCCGCCGGTGGCCCAGAGCTTGGCCCGGTCCTTCGAGGTCTTGCCGAAGGCCGGGTCGCTCGTGACGATCTGGTGGACGTAGTCGCAGAAGAAGCCCGATCCGCTGACCGCGGTGATGCAGCCGTTCTTCGGCCGCTTCACCTTCAGCTTGATCGGGGTCGCCTTGGCCTTGTCGGCTTCCTCCTGCGCGATGTCCCCGACATCGGCCATCCGCTGGATCACGGTGTTGCGACGCTTGGTCGCCTCCTCCGTGTCGTTGACGGGGTCGTAGCGGCTGGGCGACTGCACGATGCCGGCCAGCATCGCCGCCTCCTCCAGCTTCAGGTCCTTCGCCGACTTGGAGAAGTACCGCTGGGAGGCCGCCTCGACGCCGTACGCCTGCTGCCCGAAGAAGGTGATGTTGAGGTAGTTCTCCAGGATCTTCTTCTTGCCGAGTTCTTCCTCGACCTGGATCGCGTACTTCAGCTCCTGGACCTTGCGGCCGAGCGTCTGCTGCGTGGCCTGGGCGACCTTGGTCGGGTCGTCGCCGGCCTCCTCGACGAAGACGTTCTTCACGTACTGCTGGGTGAGGGTCGACGCGCCCTGCGCGGTCCCGCCCGCCTGTACGTTGCGGTTCATCGCACGCAGGATGCCCTTGAGGTCGACCGCGCCGTGCTCGTAGAAGCGGGCGTCCTCGATCGCGATGATCGCCTTCTGCATGTACGGGGAGATCTTCGTCAGCGGCACCACGGTGCGGTCCCGCGAGTACACCGTGGCGATCTGGCCGCCCTGGTTGTCCAGGATCGTGGTGCGCTGACTCAGCGGCGGAGTCTTCAGATTGGCCGGGATCTCGTCGAACCCGTCGACCGTTCCCTTGGCGGCGAGACCCAGTGCTCCGGCGGCCGGCAGCGCGATGCCCGCCAGGACCACTCCGGAGAGTGCGGCGACACCGAGGAACTTGGCGGCCTGCTGGGTCGTCGTGAGACCCCCGCCCGAGCGCTTCTTTGGCATGGGGGCAGCCTACGTTCTCATTCGCCGGACACACGTATATGCCTTGGCCTAAGCTGCTCTCAACTGTCACAGCAGTCCGGTTCCGTATCAACCCCCCTGCACTGCACGGCCACGAGTTCAGGCGCTCCCGAAATCGCCTCGTGTGTCATCGAACGTCCGTTGTGACTCAGGTGATCTGTCCCGATTCTGCCGGGATAGTCGCGCATGTCCTTGCATCACTCCCCTGGGTGATCTGCCGCATACGCATAGTCCGTTCGGGCCATTCAAGATTGGGCCCGAAGGGGGTGTTGTGCTGTCGCCACCTTCCGTAACGTCCTCAACTGGCAGCGGTGAATATGCCGCTACCGCCGTGGGGGAGCCTCGATTCGGGAGAGGACGGCGCCGGGATGGGCTGGGTAACCGACTGGAGTGCGCAGGCAGCCTGCCGCACTACCGATCCGGATGAACTGTTCGTACAAGGGGCAGCGCAGAACAGAGCCAAGGCGGTGTGCACCGGATGTCCGGTGCGGACCGAGTGCCTGGCCGATGCGCTGGACAATCGCGTCGAATTCGGCGTGTGGGGCGGAATGACCGAGCGGGAGCGCCGCGCATTGCTGCGTCGGCGCCCGACGGTCACGTCCTGGCGCCGGCTGCTGGAGACCGCACGCAGCGAGTACGAGCGGTCCACGGGCATCCTGCCCGTGGCGATCGGGCTGGAGGACGACGAACTGCACGAGACGTTCGCCGCCGTGGGGTAGCCCCGGGCGGCAGGACGGACGACGGGGTGACTACGCAGCTCCGGCCGAGGCGGAACCGGTCGCGAGCCGGTCCCCGATGGCTCGCAGCCCCGCGAGGTCGTGAACATCTCCGGGCAGCGCGGCCACCGCGGTCACGGCCACCTCGGGATGCAGCGCGGTGAAGCGGTCGCGTGTGCGCTTTTCGCGCGCGACCACCTGCATCCGTTCGGCATGGAGGCGCAACAGACCTGCCGTCAGCTGTTCGACGGTCACGATGTCTGTGGTCGGGGCGTCTGCGGGTGAGGTGTCTGTGGTTACGGCGTCCGTACGGGCGTCGGCATCGACGTCCGGGATGCCGGCGGGCTCGTGCTCCGAGGCATGCTCGGACGGTTCGGGGGTGGCGGCTCCTGCGGGGTCCGGGGTCTGTGCGGAACCGGCCGCGGGGGATTCGGCGGGCTCACGAAGTCCAGCCTTCCCGGCGCCCTGATCCACAATGCCGTCGGAATCAAGATTTTCTGCGGCGGCCAGCGCGCGCTCGGCGGAGAGCCGGGCGGCGTCACTGCCGTGGACCCGGTTGAGCACCAGACCGGCCAGCGGCATGTCCTCCGCGGCCAGCCGCTCCACGAAATACGCCGCTTCGCGGAGCGCGTCCCGCTCCGGTGTCGCGACGACGAGAAACGCCGTGCCGGGTGCCTGGAGGAGCTTGTACGTGGCATCGGCGCGGGTGCGGAACCCGCCGAACATGGTGTCCATCGCGGCGACGAAGGTCTGCACATCACGCAGGAACTGGCCGCCGAGCAGCTTGCCCAGGGTCCCGGTCATCATCGACATGCCCACGTTGAGGAACTTCATTCCGGCCCGGCCGCCCATTTTGGCCGGGGCCATCAACAGCTTGATGAACTTCCCGTCCAGGAACGAGCCCAGCCGCTTCGGGGCGTCCAGGAAATCCAGTGCGGACCGCGACGGCGGGGTGTCGACGACGATCAGGTCCCACTCGTCGCGCGCCCGCAGCTGACCGAGCTTCTCCATCGCCATGTACTCCTGCGTGCCCGCGAAACCGGCCGACAGGGACTGGTAGAAGGGGTTCTCCAGGATCGCGCGGGCCCGCTCCCCGTCCGCGTGCGCCTCGACGATCTCGTCGAAGGTCCGCTTCATGTCGAGCATCATGGCGTGCAGTTCGCCGGCGCCCTGCGTCCCGACGCCCTTCACCCGGCGGGGGATGTTGTCCAGGGAGTCGATGCCCATGGACTGGGCGAGCCTGCGCGCCGGGTCGATGGTGAGGACGACGACCTTGCGACCGCGCTCGGCCGCGCGTACGCCGAGGGCCGCCGCGGTCGTCGTCTTGCCGACGCCGCCCGAGCCGCAGCACACGACGATCCGGATGTCCGGGTCGTCGAGCAGGGCATCGGTGTCCAGGGCGGGGGCCGTGGCCGTACCCGCGTCCGCTCCGGTGTCGGTTTCCGCGCCTGTTCCGGTGTCTGCGCCTGTGGTCCTGCCGGTGTCCGCGGCCGCTGTCATGAACCCACCCCTTGTTCCGCCGCCCCTTCGCCCGCGCCCTGCTTGCGCAGCTCCATCGCCAGCTCGTACAGCCCGGCCGGGTCCACGCCCTCGCCGATCAGCGGGAGCTCGTACCCCGGCAGTCCGAGCTCCGCGAGTACGGCGCGCTGCTCACGCTCCAGCTCCACCCGCTGGGCATGCTCGGCCGCCTGTGCGACCAGGGGACGTACGAGCCCTGCGGAGCCCGTCACTCCCGCCCGGGTGAGCGTCTTTGCGATCTCCTTGCGCCGGCCGCCCGCAGCGGTGCGCAGCGCGTCCTCGTCCAGCAGGTGCGGGCGCACCATGTTCACGATGACCCGGCCCACCGGCAGTTCGGCGGCCTGCAGCTCCGCGATGCCGTCCGCGGTCTCCTGGACCGGCATCTCCTCCAGCAGGGTCACCAGGTGCACCGCGGTCTCCGGGGACTTCAGCACCCGCATCACGGCCTGCGCTTGATTGTGTATCGGGCCGATCCGGGCCAGCCCCGCCACCTCGTCGTTCACGTTGAGGAAGCGGGTGATCCGGCCGGTCGGCGGGGCGTCCATGATCACGTAGTCGTAGACGAATCGGTTCCGCTTGTCCTTGCGGCGCACCGCCTCGCACGCCTTGCCCGTCAGCAGCACGTCCCGGACACCGGGCGCGATGGTGGTGGCGAAGTCGATCGCGCCGAGCTTCTTGAGTGCCCGGCCCGCGCTGCCGAGCTTGTAGAACATCTGGAGGTAGTCGAGGAGGGCGCGCTCGGCATCGATCGCGAGGGCGTACACCTCGCCGCCGCCCGGCGCGACGGCGATCTTGCGCTCCTCGTAGGGGAGGGAATCCGCCTCGAAGAGCTGGGCGATGCCCTGTCTGCCCTCGACCTCGACGAGGAGGGTGCGCCTGCCCTCGGTCGCGAGGGCGAGCGCGAGGGCGGCGGCGACCGTGGTCTTACCGGTACCGCCCTTGCCGCTGACGACCTGGAACCTGCTCACGTATTCGAGCCTAACCAGTCGCGCCGCAGGCTACGCACGAGGCTGCGCGTCCCGGGGATTGCGCAGGCATTACAGTCGGGCCATGACCAAGTGGGAATACGCGACCGTGCCCCTTCTCGTGCACGCGACCAAGCAGATTCTGGACACCTGGGGCGAGGACGGCTGGGAGCTGGTCCAGGTCGTTCCCGGCCCGAACAACCCCGAGCAGCTCGTGGCCTACCTGAAGCGGGAGAAGTCGTAGTGGCGGGCGCCGTCGAGGCGAAGCTCGCCGAACTCGGGCTGGCCCTGCCGGACGTCGTGCCGCCGCTCGCCGCGTACCAGCCGGCCGTGCAGTCCGGGGTGTACGTGTACACCTCGGGCCAGCTGCCGATGGTGGACGGCAAGCTCGCCGTCACCGGCAAGGTCGGCGCGGAGGTCACGCCCGACGAGGCGAAGGAGCTGGCGAAGACCTGCGCGCTCAACGCGCTGGCCGCCGTGAAGTCGGTCGCGGGCGACCTGGACCGGATCGCCCGCGTCGTGAAGGTCGTCGGCTTCGTCGCCTCGGCCACGGACTTCACCGGCCAGCCCGCCGTGATCAACGGCGCGAGCGAACTGCTCGGCGCGGTGCTCGGTGACAAGGGCGTGCACGCCCGCAGTGCCGTCGGTGTCGCGGTGCTGCCGCTGGACGCGCCGGTCGAGGTCGAGGTCCAGGTCGAGCTGACCGGAGCCTGAGCCGAAGTCGTACCGCTGCCGGGGCTCCGTCCCGGTTCCGCGAGGATCCCGTCCGGTCGTCACGACCGGGCGGGATCATCTGTGTACAGGGCATGCACGGATCACCGTGCCCCTCGAACATCGGCGCGGTTCCGGATAGCCTCCGGCCATGTCCAATGGTCAGTGGTACCCACCGGAATGGCCCGACCGGATCCGGGCCCTCGCCGCAGGCGAACTGACGGCGGCCACTCCCAGGCGGGCAGCCACCGTGATGCTGCTCCGGGATGCCGCCGCGGGTACCGGGGGCGGGCCCACGGTCCACATGCTGCGCCGGCGCACCTCGATGGCCTTTGCCGGAGGGGCGTACGCCTATCCGGGTGGCGGGGTCGACCCGCGCGACGACGACCGGCTCGTCGGCTGGGCCGGACCCGCGCTGGAGAGCTGGGCGCGGCGGCTCGGTGTCGGTGCACCGGCCGAGGCGCAGGCGATCGTCTGCGCGGCGGTCCGCGAGACGTACGAGGAGGCGGGCGTCCTGCTCGCAGGACCGACCGCCGGCACGGTCGTCACCGACACCACCGGTGCGGACTGGGAGGCCGACCGCGAGGCACTGGTCGCGCGTGAGCTGTCGTTCGCGGAGTTCCTCGACCGGCGCGGACTGGTGCTGCGCTCGGACCTGCTCGGCGCGTGGGCGCGCTGGATCACTCCGGAGTTCGAACCACGCCGCTACGACACGTGGTTCTTCGTCGCCGCGCTCCCGGCCGGCCAGCGCACCCGCAACGCCTCGACGGAGGCCGACCGCACGGTGTGGATCGGTCCGGGCGATGCGGCCGACGGATATGACCGGGGCGAGCTCCTGATGATGCCGCCGACGGTCTCCACGTTGCGCACGCTCAGGCCGTACGCCACCGCCGCGCAGGCGCTGGAGGCGGCATCGGGCCAGGACCTCGCCCCCGTGCTCGCACAAGCCCGTCTGGAGGGTGACGAGCTGGTGCTGAGCTGGCCGGGGCACGAGGAGTTCACCAAACACATCCCGTCGAGCGGCACGGGCGGCACGGGCGGCACGGGCGGCACGGGCGGTGGGGCGGCATGAGCGACGCGGCCGCGCTGCCCGGACAGCCCCGCGGCGGGGTGCTGTCCGGCCCCGCCACGGTCCGTACGGTCAACGTCCTCGCGCCGAACGCGTCGGCGATGACGCTGGACGGCACCAACACCTGGATCGTCGCCGAGCCGGACTCGGACCTCGCGGTGGTCATCGACCCGGGCCCCCTGGACGACGCCCATCTGCGGGCCGTCATCGACACGGCCGAGCGGGCGGGCCGCCGGATCGCGCTCACGCTCCTCACGCACGGCCACCCCGACCACGCGGAGGGCGCGGCCAGGTTCGCCGAGCTGACCCGTACGAAGGTGCGGGCCCTGGACCCGGAGCTCCGCCTCGGTGACGAGGGCCTGGGCACGGGGGACGTGATCACGACCGGCGGGCTGGAGATGTACGTGGTGCCCACTCCGGGCCACACCGCGGACTCGCTCTCCTTCCATCTGCCCGCCGACCGCGCGGTGCTGACGGGGGACACGATCCTCGGGCGCGGGACGACGCTGGTGGCGCACCCGGACGGCCGGCTGGGGGACTATCTCGACTCGCTGCGGCGGCTGCGCTCGCTGGCGGTCGACGACGGGGTGCACACGGTGCTGCCAGGACACGGTCCGGTGCTGGACGACGCGCAGGGCGCGGTCGAGTTCTACCTGGCCCACCGCGCACACCGCCTGGCCCAGGTGGAGACGGCCGTGGAGGCCGGCTACCTGACGTCGTCGGAGGTCGTGGCGCATGTGTACGCGGACGTGGACCGGTCCCTGTGGCCCGCGGCGGAGCTCTCGGTGCGGGCGCAGATGGAATACCTGACCGAGCACGGGCTGATCTGACGGGCCCGCCCCGGATACGTACGCAACGCCCGAGGGGCCCCGCCGACACCGGCGGGGCCCCTCGGGCGCTACGTACGACGACGGGTCAGCGGGACCGCTTGGCCAGCCGCTCCACGTCCAGCAGGATCACCGCACGGGCCTCCAGCCGCAGCCAGCCGCGGCCGGCGAAGTCGGCGAGGGCCTTGTTGACCGTCTCGCGGGAGGCGCCGACCAGCTGGGCCAGCTCCTCCTGCGTCAGGTCGTGCACGACGTGGATGCCTTCCTCCGACTGGACGCCGAAGCGGCGCGACAGGTCGAGGAGGGCGCGGGCGACACGGCCCGGCACGTCGGAGAAGACCAGGTCGGACATCTGGTCGTTGGTCTTGCGCAGGCGCCGGGCGACGGCGCGCAGCAGGGCCGTGGCCACCTCGGGGCGTACGTTCAGCCAGGGCTGAAGGTCGCCGTGGCCGAGGCCGAGGAGCTTGACCTCGGTCAGCGCGGTCGCGGTGGCGGTACGCGGGCCCGGGTCGAAGAGCGACAGCTCACCGATCAGTTCGCCGGGGCCGAGGACCGCCAGCATGTTCTCGCGCCCGTCGGGGGAGGTGCGGTGGAGCTTCACCTTGCCCTCGGTGACCACATAGAGGCGGTCACCCGGGTCACCCTCGTGGAACAGCGCGTCGCCGCGCGCGAGGGTCACCTCACTCATCGAGGCGCGGAGCTCCGCGGCCTGCTCGTCATCGAGCGCCGCGAAAAGCGGGGCGCGCCGCAGAACGTCGTCCACGAGTTCTCTCCTTGTCGGCCTGTTCAGGGAACCGTGGTCCCCATCATGCCGGACGGTAAAACAGTGCGATCAATCACAAACCAGTTTGACGCACGCGCGTGCCGGAGCGTACGGCAGGGGGCCGATTGGGGGTGGATCGCCGGCGAGGGGCGTGGATGCCGGGGGTGGGCGCTGGGCCGGACGGGTGACCGGAACGCCGGTGGGAGCGCAGGCCAAGGGGGCTGACGGGGTGTCGGCGGGTCGTGATTCCGCTGTGGGCGAACAGGTCGTCAAGGGGCGGGAAAGTGCGGCAAATGCCCCGTGGGGTGCGTGGGGTGCGCGCGGGCGGCGCGGGGCGGTTGCGGCTGAGTGGAGGTCTCTTCGTGGGTGGAGCGGGTTGCTCGGGGTGGGCCGGCCGCGACATGAGCGAAGCGGCTCAGGGGTCTGAGGCTCTGAGGGACAGGGGTGTGAGGCTCTGAGGGTCAGGGGTCTGAGGATGTGACGGGTTGCCCGCGACTGGCGGACGACCCGGAGTTGTATACCCCCTCCCAGTATCTTGATTTGGGTTGACTGTATACCCCTAGGGGGTATGTAGTGAGTGTGTTGCCGCGCCGCCCACCGGAACGAGGAGGCCCCGCATGTCCGGTTGCCGCGACGACGACGGCCCATGCCACAACCGGGCTGCGCGGGCCCTCTCCCGCCTGATGCACCTCTGAACCCGCATCTCTCCCCACCCCGAATCCGCTGAGGAGTCCGCCATGAACACCGCCCTGAAGATCACTGCCTTCGCCGCAGGCCTCGCCACCGTCTTCGGCACCTCGTACGGCATCGGCCACGTCACCGGCGACACGTCTCCGAAGCCGTCCGCCGCCGCCCACGCGGGGCACACATCAGCCGCCGCACCTTCGGATCCGGCTTCCCCGGACGGCGACGGCGGAGTTGTGCCGGGCGGCGCCGGCCACCTGCCCGGTGGCCTGCAGATCTCCGAACGCGGCTACACCCTCAGCCTCGGCGACTCCTACGTCACCGCCGGCGCCCCCGTCGACCTGCGCTTCCGGATCCTCGGAGCGGACGGCAGGCCCGTCACTGCCTACCAGCGCGCGCACGGCAAGGAGTTGCACCTCATCGTCGCCCCGCGCGACCTCTCCACCTTCCAGCACCTGCATCCCACCCGTGCCGCCGACGGCACCTGGCGCACCACTGCCGCCGTGCCCGCCGCAGGCGAGTACCGCGTCTTCGCCGACTTCACCCCAGCTGGCGCCTCGCAGGGCCTGACCCTCGGCGCCGACCTGCACGCGGCCGGCGACCTGCGTCCCGTACCTCCAGCCGAGACGGGACGCACCGTCACCGTCGACGGCTACCGCGTCACCCTGACCGGCGACCTCACCCCCGGCCGCTCCACGCGGCTCAGCCTCGCCGTCGCCAAGGACGGCAGGCCCGTCACCGATCTCCAGCCCTATCTCGGCGCATACGGTCACCTGGTCGCCCTGCGGGCCGGCGACCTCGCCTACCTGCACGGCCACCCGGACGGTGAGCCGGGTGACGCCGGCACCGCGCCCGGCCCGGACATCACCTTCACCACCACCGCGCCCAGCCGGGGCGGCTACCGCCTCTTCCTGGACTTCCGGCACGGGGGCGTGGTCCGCACCGCTGCCTTCACGGTCACCGCCGCCGACGGCCCGGCCAGCGCAGCAGCCTCAGCCACCCCGGCCACCCCGCCCGCGTCGGCGCCCGCGGAGCACGACGGCGACCACCAGCACTGAAGCGCGGCGCAGCCCGATCCGCTTCCCTCTCTCCGGCTTCTCCGCGGCCTTCCTCGGCGCGGCCGCCCTTGCTGGGCGCTCGCGCCCTCCGCCCTCACCCTTCGTACCCCGGGTCGGGCCGCCGCCGCCCGTGGCGCCGAGGAACCCTCCTCCGTCGGCCGACCCCTGTGGTCCTCAAGGACGCCGGCCGGAACCACGGGCCGGCGTCCTGACACCTGCCGCCAGGACTTCAGGACCGCGGCTACGCACGGGAGCAGGCCGGCATCGTGACCGGCTCATGAACCGGCCCCGTGGGTTCGCCCCGTCGGCGTAGCCTTCGTGCATGGCAGAGAGCAAGGTCCGGAAGTCCGCGGTCGAACCGGCGGTGAAGGCGGCTGCGAAGCCGAAGAAGCCGGAGAAGCCGGAGTCGCGCCTGGCGATGGTGCGGCGGGCGCGGAAGATCAACCGCGTCCTGGCGGAGACGTATCCGTACGCGCATCCTGAGCTGGATTTCGAGACGCCCTTCGAGCTGCTGGTGGCCACCGTGCTGTCCGCGCAGACGACGGACCTGCGGGTGAACCAGACGACTCCGGCGCTGTTCGCGAAGTACCCGACTCCGGAGGACATGGCGATGGCCGTCCCGGAGGAAATGGAAGAGATCATTCGGCCGACCGGCTTCTTCCGGGCCAAGACCAAGTCGCTCATAGGCCTCTCCGTCGCCCTCCGGGACCGCTTCGGCGGCGAGGTTCCGGGGCGCCTGGCGGATCTCGTGACACTGCCCGGGGTCGGCCGCAAGACCGCCAACGTCGTCCTCGGCAACGCCTTCGGCGTTCCGGGCATCACGGTCGACACGCACTTCGGCCGACTGGTCCGCCGCTGGAAGTGGACCGAGCAGGAGGATCCGGAGAAGGTCGAGGCCGAGATCGCGGAGATCTTTCCCAAGAGCGAGTGGACGATGCTCTCGCACCGCGTCGTCTTCCACGGCCGCCGCATCTGTCACGCCCGCAAGCCCGCCTGCGGCGCCTGTCCGGTCGCGCCGCTCTGTCCCTCGTACGGCGAGGGCGAGACCGACCCGGAGAAGGCCCGGAAGCTTCTGAAGTACGAGATGGGGGGCCGGCCGGGGCAGCGGCTGAGCCCGCCGGCGGACTACCCGGGCAGGCCCGCCCCCACCCTGGGCGCCGGCTGACACGGCAGGCCGCGCCGGAACGAAATGCGTGAGGACAGGCGTTGTGAAACGAGGGGTGCCTATGAAGACGCATGAACACAGCACGGACGCGGCTACCGCCGCAGCGGAGGCCGAGCCCGGTGCGGCGGCCGCACAGGACACGTCTCACGACGCACGCGAAGCCGCACGAAACACCGCACGCACCACCACAGACGATGCCCGGGGCGACGGTCGGGGCGATGCCCGCGGCGACGCGGCGATCGACGTCACGACCGAGGGTCTGCCCGACTGGCTGGACCCCATCGCCCGAGCGGCGCGGACCATCGAGCCGCAGCAGCTCAGCCGCTTCCTGCCGCCCGCGAGCGGTGCCGGGCGGCAGTCCGCCGTGCTCGTCCTGTTCGGCGAGGGCGCACGCGGGCCGGAGCTGCTCCTGATGGAGCGCGCCGGAAGTCTGCGGTCCCACCCGGGCCAGCCCTCCTTCCCCGGCGGCTCCCTGGACCCCGCCGACGGCGACCAGGAGACGACCGGACCGCTGCGGGCCGCGCTGCGCGAGGCCGAGGAGGAGACCGGACTCGATCCGCACGGGGTACAGCTCTTCGGCGTGCTGCCCCGGCTCTACATCCCCGTGAGCAGCTTCGTGGTGACGCCCGTCCTCGGCTGGTGGCGTTCGCCCAGTCCGGTCGGGGTCGTCGATCCCGCCGAGACCGCCCGGGTCTTCACGGTTCCCGTGGCGGATCTCACGGATCCGGCCAACCGGGTGACCACGCGCCACCCCAGCGGCCACCGGGGCCCGGCATTTCTGGTCGAATCCGCACTCGTATGGGGGTTCACGGCAGGAGTGATCGACCGGATTCTGCACTTCGCGGGCTGGGAGCGCCCCTGGGACAGGGCCAAGCAGGTGCCGCTCGACTGGCGCGCATGACAGGCTGACTTCCGTGCTCCGCTGCTCCGGGCCTTCCCGGTCACGGGGAGACGTACGGGCCCGGTGACGAATCTGCGAGGCAATAGACGGTGAACGTGCTGGACATCCTGCTGCTGGCCGGCGCCGTGTGGTTCGCGGTCATCGGCTACCGCCAGGGGTTCGTCGTCGGCATTCTGTCGGTGATCGGGTTCCTGGGCGGCGGTCTCGTCGCCGTCTATCTGCTCCCCATCCTGTGGGACCAGGTGACGGACGGCTCGGAGGTCTCGTCGACCGCGGCCATTGTCGCGGTCGTCGTCGTGATCGTGTGCGCCTCGGTGGGCCAGGCCTTCACCACCCACCTGGGCAACAAACTCCGCCGGTACATCACCTGGTCGCCCGCGCGCGCCCTCGACGCGACCGGCGGCTCCCTCGTCAACGTCGTCGCGATGCTGCTGGTGGCCTGGCTGATCGGCTCCGCGCTGGCCGGTACGTCCCTGCCGACGCTGGGCAAGGAGGTCCGCAACTCCTCCGTCCTGCTCGGCATCTCCCGGGTGATGCCGCCCCAGGCCTCCACCTGGTTCACGGACTTCTCGTCGGTTCTCGCGCAGAACGGCTTCCCACAGGTCTTCAGCCCGTTCGCCAACGAACCGATCACCGAGGTCAGGGCCCCCGACCCGGCCCTGGCCGGCAGCCCCGTCGCGGCCCGTGCCAAGCAGTCGATCGTCAAGGTCGTCGGTACGGCCCCGAGCTGCGGCAAGGTCCTCGAAGGCACCGGATTCGTCTTCTCCGACCGCCGGGTGATGACCAATGCGCACGTCGTCGGCGGCGTCGACGAGCCGACCGTGCAGATCGGCGGCCAGGGACGGCTGTACGACGCGAAGGTCGTCCTCTACGACTGGCGGCGCGACATCGCCGTACTCGACGTGCCGGACCTCGACGCGAAGCCGCTGCAGTTCACCGACACCGACCACGACGCCGCGACCGGGAACAGCGCGATCGTCGCGGGCTTCCCGGAGAACGGCTCGTACGACGTACGCTCCGCGCGCGTCCGGGCCCGCATCGACGCGAACGGGCCCGACATCTACCACCGCGGCACCGTCCGCCGCGATGTCTACTCACTCTTCACGACGGTCCGGCAGGGCAACTCCGGCGGCCCGCTGCTGACACCTGAAGGCAAGGTGTACGGAGTCGTCTTCGCCAAATCTCTCGACGACCCCGACACCGGTTACGCCCTCACGGCCGACGAGATCCGCCAGGACATCACCCAGGGCCGCACTGCCAACCAGCAGGTGGACAGTCAGGGGTGCGCGCTCTAGGAGCGTGGGTTGAAGGTCCCGCCTGCGAGGTGGCGGGACTGTTGGTCATCCGCGCGGGTGGCGCAGCCGCGCCGAGACCCAGCGGGCCCGGCGGCGGAGGATGCGCGGAATGCCGAGCCGGGGATCATGCAGAACATGCATAGCGTGCACCCGGCCCTGGGGGCCGCCCCCCTCATGAGTGCCCGGAGCCGCCGTGGCGGTCGAGCGACGATTGCGTGCTGCGTCACCGAAGTCGTGCGTCCAGCCCATACCTCGACGTCTGCCCGTGACACATGGTCGGTAACCGCCCATTCGCCAGCCAATTGGCCTATGCGGCAGGCAAGTGGCTGTTCGTCGGACGTGTGTGCGCGTCGGCTAGCGGTCGGGCTCGGAATCCTTGAGCCAGCTGATGAGTTCGGCCGAGAACCCGGCCGGATCCTCCTCGTGAGGGAAGTGCCCCAGACCGTCGAAAAGTCGCCAACGGTACGGCGCCTCGACGTATTCGCCGGACCCCGCCGAACTCCGGGTGCGTACCGCCGGATCGAGTGATCCGTGCAGATGCAGGGTCGGCACCCGCACCGGCCGCTTCATGCGCCGGTTGAACTGGATGCCGTCCGGGCGCGCCAGCGAACGCACCATCCAGCGGTAGGGCTCGATCGAGCAGTGCGCCGTCGACGGGATGGACATGGCATGCCGGTAGACGTCCAGCGCCGCGTCGTCGGGGAACTCCGCCGTCCCCGGCCCCGCCCACTCATGGATCAGCCGCCCGACCAACGCCGCGTCGTCCGCGACAAGCTGACGCTCCGGCACCCAGGGCCGCTGGAAACCCCAGATGTACGAGCCCGCGCGCGACTGGGCGAAGTCGGAGAGCATCGAGGAGCGCCACCGGCGCGGATGCGGCATCGAGGAGACGACCAGCCGCCGCACCAGCTTCGGACGCATCACCGCGGCCGTCCAGGCCAGGTAGCCGCCCATGTCGTGGCCGACCAGTGCGGCGTCGGGCTCGCCGAGCGAGCGGATGACGCCGGTGATGTCGAGCGCCAGGTTGGCGGGGTCGTAACCGCGTGGCGTCCGGTCGCTGCCGCCCACCCCGCGCAGGTCCATCGCCACGGCCCTGAAGCCCGCCTCGGCGAGTGCCGGGAGCTGGTGGCGCCAGGTCCACCAGAACTGCGGAAAGCCGTGCAGGAGGAGGACCAGTGGCCCTTCCCCCATTTCGGCGATGTGGAAGCGGGCGCCGTTGGCCGCGACGTCCCGGTGGGTCCAGGGGCCGTCGATGCGGACGGGGCCTCCGGCCGCGGCAGCGGGGCCCACCGGACCACCGGGGGCAGGGGCGGGGCCCACCGGACCACCGGGGGCAGGGGCGGGGCCCGCCGGACCGGCCGGCTTCTCGTGGCCTGCCCGGTCTTCCGGGCCCACAGGGCGGAATGCGCTGGAATCGGGGACCGTCATGTGGATGAGCGTGCCACAGCTGCCGCCTTGTCCTGGACCGGACGGTTCTCGATGGCCTTGTCCGCAAGTGTGCTGCCGCCCGCCGGCAGGATGGCGTCGGCGCCGATGCTCGCCCGCGGGTGCGGCTTGACACCCTGCAGGACGGCGGCGGTCTGCTTGGCCGAGGCGATGGACTTCTCCGGCGGCTTGACCTTCTTGAACTTGGCGTAGCCGAACAGCGCGAGCAGGATCCCCAGCAGGATGAACGCACCACCCACGATCAGGAACGACCAGGCGAGCCCCAGCCCCAGGTTGTGGATTCCGTACGCGGCCGCGAAGCTCAGCACCGGGATCGCGAACAGAATCAGCACGCCCGTGACGATGAACGCCACGCTGCCGATGACGCCGCGCTTGACGTCCTGTCGCACCTCGGCCTTGGCCAGGGCAATCTCGTCGTGCACCAGCGCCGACAGTTCGGCCGTCGCCGAGGCGACCAGCTGCCCGAGACTGCGGTCGGCGCTGCCCGCGTAATTGCCGGGGTCGCTCATCCCTGACTCCCTCTCCTGTTCAACACATCCGATGTCAGATCATGCCGGACTGTCCGGCTTGCTGCTCGCTGCCCCCGCCAGTTGGGCAAGGCGGCGGTGCTCGGCCGCCTTCTTCTCGTAGAGCGCGGCCATCCGCAGGTGGTACTCCGGATCGTCCTGCTCGTAGACGTCCGGAACCCCGGACGCGTCCTCGTCGAGTTCCTCGGCGTCGAACAGCGCCCGGTATCTGCGTACCCGCAGTTTGAGCAGTACACCGGAGAGTACGGCGGCAATCAGGGAACCGATGAGAACCGACGCCTTGATCTCGTTGATCATGTCGGCGTCGCCGGTGAAGGCGAGTTCCCCGATCAGCAGCGAGACGGTGAAACCGATGCCGGCGAGCGAGGCGACCGCGAAGACATCGGCCCAGGCCAGGTCCTTGTTCAGCTCCGCCTTGGTGAACCGGGTGGCCAGCCACGTACCGCCGAAGATGCCGATCGTCTTGCCGGCGACGAGCCCCAGGACGACACCGAGCGTTTCGGGCCGGGTGAACACTCCGGCCAGCGCGCCGCCGGAGAGGGAGACGCCGGCGGCGAAGAGCGCGAACAACGGCACGGCGAAACCGGCCGACAGCGGACGGACCAGGTGCTCGATGCGTTCGCCGGGGGAGTGGTCCTCGCCCTCGCGGCGGGTGCAGCGCAGCATCAGGCCCATGGCGACACCGGCGATGGTGGCGTGGATGCCGCTGTTGTACATGAGCCCCCAGATGACCAGGGCGAGCGGTACGTAGACGTACCAGCCGCGGACGTCGAACCGCAGCAGCAGGTAGAAGACGACCAGGCCGGCGAAGGCGCAGATGAGTGCGACGAAGTCGATGTTCTCGGTGAAGAAGACCGCGATGATGAGGATCGCGAAGAGGTCGTCGACGACGGCGAGCGTCAGCAGGAACGCGCGGAGCGCGGCCGGCAGCGAGGTGCCGATGACGGCGAGGACGGCGAGCGCGAAGGCGATGTCGGTGGCCGTGGGGACGGCCCAGCCGTCGGTGGAACCGTCGCCGACCACATTCACCAGCGTGTAGACGACCGCAGGCACAGCCATGCCGCACAGTGCGGCGACGACGGGGAGCGCGGCCGCCTTCGGGTCGCGCAGTTCACCTGCGACGAGTTCGCGCTTGAGCTCCACTCCCGCGACGAAGAAGAAGACCGCGAGCAGTCCGTCGGCCGCCCAGTGCGCCACGGACAGATGGAGGCCGAGCGCCTCAGGCCCGAAGTGGAAGTCGCTGACGGTGAAGTAGCTCGATCCGAAGGTGTTCGCCCAGATGAGGGCGGTCACGGCGGCGACCAGGAGGATGACTCCGCCGACGGTCTCCGTACGCAGGGCGTCGGTGAGGTAGTTGCGCTCGGGGAGCGACAGGCGTCCCAGGAAGGTGCGGCGGGGGGAGGGGGGCGCGGGTGTGGGCGTGGCCACGGGGGGAGACCTCCGGGTCGGTACGGCAGCGATGGCATGGCTGATGCACTCGCCGACCAGACTTCCCGGCACACCCTGTGGAGATTTCTTATCGTTTTATTGATCAGCTGCCACTGTACCCGGGGTGCGCGGGGCTGTGACCGGTGATCGTCACCCTAAATGCCCGAAGGGCATCCGGCGCGTTGCCGGATGCCCTTCGGTGCGTGTGCTGTTCCCGGGGCCCTGAGGCTTTGGTCCCTCGGGTCCCTCGGGTCCCGGGCCTTGTCCCGGAGCCTCAGTCCTCGGAGGAGGACTGGGGCAGCTGGGTCTGGATGAGGTCCATGACGGAGGAGTCGGTGAGTGTGGTGACGTCGCCCAGGGCGCGGTTCTCGGCGACGTCGCGGAGGAGGCGGCGCATGATCTTGCCGGAGCGGGTCTTGGGCAACTCGGCGACCGGCATGATCCGCTTCGGCTTGGCGATGGGGCCGAGTGTGGTGCCGACGTGGTTGCGGAGTTCGGCGACGAGGTCGTCGGAGGCGGTGGCGGTGCTGCGCAGGATCACGAACGCGACGATGGCCTGACCGGTCGTCTCGTCCGCGGCGCCGACCACGGCTGCCTCGGCGACTGCCGGGTGCGACACGAGCGCGGACTCGACTTCGGTGGTCGAGATGTTGTGCCCGGACACGAGCATCACGTCGTCGACGCGGCCCAGCAGCCAGATGTCGCCGTCCTCGTCCTTCTTGGCGCCGTCGCCCGCGAAGTACTTGCCTTCGAAGCGCGACCAGTACGTGTCGAGGAAACGCTGGTCGTCGCGCCAGATGGTGCGCAGCATGGAGGGCCACGGCTCGGTGAGGACGAGGTAGCCGCCTCCGCCGTCCGGTACCTCGCGTGCCTCGTCGTCGACGACGGTGGCACTGATGCCCGGCAGGCCGCGCTGGGCGCTGCCCGGCTTGGTCTCCGTGACGCCGGGCAGCGGCGAGATCATCATCGCGCCCGTCTCGGTCTGCCACCAGGTGTCCACGATCGGGCACTTGTCGGCGCCGATGTGCTTGCGGTACCACATCCACGCCTCGGGGTTGATCGGCTCACCGACCGAACCCAGGACCCGCAGCGACGACAGGTCGAACTTGGCGGGGATGTCGTCACCCCACTTCATGAACGTACGGATCGCAGTCGGCGCGGTGTAGAGGATCGTGACGCCGTACTTCTGAACGATCTCCCAGAAGCGCCCCTGGTGCGGGGTGTCGGGTGTGCCCTCGTACATGACCTGCGTCGCACCGTTGGCCAGCGGCCCGTAGACGATGTAGGAGTGGCCGGTGACCCAGCCGATGTCGGCGGTGCACCAGTAGACGTCGGTCTCGGGCTTCAGGTCGAAGACCGCGTGATGCGTGTACGCCGCCTGCGTGAGGTAGCCGCCGGAGGTGTGCAGGATGCCCTTGGGCTTCCCGGTCGTGCCCGACGTGTAGAGGATGAAGAGCGGCTGCTCCGCCTCGAACGCCTCGGGGGTGTGCTCAGCGGACTGCCGTGCGGTGATCTCGTGCCACCAGACGTCGCGCCCCTCGGTCCACGCGGTGTCCTGCCCGGTGCGGCGGACGACGAGGACGTGCTCGACGCTCGCGATACGGGAGACGGCGTCGTCGACCGCGGGCTTGAGCGCGGAGGGCTTGCCGCGGCGGTAGCCGCCGTCGGAGGTGATGACGACCTTCGCGTCGGCGTCCTGGATGCGGGCGGCGATGGCGTCGGCGGAGAAGCCGCCGAAGACGACCGAGTGCGCGGCGCCGATGCGGGCGCAGGCCAGCATCGCGACGGCGGCCTCGGGGATCATCGGCAGATAGACGGCGACCCGGTCGCCCTTGCCGACACCGAGCTCGGTCAGCGCGTTCGCTGCGCGCGAGACCTCGTCCTTCAGTTCGGCGTAGGTGATGGCGCGGCTGTCGCCGGGCTCGCCCTCGAAGTGGATGGCGACCCGGTCACCGTTGCCCGCCTCGACGTGGCGGTCCACGCAGTTGTACGCGACGTTGAGCTCGCCGTCCGCGAACCACTTCGCGAAGGGCGGATTGCTCCAGTCGAGCGTCTCGGTCGGCTCGGTGGCCCAGGTCAGGCGGCGGGCCTGCTCGGCCCAGAAGCCCAGCCGGTCCGCCTTGGCCTGTTCGTACGCCTCCGCTGTGACGTTGGCGTTCGCGGCCAGATCGGCAGGCGGTGCGAACCGCCGCTCCTCACGAAGCAGATTGGCCAAGCTTTCGTTGCTCACGACATCTCCCAGTCCCAGGGTGTCCGTTGTGTCCCGGGGCATAGCTCATCAGTCCGGGGGCCGGGTGACAAGTGTCTGCCGGGAATTGGTTTAGACC
The DNA here is from genome assembly GCF_044742205.1 of Streptomyces sp. NPDC087901. NCBI lineage: Bacteria > Bacillati > Actinomycetota > Actinomycetes > Kitasatosporales > Streptomycetaceae > Streptomyces > Streptomyces sp. NPDC087901. The sequence goes on from NZ_JBIUUC010000004.1 coordinate 643,051, forward strand.
TGTGTCTTCGTGTATGGAGCCACGATCCCGCTTCCGCGGCGGGGTGATGCGGTGGTGCGGTGGTGCGGTGGTGTGGTGGTGCAGGTGGTGCAGGTGGTGCAGGTGGTGCAGGTGGTGCAGGTGGTGCAGGTGGTGCAGGTGGTGCGGAAGCGGGGCCACAAGGTCACACGTGCCCGGGAGAGATGTGGTTCAGACGCCGGTACGCGCCAGCTCGGCCGGATGGGATGGATCGACCGGTTCTGCCGGAGCAGACGGATGGGAAGGGCTGATCGGGTCGAACACCTCGTCGAGCCCGCTGTCGGCGTCCGCGCCCTCGGTCAGCAGATAGGACTGAGCCTCGGCCACGTGAAAATACATGCCATGCAGCTGAAGAGTGCCGTCGGCGACGCGTCGTGACACCGACGGATGGGCCCGCAGATGGTCGAGCTGCTGGACGACGTTGGTGAGGCAGAGCTGCTCCACCGCATCGGCAGGCAGCCGGCCGGAGATCCGGGCCCAGGCCCGGTCGCGTGAGGCCATCCGCTCCAGGCTGGAGAGCCCGTGCCGGAGCCAGCGCCAGAGAGAGGTCTCCGGGCCGCCCGGCCTGGCGCCCAGCAACGCGTTCATCGCACCGCAGCCGGAGTGCCCGCAAATGGTGATGGACTCGACCCCCAGCACATCGACGGCGTACTCGATGGCCGCGCCGACCGAGTGATCGCCTGCCTCGGAGCCGGGAGGCGGCACGAGATTGCCGATGTTGCGGACCGTGAACAGGTCACCGGGGCCGCTCGCCGTGATCATGCTCGTGACCAGCCGGGAATCCGCGCAGGTGATGAACAGCTGCGAGGGGCGCTGCCCTTCCCGGGCGAGTCTCGCCAGCTCCTCACGGACCAGCGGAGCAGTATTGCGCTGGAACGAGCTGAGGCCGCTGACCAGCCGTTGGCTGCCGGTCGGGCGCGGCCGGGCAGCCGCATGATCGGGCGCGAAATCGCCTGCGCGATCCGGTGCCGGACTCGGCGTGCGTACCGGGGCGTGGCCCGGCGTATGTCCCAGCGCATGTGCCTCGGTGTGACCGGGCGCTCCAAGTGCTTCGGGTGCGCCGGGTGCGCCGGGCGCTTCGGGTGCTTCGGGGGTGAGGAAGGAACTGGACTGCGCCTCGTCCGAGTCCTGTGCGCGCCGTTTCGCCGGCGCAACGGAGGGTGTCGGTTCCGGTGCGTCGGCAGCGGGGTGGACGGGCGTGGCATCGGCCACGGCCGCAGCAGCAGTTACAGGCGCCGCCGCACTCGTACCCGCACCCGTCCCCGTGCTCGTACCCGGTCCCGTGCTCGTGCCTGTGCCGCTTTCCGCGTGTGCACTCGTTCCCGTTCCGGTGACGGGCACATGCTCCGGCCGGTCATGGCAGTGGTGATTGCGCCAGGGGGTCCAGGGGCGGCAGCAGGAATGCGCGGCAGAGGCGGGTTCGGCGATTCTGCCTCCGGACCTGCCGGTGAAGGTGACCCGGCCGCCGTGGGCGGCATGGGCATTGCTCCAGTCATGGATCAGCTCGTATGCCGCGTGGTCCATGAAGAAGCCGTCCAACTCGACGACCGCGTCGGCGTCCTGAGGCAGCTGACCCAGTGCCCTGCTGAGACGGGGTACGGCAAGGAACGTCAACTGCCCCCGCACAACCAGCAGATGCCTTCCACCGTGGTCGGAAACAGTGATCCGGGTGCGGGTCAGTCGGTGGAGGGCGACGGCCACCGCCACAGCGATTCCGATCGCCACACCTTTGAGCACGCCGAAGAGCAGCACACCGGTGATCGTCGCGCCGTACACCAGGAATTCCCGGTGCTTGTGAACGTTACGGATGTGGGCGAAGTTCACCATCTGGATGCCGACCACCATGACCAGCGCGCCGAGGGCGGCCAGCGGGATCCACTCCAGCGCGGTGACCAGCAGGCCGGTGGCGAGCAGGACCCATACGCCGTGCAGCACGGTGGAGGCGCGCCCGGTCGCTCCGGCCCGTACGTTCGCCGAGCTGCGCACCGCGCCGCCTGAGACCGCCAGCCCACCGAGCAGGCCGGACACAGTGTTGGCGATGCCCTGTGCGCGGAGCTCCCGGTCGAGATCGGAGCGTTTGGCCCGGGGTGCGGCTGCGGCGGAGCCCGCCTCGGAGGCGTCGGTGGCGCGTCCGCCGGGCTGATCGCTGTCACCCTCGACGGCGGGACCGGTCGACCGTTCGCGGTTCCGGTCGGCAGTCAGCTTGTCCACCGCGACGGCGGCGAGCAGGGATTCCAGACTGGCCACCAGCATCATCGTGAATACGGCCGTGGCCAGGCCGAGCGCGGGCCCCTGGGGCATTTCAGGCAGTGCGTGTGAGCGCCAGGACGGCAGGTCGACCCTGGCGATGGAAGGCGCCGCGAGAGCGGCCACCGCGGTTGCCATGGCCACTGCGGCCAGGGCTGCCGGGACGCGCCGCATGATCCGTCCGGCCCGTCCAGGGATCCGCGGCCACAGCACCAGGATCGCCACGGTGAGCCCGCCGATCAACGGTGCCGCCGGCCCCACGCGCTCCAACTGGGCGGGCAGATGCAATGCGTTGGAGACGGCCGAGCTCTGCGGCGAACCGCCGAGCACGATGTGCAGTTGAGCGAGGGCGATCGCCACTCCGATGCCGGCGAGGGTGCCATGGACGACGGCGGGACTGACGGCCAGCGCGCTGCGCGCGGCCCGGAGTGAGCCCAGCACGATTTGCAGCAGACCTGCGCCGATGGTGATCGCGCAGGTGGTGCGCCAGCCGTAGATCTGGATCAACTCGGCTGTCACCACGGTCAGTCCGGCGGATGGGCCGGAGACCTGTAGAGGGGTGCCGCCGAGCAGTCCGGCGACGATGCCGCCGACTGCGGCGGAGATGAGGCCGGCCTCCAGCGGGGCGTCCATGGCGACGGCCAGGCCGAGCGACATGGGGACGGCGAGCAGGAAGACAGTGATCGATGCGGACAGGTCGGCGCCCGCGATGCGGAATCGTCCGCCGCGGCGCGGCGGTGGCGGGCTGTGAGGTCGCTTGACTCCCGAGGACCGGGGAGGGCGCGAACTGCGGGATGAGTGGTCATGACGAGTGGGGACGCAGGCAGACATGTTTCCCGTCTCCTCCGGGGCAGCGCGGTCGCGGAACGTGGGGACGCGGCCGTGGGTCACGGCGTGCAGCGGCGGGATATCTCAACTCTCGGTAAACAGATCGTAATGGAGAGTAAAGATGCGTGTCCAGGATTAAGGGCAAATGGGCCATTCAAGCACCCGTTCCAGTGAATAAGCAGCTTTTCATGCGGCCTGTCGTCCGAATTTGTGTGCAATGCGTGCCATTTTGGCCGCGCCGCGTCGGTACTTCAGCGCAAGTTCTGCAAGGAAGAGGGTGGGCGGATGATGGCCGCCACGAAGAGGTTTGCCTTGGGCGCCACGGCCGTTGCCCTGGTCGCGGGAGTGGCCGGCTGTGCCGGTGTGGGTTCCGGTCCGGGTGACTCCGGCCCCGGCGCCGCGAACGGCGCCGCGGGAGCGAAGAAGAAGGCTGCCGAAGCGGCCCCCAAGAGTGCGGTCCGGCTCATCGGTGACGGGTCGACCGCCTTCACGGGCTCCCAGCCGGGCCAGCCGGCCGCGCAGCGCCTGGCGGCAGGCCAGAAACCCCCGCAGTTCGTGGTGTTCTCCTGGGACGGCGCGGGGGAGGACAGTCAGCGGCTCTTCTCGCACTTCCGAGAGGTGGGCAAGAAGTACCACGCGAGCATGACGTACTTCCTCAGTGGCGTGTACCTGCTGCCGGAGGCGAAGCGCGAGCTCTACGACCCGCCCAAGCACAACGCGGGCAGTTCCGACATCGGCTTCAACGACACCGAGGGCATCCGCGACACCCTTGCCCAGGTCCGTGGCGCCTGGCTGGACGGGAACGAGATCGGCACCCACTTCAACGGCCATTTCTGCGGCGAGGACGGTGGAGTCGGCACCTGGTCCGTCGGAGAGTGGAAGAGCGAGATCAGCCAGGCCAAGTCCTTCGTGAAGGGCTGGAAGACGAACGATCCGGACCTCAAGGACGAGAAGTCGCTGCCCTTCGATTACGACAAGGAGCTGATCGGAGGCCGGACGCCCTGCCTGGAGGGGCAGAAGAACATGGTCGCGGCGGCGCGGTCGATGGGCTTCCGCTACGACTCCAGCGGAGTCAACGACCAGGTCTGGCCGAAGAAGAAGGACGGCATCTGGGACCTTTCGATGCAGCTCGTCCCGGTGCCGGGGCGAGAGTTCGAAACCCTGTCGATGGACTACAACTTCATGTTCAACCAGTCCGGTACGACGCAGGGCGATCCCGACCAGCACGAATACTGGGGCAATCAGATGCGGGACGGCCTCATCCAGGCCTTCGACCGTGCGTACGACGGGAACCGGGCCCCTCTGATCATCGGCAACCACTTCGAGTCCTGGAACGGTGGCACGTACATGCGCGCCATCGAGGAGACGATCGAGACGGTATGCACCAAGGAGGGCGTGCGCTGTGTGTCGTTCAAGCAGCTTGCGGACTGGCTGGACGCACAGGACCCGGCCACGCTCGCGAAGCTCGGCACGCTGAAGGTCGGCAAGGCGCCGAAGACCAGTTGGGCGTCATTCCTCGGCGGGGCCGCGAGCCGCGGCAAGGGCGAGGACGAGGGGCAGCATCAGGGGCAGGCCGAGGCGAAGGCGCCCGCCGGATCCGCAGGGCACAACGCCGACCGCTAGGCCGAGCGCTAGGCCGTCGGGCCGGCCCGGGACGGCGACTGTCGGGCCGGCCCGGGACGGCGTCCTCTCGGTTCATTCCGGAGCGGGCGACGCTCAGGGCCTGCCCCGTCCGGCGGATCGGGGCAGGACAGGCCCTGGTGGTGGCTCAGGCGGGTTGGGCGGCCTCGGCCCGCGCGTATCGCTCGTCGAGTACGAAGGCGGGGTCGACCTGGGCGGCCAGGTCGGCCCCCGTCTTCTCGTTCCCCCAGCTCTCCGCGTTCTTCAGATGGAAGTGCACCATCTGTCGGGTGTAGCGCTCCCGGTCCCGCTGTCCGTACGAGTCCTCGGCGGCGTTCTGAAGGGCTTGCAGCGCCATCCGGTTGTCCGCCTCCAACAGCTCGAAGCGGGCGGGGCGTCCCTTCTCCATGGCTCGCACCCAGTCGGAGTGCCCGATGGCGACCAGTAGATCGTCGCCGACCTCGGCGCGCAGGAACTCGAGGTCGTCCTCTCCCTGCACCTTGTTGCCGACAACCTTCAGCGCAACGCCGAAGTCCTGTGCGTACTCCTTGTACTGCCGATAGACCGAGACGCCCTTGCGGGTGGGCTCGGCGACGAGGAACGTCATGTCGAAACGGGTGAACATCCCCGAGGCGAACGAGTCCGAACCGGCGGTCATGTCGACGACGACGTACTCCTCGGGGCCGTCGACCAGGTGGTTGAGGCAGAGCTCGACCGCGCCGACCTTCGAGTGGTAGCAGGCCACCCCCAGGTCCGATTCGGTGAAAGGCCCCGTGACCATCAGCCGGATGTCCCCGTCGTCGAGCCCGACCGTGCGGGCGCAGGCGTCGTAGACGGGGTTGTCCTCGCACACCCGGAGCAGTCGAGAGCCCTCTCCCGGCGGCGTCGTCTTGATCATCGTCTCGGCCGAGGCGATGCGGGGGTTACTGCCCCGCAGATACTCCTTGATCAGTGGCAGCTGCGCCCCCATGGCGGGCAGGGCCGCAGCGTCCTTCTCGTCGAGGCCGAGTGCGGCCCCGAGATGCTGGTTGATGTCGGCGTCCACCGCGACGACGTGAGCTTCATTGGCGGCAAGGTGGCGGATGAAGAGCGAGGACAGCGTGGTCTTGCCGCTGCCGCCCTTCCCTACGAAAGCGATCTTCATGTTCACCTAGGGTAGTCGCATGATTGCGTTCTGCTGTCGAAGTTCGTGAAGAATGCCACTCCGGACCGGTGGGCGTGCAAGGGGCGCGTAGCCTCGCTACTTATGAGTACGACTTCCTCGGACCCTCTCGCCGCCCTCGGCGCCCTGCCAGGTGTGCCCGATGCGGTGGACTCCGTACGCAAGGCCGTCGACCGGGTCTACGGCCACCGCGTCATGCGGCGCCGCAGTAACGAGGTGACCGCCGAGGCGGCCCTGCGGGGCGCCCGCGGGTCGGCTGCCCTCTCCGGTGCCGACTGGAATCTTGAGGAAGTGCGCCGCCGTACCGACTTCAGCGGTGACGGTGAGGCGCACGTGATCGGAGCCGCACTGCGGTTGACGGCCGAAGCGGGCCAACTTCTCTCCATCTGGCGGCAGTCGCCCCTGCGAGTTCTCGCGCGGCTTCACCTGGTGGCGGCCGGAGGCGCGGCGCCCGAGGATGCGGTCGGACGGCCCCGGCTGGCGGGTGAGCCGGTGGACGAGCCGCTGATCGAGGCGCCCCTGCCGGACGCCGAAGAGGTCGCGGGGCGACTCGAGGGGCTCAGTGGGCTCATTCTTTCGGGGAGTGCGGCTCCCGCTCTGGTGACGGCTGCCATCGTGCACGGCGAGCTGCTGGCTCTGCGCCCCTTCGGCTCGTACAACGGCCTGGTGGCGCGGACCGCTGAACGGATCGTGCTGATCGGGAGCGGGCTCGACCCCAAGTCGATCTGCCCGGCCGAGGTCGGCCATGCCGAACAGGGGCGGGCCGCCTACGTGGCAGCCTTCGACGGATATCTGTCGGGGACGCCGGAGGGTGTGGCCGCCTGGATCGCGCACTGCGGGCGGGCGGCGGAGCTGGGCGTCAGGGAGTCGACGGCGGTGTGTGAGGCGCTTCAGCGCGGAGCCGCGTAGCGGGCGGCTCGCCGCGAGCCGGTCTGCTGATGGTGCCCGTCGGCTTCGGCCGCTTGGCCGATTGGTCCGTCGCTTGGGGTCGGACGGCAAAGGGTTGCGGCGGTACCGTCCTCGGTACCGCCGCTGGCATGTCCGCCCAGTTACCAAGCGTCCTCGATATATGCCCATCAGGTCGGGTACTTTGCCCGTTCCTGGTGCGGCTGGCCCGTAATCGACGGGTCGACGTCGCGTGGGTGCCCGGCATTCATGCGCGGTCCGTGGGGCCTTCTCTGCGTTACAGGTCATCCTCTCGGATGTCCTTGGTCTCGCGGGCCGTTGAGTCCTTTGTACTCCAGAGGCCGGGTCAGCGGAAGTGCTGGCCGGACTTCTTTACTTTTAGGTTCAATTACGGACGAGTCGGTTCAAACGGGAACGGGCGGGATGTGGGGCGTTCGGGGCGTGCTCGGCGCCGGTGAGTGGGCGTCCGACGCGGGCCGGGGTGGCTCTGCGCAGGGCGGCGAATGCGACGGCTTCTTGCGCAGAGCCGAGTCACGCCGACGCCGTGGTGGCGCGACGGCGGGCGGTGTACCAGACGAGTCCGGCTGTGAGGGCCGCGGCGCCCACCGCCGCAGCGGCCATGAGTGCCGGCCGTGGCGGCATCGAGAGCGCGGGCAGGCGTTGTTTGAGCCGGACCGGACGGTCGAAGACGAGAATCGGCCATTCCCGCAGAGTCGCCTCACGTCGCAGTGCGCGGTCCGGATTGACCGCGTGCGGATGGCCGACGGATTCGAGCATCGGTACATCGGTGGCTGAGTCGCTGTATGCGTAGCAGCGGGTGAGGTCGTAGCCCTCGGACACGGCGAGGGCCCTGATGGCCTCGGCCTTCGTCGGTCCGTACGCGTAGTACTCCACCTCTCCGGTGAAGCATCCGTCATCGCCGACGACCATTCGAGTGGCGACGACGCGGTCGGCGCCCAGCAGCTCACCGATCGGTTCCACGACTTCGGCGCCCGAGGTCGACACGATCACCACATCGCGGCCGGCGGTGTGATGCTCCTCGATGAGTGTCGCGGCCTCGTCGTAGATGATCGGGTCGATCAGATCGTGCAGGGTCTCGGCGACAATTTCCTTCACCTGCTGCACGTTCCAGCCCTTGCAGAGCGATGAGAGATATTCACGCATCCGCTCCATCTGGTCGTGATCTGCGCCCCCGGCAAGGAACACGAACTGCGCGTACGCAGTGCGCAGTACGGCGCGGCGGTTGATCAGTCCGCCTTGGTAGAAGGACTTGCTGAAGGTCAGCGTCGATGACTTCGCAATGACCGTCTTGTCCAGGTCAAAGAAGGCGGCTGTGCGCGGCAAGAAGCGGTTTTCCACAAGGCAGAGCATAGGGGCCCACCATTCGGCGTAAACTCCGGCGCGTGGGTTTGCCTGAGAAGGCCCTCGGGTACACCATGGAAGTCACGGATCGTTCGCGACCGTGCTAACCCGGTCCGACTCCTCCCCCCCCCCGAGTCGGCCGTGGGGACGACCCCCGCTCTCCCCCCCGGCGGGGGTCGTCGCATGTCCGGATGCGGTTCTGCCGCTCGGAATCAAGCATCTCTCCTCCTTTTCGGCCGTGGTGGCCTGCATCTGCGCTCGGGCTCACACCAGCATGCACCGTTACGGTGCGTGACTGAAGGGCTGCTCTCGGAAGTCACCGGTGCGAGCGACGGACTTATTCACAACGGTGGAGTTGTCCACAGTTCTTGAGCAAGATCCACACGATTTCCCGAAGCGCTGCACCGTGATTCCACCCGTGAAGTCCACGGGTTCCGGAATCACCGTTCTCGGAACGCGTCGAGAACGCCGCGAACCGCGGTGAAGGTGAGTGAAGAAGGGGGTGGAGATCGTGGCTGAATCCAGTGCACGGGATCGTCTGCCGGCTGCCGAGGCGCGGCGGGGCGGACCGCTGATCGTGACCGAGGATGTGGAACTGCTCGACGATCTGCTGAGGCTGTGCGCAGCCGCCGGAGCGGAGCCCGAGGTCCATCACACGCTGCCCGACCGCAGAGGGGGATGGGAGCAGGCGCCCATGGTCCTGGTGGGGGACGACGCGGCGGCGCGGTGCCGCGGGGCGGCGCGCAGGCGCGGCGTGATGCTCGTGGGGCGTGACCAGGATGCCCCCGACGTGTGGCGCCGGGCGGTGGAGATCGGGGCCGAGTATGTGCTGCGGCTGCCCGACTCGGAGAACTGGCTGGTCGGCCAGATCGCCAACGCTGCCGAGGGGGTCGGCAGGCCTGCGCTGACCGTCGGGGTGATCGGCGGCCGGGGCGGTTCCGGCGCGTCCACCCTGGCCTGTGCGCTGGCGGTGACGGCGGCGAGGTCCGGACAGCGGACCATGCTGATCGACGGCGATCCGTTGGGCGGCGGGATTGACGTGCTGCTCGGTGGAGAGCGGGCCGAGGGGATGAGGTGGCCTGATTTCGCCCATTCCAAGGGGCGGGTCGGAGGCGGAGCGCTGGAGGAGTCGCTGCCCGCTCTGCACGGGCTGCGGGTCCTCAGCTGGGGCCGTGACGACTGGGTGGTCATCCCGCCTCAGGCCATGCAGGCGGTTCTCGGCGCTGCGCGCAGGCTCGGCGGGGTGGTGGTGGTCGATCTGCCGCGCCGGATCGACGAGGCGGTGGCCGAAGCTCTGGCGCAGCTGGATCTCGGGCTCTTGGTGGTGCCCGGAGAGCTGCGGGCCGTCGCCGCGGCGAAACGGGTGGCATCGATGGCCGGGATGGTGTTGGAGGACCTCCGCGTGGTGGCGCGCGGACCGTACGCATCCGGGCTCGACGAGCAATGGGTGGCGCACGCCATGGGCCTCCCGCTCGCCGGTGAACTCCCCTTGGAGCCAGGGCTGCTGGCCGAGCAGGACATGGGAGAGCCGCCCGGCGGAAGTCCCCGCGGGCCGTTGGCCAGGTTCTGTTCGGCCTTCTGGGACCGGGCCCTTGCGGGCGAGGCGGCCGGGGGCCCGGCCGCCAGGGGCGGTGCGTGATGACCGAGGCGTTGCTCGATGCGGTGCGGCAGCGACTGGCGCAGAGCGGTGCGGCGCCCACCCCGGCGGGGGTGGCGGCAGCACTGAGGGCCCAGGGGCGCTTGCTCGGCGACGTCGAAGTGCTGGGTGCGGCCGACGAGTTGCGTGGCGAGCTGATCGGAACTGGCGTGCTGGAGCCGCTGCTCGCCGATCCGGCCGTCACCGATGTACTGGTGTCCGCGCCCGATCGGGTATGGGTGGACCGGGGCCGCGGGCTCGAACTCACCTCGGTGGCCTTCGCCGACGCGGCGGCGGTCCGCAGGCTGGCGCAGCGGCTGGCGGCCGTTGCGGGGCGGCGTCTGGACGATGCCAGGCCCTGGGTGGACGCCCGCCTTCCGGACGGGACCCGGATGCATGCCGTGTTGCCGCCGGTCTCGGTCGGATCGACATGCCTGTCGCTCCGGGTGGTCCGGCCGAAGGCCTTCTCGCTGCGGGAGTTGGTCGCTGCTGGGACGGTGCCGCCGGGCGGCGACCGGCTCCTGCGGGCATTGGTGGAGGCCCGGGTCTCCTACCTCATCAGCGGCGGAACGGGAGCGGGAAAGACGACACTCCTGTCCAGCATGCTCGGTGTGGTGGGGGAGCGGGAGCGGATCGTGCTCGCCGAGGATTCGGCCGAGCTCCGGCCGGACCATCCGCACGTGGTGCGCCTCGAATCGCGCCCTGCGAATCAGGAGGGTGCCGGGCGGGTGACCCTCCGGGATCTGGTGCGGCAGGCCCTTCGCATGCGCCCCGACAGGCTGGTGGTCGGAGAGGTCCGAGGCGCCGAGGTCACCGAATTGCTGGCGGCCTTGAACACGGGTCACGAGGGCGGCTGCGGAACAGTCCACGCCAACGCCGCCGAGCACGTTCCGGCCCGGCTGGAGGCGCTTGGGACCGCCGCGGGTCTGGACCGGACGGCTCTTCACAGCCAGCTGGCGGCGGCGTTGTCGGTTGTGGTCCATCTCGTACGGGACCGGGCCGGGCAGCGACGGATCTCCGAGGTCCATGTGCTGGAACGCGATGGAGCGGGGCTGGTGGTGACCGTGCCTGCGCTGCGCTGGGGAGCGTCCGGATTCGAGCGTGAGCGGGGCTGGGAGCGGCTGCGGGCGCTCATCGGGGGTGAGCGGTGAGCGTCGCGCCGTCGTGGGTTCCGGAAGCGGTGCACGCGGCCGCGCTGTGCGCGGGGGCGGCTGCCGGGCTGGGGGCGGCTGAGCGAAGTCGAGTGCGTCGGAGAGTGCGGGTGCTGTTCGGCGAGGGAGTGAGGCCGGAGCCCCTTCGGGAGAGGTGGGAGACCGGCTGGAGCCGGCTTTGCCGGTATCTGAGGGGGCGGCGGGAGTGGCTGTGTCTGCCGGTGGCACTGGTCCTGGCAGTCCTTGGCGACTCCGTGCTGCCGGTGATCGGGGGAGTGGCTGCTGTTCCCGTGGTGCGGCGGTGGCTGCGGAGAAGGGAATCGCGCAAGGAATGGGAGCGCCGGGCCGAGGCCGTGGTGGACCTGTGCGGCGCCGTGGTGGGTGAGCTGAGGGCCGGGCGTGAGCCGGGGCAGGCACTGCTTGTCGCGGTCCACGGCACGGGTGTGCTGGGTGCGGCAGGGCCTGGGGTGTCGGCTGCGGCGCGGTTCGGGGGCGATGTTCCACGGGCGCTGGGGCAGGCGGCGTGCGAGCCGGGCCTGGAGGGGCTCGCAGGAGTGGCCGCCTGCTGGCGGGTGGCAGCAGATGGCGGTGCAGGTCTCGCGGCCGGTCTGGATCGGCTGGAGGGCGCGTTACGAGCCGAGCGGCGTCGGCGGGAGGAGCTGCGGGCTCAACTGGCCGGTGCCTGGTCGACGGTCACGGTGCTGGCGCTGTTGCCGGTGCTGGGCCTGGGGCTGGGAGCGGCGCTCGGGGCTGACCCGCTGGGGGTGTTGCTGCACAGTCCCGCTGGGCTGGTCTGTCTGGTGATGGGCGCATCGCTGGAAGCGGTGGGGCTGGTCTGGGCCACCCGGATCGTCCGTAAGGGAGAAGTCGCATGAGCGCCCTGGCCGCTGAAGTTGTCCACAGGATGGGGGTGTTGGGGTTGGTGCTGGGTGTGTGCTTCCAGCCGGCTCTGGTCCTGGCGCGACGCCGGACAGCGCAGCGGGTGCGGCGGCGAGGTCTGACACTCCTCGCGGTGGCTTCCGTCGCTCCGGTGTCCGTTGGTCGGCGGGTCGGCATGCGCCCTGGCCTCGTGCGGTGGCCGGGCTTCGTTGCCGGCGCCAAGCAGTGGTCGGCGGCGCTGAGTGCCGTTCTGGCGGGTTGGTTTCTGGTGGGTGGCCCCGCGGGGTGGGTGATCGGACTGGCGGCGGCCTGCGGCATGTGGAGGTGGCAGCGTGCGCGGCTCGGACAGGCACCCCGAGCCGCTGCCGAGAAGGCGGCGAGCGCGGCGGAGTCCCTGCGCGGGCTTCCACTGGCGGCCGATCTGCTGGCGGCGTGCATCTCTGCAGGGGCCGGTCCGCGCGAGGCGGCCGAGGCGGTCGGTGAGTCGCTGGGCGGACCGGTCGGTGAGCAACTGGCGCGTACGGCGGCGGAGATCCGGCTGGGCGGCGATCCCGCGGTGGCCTGGGGGAGGTTCGGAGAGATACCGGGTGCTGCCGCTCTGGCGCGCTGTCTGGATCGGGCCGGGTCGACCGGCGCTCCTGCGGCGGAGGCGGTAACCAGGCTGGCCGAGGCGATGAGAGCCGAGCGCGCGAGCGCGGCGGTGGCGCGGGCCCAGCGGGCCGCCGTGTTGATCACCGCACCTGTCGGGCTCTGCTTCCTTCCTGCCTTCCTCACCGTGGGCGTGGCGCCCGTGGTGATCGGGCTGGCAGGAGGACTGCTACAGCCTTGATGGCCAGGAAAGCGCAAATAAAGACGATTCATCACAGAAGCGTAAATTAACGGGGGTTTGAAGTGATGCGGAAAATCACGCGTTGGATGCGAGCCGCGGCACGCAAGGCGCGGGCAGATACCGGAATGACCACGTCCGAATACGCGGTCGGAACGATCGCGGCCTGTGCGTTTGCCGCGGTGCTCTACAAGGTGGTCACCAGCCCGCCGGTCATGGCGCAGTTGCAATCGCTGCTGAAGGACGCACTCGATGCGAAATTCTGATCAGGGAGCCGGAGTGCCGGAGTGCTCCGGAGAAGGAGCCGAGTGGGAGCGACGCGCCCGGGAGGCGGCCGGGCCGGCGGGGCGGTGCGGTGACCGCGGGGCGGTGACGGCGGAGGCGGCTATGGCGATCCCGGTGCTGGTGATTTTCGCGCTGGCCCTGTTGTGGGCGCTGATGGCCGCCTCGGCCCAGATCCGGTGTGTGGACGCGGCTCGTTCCGGCGCGCGGGCGGCAGCCCGATCCGAACCGGAGGCGCAGGTGAGGGAGGCCGCCCTTTCGGCGGCCCCCGACCGGGCCCGGGTCGAGGTGGAGCGGGCCGGGGAGCTGTGGCGGGTCAGCGTGGCAGCTCCGGCGCCCGGTCCCGGGCCGCTGGCCATGACGCTGAGCTCGGAGGCCGCTGCGGCGGCCGAGGACACGGTGGGGGCCGCGCCATGACGCGGCCCGGCCCTCGATGGCCGGTCCTGTGGCCGGTCCGGTGGCCGGTCCGGTGGCCGGGGCGGCTGCGTGCGTCCGGGCAGCGCCGGGATCAAGGGCTGGCGACCGTGTGGGCTGCGGTGACCACGGCGACGCTCTGCGTGGTCTTCGCGGTGATCCTGGCTCTCGGACAGGTGGTCGTGGTCCGGCACAGGGCCGGGGGCGCGGCCGACCTGGCCGCGCTGGCTGCGGCCGACCGGGCTCTGGAGGGAGCCGCTGCCGCTTGCCGGTCGGCCAGGGCGGTGGCGGCGGCGCAGGGGGCTGAGGTGGTGCGGTGCACCGTCCAAGGGGAGATCGCCGATGTGACAGCCCGGGTCCGTGGGGGGCCGTACACGTCCGAGGTCAGGTCACGGGCGGGCCCGCCGACTGCGGCGCCCGCCCGGACGCTCAGGCCTCCGGGGAACCGGGTTCCTTCAGAGGCTCTGACTTCACTTCGGAGCCGGACTGCTCCGTAGGGCCGGACTGCTCCGTAGTGCCGGATTGCCCCGCAGGACCTGCCTCCTCCGCGTAGTCGGCCCTGCTGGTCCCGTGGGCCCTGCCCGTCTCGTCGGCCCTGTTGGCCTTGTGGGTCTCGTCGGTCCCGTGGGTCCCGTGGGCCCCGTCGGTCTCGTCCGGGCCGGGCGGGGCGGAGCGGAGGAGTTCCGTGAGCAGGCGGACGGCGCCTCGTTTGTGCAGAGGCTCGTTGCCGTTGCCGCACTTGGGGGACTGGATGCAGGACGGGCAGCCCGCCTCGCACTCGCAGGACGCGATCGCAAGGCGTGTGGCGGTCAGCCAGTCGTGGGCGGTGTGGAAGGCGCGTTCGGCGAAACCGGCGCCGCCCGGGTGGCCGTCGTACACGAAGACGGTCGGCAGCAGAGTGTCCGGATGCAGTGGCACGGACACTCCGCCGATGTCCCAGCGGTCGCAGGTGGCGAAGAGGGGCAGCATCCCGATGGAGGCGTGCTCGGCGGCGTGCAACGCGCCGCCCAGGATCTCCGGGTTGATCCGTGCCGAGTCGAGCTGGTCCTGGGTGACCGTCCACCACACGGCGCGGGTGCGCAGGGTGCGGGGCGGAAGGTCCAGCTTCGTCTCGCCGAGTACCTCGCCGGTGATCAGTTTGCGACGGAGGAAGGAAACAACCTGGTTGGTCACCTCGACGGAGCCGTAGCAGAGCCGTCCGTCCCCCCAGGGGATCTCGGTATCGGTCTCCAGGACGGTGATGGCCGTGGTGTCGCGTGCGGTCGTCGAGTACGGCGGGCCGGCCTCCTCGACCAGCGCGACCGAGTCCTCCAGGTCCAGCTTCCGGACCAGATAGGTGCGGCCCTGGTGGAGGTGGACGGCGCCCTCGTGGACGGCGGTGTGCGCGGCGGACTCGTCGACGGTGCCCAGCAGCCTGCCGGTGCCCTCCTCGACGATCTGGACGGGGCGGCCGCCTTCGCCCCGGATGTCGGTGAGGTCGGCGGCCCGCTCCCGCCGGGTCCAGTGCCAGCCCGAGGTCCGTTTGCGGAGCAGCTTCGCGGCTTCCAATTGAGGCAGCAGCTCGGCCACGGCGGGGCCGAAGAGTTCCAGGTCGGATGTGGTGAGCGGCAGCTCCGCGGCGGCGGCGCACAGGTGGGGAGCCAGGACGTAAGGGTTGTCCGGGTCGAGGACGGTCGACTCCACAGGCTGCTGGAACAGCGCTTCGGGATGGTGGACGAGGAAGGTGTCCAGCGGGTCGTCGCGAGCCACCAGGATGGCGAGGGCGCCCTGGCCGGCCCGCCCCGCGCGGCCCGCCTGTTGCCACAGCGAAGCCCTGGTGCCGGGGTATCCCGCGATGACGACGGCGTCGAGGCCGGACACGTCGATGCCGAGTTCGAGGGCGGTCGTGGCGGCCAGACCGAGCAGGCTGCCGGAGTGCAGCGCGCGTTCCAGGGCGCGGCGTTCCTCGGGGAGGTAGCCCCCGCGGTAGGCGGCGACCCGGGAGGGCAGGGAGCGGTCGATCTCGGCGAGGCGTTCCTTGGCGATGACGGAAATGAGCTCGGCGCCGCGCCGTGAGCGTACGAACGCGACGGAACGCACACCCTGCACGGTCAGATCGGTGAGCAGGTCGGCGGTCTCGGCCGTGGCGGTACGGCGCACCGGGGCGCCCTTCTCGCCGGACAGCTCGGTCAGTGGCGGCTCCCACAGGGCGAAGACCAGCTCGCCGCGCGGGGAGGCGTCGTCGGCGACCTCCGTGACCGGAAGGCCGGTGAGGCGGCCGGCCGCGACGGAGGGCTCCGCAGAAGTTGCGGAGGCGAGGAGGAAGACCGGATCGGCGCCGTAGCGGGTGCACAGGCGGCGTAGCCGACGCACCACCTGGGCGACATGCGAGCCGAAAACGCCTCGGTAGGTGTGGCACTCGTCGATGACGACATAGCGCAGGGCGCGCAGGAAGGAGGACCAGCGGGGGTGGGACGGGAGTATCCCGCGGTGCAGCATGTCGGGATTGGTGAGGACGTAGTTGGCGTACTGGCGTACCCATTCGCGTTCTTCGACCGGGGTGTCGCCGTCGTAGACAGCGGGCCGGATCCCCTTGCCCAGCGGGGCCGCGAGTTCCTTCACCGAGCGCCGTTGGTCGGCGGCCAGGGCCTTGGTGGGGGCGAGGTAGAGGGCAGTCGCCCCACGGCCGTTAGGGGCTTCGGAGCCGT
This sequence comes from Streptomyces sp. NPDC087901, assembly GCF_044742205.1. Lineage (NCBI taxonomy): Bacteria > Bacillati > Actinomycetota > Actinomycetes > Kitasatosporales > Streptomycetaceae > Streptomyces > Streptomyces sp. NPDC087901. The sequence continues at coordinate 659,069 of NZ_JBIUUC010000004.1, forward strand.
CCAGGAGGGCGCTGAGGACCGGGGCGAGGTAGGCCAGTGACTTGCCGGACGCCGTGCCGGTGGCGATCACGACCGACTCGCCGTCCAGCGCGTGCTCAGCCGCGGCGGCCTGATGGGTCCAGGGGTGATCGATACCGGCCTTCTGGATGGCGGCGATCACTTCCGGACGGATGCGATCGGGCCAGATGGCATGGGTTCCCGTACGCGGGGGCAAGTGCTCCGTATGAGTGATGCGCGCGGACCGGCCCGCCCCTGCGGCGAGCCGGTCGAGGACCACGTCGGGAGAGGGGCGGGAACCCCCGCTCTCGGGCGGTCGACTGGGGCGGTGATTCTTGGCCATCGGCACCGAGTGTGTCACTGGCGAGACGGACAATGGTCCCAAGGCGTCGTGCATGGCTGCCCGTAAGTGATTGAATGCCATCGCGGCTGGCGATCCGTCCCCTGGCTCCGCCGGGGAGACCGAGGGGCGACCGCTCGATAGCAAGGTGCTGGAGGATCCGTGGACCTGTCCTTGTCGACTCGCAATGTGTCCGGCCCTGGTGGCGACCGTACGGTCGTCGAGGTCGGTGGCGAGATTGATGTGTATACCGCGCCCAAGCTGCGCGAGCAGTTGGTCGAGTTGGTGAATGACGGCAGCTACCACTTGGTTGTCGACATGGAAGGTGTCGACTTCCTCGACTCCACCGGCCTCGGCGTGCTCGTGGGCGGTTTGAAGCGTGTTCGGGCCCATGAGGGCTCGTTGCGACTGGTGTGCAACCAGGAGCGCATTCTCAAAATTTTCCGGATCACCGGTCTGACCAAGGTGTTCCCGATCCACACCACGGTCGATGAGGCCGTGGCGGCAACCGACTGACGTTCCGCCCGCGGTCGGGCCGGCCCTGGGGCCGGTCCGGCGGTGGTCGGTGCGACGGTGGTCCGCACCAGGACAGCCGAGGCGACGGCGGCCGTTCATCGGCGGCCGGCGACTTCGGCGGTTGGTGTTCGGCATGCTTCCGTCACTCGTTCGGCGGTCTGCGGCTGACATTCTCTGTCGGTCGGAGGCCGGTCGTCGTGCGATCTCGGGGCAGCGGTTCGGCGGTTGTCGAACAGTTGTCGAACGGTTGCTGGACGAACGGTTGCCGGGCGGCGGTTGCCAGACGGCGGTTGCACGTCGTTTGTCGGCCGGATGGCCGGGGCGTCATCGGTCGGCGGATCGTCCGATCGGCCGACGGTTTTCGCAGGCAGATTCAGGAGTTCCGGGCCGCGCGTCCGGCCCCTGGATGCACATACGTACGTTCGAGGGGGATCGCATGGCCACCGTTGAACTCCGCTTCAGCGCCCAGCCCGAACACGTCAGAACGGCCCGCCTCGTGGCGGCTGCCGTGGCGCGCCGGGCCGGGGTCGATGAGGCCGTGCTCGACGAGGTCAGACTCGCCGTGGGCGAGGCCTGCAGCCGCGCGGTCGGGCTGCACCGCAGCCATGGCATCACGGCGCCTGTCACGGTCGTCCTGATCGAGGAGGAGAAGTCCTTCTCCATCGAGGTCGGCGACGAGGTGCCCGGCCCGGGTGCCGACGGGTCCGTGCCCGGCGGCGTTTCCGGACGCCGCGACGCCGCGCCCGGCGTGGGACCGGACGAACCGGAACCGGACGCCGACGGCGAGGACGAGATGGGCCTCGCGGTCATCAGCGGTCTGGTCGACGACGTCGAGGTCAGGTCCGGTGCGGACGGCGGAGTGATCCGCATGAGTTGGCCGAAGACACCGTCCGTCGTGTTGTGAGTCGGCCGAAGACGCCGACTGCCGTGTTGTGAGTCGGCGGCAGACACCGTCCGCGGTGTTGTGAGTCGGCCGAAGACGCCGACTGCCGTGTTGTGAGTCGGCGGCAGACACCGTCCGCGGTGTTGTGAGTCGGCCGAAGACGCCTGGCGCCGTGCTTCTGGTCGGCGGCAGCGGTCGGCCACCGACATGGAGGCGGCCGAGAATCCGGCCACGGTGTTCTGATCCGGCTGAAGACGTCGGTCGCCCGTTCCTTCCTGAGGCGGCGCGGTCCCGGGGGCGTTCGATCACCCCGACGGCGTAGTCGGCCACGCCCGATCCGGATTCCGAGGCCCTGCTGAGCAGGGCCTTTTTCGGTTCTGCCCGGTCAGTGATCTCCAGGAAATGCGTCTGCCCCATTACTGCATTCGGTCCAGGCGGAGAACTCGATCAATTGCCGTTCGGTGTATGAAGGTCAATTACATTTACCGCGCACTGTTTTGATCGTGTTCCTCTCCCTACAATCCGTCCACGTCTTGAGCGCTGAGCGTCAAGGAGGACGTATGGCGGGGTTCGGCACCACACCACTGGCAGAACTGACGCAGTTTTCCGCACTTTCCGACCCACCCACCACTCTCGCGGCCGCGGTACTCACCGATGACAACCGCGTCATCGTGATCGTCATCGCGGTCGTCGCCGTCGCCGCACTGGTCGTCGCCCAGCTGCTGGTACGCCAGGTGCTGGCGGCGGGCGAGGGCACCGAGCGCATGAAGGAGATCGCGGCGGCGGTCCAGGAGGGCGCGAATGCCTATCTGGCCCGACAGTTGCGTACCGTCGGCGTATTCGCCGTCGTGGTCTTCTTCCTGCTTCTGCTGCTTCCGGCTGACAACTGGTCGCAGCGTGCGGGCCGTTCGCTGTTCTTCCTGGTGGGTGCGATCTTCTCGGCAGCCACCGGATACATCGGCATGCGGCTGGCCGTACGGAGCAATGTCCGGGTGGCGGCCGCCGCGCGTGAGGCGACCCCCGCGGAAGGCGAACCGGAAAAGGATCTCACCGCGGTTTCGCACAAAGCAATGAAGATCGCTTTCCGTACGGGCGGCGTGGTCGGCATGATTACCGTGGGGCTAGGTCTCCTCGGCGCCTCCTGCGTGGTGCTCGTCTACGCCGCCGACGCGCCCAAGGTGCTGGAGGGCTTCGGGCTCGGTGCGGCGCTGATCGCGATGTTCATGAGGGTCGGCGGAGGCATCTTCACCAAGGCCGCCGACGTAGGTGCCGACCTGGTCGGCAAGGTGGAACAGGGCATCCCCGAGGACGACCCCCGCAACGCCGCGACCATCGCCGACAACGTGGGCGACAACGTCGGGGACTGCGCGGGGATGGCCGCCGACCTCTTCGAGTCGTACGCCGTCACGCTGGTCGCCGCGCTCATCCTCGGCAAGGCCGCCTTCGGCGACTCGGGGCTGGCCTTCCCCCTGATCGTGCCGGCGATCGGTGTGGTCACCGCGATGATCGGGATCTTCGCGGTCGCCCCGCGACGCACCGACCGCAGCGGGATGAGCGCCATCAACCGCGGATTCTTCATCTCCGCCGTCATCTCGCTCGTCCTGGTGGCCGTCGCGGTCTTCGTCTACCTGCCGTCCTCGTACGCGGAACTGGACGGGGTCACCGACGCGGCCATCACCTCGCACGGTGGAGACCCACGAGTCTTCGCGCTGGTCGCCGTCGCCATCGGCATCGTGCTGGCAGCCCTGATCCAGCAGCTGACCGGCTACTTCACCGAGACCACCCGACGACCCGTCAGGGACATCGGCAAGTCCTCTCTGACCGGAGCGGCCACCGTCGTACTCGCCGGTATCTCCATCGGCCTGGAATCCGCCGTCTACACCGCGCTGCTGATCGGGCTCGGCGTCTACGGGGCGTTCCTGCTCGGTGGTACGTCGATCATGCTGGCGCTCTTCGCGGTGGCGCTGGCCGGTACGGGGCTCCTCACCACGGTCGGCGTCATCGTCGCCATGGACACCTTCGGCCCGGTCTCCGACAACGCGCAGGGCATCGCCGAGATGTCCGGCGATGTCACCGGCGCCGGCGCACAGGTCCTCACCGACCTGGACGCCGTGGGCAACACCACCAAGGCCATCACCAAGGGCATCGCCATTGCCACGGCCGTCCTGGCGGCAGCGGCGCTCTTCGGCTCCTACCGTGACGCGATCGCCACCGCGGTCGACGACGTGGGCGCCTCGGCCGGGGAGATGGGGCTGAGTCTGGACATCTCCCAGCCCAACAACCTGGTCGGACTGATCCTCGGTGCCGCGGTGGTCTTCCTATTCTCCGGACTGGCCATCAACGCGGTGTCGCGGTCCGCGGGTGCCGTCGTCTACGAGGTGCGGCGGCAGTTCCGCGAGCACCCCGGGATCATGGACTACACGGAGAAGCCGGAGTACGGGCGCGTCGTCGACATCTGCACCAAGGACGCGCTGCGCGAGCTGGCCACGCCCGGTCTGCTGGCAGTGCTGGCGCCGATCGCGGTCGGCTTCACCTTCGGTGTCGGCGCACTCGGCTCGTACCTGGCGGGCGCTATCGGCACCGGAACGCTGATGGCTGTCTTCCTCGCCAACTCCGGAGGTGCGTGGGACAACGCCAAGAAGCTCGTCGAGGACGGTCACTACGGTGGCAAGGGAAGCGACGCCCATGCCGCGACCGTCATCGGTGACACGGTCGGCGATCCGTTCAAGGACACGGCCGGGCCGGCGATCAACCCCCTGCTCAAGGTGATGAACCTGGTCGCGCTGCTCATCGCACCCGCGGTGGTGCAGTTCAGCTACGGCGAGGACGCGAGCGCAGGGGTGCGAGCGGTGGTGGCGGTGCTGGCCGTCGCGGTCATCGTCGGCGCGGTCTACGTCTCCAAGCGGCGGGGGATCGCGGTAGGGGACGAGGGCGACTCCGGCGGCGAGGACGGCGGCGGGGAGGGCAGTGCCAGGCCGGCCGACCCGGCGGCCGCTCAGTAGGCAGGAATCCGGACCGCGTACGCCGTCACTGGGCGACGCCTGATCAGGGCACGGGCGGGCGGGGCATCCTGATGCCACGTCCGCCCGACCGCGTTTCCGTACGAGTGGTGGATCGTTCAGGTGTTCTTGTGCTCGGGGGCCGTGCGGGTGAGTTGTATCTCCCTCATTTCCCTTGGTGCAAATGGCTGCAAAAGGCCATCGACCGGACGCCCGGCACCCGGATGGAGGGCGTCCGGCGTGTAAGTTCCGGGGCCGAGAGCCTTGGAAGGGACCAATCCGGTGAACAAGAAGCTTGCGGCCGCGCTGTCCGGCGGTGCGGTACTGGTACTTACGCTGTCGGGCTGCAGCGACGACAGCGACAACAAGGTGAACGACTGGGCCAAGAAGGTCTGTGACCAGGTCCAGCCCCAGTTGCAGAAGATCGCGAACGCCAACGCCTCCATCCAGCAGCAGACTGCCGACAACAGCAAGCCCGCCGACGTCCAGAAGACCGACTCGGCCGCCTTCCAGCAGATCTCGCAGGCGTACAAGGCGCTGGGCACGGCCGTCGAGTCGGCGGGTCCGCCGCCGGTCGACGACGGCGAGACCACGCAGAAGGAGGCCGTGAAGGAGCTCAACGCCTCCTCCGTGGCCTACGCCAATCTGCAGAAGAAGGTCGATGACCTGGACACGAAGGACCAGGCGAAGTTCGCCGACGGCCTCAAGGGCATCGCGGACGAGCTGAACAAGATCAGCACCAATGGTGACCAGGCGCTGAAGAAGCTCCAGTCCGGCGAGGTCGGTACCGCGATGGCCAAGCAGCCGGGCTGCCAGAAGCCGAAGGCCTCGGCGTCGCCCTCGGCCGGCTCCTCGAAGAAGGCGACGCCGTCCAAGGAGGAGTCCGCTTCCGCCTAGCGCGGCAAGAAGTCGTCACCGGGCAGCTCCGGCCGAGGCCGCGGGACCCTTTACGAGCAGTTGTACGCCCGCCACCCGGTGGCCGTACGAACGGCCCGGCACCCCTGGTGGGCTGCCGGGCCGCTGCCGTTGTCAGTGGGAGCCGTCACAATGGGTCATGTGAGTAAGACCAGCCTTCCCGCAGCAGACCACGCGACCCGGCTCCGCGAAGCCCTGCTCGCCGCCGCCTTCACCGCCGACGGGCTCCTCGACCGGCTCGGCGCACCCGCCTATGCCGCACTCGCCCGCAGCGAAACGATCCCGGCGCTGCGGGCCACCCGGGGTGACGCGCCGCTCGACACGCTCGTGCGCCTCTTCCTGCTCCAGTGCCCCGTCCCCGCCGGGCGGGCAGCCGCCGTGCTTCCGTTGAAGGAGTGCGTGGCGGACGGCTGGCTCACCGAGGCGGACGGCGAGGTGCGGGCGACGGTCGACGTGCGGCCGTACAGCGGGCCGGAGGACGAGGACTGGTTCATCGTCTCCGATCTGGGCTGCGCGGTCGGCGGCGCGGGCGGGATCGGTTCGCACGAGGAGGGCGTCGTCCTCGGGATCGGCGGGGCCTCCACCACCCTCGCCGGGATCACCGTCCGCAGGCCCGTCGGCTCCGCCCTGGACGTCGGTACGGGCTCCGGCATCCAGGCGCTGCACGCCTCGCAGCACGCCACCCGGGTCACCGCCACCGATCTCAACCCACGCGCCCTCGACTTCACCCGGCTCACCCTCGCCCTGTCCGGCGCCGGCCCGGCCGATCTGCGCGAGGGGTCCCTGTACGAGCCCGTCGGCACGGAGACGTTCGACCTCATCGTCTCCAACCCGCCCTTCGTCATCTCGCCCGGCGCCCGTCTCACCTACCGCGACGGTGGCATGGCGGGCGACGACCTGTGCCGGACTCTGGTGCAGCAGACCGGCGACCGGCTCAACGAGGGTGGCTACGCCCACTTCCTGGCCAACTGGCAGCACACCGAGGACGAGGAGTGGCAGGACAGACTGCGGTCCTGGGTACCGCAGGGCTGCGACGCCTGGATCGTCCAGCGCGAGGTGCAGGACGTCACGCAGTACGCCGAGCTCTGGCTGCGCGACAGCGGCGACCACCGCACGGACCCCGCGGAGTACGCCGCGCGGTACGACGCCTGGCTGGACGAGTTCGAGGCCCACGGGGCGAAGGGGGTCGGCTTCGGCTGGATCACGCTGCGGAAGTCTGCCGCGGCCGCCGCCGGGGCGCCCTCGATCGTGATCGAGGAGTGGCCGCACCCGGTGGAGCAGCCGCTGGGACCGGCCGTCGAGGCGCACTTCGCCCGCCAGGACTACCTGCGGGAGCAGGACGACGCGGCGCTGCTGGCCGCGCACTTCACCCTCGCAGCCGAGGTGGTGCAGGAGCAGGTGGGGCTGCCGGGGGCCGAGGACCCAGAGCACGTGGTGCTGCGTCAGAACCGCGGCATGCGACGCGCTACGAAGGTCGACGCGGTCGGTGCCGGCTTCGCGGGCGTGTGCGACGGATCGCTGCCCGCCGGCCGGATCCTGGACGCGATCGCCCAGTTGATGAACGAGGACCCGGTGCTGCTGCGCGACCGCACCCCGCAGGCCATCCGGCTGCTGGTCGAGGAGGGCTTCCTGGACCCTCTGTCCCCGGCCGGGCGGATGGCCGGATGATCGGCATCGAGCTGGACGTGGCGTCGCCCGGCGCTGTGCTGCTGAGCCCCGGAACAGGGCTCCGTTCTGCTTCGGCCGCGCTCTGCCGTATGTACTGAACGCCCTTGTCATCAGGGTCTTCACGCTACCTGTGGCCTGTCTGCTGCTCAGGCTTCGGATTCCGGTTGGGGCGTTGCCCGGGCCGGCAGTCGTCCTGCAGGCGGCTGCGGCTGCAGTTGCGGCGGAGTGCTTCACCTTCGGCCTGGCGCCCGGGCGCTCGGTCTGCGGTTCCGTGATGTCTTCCTCACATCTCGAAATCTCGAATGTGGTCAGTTCCTGACTTCTGCTTCTGACCGGCGCGAACGTGCCGCTGGAGGACCTGTCGGAGTGGATACGGGCCGTCGGGGACGTCCTGCCGATGGCTCACGCGGCCGAAGCCGCACGTGAGTTGTCCGCGGGAGGAGGTCTCGACGGACGGGGCATCGCCGCGGAGCTCGTGACGGGCGGGATACGCGGTGGTCGCCGTCGTACTGCTGACGGTGTTCGAGCGCGGCAACAGGCGGCGCTCGGTCCTCGGCGTGATGTGAATTCGGCCATGGTTGCCGGGGCCCGCGCGCCGGCCTTTCCACCCGGGTTCGGCTGTTCACCCGGCGTTCGTGTCGGCGACGTTCCGTGGTGGGAGTCTCCCCGGAAACCGGGCGGCACCGCGCGGGCCGACGATGCCGGGCCGCGCTAGGGGACAGAGAGGCGTACGGGTATGGAGAGCGGACCCGCAGTCTTCGCCGGAACGGTGTTCGCACTGTTCGGCGCGGCATTGCTGCTGTGGACGGGGGCGCGCGTGCTGCACCGTGCGCCTGTGGCGCACGGGGTGAGCCCCGTCGTCTCCACCGCACTCGCCACTGTGTTCGGCGTACTTTTCCTCGTCCTCGGAGTGTGGTGCCTCACTCGTATCTGAACCCGCTCCGGCTCCGGCCGCCCGCGTCGGCCCGGGAACACGCCCGGGCTGCCCGCCCCCGCCCCCGGCACCCGCAGAGCGGCCGCAGCGCCGTCGAAACCCGCAGGCAGTGGCCGTGCGCATGGCCGACCGAACGGGCCGGGCGGCAGGAATGGCGGAAGTCGGGTTACCGTTCGAGTGGCCGTTGCGGGCTTTTGCCGTTTGACACGGGGGCGGGTTGTACCGTCACACTCCGCAGCGACAGCACTGTCGGCAGCGCCCTTGCGCTGCCCTGATGCCCACCGAGCGTCGACCGGAGAGAAGAGCGAAGTTGTCCCCGACCAGCGAGACCGCACAGGGCGGCCGCCGACTCGTCATCGTCGAGTCGCCTGCCAAGGCGAAGACGATCAAGGGCTATCTCGGCCCCGGCTACGTCGTCGAAGCGAGCGTCGGGCACATCCGCGACCTCCCGAACGGCGCCGCCGAGGTGCCGGACGAGTACACCGGCGAGGTACGCCGTCTCGGCGTCGACGTCGAGAACGACTTCCAGCCGATCTATGTCGTCAATGCCGACAAGAAGGCGCAGGTCAGGAAGCTCAAGCAGCTTCTGGCCGAGTCCGACGAACTCTTCCTCGCCACCGATGAGGACCGCGAGGGCGAAGCCATCGCGTGGCACCTGCAGGAAGTGCTCAAGCCCAAGGTCCCCGTCCACCGGATGGTCTTCCACGAGATCACCAAGGACGCGATCCGGGCCGCCGTCGCCAACCCGCGCGAGCTCAACCAGCGCATGGTCGACGCCCAGGAGACCCGCCGTATCCTCGACCGTCTCTACGGCTACGAGGTCTCGCCGGTCCTGTGGAAGAAGGTCATGCCGCGGCTGTCGGCGGGCCGCGTGCAGTCCGTCGCCACCCGCCTCGTCGTCGAGCGGGAGCGCGAGCGCATCGCCTTCCGTTCCGCCGAGTACTGGGACCTGACCGGCACTTTCGCCACCGGCCGCACCGGTGACGCCTCCGACCCCTCGACGCTCACCGCCCGCCTCAGCGCGGTCGACGGGCGCCGCATCGCCCAGGGCCGCGACTTCGGTCCGGACGGGCAGCTGAAGTCCGCCTCCGGTCAGACGCTGCACCTGGACGAGACGAACGCCCGCGCCCTGGCCGCCGCGCTCGCCGACTCCACGTTCGCCGTGCGATCCGTCGAGTCGAAGCCGTACCGCCGTTCCCCGTACGCCCCCTTCCGTACGACGACCCTCCAGCAGGAGGCGAGCCGGAAGCTGGGCTTCGGGGCCAAGGCCACCATGCAGGTTGCACAGAAGCTGTACGAGAACGGCTTCATCACCTACATGCGTACCGACTCCACGACCCTCTCGGAGACCGCGATCACTGCGGCCCGGGCCCAGGTCACGCAGCTGTACGGGGCGAATTACCTGCCGGAGAAGCCCCGCACGTACGCGGGCAAGGTCAAGAACGCGCAGGAGGCGCACGAGGCGATCCGCCCCTCCGGGGACCGCTTCCGCACCCCGGCCGAGACCGGCCTCACCGGCGACCAGTTCCGGCTCTACGAGCTGATCTGGAAGCGGACCGTCGCCTCCCAGATGAAGGACGCGGTCGGTAACTCCGTCACTGTCAAGATCGGCGGCCGGGCGAGCGACGGCCGGGACGCCGAGTTCTCCGCGTCCGGCAAGACGATCACCTTCCACGGCTTCATGAAGGCGTACGTCGAAGGCGCCGACGACCCGAACGCCGAGCTCGACGACCGTGAGCGCCGGCTGCCGCAGGTCGCCGAGGGCGACGCGCTGTCCGCCGACGAGGTGACCGTCGACGGTCACGCGACCAAGCCGCCGGCCCGCTACACCGAGGCCTCGCTGGTCAAGGAGCTCGAAGAGCGCGAGATCGGCCGCCCGTCGACGTACGCCTCGATCATCGGGACGATTCTCGACCGCGGCTACGTCTTCAAGAAGGGCACGGCGCTCGTCCCGTCGTTCCTGTCCTTCGCCGTGGTCAACCTGCTGGAGAAGCACTTCGGCCGGCTCGTCGACTACGACTTCACGGCCCGCATGGAGGACGACCTCGACCGCATCGCGCGGGGCGAGGCCCAGTCCGTGCCGTGGCTGAAGCGTTTCTACTTCGGCGCGCAGGCCGGGGACGACACGGCCGGTGCCGGAAAGGCCTCCGACGCCGGCAACGGCGACGGCGACCACCTCGGCGGGCTCAAGGAGCTCGTCACCGACCTCGGTGCGATCGATGCCCGGGAGATCTCCTCGTTCCCCGTCGGCAACGACATCAAGCTGCGGGTCGGCAAGTACGGCCCGTACATCGAGCGCGGCGAGAAGGGCTCCGAGGGCCACCAGCGCGCGGACGTCCCCGAGGAGCTGGCGCCCGACGAGCTGACCGTGGAGTACGCGGAGGAGCTGCTGGCCAAGCCGAGCGGCGACTTCGAGCTCGGTGCGGATCCGGTGAGCGGCAACCAGATCATCGCCAAGGAGGGTCGCTACGGCCCGTACGTCACCGAGGTGCTGCCCGAGGGGACGCCGAAGACCGGCAAGAACGCGGTGAAGCCGCGGACGGCTTCGTTGTTCAAGTCGATGTCGCTGGACACGGTGACGCTGGCCGACGCGCTGAAGCTGATGTCGCTGCCGCGTGTGGTCGGCGAGGACGCCGAAGGCGTCGAGATCACCGCGCAGAACGGCCGCTACGGCCCGTACCTGAAGAAGGGCACGGACTCGCGGTCCCTCACCTCCGAGGACCAGCTCTTCGACATCACGCTCGAAGAGGCGCTGGCGATCTACGCTCAGCCGAAGCAGCGCGGGCGGGCCGCCGCCAAGCCGCCGCTGAAGGAACTGGGCACGGACCCGGTGAGCGGTGCTCCGGTCGTCGTCAAGGACGGGCGCTTCGGTGCGTACGTCACCGACGGCGAGACGAACGCGACGCTGCGGACCGACGACAGCGTCGAGGCGATCACGCCGGAGCGCGGCTACGAGCTGCTCGCCGAGAAGCGTGCCAAGGGGCCCGCCAAGAAGAAGACGGCGAAGAAGGCTCCGGCAAAGAAGGCGCCGGCGAAGAAGGCGACCGCGGCGAAGAAGACGGCGACGGCCGCGAAGAAGACGACGACTGCGGCGAAGAAGACCGCGGCGAAGAAGACGACGGGCGCAGCGAAGAAGACTGCGGCGAAGAAGACGGCGTCCGCGGCGTCTGTGGAGTCTGCGGAGGACTGACCTTTCGGGGCCCGGGGCGGGTTCCTGAACGCCGGGCGGGCTGGACGTGTGTCCAGGCCGCCCGGCGTTGCTGCGTTCCGGGCGGGGCGGGCCGGCCGGGTGCGGGTGGGGTGCCTGCGGCGGGCCTTGCCCCCTACCCGCCCCGTCCCGTGACCGGGGCTCCGTCCCGGACCCCGCTCCTCAACGCCAGAGGGGCTGGGAAGTACCCCGGAGGGGTGGGGGAGATGTGCGGAGGGGCTTGCGGTGAGAGGTCCCGAGGGGCTGGGCGGTGCCCCGAGGAGCTGAGGGGAGAGGCTCGGAGGGGCTGGTGGGAGAGGTTCTGAGGGGTGGGAACTGTTCCGGGCGGCGGGGCGGATCGGTGGGCCTGCGGTCGTATGTTCGGACGCGGGCCCCGGGTACCGGCCCGCTCCCGATAGGCTGGGCGGATGACGCGAGCCGAGCAGCCAACGGTCGTGAGCCCCACCTCCGACACACTTGCCGCAGACTCACGCGAGCGCGCCGTACGAGCCCTGTTGCGTATTCCCCCGCTGAAGCGGTTGTGGAGCGCCCAGCTCGTCGGCAGTACCGGCGATGCACTCGCCCTTCTCGTGCTGGTGTTGCTGTCGCTGCAAGCGGCGGTCCTTGAGGGCTCATTCGGATCCGGATACCGCGGGGCGGCCTTCGCCGTCGCCGCCGTCTTCGGGGCCCGGATTATTTCCACCCTGCTCTTCGGAGCCGTACTTCTGGGTCCGTTGACGACCCTGACGGCCCCAGGAGGGCCGCTCGACCGGCGGTGGCTGATGATCGGCGCCGACGGGCTGCGGCTCGCGCTGCTGGTCGTCGCGCCGCTGTGGATCGACTGGATGCCCGACAAGGCGCTCATGATGATCCTGATCACCGTCTTCGTCACCGGTGCGGGTGAACGCCTGTGGACGATCGCGAAGGACGGGGCGGCGCCCGCGCTGCTGCCCGCCCCGCCGATCGAGGGCGCCGCGGTGCGCCCGCTGCCGGACCACCTCGACACCCTGCGCAGGCTCTCCCTGCGTACGGACTTCGCGGCCGTTCCCGCCGCTGCGGCCGTTCTGCTGGTCGCCACGCTCATCGGCAACCTGCTGGGCTCGGGCCTGGAGTGGTTCTCCTTCCACCAGGCGGCCCTCGGCTCGTACGTCGCGGCCGGGCTGTTCTCCGCCTCCATCTCCACCCTGTACTTCCTGGAGCTGCCCGGTTCGCCGACGCCCCGTCCGCGCTCGCCCCTGGAGGGGCTGCGCCGGCCGTCGGCCGGAAGCGGACCGGACAAGGGCCGCACCGGCGCCGTCCCGCTGATCGTCGCGACCTGCGCCGCGGTCGCCGGAGCGATCGCGGCCGCGGCTGCCGTCGCCGTACTGCACGCAGCCGACCTCGGCGGTGGCCCCGTCACCTTCGCCCTGCTGATCCTCGCCCTGACCGGCAGCACGGGCCTCGGCATCCGCACCGCGCAGAAGGTACTGCCGGCCCTGTCGCGCCGGCGGCTGCTCTCCCTGGCCACCGCCGTCACCGGAGTCGCCCTGCTGGCGATGGGCCTGGTGCCGGACACGGCGACCGTCGTCCTCGTCGCCGTGCTCGCCGGATACGCGGCGGGTGTCGCAGCGAACACCGGCCATGTGCTCGTCGACCAGGAGACCGAGGAGTTCCGCCGGGCCCGCACCACCGAGCACCTCCAGGCCGTCGTCCGGGTCCTGATCGCGCTCGGCGCGGTCGGCGGCCCACTGGTGGCCGCAGCCATCGGCACCCACCGGCTGACCGCGGGCGACTTCGTCTTCGCGCACGGCGGTGCCGCCTTCACCCTGATGCTGATCGGCGCACTGCTGCTGCCGGTAGCGGCGATCGTCCTCGCGAAGACGGACGACCGCTCCGGAGTGCCGCTGCGCCGAGATCTGCGCGAGGCGCTGCGCGGCGGCGACCCGGCGGTCGCCCCCGCCGCGACCGGTTTCTTCCTCGCCCTGGAGGGCGGTGACGGAGCGGGCAAGTCCACCCAGGTCGAGGCGCTCGCCGAGTGGATCCGTGCCAAGGGCCACGAGGTCGTCGTCACCCGTGAGCCGGGCGCGACCCCCGTCGGCAAGCGGCTGCGCTCGATCCTGCTCGACGTGTCGTCGGCCGGTCTCTCCAACCGCGCCGAGGCGCTGTTGTACGCCGCCGACCGCGCCGAGCACGTCGACTCGGTCGTGCGTCCGGCGCTGGAGCGGGGCGCGATCGTCATCTCCGACCGCTACATCGACTCGTCCGTCGCCTACCAGGGTGCGGGCCGCGATCTCGCGCCGACCGAGATCGCCCGGATCTCGCGCTGGGCGACGAGCGGGCTCGTCCCGCATCTGACGGTGCTCCTGGACGTCGACCCGCAGACCGCGAGGGAACGGTTCACCGAGGCGCCCGACCGGCTGGAGTCCGAGCCGCCCGAGTTCCACGCCCGGGTGCGGTCCGGCTTCCTGACGCTGGCCGCCGCCGACCCGACGCGCTACCTGGTGGTGGACGCCGGCCAGGAACCGGAGGCGATCACCACGGTCGTACGTCACCGGCTCGACCAGCTCCTTCCGCTCTCCGAGGCCGAGATCAAGGCCCGGGAAGAGGCGCGCAAGGCCGCCGAGGAGGAGGCCAGGCGCCTCGCCGAGGAGGAGGCCGCGCGCAAGGCGGAGGAGGAGCGCCTGGAGCGCGAGCGGCAGGAGCAGCTCGCCAAGCTCCGTGCCGAGGAGGAGGAGCGCAAGCGCCGCGAGGAAGAGGAAGCGCGCCGTCGCGAGGCCGAACGCCAGGCGGAAGAGGCCCGGCAGCGTGCCGAGGAGGCCCGCCGGGTCGCCGAGGAGGAGCGCGCCCGGGTCGAGGCCGAGGACGCGGCCCGCGAGGTTGAGCAGGCGCGGCTGCGCCGCCAGGCCGAGGAAGAAGCCCGGCTGCGCCAGGAGGCCGAGGCCCGGCGCCTGGAGAAGCAGCGCAAGGCGGAGGAGGCACTGCTCCGCGCCGAGGCGGCGCGCCGCCAGGCCGAGGCCGAGGCCTCCGCGGCCGCGGAGAGTGCCCGTGCCCAGGCGGCCGCCGCCCAGGCGGAAGCCGAGGCCGAGGCGGCTGCGGCAGCGAGGGCTGCGCGTGCCGCCGGGTCGTCCGGGTCATCCGCTCCGTCCGCCCCGTTCGTTGCGGACAACGAGCTGACGGTGCCGACCCCGATCGTCAACCCGAACGAGATCACGCAGCCGGTGCCTTCCCCGGTGGACCCGAAGCCCGGCTCCGGGCGGCCCCGCAGCACGTCGCAGTCCGCGCCCTGGCCTTCCGACGAGGCCGAGACGGCGATGATCCCGAAGGTGTCCGACACGTCCGGATACCCGGGTGCGGCGGACGAGACGGCGGTGCTCCCGCCGGTCCGGGACACAGGACGGGACACGGCACGGGACACCGGGCGGAACGCCGGACGCGACGCAGACCCCGCGGACCGGGTGCCGCGCGGCATCTTCCGGGACGAGCGCCAGGCGCCCTCCGTACCGGAGGGCGAGAACGAGCGCACCCGCGAGCTGCCGCAGATCACCGACCCGCACGCGGACCAGCACGCGGACCGGGATCAGCAGGAGCCGTCCCCCCGGTCGCGGCGCCCCCGCCCCGACTGGGCGGAGGAGACCCCGCTGGACGATCTGCCCACGCTGGCGGACGAGCTGCTCGGCGACCACGACGACGAGGGGCCCGCGCCCAAGGGCAGGGGACGCCGCCCGCGCCGCTGACCGGGTACGCCGATGGTCCTGCGCGAACAGGTGCGGGACCATCGGCGTTCCGGCGCGGCCACCGGGTCGGCCGCCGGAGGCCCGTTCGTCCGTCTGCCGGGATTGTCAGACCCGTCCCCCACAATGGGAAGCCGGATCGACGAAGGCCACGGCGACAGCCGTGACGAGAGCCATACAGGGCCGCGCCGCCGTTCTACGGAACGGCGGCGCGGCCGCACACCACCGGAAGGGCGGTGACCCATGTCCGTATGGGACGACCTGGTCGGCCAGGACCGCGTGCAGGAGCAGCTCGGTGCCGCCGCCCGGGACGCCGACGTGCTGGTCACCGCCAATTCCAAGGGGGAGCCGGTGCCACCCGGCTCGAGGATGACCCATGCCTGGCTGTTCACCGGCCCCCCGGGTTCCGGCCGGTCCACCGCGGCCCGGGCCTTCGCCGCCGCCCTTCAGTGCACCAGCCCGGACCGTGCCCTGGGCGGTGCGCCGGGCTGCGGCTTCTGCGACGGCTGTCACACGAGCCTCATCGGTACGCATGCCGATGTCGACGTGATCCGCACCGATCTGCTCTCCATCGGTGTGAAGGAGACCCGGGAGCTGGTCCGCCGCGCCCAGCTCTCACCGGCCGTCGGACGCTGGCAGGTCATCGTCATGGAGGACGCCGACCGTCTCACCGAGGGCGCGGGCAATGTGCTGCTGAAGGCGGTCGAGGAGCCCGCCCCGCGCACGGTCTGGCTGCTCTGCGCGCCCTCGCTGGAGGACGTGCTGCCCACGATCCGGTCCCGCTGCCGCCACCTCACCCTGCGCACCCCTTCGGTCGACGCCGTCGCCGATGTCCTGATCCGGCGCGACGGCATCGATCCGGAGCGTGCCGTGGCCGCCGCCCGCGCCACCCAGGGGCACATCGGCAGGGCCCGCCGCCTCGCCACGGACGAGCGGGCCCGTGCCCGCAGGGCGGCCGTCCTGAAGCTTCCGCTGCGCGTCGACGACATCGGCGGCTGTCTCAAGGCCGCGCAGGAGCTGATCGACACCGCCACCGACGATGCGAAGCAGGCGTCCGAGGACGTCGACGTCAAGGAGACGGAAGACATGAAGGCCGCGCTCGGCGCCTCCGCCGGAGGACGGATGCCGCGGGGCACGGCAGGGGTGATGAAGGAGCTGGAGGACCGGCAGAAGCGCCGTAAGACCCGGACCCAGCGCGACAGTCTCGATCTGGCGCTCACCGAACTGACCGGGTTCTACCGCGATGTGCTCGCCCTGCAGCTGGGTTCACGGATCGCCATCGCCAATGCGGACGCCCAGGAGTCCCTCGACCGCATCGCCCGATCGTCCACTCCCGAGCGCACCCTGCGCCGGATCGAGGCCGTGACCGCCTGCCGCCGGGCCCTGGACCGCAACGTGGCCCCGCTGCTCGCTGTGGAGGCAATGACGATGGCGCTGCGGGCGGGCTGACGCAGCCGGTCACGGCCGCACGACGTGGCAGGCGGCTTCCGGCCGGCCCGCCGCCACGGTTCTGCGATGTGTCCGGCGGCTTCCGGCCCGCCCGTCTCACTCGGCTGTACGACGTGGCAGGCGGCTCAAGCCCGCTCGCCTCAGGCTGTACGACGTGACGTCGCCCAGCCCGGCCGATCACCGAATCACCCGGAACCGGTCTCCGAATCACCCGAAAGAGCAGGGAAACGGGCGAGCCGTCGCCCGACGGCTACGCTCCGGACATGCACACCAGGCGCCCGCTCCGCACCCTCGCCCTTGCGCTCGGCACTGCCGGCCTCCTCGTCTCCGGCTGCACCGGCGAGAGTTCGACGACCGGCGCCTCGTCGCCCGCGAAGGCGGCCTCGGCCTCGCCCTCCGCCGTGCCGGCGGCGCTGAAGCCGTACTACGCACAGCACCTGAGCTGGCGGGACTGCGGTGTCACCGGATTCCAGTGCACCACGATGAAGGCGCCGCTCGACTATGCGAAGCCGGACCGCGGCGAGATCAAGCTCGCGGTCTCCCGCAAGAAGGCCACGGGGCCCGGAAAGCGGATCGGCTCCCTCCTGGTCAACCCGGGAGGTCCCGGCGGATCGGCCATCGGCTATCTCCAGGGTTACGCCGCGATCGGGTACCCCGCCCAGGTGCGCGCCCGCTACGACATGGTCGCCATCGACCCGCGCGGCGTGGCGCGCAGCGAGCCCGTCGAATGCCTCACCGGCTCGCAGATGGACGCCTACACGCAGGTCGACCAGACGCCTGACGACGCAGTCGAGGTCACGAAGCTGAGCAGCGCCTTCAAGAAGTTCGCCACGGGCTGCGAGCAGCGCTCGGGCGAGATCCTGCCGCACGTCTCCACCGTGGAGACGGCCCGCGACATGGACATCCTGCGTGCGCTGCTCGGAGACGAGCAACTGCACTACGTCGGTGCCTCGTACGGAACCTTCCTGGGTGCGACGTACGCCGAGCTCTTCCCCGCGCGGGCGGGCCGACTCGTGCTCGACGGTGCGATGGACCCCTCGCTCCCGTCGGCCGAGATGAACCGGGACCAGACGGCGGGGTTCGAGACCGCGTTCCAGTCCTTCGCGGCGGACTGCGTGAAGAAGGCGGACTGCCCGCTCGGCACGGTGTCCGCCGCCGATGCGGCGACGAACCTGAAGAAGCTGTTCAGCGACCTCGACGCGAAGCCGGTCCCCACGGGCGAGTCCCGCAAGCTCGGCGAGTCCCTCGCCACCACGGGCGTCATCGCCGCAATGTACGACGAGACGGCCTGGCCCCAGCTCCGCGAGGCACTCACCGGTGCGAAGGCGGGTGACGGCTCGGGGCTGCTCTCCCTGGCGGACAGCTACTACGAGCGCGAGCCGAACGGTACGTACGCGAACCTCATGTACGCCAACGCGGCCGTGAACTGCCTTGATCTCCCGCCCGCCTTCACCACGTCCCAGGCGGTCACCGAGGCCCTGCCCGCCTTCGAGAAGGCCTCCCCCGTCTTCGGCAAGGGCTTCGCCTGGGCCTCCTTGAACTGCGCGTACTGGCCGGTGCCCGCCACCGGCACCCCGCACCCCGTCAAGGCCGAGGGCGCCGCCCCGATCGTGGTCGTCGGTACCACCCGGGACCCGGCGACCCCGTACAAGTGGGCCCGGTCCCTTGCCGGTCAGCTCTCGTCGGGCACCCTCCTCACCTACGAGGGCGACGGGCACACGGCGTACGGCCGCGGCAGCGACTGCATCGACACGGCGATCAACACGTACCTCCTGGAGGGCACCGCGCCGGACGACGGCAAGAAGTGCTCCTGACCTGCGGCTGAGGCGGAGGAACGGGCCGGTACGGAGCACCCATCGAAACTGTGTAGACTTGGCGACGCTGCTGATCGCACCATGGTGCGACAGGGCGTGCCGCCTTAGCTCAGTTGGCCAGAGCAACGCACTCGTAATGCGTAGGTCTCGGGTTCGAATCCCGAAGGCGGCTCGGATCAGCCCCAGGACTCACTCGCCGTGACCTGGGGCTTTTTCATGTCCCGCCCGCGCCCGTGCCTCGGCGAGCCGAGGCGGTTCGAGAGGTCGCGGGCGGTGGCCGGGGCTCAGCGGGTGTGCGTCACCGGCCCGGGTTGATCGGGGGCGTGTGTGGTCCGGGTCTCGGGGGTGCCCGCACCGTCGGAGGAGGGCGGGCAGCCGTCGCGAGGCAGTCGCCGGTCTGCCGACCAGACGACCAGCGCGCAGGCGGCGAACCCGGCACCGAGGAGGCTGGAGCCCGCCCAGCCGTGGGCGGCGAAGACGGCAGTGGTCGCGGCCGCGCCGAGGGCCGAGCCGAGTGAGTAGAAGACCATGTAGCTGCCGATGATGCTGCTGATGCGGTCCGGATGCGCCGTCGTGAGCAGGTGCTGGTTGCTCACGTGCACCGCCTGAACGGCGAAGTCGAGCAGCACGATTCCGACGATGGGGACCCACAGGGACCAGGGCAGTTGAGCGATGGCCGCCCACGAGAGGACGAGCAGGGCGAGTGCGAGACCGGTGACCGGTACGGCCCGCCCCGCGTCCGCCCACCGGCCGGCGCGCGCCGCGCCGAGTGCGCCGGCCAGGCCGACGAAGCCGAAGAGTCCTACCTGGCCCTCGCTCAGGTGCCAGGGCGCGTCCGCCAGTGGCAGGGACAGCCCGCTCCACAGAGTGCCGAACGACGCGAACAGGAAGAAGGCGATGAGCCCGCGGGTCAGGAACAGGCGCTGCCTGAACAGTCCGCCGAGAGAGGAGACGGCCTGTACGTATCCCGTGGGCGGGGCGTATCCCGCGAGCGGGCTACGGCGTTCCTCGGGCGGCAGTACGCGAAGGACGAGAGCCGCGAGCGCCAGCGACAGTACGGCGAGCACGACGTAGATGCTCCGCCAGCCCCACACCTCGGCGAGGGCCCCCGTGACGGCCCGCGCGCCCAGGATGCCGACCACGACGCCCGAGGTCACCACGCCGATGTTCCTTCCGCGTTCGGCGGGCACCGAGACGGACGCGGCGTACGCGACCGTGGTCTGCACCACGACCGCGAACATCCCGGCCGCCGCGAGGCCGGCGAACGCCACCCAGGAGGCCGATGCCGAGGCCGTGAGAACCATGCTCGCCGCCGTGATCGCCAGGTGTGCGGCGATGAGCCGGCGCCGGTCGACCACATCGCCGAGGGGCACCAGGAGCACCAGCCCCGCCAGATAGCCGAACTGGCCGGTCGCGACGATCCAGCCGGTGAGTCCTGGCGGTACTCCGAGATCGCGGCCCATCGGTTCCAGGACCGGCTGTGCGGCATAGATGCTCGCCACAGCCACACCACACACCATCGCGAGCAGAAGACGCCGCCATACAGTCATTGCACCCATTCCGATCAGTAGCAAATTGCAACCAATTTGACGCTACGGCATGATGGTTTCAATCCGCAACTCATTGGGAGGGTGCTTTGCCCCGTACCACCACGCGCTCCCCGAACCCCGAGTGGACCGACCCCGACTGCCCCGTCGCCCGCACCCTCGACCTCGTCGGGGACAAGTGGAGCCTGCTTGTCATCCGCGACGCGATGGACGGGGCGCGCTCGTTCACCGAGTTCCAGCGGCGCACCGACATCGCCCGCAACATCCTCAGCGACCGGCTCCGCAAGCTCGTCGCGCACGGGCTCCTCGCCCAGCGCACCGCGCCCTCGGGCCGCCGCCAGGAATACGTCCTCACCGATGCCGGCCGCGACCTCTTCCCCGCCATCCTCACGCTCCGGCAATGGGGGGAGCGGAACACCTTCGCTCCTGGCGAGGCCCACTCCACCCTGGTCGATCAGCACGGCACACCGGTTCCGGACATCGTGCCGACCGGCGCGGACGGCGCCGTCGTCGACGCCGGAACCTCCCACGTCCGGAAGGCTCGATAGACGGGCTCCCGAGGCCCAGCCCCTCGGCCGGTTCTCGTTCATCGTGGGCGTCGACAAGCCAGGGGAAGGGGCCTGGGTGCCGCTCGCGCGGGACACCAGCCTCTCTCCGTGGGCAGACCTACCAGGACCGTGCCGACACGATCGCCGAGGCCGGGGAAGAGCCCCGCCGCATGCGTTCCTGGCGGCGGATCAGGCTGATCCGCCGCGGAGGCCCGGTGGTTCAGTGCGGATGCATGCGCCCGGAGTGGCGTGCGCACCCCGCCGTGGACCACGGAGGACCACGGAGGACCACGGCGGGGACGACGCATCCGCGGTCACCGGCGTGCCGTCGGTGCCGTACCTGCGGAGCTGCCTCAGCCCCGCAGGTACGCCAGCACCGCCAGCACCCGGCGGTTCGTGGTGTCGTCCAGTGACAGGTCGAGCTTGGCGAGGATGCTGCCGAAGTGCTTGCTGACCGTGCCCTCGCTGACCGTCATCGCCGCGGCGATCGACGCGTTGGACTTGCCCTCCGCCATCAGCGCCAGCACCTCCTGCTCGCGCGCGGTCAGCCGGGAGAGGGGGTCGCGGCGGCGTCGGATGAGCTGGCGCACCACCTCGGGGTCCACGACCGTGTTCCCGGCGGCGACGCGGTGCAGGGCGTCGATGAACTCCTCGACGTTCCCGATGCGTTCCTTCAGCAGATAGCCGACACCCGTACCGTCCGCGGAGTCGAGCAGATCCTCGGCGTAGGTGCGCTGGACGTACTGGCTGAGTACGAGGATGGGCAGCTCGGGCTGCCGGGTGCGCAGCTCGATCGCGGCGCGCAGGCCCTCGTCGGAGAAGCCGGGCGGCATGCGCACATCGGTCACCACGATGTCCGGGCCGTGCTCGGTCACGGCCGCGATCAGCTCGTCCGCCGTACCCGCGCCCGCCACCACCTGATGACCGAACCGCTCCAGCAGACCGACCAGTCCCTCCCGCAGGAGCACACTGTCCTCGGCCAGTACGATGCGCACGCTCAAGTCCTTGTATCCGCAGGTGACATGGGGACCTGCAGCCGAAACACCGTGGGCCCGCCGGGCGGACTGGACACTAGCAGGTGGCCGTCGAGCACCGAGATACGGTCGGCCACGCCCTGGAGTCCCGTACCGCGGCCGGTGCCGGCGCCGCCCACTCCGTCGTCCGACACCTCCACCACCAGCCCGCCCTTCTCCGTCCGGCCGGTCACCCGGGCGCGACCGGCCCCGCTGTGCTTGGCCACATTGGCCAGCGCCTCGCAGACCGCGAAGTAGACGGCTGTCTCGACCGTTTGGGAGAGCCGGCCCGGAAGGTCGAAGTCCACCTCCACCGGAACCACCGAACGGTCCGCGACATCCTCCACCGCCGCCTGCAGTCCTCGGTCGGTGAGGACCTGGGGGTGGATGCCCTGGATGAGCTCCCTGATCTCCACCAGCGCGACCCCGGCCTCCTTGTGGGCCTTGGCGAGCAGCGCGGCCAGCGGTTCGGCCGGACTCTCCAGCCGGGCCAGGCCGAGCGTCATGGACAGGGCGACGAGCCGCTGCTGCGCACCGTCGTGCAGATCGCGTTCGATCCGCCGGCGCTCCGCCTCGAAGGCGTCCACCAGCCGCACCCGGGAGCGGCCCAGTTCGCGCAGCCGGGAGTCGAGTCCGGCCTCCGGCGCGGAGAGCAGTTGCCGGGTCAGCATGGCCCGGCCGGCTGCGAACGCCCCCAGCGGATAGGCGAACAGGGGGATCAGGACCAGTCCGGCGAGCAGCGCCGCGAAGGCGGGCGGATAGCTGTCGATCAGCCAGATCTTGAGCACGCGGGCCTCCTCGCCGCCGCTCGCCGCCAGCATCGGGGGAGCGGCGATCAGCCCGCCGCAGACGAGGAGGGCCGTCCCCACGACCAGCGCCTCCAGCGGCCACAGCACCAGAGCGAACAACAGCGCGTAGCCCAGCTCCCGCCAGGTGGCCCGCTCCTGGAGACGGGTGCGCAGCCAGGACGAGAGACCGGTGCCGTCGGGTTCCCGGTGCGCCGCGGCGACCGGCCGGGGGTCGAGCAGCCGCAGCCTGCGCCGCTCCAGTGCGGCCAGCGGAATGCCTGCGAGCACGAGGGTGAGAAGCAGCGGGATACCGATCAGGATCACGGTGAGCGCGCTGCCCGCGACGGCCAGGAGGAGGAGCGCGGTCAGTGTCGCCAGGCCCAGGGGCACGCTCGTCAGCAGGTAGAGCGTGGCGCGCCACGGCCAGGCGGTGCGTACGTAACCGCGCTGCCTCAGCGCCTGCCGGAGGCCGGGGGAGGGCGGGGGATCACCGTAGGGGGCAGCGGGGGAGGGCATGAGGGAACCGTAGGCCGGGTCCGGAGAGGCGGACCACCCGGTGAGGTCGACTCCGGAGGTGGAGCTAGCTCCACCTCGGAGACACCCTCTCGCTGCGATGTGCGGGGAGAGCGGCGCCGGTTGAGTGGTGTCCATGAATCACGCAGCTGTCCGACTCCGCTCGGTCACCCGCTCCTACGGCAGGAACACCGGCGCGGTCACCGCGCTGGACGGGGTCAGCCTCGACATCCCCCGGGGCACGTTCACCGCCGTCATGGGCCCGTCAGGATCCGGCAAGTCCACCCTGCTCCAGTGCACCGCCGGTCTCGACCGGCCCACCGGCGGGCAGGTGTTCCTCGGCGACACCGAGCTGACCGGGCTCAGCGAGCGGAAGCTGACGCTGCTGCGCCGCACCCGCATCGGCTTCGTCTTCCAGGCGTTCAACCTGCTTCCCTCGCTCAGCGCCGAGCAGAACGTCGCACTTCCGCTGCGGCTCGCCGGTCGCCGGCCGAAGCGGGCCGAGGTCCTCGGCGTACTGGAGCGGGTGGGGCTGCGCGAACGGGCCGGGCACCGGCCCAGTGAGCTGTCCGGCGGTCAGCAGCAGCGCGTGGCTCTGGCCCGTGCCCTGGTCACCCGGCCCGATGTGCTGTTCGGCGACGAACCCACCGGCGCGCTGGACTCCACGACCGGCCGCCAGGTGCTGACGCTGCTGCGCACCATGGTCGACGACGGCCAGACCGTGATCATGGTGACGCACGACCCGGTCGCCGCCTCCTACGCGGACCGGGTGCTGTTCCTGGCCGACGGCCGGGTGCGGGACGAGCTGTCGTCCCCGTCCGCCGAGCAGGTGGCCGCGCGCATGACCCGGATGGCGGCGGTCCCGTGCTGAGCCTGGCGCTGCGCGGCATGCGGACCCGCTGGGTCACCTTCGTCGGCTCCTTCCTCGCGCTGGCCCTCGGTGTGGGGATCGTCGCCACCACCGGGATGGCCCTCGCGGCCACGTTCGACGCACCGCGTCACGGACCCGAGCGGTTCGCCGCCGCCCCCGTCGTGGTCCGGGGTGAGGACCGGCTGCGGGTCCGGACCCCGATCGGTGTCCGTACGCAGGAGCTGGCCTCGCCCCGGTCGGTACCGGCGGAGCTCGCCACCGCTCTCGCGGAGCTCGGCCGTACGGTCGAGGACCGCACGTTCCCCGTCTCGGTCGGCGACGCCCGCCTCGACGGGGACGGCGAGGGAACGGTCGGCCACCCGTGGCCGGTCGCGGCCGCCACCCCCTACCGACTGGCCGCCGGACGGGCCCCGGCCGCCGCCGGAGAGGTCGTCGTCACCGCGGGTGCCGGCTCCGATGTGCGTACGGGAGACCGGATCACGGTCGCCACAGCTGCGGGGACCACGGTCCGGACCGTCGTCGGCACGGTGCGTCCCGCGGGCTTCGAGACCGCCGTGTTCTTCACCGAGGCCGAGGCCGCCGCGATCTCCCCGGCCGTCGACGCCGTGGTGGTGCACGCGGATCCGGCTGCGGTGCGTGCGGTGGTGGACCGGGAGGACCGGATGGCGGTGCTCACCGGCGACGACCGCCGCCGGGCCGACCCTGACCCGGACCGGGACGCCGAGGCGCTGGTCTCCGTGAACGCGCTGCTGGGTACGGCCGCCGGCATCACCGCGTTCGTCTCCGTCTTCGTGGTGGCTTCGACGTTCTCCTTCGCGGTCGCCCAGCGCCGCCGCGAGTTCGGTCTGCTGCGCACGGCCGGTGCGACACCCGGACAGGTGCGGCGGATGGTGTACGCCGAAGCAGTCGTCATCGGCGTACTTGCGTCGGCGGCGGGCTGTCGGCTGGGCGTCCTCGGTGCGCCCCGGCTCGTCTCCTGGATGGTCGGTGAGGGGATCGCGCCCCGCTGGTTCGCGCTCGGCGACCAGAACTGGCCGCTGCACACCGCCTTCTGGACCGGGCTCGCCGTGGCGCTCGGCGGCGCGGTCGCCGCCTCGCGACGGGCCGGGAAGGTGGGCCCGGCCGAGGCGCTGCGTGAATCCGCCGTCGACAGCGGCTCGATGCCCCTGAGCCGGGTGCTGCTGGGCGCCGCCGTCCTGCTGACCGGTCTGGTGCTGCTGGGCGTCGCCCTCGTACAGGACCCCGGGAGTGTCCTGAAGCGCAAGACGTACGTCACCCAGCCGATGCTGCTCATCGTGGGGTTCGCCCTGTTCGCGCCCGTCCTTGTGCGGCCCGTCACCCGTTTCCTCGCCTGGCTGCCCGCCCAACTGCCCGGCGCCACAGGCGTACTGGCGAGGGAGAACGCCTCCGCCGGACTGCGCAGAACGGCCGCCGTCGCCGCCCCCGTGATCGTCACCGTGGCGCTGGCCGCCTCGCTGATGGGCACGACGGCGACGATCGGCGAGGCCAGGGCGACCGAGGCGCGCACCCAGGTGACCTCGGACTTCGTGGCCACGGCGGGCGGTGAGGGCGGCGCGCTCCCCCGGCAGTTCGTCGAGCGGGCCCGGCAGATCCCGGGCGTCGTCGTCAGCGCCTCGCGGTCCACCGCCGTGACCGTGCTGGAGGAAGGCACGGCGCTCGTCGGCTCCGAGGCGCGGGCCGTGGACCCGGCCGATGCGGCGGCGGTGTCGGCGCCTCCCGTGGTGGCGGGCAGCCTCGCCGGTCTCGACGACGGCTCCATCGTCGTCAACGAGGAGTGGATGACCACGACGATCGGCGAGCGCGTCGGCGTCTGGCTGGCCGACGGCCGCAAGGTCACCCTGCGGGTGGCGGCCGTGCTGCGCACCGGCACCGGGAACAACGGGGTGTACGTGACCCCGCGCAACGCCGGGGGCGTCGCAGTCGACCGGGTCGACGTCAAGGTCGTCGGGAACACCGGGCGTGCGGCCGTCGCGGCGCAGCTGGAGGCGGCCGGCCGGGCGACGGGTACCGAGGTGGTGACGAGGGCCGGGTGGCTCGCGGAGAACCACCGGCAGTCCGGTGAGAACACCCGTCTCGGACTGCTGATGATCCTTCTCATCGCCCTCGTGTACACGGGCATCGCGCTGGCCGGGACTCAGGTGATGGCGACCTCCGACCGGGTGCGCGACCTGGCGGTGCTGCGGCTTGCCGGCGCGACGAAGGCGCAGGTGCTGCGGCTGGTCGGGACGGAGGCGCTGATCGTGGTGACGGTGGGTGCGGTGCTCGGCGGGGCGGTGGCCGCGCTGAACCTGTTCGGCGTACGGACCGCACTCGGACTGCTCGACGTCCACTCGGGGGTCGTCGTCCCGTGGGGGACCATCGGCCCGGTCGTCGCGGTGAGCGCGCTCCTGGCCGTGGTCTTCGCGGTGGTGCCCGCATCGCTCGCGCTGCGCGTCCGGCCGGTCGAACTGGCGGGTGCGCGGGAGTAGTCCGGATGCCCGGCCGGAAGGGGCCTCAGCGGGTGAGTGCGGTGACCAGGGCCACCGCCCGGCCGATGAGGTCCCGTTCGGCCGGGCTCATCGTCGGGTTGGTGTCCCGGCGGGCCGCCGCGTCGGCGAGATGACGGGCCGGGACGCCGCCGTCCGCCGCGAGACGCGGCATCAGGGCGGTCAGCAGCTCGCGTCCACCGTCCGCCGCCGGGCTGTCCGGATCGACCGCCACCTGGGCCAGGATCAGTGCGGACATGGCCCGGTCCAGGGCAGGCGGGCCCTCCTCGGTGTTGCTCCAGTCGATCACCACCGGGCCGTCGGCCGTCAGCATCACGTTGTCAGGATGCAGGTCGAGGTGGAGGATCCGGTCCTCCGGATCCGACGAGAGCCGGGCCGGGACGGTGTGCAGTTCGGCGAGCAGACGGGCGAGTACGGCGGAGCCCTCGGCGGCGTCGATGTCGCCGCTGAGCAGGGACGCCAGCATCGTGGGGCCGGTCAGCCGCTGCAGGACCAGATCGCCGGGGCCCGCCGACGGGGGCTGCGGTCCGAGCCGGGGGACCGGGTAGCCCGAGGCCGAGAGGTAGGACATGACGGGTAGTTCAGGGGTGGCGTCCATCCCGTCGCGGTAACGGCGCAGGACCCACCCCTCGTCCAGTTCGTATACGTCGGCGTCGCGTCCGCTGCCCAGCAGTTGGCCTATTCGCATGGGTGGAACCTACTCGTGACGGGCGCCCACGGGGAGATCGGTCGCGTGTGTTCTCTCGCATCGCCGCCGGTCAGGACAGCCCCATAACGCGATGCGATGGGGCGGACGGGATCTCCTGCAGCTGACGTGTGCGCGGCTACGTTGTCGGCAATTCCCCCGAAGTCAAGGAGAGTTCCGTGGAGAGATCCATGCTCCGCAGACGTGCAATGGCTGCGTGTACCGCCACCGTGGCCGTCGGTGTGCTCGCGCTGGCCGGACTGACCGGCACCGCGTCCGCCGACCCCTCCCCCCTGGCCCCCGCCGCCGGGGCGGACCGGCTCTCGCCCGGCCTGCTGAAGGCCATGCAGCGCGATCTGGGACTCACCGCCGACCAGGCGACGGAACGGATCGGCAACGAATTCCGTGCGGCCGGCGTGGCCGCCGGACTGCGGCGCTCACTCGGCACCGGATTCGCCGGGGCCCGGGTGAGCGGCGAGGCGGCGGAGCTGACCGTCGCCACGACCGATGCCGCGGACACCGGCCGGATCGCCGAGGCGGGTGCCAGGCCTGTCGTCGTCGACCACAGCCTGGCCGAACTCGCCTCCGCCAAGGCCTCCCTCGACCGGGTGGCGCTGCGCAAGGCGCCGAAGGGCGTGCCCGCCTGGTACGTCGACGTCGCCACCAATCGCGTCGTCGTCCAGGCCGTCCGGGGCGCCGCCGCCGACAGCTTCCTCGCCGCGGCAGGTGTCGGCCGCGAGCTGGTGACGATCACTCAGGCCGTGGGGACGCCACGGACGTTCACCGATCTGCGGGGCGGCGACGCGTACTACATGAACGGCTCGGGACGCTGCTCCATCGGCTTCCCCGTCAAGCGCGGCACCCAGGGCGGCTTCGTCAGCGCCGGGCACTGCGGGACCCCGGGCGTCAGCACCAGTGGGTACAACCAGCAGGCCCAGGGCTCCTTCCAGGGCTCCACCTTTCCCGGCCGGGACTACTCCTGGGTCGCCGCGAACACCGGCTGGACCCCGCGCCCGCTGGTGAACGGCTACGGCAACGGCGACGTGACGGTCACCGGGTCCACCGAGGCGCTGGAGGGTTCGTCGGTCTGCCGCTCCGGCTCGACGACCGGCTGGCACTGCGGCACGGTCCAGCAGCGCAACAGCAGCGTCACCTACCAGGAGGGCACCGTCTCCGGGGTGACCCGTACCAACGTGTGCGCCGAACCGGGCGACTCCGGAGGCTCGTTCGTCTCCGGCAGCCAGGCCCAGGGCGTCACATCCGGCGGCACGGGCAACTGCTCCCAGGGCGGTACGACGTACTTCCAGCCGGTGAACCCGGCGCTCCAGACGTACGGGCTCACCCTGGTCACCAGCGGCACCCCGACCGACCCGCCGACCGACCCGACGGATCCGCCGACCGATCCGGGCGGCAGCTGGGCGGCCGGGACGGCATACGCCGCCGGTGACGTCGTGACGTACGGCTCCGGCAGCTACCGCTGCCTCCAGGGACACCGGGCGCAGCCCGGCTGGACGCCCCCGAACGTTCCCGCGCTCTGGCAGGCCCTGTAACGCCGTCAGCCCGGCCGAACCCCTCCGGAGACAGAGGAACGGGGGGCCCGAGCGCCGACCTCGGGCCCCCGCACCGCACGTGCCCTCCCCCACCACCCCGAGGAACCAGCCATGACTTCCGACCTGACACCCGTCCCGGCCGGCGGCTCCGCCGGTGACCGGCGCATCAGCCGCAAGACCCTCCTCAAGGCGGCCCTGGTCGCCACGGCCGTCCCGCTGCTCGCCGGGGGCGGGGTCGCGCTGGCGCGCGACGCCGGTTCCACCGGAGTGCCGCTCGCCCCGACGCCGGACTGCGACGACGGCGACGGCCCCACGCACGACCAGCTGGAGGGCCCGTACTTCAAGCCCGACTCCCCGCTCCGCACCAGCCTGGTGACCGCCGGCACCCCCGGTGTCCCGCTCACGGTCAGCGGTTACGTCTTCGGCCGGGGGTGCCGGCCGATCCCCGGAGTGCTGCTCGACTTCTGGCAGGCCGACACCAACGGCGCGTACGACATGAGCGGTTACGCCTTCCGCGGGCACCAGTTCACCGATGGGTCCGGCGCCTTCACGCTCACGACGGTCGTGGCGGGGCTGTATCCCGGCCGCACCCGGCACATCCATGTGAAGGCGCAGGCCCCCGGCTCGGGCGTTCTCACCACGCAGCTGTACTTCCCGGGCGAACCCCGCAACAACACCGACGCCCTCTACGACCCGGCGCTCCTGATGAACGTCCGGTCCGTGGGATCCGGGAAGGAGGGGACCTTCGACTTCGTCCTCGACGTCGCCCAGGACCCGACGGATCCGACCGACCCGCCGACGGACCCGACCGACCCGCCGACCGGGCCGGGTGGCAGCTGGGCGGTCGGAGCGCTCTACAACGCGGGTGACCGCGTCACATACGGCGGGGTCACCTACCGCTGTCTGCAGGCTCACACCGCCCTGACCGGCTGGGAGCCGCCGAACGTCCCCGCGCTGTGGGAGCGCGGGTAGACGGGCGGACAGGCGGGGTACCACCGCCACGTGCGCATGCCCCGGGTGCTCTTTCCCGGGGTGTGCGCCGCGACCGGCCCGGGCAGCCTTCCCGCCGCGGCAGGGCGGCTGTCCGGGCCCGGCCCCGGTCACTTCGCGTCCGAATACCGCTCCACCACCGCGGTGGTGAACGGGAAGCGCACCGGCGTGTCACCGAAAGCGGTCCGGCCGGCCAGTTCACCGGCTGCCCGGATCGCCTCCACCACGGTCTCGGCCTCCTCCTCGGGACAGTGCACGATCACCTCGTCGTGCTGGAAGAAGACCAGTTCGGCCCGGAGCCCGGCGGCCGCGATCGACTGCCGCAGCGCGGCGAGGAGCAGCAGCGCCCAGTCGGCCGCACTGCCCTGCACCACGAAGTTACGGGTGAAGCGGCCCCGCGCACGGGCGTTGGAGGAGGCGTAACCCGGGGTGAATCCGCCGTCCGCCGGTTCGGAGCCGTCCGTCGGCGGGCCGTCGTCCTCCTGCGGGATGCCGGCCTCCCCGTCGTCCCCGCTGCCCGCGGCGGGCGGGCTGGTCCGGCCCAGCCAGGTCCGTACGAGACGGCCCTCCTCGCCGGCCTTCGCGGCGTCGTCCACATAGGCGACCGCGTGCGGGAACCTCCGGCGCAGGGCCGCCAGATTCTTCAGGCCGTCCCCCGACGTCTGGCCGTAGACCGCGCCGAGCAGGGCGATCTTGGCGTGGTCGCGGTCGCCGTGGAAGGCGCGGTCGGACAGTGCGGTGTACAGGTCGCCGTCGTGCCCGGCCACCTCCATCAGGCCCCGGTCGCGGGAGATCGCGGCCAGCACCCGCGGCTCCATCTGGTCGGCGTCCGCGACGACCAGCCGCCAGCCCTCGTCGGCGACCACCGCCTGCCGGATCACCTTGGGGATCTGCAGCGCCCCACCGCCGTTGGTCGTCCAGCGGCCGCTGACCGTGCCGCCCGGCTGGTACTCGGGGCGGAAGCGGCCGTCGCGGACCCAGTCCTGGAGCCAGCTCCAGCCGTGGGCCGTCCAGATCCGGTACAGCTTCTTGTACTGGATGAGCGGCCGCACCGCCGGATGGTCCAGCTCCTCCAGCTCCCAGCGGCGGGTCGACCGCACCTTGATGCCGGCCTGCGCGAAGGCCTTCACCACATCGGCGGGGAGGTCCGGGCGGACCCGGCGGCCGAACGCGGCGGACACCTCGTCCGCCAGCTCGGCCAGCTTCCGGGGCTCGCCGCCGCCCGCGTAGCGCTCGCCCAGAAGCTCGTGCAGTACCTCGCGGTGGACGTCGGCCCGCCAGGGCAGACCCGAGCGGTTCATCTCGGCGGCGACCAGCATGCCGGCGGACTCGGCGGCTGTCAGCAGGCTCATCCGGCCCGGCCGGTCCGTGGCGCCGTGGCGGGCGAGCTGGTCCGCGTACACCTGGAGCAGGGCGTCGAACGGCAGGTCCGTCCCGGACCGGGGCTCGAAGAGGGAGGACTGGGAGCCCGGCACGGCGGAGCGCGGCGGCGGGTCGGGCGGCACCGGGCCGCGCAGCAGGCGGGCGTGGGCGGCCGCGGCGGAGCGGGGTTCGCCCAGCCGGCCCTCGTGCCCCAGCAGGAGGGTTTCGGCGACCTCGATGTCGTAGCACCGCGCGACCGGCACCCCGGCGGCGAGCAGCCGGGGGTAGATCTCGGCCGTCGAACGCCACACCCAGCGGGTGACGCCGGGCCGGGAGCGGACCGCCTCGGCCAGGTCCGGTTCGGTCACGGCCGCGGCGGTGGGCCGGCCGGTCCGGTCCAGCGGGGCGAGGCGCGCGCCACCGCTCTCCGTGGCGGCCACAGCCCAGCGTTCGGTCATGGATTCGAGTCTGGCACCCGGCACTGACAGCGAGGCGGAGCGCGCGGGGGCGGGTCGGCTGGAAGGATGGATCCGGGCCTGATGCCTGGTCCGGATCCTGGTCCGGATCCGTTCCGACGAGGAGGCTGACGACACGATGGAAGCGATCGTTTTCGAGGAGTTCGGCGGGCCCGAGGTGCTGCATCCGGCCCGGGTCGAGGACCCGCATCCCGGTCCCGGGCAGGTCCGGGTGAAGGTCAGGGCGGCCGCGGTCAACCCGATGGACTACAAGATCCGGCGAGGTTGGATGGAGGACGTGTTCCCGACGTCGCTCCCCGCCGTCCCGGGCGTCGAGTTCGCCGGGGTGGTCGACGTGACGGGCGAGGGTGTCACCGATGTCGCGGTGGGCGACGAGGTGCTGGGCTGGAGCGCCAGCGGTTCCTACGCCGAGTACGCCCTGGCCGACGCCGCTCTCGTCGCGCCCAAGCCCGCCGAGCTGAGCTGGCCGGACGCGGCCGCGCTGACCATCGCGTCGAGCACCGCCCGGCGCGTCCTGGACGAACTCGCCCTGGAGGCGGGGGAGACCCTGTTGCTGCACGGGGCGGCCGGAGCCGTCGGATCGGCCGCGGTCCAGCTGGCCGTGGCCCGCGGCGCGACCGTGATCGGCACGGCGTCCCCGGGCAACCACGACTATCTGCGGGTGCTCGGGGCGACCCCGGTGGAGTACGGGGACGGGCTGGTCGGCCGGGTGCGCGACATCGCTCCACAAGGTGTGGACGCGGTCTTCGACGCGGCGGGGCGCGGCGCGCTGCCGGACTCCATCGAGCTGCGCGGCTCCACCACCGACCGGATCGTCACCATCGCCGACCCGGACGCGGCGAAGTACGGCGTCGCCTTCTCCGGCGGCGGCTCGCGATCCAGGG
Source organism: Streptomyces sp. NPDC087901 (assembly GCF_044742205.1). Classification (NCBI taxonomy): domain Bacteria; kingdom Bacillati; phylum Actinomycetota; class Actinomycetes; order Kitasatosporales; family Streptomycetaceae; genus Streptomyces; species Streptomyces sp. NPDC087901. Next base: position 691,215 of record NZ_JBIUUC010000004.1, read on the forward strand.
AGCAGCTGGCCGAGCACGCCCGGCTCGCGGCCGACGGGGAGCTGCGGATCCCCGTCGCCGAGACGCTGCCGCTCACCGAGGCGGCCAGGGCGCAGGAACTGAGCGAGGCGGGGCACGTACGCGGGAAGGTCGTCCTGCTGCCGTGACCGGGAGGCCACCGGGATCCGGTGGGGGTACGGCCCGGCGAAAGTTGTCCACAGGGTGTGGATGAATTCCGCCGAGCCCGCCACGCCTACCCTGACCTCATGGAACCGGTGATCGATCAGGCATTCGCGGCAGCCCTGTACTCGGACGGCGACGCCGGGCTCGACACCGGGGCATCCCTGCTCGCCGCCGACCCGGCGTCCGACGCCGAGCTGCTGCGCCGCGGCGAGGAGTTCGTCCGGCGCGCCTGGGACCGTGGCTGGCTGCCCGCCGATCTCGTGCGCACCGTCCGCCGTGAACTCGACGAGCACGCGGCCGGTCTGGCCGCCGGGCTGATCGGTTCGGAGCTCCGGCGCCACGAGGTGCTGCCGCCCCGCTGGCAGGCCCAGCTGGACGAGCTGCCCGCCCCGCCGGCGGCGGGGCGGCCGGACCGTTTCTCGTACGCCTCCGCACTCCTGGGGCTCTACCGGCTGCTGCTCCGGCTGCCGGCGATCGAGCCCGTCGGGCCCCCGCCCGGCGCGTTGCGCGACACCCTGCACCTGCCGCCCGCGCACGACGAACCGCGCATGCTGACCCGGATCCGCGCGCTGCTGGCCAAGGCCGAGGCGACCGGATTTCCCGAGGAGGCGGAGGCGCTCACCACCAAGGCGCAGGAGCTGATGGCCCGGCACAGCATCGACGAGGCCCTGCTGGCGGCCCGCACGCACAGCGGCAGCGTGCCGGGCGCCTGCCGGATCGGGGTGGACGCCCCGTACGAGACGGCCAAGGCGATCCTGCTCGACGCCGTCGCCTCGGCGAACCGCTGCCGGGCCGTGTGGAACAGCGACCTCGGCTTCTCCACGGTGGTCGGCTTCGAGTCGGACCTGGAGGCTGTGGAGCTGCTTCACACCTCACTGCTGGTGCAGGGCACGGCGGCGATGACCCGGGCCGAAGCGGGCCAGCGGGCCGGCGGCCGCAAGCGGACCAAGACCTTCCGGCAGTCCTTCCTGATGGCCTACGCCCAGCGGCTGGGGCGCCGGCTGGCCGACGGGACCGCCCGTGCCACCGCCGAGGCCGACGCCGAGGGTGCCACCGCCGGTGCGCCGTCCGCCGGAGCCGGGGCCGGCCTGCTGCCCGTGCTGGCCGCCCGGGATGTCGCGGTCACGGACACCGCCGAGAAGATGTTCCCCGAGACCACGACCACCCGGGTCCGAGGGGCCACTGACCTGGACGGCTGGACCCACGGGACGGCCGCGGCGGACCGGGCCAGGATGGGCGGGCGCAAGCCGGAGATCTCCGGCTGAGGGCGCCGCCTCCGACCCGGGGTGCGGGGGTATCCGCACCCCCCGTGCCTGTGGATCCCTCCGGCGGGCCGGAGGGTCGCACCCGACAACTCGGGCATATCGGTAAATCCGGTTAGGCTCTGGGCATGAGCTGGCTCCGGGCGCTGAGGGAGACCGCCCGCTCGGGGCTGACGATCGAGAGGACGCGTCTCGAACCGCTGATCGCCATCCGCGGCGCGGCAGGTCTCGCCCTGGTGATCGGGGTGAGCCTCGCCCTCTTCGGGCCCGTGGTCGCCGCCAGCTCGGCGTTCGGCGCGTACCAGGCGGCGATCGCCACGTTCCAGCGCAGCTGGCGCACCCGCCCGGTACTCGCCCTGGTCTCCGGCTTCAGCCTCGGCGTCTCGACGTTCCTCGGCTACGTCACCGGCTCCCACCTCCTCCTCTTCCTGATCCTGCTGGTTCTCTGGACCTTCGTCGCCGGGCTGGCCTGGGCGTCGGGTCCGACGGGCGGCATCATCGCCGCGTCCAACGTCGCGATCATGCTGGTGACGGTCACCCTGCCGACGTCCGTCGCCGAAGCGGCCCTGCACGCCCTGATGATCACGTTCGGCGGAGTGGTCCAGGCGGTGCTGATCGTGCTGTTCCCGGTCCGCAGATGGGGCGCCCAGCGCGACGCCCTGGCCGACGCGCTGGCCGCCGAGGCCGACTACGCCCGCAGGCTGCGCCATGATCCGGTCGCCCACTTCGACCCGGTGCCCCTGATGGAGGCCCGCAGAGCCGCGGCCGTCACCGCTCGCCAGGCCCGCCGCCGCCCCGCCGAACTGCACGGCTCACGCGGGGTCGCCGAGCGGATCAGGCCGGTGCTCGCCTCACTCGCGGACCCGGCGATGGGCGTCCCGGCCGAGGGCCCGGAGCGCGACCGCGTCCGTGAGCTCCTCGCCGCCGCGGGCTCCCTGCTCGACGCGGCCGCGCGGGCGATCCGCCACGGCGACCCGGTCCGGCTCCCCGCGCCCGCCGTCGCGGCGCTGAAGACCCCCGACACCGGCGCGCTCCTCACCGGCCCCCCGCTCCGCGCCGCCGACCGGCTGGCCGCCCTGCTCTCCGACGTCATCGAGGCCGCCGAGGGCGACGGCACGAAGGAGCAGCGGGCCGAGGCCGAGGAGGCCGCCGACGCCATCGAGGCCGGGCGGGGAGGCCGGGTTCCCGCCGAGCACCACCGACGGCCCACCCTGCTCCGGCTGGTGCCGGTGGTGCTCGGGTCGATGCGCAGCGAACTGCACCACGGCTCCCCGATCCTGCGGCACGCGATCCGGATCTCCGTCGTCGCCGCGGTCGGCTATCTGCTGGGCCTGGCGCTGCCGTACGGGCACGGCTACTGGGTGCCGATGGCGGCCGTCATGGTGATGCGGCCGGAGTTCTCCCGGACGTACGAACGGTCCGTGGCGCGTTTCGGCGGAACCGTCGTCGGGGTCTTCGTCGCCAGCGCGATCGTCCAGGCGGCCCACCCGCGCGCGGGGCTGTCCGCCGCGCTCGCCGTGGCCTGCGCCCTGTTGATGTACCTGCTGATGCGCACCGGCTACGCCGTCGGCCAGGCCTGCGTCGCCGCGTACGTGGTCTTCCTGCTCGGCATGGCCGGCGACGACCTGTCGCAGACCGTGCTCGAACGGGTCCTGCTGACCCTTCTCGGCGGTCTCCTGGCCATGATCTCGTACGCCGTCTACCCGGCGTGGGAGACCCCGCGGCTGCGCGGTCGGCTCGGCGACTGGCTGAAGGAGGACGGCCGTTACGCAGCCTCGGTCGTCGACCAGTACGCGGATCCGGCCGACCGCGGCCACGACGACGTCCGCCAGGCCCTGCTCGCCACCCGGAACGCCCGCGTCGCCTGGCAGGAGGCGGTGGCCACCGCCCAGCACGAACCGGTGCGCCACCGCGGCCTCTCGCACACCGCCGCCGACGACACCCAGCACGCGCTCGCCCAGCTCGGCCGGGTCGCGATGCTGATGGAGGCGCATCTCCCGGAGGGCGGCGCCACTCCCGTACCGGCGGCCGCCCCGCTCGCCGAGGCGCTGCGCCGGGCCACCGAGCGGGGTGCGAAAGCGGTACGGGAGCGGCGGGTGCCGGACTGGACGGCGGTGCGGGAGGCGCTGGAGAAGTGGGACGAGGATGAGCGGATGCGTGAAGGAGGGGCGGACCCCGTTGTGCGGAACGGGGCCGAACTCCTGCTCGAAGCGCTGGAGGAGTTCTCCCAGGGACTGGAAAGCGGCTCGCGGTCCCGTGCGTCCGACGACGACTGACCGGCTGCCGGTGACCTGGGGCCTCCTTCTGGATCACGCCGCGCCCGCGGGGTCACGGAGTGGTCAGGGGGTCGGCAGGTCGGGCAGCCCCTCCAGGGAGTCGGCGTCGGTCTTGGCGAGGGTGTCCTTGGTGCCGCCGTCCCACGAGACGACGACTGTCTTGCCGTCGTTGGACTCGATGGCCCCCATGGTCCGGCCGGTGTCGCCGTCGGCGCATGTCAGCGCCAGCATCGGCTTGTTGCCCATGTCCTTGGCGGTGCCCGAGCAGACGTGGGAGTCGGCGACGACCACGGCCTTCCCGGATGCGACGGAGAGCACGACGGCCTTGCCGTCGGTCTGCCCGGCCCAGGCGCCCTCCAGCGCCTTGAGGCCGCCGGTGGCTCCGTCCGCCCCGGAGCCGGGGTCGCTGCTGCCGCTGCCGACGGGCGCCGGGGTGGCGGCGGAGCCGGAGGACTTGTCCGCGCCGTCCTTGTCGCTGTCGCTGCTGCACCCGGTGAGGGCGAGCGCGGTCAGCAGTCCGGTGGCGACGACGGCGCCGGTACGTACGAGCTTGTACATGCTGAATTCCCCCTGGATGACGAATGACCGTCCAAGCTACCAGTGGGTCGCAACGGGGGTGGAACGGTCAACTTCCGGAATCGGGAGCCGAACAGGCCGTTCGCTCGTCTTTCTCCTGTGGAGAGCTGTAACCGAAGGAACACCCCGCGTGCACGTGCATCTGCCCATGCATCCGCTCATGCACAAGAAATTGAACACAGCTATGATCCGAGACAGTTGACACTTGCACTTTGCAACTCGGGGAGCGTCCTGTGGACCACGTGTACAACGGCATGGCGGCCACAGAGCTTCGCGGAGTCGTTTGGCAGAAGAGCAGGCACAGCAACTCCCAGGGATCCTGCGTGGAGTTCGCGAAGCTGCCCGGCGGCGACGTGGCGATGCGCAATTCGCGTCACCCCGACGGGCCGGCACTGGTCTATACGCCCGCGGAGATAGAGGCCCTGCTGCTCGGCGTGAAGGACGGCGAGTTCGACCACCTCATAGCGGAGGCCTGAGCAGCGTCATCGCGGAGATCTGAGCGTCCGTTACCGCGGAGGCCTGAGTGCCGTCTGCCGGGGCGTCGGTCTTCGGCGGCGCGGTGCACCCTCGTCCGTGTGCCGCTTGTTCGCCCATGCGTCACGCGGGTTCGGACAGCCGGAACAGCGCCCAGACGACCTTTCCGCGCGGTGGTCCGGCGACGGTGCTCTCCGTCGTCAGTACGGGTGAAGGGTGCCAGCCCCAGCAGTCACTGAAGGAATCCACGAGGAAGAGGCCACGGCCGGACTCCGCACAGTCCGCGGCCTCGGACGCGACGGGGCTCGCCTGGCTGGGGTCGCGCACGGCGCACACCAGTCGTGAGGTCCAGCGCATCAGGTGCAGCCGCACGGGCGGGTCCTGGGACTCGCGCGCGGTCTCGGAGGGCAGTGCGTGCCGCAGGGCGTTGGTGACCAGTTCGGAGACGACGAGTGCGACGTCGTCGAAGCGTTCGCTCAGACCCCAGCCGCTCAGCGTCGCCCGGGTGAACTGCCTTGCTCCGCCCACGGCTTCGTAGCGGGCGGGCAAGGGGCAGGTGGCAGACCCCGAGACGGCGGAGGGATCGATGGGGGGGAGCCCCTGTCGTAAGGGCTCGAGCATCGTCGATCCATTCGTCCCCATGCGAGGCACTCCCGGGATTCGCGGCTGTATCGGTACTGCGGGTACACGGGTACAGCGGCACAACACGAACGAGCACGCAGGTGCGCGAGGCCCATGGTTCCGAATGCGCAGAGCAGATGCAAGGGCAGATGCACGTGCACGCGCCTGACCTGTCCGATACCGTGCCGGTTCTTGGTCATTTCTTCCTGTACGGAGTTTCGGGACCTCGGGGAAGTCTTCCCATTTCCGTAATCGAATGTGTACGGGCTGAAGCATTTTGATGGCAGAATCCGGCTCTTGGGGTTCGGGGGACCCCGTGTCCAGGAAGCGATGGGGAGGGCTGGACCGGTGGCGGCAGGCGAGTCGAGTGGATCCGTGGTGCGGCGCATCCTGCTGGGTTCACAACTCAGGCGACTGCGGGACTCCCGTGGCATCACCCGTGAGGTGGCCGGCTACTCCATCCGGGCTTCCGAATCGAAGATCAGCCGCATGGAGTTGGGACGGGTGAGCTTCAAGGCCAGGGACGTCGAGGACCTGCTCACGCTCTACGGAGTCACGGACGAGGCGGAGCGCGACTCCCTGCTCGGACTGGCCCGTGAGGCCAACGTGGCGGGATGGTGGCACAGTTACGGGGACGTGCTGCCCGGCTGGTTCCAGACGTACATCGGTCTGGAGGGTGCGGCCTCGCTCATCCGGATCTACGAAGTCCAGTTCGTCCACGGCCTGTTGCAGACCGAGGACTACGCGCACGCGGTCGTCTCGCGGGGCATGCGCGGCGCCCCTGCCGCCGAGATCGACCGCCGGGTCGCGCTGCGCCTGGCGAGGCAGAAGGCCCTCGTCTCCGAACGGGCCCCCCGATTTCACGCCGTACTGGACGAGGCGGCACTGCGCCGCCCCTACGGCGGGCGCGAAGTGATGCGCACCCAATTGCGGCATCTGATCGAAATGTCGGAACAGCCGAACATCACTCTCCAGGTGATGCCGTTCAGCTTTGGCGGGCACGCGGGCGAGAGCGGCTCCTTTACGATGCTGCGATTCCCGGAATCCGATCTGTCGGACATTGTCTATTTGGAGCAGCTGACAAGTGCGCTCTATCTGGACAAGGCCGAAGAAGTCGCCCAGTACGAAAAGGCGATGGTTCGGCTTCACGAAGACAGCCCGGGCCCGGAGGAGAGCCGCGATCTGCTCCGTGGGCTTCTCCAACTCTCCTGATATTTCAGTACGATGACGTGCCGACAGGAGTCTGCACCTGCAGTAAGGGATCGCATGTCCTTCTTCCACGAGCTGGCCGCGCAGTACATCGACGGTGAATGGCGCACCGGCACCGGCTCGTGGGACATCATCGATTTCAATCCCTACAACGGGGAAAAGCTCGCCGCCATCACCATCGCCACCGCGGACGAGGTCGACCGCGCCTACCGCGCGGCCGAGCGCGCCCAGCGGGACTGGGCCGCCACAAGTCCGTACGAGCGCCGAGGCGTTCTGGAGCGGGCCGTGCGGATCACGGAGGAAATGGCCGACGACATCGTCGAGGCGGTCATCGACGAACTGGGCGGCACCCGGGCGAAGGCGCTGTACGAGCTGAGCGCCGCCCAGGACTTCCTGCGCGAGGCGGCCCACCAGGCGCTGCACCCCGAGGGCCGGATCCTGCCCTCACCGGTGGACGGCAAGGAGAACCGCCTCTACCGGCTGCCGGTCGGCGTCATCGGCGTCATCAGCCCCTTCAACTTCCCCTTCCTGGTGACGATGAAGTCGGTCGCGCCGGCCCTGGCGCTCGGCAACGCGGTCGTCGTCAAGCCCAACCAGAACGCCCCGGTCACCGGCGGCGGGCTGATCGCCCGGATCTTCGAGAAGGCCGGGCTGCCGGCCGGGCTGCTCAACGTCGTCATCACCGACATAGCCGAGATAGGGGACGCGTTCATCGAGCACCCCGTCCCCAAGGTGATCTCCTTCGCGGGGTCGGACCGGGTGGGCCGCCATGTCGCGGCGACGGCGGGCGCGCTCTTCAAGCGCACCATTCTCGAACTCAGCGGCAACAGCGCCCTGGTGGTGCTCGATGACGCGGACATCGACTACGCCGTCGACTCCGCCGTCTTCAGCCGCTTCGTCTACCAGGGCCAGGTCTGCATGGCCGCCAACCGGATCCTGGTGGACCGCGCGATCGCCCCCGAGTTCACCGAGAAGTTCGTCGCCCGGGTGGCCGCGCTCCGGGCCGGTGACCCGCGTGACCCGGAGACGCAGATCGGCCCGGTCATCGACACCTTCCAGGCCGACGCGCTGACCGCCCTGGTCGACCAGGCGCTCGCGGAGGGAGCCACGGCGCTGGTCCGGGGCCGGACCCGCGGCAACCTCGTCGAGCCCACCGTGCTCACCGGGCTCCCGGAGGGCTCTCCGCTGCTCTCCCAGGAGATCTTCGGCCCGGTGGCCCTGCTGATGGAGTTCGACGGCGAGGAGGAGGCCGTACGGATCGCCGACGACAGCCCCTACGGGCTCAGCGGCGCCGTGCACACCGCCGACGCCGAGCGCGGGGTGCGCTTCGCCCAGCGGATCGACAGCGGCATGTTCCACGTCAACGACGCCACCGTCCAGGACGATCCGCTGGTCGCCTTCGGCGGCGAGAAGAAGTCCGGGACCGGCCGGCTGAACGGCGAGGCGACCGTAGAGGCGTTCACCACCCAGAAATGGATATCGATCCAGCACGGCCGGAGCCCTTTCCCGCTCTGACCGGCGCACCACTACTCTCGTCAAAGTTGAGTAGAGAGGTGGGTGGGATGTCCGCGATCCGGTTGTTGGTCCTCTGCGCCGTGCGGCAGCACGGCCGGGCGCACGGCTATCAGATCCGCAACGACCTGGAGTACTGGGGCGCGCACGAGTGGTCCCACGCCAAGCCGGGGTCGATCTATCACGCACTGAAGCAGATGGCGAAGCAGGGCGTCCTGCTCGCTCACGAGGTCGCCCCGAGCACGGTCGGCGGTCCGCCGCGCACCGAGTACGAGATCACCGAGCAGGGCGACGAGGAGTACTTCACGCTGCTGCGTGCGGCGCTGACCTCGTACGACCAGAAGCTGGACGTGCTGTCGGCCGGGCTGGGCGGGATCGTCGACCTGGAACGGGCCGAGGCGGTGGCCCTGCTCAAGGAGCGGGTGGCGGGCCTCGCCCGGTGGCGGACCTCGGTCACCGAGTACTACACGCCCGAGGCGGGGCCCGAGTCGATCGGTCACATCGGCGAGATCATGAACATGTGGGTGCACTCCGCGGACGCGGGTGCGGAGTGGACGCAGGGGCTGATCGAGCGCATCGAGGGTGGGGCGTACACCTTCGCGGGCGAGGGCGATCCGTTCGTCGGCGTGCTGGCCGAGGGCGAGAAGAACCCGTACGCGACCGGCTCCGCCGCCGACGAACGCTGACCGTTCCCTCCGGCTGACCGTTCCCTCCGGCCGACCGTTCCCTCCGGCTGACCGTTCCTTCTGTCGGACCCTTCCTTCCAGAGGTGGAAGGAGTCCTTTCTAGTGGTGGAACGAGGTTGCCGGGCCGTGCTCGGTGCTCAGCGGGTGCGACTGGCTGCGCAGCTCCGGCAGCAGCAGTCGCAGGTCCTCCAGCAGCAGCTCTGCCAGGTCCGAAGAGAAACCGTTGCGGCACACGATCCGGAGCACGGAGAGGTCCTCCCGGTTGGCCGGGAAGGTGTACGCGGGCACCAGCCAGCCGCGTTCGCGCAGCCGGCGTGACACGTCGAACACGTCGTACGCCGTCACCTCCGGCTTGGTGGTCAGGGCGAAGACGGGCAGTTCGTCGCCGCGGGTGAGCAGGCGGAAGTCGCCCAGTTCCTCGATCTTCTTCGCCAGTCCCGTCGCCACGTCCCGCGAGGCCTGCTGGACGGCCCGGTAGCCCTCCCGGCCCAGCCGCAGGAAGGTGTAGTACTGCGCCACGACCTGGGCGCCCGGCCGGGAGAAGTTCAGCGCGAAGGTCGGCATGTCGCCGCCCAGGTAGTTCACCCGGAAGACGAGCTCCTCGGGCAGTTCGGCGGGCGAGCGCCACAGCGCCCAGCCGACGCCCGGGTAGACCAGGCCGTACTTGTGCCCGGAGGTGTTGATCGAGGAGACCCGGGGGAGACGGAAGTCCCACACCAGGTCCTTGTCCAGGAACGGCGCCACCATCGCACCCGATGCCCCGTCGACGTGGACGGGGATGTCGAGGCCGGTGCGCTCCTGCAGGGCGTCGAGGGCGGCGCAGAGCTCGGCGATGGGTTCGTAGCTGCCGTCGAAGGTGGAGCCGAGGATGCCGACGACGCCGATGGTGTTCTCGTCGCAGAGATCTGCGGCGGCCTGCGGGTCGAGATGGAAGCGGTCGCCCTCCATCGGGACGAGGCGCGGCTCGACCTCCCAGAAGGCGCAGAACTTGTCCCAGCAGACCTGCACGTTGACGCCCATGACGAGGTTGGGCCGCGCGGTCGCCGGATAGCGGTCGGCGTTCTTGGCCGCCCAGCGGCGTTTGAGCGCCATGGCGGCCAGCATGCAGGCCTCGCTGGACCCGGTCGTCGAACAGCCGACGGCCGTGGCGGGGTCGGGGGCGTTCCAGAGGTCGGCGAGCATCGCCACGCAGCGCCGTTCCAGCTCGGCGGTGCGCGGGTACTCGTCCTTGTCGATCATGTTCTTGTCGCGGCACTCACCCATCAGCACACCCGCCTGGGGTTCCATCCAGGTGGTGACGAAGGTGGCGAGGTTGAGCCGCGAGTTGCCGTCGAGCATCAGCTCGTCATGGACGAGGCCGTAGGCGGTGGCGGGCGGCAGCGGTCCGTCCGGCAGCCTGTGCCGTGGCGGTGCGGACTCCATCCCGGCGGTCGGATCGGCCTCACCGAAGAACGGGTTGAGCGCGAGCCGGCGTCGTTCGTCGGACGGTTCACTGCGGTGTGCGGAGCCCTTGTGGAGCGGCATCGCTGACCTGCCCTTCTCGGTTCTCGGTGGCGCGAGGCCGTCTGAAACAGACGAATCAGACGATACGGTCATGGGTGGTGTTCGGCGCGCCGGACGGTCGGCTGCGGTGCCGCCCGCACGGGTTTCACCGCAGCGGCGTACCGTCCGCGTGCAGTTGCATCTGCGGTCGCCCGGTCACCAGCAGCCAGGCCGGCAGCGTGGCGACGCACAGGAGGGGGAGCAGGTTCATGTCGGCGGCCAGCACGGCCGCGGTGAACAGGCTCAGCCAGCCCTGCCGGGTGACGGCCAGCAGGACGCCCAGCACCCCGCACGTCACGGCGAGGGCCACCGGCACCCCGTCGGCCAGGGCGTGGGCGCACAGGCCGAGCGCGACGCCGGAGAACACCGCGGGGAAGATCCGGCCGCCCCGGAAGCCGCAGGTCGCCGCGATCACCAGGGCGGCGGTCTTCACCACGGCCATGACCGCGAACTCACCCGCCGACCAACCGCCCGGATCGGCGGCGAGCTCCTTCACCTCGTCGAGCCCCTTGAACAGGGTGAGGTGCCCGCCGAGGGCCCCGAGCAGGCCGAGCAGCAGCCCGCCCAGGGTCAGCGCCAGGACCGGATGCCGCAGGGCGCGGAAGGCGCGGTGCGTATACGGGAAGGCGTACACCGCCGCCAGTCCGAGCACAGCTCCCGCGGAGGCGATCACGCACGCGGAGAGCAGGTCGCCCCAGTCGGTGTGGGTGTAGTCGGGCAGCGACAGGTCGAAGCTGGGGTGGGCGGTCAGCGTCATGGTGAGCGCGCCCGCGGCCCCCGCGGCGAGCGGTCCGAAGAGCCGGTCCCAGAGGGCCCCCGGTTCGGCCCGGGAGGCGAGCGTCTCGGAGAGGATCAGGGCGGCGGCGACCGGGGTGCCGAAGAGCGCGCCGATGGTGCCCGCCGCGGCGAGCGCGACCCACAGCGCGGCGGGGGCGCCCGGGGCGAACCGGCGGCCGGCCCAGTAGACCAGCGCGATGTTGGCGGCGGTGATCGGATTCTCCGGACCGAGGCTGACGCCGCCCGCCAGGGTCAGCACCGTCACCGCCAGCAGCCCCGGCACCACCCCCGGCGCCAGCGGCGGGTCGACCAGCCCGGTGGTCGCCGGGTCGGGTCCGGCCCGGCCGGGCACCGCCCGGATGACCAGGCCGGTCACCAGGCCTGTCGCGGTGAGCATCACGATCATCCACAGCGAGGAGTACCGGCCGACCGAGAGCGCGTCGGGCAGCGTCTCCCAGAGGACGTCCTGAAGTGGCTCCGCGAGCAGGCTGACGCCGAGCAGAACCAGGGCGGAGACCACACCCACGGCCAGTGCGGGCACCATGAGCAGCAGCAGCCGGCGTGCGGGGGCCGGTTCGGCGGGGACGGCGGCGGAATCGGCAGCAGGTTCGGTGGCCATCGGCTCACCATAGTGATGCAAAAGGTTTATAACCCCTCAAATGGTGCAGCGCTTGAGGTGTTTCGAGCTTGCACCTCACGTCACGTCAGGGCCGAGGCTCGGACACGTACCCACCGCACGGAAGGAGTGGGGAGCCATGGAGCACTCCGTGGGACAGGTCGCCGGATACGCCGGAGTCACGGTGCGCACCCTGCACCACTACGACGGCATCGGACTGCTCTCGCCCGGTGGGCGCAGTCACGCGGGTCACCGGCGGTACGAGGACGCCGACCTCGACCGGCTGCAGCAGATCCTGTTCTACCGGGAGCTCGGCTTCCCGCTCGACGAGATCGCGGCACTGCTCGACGACCCGGACGCGGACCCGCAGGAGCACCTGCGCCGCCGGCACGCGCTGTTGTCGCACCGGATCGCCGAACTGCAGCGGATGGCCACAGCCGTCGAGACAGCCATGGAGGCACGGAAGATGGGCATCAACCTCACGCCCGAGGAGAAGTTCGAGGTCTTCGGGGACAAGGACCCGGAGCAGTACGCGGCGGAGGCCGAGCGCCGCTGGGGCGGCAGCGACACGTATGCCGAGTCGCAGCGCCGGGCCGCCCGCTACACCAAGGAGGACTGGCAGCGGATGAAGGCAGAGGTCGCCTCCTGGGGTGAGCGCTACAACGCGCTCATGGAGGCGGGTGAGCCGGCCGACGGTGAGCGGGCGATGGACCTCGCCGAGGCGCACCGGCTCCACATCACGACCTGGTTCTACGACTGCACGACGGAGATCCACCGGGGGCTCGGCGAGATGTACGTCGCCGATCCGCAGTTCAAGGCGTTCTACGAGTCCATGCGGCCGGGACTGGCCGAACACCTGCGCGACGCGATCGACGCCAACGCGGAGCGCCAGGAGTAGCCGGTGTGCGCTCACGGGGGCGGGGCGGTCAGGGGACGCCCCGCCCCCGTGGCGCTGCTCAGCTCCGGCTGATCACCGCGGCGGTCCCGTACGCGCAGACCTCCGTGCCCACGTCGGCCGCCTCGCTCACGTCGAACCGCATCATCAGCACCGCGTTGGCGCCGCGCGCCTTCGCCTGCTCGACCAGCCGTTCCATGGCCTGGTTGCGGGTCTCGACGAGCGTCTTGGTCAGCCCCTTCAGCTCGCCGCCGATCATGGACTTCAGCCCGGCGCCGATCTGGCTGCCCAGGTGGCGGGAGCGGACGGTCAGGCCGAACACCTCGCCGATGACCTGGGTCACCTGATGGCCGGGTACGTCATTGGTGGTGACGACCAGCACATCGGACTGTGCCGTCTGACCGCCGCCGTAATCGTCAATGCCCATGGGATGGCACCTCCTGGGGAAGAGTTTTGCCCTGGTTCATCCCATGTGCATCTCCACGGGGGCCAGTGGAACCCGGAAGCGCTTCAGGGCGTTGATAGCTTTGGGCGGCCACGCAGCCGCCATCGACCACATCCTGGAGTCCGGACCCTTGAATACGCTTGCGCTCGGACCCAGCTGGCTGGACCCGGACCATCTCATCGGGCAGTTCGGGCTGATCGGTGTGCTGGTCATCGTCTTCGCCGAGTCCGGGCTGCTGATCGGGTTCTTCCTGCCCGGCGACTCGCTGCTGTTCACCACGGGTCTGCTGGTGACGACGGACAAGCTGGACACCCCGCTGTGGCTGGTCTGTGTCCTGGTCGCCCTGGCGGCGATCATCGGCGACCAGGTGGGCTATCTCTTCGGCCGCAAGGTCGGCCCCTCGCTCTTCAACCGCCCGGACTCCCGCCTCTTCAAGCAGGAGAACGTCGAGAAGGCCCATGAGTTCTTCGAGAAGTACGGGCCGAAGTCGCTGATCCTGGCCCGCTTCGTGCCCATCGTGCGGACGTTCACGCCGATCATCGCCGGTGTCAGCCGGATGAACTACCGCTCGTTCATCACGTTCAACATCATCGGCGGAGTCCTCTGGGGCGTCGGGGTGACGCTCCTCGGTGCGGGGCTCGGCCGGATCGAGTTCGTGCACAAGAACATCGAGGCCATGCTGGTCCTGATCGTGCTGATCTCGGTCGTGCCGATCGGCATCGAGTTCCTGCGCGCCCGCAGCAAGTCGAAGAAGGAAGCGGTGTCGGGCGACGGCGAGGACCAGGGCCCGGCCGCCGGTGGCAGCTCGGCCGCGAGCCGCCGCGGCGGCCGTCACGCCAAGCGCTGAGGCCGGTCCCGAGGGGCCGCAGGTCCCCGCGTCAGAAGCCGCGCGTCCGCTTGGCCGCGCGGCGGTTCGCGCCGCCGACCGCCCCCGGCACCCGCATGAACAGCCGGGAGATCTCGCTTCCCAGGTTCACCCCGATCGCGATGGCCAGCGCCGTCGCCACGGCGGTCGACAGTGAGGCGAGCCCCCGGTCCAGCTCGTTCTGCGCGACGCCCAGCAGACCGAAGTACGTGGCGGAGCCGGGCAGCAGCGGGCCGATCGCAGCCGTGATGAACGGCAGCGACGAGGTGTAGCGGTAGCGCGAGAACAACTGCCCGAACAGCCCGACGAGACCGGCCGCGGCAGCGGTGGCCGCCACCGCGGAGAGGCCGCCCGTCCGGGCCATCGCCCCGTAGATGATCCAGGCCACGCCCCCGTTGAGGGTCACCGCCAGCACCGTGGCCCGCTCCTGCTGGAGCAGGATCGCGAAGGCCAGGGTCAGCACCATCGACGCCAGGATCTGCACCACCGGCCGGTCATGGGTGATGAACCGTGCCTCCGGGTCCAGCTCGGCACCCAGCTGAAGCCCCCCGTAGAGAGCCAGCAACACCCCGGCGACGATGGCGATGAAGAAGTACATGACCTCCAGCAGCCGCGCCGATGCGGTGATGTAGTAGCCGGTCAGGCCGTCCTGCACGCCCGCGACCAGCGCCCGTCCCGGCAGCAGCGCGAACAGTCCACCCGTGATCACCGCCGACGGCCGTACGTCCGACCAGTGGGTGAGGGTCAGCGCCACACCCATCGCGGCCGGCGGCATCGCCGCCACGACGAACTGGTAGAACTCCGGAAGCCCCCTCCCGGCACACAGCCAGGCCAGCCGGTCACCGAGCATGGCGCCGAGCGCCGCGATCAGGAACACCACGGGACCGCCGCCGACCAGCACCGATGCCGCGCCCGCCAGCCCGCCGGCGGCCAGCGTGAGTACCCAGCCGGGGTAGGGGTGCCGGTTCCGGCGGATCTCCGCAAGGCGCCGGTAGGCCTCCTCCAGCGAGATCTCGCCCTCTTCGGTGGTGATGTCGTCGATGAGCCGGAAGACCGCGGCCAGTCGGGTGTAGTCGGTGCCGCGGCGGCGTACGGTACGGCTCGCCGTCACAGGGTCCTCGACCAACGACGGCTGGTGCGAGATCGACAGCAGCGTGAAGGTGACGGTCGGCTCGCAGCGGTCGAGACCGTAGCTGCGGGTCACCGCGAACATCGCCGCCTCGACGTCCTCGGCGCCCTCACCGCCGGCGAGCAGCAGCTCCCCGATACGCAGGGTCAGGTCGAGCACGCGCGGCACCGCAGGGCCGGCGTCGTCGTGCTTCTGCACCGGTTCCGGTGCAGGGCGATCGGCGACCGGCATCCGCAGCATCGTGCGCATCCGGTCCTGCCAAGGGGCCTCCTTGGTCAGCCGGATCATCGGGATGCCGTGCGCGGGCGTGAAGGCGGGCGGGGAGTTCCGGGCGTCGTACGTGCGCGGCGGGGCGAAGGCGGAGCCGATCGTGTCCGAGCCGGAAGCGGAACCCGTTCCCGAGCCGGACGCGGGCCCCTGTGGCTCGGGTGCGAGACCGGACGGCAGGGAGAACTCGGACGTCGGATGGTCGTCGTCCGAAGGCGGGGCGGACTTGCCGACCCCGGCGGGCTGGGAGAAGGCGCTGCGCGCCTCGTCGGACTGGGGCTTCTGGTCATCGGGACCGCCCGGTTCCGCCACCACTCGACCTCGCTCTTCATCGGCTGCGCGTCCTCGGCTGCGCTCCTGCCCAGTATGGCCGCGCCCATGGGCGGTCATGCGAACGGGCGGCACACCCGTGAAGGTGTACCGCCCGGCAGCTGTTCAGAACCGCAAGCGGAACCTCAGTGCGCGCCGCCCTGCGCCTCGAGGCGCTTGTACGAGTTCTCGATCTCGGCCTCGGCCTCGACGCGGCCGACCCAGTCGGCGCCCTCGACGGACTTGCCGGGCTCCAGGTCCTTGTAGACCTCGAAGAAGTGCTGGATCTCCAGGCGGTCGAACTCCGACACGTGGTGGATGTCGCGCAGGTGCTCCACCCGGGGGTCGGAGGCCGGCACGCACAGCAGCTTGTCGTCGCCGCCGGCCTCGTCCGTCATACGGAACATGCCGATGGCGCGGCACTTGATGAGGCAGCCGGGGAACGTCGGCTCCTCCAGGATGACCAGCGCGTCCAGCGGGTCGCCGTCCTCGCCGAGGGTGTTCTCGACGAAACCGTAGTCCGCCGGGTAGCTGGTCGAGGTGAAGAGTCGACGGTCCAGGCGGATCCGACCGGTCTCGTGATCCACCTCGTACTTGTTCCGCGAACCCTTCGGGATCTCGATAACGACGTCGAACTCCACGGGTGGCTCCTCCATGATCAACACATACGACTGATGGTTAAGTGTCCCCCACGGAGATGTGTGCTCGCGAAAGGGGCTGTTCAACGGTGGCCGAGCCGGTGAAAAGACCGTCGATCAACCCGTTCTCCCGCGTTGACAGGACGGCCCTCACGGACCGCCTGGGCATGCGTAACGGACTGAGCAACCGGCAGTTCACGGCCGTTTCCGCCGTCCTGGGCCTGGCGCTCGCAGCCGGCGCCGTCCTTGCCGCCGGTCCCTGGGACTCGGGTCAGCGTAAGGCCGAGCATGACCGGGCGGCCTCCCAGGACCGCACAGGTGGCGCACATCACGAGCCCGCCGCACCCTCGGGGCCGGCCCCGGCGCCCAGCGCACCGGCCGTACTCGCGGCGCTGGGCACCGGCGCCGACCACTCCGCGCCGGACGCCGCGGTTGCCCCGGACGGAGCAGCGGACGCACTGAGTGCCGTGCTGGGCCCGCTGCTGAAGGACCCCGCGCTCGGCACCCGGCGCAGCGCCGTCGTCATCGACACCGCCACCGGCAAGCGGCTTTACGGGCTGGGGGCCGACGCCCCCATGACGCCCGCGTCCACCGTCAAGATCGCCACCACGGTCGCGGCCCTGACGGCGCTCGGCCCCGCCCACCGCATCCCCACGACCGTCCGGGCCTCCGGCGACCTGCGCACCGTGACGCTGGTCGGCGGCGGCGACCCCACCCTCGACCGGGCGGCCCTGCGCACCCTGGCCGCCGGCACGGCCCGCGCCCTCAAGGACGGCGGGGTCCGCTCGGTGCGGCTGCGGTACGACACCTCCGGTTACTCCGGGCCCGCACTCCACCCGATCGGCCCCAACGAGAACATCGCTCCCGTGAGCGCCCTGATGGTCGACGAAGGGCGGCTCGACGACACCTCCAGCGGACCCGCTCCGCGCAGCGGTGACCCGGCCCGCGACGCCGCGGACGCCTTCGGTGAACTGCTGGACGAGGCCGGGATCGCCACCGCCGACAGCCCGGCCCCCGGCCGGGCGGCCGCGAAGTCCCGGCTCGTGGCCCGGCATCTCTCCGTCCCGCTGTCCGCCCTCGTCGAGCGGGCGCTGACCAACAGCGACAACGACATCGCCGAGGCACTCGCCCGGCAGACCGCGCTCGCCACCGGTGAACCGGCCGACTTCAAGGGCGGCCGACGGGCCGTCACCACGCAGCTGAAGAAGCTGGGTCTGCCGTTGAAGGGTGTGGTCGTCGCCGACGGCAGCGGGCTCAACCGCAAGGACAAGGTCACCGCCGCCCTGCTCGCCGGGCTCCTGGCGCGCGCGGCCGACCAGGACCACCCGGAGCTGCGCCCCGTCCTCACGGGGCTTCCGGTGGCCGGCTTCAGCGGCACGCTCAGCGGCCGTTACACCACGAAATCCGGCGGGACCGGGCTGATCCGGGCCAAGACGGGCACCCTCACGGGCGTCAACAGCCTCTCCGGCACGGTCGTCGACCCGCACGGCCGGCTGCTCGCGTTCGCCTTCCTCGCGTCGGGCACCACCGCCCCGTCCGAGGCCCAGTCGGCTCTCGACGCGCTCGCGACCGCTCTGGCCGCCGGCAGACGCTGAGAGGCTCAACACCGCCCCCCATTTGCCGGTCGCTCCAAGGGCCGAGCACGTACGGTTGACGCATGACGAGCGTCGGTGGTGCCGGGATGGTCGACTGGAATCTCGCGGTCGCGACTGCGACCCGGCTTGTACGGCCGGGTCCCGAGATCAGCCGCGAGGAGGCTCGCGAGGTCGTCGCGGAGCTGCGCAGGCATGCCAAGGCGGCGGAGGAGCACGTCCGTTCCTTCACCCGGATGATCCCGGAAGGGACCGAGCCTGAGGACACCCCGGTCCTGGTCGTCGACCGGGCGGGCTGGATCAAGGCGAACGTCGCGGGGTTCCGGGAACTGCTCCGCCCCCTCCTGGAGAAGATGGAGGAGCGGCGCGGCGGCGGTACGGGCGGCGCGGTGCTCGGCGCGGTCGGCTCCAAGGTCACCGGTGTGGAGGTGGGGATGCTGCTGTCGTTCCTGGCCTCCCGGGTCCTCGGACAGTACGAGACGTTCGCCCCCGCCACCCGCGAGCTCCCGGCCTCGGCCGACGGAGGCGGCAGGCTCCTGCTGGTCGCCCCGAACATCGTCCACGTCGAGCGGGAGCTGGAGGTCGACCCGCACGACTTCCGTCTCTGGGTCGCCCTCCACGAGGAGACGCACCGCACGCAGTTCACCGCGGTGCCCTGGCTCCGCGACCATCTGCAGGGCGAGATCCAGTCATTTCTCGACGAGACCGACGTCGACCCGATGACGGTGCTCGAACGGCTCCGCGAGGCCGCCCAGTCGCTGGCCGGTGGCCGGCCCGAGGGCGAGGAGGGCGAGGACGGCGGCCGCAGCCTCGTCGAAATCGTTCAGACGCCCGCCCAGCGGGAGATCCTCGGCCGGCTCACCGCGGTGATGTCCCTGCTGGAAGGGCATGCCGACTACGTGATGGACGGTGTCGGCCCCGAGGTGGTGTCCTCCGTCGGCGAGATCCGGGAGAAGTTCCAGCAGCGCAGGGCGCGCGGCGCGAGCCGTCTCGACCTCGCGCTGCGCAAGCTCCTGGGGCTCGACGCCAAGCTGCGCCAGTACCGGGACGGCGAGCGGTTCGTGCGCGCCGTGGTCGACGAGGTCGGCATGGACGGCTTCAACCGGGTCTGGACCTCGCCCAACACCCTCCCGACCAAGGCGGAAATCGCCAAACCGGAGGACTGGATCGCGCGGGTGCACCGTAAGGCAGAGTCATGATCGCGGCCCGTGCGCAGGGCGGGGACCCGAGGGCAACGCACCGGTAATCACCCATCCGAGGGACCGTAGGGGCATGGGAAGGCGTGCAATGCTCGATGAACGGCATTGCTCTGTCACCATCGACGCACTCTGAGTCACGGCACTTTTCTCCGTCCCGGCACTCGGAGGCACCTCTCCAGACCTTCACGAAGGGCACCGGACATGGGTCCCCATCCTGCGGTCGCGGCGATACGCCTGGCGGTCCGCCGCGTACTCCACGACGTACTCACCGAATTCGCCGATCAGACCGAACGCACCGGGCACGCACCGCACCCCGAGCTCGCCGAAGCCGGGTCGGGCAGGCGGCGTCCCGCGCTTCCCGAACGCACCGATACCCCCCTGGTGCTGGTCGCATGCTCAGGCGGCGCCGATTCCATGGCGCTCGCCTCCGCCCTCGCCTTCGAGGCCCGCAAACTCGCCGTCCGGGCCGGCGGCATCACCGTCGACCACGGCCTCCAGAGCGGCTCCGACACCCGCGCCATCGAGGTCGTCGCCCGCCTCACCGCCATGGACCTCGACCCGGTCGAGGCCGTCGCGGTGCGCGTCGGCCACGACGGCGGACCCGAGGCCGCCGCCCGCGACGCCCGCTACGCGGCCCTGGACGCCGCCGCCGAACGTCACGGCGCCGCAGCCGTCCTGCTCGGCCACACCCGCGACGACCAGGCGGAGACGGTGCTGCTGGGCCTCGCCCGCGGCTCCGGCATCCGTTCCCTCTCCGGCATGGCCGCCGCGTCCGGGCCGGCGGGCCGCTACCGCCGGCCCTTCCTCCAGCTCGACCGGCAGACCGCCCGCACGGCCTGTCTGGCCCAGTCCCTGCCCGTCTGGGACGACCCGCACAACATCGACCCCGCCTACACCCGCTCCCGGCTGCGCCACGAGGGCCTGCCCGCCCTGGAGAAGGCGCTGGGCAAGGGAGTCGTCGAGGCGCTGGCCCGTACGGCGCAGCTCTCCCGCGACGACGCCGACGCCCTGGACACCTGGGCCGCCGAGGCCGGACGTGACGTTCGCGACGATGCGGGCCGGCTGGAGTGCGCCAAACTGCACGCGCTGCCGTCCGCCGTCCGCCGCCGCGTCCTGCGCCGGGCGGCCATAGAGGCGGGTTCCCCGGCCGGTTCCCTCTTCGCCCGGCACATCGAGGAAGTCGACCGTCTCATCACCGGCTGGCGCGGCCAGCAGGCCATCAACCTCCCCGGCCGCGTCGAAGCCCTGCGCCAGGGTGGCAGACTGGTGATTCGGCAGAGCTGACGCACAAGCGGCTGACATGCAGGCGAGCGGCCGCGCAGGTCCGGGACACCATCCCGGACCCGGCAGGCAAAGAAAGAGACGCGGGTGAACGAGAAGGACATGGGCACCGACCTTCAGTCGGTGCTCCTCACCAAGGAAGAGATCGACGCGAAGCTCGTCGAACTGGCCGCGAAGGTCGACGCGGAGTACGCGGGCAGGGACCTGCTCCTCGTCGGAGTCCTCAAGGGCGCGGTGATGGTCATGGCGGACCTGGCGCGCGCGCTGTCCACCCCGGTCACCATGGACTGGATGGCCGTCTCGTCGTACGGCGCGGGCACCCAGTCCTCCGGTGTCGTCCGGATCCTCAAGGACCTGGACACCGACATCAAGGGCAAGCACGTCCTGATCGTCGAGGACATCATCGACTCGGGTCTGACCCTGTCCTGGCTGATGTCGAACCTGGGCTCGCGCGAGCCCGCATCGCTGGAGATCTGCACCCTGCTGCGCAAGCCGGACGCGGCGAAGGTCGCGCTCGACTGCAAGTGGGTCGGCTTCGACATCCCGAACGAGTTCGTCGTCGGCTACGGGCTGGACTACGCGGAGAAGTACCGCAACCTCCCCTTCGTCGGCACCCTCGCCCCGCACGTCTACGGAGGCTGACCGCGGCGCGGCGCAGCCCGCGCCGACTCCGGGAACCCTCATCGTTCTCCCGCCGTTGAGCCTTCGAAGGCGGGTTTGACAGACTTGCCGGGCGGTCGTCGGTGACAATGCCGGTGTACCGTCCGAAGAACAGTCTTAACTCACAGCAGCATTTACCTACGGGCAGGAGGAACGGGGCGACTTCGCTCCGTATGGATGGACGTGAAGCGATACTTCCGTGGGCCGGTCATGTGGATCGTGCTGGCCGTCCTCGCCGTGGTCGTGGTGATGAATGTCGTCGGTTCTGGCGGCGGCTACAAGACAGTGGACACCGGCGAGGTAATCCAGGCGATCAGTAAGAACCAGGTGGAGCAGGCCGAGCTGACCACCGGTGACGATCACATCATCAAGATCGAGCTGAAGGACAACCAGAAACTCTCCGGCGAGTCCGGCAGCAAGTCCGGCAGTAAGTTCCAGGCGAGCTACATCGGCGACCAGGGCGTCCAGCTCGCCGACATGCTGCAGAAGAAGTTCGAGAGCGGTGACATCGAGAAGGGTTACACCGTCTCGCCGTCGAAGCAGTCCCCGTTCGTCTCGATCCTCTTCTCGCTGCTGCCGTTCGTCCTCATCGTGGTCGTCTTCCTGTTTCTGATGAACCAGATGCAGGGTGGCGGCTCCAAGGTCATGCAGTTCGGCAAGTCCAAGGCCAAGCTGATCACCAAGGACACCCCCAAGACGACGTTCGCCGATGTGGCGGGGTCGGACGAGGCGGTCGAGGAGCTCCACGAGATCAAGGAGTTCCTCCAGGAGCCGGCGAAGTTCCAGGCCGTCGGCGCCAAGATCCCCAAGGGTGTTCTGCTGTACGGGCCTCCCGGTACGGGCAAGACGCTGCTCGCACGCGCCGTCGCCGGCGAAGCGGGCGTCCCGTTCTACTCGATCTCCGGTTCCGACTTCGTCGAGATGTTCGTCGGTGTCGGCGCCTCCCGTGTGCGTGACCTCTTCGAGCAGGCCAAGGCGAACGCCCCGGCGATCGTCTTCGTCGACGAGATCGACGCTGTCGGCCGGCACCGTGGTGCCGGTATGGGCGGCGGTCACGACGAGCGCGAGCAGACGCTGAACCAGCTGCTCGTGGAGATGGACGGCTTCGACGTGAAGGGCGGCGTCATCCTGATCGCCGCCACGAACCGTCCGGACATCCTCGACCCGGCGCTGCTGCGTCCGGGCCGTTTCGACCGGCAGATCGCGGTCGACCGGCCGGACATGCTGGGCCGTCTGGAGATCCTCAAGGTCCACCAGAAGGGCAAGCCGGTCGCGCCGGACGTCGATCTCGGCGCCGTCGCCCGTCGTACGCCCGGCTTCACCGGTGCCGACCTGTCGAACGTGCTGAACGAGGCCGCGCTCCTCACCGCGCGCGGCAATCTGAAGCTGATCGACAACAACATGCTCGACGAGGCCATCGACCGCGTCGTGGCGGGTCCGCAGAAGCGGACCCGGATCATGTCCGAGAAGGAGAAGAAGATCACCGCGTACCACGAGGGCGGACACGCCCTGGTCGCGGCGGCTTCACCTCAGGCGGACCCGGTCCACAAGATCACGATCCTCTCCCGCGGCCGCGCCCTCGGTTACACGATGGTGCTCCCGGAGGAGGACAAGTACTCCACGACGCGCAACGAGATGCTCGACCAGCTGGCTTACATGCTGGGCGGGCGCGCGGCCGAGGAGCTGGTCTTCCACGACCCGACGACCGGCGCTGCGAACGACATCGAGAAGGCCACGACAACGGCCCGCGCGATGGTCACGCAGTACGGCATGACGGAGCGCCTCGGCGCGATCAAGTTCGGTGGCGACAACACCGAGCCGTTCGTGGGCCGTGAGATGGGTCACCAGCGCGACTACTCGGAAGAGGTCGCCGCGCTGGTCGACGAAGAGGTCAAGAAGCTCATCGAGACCGCGCACAACGATGCGTGGGAGATCCTCGTCGAGAACCGCGACGTTCTGGACGCCCTGGTTCTCCAGCTCCTTGAGAAGGAGACCCTCGGCAAGGCGGAGATCGCCGAGATCTTCGCTCCGATCGTCAAGCGCCCGGCACGTCCGGCGTGGACCGGCTCCGCCCGGCGCACGCCGTCCACCCGGCCGCCGGTGCTCTCCCCGAAGGAGCTCGCCCTCACCAACGGCGCCACCACGGCGAACGGCTCGGTCACGGACTCGGTTCCGGCGACCGAGGCGATCCCCGAGGAGCGTCCCGAGAGCTAGACACCGACCCCGGTGTGGCCCCTGTCACGGGGGCTTCACCGGGCCCGGAATGGATGCCGCGCCCCCCAGGTTTTAGCCTGTGGGGGCGCGGCTTTTCCCTTGGGCCTGTCCGGCGGATCATGGCCGGGGTCGCGGCGTCCGGAACGACCTTGATCCGCCGGACAGGCCCCACACCTGCGCGGATGTCCACGCAGTGACAGCTCAGAGGAACGAGGCACAGATGACCGACCCGGTGACGCTGGACGGCGAGGGTTCGATAGGCGAGTTCGACGAGAAGCGGGCCGAGGCGGCCGTACGCGAGCTGCTCATTGCCGTCGGGGAGGACCCGGACCGGGAGGGGCTGCGGGAGACGCCGGGGCGGGTGGCGCGGGCGTACAAGGAGATATTCGCGGGCCTGTACCAGGAGCCCGAGGACGTCCTGACGACCACGTTCGACCTGGGCCACGACGAGATGGTGCTGGTCAAGGACATCGAAGTCTTCAGTACGTGTGAGCACCACCTGGTGCCGTTCCGCGGAGTGGCGCACGTCGGGTACATCCCTGCGACCAGCGGCAAGATCACCGGTCTGTCGAAGCTGGCCCGTCTCGTCGACGTCTACGCTCGCCGGCCGCAGGTCCAGGAGCGGCTCACGACGCAGATCGCCGAGTCCCTGATGGAGATCCTGGAGCCGCGCGGCGTCATCGTCGTCGTGGAGTGCGAGCACATGTGCATGTCGATGCGCGGGATCCGCAAGCCCGGGGCGAAGACGCTGACCTCGGCGGTTCGCGGACAGCTCCGCGACCCCGCTACGCGCGCCGAGGCCATGAGCCTGATCATGGCGCGCTGACGCACCGGCCCGGACAGGGCTGACGCACCGGCCCGGACAGGAAGGGGCGGTGTCCTGCGCCGCCGCGTTCCTGTTGCCGTCGGCGGTCTCCTACGCTGCCGCCGCTTTCTTGTTGTCGTCCTCGTCGTCCGGGAGCTTGCAGACGCGCTCCAGGAACAGGGCCGCCGCGATCACCGCGATGCCGGCCAGAACCGCGAGGCCCGCGTAGATGGCCTGATCGCGGCGGGGCGGGTTGTCGAGGGAGCCGAGCAGGAAGACGCCCGTGCCGCCGTACATCCCGGCGACCAGGGCGGCGACGAGGGCGCTGGCCTGGCCGAAGACCACGGCACGGGCAGCCATCAGAGGCTCGACGCCCTTCGCGCCCGGCCGGCGCTCGCGCTGGGCGCGCAGCCGGGAGCGGATGGAGAGCGCAGTCGCCAGCAGGACCACGGCGATCACCGCGAGCACGATGGGCGCGGCCAGGGGCACGCTCGGCAGGGTGCCGAGGGAGCTCCAGAGGCGGGCGCCGCCCCAGGACAGCACCCCGGCGGCGGCGAAGAGGCCGGCCAGTACTCCGAGCCGTAGTTGCTTCACCGGGTGAGCCGCCCTTCGCCGCCTGTGGATGTCCTGCTGTCTTCTTCGAGCCTAACGACTACTCGGGCAGCCGGAGTTCCAGGTCGGCCCGGGGCAGTACGCCACCGCGGCCCACGCCGGCCAGCAGGTCGGAGACCGGGCCGACACCGGGCAGCTGGGCCTCGGGATCCACGTCGTGCCACGGAGCGAGGACGAAGGCGCGCTCACGGGCCCGGGGGTGGGGGAGGGTGAGCTCCGGGTCGTCGGAGACGACGTCCGCGTACGCGACGATGTCCACGTCGATGGTGCGCGGCCCCCAGTGCTCCGCGCGTACCCGGTCGAAGGCCTCTTCGATGGCCTGGCCGCGCTCCAGGAGGGAGGACGGGGGGAGTGTCGTCTTCACGACGACGACCGCGTTGAAGTACGACGGCTGGGAGCCGGGGTCGACGCCCCACGGCTCTGTCTCGTACACCGGGGAGACCGCCTTGACCCGAAGGCCCGGGGTGTCCTCCAGGGCGTCGATGGCCCCCTGGAGGGTCTCCAGGCGGTTGCCCAGGTTGGAGCCCAGGGAGATCACGGCGCGTTTGGGGTTGGAGAGGGTGATGTCCGCGGCGTCCACCTGCTCGACCACGGAGGCGGGAACCGGCTGTACGGTCGGGTCGCTCTGCCCCTCGGTAGAAAATGCAGTCATGCTCGGCTCCGGGTGATGGTGACGGTGACGTCGTCGAAGGGGACGGTGATGGGCGCATCCGGCTTGTGGACCACGACCTCCACCTCCTCGACGCCTTCGTGCTTGAGGCACTGCTGGGCGATGCGCTCCGCGAGCGTCTCGATCAGATCGACCGGCTCGCCCTGGACCACAGCGACGACCTCTTCGGCGACCACGCCGTAGTGCACGGTCTTGGTGAGGTCGTCCGCGGCTGCCGCGGGGCGGGTGTCGAGGCCGAGCACCAGGTCGACGATGAACGTCTGTCCCTCTTCCCGTTCCCGGGGAAAGACGCCATGGTGCCCACGGGCCTTGAGGCCGCGCAGCGCGACACGATCCACGCGAATCACTCCTGATGTTGTTGTCGAAGGGGCACGGAACCGCGTGCGGGCGGCTGCGTACCCTTTTCCGAATCTACCTGCGGGCGCCGACAGTCCTCCCCCGCGGGGGCTATGGACACGACGGCACGGGACTGGTAGCCGCTGATACCCCGATGTCCCCGGTTCCAATCCCCCGGGCGGCCTTTCGTGGCTCGGAGCGTCCTGATACCCGCTCGGAACGTCCGGAACGTTCAGGAAGGCGAGTCCTCGTCCTCGTCCTCATCGGTTTCGGCCAGGACGGGCGAGCCGTGATGGGACCAGAGCTTCCAGCCCTCCGGAGTGCGGCGGAACACATTGGTCGCGACGACCAGTTGGCCGACGAGTGGCCCCAGGGAGCTGCCCTCCTCGGCGGGACCTCCGCTGAGGATGTTCTCGGTGCAGGTCACCAGGGCGGTGTCGCCCGTCATGGAGACCCCGACATCCGTCAGGAAGAACTGGATGTACTCGGTGTTCGCCATGATCAGGGCGTAACTGCGCAGCACCTCGCCGCGTCCGGTGAGCACCGGCCAGCCGGGGTGGACGCAGGAGATCGTGAGGTCCTCCCCGGGCAGCCAGAGCCCGGTCAGCTCGTCCAGGTCGCCGCGCTCCAAGGCCTCGTAGAAGGCGGTGTTGGCCCGCTCGACCGCCTCGATGTCGTCGGCGGCGGAGGTCTGTTCGTCCTGCGGCTCGTTCACGCGGCTCCCTCGACCGCACGGGCGACCCGGACGGCGTCGGCGGTGGCCCGTACCTCGTGGACCCGGACGGCCCAGGCACCGGCCCGGGCGGAGAGCGCGGAGACCGCGGCGGTGGCCGCGTCACGCTCGCGGGCGGGGGGTGGGGCCGCGCCCTCCCCGGCCAGGACATGCCCCAGGAACCGCTTGCGGGAGGC
The DNA here is from genome assembly GCF_044742205.1 of Streptomyces sp. NPDC087901. NCBI lineage: Bacteria > Bacillati > Actinomycetota > Actinomycetes > Kitasatosporales > Streptomycetaceae > Streptomyces > Streptomyces sp. NPDC087901. The sequence continues at coordinate 717,754 of NZ_JBIUUC010000004.1, forward strand.
GGCGACCAGCAGCGGGCGGCCGAGGCCGTGCAGCGCGTCGAGGCGGGCGATGAGCGAGAGATCGTGGGCGGCGTCCTTGGCGAAGCCGAGGCCCGGGTCGATCACGATCCGCTCGGGGGCGACACCCCCGGCGACCACGGCGTCCATCCTGACCCGCAGTTCCTCGACGACCTCGGCGACGACGTCCCCGTACACCGCCCTGCTGTTCATGGACTCGCTGAAGCCACGCCAGTGCATGACGACGAACGGCACCGCGGCTGCGGCGACGACCGGGACCATGTCCGGGTCGGCGAGCCCGCCGCTCACGTCGTTGACCAGGACCGCTCCCGCGGCGACGGCCTGCTCGGCGACCCGGGCCCGCATGGTGTCCACGGAGACCGTGACCCCTTCCGAGGCCAGGCCGCGGACCACCGGGACCACCCGCCGCAGCTCCTCGTCCTCGTCCACCCGGCTCGCGCCGGGACGGGTGGACTCACCGCCGACGTCGACCAGGTCGGCACCCTCGCCGACCAGGTCGAGGCCGTGCTTCACGGCCGCCGTGGTGTCGAACCAGCGGCCCCCGTCGGAGAAGGAGTCGGGGGTCACGTTGACGACACCCATGACCGCGCAGCGGTCCCACTCCGGCAGGCCCTGCACCGTGCCTCGTCCATGCAACGTACTCATACGACCAGCCTAGAGCCTGTCCGGGGCCCGTACGGAGACAGCTCACACCGGGTGGACGCCGTGCTCTGCCGTGTGGGCCCGGACATGCGCACAGGGACGCTGCCCGCCCGCGGGCAGGCGGCGGGCCAGGGGGCGGGGGAGCGCGAAGTTCACGAAGCCCTCGGCCTGCATGGCGGCGAGGGAGATCCGGGGCAGGTCGCGGGCGTTCCGGTAGACCACGAACCGCGGCTCCCAGCGGGGCCGGAACTTGGCGTTGAACTTGTACAGGGACTCGATCTGGAACCAGCGCGACAGGAAGACCAGCAGCCCGCGCCAGACCCGCAGCACCGGTCCGGCCCCCAGCTTCTCGCCGCGGGCCAGGGCGGAGCGGAACATCGCGAAGTTCAGCGAGACGCGTGTGATGCCGAGCCGGGGCGCGGCCTGCAGGGAGGCGACGATCAGCAGCTCGTTCATCCCCGGGTCCGCGGCGCGGTCGCGGCGCATCAGGTCCAGGGACATGCCGTCGGTGCCCCACGGGACGAAGTGGAGCACGGCCTTCAGATCGCCGTACGGGGAGTCCGCGTCCTGCTCCTCGGCCTTGTGGGCGGTGGCGACGAAGCAGTCCCGGTCGGCGCCGTCGCCGATCCGGCCGAGCGCCATGGAGAAGCCGCGCTCGTTGTCCGTGCCCCGCCAGTCGGCGGCGGCTCGCCGGATGCGGGCCAGTTCGGCCTCGCCGATGTCCGCCACGCGCCGGACCCGCGTCTCGTACCCGCCGCGCTCAATGCGTTTCACCATCTGGCGCACGTTGCGCATCGCGCGTCCGGCGAGCGAGAAATCCGCGACGTCCACCACCGCCTCGTCGCCGAGTTCCAGGGCGTCGAGTCCGGTCTCGCGGGTCCAGACCTCGCCGCCGGTCTCGCTGCAGCCCATCACGGCGGGGGTCCAGGAGTGCGCCCTGGCCTCGTCCATGAAGCGTTCGATGGCGCCGGGCCAGGCCTCCACATCGCCGATCGGGTCGCCGCTGGCCAGCATCACCCCGGACACCACGCGGTAGCAGACGGCGGCCTTGCCGCTGGGCGAGAAGACCACGGCCTTGTCGCGGCGGAGCGCGAAGTGGCCCAGCGAGTCGCGGCCGCCGTGCCGCTCCAGCAGGGCGCGCAGCCGGGCCTCGTCGTCCTCGGTGAGCCGGGCGGCCGGGTGCTCGGGCCGGAACGCGAGGTAGATCGTGGTGACGGCGGTCAGCAGTCCGAGGGCGCCCAGTGAGTAGCCCACGGTCCAGGAGGTGTCGCCGGCGTAGTCGACCGGGCCCTCGAAGCCGAACAGCCCGTACAGCACGTGCTGGAGCCGGTCGGCGATGCTGGGGTTCCCGACCAGACGGCCCGGGTGGACGCTGACGATGACCAGGCCGAGGCCGAGCGAACCCGCGCCGAGCAGGACGAAGTTGGCCAGTGCCCTCCAACGGCTGCGCGGGTCGGGGAGCGCGGCGAATTCACTCCGGTGGCGTACCAGCAGAAAGCACAGCACCAGTGAGACGACGGTGCCCAGGACCGAGTGCCGGTAGACGAACTGGGCCACCGCACCGGCCGGGAGCAGGACGACGGCGGCCCGCCAGGCCCGTCGCTTGTGGCGCTTCAGGCCGTGGGCCAGGAGCAGCAGCAGGACGCCGGCGCTCAGTGAGAGCGCGGCGGCGAAGGGGCCGAGGGCTCCGGGGAGCACCTCGGCGAGGGTGTGCATCCGGCTGTGCCGGAAGCGCGGGAACACGCCCGCGGCGACGTCGATCAGGCCGACGGCGGCGCAGGCGGTGCCGACGAGTGCCGGCACGGTCTCGGGCCGCGGTCCGTATGCGAACTTGCGTACGCCTTTCGGAACCAATCCCGATTTATCCCCATCTAGCGTGACAGACATCGCTTCCCGTGGTTCCGCGAGAGATTCTTGGAGTCCGTCGGCCGGAGCCCTGCGGACGATGTGCGACCTCTAGGACGAGGCTTCCGGGCTGCGGGTTCATCCGTGACCCGGAAATTTCCTGACAAGAAAGTTCAACCGTCATGGGCCTTACCGGTAACGCAGTTCTGATCCTGGCGATCGTGCTTGCCGTCGCGCTGTTCGCCGTCACGATCTGGTTCTGGCCGAGGTTCGCCCGGCGCAGCGTCTCCGCGGTCTTCGGCAGGGTGGGGCTGCTGCTGGCCACCCAGGTGGCGGTCTTCGCCTCCGTCGGCCTGATGGCCAACAACTCGTTCCTCTTCTACGGCTCCTGGGCCGACCTGTTCGGCCAGAAGCAGGAGCTGGGCGTGGTGACCGACCATGCCCAGGGGACCCTGGCGGAGAAGAACATCGTCCGGGTGGGGACGCAGCGGCCCGACGTACCGGGAGGATCGCGGCCCGCCCTGGCCGGCCGGATCGACAAGGTCGTGATCGCGGGGCGGCACTCGGGGATAGAGACCTCGGCGTACGTGTACCTGCCGCCGGAGTACTTCCAGGAGGCGTACGCCCGGCGGAAGTTCCCCGCGGTGGTGGTGCTCACCGGGTACCCGGGCACCTCGGAGAACCTCTTCAAGGGGCTCGCCTATCCCAAGACGTCACTCGAACGGGTGCGGGCGGGCCGCTCGCAGCCGATGATCCTGGTGATGCTGCGACCGACCCTGGCGCCGCCGCGGGACACCGAGTGCGTGGACATAAAGGGTGGTCCGAAGACCGAGACGTTCTTCGCGGACGACCTGCCGCCCGCGATCTCGGCCGGCTACCGGGTCGGGAGGCATGCCCGCAACTGGGGCATCATCGGCAACTCGACCGGTGGCTACTGCGCCCTGAAGATCGGCCTGCACCATCCGGGACGCTTCACGGCGAGCGCGGGACTCTCCGCGTACTACAAGGCGGCCGAGGACCCGACGACCGGTGACCTCTTCCACGGCGATCAGGGGGAGCGCGAGCGTGCCGACCTCCTGTGGTCCCTGGACCACCGCCCGCAGCCCGACTCGTCCTTCCTGGTGACGACCTCCCGCACGGGCGAGTCGAACTACGCGGACACGCGGAAGTTCCTGGCCAAGGTGAAGCGGCCGGCTCGCGTCTCGTCGATCGTGCTCGACAGCGGCGGGCACAACTTCAACACCTGGCGCCGGGAGATCCCCGCGACCCTGGACTGGATGAGCAGCCGGCTCAGCGAGAACTGACCGGAGGCGTCGCGCCGGGCCGGATCAGTCCCCCGTGGTCTTCGTGACGCCCGCCACGCTCTCCACGGCCACCTCGGCGCGCGGAACGGCCCGGTCGTCCGCGTTGATCGAGCGACGCAGCGCCTCGTGGAGGCGGGCCGGGGTGAGCACCCCCAGGAAGCGGCCCTCGCCCTCCTCGTCGATGACCGCGATCCAGCCGGCGTCGTGCTGGAGCATGGTGGCGAACGCCTGCTTGAGCGGTGCGCCGACGGGCAGCCAGGCCTCCATCCGCCGGGCGTGCTCGCGGACCGTGCCCCCGGCGCCGGTGAGTGCGTCACCGGCCGGGATCCAGCCGTGCAGCCGGCCGTCGCCGTCCAGCACCACGGCCCACCGCGCCCCGTCCGCGCGCAGCCGCTCTGTCGCCTTGGCCAGCGGGTCGTCGAGGTGGACGACCGGCGGCCGGTCGAGGTCGCTCTCCTCGACGGGGGTGACCGAGAGCCGCTTGAGCCCGCGGTCCGCGCCGACGAAGTCGGCGACGTAGTCGGTTGCGGGGGCGCCGAGCACGGTGGCCGGTGAGTCGAACTGCTCGATCGAGCCCTGTCCGTAGACGGCGATACGGTCGCCGAGCCGGACGGCCTCCTCGATGTCATGGGTGACGAACAGCACCGTCTTGCGGACCTGGGCCTGGAGCCGCAGGAATTCGTTCTGCAGCCGTTCCCTGACCACCGGGTCGACCGCGCCGAAAGGTTCGTCCATCAGCAGCACCGGCGGGTCCGCGGCCAATGCCCTGGCCACACCCACGCGTTGCCGCTGGCCGCCGGACAACTGTTCCGGATAGCGGTCGCCATAAACGGAGGGATCGAGTCCGACCAGGTCGAGGAGTTCCGCGGCGCGGGCGCGGCCCTTTCCGCGTTTCCAGCCGAGGAGATGGGGGACGGTCGCCGTGTTCTCCAGCACCGTCCGGTGCGGAAACAGGCCGACCTGCTGGATGACATAGCCGATGCGGCGGCGAAGCCGGACCGGGTCGATGGCGGATATGTCGTCCCCGTCGAGGAATATCCGGCCCTCGGTCGGTTCGATCAACCGGTTCACCATCTTCATGGTGGTCGTCTTGCCGCAGCCCGACGGTCCGACGAGCGTGACGAGTTCACCTTCGGCGACCTCGAAGGAAAGATCGTCGACGGCGGTGGTGCCGTCCGCATACCGCTTGGTGACGTGCTCGAAACGGATCATGGTTCCCCATTGTGGCGCGTGTTCTGTGAAGGACGTGTTGCTGGAATACAACGGCCTCGGCGATTGTCAGTGGTCGAGGATAGGCTCGCCGGACATCAGTACGAGAGGCGACCGGGAGGTGGGGGACGGATGGCCGGACAGAACTGCCTGGTGACGAACGACTGGATCTGCGGGGAGTATCTCCGTTCCCGCAGCCAGGAGTTGACCGATGCGACGGTTCAGCACATCTGGATCACCGCGGTCTCGGTGGCGATCGGGGTCGCTGTGGCTTTTCCGCTGGCGCTGCTCGCCCGCCGTGGCCGGCACTTCGCCGGACCGGTTCTCGGGCTGACGACGGTGCTCTACACGGTGCCGTCGCTGGCGATGTTCTCGCTCCTGCTGCCCCTGTTCGGGCTCTCCGCGGCGCTCGTCGTCACCGGGCTCGTGCTGTATTCGCTGACCATTCTCGTGCGGAACATCCTGGCGGGCCTGGAAGCGGTTCCGCAGGAGGCGAAGGAAGCCGCCCGGGGCATGGGATACGGCCCGGTGCGACTGCTGTGGGAGGTCGAACTCCCTCTCGCGATGCCCGCGTTGATGGCCGGCATACGGATCGCCACGGTGTCCACGATCGCGCTGACCACGGTCGGCTCCATCGTCGGCCGCGGCGGCCTGGGCAATCTCATCGAGGACGCCCTGCCGAGCTTCTTCAAGGCCCAGGTGCTGGCCGCCTCGGTGCTCTGCGTGCTGCTCGCGGTGGTCGCGGATCTGCTGCTGCTCGGTGTGCAGCGGCTGCTGACCCCCTGGACCCGAATACCGGCCACCCGCGATGCCGTGAGCGCGGCCGGCCCGGCGAAGGCGGTCTGAAGCCATGGGAGTTCTCGGAGAGGCCTGGACCTGGCTCACCACCGGCGCCAACTGGTCGGGGGAGAGCGGGGTGGCCCACCGGCTCGGCGAGCATCTGTACGTCAGCGGGGTGGCGCTCGCCCTGTCCTGTGCCATCGCGCTGCCCATCGCCCTGTACCTGGGACACATCGGGAAGGGCGGTGCGCTGGCCGTCAACATCTCCAACGTGGGGCGCGCGATCCCGGTCTTCGCGGTGCTGGCCCTCTTCATGGTCTCGCCCCTGCGCAACGCGGGATACATACCGACGATCATCGCCCTGGTGCTGTTCGCCGTGCCGCCGCTGCTGACCAACGCCTACGTCGGGATGACGGAGGTGGACCGTTCGGTGGCGGAGGCCGCGCGGGGGATGGGCATGTCGGGCGGCCAGCTCTTCCTCCGTGTCGAACTCCCGCTGGCCTACCCGATGATCATGACTGGGCTGCGTTCGGCCTCGGTGCAGGTCGTGGCCACGGCGACGATCGCCGCGATGGTCGGCCAGGGCGGCCTCGGCCGGATCATCACCGCCGGCTTCAACACGTACAACACCCCGCAGGTGGTCGCGGGCGCCCTGCTGGTCGCCGTGCTCGCCCTGCTGGTGGAGACGGCCCTGGTCTGCATCGACCGGCTGCTGTCACCGCTGCGCCGCCGCCGGACGGCATGAGGGTCCGGCCGGCTCAACCAACCGATACCGCTTATCGCATATGGCCTCGTTGCCGTGGACGGAGAACATCATGAGCAGGACCTCGCGCATAGCCGGCGCGGTCATCGGCATCGTCGCGCTCGCGGGCTCGCTCGCCGCCTGCGGTGGCGACAGCCTGGAGAAGGACAAGGGCGGGTCCGCCGGGTCCGCCGGGGACAAGGAGTCGGGGAAGAAGGGCTCGCTGGTCGTCGGCGCCGCCGCCTTCACCGAGTCCAAGGTGCTCGCGGAGCTGTACGCCGGAGTTCTGTCCGACGCCGGATACAGCACGTCGGTCACCACGGTGAAGAACCGTGAACTCTACGAACCCTCGCTGGAGAAGGGGGAGATCGACGTCGTCCCGGAATATGCGGCGACGATCGCGGAATTCCTCAACGCCAAGGTGAACGGGGCGAAGGCGGCCGAGGCCAAGCCCGTCGCCTCGGGCGACGCCGCGGCCACGGTCGCCGCTCTGGAGAAGCTCGCCACTCCGCGCGGGCTGAAGGTGCTGCCGGCCGGCGAGGCCGTCGACCAGAACGCCTTCGCGGTCACGAAGGAATTCGCGGACAAGAACAAGCTCAAGAGTCTTTCGGATCTCGGTGCTTCCAAGATCAAAGTGAAGATCGCGGCGGGTGACGAGTGCGAGGTGCGGCCGTTCTGCGCACCCGGGCTGAAGAAGACGTACGGCATCGACGTCACCGGCATCGACCCCAAGGGGGTCGGCACCCCGCAGTCCAAGCAGGCGGTCAAGGACGGCAAGGACCAGCTGGTCCTCACGACCACCACGGACGCGGTGCTGGACACCTTCGGTCTCGTTTTCCTGGACGACGACAAGAAGCTCCAGAACGCGGACAACGTGCTGCCCGTCCTCAATGCCGAGGACGCCGGCGCCCAGGACATCGCCGACGCCCTCGGCAAGCTCACCGACGCACTCACCACTCAGGATCTGGCGGAGCTGAACCGCAAGGTCGACGCCGAGCGCGCCAAGCCCGCCGATGTGGCCAGGGAATACCTGGAGACGAAAGGTCTGATCAAGAAGTAGCGAACGCCTCACAAGTCCCCGAAAGGGCCGTGCGGGGCTAGCTCCGGAGCGTCCCGGAAGGCGTACGGGAACTCTCTCCGGCAGGCGTGGAGTGAGTGATTCAGGGGCCGTCAGGTAACTGCCCGGGAACAGATTGCCGGGCGGCCCCCCAAGCGGCCCGTACGCACGGTAAATTTCGGGCCATGCCACGTGGACGCCATCGCCATTCGCCACCTCTGCACAGAATCCTTCCGCCTTCGGCCGTCGCCGGAGCCGCGGTCGTCTGTGCCGCGGGAGCCTGGCTGCTCGCCGAGCCGCTGGTCCTGCGCGGACTGGTCGCCGCCGCGGCGGCCGCCGCGGTCACCGGCGCGTATCTGATGCGCAGCTGGGACCGGGAGGCGGGCCGTCGTGTCGCGGAGCTGACGCGCGCCCGCGCCAGTGACGAATGGCGCGCCGAGGAACGCGTGGCGGAGCTGGAAGCCGATCTGGAGGAGTCGCGCGAGCTGCGCGCCCGCCTGGAGACGAAACTGCGCCGCAAGCGTGTGGAGCTCGCCGGGCTGCGGGGCGAGCACGCCGCGCTGCTGCGGCGGTACGCCAACGCCGAGACCGAGCGCGCCAGTGTGCTGGAGAGCCGTCGACAGCTCGCGCTGGAGGCGGCCGCGCCGCCCCGCGAACTGCCCGCCGCGCGCAGCACCCCCACCCCGTCCGCGTATCTGCGCGCCGCCCAGGCCCTCGACGACCTCACGCGCAACGGGGCGCTCCAGGAGGCGCGGCGCACCGCCGAGCAGGCCAGGAAGCGCGATCTCGCGGAGCGGGCCAGGGAGGCGGAGGAGCCGCAGGGGAAGCACGCGGCGGCCGCCGGCTCCGGGGCAGCCGACGGGCAGACGGCCGACGTCCGCCCGGGCGCCGAGCAGCGTCGCCGCCCGCAGGCCGCCCTGCCCGCGACCCGGCCGTCCCAGGCCCTGCCCGCACCGCGCCAGGTGCCGGCCGCCAGCGCGGTCGTGCCGTACGCGGCGTCCCGCCGTCACCTGGTGCCGCAGGGCAGCTTCGACTTCTTCGGTACGCAGAAGGCGCACGCCGCGATCGAGTCCGTGCAGAACGAGGACCTCGCCGATGTCGTGGGCGAGGAGGCGCTGGCCGCGCACCGTACGGGCACGGCCGAGAACAGGGCCGTCGGCAAGGTCATCGACCTGACCGCGCACGACGAGACCGAGCAGCTGGACGTGGCGGAGCTGCGCAGCGCGATCTCGTAGGACCGAACGGGCGGCAGCCGCCCCGGGGACCCGGGGCGGGCGGGGCTACTTGTCGATGTCGCCGACGACGAAGAACAACGACCCCAGGATCGCCACCATGTCGGCGACGAGCGTGCCCGGCAGCAGTTCCGTGAGCGCCTGGATGTTGTTGAACGAGGCGGAGCGGAGCTTCAGCCGGTACGGGGTCTTCTCGCCCTTGGACACCAGGTAGTAGCCGTTGATGCCGAGCGGGTTCTCGGTCCAGGCGTAGGTGTGGCCCTCGGGGGCCTTCAGTACCTTGGGCAGCCGCTGGTTGATCGGACCGGGCGCCAGACCGGCCATCCGGTCCAGGCAGGCGTCCGCCAGGTCCAGGGCGTTGTGCGTCTGGTCCAGCAGGCATTCGAACCGGGCCAGGCAGTCGCCCTCGGTACGGGTGACGACCTTCAGGGTGTCCTGGAGCTCCCCGTAGGCGAGGTACGGCTCGTCGCGCCGCAGGTCGAAGTCGACGCCCGAGGCGCGGGCGATCGGCCCGGACACCCCGTAGGCGTGCACGGCCTCGGCCGACAGCACCCCCACCCCGCGGGTACGGCCCCGGAAGATCTCGTTGCCCAGCACCAGCTTGTCGTAGACGTCCATCCGGGAGCGGACCGAGGCGACGGCGGCCCGGGCGCGGCCGAGCCAGCCCGCCGGGAGGTCCTCCTTGAGGCCGCCGACCCGGTTGAACATGTAGTGCATCCGGCCGCCGGAGACCTCCTCCATCACGGCCTGGAGCTCCTCGCGCTCCCGGAACGCGTAGAACACCGGGGTGATCCCGCCGAGCTCCAGCGGGTACGAGCCGAGGAACATCAGGTGGTTGAGGACCCGGTTCAGCTCGGCGAGCAGGGTGCGGGTCCAGACCGCGCGCTCCGGCACCTCCATGCCGAGCATCCGCTCGACGGCCATCACGACGCCCAGCTCGTTGGAGAACGCCGACAGCCAGTCGTGGCGGTTGGCGAGCATCACGATCTGCCGGTAGTCGCGGGCCTCGAAGAGCTTCTCCGCGCCGCGGTGCATGTAGCCGATGACCGGTTCGGCGTGCTGGATGCGTTCGCCGTCCAGGACGATGCGCAGACGGAGCACGCCGTGCGTGGAGGGGTGCTGGGGGCCGATGTTGAGCACCATGTCGGTGCTCTCCGCCGCGCCGCCGATGCCGACTGTCGTCTCCGTCATGGGGGACAGTATTGCCTGCGGGCCCGATTCCGGGGGCGCTGCCCCCGGACCCCCGCTCCTCAGTCGCCGGAGGGGCTGAAAGGGCCCACCCGCTGTGTCAGCCAGCCGAAGTCGCCCAGGCCGCCCCGGGCCGTGAGCTCAGCCGCCTGGCCCGCGGACGCCAGGGCGCGCACGTATCCGGCCGGGTCGCCCGACGCCAGCGACAGCGGCGGGCGTTCACCGCTCACGCCCAGCTCCCGCAGCGCCTCGCGCTGGGTGCGGATCTCCGCTCCCGGGCCGCCCGCCGCCGCGCACGCGTCCAGGGCCACGTGCGTGGTGAGGTCGCAGCTGCCGTCCGGCACCGGGGGCACCTCCCGCCCCGCCCGGAAGCCGGTCAGCGTGCCGAACGGCGGCCGCTCCTCCCGTACGTGGCAGTAGTCCACCGCCACCGCGAGTCCAGCGGTCAGTGTGGACACCGCGCCCGCCCACGCCTCGTCGCGCGGGCGGCCGATCTCGGCCCTGCTGCCCGGCCCCGCCGACGGCCACCAGCGGTGCAGCCAGCGCGCGTCCGGCCCGCTCACCGGTTCGCCCAGCCGCTCCGCGCCGTCCGCCGTGCGCACCAGGACGTACCGCTGGACGCCGTCCGGATCCGTCTCGGCGACCGGAACCGGCACGTTGTCCAGCCACTCGTTGGCGAACAGCAGCCCGCGCACGCCCCGCGGCGGCTCGGCGCACCACTCCACCCGGGGGTCCAGACCGGGCGGGCGGGCGGCGAGCTCGACGGCGTACGCCCGCACCGTGAGGCCGTCGCCGCCCTCGGCAGGCAGCGCCGCGAGCACGCCCGTCAACAGTTCTCCGCGCCCCGCTCCCAGATCCACCAGGTCCACATCCGGCGCCCCCAGTTCCGCTGCCGTTCTGACCAGCAGCCGGGCGACGGCCGCGGCGAACAGCGGGGAGGCGTGCACGGAGGTACGGAAATGCCCGGCAGGCCCTTCGGGGCTCCGGTAAAACCCCTCGTCCCCGTACAAAGCGGTCTCGGCCGCCTCCTGCCACCCACGCCACTCATCCATCACGTTCCCAAGTCTCCACCTTGGGGAGTACGGTCTCCGGACCTGGATCGGCCCTTCGGCTGACCCACGCACCCATTGGCTTTCCCTACGCTGGGTTACGTGCAGCGCCTCTACGACTTCATCCGCAGACACCCGACGGGCGTCGACTGCTTCTGGGCCGTCTTCCTCCTCGGGATCTCCGGCATGACGATCGTGGTCGGCGACATGGGGCGCGGTGGCCGCGGAGAGCGCATCGCCATAGTGCCGATCGTCATCGGTCTCTGCACCGTCGTCGCGCTGCGCCGGCGCGCGCCCGAGAAGATGCTGCTGCTCGCCATCGCGATGGGCGTGGCCCAGCTGGTGTTCGGGGTCAGACCGACCGTCGCGAACTTCGCCATGCTGGTGATCACCTTCACCGTGGCAACGGTCGGCGAACGCTGGGCGTCCCGGCTGGCCCTGGCCTGCAGCCTGTGCGCGGCGGGTCTCTCCCAGCTCCGCTGGCCGGAGCAGGAGGGGGCGCCGCGCAGCTGGGTGGAGTCGGTGTTCATCGTCGTCGTGATGACGGTGCCGTTCGTCCTGGCCTGGGTGCTCGGCGACTCGATGCGGACCCGGCGGGCCTACTTCGATCAGCTGGAAGAGCGCGCCGCCCGGCTGGAGCGGGAGCGCGAGGCGCAGTCGAAGGTCGCGGTGGCGGCCGAGCGGGCCCGTATCGCCCGCGAGCTCCACGACGTCGTCGCGCACAACGTCTCCGTGATGGTGGTGCAGGCGGACGGCGCCGCCTATGTGATGGACGCGGCCCCCGACCAGGCCCGGCAGGCGCTGGAGACCATCTCCAGCACCGGCCGCCAGGCACTCGCGGAGATGCGGCGGCTGCTCGGCGTGCTGCGCACGGGCGACACCCCGGAGACCGGGGAGTACGTTCCGCAGCCCGACGTCGACCAGATCGAGGACTTGATCGAGCACGTCAGGGCCGCCGGTCTGGCCGTCGACTTCAAGATCGAGGGCACCCCGCGCTCGCTGCCCAGCGGAGTGGAGCTGACGGCGTACCGCATCGTGCAGGAAGCCCTGACCAACACGCGCAAGCACGGTGGTCCGAACGCCGGGGCCAGCGTGCGGCTGGTCTACTTCGACGACGGGCTGGGCCTGCTGGTGGAGGACGACGGCCGGGGTGCGGCGCACGAGCTGTACGAGGACGGCGGCGCCGACGGCGCGGGCCACGGCATGATCGGCATGCGCGAACGGGTCGGCATGGTCGGCGGCACGCTGGACGCCGGACCGCGTCCCGGCGGCGGATTCCGGATCAGCGCGCTGCTGCCGCTCAAGGCCGCGAACTAGGGTCTCCGTCCGGGCGAGCCCCAGCCTGATCCGAACGAAAGGCCCCGGCGGCTTCCGTCAGGCCGAAACCGACCGCAGAACGAACAGGAGACAGGGACCCCATGGCGATCCGCGTAATGCTCGTCGACGACCAGGCGCTGCTGCGTACCGGCTTCCGGATGGTGCTCGCCGCGCAGCCGGACATGGAGGTCGTCGCCGAGGCCGGCGACGGCGCGGAGGCGATCGAGAACCTGCGCTCCACCGCCGTCGACGTGGTGCTGATGGACGTGCGCATGCCCAGGCTGGACGGCGTCGAGGCGACGCGTCGCATCTGCGCCCAGCCCGATGCGCCCAAGGTGCTCATCCTGACGACGTTCGACCTCGACGAGTACGCGTTCTCGGGGCTGAAGGCCGGGGCCAGCGGCTTCATGCTCAAGGACGTGCCGCCGGGCGAACTGCTCGCCGCGATCCGTTCCGTGCACAGCGGCGACGCCGTCGTCGCCCCGTCCACCACCCGCCGGCTGCTCGACCGCTTCTCGTCGATGCTGCCCAGCGGCACGGCCGAGCCGCAGCACAAGGACGTCGCCAAGCTCACCGAACGCGAACGCGAGGTGATGCTCCTGGTGGCCCAGGGGCTGTCGAACGGCGAGATCGCGGGGCGGCTGGTGCTCTCCGAGGCGACCGTGAAGACGCATGTCGGCCGCATCCTGACCAAGCTGGGCCTGCGCGACCGGGTGCAGGTCGTCGTCCTCGCGTACGAGACCGGGCTGGTGCGCGCCGGGGGCGGGGCGGGCTGAGCGATGGGCGCGCTGGTGTGGGTCAACGGCCCGTTCGGCGGCGGCAAGACACAGACGGCGTACGAGCTGCAGCGTCGGCTGCCCGGCAGCGCGGTCTGCGATCCGGAGCATGTCGGCTTCGGGCTGCACCGGACGCTTCCGCCCGCGCTCCGCGGGGACTTCCAGGATCTGCCGGCCTGGCGGCAGGGGGTGCACGACATGCTCGCTCTCGCCCTGCGCGGACACCCCGGCACGGTCATCGCCCCGATGACCCTGGTCGACGCCGGCTACTTCGCGGAGATCATCGGGCGGCTCCGCGAGGACGGGTACGCGGTGCACCACTTCGCCCTGCTCGCCGAACGCGAAACGGTGCTGGGTCGTCTGCGCGAACGCGGGCTGGGGCGCGGGCTCAAGCGTGAGAGCTTCGCCGTCGCGAAACTGGACCACTGCCTGGAGCGGCTCGCGTCCCCGGAGTTCGCCGAGCACATCCGTACCGACCGGATGACGGTCCCCCAGGTCGCCGGTCGGATCGCCGCGTCGGCGGGCCTCACCCTGCTGCCGGACACGGACAGTGCGCTGCGGCACCGGGTGCGGCGGGCCTGGACGGGTATCCGGCACATCCGGTTCGACTGAGACCGGCAGACCCCGCGCCGCCGCCCCCTTGCCGGTCGGTCGGAACCGCCGGCCGCACCGCCCCGGTCTCAGCGCAGGATCCCCTCCAGGAAGTCGCTGCCGAGCCGCGCCACCACGGTCAGGTCCAGCTGGTGCAGCACGTACCGGCCGCGGCGCCGCGTCGTGACCAGGCCGGCCTTCTTGAGGACCGTGAGATGGCGGGAGACCTCGGGGGCGGTGATCCCGTTCGTGTCGGCGAGTTCCCCGGTCGTGTACGGCGAGCGGGCGATGTTGCGGCACAGCCGCATCCGCATCGGGTGGGCCAGGGCCTCCATCCGGAGCTGGAGCTGTTCCACGGAGGCGGGCGAGGGCAGCTCCGGCCGGTGCACGGGATAGTGGATCACCGGTCGCCAGCCCGGGGCGTGCAGCACCATCAGATGCGGCCAGCCGAAGCTGGTCGGGATGAGGGTGAGTCCCGCGCCGACCGCGGGGTCGGTGGCGTCGGTCGAGCCCTCGGTCAGTTTGTCGACGCTGATCCGTTCACCGTCCTCGTCGACCGAGAGCGCGGGAGAGACGGCCCGCACGGCTTCGGCGAGCCCCTTGTGCCGCAGCAGATCCGTCTTGTGCCGTGCGTCGGCCACCAGCTGGACCCGCACCCGCTGCCAGGTGTCCGCGAAGAACGCCTGGTCGCAGTCCTCGAAGAGGCGCCGGATCCAGAGGCGTACGGGGGCGGGATCGGCCAGCAGCCGCTGGGTGAACTCCACCTGCTGCGGTCCGCGCGCCGCCGCCATGTCCAGGGCCCGGGCCCGCATGCCGGGATCGTGGAGGGGGGAGGCCGCGCCGGTCCCGTACAGGTTCGCGCAGGTGAACTCCAGGGCTGCGGAGACGAACCGCTCGTCGTCCAGCCGGTCCAGGATGTCCAGGTCCTCGGAGAGGTCGGCGCCCGTCCTCCCGTTGCCGCCGAGGACGCCGGCGAACGGCATGAAGATGTCCGAGAACGTGTTCCGCCACAGGAACTCGGCCTCGTGCAGCCGGTCGGCCAGGTCCGGTTCCAGGGACGTGGTGGTGGCCGTCGTCCAGCCGTGCAGCCCGGGGTGGTGTCCCGGCTCGGACAGCGCGTGCAGGGCGACCCCCAGCTCGACGAGGGGCGAGGTCTCGAAGATGACGCGGCCGGGGTCGAGCCCCGCGATGTCGATGGTTACGCTCACCCGTCCATGGTGCGGGGTGAGCGGGACGGCCCGAACCCCGATTGACGGCCGGCGTCAATCGGGGCGCGCGCCGGAACGTCCGGGGCGCCGGCCGGCCCGGCGCGCCTCACGACTGCTGAGCCACCCGCTTCAGGAACTCGCCCAGGGCCGCCTTCACGTCCGCCGCCGTCCACTCCAGACCCGCCTCCGACACCGTGACCTCCGTGAACGAGATCCCGGGAGGCCCCGCGGCAGCCGGGTGCCACATGCGGAACAGGGCCACGCCCGTCTCTTCCACCTGGCGCAGGGACGCCTCCGCCAGGACATCCGCCGGGTAGGGCAGCCAGACCTGGAACTGGTGGGTGTGCGGTGGTTCCGGATGCACCCGGAACCACCCGGCACCGGCCTCGGCGAACCCCTCGGCCAGCGCGGCGGCCACCACCTTCGCCTGCGCCACGTACGAAGGAAGCTTCGGCAGCTCCCGGTCCAGGCCGATCAGCGCGGCGAGCGCCGCCGGGAACTGCTGGAAGAGCTGACCGCCGTACCGGTGCCGCCAGGTGCGGGCCTCGTCGATCAGCGAGGCGGATCCGGCGAGCGCCGCCCCGGAGATTCCGCCGAGGGTCTTGTAGAACGACACGTACACGCTGTCCGCGAGTGCCGCGATCTCCGGCAGTTCACGCCCGAAGCGGGAGGTGCACTCCCACAGCCGCGCCCCGTCGAAGTGCACCACCGCATCGCGCTCGCGAGCCGCCGCCACCACGGCCTCCAGCTCCTCCCACGTGGGCAGGACGAAGCCGGCGTCGCGCAGCGGCAGCTCCAGCATCAGGGTGCCGAACGGTTCCGCGAAGTCACGGACCTCGTCCGCCGTGGGCAGCCGCGGCTCGGTCGTCGGGTAAACCGTACGCAGCCCGCTGACCGCGGACAGGGCGCCGCGCTCGTGCACCTCGGGGTGGGCGAGCGGATGCAGGGCCACCGTGGGGTTGCCGGTGCGCCCGGCCCAGCAGCGCAGCGCGACCTGCTGCGCCATCGTCCCGGTCGGGAAGAACGCGGCGGCCTCGGTCCCCAGCAGTCCGGCGATCCGCTGCTCGAGCTCGGCGACGATGCCGTTGCCGTAGATGTCGGCGGGCAGGCCGGGATCGGTGACCGTGGCCGCGCCCGCGGTCAGGGACGCCAGCTGCTCGCCGAGCGAGCGGTCCGCCGACGACCGGGACAGAAGCCTCCGGGCCTGCCGCCACGCGGCGATGCGGCGCAGCCGCTGCTGATCGGCGTCCTCGTCCCCGTGTCCGCTGAGGCCCTGCGGCCCGTCCGTCGCCTCGTCGCGCACCTGCTCGTATCCGTCTGCCATGGGACGATCATCACGCAGAACGCCGCCCCTGCCCACAGGATAAGGAGGCCCCCGGCCCGCCGGTGCTGCCGCGGCCGGGAGTTTCCCACAGCCTGTGGACAGCCGGGGGCCCGGACGAAACGCTGGCGTAGCATGCAGAGAAAGCGTCCGGTACCCCCCGCGGACTGGAACGGAAGGCCACCGCCGCGTGAATGCAACAACGCCCAAGGAGCCCCTCGACGCGAGGGACCGCCCCGCCCGGCTCACCGTCGGCGTCGTGGGCGCGGGCCGTGTCGGCCCCGCCCTCGCCGCAGCCCTGGCCCTCGCCGGGCACCGCCCCGTCGCCGTGTCGGGCGTCTCCGACGCCTCGGTGCGCCGCGCCGCCACCCTGCTCCCCGACGTCCCCCTGGTGCCGCCCGCCGAGGTCCTCGCGCGCGCGGAGCTGGTCCTGCTGACCGTGCCCGACGACGCCCTGCCGGGGCTCGTCGAGGGCCTCGCCGAGACCGGTGCGGTCCGCCCCGGACAGCTGATCGTCCACACCTCGGGGCGGTACGGGACGAAGGTGCTGGATCCCGCTCTGCGGGCCGGCGCCCTGCCCCTGGCCCTGCACCCGGCGATGACGTTCACCGGCACCTCCGTGGACGTCCAGCGGCTGGCAGGCTGCTCCTTCGGGGTCACGGCCCCCGAGCAGCTGCGGCTCGCCGCCGAGGCGCTGGTCATCGAGATGGGCGGCGAACCCGAGTGGATCGCCGAGGAGTCCCGCCCGCTCTACCACGCGGCGCTCGCCCTCGGCGCGAACCACCTGGTCACCCTCGTCGCCCAGTCGATGGAGCTGCTGCGCACGGCAGGGGTCGCCGCCCCCGACCGGATGCTCGGCCCGCTGCTCGGCGCTGCTCTGGACAACGCCCTGCGCTCAGGTGACGCCGCCCTGACCGGCCCGGTCGCCCGGGGCGACGCGGGCACGGTCGCCGCGCACATCGGCGAGCTGCGCACCCACGCCCCGCAGACGGTGGCCGGTTACGTCGCGATGGCCCGCGCCACCGCCGACCGCGCGCTCGCCCACGGCATGCTCAAGCCCGAGCTCGCCGAGGACCTGCTCGACGTCCTGGCCGACGGCTCGGCCGCATCCGGCAGTGCAGGTAACGGACCGGAGGAGTCCTGATGACCGCATCCGCATCCGCCGCCACCCTGCTCCGCACCGCCGCCGAGCTGGCGGCCCACGCCCCGGACCGGGACCCGGCCCCCTCCGAAGCGCCGGCCACCCGGGCCGAGCGTGCCGTCGTCATGACGATGGGCGCTCTGCACGAGGGCCACGCCTCCCTGATACAAACCGCACGTGCGGTTGTCGGCCCGGCCGGCCAGGTCGTCGTCACCGTCTTCGTCAACCCGCTCCAGTTCGGGGAGAGCGCCGACCTCGACCGCTATCCGCGCACCCTGGACGCCGATCTCGCGGTGGCCGGCGCGGCCGGCGCCGACGTGGTCTTCGCACCGTCCGTCGACGAGGTCTACCCCGGCGGCGAACCGCAGGTCCGCATCTCCGCGGGCCCGATGGGCGAGCGCCTCGAAGGCGCCTCGCGCCCCGGGCACTTCGACGGCATGCTCACCGTCGTCGCCAAGCTGCTCCACCTCACCCGCCCCGATGTCGCGTTCTTCGGACAGAAGGACGCCCAGCAGCTGGCGCTGATCCGCCGCATGGTGCGCGATCTGAACTTCCCCGTGGAGATCGTGGGCGTGGAGACGGCCCGGGAGCCCGACGGTCTCGCGCTCTCCAGCCGCAACCGCTTCCTCGACCTCCACGAGCGCCACACCGCGCTCGCCCTTTCCAGGGCGCTGTTCGCAGCCCGTGACCGGCTCGCCGCCCAGCAGGCGCTGCACGCCCGCGCGCAGGCCGCCGGGGCGACGGAGAGCCGGGCCGCCGGACTCACCCGGCTGGGCGAGTCCAGACTGGCGGCCGACGCCCAGGCGGTCGCCCGGGCCCGGCCGGACGGCGGCCCCGCCGCGGTGCGAGCCGCCGCCCGCGCGATCCTGGACGACGCGGCGGCCGAGCAGCCCCCGCTCGCCCTCGACTACCTGGCGCTCGTGGACCCGGCGGACTTCACCGAGATCCCCGACGACCGCACCGCCGGTGACGCGATCCTCGCCGTCGCCGCCCGGGTGGGCACCACCCGCCTGATCGACAACATCCCGCTGACCTTCGGAGCCCCCGCGTGACCGGAATACGGCTGACCGCCCCCGCCCCTGGCTGGTCCATCGACGCCGACGTCGTGGTGGTCGGCTCCGGCGTGGCCGGCCTCACCACCGCGCTGCGCTGCGCCGCCGCGGGGCTCGCCACCGTCGTCGTCACCAAGGCCCGCCTCGACGACGGCTCCACCCGCTGGGCGCAGGGCGGCGTCGCCGCCGCCCTGGGGGAGGGCGACACTCCGGAACAGCATCTGGACGACACCCTGGTCGCCGGCGCAGGCCTGTGCGACGAGGCGGCGGTCCGCGCCCTCGTCACCGAGGGGCCCGACGCCGTACGCCGGCTGATCGGCACCGGCGCCCAATTCGACACCGCGGACGACGGCACCATCGCACTGGGCCGCGAGGGCGGCCACCACCGCCGCCGCATCGCCCACGCGGGCGGCGACGCGACGGGCGCGGAGATCTCCCGCGCCCTGGTGGAAGCGGTCCGCGAAGCGGCCCTGCACACCGTCGAGAACGCCCTCGTGCTCGACCTGCTCACGGACGCCGAAGGCCGTACCGCGGGCGTCACCCTGCACGTCATGGGCGAGGGTCAGCACGACGGGGTCGGCGCGGTCAACGCCCCCGCGGTCATCCTCGCCACCGGCGGCATGGGCCAGGTCTTCTCCGCCACCACCAACCCGCCGGTCGCCACCGGCGACGGCGTGGCACTCGCGCTGCGGGCGGGCGCGGAGGTCTCGGACCTCGAATTCGTCCAGTTCCACCCCACGGTCCTCTTCCTCGGCGCCGGTGCCGAGGGCCAGCAGCCGCTCGTCTCGGAAGCGGTACGGGGCGAGGGCGCCCATCTCGTCGACGCACACGGCACGCGCTTCATGCTCGGGCAGCACGAGCTGGCGGAGCTGGCCCCGCGCGACATCGTCGCCAAGGCCATCACCCGCCAGATGCAGCTGCACGGCACCGAGCACATGTACCTCGACGCCCGCCACTTCGGCGCCGAGATGTGGGAGCAGCACTTCCCCACCATCCTGGCGGCCTGCCGGACCCATGGCATCGACCCGGTCACCGAGCCGATCCCGATCGCCCCGGCCGCGCACCACGCCTCCGGCGGCATCCGCACCGACCTGCGGGGACGTACGACCGTGCCCGGCCTGTACGCCTGCGGCGAGGTCGCCTGCACCGGAGTGCACGGCGCGAACCGGCTGGCGTCCAACTCGCTCCTGGAAGGCCTCGTCTTCGCCGAGCGCATCGCGGCCGACATCGTCGCCGACCGGCCCCGGTCCGGCACCGCCACCGTCGCCGGCCACCCCGCGCCCTCCCCGCTGCTGCCTCCCGAGGCCCGGAGCACGATCCAGCGCATCATGACCCGCGGCGCCGGTGTCGTGCGTTCCGCCGACAGCCTCGCCAGGGCCGCCGAGGAGCTGGAGGACCTGCACCGCAGCGCGTTCCTGAAGGCCGGGGCGGCCGAGCCCAAGGATGCGGTGCCCGGGGTCGAGGCCTGGGAGGTTACCAACCTGCTCCTCGTCTCCCGGGTCCTGGTCGCCGCTGCCCGGCAGCGCGAGGAGACCCGCGGCTGCCACTGGCGCGAGGACCGGCCCGAGCGCGACGACGAGAACTGGCGCCGCCACCTCGTCGTGAAGCTCACCCCCGACCGGCAGCTCGTCCTCCGTCGGACGGATACCGAGGCATTCGGGCCCGTACGCCCCTCCGGGGCACCAGACTGCGCAGCAACAGGCACCACCCACCCCACTCCCGAGGAGCCGTAACCGTGAGCACGCCCGAAGAGAATCCGCGCCCCACACCCGTGGACGTACCGCTGATCCAGATCGGGGCGCCCGCACCTGCCGCGGGCGGCTGCGGGGACGGCTGCGGCTGCGGCGGGGAGGACGGCTACGACCTGGACGCCCTGGAGTGCGGTCTGGACCCCGCGCTCGCCCAGCTCCTCGCCGACGCGGGCCTGGACCCGGTCACCGTCGAGGACGTCGCGCACGTCGCCATCGAGGAGGACCTCGACGGCGGAGTGGACGTCACCACGGTCGCCACCGTGTCCGAGGACGCGGTGGCCACCGGCGACTTCACCGCCCGTGAGGCGGGCGTCGTGGCCGGCCTGCGCGTCGCCGAGGCCGTTCTCTCCATCGTCTGTACGGACGAGTTCGAGGTCGAGCGGCACGTCGAGGACGGGGACCGTGTCGTTCCCGGCCAGAAGCTGCTGACCGTCACCACGCGCACCCGCGACCTGCTCACCGGCGAGCGCAGCGCGCTCAACCTGCTGTGCAGGCTCTCCGGCATCGCCACCGCCACCCGCGCCTGGGCCGACGTGCTGGAGGGCACGAAGGCCAAGGTCCGCGACACCCGCAAGACGACCCCGGGCCTGCGCGCCCTGGAGAAGTACGCGGTGCGCTGCGGCGGCGGGGTCAACCACCGCATGTCGCTGTCCGACGCCGCCCTGGTCAAGGACAACCACGTGATCGCGGCGGGCGGGGTCGCCGAGGCGTTCAAGCGGGTCAGGGCGGAGTTCCCGGACCTCGCGATCGAGGTCGAGGTCGACACGCTGCGGCAGGTCACCGAGGTCCTGGACGCCGGTGCCGATCTGATCCTGCTGGACAACTTCACCCCGTCGCAGACCGCCGAGGCCGTCGCGCTCGTCGGCGGCCGCGCTGTCCTGGAGTCCTCGGGCCGGCTGTCCCTCGACTCCGCCCGCGCCTACGCCGAAGCCGGTGTGGACTACCTGGCCGTCGGCGCGCTGACCCACTCCTCGCCGATCCTCGACATCGGTCTGGACTTCCGCGACACCGACGGGGCCGGCGTCTGATGCTGCTCACCATCGACGTCGGAAACACCCACACGGTCCTCGGGCTGTTCGACGGCGAGGAGATCGTCGAGCACTGGCGCATCTCCACCGACGCCCGCCGCACCGCCGACGAGCTGGCGGTGCTGCTCCAGGGCCTGATGGGCATGCATCCGCTGCTGGGCATGGAGCTGGGCGACGGCATCGAGGGCATCGCGATCTGCTCCACCGTCCCGGCCGTCCTGCACGAGCTGCGCGAGGTGACCCGCCGCTACTACGGCGACGTCCCCGCCGTCCTCGTCGAACCGGGCATCAAGACCGGGGTGCCGATCCTCATGGACAACCCGAAGGAGGTCGGCGCGGACCGCATCATCAATGCGGTCGCCGCCGTCGACCTGTACGGCGGCCCGGCGATCGTCGTCGACTTCGGCACGGCCACCACCTTCGACGCGGTCTCCGCCCGGGGCGAGTACACGGGCGGCGTCATCGCTCCCGGCATCGAGATCTCGGTCGAGGCGCTCGGCGTCAAGGGTGCCCAGCTGCGCAAGATCGAGCTGGCGCGGCCGCGCAGCGTGATCGGGAAGAACACCGTCGAGGCCATGCAGGCGGGCATCATCTACGGCTTCGCAGGCCAGGTCGACGGTGTCGTCGGACGGATGAAGAAGGAACTGGCGGCCGACCCCGACGACGTCACCGTCATCGCGACCGGCGGCCTTGCGCCGATGGTGTTGAACGAGTCCTCCGTCATCGACGAGCACGAGCCCTGGCTCACGCTCATCGGGCTGCGCCTGGTGTACGAGCGGAACGTGTCGCGCCTCTGAGCCGTGGCCGAGAGGGCTCGTCCCGCCTGCGGACATTCCCAGGAGTACGCGGCCCCGGCCGGCGGGTTCCCGGCGCGGTGGCTCACGGAGCCGCCGCGCCGCCGACGGCCAGTTAAACGGATTTTGTCTATTTAGCACGTATTGTCGCGCTATGCCCACGCCCTACGGATCACGCGGCGGTATGGCGTTCAGCGCGGACGAGCTGCGAGTGCTCCGCCGTGCCCTCGCCATCGCCCTCCACCCCGCGCCCCTGCCCGACGAGGACGTCCAGGACTGCCTGCGGCTAGCGGGCTCCGTCGACGAGGCGGTCGGTGAGGCAGGACGGCTGCGCGCCTTCCTCCTCGCCGACCTCGTCCGCTACCGAAACGCCCTCCCCGGCTCCCTCAGCGGATACCTGGAGCGCCTCCAGGACGCCCTGGCCGCCGGGTACGACCCCCGCCCCGAGGATCTCGCCGCCCTGCGCGCCCTGCGTGGCGGACCGGTCGCCGCGGCGCTCCTGGAGCGCTGTCAGGTGCTCGCGGAGCGTTCGGTGCGTGCCCGCCTCGCCGGACGCGCGGTGTCCGCGTCGGCGCCCGCGCCCCGCAGCCGGCTGCTCGCGCTGCCCGGCGGCCGTGCCGCGGAGCCCGAGAAGCCGAAGGCCCCGGCGGCACCTGCCCGTCCGGTGGCGCCGTCCGAACGCCCGGCGCCGAAGCCCTCGGAGGTCTTCCCGCCCCGCCGCCGCCCGGTTCCCCCGCCGCAGCAGCGCGCCGCGGGGTAGGGCCTTTCACCGGGCCCGGTGGGGGCTCGCTACTCTGGACGCCATGGACTACGTATCCGCGCTTGTGCCCCCCGTGGTGATGGCCGCCTTCTTCATCGGCCTGGTCGTGACGATCGTCAAGAGCCAGGGCGGACCGAACAAGGCCAAGGAGGACGCGGCCGTGGACGCGGCGATCAGCCGCGCGGAATCGGCCCAGCGGACGCCGCGCGCCGACGGGGTCTGAACTCCGGTCCCCGCGCTTCTCGCGCACCGCACACGTACGAAGGGCGTACGGCTCCCGAGAGCCGTACGCCCTTTTGCTGTGTAAATAACCGGCTATTCCAGACATCTGGCACTAGGGTGACGCTGTGCCCCGCCAATTGGGAGAGCTGGAAGACGCCGTGATGACACGGGTCTGGCAATGGAACCGACCGGTCACCGTGCGGGAAGTCCTTGAGGACCTTCAGCAGGAGCGGTCCATCGCCTACACCACCGTCATGACGGTTATGGACAATCTCCATCAGAAGGGCTGGGTACGCCGGGAAGTGGACGGCCGCGCATATCGATATACAGCGGTCTCCACCCGGGCCGCGTACTCGGCCGCACTGATGAACGAAGCATGGTCACAGAGTGACAACCCCGCCGCCGCGCTGGTCGCGTTCTTCGGCATGATGTCGGCCGAGCAGCGTGAGGCCCTTCGGGACGCCATGAGGATCGTTCTGCCCACTCTTCCCGAGGACATCGTGCAGCCGACCGGTGAAGAAGCCGGTGAAGAAGCCGGTGAAGCGGCCGGTGAAGGTGGTGCGGAACGCGTCGAAGCGGCCGATGACGCGGAGCCGGACCCCGGGCGATAGCGTCGGGGTATGTCCTCAGAGCTTCCGCATACCGATTTCCAGACCGATCCGTCGGTTATAAACGTCGCCATCACCGTCCGCCGCGCGAGGACGAGCGATGTGGCCTCGGTCCGGCGTCTCCTCGACGGCTACGTGCGAGAAGGCATCCTGCTCGACAAAGCGACGGTGACGCTTTACGAGGACATCCAGGAGTTCTGGATCGCCGAACGCGACGAGGATGCCCGGGTCATCGGCTGCGGTGCACTGCACGTGATGTGGGAAGACCTGGCCGAAGTCCGTACTCTCGCGGTCGACCACAGCATCAAGGGGGCCGGAGTCGGGCATCAAGTGCTGGACAAGTTGTTGCAGACGGCCCGCTGGCTGGGTGTGCGTCGGGTTTTCTGTCTCACCTTCGAAGTCGACTTCTTCGCGAAGCACGGCTTCGTGGAGATCGGAGAGACCCCGGTCGACGGAGATGTCTACAGTGAGCTGCTGCGTTCCTATGACGAGGGAGTCGCGGAGTTCCTGGGTCTCGAACGAGTGAAGCCGAACACCTTGGGCAACAGCCGGATGCTTCTGCACCTGTGACCGTCGGAAGAAGCGCGATCCCTATGTCCGAATCGCGCACGTTTCCCGGCTTCTTGCGCTCCTGAACCTCTCCCGGGGGTTTGTGTTTTCCGGGGAAAAGCGGTTTCCTTTCCGCGTACTCCATTTTCGATGAAAGGAAATCCGGTGGCACAGAAGGTTCAGGTCCTTCTTGTTGACGACCTCGACGGCGGCGAGGCGGACGAGACCGTGACGTTCGCTCTCGATGGCAAGACGTACGAGATTGACCTCACCACGGGCAACGCGGACAAGCTGCGGAGTCTTCTTGAGCCCTACGCGAAGAGCGGCCGGCGTACCGGTGGCCGTGCGGCGTCCGGTCGCGGCAAGGGCCGTGCCGTTCCCGGCGGCAACAAGGACACCGCCGAGATCCGTAAGTGGGCGCGCGAGAACGGCCACAATGTGAATGACCGTGGCCGCGTTCCCGCGGAGATCCGTGAGGCTTACGAGAAGGCCAACGGCTGATCAGCCGTTTCATCGGGGGGCATCCCCGTCCGGGCGCGCGTCAAGCGGGCCCGGTGGCATTCCGTCGCCACGGCGTCCACGAGCCGGATGAGATCGGGAGCATCCCCACCCCTGCTCCCGAAGCCGGAGAGGGCCGGGAAAACCGGTTCCCCCTCCTGCTCGTGCGTTGGACAGGGGGGCCGCAGCCATACGGCGGCCCCCGGCAGACCCGGCCGTCCCGGCGGCGGCGGTGCGGTGATCCGCCCGCCCGAGCCGACAGCGGTCAGCGTGAGGGCGACCCCGCCCCACTCCAGCCAGTCGAGCAGTCCGGGCAGCTCGTCTGCGCTTCCCGGCGCCACCAGCAGACTCATCCGCCGGCCCGACAGTGCCACCGGACCGGTACGGCCCACTCGCCGCAGCGCCGCGTGGCCGGCGTCGGCAGGGACCACGAGCGCGTCGAACCGCAACCCGGTCAGCAGTCGCACCGGTGAGCTGCCGGCCGTTGCCCAGCCGAGCTTCTGCTCGTACCACCGGGCGCACGCGCCCCGTGACACACCATCGGCACGGCCGCCCCGCTCTGCGGGGAGCGCGGTGCGGGGAGGCGGGACGGTGAGGGTCATGACGGAAGAACTCCCGATCCGCGCCAAGAGTTACGCAGAGTCCTTGATCGAACGCATAGTGTGTCCGGGTTGGGGGCGTACGGGCGCATTCGGGAGTACGAAGATGTTCGCCCGTAGCGGAGGGAACCCGCGTGAGCCGCATGGACTGTCTGTAATTGCGGGTAAGACATCCCTAGTGGGAAGGGCGACACACCAGCCACCGGACGTCTCACGTTCGCCATCGGCGTACTGGCGATAGGGGTATCTGCCTGGCCTGCGGGAACATCGTCTCGCAGGATCGGGTTGGAGCAGTTGTCGGCGTTCGGGGCAGGAGGCCATCGACGGGTGTCGGCAGTTGAAATGAGCGGTCCCCGCTTGCGGGACTAAGCTGCGGAAGGACAGGGAGGGGACCGACCCCTTACTGCCTGACCGCTCTGAGGAGCGATTAACGATGTTCGAGAGGTTCACCGACCGCGCGCGGCGGGTTGTCGTCCTGGCTCAGGAAGAAGCCCGGATGCTCAACCACAACTACATCGGCACCGAGCACATCCTCCTGGGCCTGATCCACGAGGGTGAGGGTGTCGCCGCTAAGGCCCTGGAGAGCCTCGGGATTTCGCTCGAGGCGGTCCGCCAGCAGGTGGAGGAGATCATCGGTCAGGGCCAGCAGGCCCCGTCCGGGCACATCCCCTTCACACCCCGAGCCAAGAAGGTCCTGGAGCTGTCGCTCCGCGAGGCCCTTCAGCTCGGCCACAACTACATCGGCACCGAGCACATCCTGCTCGGCCTGATCCGCGAGGGCGAGGGCGTCGCAGCCCAGGTCCTCGTGAAGCTGGGCGCCGACCTCAACCGGGTGCGCCAGCAGGTCATCCAGCTGCTGTCCGGTTACTCGGGCGGCAAGGAGGCGGCCACAGCGGGCGGCCCCGCGGAGGGCACGCCCTCCACGTCGCTGGTGCTCGACCAGTTCGGCCGGAACCTCACCCAGGCCGCTCGTGAATCCAAGCTCGACCCGGTCATCGGGCGCGAGAAGGAGATCGAGCGGGTCATGCAGGTGCTGTCCCGCCGTACGAAGAACAACCCGGTCCTCATCGGCGAGCCCGGCGTCGGCAAGACGGCGGTCGTCGAAGGCCTGGCGCAGGCCATCGTCAAGGGCGAGGTGCCCGAGACCCTCAAGGACAAGCACCTCTACACCCTCGACCTCGGTGCGCTGGTCGCCGGTTCCCGCTACCGCGGTGACTTCGAGGAGCGCCTGAAGAAGGTGCTCAAGGAGATCCGCACGCGCGGCGACATCATCCTGTTCATCGACGAGCTCCACACCCTGGTGGGTGCGGGTGCCGCCGAGGGCGCGATCGACGCGGCGAGCATCCTCAAGCCCATGCTGGCGCGAGGCGAGCTCCAGACCATCGGTGCCACCACGCTCGACGAGTACCGCAAGCACCTGGAGAAGGACGCCGCTCTCGAGCGCCGCTTCCAGCCCATCCAGGTCGCGGAGCCGTCGCTGCCGCACACCATCGAGATCCTCAAGGGTCTGCGCGACCGCTACGAGGCCCACCACCGCGTGTCCATCACGGACGAGGCGCTGGTCCAGGCCGCGACGCTGGCCGACCGCTACATCTCGGACCGCTTCCTGCCGGACAAGGCGATCGACCTGATCGACGAGGCCGGTTCACGGATGCGCATCCGCCGGATGACCGCGCCGCCGGACCTCCGCGAGTTCGACGAGAAGATCGCGGGCGTGCGTCGCGACAAGGAGTCGGCCATCGACTCCCAGGACTTCGAGAAGGCGGCGTCTCTCCGTGACAAGGAGAAGCAGCTGCTGGCGGCGAAGGCCAAGCGCGAGAAGGAGTGGAAGGCCGGCGACATGGACGTCGTGGCCGAGGTCGACGGCGAGCTCATCGCCGAGGTCCTCGCCACCGCCACCGGTATCCCGGTCTTCAAGCTGACGGAGGAGGAGTCCTCCCGTCTGCTGCGCATGGAGGACGAGCTCCACAAGCGCGTCATCGGCCAGAAGGACGCCATCAAGGCCCTCTCGCAGGCGATCCGCCGTACGCGAGCCGGTCTGAAGGACCCGAAGCGCCCCGGTGGCTCGTTCATCTTCGCCGGTCCGTCCGGTGTCGGTAAGACCGAGCTGTCCAAGACGCTCGCCGAGTTCCTCTTCGGCGACGAGGACGCGCTGATCGCCCTGGACATGTCGGAGTTCAGCGAGAAGCACACGGTCTCGCGGCTCTTCGGCTCTCCCCCCGGTTACGTGGGATACGAGGAGGGCGGCCAGCTCACCGAGAAGGTGCGCCGCAAGCCGTTCTCCGTCGTCCTCTTCGACGAGGTCGAGAAGGCCCACCCCGACATCTTCAACTCCCTGCTCCAGATCCTGGAGGACGGTCGCCTGACCGACTCCCAGGGCCGGGTCGTGGACTTCAAGAACACGGTCATCATCATGACGACCAACCTCGGGACCCGGGACATCTCCAAGGGCTTCAACCTGGGCTTCGCCGCCCAGGGCGACGTGAAGACGAACTACGAGCGGATGAAGACGAAGGTCAACGAAGAGCTCAAGCAGCACTTCCGGCCCGAGTTCCTCAACCGTGTCGACGACACGGTCGTCTTCCACCAGCTCACCGAGGAAGACATCATCCAGATCGTCGACCTCATGCTCGCCAAGGTGGACGAGCGCCTGAGGGACCGCGACATGGGCATCGAGCTGAGCCCGGCCGCCAAGTCCCTGCTGGCGAAGAAGGGCTACGACCCCGTGATGGGCGCCCGGCCGCTGCGCCGGACGATCCAGCGCGAGATCGAGGACATCCTCTCCGAGAAGATCCTCTTCGGTGAGCTGCGCCCCGGTCACATCGTGGTCGTCGGCACCGAGGGCGAGGGTGAGGAGCAGAAGTTCACCTTCCGCGGCGAGGAGAAGTCGGCTCTGCCCGACGTCCCCCCGATCGAGCAGGCGGCAGGCGGCGCCGGCCCGAACATGACGAAGGAAGCGTGAGCGGCGCCTAGCGCCCGAGCGTACGAAGGGGCGGCCCCGGACCGGTTTCGACTGGTCCGGGGCCGTCCCTTTGCTATTGCGTACATAGTGACGGTGGCGTCACAGGCGTGTCCCGGTCGGGTCTGCGGCGCGCAGGGGCGGAAAATCGCTGGTTAGTCTGGCCCCGGCTCCGGACGCTTCGTCCGGGCGCGGACGAACGGCGAGGGGGACGGGGCAGATCATGCGCAGAAGCGATGTGTCACGCAGGCAGATGATGAAGCTGGCCGGAGCCGGGCTGGTGCTTCTGGGCGCCGGTACGGCGGCCTGTGGTCCGAAGGACGACCCGGCCGGCAAGGAGACGGACGAGCCGGGGAAGGCGCCAGGCACCCCGGCGCCGGGCTCCAAGCCGCAGCCCGCCTGGCAGGACGCCACGACGTACGACGGACTGGCGTGGATCTCCGCGATCGCGGTCGTGGGCAACGTCGTGCTCGTCTCGGGCGATCCGCTGGTGGCCCGCGACATATCCACCGGCAAGGAGATCTGGTCCCGCGCCGAGGTCACCACGCCGGGCGCCAACATGCTCATCGGCGACGGGACGCTCTACCTCCAGAGCGCCCGGTACAACGGGGACATCGTCGGCCTGGACCCCGCCACGGGCAAGGACACCTGGCGCAGCCGGATGGGGAAGCAGTACTCCCAGCCCCGACCGATCGCCGCGGACGAGAACCACGTCTACGTCGTCGCGGGAATCCTGGACAAGGAGTTCAGGACCCCGGAGAACGTGATCGCGGCGATCGACACCACCTCGGGCAAGGTCGTCTGGCGCGAGAAGCGTGACAAGGGGACGGAGGAGAACGGCATCACCGCGCAGGTTGCCGGCAACCGTCTCGTCTACACGGACTTCCGGGAGAACCTCACGGTGCGCGACACCGCGACCGGCCGTCAGGTCTGGACGAAGAAGATCGGCCGGTCCAACAACCGCGGCTTCGTGGTCCACGACGGCCTCGCCATCCTCGCCGACGGGCAGCAGATGCGCGCCCACGACCTGGCCGACGGCAAGGAACGCTGGTCCTTCGCGACCGAGGAGTTCAGCCGGTTCAACGATCCGGCGGTCCTGGACGGCGTCCTCTACGTCTCCGACAGCGCGCACGGCCTCTGGGCGGCCGACCCCGCGACCGGGAAGAGGCACTGGCACGACAAGGGGAGCCTGGACGTCGCGGTCCCCTGGCAGTTCGCCAAGGTGGGCGACGTCCTCTACGGGGCGACGGAGTTCGACGAGCACGGCGGCATCCACTCCTACGACGCCGGCAGCGGGAAGCTGCGCTGGACGTACAACGACGGCTCCGGCGACCTCCAGCGGTGGTACCTGGCGGCAGGTGGCAAGCAGCTCGTGGCCCTGCACGCGAAGAAGGTGACGGGGCTGCCCGCCGTCTAGACCGCCGGGCCGAAGGTCCCGAAACGGACAGCCCTTGGTCCCACCGCCGGTGACAAGGCGCACAGCCCTTTCGGGGCCTACTAGGCACCTTAGGAGAAACGGCCATGGTCACGGTCGGGACTTTCGACCCGGTGTGCAGCAGGCCTTTCGGGCGTTTGGGGGCAAAAGCCTGGATGGCGGGGCTGTGTCCGGTATGGACGGTTTGGAGCTGGGGTTAAACCTGCCCCGGCGAAGACTTTCGGCAGCGGTCAAAGGGTGCGGAACGGGGTCGGTGGCGGCGAATTCCCGGGCCCCCAGCTACGGCTTTTCTTCGTAGATGGGGGGTTTGAGTGCACCCGGGGGTGCGGGTTACCAAGGTATGGCCAGCCCGGCGCAATGCCGGGTCCAGTCATCTCCGGAGGTTTTCCGCTTATGTCGAAGCGCGTTACGTTCCAGTCCCGCCGCCCGTCCGCTTCCCGTGTCCGTGGCGCCGTGGTGGCAGCCGGCCTGGGGACGTCGATGGTTCTCGGTGCGGGCGCTGCGTTCGCGGCCGGCACGACGGGTACCACCGGCACCGCGAGCCTCGCCGGCGCGACCACCGCCGAATCGGTCGCCCAGCAGGCGGCCGCGCAGGGCAAGGCGGCCGAGCACACCGCGGCGAAGAAGGCCGAGGCGGCCAAGAAGAAGGCAGTCGCGGCGAAGAAGAAGGCGGCCGCCAAGAAGAAGGCCGCCGCGAAGCTCGCCTGGGAGACCCCGGTCCACCGCTACCAGCTGAGCGCGAGCTTCGGCAACGACGGCAGCCGCTGGTCGCACAAGCACTCCGGTCAGGACTTCGCCGTGCCGATCGGCACCAAGGTCGAGGCCGCGCACAAGGGCATCGTCGTGAAGGCCGGCCCGAACGGCGGCGGCGACGGTCCCGCGTACGGCAACGCCATCGTGATCAAGCACAGCAACGGCACGTACTCGCAGTACGCGCACCTGTCGAAGATCGACGTGCACATCGGCGAGTCCGTGAAGAAGGGCGAGAAGATCGCCCTTTCCGGCAACACCGGAAACTCCAGCGGCCCGCACCTGCACTTCGAGATCCGGACCACCCCGAACTACGGTTCGGCGGTCAACCCGGTCAACTACCTGCACAAGGAGGGCGTCTCGGTCTGATCCGGCCGGGACGCCACCCCGCTACTGGGCGGAACCCGGGCCATGCGCCCGGGTGACCAGTTCGACGGCGACTTCGAGGACGGCCTTGCGCTTCTCCTCGGGGTCGCCGTCGATGTCTTTCAGCGCGAACATTCCGGCGTGCATCGTGAAGAGCGCGCTGAAGCACCGAACCTGGTCGGTGATCGGCGCCTCTGGATCCCTGATCAGGTCGACGAGTGCCAGCACCCGGTCCTTGATCGTCACGCCGATGCTCAGGTCGCGTACGGTCGCCTGGTTCTCCTGCATGAAGCGGAAGAGCGGGGCGGCGGAGGTCAGCGCCTCGCTGTAGCGGACGAGGAGCTCCTTCTTCGTCCCCAGGGTGCGCGGCTGCTTCTCGCCCCAGGCGATCAGATCCTCGACGGGCCGGTTGAGGTCCTCGAAGATGCTGACGAGGATGTCTTCCTTGGTTTTGAAGTGGTAGTAGAGCGCAGCCTTGGTGACGTCGAGCTTCTCGGAGATCTCGCGCAGTGAGGTCTTCTCGTAACCCTGCTCGGCGAAGAGATCCAGGGCGACGTCCTGAATGCGCTGGCGGGTGTTGCCCCGGCGCGGCTGCGGCGTGCTGCCCATGGTGCTCTCCCAAAAACTTACTTGACGCCCGGCTAGTTACGGGGCTACCTTCCCCTAGTGTAGTCAACTAGCCGGGCGGCAAGTAAGTGCCCGGTGTGCAGGGGATCTGGGGAGTTGGGGAACATGGCGGACCTGATGAAGGCGGCGGACGGGAAGGCGGACGTCCCGACCGGACGGGCGGAGAAGCCCGAACAGCAGCAGCGCAGTGTGCGAGTGGTGGTGCTCGCCCTGATGATCGCCATGCTGCTGGCCATGCTCGACAACCTGATCGTCGGCACCGCGATGCCGACCATCGTCGGTGACCTCGGCGGTCTTGAGCACCTGTCCTGGGTCGTCACCGCCTACACCCTGGCCACGGCCGCCTCCACCCCCATCTGGGGCAAGCTCGGCGACATGTACGGGCGCAAGGGCATCTTCCTCACGTCCATCGTGATCTTCCTGATCGGCTCGGTCCTCAGCGGCATGGCTCAGGACATGAGCCAGCTGATCGGCTTCCGCGCCGTGCAGGGCCTGGGCGCCGGCGGTCTGATGGTCGGCGTCATGGCCATCATCGGTGACCTCGTGCCGCCCCGTGAGCGCGGCAAGTACCAGGGCATGATGGCCGGCGTGATGGCGATCGCGATGATCGGCGGACCGCTGGTCGGCGGCACCATCACCGACCACCTCGGCTGGCGCTGGAGCTTCTACATCAACCTGCCGCTGGGCGCCGTCGCCCTGGCCATGATCACCATCGTGCTGCACCTGCCCAAGCGGGAGCGCACCAAGGCGAAGGTCGACTACCTCGGCGCCGGTCTGCTGACCGTCGGCATCACCGCGATCGTGCTGGTGACCACCTGGGGCGGTTCGGAGTACGACTGGAACTCCGCCGTCATCATGGAGCTCATCGCGATCGGCGTCGCCGCGCTGGCCGGTTTCCTGTTCGTCGAGACCAAGGCCGCCGAGCCGATCATCCCGCTGCACATCTTCCGCAACGCCAACTTCACGCTGATGTCCGTGGTCGGCTTCATGGCGGGCTTCGTGATGTTCGGCGCGGTGCTCTACCTGCCGCTGTTCCAGCAGTCCGTCCAGGGCGCGTCCGCGACCAACTCCGGACTGCTGCTCCTGCCGATGCTGCTGGCGATGATGATCGTCTCACTCATCGCCGGACGCGTGACGACCAGCAGCGGCCGGTACAAGATCTTCCCGATCATCGGCTCGATCCTGATGGTGACCGGTCTCTTCCTGCTCTCGCAGATGGACACCGGCACCACCCGCTTCACCTCCGGCATCTACATGGCGGTGCTCGGTGCGGGCATGGGCTTCCTGATGCAGATCACGATGCTTGTCGCGCAGAACAGCGTCGAGATGAAGGACATGGGCGTCGCCTCGTCCTCCACCACCCTGTTCCGTACGCTCGGCAGCTCCTTCGGTGTCGCCATCATGGGCGCGCTGTTCACCGGACGGGTGAGTGACGAGATGGCCGCCCGCGGTGGTGCGGGCGCCACCATGCACGGCGCCCAGCTGGACGCGGCGAGCCTGGCGAAGCTGCCGGTGCCGGTGCGCGAGGCGTACGAGTACGCGGTGGCGTCCGGTACGCACATCGCCTTCCTGGTGGGCGCCTCGGTCGGACTGATCGCGGTGGTGGCCGCGCTGTTCGTCAAGGAGGTGCCGCTGCGGGGGACCGGACCGGAGAAGGCCCCGGTGGCCGACGCCGTCTGAGGCTTTCGTAGCTTTCGCACGAGGAAGGCCGCGGGGTGCGTGCACCCCGCGGCCTTCCTCGTGTCCCGTCATCCCCGTCCGGACCGGCTGCTCAGCGGTCGGGATGCCCGCCGCGCGGGTCCGCGCCGCTGCCGGCGGCCTTTCTGCCGCCCGGCGCAGGGCCGCGCTGTTCGCCCAGCTGGAGCATGGGGAAGCTGCCGGTGTCCGTCGGCGCGTGCTCGGGCAGCCACAGGACGGCGATCGCCCCGCCGGCGCCCTCGGCCGCGCCCTCGGGGGCCGCGTTGCGAAAGGTGAGGCGGGCGCCGAGCACCCGCGCCTGACCGGCCGCGATCGTCAGCCCCAGCCCGTGCCCCTGCCCGGCCCGGTCCGTCGATCCGGTACGGAACCGGCTCGGCCCCTCCCGCAGCAGCGCCGCCGGGAACCCCGGACCGTGATCGCGGACCCGCACCACCCGGCCCTCGACCGTGACCTCCACGGGCGTGGAGCCGTGCCTGGCGGCATTGCCCAGCAGATTGAACAGGATGCGCTCCAGCCGCCGCGGGTCGGTGCTGACCCACGACTCGTGGACCACCCGCATCCGCACCTCCGGGTTCAGCAGCGCCACCCGGCGGCTGACGAACTCGCCCAGCGCGAGCTGCTGCAGCTCGGCCCGCTCGGAGGCGCTGTCCAGCCGGGCCACCTCCAGCACGTCCTCGACCAGCGTGCGCATCGCCTGCGCCCGGTCCCGTACGAGCTCCGTGGGCCGCCCGGGCGGCAGCAGCTCGGCAGCCGTCAGCAGCCCTGTCACGGGCGTGCGCAGTTCGTGCGCGATGTCCGCGGTGACCCGGCGCTCGGCCTCGATGCGCTCGTTCAGCGCGTCCGTCAGGGCGTCCACCGCGCCGGCCAGCTCGTCGGTCTCGTCCCGCACGACTCCGCCGACGGCATCCCCGACCCGTACATCGGTATGGCCCTGCGCGACCCTTCCCGCCGCGGCGGCCGCCTTGCGGAGCCGACGTGAGAGCTGGCCGCCGATCAGGACACCCAGCGCGGAGCCGCCGAGGACCACCGAGACCGAGCCGATGATCAGGGCCCGGTCGAGATCTCCGAGGATCGTGGTGGAGCGGTCGGCGAAACGGGTGTGCAGCGAGAGCACGTCGCCGCCGGGCAGCGGTACGGCCGCCCAGACGTCGGGCACCCCGCCGCTGTCCTCGACATGCGTCGCGCGCCGGTTGCGCCGGGTCTCCTGGCGCAGGCTCTTCGGCATCGTCGGATCGTTGAGCTTCGCGCCGAAGCGGGGGTCGGCCTTCTTCGTCTTCGTCGCCTCGTAGAGCAGCTGGGCGTACGTCAGCCGTTCCAGCTGGACCTCGCGGGCGTTCTCCAGCATGGAGACCCTGGCGGCGTTGTGGACGACCAGGCTCAGCGCGATCGCGATCAGGGCGCCGACTGCCGCGATCGCGATGCTGATCTTCCAGCGGACACCCGTCCGCAGGGCCGGGCGCCTCATGCCCTGAGTTTGTAGCCGAAGCCGCGGACCGTCTCGATCCGGTCCTGGCCGATCTTCGTGCGCAGCCGCTGCACATGGACGTCCACGACCCGGGTGTCTCCGCCCCAGCCGTAGTCCCAGACCCGCTCCAGCAGCTTGTCGCGGGAGAGCACCGTGCCGGGCGCGGATGAGAACTCCAGCAGCAGCCGCATCTCGGTGGGGGTCAGACCCACCTGCTCGCCGCCCTTGCGGACCTCCATGCCCTCGGTGTCGATCTCCACGTCGCCGAAGACCAGCACACCGCCCTCGGACCGCGCCGCGGCCTCGCCACCGCTGCCCGCCCCGTTCCCCGAGGCATGGCCGAAGCGGCGGAGCACCGCCCGGATCCTGGCGACCAGGACCGCACCGTCGAACGGCTTCGTCACGTAGTCGTCGGCGCCGGCCTCCAGGCCGAGCACCACGTCGATCGAGTCGGCCCGGGCCGACAGCATGATCACGGGAACCGTCGACTCGTCCCGGATGCGTCTGCAGAGGCTGACCCCGTCCAGGCCGGGCACCATCACGTCGAGCAGCGCGATGTCGGGCCGGTCGGCCCGGAACGCTTCGAGGCCGAGGAGGCCGTCGGGCATAGCGGTGACCACGAAGCCGTCCCGCTCCAGCGCCAGCTGGGTGGCCTCGCGGATGACGTCGTCGTCCTCGACGAACAGGACATGGGTCTCGGCCATCGGACTGCTCTCAGTTCCTCGTCGGTTCCGCGGGCTGGGGGAAGTCCCCTTCTCCGGTTCCGACGGCTCTGTTGAAGTCGTTGTGCACCCGGTCCTGCTCGCTGAACCGGCTGCTCGCCCACTGGTACGTGATCACTTCCTCGCCCGAGGGGTAGGCGACCGCGTCCTTCTTCTCGTACACCTGCGTCGTCACCACCAGATCGCCGCGGTCGATGGTCCCGTAGACGGCGGGCTGCTCGATGGTGAACACGTTCTCGTACGTGCCGTCCGACCGAGGCCGGTACACATAGGTGCCCACGCCGACCGAGTCGCCGCAGGTCATCACGTTGACCACCACGTCCGCGGAGGGTCCGTCGGTCAGGCTGCCGTACGAGGTGTCCACCGGGTACTCGTCACCGGTGCAGGGCCTGAGGTCGGTCCTGACCCGCTCGCTCACCTCGGAATCCGCCTTGAGCAAGGACACCGCGTCGACCCGGGGCGTCGGCTTCGCCGTGGACGGCGTCGTGGTGCTCGGCGTGACCTGGGCGACCGGCTGGGTGCCTGCCGGGCCCTCGTCGCGCGTGCCCGTGCCGCCGGTGGAGCAGCTGACGGCGAACAGACCGAAGACGGCGAGCCCGGCCAGAACCGTGCTGCTCGCCGCCCAGCCGGTCAGCCGGCGTCCCCGCCCGCTGCCGGTCCCGTCCCCCGTGGGTCCCCCGGTGACATCGCCGCCGCTCCCGCCGCCGCCCTCACCGCTGCCTGTCAGGCCGCGCACCGCTCCCGCCCCCGCTCGTCATGACACCCCTCGGGGGGCGCCCCTGCCTGTGCCCGCGATCGCACCGGGTTCCGGGGCGCCGTGACGCGGACGTCCGCCCCGCGGTCCCCGTTCTCATGGATCAGTTCCGCACGGCTCGCCGCTTCCCTGCTCTCCAGCTCCTGGCGCAGTCGCGCCAGCGCCCGGTGCAGGGTGCTCTTCACCGTACCGGCCGACATGCCGAGTGCCGCGGCCGTCTCCTCCGTGCTCATCTGCTCCCAGTGTCGCAGCACGACCACGCTGCGCTGCTTGGGAGCCAGCACGCCCAGGACATCCATCAGCAGGGCGCGGTCGGCGCGCTGCTCGGTGCCGTCCTCGACGCTGGCGTCGGGCAGCTGCTCGGTGGGGACCTCGTCCAGCTTGCGCGCCCGCCACCACTCGGTGCGGGTGTTGATCATGACGCGGCGCAGGTAGGCGTCGGCCAGGGACTTGTCGGCGATGCCGTCCCAGCGGCCGAAGGTGCGGGCCAGGGCGGTCTGCAGCAGGTCCTGTGCGTCCACGGGGTCGGGGACCAGCCGGCGCGCGCTGCGCAGCAGCGCGTCCTGCCGGGTACGCACGTACTCCTCGAAACCGAGCACCTCACCTTGCGCCATGACAACCGCCTCCGTCCCCGTGAAACCCCGTAGAACCACTGTCAGCCGCCTGGTCGTCGGGCTGACGTCGGTGACGCTACGGAGCTGTTGTCACGGGGCTGTGCGGAGCAGCCGTACGCCGACGCACGGCTGCCCATCGGTTGTGTAACAGCGCAGGAGGAGAGGGACAAAGGGCCCGGGGAGGCGGAACGGGCCCGCCCGGCCCGTCAGCTCAGCGGCAGCCGGTACTGACCGCCCGCGAGCGGTTCGACCAGACCGTCGGAGACCAGGCCGTCCAGTGCACGGGCCCGCTGCACCGGCTCCTCCCACACCGCGTCGAGCGCCGACTGAGGCACCGGGGTCACGGACTCGCGCAGCACCGCGAGGAGCCGGCCGCGCACCTGCCGGTCCGTACCGGCGTAGGTCTGGCCGCGGCGCGGGGGCCCCTGGTGCGCGGGCTTCCCGGCCAGCCGCCATGCGCACTGCCCCGCGATCGGGCAGCGCGTGCAGTCCTCGTTCTTCGCGGTGCAGACGAGGGCGCCGAGCTCCATCGTCGCGGCCGCCCACTGCGCCGCCTGCTCGTCCTGCTCCGGGAGCAGTGCGCGGGCGAGCTTGCGCTCGGCGGCGGTGGTCGCGTTCGGCGGGTACTGGATGCCGCTCGCGGCCCGGGCGAACACCCTGCGGACGTTCGTGTCGAGGACGGCATGCCGCTGCCGGTAGGCGAACGAGGCAACGGCGGCCGCCGTGTACTCGCCGATCCCGGGCAGCGCGAGCAGCTGGGCGTGCGCGCTCGGTACGTCGCCGCCGTGCCGTTCCGTTATGGCCTGGGCGGCGCCGTGCAGGCGCAGGGCCCGCCGCGGGTAGCCGAGCCGGCCCCACGCGCGGACCGCCTCGCCGGGCGGTTGTGCTGCGAGGTCGGCGGGGCGCGGCCAGCGGGCCAGCCACTGCTCGTACACCGGGAGGACCCGGTTGACGGGGGTCTGCTGCAGCATGAACTCACTCACCATCACACCCCAGGCGCCCGCTTCGGGGCGGCGCCAGGGCAGATCGCGGGCGTGCTGGTCGAACCACCCGATGACGGGAGTGTGGAGGGAGGTGGGGGGCGTCTGTGTCGCAGTCGTGGCAGTCATCGCACCGCCGATCCTGGCACGGAAGGGCAGACGAGGGTCAGGGGGACGGGGGTGTCGCCCCTTGAAAGAGCCCTTGGAGTGATAGGGACACCCGTCTTTCCCTGCTCTGACGGACCCGCGTTCCGGCAAGTGGCGGCACGTCCCGCGAGCCGTTGCGGCAACTGGCCCCATGGATCGCCTCCGGGCGACGCGGTGCTGCCGTGCCCGCTGCCGGGGCCCGCGGCCCGGTGCGGCGCCCATCGCCCCCGAAGCTCGCATGCCGTAGCCGAATGATCACTTGAGGTGCCCGTGGCGTGGTTCCGGACGGGAACAAGCCGCCCCAGGATGATGATCGGCAAAACTTGGTGGCCTGTGGCGGCGGGTGGGGCGGGAGTTGGCGCTGTTCTCTCGTACAGTTTGCGCCGTGGGATCTCTGCGTAATCCGATCGGGCCGCTTCCCTCCACCATCTACTGGCGACGGAGGGCGGTAGCGGCGACGCTGATTGCGCTGCTCGCGTTGCTGATCGTATGGGCCGTCACCTCCGGTGGCGGCAAGGGGAATCACGACGACTCGCGGGCCCCCGGCTCCGGTCCCGTGGACTCGATCACGCCAGGACCCTCCGGTTCCGGCCCGGCGATCAGTGAACAGCCGGGCGGACGCGACGAGTCGGGCGACACCGGCGACACCGGCGGCAGCGGCGGGAGCGGCGGCGGAAGTTCGGACGCGGGCTCCGGCGGAGCAGGTGACGGGGCGGGCGACGACGGCAACGGCTCGGAGACGGAAGCCGGTTCCGGTGCGAGCGGCGGATCGGGCGGCGGAACCGCGGGACAGCAGGTCCCGGCCGGCTCCGCGCTTCCCGACTGCGTGCCCGCCGCGTTGCGGCTGACCCTGAAGACCGATCTCCGCTACGGACCCGGCGAGAAGCCGAAGTTCCGGCTGATCGCCACGAACACCTCGTCCACCGCGTGCAAGGCCGACTTCGGCCCGAAGTCCGCAGTCCTCACCGTCACCGAGGCGGGCGGTGACGACGAAGAGGTGTGGTCCTCCAAGGACTGCCCGCGCAACGCGGCCGCCGTGCTGCTGAAGGTTCCGGCGGGAGCGACCGTCGAGCACGCCGTGGAGTGGGATCGCGGCAAGAGCGCCCCGAAGTGCGCGACGCCGCCTGCGGGGTCCGTGGGCCCCGGTACGTACCTGGTCGAGGCCAAGGCCGCGGGTGAGCCCGTGCAGCGCGCCTCGTTCGTCCTCGCGAAGGACTGACGCGGCGGTACGCCGGACAGGGCGGCCGGGTCGGAGGGCCAGGGGATCCGAGGGCCTGTGGAGGCCCGGCCCGGCGGCACCGGCACAGCGGTCCGGCCTGGCGGCCGGACGCGGCTGCACGTACCGCCGCCTGCACGTACCGCCTACACGTACCGTTCGAGAATCGACGACTCGGCCAGCCGGGACAGCCCCTCGCGCACGCTGCGCGCCCGCGCCTCGCCGACCCCGTCGACCGTCTGGAGATCATCCACGCTCGCGGCGAGCAGCTTCTGCAGACCGCCGAAGTGTTCCACCAGCCGGTCGATGATCGCCCCGGGCAGCCGCGGCACCTTGGCGAGCAGCCGGAAGCCACGCGGAGACACTGCCGAGTCGAGCGTCTCCGGAGAGCCGCTGTATCCCAGCGCCCGTGCCACGACCGGGAGTTCGAGCAGCTCGGTGTGGGACAGCGCGTCCAGCTCGGTGAGCGCTTCGGCCACCGTGCGCGAACGCTTCGCGGTCGGCTCCGGCACGTAGTCGCGCACGACCAGCTCGCGCTCCGGCTCCACGCCCGCGATCAACTCGTCGAGCTGGAGCGAGAGGAGCCGGCCGTCGGTCCCGAGCTCCACCACGTACTCGGCGATCTCGGTCGCGATCCGGCGGACCATCTCCAGGCGCTGGGCGACGGCGGTCACGTCCCGGACGGTCACGAGGTCCTCGATCTCCAGGGCGGAGAGCGTGCCCGCCACCTCGTCGAGCCGGAGCTTGTACCGCTCCAGCGTGGCGAGGGCCTGGTTGGCGCGGGAGAGGATCGCGGCGGACTCCTCCAGGACCCGGCGCTCCCCGTCCACGTACAGCGCGATGAGGTGCATCG
Source organism: Streptomyces sp. NPDC087901 (assembly GCF_044742205.1). Classification (NCBI taxonomy): domain Bacteria; kingdom Bacillati; phylum Actinomycetota; class Actinomycetes; order Kitasatosporales; family Streptomycetaceae; genus Streptomyces; species Streptomyces sp. NPDC087901. The sequence continues at coordinate 757,621 of NZ_JBIUUC010000004.1, forward strand.
ACTGGGAGACCGAGACGACCGGGAAATTGCACTGCTTGGAGACCCGGTCCGCCGTGCGGTGACGGGTGCCCGTCTCCTCGGTGGGGATCGAGGCGTCCGGGACCAGCTGGACGCCGGCCCGCAGGATCTTGGTCATGTCCTTGTCGAGGATCAGTGCCCCGTCCAGCTTGGCGAGCTCGCGCAGCCGGGTCGCGGTGAACTCGACGTCCAGCACGAAACCGCCGGTGCACATCGACTCGACGGTCTTGTCCATGCCGAGCACGATCAGCCCGCCGGTGTTGCCACGGAGAATGCGCTCCAGGCCGTCCCGCAGGGCCATTCCGGGCGCGACGGCGGTCAACGAGGCGCGCATCAGCGCCTCGTTCCCGGTGCTTTGGCCGGACTTTCCGGGCGATGCTGCCCGGTCGCTGGCTGCCACTGCACTCCTCCGGTCACAGGTTTTGCGGTGCCCTTAGGGCCTCTCGTTCGGACCTTGCCGGGCTCGCGCGGTCCGGCGCGCACGCCCGAACGAAAGACCCTACGTCCCTCATGCCGTTCGTACGGACGGGCGAGACCAGGGCAAAGTCTACCGGCGTGCGCCGTCCTCCCGTGGGGCCTGTGTACGAGAGCGGCCCGGCAGCACTCTCAGGGCGTCGCCCATGTTGGCGACTTCCGTGACCTTCATACCGGCCGGGACCTTCCCCGGATCGGTCGGAACGAGTGCGTGGGTGAAGCCCAGACGGTGTGCCTCGGCCAGTCTGCGCTGGACCCCGGTGACCCTTCTGACCTCCCCCGCGAGCCCCACCTCGCCGATCGCCACCAGGTTCTTCGGCAGCGGTGTGTCGCTTGCCGCGCTGGCCAGGGCGAGCGCGATCGCGAGGTCCGCGGCCGGCTCCGAGAGCTTCACACCGCCGACCGTGGCGCTGTAGATGTCCCGCTTGCCCAGCGAGCTGATCCGGCCGCGCTGCTCCAGGACGGCCAGCATCATCGACACCCGGGACGTCTCGAGACCCGAGGTGGTGCGCCGGGGCGAAGGGATCTGGGAATCGACGGTGAGCGCCTGTACCTCGGCGACCAGCGGGCGCTTGCCCTCCAGGGTCACGGTCAGGCAGGTGCCGGGCACGGGCTCGTCCCGGCGCGTCAGGAAGAGGCCGGAGGGGTCGGCGAGACCCGTGATGCCCTCGTCGTGGAGCTCGAAGCAGCCGACCTCGTCGGTCGCCCCGTAGCGGTTCTTGACGCCGCGCACGAGCCGCAGCCGGGCATGGCGGTCGCCCTCGAAGGAGAGCACCACGTCGACCAGGTGCTCCAGCAGCCGCGGCCCGGCGATCGCCCCGTCCTTGGTGACGTGGCCGACCAGCAGGGTCGACATGCCGCGCTCCTTGGAGGCCCGGATGAGCGCTCCCGCGACCTCGCGGACCTGCGCCATGCCGCCGGGTGCGCCGTCGATCTCGGGGGAGGCGACGGTCTGTACGGAGTCCAGGACGAGCAGGGACGGCTTGACCGCGTCCAGATGGCCCAGGACCGCGGACAGGTCGGTCTCGGCGGCCAGGTACAGATGGTCGTTGATCGCCCGGATCCGGTCGGCGCGCATGCGGACCTGGCTGGCGGACTCCTCGGCCGTGACGTAGAGCGTGCGGTGCTCCTCGCTCGCGGCCTTGGCCGCCACGTCCAGCAGCAGCGTGGACTTCCCGACGCCCGGCTCGCCCGCGAGCAGCACGACGGCGCCCGGCACCAGTCCGCCGCCCAGCACCCGGTCCAGCTCGCCGACGCCCGTCGAGCGGGCGGTGGCCTGGCGGCTGTCGACCTGGCCGATGGGGAGGGCGGCGGTGGAGACACGGCCGGCCGCCGTGGTCCGGACCGCAGGGGCGCCGCCGAACTCCACGACCGTTCCCCAGGCCTGGCACTCGAAGCAGCGGCCGAGCCACTTGGCGGTCGTCCAGCCGCATTCGGTGCAGTGATAGGACGGCCGGTCCTTCGCGGATTTCGTACGGGCAGCCATGGCGCCACCGTATAGGTGAGGTCGGACAGCGGAGCCCGGCGCGGTGCGCGGGCGGAGGTCGCCGGTGGGGTCGCGCACCGCCACCGTGGGCGGAATCGCGGATTCCTGTCCCTTATTGAGCGATACGTTCACCCGTAAGGGTTAAATGTGCTCAAGGGGTGCGAGAGGGATGCCCCGCCCTGCCTACGGTCGCAAGGTGACGAGCAGCAGCCTGGAGACCCCCACGAACACCCCCGGCGCACACCGGGCGCAGCACCGCGCGCCCCACTCGTCGCCGAAGCAGCCGCCGGCCCGTTACGAACCGCATCTCGACGGCCTGTTCACGTACTGCCTCTCCGTGCTCTGCGACCACGACTCGGCCACCGAGGCGCTCGGCGGAGTGCTGGCGCTGGCGGAGCGGCAGGGCGGTCGGTGTCCCGCGGACGAGGAGGAACGCCGAGCCTGGCTGTACGCACTGGCCAGATGGATGTGTCTGCGCAGGCTCGGCGAGCAGAAGCAGGGCCGCCAGGCGCATCGCAGACCTGACGGGTCCCGGGCGCGCAGACAGTCGGCCAGGGCGCAGGACGACCATCGCGTCGCGCCGGCAGCCCGCGCGGGACGGCGCACGTCCGCGTCCGCGCACACCTCGAAGGCTGCGGGCGCACCACCGCTCACACCCTCCGCGCCCCGCTCCGTCACGTCGGCGTCCCTTGCGTCCGCCTCCCCCGGCATGTCCGCGGAGAGTCCCGCGGCCGCCGAGGCGCACCGCCGCGAACTGGCCCAGCTGGCCTGGCCCGAGGCGGCGGGCACCACCCCCGAACAGCGTGAGGCGCTGGAGCTCGCGGTGCGCCACCGGCTCACCCCGCGCGCGGTCGCCGCCGTCCTCGGGCTGGAACCCGCGACCGCCCGGGAGCTCCTGGCCGCGGCCGCCTGCGAGGTGGAGCGGACGAGGGCCGCCCTCGCCGTCGTGGAGAAGGGCAACTGCCCCGCGGTGGGCAGGCTCACCGGTGACCATCGCGTGCTGCTCTCCGCCACCCTGCGCCGCGAGCTCGTACGGCATGTGGACGACTGCCCGAGCTGCCGCCGCGCGGCCGAGCGGGCCGGTGCGCAGGGCCCCTGGCCGGGGGCCGCGGTCACGCCCGTGGCCGTGCTGGCGGTCGTCGAGGCGCCGCGCCCCTCCGCCTACGTGGCGATGCTGCACGCCCAGAAGCACCAGAAGAATCGGTCCGCCACACCCCGGTTCGACCGGACGGGCTTCCCGATGGACCCGAAGGACCACGCCGCGCGCCGGGACCGGCTGCGGTCCAGGGTCATGACGACGACGGTCGTCGCCACGGTCGTCGCCGCCCCCGTGATCGCCCTGTGGTCCGCCTACCGGGGCGCGCCGCTCACCGGCGAGGGACGCGAAGGCTCGGCGGTCACCGCGACCGAGACGGGCGACGGCCACGGGTCCGACGACCCGTACGGCCACTACGAGAACGCGGGCAACGCCCGGCCCGAGCCCGGCGCCGGTTTCACGGACGGCGACCGCCTACCGGACGTCTCGGCCGAGGTCATCAGTGTGGGCGCGGACCCGGACCGGGACGGGGGAGGGGACGGCGCGGGCCGCCTCACCGTCGAGGCCCGCTCGTCCGGCGGCACGACGACGATCACGCTCACCGCCTCGAAGGCGGGCCCGGTCGCCTGGTCGGCCGGCACGGGCCAGTCCTGGCTGCGCCTGAGCAGCACCTCGGGAACGCTCGCGGCGGGCGAGAGCATCACGGTCCGCGTCCTCGTGAACCACGCGCGCGAACCCGCCGGGTACTGGACCGCACGGATCGCCGTCGCCCCGTCGGGGGCGGTCGTGGCGATGCACGGGTACGGGGGGCGGGCGCCTTCCGCCTCGCCGCGGCCTCCGGTGCCGAGCGGCCCGTCCCACTCGCACCCGCCCGTCCCGGAGGAGCCGTCGCCGTCCTCCCCGGACCCCGATCCCACCCCGACACCCGACCCGACGGACACCACCCCGACGCCGACGGACCCGGGCTCGCCGAGCCCGTCCCCGGACCCGACGGACTCCCCGACCCCGACCCCGACCGACGACCCGGGGCAGGGCGGCCCGAGCACCCCGCCCGCGGCGGACTGACGGGCCCGGGGCTCCTGGGCCCGTCAGTCCGCCGACGGAGGACTGACGGGCCCGGTCCCGGGAGGAACGGGCCCGAGCACCCTGCCGGGGCGGCGGAGTGACGGGCCCGGGCTCCTAGGCCGGGTCCGCCGGGTGCGGTGCCATCGGCAGCAGCGAGGAGAGCCGCTCCTCGCAGAGCCCGACCAGCCGGTCGTACGCCTCCTTGCCCATCAGCTCCGTGAGCTCGGGCCGGTACGACACGTACACCGGCTCCCCGGCCCCGTGCGCCGACGTCGCCGACGTGCACCACCAGTGCAGGTCGTGGCCGCCCGGTCCCCAGCCCCGGCGGTCGTACTCGCCGATCGTCACCTGGAGCACACGCGTGTCGTCGGGCCGGTCGATCCAGTCGTACGTACGCCGGACCGGAAGCTGCCAGCACACGTCCGGCTTGGTCTCCAGGGGCTCCTTGCCCTCCCGCAGCGCGAGGATGTGCAGGGAACAGCCGGCCCCCGCGGCAAAGCCGGGACGGTTCTGGAAGATGCAGGAACCCTCCCAGCGCCGCGTCTGCCGCTCCCCGTCGTCATCGGTCTGGACCCAGCCCGACTCCGTACCCACGTCGTGGAACTGCCACAGGTCCGGAGTGAGCCTGGCCACGTGACCGGCCACCCGCTTCTCGTCGTCCTCGTCCGAGAAGTGGGCGCCCAGGGTGCAGCACCCGTCGTCCGCGCGACCGGCCTGGATGCCCTGGCAGCCACTGCCGAAGATGCAGGTCCACCTGGACGTCAGCCAGGTCAGGTCACAGCGGAAGACCTGCTCGTCGTCGGCGGGGTCCGGGAACTCCACCCACGCCCGCGCGAAGTCGATCCCCGTCTCGTCGGACCCCTGAGGTCCCTCTGTCTGCGGCTGCTGCATCTCCTGCTTCATCTTCTGCTTCTTCGTGACTTTGCCCGGCTTCGCCTTTTTCGTCTTTGGCACGCGCCCAGAGTAAGACCGAGGGGCGCATGGGCGGGGACCATGCGCCGGTCCGTCCCCGCCCGAAGCCGCAGTAGCGTTCTGCATATGAGACTCGGAGTCCTCGACGTGGGGTCGAACACGGTTCATCTGCTGGTGGTCGACGCGCACCCCGGCGCCCGCCCGCTGCCCGCGCACTCGCACAAGGCGGAGCTGCGGCTGGCCGAGCTCCTCGACGAGGACGGGGCGATCGGCCCGCTCGGCGTGGACCGGCTGGTGACGACGATCGCCGGCGCGCTCCAGGCCGCCGAGGACAAGGGCTGCGAGGACGTGCTGGCGTTCGCCACCTCCGCGGTGCGCGAGGCGAGCAACGCCGACAAGGTGCTGGCCAGGGTCCGCGACGAGACGGGCGTCGACCTCGCCGTCCTCAGCGGCACGGAGGAGGCCCGCCTCACCTTCCTCGCTGCCCGGCGCTGGTTCGGCTGGTCGGCGGGCAAGCTGCTCGTCCTGGACATCGGCGGCGGCTCGCTGGAGATCGCGTACGGGATCGACGAGGAACCGGACGCCGCCGTGTCGCTCCCGCTGGGCGCCGGCCGGCTCACGGCCGGCTGGCTGGCCGGCGATCCGCCGGGCCCGGCGGAGGTGAAGGAGCTGCGCCGCCACGTACGGGCGCGGATCGCCCGCAGTGTCGGAGAGTTCACCCGCTTCGGCCGCCCCGACCATGTCGTGGCAACGTCCAAGACCTTCAAGCAGCTCGCCAGGATCGCGGGCGCCGCACGCTCCACGGAGGGGCTGTACGTGCAGCGCACCCTCAGCCGAAAGGCCCTGGAGGAGTGGGTGCCGAAGCTGGCCGCGATGACGATCGAGGAGCGGGGGAACCTCCCCGGCGTCTCCGAGGGCCGGTCCGCCCAGCTGCTGGCCGGCGCGCTGGTCGCGGAGGGCGCGATGGACCTCCTGGGCGTCGAGGACCTGGAGATCTGCCCCTGGGCGCTGCGCGAGGGAGTGATCCTGCGCCGCCTGGACCACCTGACGTCCACCGAGGACGTGGCCCTGAACTGACGGGGCGGCCCCCGGCGTGTCACCGTCATGGCCCTTCTCACTTTCCACCGGACTCCCTCGGCGACGCGCACCGCTGCCCGTACGCTGTCTGCGTGGCAGAACCAGTGGTGCGCATCCCGGATGCGAAGGTCGCCCTGTCGACGGCCTCGGTCTATCCGGAGTCGACGGCGACGGCCTTCGAGATCGCCGCGCGCCTGGGGTACGACGGCGTCGAGGTCATGGTCTGGACCGACCCCGTCAGCCAGGACATCGAGGCCCTGCGGCGGCTCTCGGACTACCACCAGGTGCCGATCCTGGCCGTTCACGCCCCCTGCCTGCTGATCACACAGCGGGTCTGGTCCACCGACCCCTGGGTCAAGCTCCAGCGGGCGCGCGCCGCGGCGGAGAAGCTCGGCGCGTCGGCCGTCGTCGTCCACCCGCCGTTCCGCTGGCAGCGGGGTTACGCGCGTGACTTCGTCACCGGGATCTGGCGGATGGCGGACGAGACCGATGTGCGGTTCGCCGTCGAGAACATGTACCCGTGGCGCTACCGGGACCGCGAGATGCTCGCGTACGCCCCCGACTGGGACGTCACCAACGACGACTACCGCCACTTCACGGTCGACCTGTCGCACACCTCGACGGCGCGTACGGACGGCATGGCCATGGTCGACCGGATGGGCGACCGGCTGGCCCACGTCCACCTGGCCGACGGCAAGGGTTCCGGCAAGGACGAGCACCTGGTGCCCGGCCGGGGCGACCAGCCCTGCGCCGAACTGCTGGAGCGGCTGGCCCGGAACGGCTTCGACGGCCATGTCGTCATCGAGGTCAACACCCGCCGGGCGATGTCCACCGCCGAACGCGAGGCCGACCTCGCCGAGGCGCTCGCCTTCACCCGGCTGCACCTCGCCTCCTCGGCGCAGGTGCCGCGCTCATGACCCCGGGCGCCGAAGCCCCGGGCCCCAGGCGCCGCGGCCGCCCCTCCCGCACGACGGCGACGACCGGCCCGGACGCGCGCACCCGCATCCTGGAGGCCGCCCGCACCGAATTCGCCGAACGCGGCTACGACAAGACGTCGGTCCGCGGCATCGCCAAGGCGGCGGGCGTGGACGCTGCCCTGGTCCACCACTACTTCGGCACGAAGGACGAGGTCTTCGCGGCCGCGATCGAGCTCTCCTTCGAACCCGCCCTGGTGATCCCGGCCATCCTGGGCAGTGACAAGGACGGCCTGGGCGAGCGGCTGGCCCGTTACTTCATCGCGGTCTGGGAGAGCCCGGCGTCCAGGACCCCGCTGCTGGCGGTCATGCGCTCGGCCCTGACCCACGAGGCGGCGGCGAACGTGCTGCGCGGCTTCGTCCTGCGGCGCCTGCTGGGACGGATCGCGGAACAGCTGGACGTACCCGACCCCACCTTCCGCGCGGAACTGGCCGCCTCGCACATGGTGGGCATCGCGATGCTGCGGTACGTGCTCCGGGCGGAACCCCTGGCATCGGCGGACCCGGAGAAGATCATCGCGATGGTGGCCCCGACCCTGCAGCGCTACCTGACGGATCCGGCCTCGGCCGGCGACCCGGACCGGCCGGGCGACCCGGACCCATCCGCGTCAGGCCCCTCCGGCGATTGAGGAGCGGGGCCCGGGCGAGAGCCCCGAAACTCCTCGCTACCCGCGCCCGTCCCACCCCCGCTACCCGAGCCCGTCCCACCCCCGCTACCCGCGCCCGTCCCACCCTCGCAACCCGAGCCCGTCCCACCCCCGCAACCCGAGCCCGTCCCACCCCCGGTGCCCGCGCCGTCCCCACCCCGCACCCCTGCCTGACCGCCGCCCACCCCCTGGGCACCCAATCCCGCATTCCGGACACCCCGTCCAGATCCTGGCACCGGAGGCGTACGCTCGAAGCCAGTCTTTTCTGTCGAAGGAGCGAGAGACGATGCCGCAGCTGAGGTCCCGCACTGTCACCCACGGCCGCAACATGGCGGGCGCGCGCGCCCTTATGCGCGCCTCGGGCGTAGCGAGCGAGGACATCGGCAAGCCGATCATCGCGGTCGCCAACTCGTTCACCGAGTTCGTCCCCGGCCACACCCACCTCGCCCCGGTCGGCCGGATCGTCTCCGACGCGATCAAGGCGGCGGGCGCGGTTCCCCGTGAGTTCAACACGATCGCGGTGGACGACGGCATCGCCATGGGACACGGCGGCATGCTCTACAGCCTGCCCTCCCGCGACCTCATCGCCGACAGCGTGGAGTACATGGTCGAGGCGCACTGCGCCGACGCGCTGATCTGCATCTCGAACTGCGACAAGATCACCCCGGGCATGCTGATGGCCGCGATGCGCCTCAACATCCCCACCGTCTTCGTCTCCGGCGGTCCGATGGAGGCCGGCAAGGCCACCCTCGTCGACGGCACGGTCCGCAAGCTCGACCTGGTCAACGCGATCAGCGACGCGGTCGACGAGAGCATCTCCGACGAGGACATCCTCCGCATCGAGGAGAACGCCTGCCCCACCTGCGGCAGCTGTTCCGGCATGTTCACCGCCAACTCGATGAACTGCCTGACCGAGGTCCTCGGCCTCTCCCTCCCCGGCAACGGCTCCGTCCTCGCCACGCACACCGCCCGCAAGGCGCTGTACGAGGACGCCGGCCGCACGGTCGTCGAGATCACCAAGCGCTACTACGAGCAGGACGACGAGACGGTCCTGCCGCGCGCCATCGGCACCCGCGCCGCGTTCGACAACGCCATGGCGCTGGACATCGCCATGGGCGGCTCGACCAACACGATCCTGCACCTGCTGGCCGCCGCCGAGGAGGCGGAGCTGGCGTACAACCTCGACGACATCAACGAGGTCTCGCGCCGGGTCCCGTGCCTCTCCAAGGTCGCCCCCAACGTGGCCCCCGGCGGTACGTACTACATGGAGGACGTCCACCGGGCCGGCGGCATCCCCGCCCTCCTCGGTGAGCTCCACCGAGGCGGCCATCTCAACGAGGACGTGCACTCGGTGCACTCCGACACGCTCGCCGAGTGGCTCAAGAACTGGGACGTCCGCGGCGGCTCGCCGTCCCCCGAGGCCGTCGAGCTGTGGCACGCGGCCCCGGGCTGCGTCCGTTCCGCGACCGCCTTCTCGCAGTCCGAGCGCTGGGACACCCTCGACATGGACGCGGCGGGCGGCTGCATCCGTGACGTGGAGCACGCGTACTCCAAGGACGGCGGCCTCGCGGTCCTCAAGGGCAACATCGCCGTGGACGGCTGCGTCGTGAAGACGGCCGGTGTCGACGAGTCGATCTGGACCTTCGAGGGCCCGGCGGTCGTCTGCGAGTCGCAGGACGAGGCCGTCGACAAGATCCTCCGCAAGGAGATCACGCACGGAGACGTCGTCGTCATCCGTTACGAGGGCCCGCGCGGCGGTCCCGGCATGCAGGAGATGCTCTACCCCACGTCCTTCCTCAAGGGCCGTGGCCTCGGCAAGACCTGCGCGCTGATCACCGACGGCCGCTTCTCCGGCGGCACGTCGGGCCTGTCCATCGGCCACGCCTCGCCCGAGGCGGCGTCCGGCGGCACGATCGCGCTCGTCGAGGACGGCGACCGGATCCGGATCGACATCCCGAACCGCTCGATCGAGCTCCTCGTCCCCGACGCCGAGCTGGCCACCCGCCGTGAGGCGCTGAACGGCGTGTACGCGCCGAAGAACCGCGAGCGCAAGGTCTCGGCGGCGCTGCGCGCCTACGCGGCCATGGCGACGAGCGCGGACCGCGGCGCCGTCCGCGACGTCTCCAAGCTGGGCTGAACCAACCGGGTCCGGCCCCTCCCGCGGGGGCCGGACCCGCGGTCCCGCCACCTCCGTACCTGTGGCGGGACCACCGCAGCAGCCCCGTGCTCCGCCCCGCCCCTGGGATAATCGACCTCGTGAGCGAGAACAGCGACACCCCCGACGGCACGGCCCCCGACGCCACCGAGTCCGGCACAGCGTCCGGCACGGCGTCCGCCGGAGCCCCCGCGACCGCCCCCGGCCCGCAGCCCGAGCCCATCCGCTTCTTCGGTACGACCTGGGTCAGCCACGACGGCAACTACGGGCTCCGCCGCGCCGGGGCGGCCGTCGGCTCGCTCGCCGCCGCGGTCGCCTCCTGCTTCGTGCTGAGGTTCGCCTACCAGGGCCTGGAGATCGCCGACGTAGGCAGCTTCGTCGGCCTGCTGGTCGTCCTGATGTTCGCCATCTGCAGCGCCGTCGCCTTCCGCAAGACATGGGAGGGCTTCAGCCGCCGCCCGGCCGACCCGGGCCGCGAGGACACGCTCCGCGGCCTCAAGACGATCGGCTTCATCGGCTCGCTGCTCGCGTACTTCTTCCGTACGTTCTCCGAAGCGCCGGGCGAGAAGCTGCGGCGTACGGAGTACGAGGCGGCCCAGGCCCGGTTCGCGAAGCGCCGCTCGGCCCGGACCGGGAACCCGGCGGCCCGCAGGACGGCCAAGGCGAAGAAGGCCCGCCGCAAGTAGGCGGGACTCGGGGCCCGGTCCGGGCCCCGAGGGCCACGATGGCCCCATGACCGCAACGGACTCCCCGGAAGCCACTCCGGACCACACCCCGAGCCCCTCGCCCGCCGCCCCCTCGCGCGCCCTGTCCTTCGACCGGGCTGCCGCCCAGTACGCGGCCGCCCGCCCCGGCTACCCGGCTGCCCTGTTCGACGCCGTCGAGGAGCTCTCCGGCCGCCCCCTGTCCGGCACCCGCACGATCGACGTGGGCGCGGGCACCGGCATCTCCACCCGCCACCTCCACGACCGCGGCGCCCGCGTCGTCGCCGTGGAGCCGGGGCCGGGCATGGCGGCCGAACTGCACCGCAGCCTGCCGGGTGTCCCGCTGGTGCGGGGCGACGGCAACCATCTCCCGTTCACCACGGCCTCGGCCGACCTGATCACCTACGCCCAGTCCTGGCACTGGACCGACCCGTTCCGCTCCGCCCCCGAGGCCCGGCGCGTCCTGCGGCCCGGCGGCGCACTCGCCCTCTGGTGGAACGTCGCCGACCGCGACGCCCCGTGGGTCGCCGCCCAGGACGCCCGGCTGCGCCGCTTCTTCGGGGCCGAGGCGGGCACCGAGGACACCAGTGCCCACGGCTCGCCCGTCCGCCACGGCGATCTGCCGCCCGGGCTCGACTTCGTACACCGCCGCGTCCCGTGGACCCGCCGGATCCCCCTGGCCACGCACCTGGCCAACCTCGGCAGCCACTCCGCGTTCCTGGTCCTTGGCGAGGCCCCCACCCGGCGCTTCCTCGACGAGGAGCGCGAGCACCTCGCACCGCTGTTCCCGGACGGCACGGTCGAGGAGGCGTACGTCGTCGACCTGAGTGTGGCCATCGCCTGACGGCCCCGGACGGTACCGGTGAGGGCCCCGGACCGAACCTCTGACAGACCCGGACCGAACCCGGGCCCGCCGACGCGCGGTCCCTTGACGGCGGCGCCCTGCCGCCCCAAAATTCATCACATGATGAATTCTTCGGGCGCCGCCATCGAGGCCCGTGGCCTCACCGTCGTACGAGGCAGCCGCACCGTCCTGAAAGGACTCGACTTCACCGTCGAACCCGGCAGGATCACCGGCCTCCTCGGCCCGTCCGGCTGCGGCAAATCCACCCTGATGCGGGCCGTAGTCGGCACCCAGGCCAAGGTCACCGGCACCCTCGACGTCCTGGGCAGCCCCGCGGGCCACCCCACCCTGCGCCCGCGCATCGGGTACGTCACCCAGGCCCCCTCCGTCTACACCGACCTCACCGTCCGGCAGAACCTCGACTACTTCGCGGCGATCCTCCGGCCGGGCCGCCGCCACCGGGACGCCCGCCGCGAGGCCGTCACCCGCGCCGTCACCGAGGTCGACCTGACCAGCCACGCCGACGATCTCGCCGGCACCCTCTCGGGCGGCCAGCGCACCCGGGTCTCCCTCGCAGTGGCGCTGCTCGGCACTCCCGAGCTCCTCGTCCTCGACGAACCCACCGTCGGCCTCGACCCGGTACTCCGGCGCGACCTCTGGAACCTCTTCCACCGCCTCGCCGTCGACCGCGGCACCACCCTGCTCGTCTCCTCCCACGTCATGGACGAGGCCGAGCGCTGCCACCGGCTGCTTCTGATGCGCGAGGGCGAGATCCTCGCCGACGACACCCCCGAGGCCCTTCGCGCCGGCTCCGGCACCGAAACCGTCGAAGAAGCCTTCCTCCACCTGGTCGACGCGGCCGCCACCCGTCAGGAGAACGCCCGATGAGCACACACGCACCCACACCCCCGGCGGCAAAGGGCGCATCCCCGCTGACGGCTGCCCGCACCCTTTCCACCGCCGCCCGGGTCCTGCGCCAGCTGACGCACGACCCGCGCACGATCGCACTCCTCCTGCTCATCCCGGTCGTGATGATCACGCTGCTGCGATACGTCTTCGACGGGGCCCCGCAGACCTTCGACGCCATCGGCGCCTCGCTCCTCGGCATCTTCCCGCTGATCACGATGTTCCTGGTGACCTCGATCGCCACCCTGCGCGAACGCACGTCGGGCACCCTGGAGCGCCTCCTCGCCATGCCGCTCGGCAAGGGCGACCTGATCGCCGGCTACGCCCTCGCCTTCGGGGCCGTCGCCATCGTCCAGTCGCTCCTGGCCACGGGCCTCTCGGTCTGGGCCCTCGGCCTGGACGTCACCGGATCGCCGTGGCTGCTGCTCCTGGTCGCCCTGCTCGACGCACTCCTCGGCACGGCGCTCGGCCTGTTCGTCTCCGCCTTCGCGGCATCGGAGTTCCAGGCCGTCCAGTTCATGCCGGCCGTGATCTTCCCGCAGCTCCTGCTCTGCGGACTCTTCGTCGCCCGCGACCGGATGGCACCCGCGCTCGAAGCGATCTCGGACGTACTGCCCATGTCGTACGCCGTCGACGGAATGAACGAGGTCCTCCATCACACCGCCGTCACCGGCAACTTCGTCCGCGACATCGCGATCGTGGCCGGCTGCGCCCTCCTCGTCCTCGCCCTCGGTGCCGCCACCCTCCGCCGCCGCACCGCCTGACGGCCCGGTGCGAGGATGGCGCCACGAGAACAGTGAGCACAGCCCGGAGGGTGAAGCGCATGACCCAGACAGTTGCAGTCCTCGGCACCGGCAAGATCGGCGAGGCCCTGCTCAGCGGCATGATCCGGGCCGGCTGGCGCCCGGCGAACCTGCTGGTCACCACCCGCCGCTCCGAGCGTGCCGCGGAGCTCCACGACCGCTACGGAGTCGACGCGGTCAGCAACGCCGAGGCGGCCAAGCGCGCCGACATCCTCATCCTGGCGGTCAAACCCCAGGACATGGGCCGCCTCCTGGACGAGCTCTCCGCACACATCACCGCCGACCGCCTGGTCATCAGCGCCGCCGCCGGCATCACGACCGCCTTCATCGAGGAGCGCCTCACCACGGGCACCCCGGTGGTGAGGGTCATGCCGAACACCCCCGTCCTGGTCGACGAGGGCATGTCCGTCATCTCCGCGGGCAGCCACGCCACCACCGACCACCTCGCCACCACCGAGGCGATCTTCGGAGGCGTCGGCAAGACCCTGCGCGTCCCCGAGTCCCAGCAGGACGCGGCCACCGCCCTCTCCGGCTCCGGCCCGGCCTACTTCTACTTCCTCGTAGAGGCGATGACGGACGCCGGCATCCTGCTCGGCCTGCCCCGCGCCCAGGCCCACGACCTCATCGTCCAGGCCGCCATCGGCGCCGCGGTGATGCTCCGCGACAGCGGAGAGCACCCGGTCAAGCTCCGCGAAGCCGTCACCAGCCCCGCGGGCACCACCATCAGCGCCATCCGCGAACTGGAGAACCACGGCGTACGCGCCGCCCTCATCGCGGCACTCGAAGCAGCCCGCGACCGCAGCCGCGAGCTCGCCTCCGGCAACGGCTGACCTACTTCGCGGCAGCGATCAGCTCCGCACTGCGCACGACCTTCGCGAATCCACCGCCGTGCAGTGACACGGCGGTGGCCCGCGCCACCTCCTCCGCGTCCAGTGACCAGCCCCAGGGCCCGACCAGGTCGAAGGTGTAGGTCGCGTCGAGCGGTACGAACACCTCGTAACCGAGGTTCCCCGCCATTCGCGCGGTCGTCTCGACGCACATATTGGTCTGGATCCCGGCCACCACGATCTGCTCCACGCCGGCGGCGCGCAGCCACGCACCCAGATCCGGTGTCCCGTAGAACGCCGAGTTCACGCTCTTCGTCAGAAACAGCTCCTCCCCGCCGCCCTTCCCCCGCCGCTCCTCCACGTACGGCTTGAAGTCGTTCCCGGGATATCCCACCCGCAACGGCGAATCGGGCTTGGGCGAGTCATGCCGTACGAAGGCGACGGGCCGCCCGCTCGACTGCCAGGCATCGATCAGCCCGGCAATGTTCTCGTCCGCCGCGGGATTGTTCCGCGGCCCCCAATAGGCCTCTTCCTCGAACCCCTGCTGCACGTCCACCACGACCAGCGCTGCGTTCTCTGCGATATCCATGGCTCCGATCCTGCCGCCCCGCACCCTGGCCGCCCAGAGGTCAAAAAGTCATCGACCGATGCTTTACTGCCATCATGCCCGCGACCGAGACACCGCCCCCCGCACCGACCCGGATCGCCCTCGTCTCCTTTCCCGGCGTCCGCGCGTTCGACGTCTCGGTCATCACGGAGGTCTGGGGCGTGGACCGTACGGACCGTGGAGTCCCGCCCTTCGTCCTGCGCCGCACCGCGGCCACCGACGCACCCATCCCGCTGCGCGGCGGCCTCTCCCTCACCCCGGACCGCAGGCTCAGCTGGCTGGCCCGAGCCGACCTGATCGTCGTCCCGGGCCTCGACGACCACGTGACACCGGCGCCCGAAGCGGTCCTGGACGCGCTGCGCCGCGCCCACGCCCATGGCACGCCGATCGCCGCCCTCTGCGGAGGCGCCTTCACCCTGGCCCAGGCGGGCCTCCTCGACGGCCGTCAGGCAGTCACCCACTGGAACCTCACGGACCTCCTGCGCACCCGCCACCCCGCAGTGACCGTTGTCCCGGACGCCCTGTTCGTCCACGACGACAACCTCTGGACATCGGCAGGCACGGCAGCCGGCATCGACCTCTGCCTCCATCTCGTACGGACGACCCATGGCGCCGAGGCCGCGGCGACGATCGCGCGCTCGATGGTCACGGCCCCTTTCCGTACCGGCACACAGGCCCAGTTCATCGAGCACCCCACACCGCACGCCGACCGAGACGCCGACACGCTCGCGGCCGTACGCGCCTTCGCCCTGACCCGTCTGGCGGATCCGCATACGGTGGCGGAGCTGGCCGCCCGGGCCGGCATGTCGCCGCGTTCCTTCGCCCGTCACTTCCAGGCGAGTACCGGCACCACTCCGCTGCGCTGGCTGATCGCCCAGCGCATCGCCGCAGCTCAGAAGCTGCTGGAGCGCACCGATCTGCCCCTGCCCGAGGTGGCCCGCCGCACGGGCTTCGGCAGCGAGATCACCATGCGCCAGCACTTCGCCACCCATCTGGGCACCAGCCCCCGCGACTACCGCCGCGCCTTCCACCGCACCTCGGCGGGGACCGGGGTTGACACACCCCCTGCGCATCCGTAGTGTGCTCCGAGTTGTCCGACGTGAGCGCCGACCCCGGTCGGTCCCCGGACAGCCATTCCGCAGTAACCACAACGAGTGAGCGACACATGTCGTCTGTCTCTGCGTGCGCATTTGCGAAATGAGGAATCCGCGTTCGAAGGAACGTGACCCCGATTAGCGTCGAGGCCCTGGATTCCGCTAATGTCTCACTCGTCGGAACGGCCCAACAGCCGGGAGGACAAGCCCCGCTGACTGGGAATCAGGCCCGAGAGGATCTGATAGAGTCGGACTCGCCGGAAAGGGAAAGCGCGAAAGCGAAGAACTGGAAAGCGGAAATGCGAGGCCCGCTTCGACCGGGAATCGGACACGAAAGAGTCTGATAGAGTCGGAAACGCAAGACCGAAGGGAAGCGCCCGGAGGAAAGCCCCAGAAAATGTTCTGAGGGTGAGT
>NZ_JBIUUC010000005.1:0-692228 GCF_044742205.1 Streptomyces sp. NPDC087901
CCGTACGAGAGCACCCCGCCACTCGCCGGGGAAGACCGTCAAAGGCGCCGAGACACTCGACCAGCACTACGGCCGCACAGGTTAAACGTCAAGCTTAGATGCGCAGCGCTCCGGTGAACGGTCCGTGGCCCACGCCCTCCTCCGTGACCGCCAGCCAACCGTGGCCGCGCATGGGTGTCTGCTCGCCGACCCCGGTCGGGTCGAGGGAAAGCTCGCGAGCGGCACTGTCGACGCTGGACGCCTGGGTGGCGTTCGGTTCATGGTCGTCGTCGGGATCGAAGTCCGGGTCCGCGCCGAGGGGCTGCTCCCAGTCCAGCGGCACGCCCCGCCATTCCGGCTCCCCGTAGCGCCAGTAGCTGCGGCGCACCTCGCCGTCGACGGCGAGGGCCCAGACCATCGAATCGCTGTGGTCGTCCTGGAAGAAGTACTGCGCCTGACCGCACGCGGCACTGATCCTGCGGAGCAGGTCGTCGACGTCCCAGTGCATCTCCCCCAGCGGTGTGTCGGCGTAGACCAGCCGCCAGCCGTCCAGTTCCGGCGTGACGAACACCCGGTACACCGCCCGCTCCACGCCGTCGGGGCCCGCCACAAGAGCTACGTCGTCCTCCATCGCAGCCTGGCCCATCGAGACCGTGCAGGGCCTTCTGTCGTGCAGCCCCACAGCGGCAAAGAGGCCCTCGTACGTTGCGCCGGGAACGGCCAGCCAGCGGTGCTCGGGCAGGCTTTCCGGGATGTCCTCGGCCACTTTGATCCGGACGAGCCGCTCCAGGGCGCGTCGGTCCCGCTCGTCGATCTCAGCCTCGCCGCCGATGAGGGACAGTGCGCTCAGTGCGTGTCTCCGCAGGTAGGCGGGACCTTCGCGGCGGATGCCCCGCAGTACTGGGCCTGACTGCCTGCCGATGGCCCGGATTGTCTTCTCGGCCTGGTAGCGCGTGTAGCGGTCGGCGTCGTCGAGGAACGGGATGACATCCACGACGGCAGCCGTGGCGGAGTCGCCGAGATTCTGCAGACCCCACAGCGCCTGCCGCCGTATCTCCTTCATGGGGTGCGACAGCGCGGCCACATACTGCGGAAAGCACCGCTCGTCGAAGCCGCGCAGCACATGCCCCAGTTCCCACCAGTCGGGCACCTTCTCGGCCCTGGCACGTGCCGCCACCGCGGCGTCGAAGGCAGCGGGACCGATGAGACGCAGGCTGTCCCGGAGGCCCCACATCGCCTGACGGCTCACCGTGCCCAGGGCGGCGACCAGACCGGGCGCGGCGGCAGCACCGGGCTCAGCCAGACGACGGACGGCTCGCGCGGTCAACTCCTTGTCGCGACCGGCCCGTTCCAACTCTGCGATCAGTTCACCTTGATCCATTCAGCTGACGATAGGCGACGCAACTGACAGTCTCCTCCTCGGCGCCGTCTTCCACCCGCCCCGTCTTGGCGGCCGGACTGCAGCACTGGTTCCCCTGGGCGGACGCCACCAGGCAACTCAGCGGCCCTTGCGCACCCGGGCCGCCGCGCGTGCTTCCGCCGTCTTGCGGGCGTCTGCCGTCTTACGGGACTCCTTGGGGCGGCCCGGACGAGTGCCCATGCCACGAAACGGGACGTTGCCGCTCCCCTTCCCTTCGATGGGCGGGCGCTTCGCCCCGGTGATGGCCGTCAGCTTCTCCTCGCCGGAGCGCACCTGGGTGACAGTCGGCCGGATCCGGGCTTCGGTCATGATCCGGTTGACGTCCCGCCGCTGGTTCGGGGTGACCAGCGTGACCACGTTCCCGGATTCCCCGGCGCGAGCCGTACGCCCGCCACGGTGCAGATAGTCCTTCGCGTCGGCCGGCGGGTCGACATTGACGACGAGATCGAGCGCCTCGATGTGAATGCCGCGCGCCGCGACGTTGGTGGCCACCAGCACGTCGATCGCGCCGTCCTTGAACTGCGCGAGCGTGTGTGTGCGCTGGGGCTGCGACTTCCCGCTGTGCAGGGCGCCGGCCCGTACGCCGCTGGCCCGCAGATGCCGGGTGAACTGATCGACGCCGGCCTTGGTGTCCAGGAACATCAGGACCCGGCCGTCCCGCGCGGCGATTTCGGTCGCGGTCGCGTATTTGTCGGCGGGGTGAACGTTCAGCACATGGTGTTCCATCGTGGTGACCGAGCCCGCCACACGGTCGAGCGAGGCGACTACCGGCTCGTGCAGATAGTTCTGCACCAGCTGGTCGACATTGCGGTCGAGCGTGGCCGAGAACAGCAGCCGCTGTCCGTCGGGGCGGACCTGGTCCAGGATTTCCGAGACCTGCGGCAGGAACCCCAGGTCGCACATCTGGTCCGCCTCGTCCAGCACCGTGATCCGCACCTGCTGCAGCTCACAGAACCGGCGGGATACCAGGTCGGCGAGCCGCCCCGGAGTCGCGACGACCACGTCGGCACCAGACCGCAACAGTGCCGCCTGCCGGTTGATCGCCAGCCCGCCGACCACCGTCGCCAGCCGAACGTTCAGGGCCTGCGCGTACGGTGCCAGCGCGTCGCTCACCTGCTGCGCGAGCTCCCGGGTCGGCACCAGGACCAGTGCGAGCGGCCTCTTCGGCTCCGCCCGCATACCTGCCGTCCGCGCCAGCAGCGCAAGCCCGAAGGCAAGCGTCTTGCCGGAGCCGGTCCGGGCGCGGCCGAGGACGTCACGGCCGGCCAGCGCGTTGGGCAGGGTTGCTGCCTGGATCGGGAAGGGCTCCGTCACGCCGAGTCCGGTCAGCGTCGCCGTCAGTTCCGACGGCAGCCCGAGTTCGTCGAAGGACTCTACCGGCGGCAGGCCGGGGGCAGCCGTCTGCGGCGTTGTCAGTTCGCCCTTCGGGGCCGGCGGCTTTGCGTTCATGGGGTAACCCTTCTCGGTCCGGCGCCCAAAACGCGCCGGGGCCCGTACCCCTCGGTACGGGCCCCAACGATTTTGAAACGTACCCCCAGTTTACCAGCGGGCGCCCCGGCTCATTCCGGTCCGCCGGCACGCCCGCTGTCGTCACCGGCCTCGACGCACCCGACCCGACCTGCGCGGGAAGGACGTCGAGCGGACCGGCCAGGCGTGCCGTCGCGGAAACGCGGCGCTGCTCAGTTCGAAGCCCCGCAAAGTGGCGAGTCGGAAGGTGGCAGCCGCTCGAAGCCAAGACTTGGGCTCACCTGCCGCGATCCTGTCACTTCGGGTCGAAGGAAAGCCATGTACCGGCAAGGCCCTGCTGACCAGCCCCGGGCACGGCCCAGTCGCAGACACCATCCCGGAAGATCGCCTTCAGCTCGTTGAACTGACCGTCGGTCACTGGCCCGCGGTAGTCGGAGACGCTCACGGGACGCTTGCGGCACTTGACGATGTCGTTGGCCACATCGGCCCCCGCAACCATCCGCGGCGATGTCCACACCGGGTAGAGGGTGTTGCACTCGGTGTTGTTGATGCCCTCGACCTGGGGCTCGGTGATCTTCTTCGCACCGATGCCACGGGTCCAGCAGGCGTCCGCGAGACCCTGCGGCTGGTGGCGGACGATCTTCTCTATGGGGGCGTCGGCGGCGGAGTCTCCCTTGATGCCGGTGAGCCACTGGTCCATGTCGGACAGCATCCCGGCGAGAGTGAATCCGTGCCCGCTGGAGCGGGTGAGCATGACCTGGTTGGCGTGGGTCCCGTTCGCCTTGTCCAAGCGCGCCCGGGTGGAGAAGGAGTGGAAGCGCATGTGCATGTCGCCGGCCGCCGCGTCGTCCGTGTAATCGCGGTAGTCGATGATCGGAACGTCGGCGAGGCCGCCACCGCCGTTCAGCAGGCGGCCCGTGCGGTAGGCGAGCCGTACCGCCTTGAGATCGGCGACGGTGCGCGCCGCGGCGGGCTTGGCATCGTCGTCGAGGCCGCCGATGCGCCGGTTCAGGTCGATGAACTGGCCCATGTCGATGGTGCCGTTGTTCAGGGCCTCAAGTCCGTACTGGATACCGGTGTTGTCGAGCGGCCGACGCACCTTCCCGGTCTCCGGTACCTCGCCGTAGACGTTCACGGCGTGGCTGTAGACGTCACAGCGGGCACCGTCCGGGTTGGTTACGGGGTCATAGCGCTGCCCCTCGGGCAGCTGGGGCGGGCAGAACACCGTAGGGTCGATACGGCCGCCGGCCCGGGCAAGGCTGCCGATGCTCTCCCATTTGCCGAACCCGGCGATTGCCTTCTGCTGATCCTTCGTGAACGCGTCCGGCGCGACTTCATTGAAGTAGTGGTTCAGGAGCTGGGCGTCGCTGAGCGTCTGTATCGTCCCGAAACCGACGTCGGGGAAGCTGCAGCCGGAGAGGATGCCGTCCAGCAGGCCCGGGTAGTTGTCGGCGATCTGGTGGGTCTGGTACGAGCCGCCGGAGCAGCCGTTTCCGATGGTGAAGGCCGGGTCGCCGTACGTCTCCACGAAGCGTTCCTTGACCATGCTCATGGTCTCGGCGGCCAGCAGGTCGTTGCAGTTGTTGCCGAAGACGTTCAGCGTGGACGATGCGACGCCGTAGCCCTTGCTCAGATACGTGTCGTTCATGATGCCGACGGTGTTACGGCCCTGGACGTACCAGCCGCCGTTACACCCCCCGCCGAAGCCGTACACGAGGCGCCCGTTCCAGCCCGGTCCACGCTGCAGCGGGTCGGGGGTGCCGGATGCCGGGTCGTGCAGCACGGCCGTCTCGTAGATGCCGCGGTTGATGGTGCCGGTCTCGACTCGGACGATGTACGGCACCTGCTTGCCCAGGCTGGTCGTGGCGGTCGCCAGGTCGTCTGGGCGGACGTTCTCGTCGGGCAGCGGGACGAACGTGCCGGCCTTGGTGCGATACATGTAGTCGACGCGGGTCTTGACCGAGCAGTCCTTGTCGATCGGCTGGCCGAGGGTGACGCCGGTCGCCGTCTTGAAATCGGCGGTGTCACAGATGAACGGCTGCTCCTGCGGCCCTGCGAACACCGGCCCGGTGATGGGGTGGTTCTTCAGGGTCAGTTGTCCGGTGCTCGCGCCCTGCGCACTGGCCGTGAGGCTGTTGTCGCCCTTGGACAGCTCCTTCACCACGCCCATCAGCGCATCACCGGAAGGCCGGAAGCTCGAGGTCACGTCCCGGCCACCCACCTCGACCCGGACTGTGTCGGCCGCTATGGAGGCGGGCACCTCGACACGTATCAGGGCGTCGTCTCCCGACACCGTGCCGGGCCGCGACGAAACGGCCGTCACCTGCAACGTCTCGGATTCCTGGCTACCGGCCGGCGTCGCTGACGCACCTACCAGCACACCCATGATCGCTATGCCGGCAAGACCCATTTCGACCGGCTTCGCGGTTCGTCTGAACGACACGACGGAACTCGCCTCACTTTCTGGAGTCGGAGATCGTACTCAATGCGTAGAAGCGGGCTGTGGGCCCGCCGGGAGGGTGATGCGCGTGTCTCGTTGTCAGGGTGTGCGACTCCCCGGCGTGCGGTATGCGCATGACACTTTCGATTCGGCGAACGGGCGACACCCGCCGATGAGGCCGCCAAGGAACCTCAGGCGGGCCCCGATCGGCTGCTTTCTGCCCTGTGGAAGTCAGCGGGGGCGCGCCTGTCCGGCAGAGACGAAGGCGCCCTGTCCGCGACCCGCGGCCTTCTCAGCATCCTTGTCCGGGCGGGCCGGTCGGACGAGGTCGTCCTCGATGAGCATCCTGAACTCCCACCTGGAACCGCATTGTTGCCCCGCGGCCGGCAAGGCACCTGTGCGGGCCCGGAGCATTCGCCGACGTGCACATGGGGGCACAGTGGTCGCGCACCCGCGACCGTCCGTCGGCCCGGCCCGATGCCGACCTCGCACAGGCCGTGGACGCCCTCGTCTGTGTCGACCACGACCCTCGTCATGCCGTCACCGTGGTCAGGAAGAGTCAGCACTTCCAGGCCGGTGATCTTCATGCCACTCCCCTATGAAAACGTTCCCGCAATCTCAGCACCGCTCTGAAGACCACATCATCGACAGCAGTCGAGCCGAACCGCAAGACCCATGCATCCATAAGGTTTTCCTCGACGAAGTGGTCCCGCCGCAGGCCTTGACACGTTCCGGGAACGTTCGCAAGCATCAACCGCATTCGCAGGATCCGGATACAGGACGGCCGGTGCCACCGGCTCAACCCGGCAAGGAGGCCGTCCGTGGCAGCCACGATCCGGGAAGTGGCAAGCGCTGCGGGCGTCACGGCCCTCTGCACGTGCCGGTCGATGCTGGCGCCGCCGCGCGTACGCCGGCTGGAACGATCCTCGGAGCTCCAGCCGGATGAAGAGGGGGCCACCGATGTCGCCGACACCTGTGCCTTCTTCGCTGTCCTCGGCCAGCGGCATGCCCGGCTGGTGCCGCCGGCCGGGGACGGCAGGCGACGTTCGCCCTGCCGTGACGCGTCGTGCTGGGTGGCGCTTTGGGATCCGTTCCGGCTGAACTGCATGCCGAGCTCGGCAGTGGTCTGCGGACGCGTGAGTCACAGCGACGCCGTCGCCGTGTCCCCGCCGGTGCCATCGCCCGAACCCGAGCTGCTCTTCGCGCCGAAGGCGACGACGACTGTGGTCGTGGCCGCGCTCGGGCTCGCCGTCTGCTACGAAGCCACCGCTGAGGTTGCGGCCATCAACGAGTGGCTGTGACCGGCACGTTCACGACATGCCCTGGCCTGCCTACTCCTCCAGCCCTCGACCGGTCGGCCGCTCGCGCCCCCAGGCGGCCAGCGGCTTGAGTGCGTCGTTGAGGCGCTTGCCGTCCTCGGTCAGTGAGTACTCGACCCGGGGCGGCACCTCGTCGTAGGAGACGCGGTGCACGACACCGTCCGCTTCCAGCTCACGCAGGTGAGAGGCCAGCACCTTCTCGGTGATCCCCGGAAGCAGTCGCCGCAGTTCTCCGAAGCGACGGCAGGGGTGCTCGTGGAGCGCCCAGAGAATCAGCACCTTCCACTTGCCGCCGATCACCTCCATCGCGGTGTCGATCCCGCAGACGTGTCCGTCCGGTGTGCCAGGCCGGTTCAGCGTTGTCATGCCCCACCCTTCCGACGTGCTCGCTCACCCCGGGGTAACCACCCACTACCAAGTGCGTACTTGATCACCCCCGGACTTGTGACCAGCCTAGTCGGCATGGCACAGAACACTGTTGAGAAGACTCCCGTGACGCTGCTGGGCCTCGGCGCGATGGGCACCGCGCTGGCCCGTACCTGGCTTGCCGCCGACCACCCGCTGACCGTCTGGAACCGCACTCCGGCCCGTGCCAAGGCGCTCGCCGCCGAGGGGGCAAGGGTGGCGGACACCGCCGCTGAGGCGGTCGCAGCGAACACCCTGGTCGTCGTTTGTCTGTTGGACGACGCCTCGGTCGACGAGGTGCTGGCCGACACCGACCTGGCTGCCAGGGACCTGGTCAACCTGACGACCAGCACCCCTGCCCAGGCCCGCGCCCGCGCCGAGTGGGCCCGCGAGCGCGGCGCCCGCTACCTGGACGGCGGGATCATGGCCGTCCCTCCAATGATCGGAGTCCCGGAAGCCGGCGGCTACGTCTTCTACAGCGGCTCGCCAGAGCTGTTCGAGCGGCACCAACAGGCCCTGGGCGTTCCGGTCGGCACTACCTACGTCGGCGAGGACGCGGGCTTCGCGGCCCTGTACGACGTGTCCCTGCTCAGCGCCATGTACGGGATGTTCGCCGGATCCGCGCACGCCTTCGCCCTGATCCGCAAGGAGGACATCGACCCCGCAGCACTCGCCCCACTGCTCGCCGACTGGCTCGTCGCGATGGCCCCGGCAGTGCACCGGACCGGCGACCAGCTGCGGAGCGGTGACTACACCAAGGGTGTCGTCTCCAACCTCTCCATGCAGGTGGCCGGCACGCCGACCTTCCTGAGCACCGCCGAGCAGCAGGGGGTCAGCCCGGAACTGCTCAGCCCCTACTTCGAGCTGATGCGCCGCCGCCTGGCCGAGGGCTGCGGCGAGGAGGACCTGACGGGCGTGATCGACCTGCTGGTGCGCTGACCGACCACTTGCCGCCTGGCTCTGTTCGGCAGTAGCGAAGTCGGTTGCGATGGGTCACGGAGGCACCCCGTCCCGTGGAAAGTCAGTGTTGACGAGTTCCGGAGGCACCGAGCCTCTTGCCAGGGCGCGCCATGGGAAGCTTCCGGCGACACAGTCATAAGAGGCTGACTGGCCGCGGGCGGTCATTCGGCGTTTGCGTGCTCCTGGCGCACGGGATGGGTCCGAATCCAGTACGAGCGGGCAGCGACAGCCAGCGCGACTCCGTACACGGCGAACGCCCCCAAGCCGATCCAGGCGACCAGCAAGGCATCGCTCGGGGAGTGGAAGTCGCCTTGTGGCATCGTCACCACGCCGGTCGTGGCCAGGGCCGCGTAGCCGACCCCGAGCACCCCGTACGGAGCCAAGCTGGCGGCGCCGATCAGGGCCGGGGTCAGGGGGAGCCAGCGCGGGACGCGCCGACTGCTCAGCCACCGCGTCCAGCGCGGGAAGACCTGGCCCCACGGGCGAACCAGGCCCCACAGCAGGAAGACGCCGAGCGCGGCCAGCAGCACGGTGCCGTCCAGGCCCCAGGATTCCAGGGTGAGCCAGAATCCCGACGCACCGTTGCGCTTGGAGGTCGCACGCATTTCCTCACCGGATATCCCGGCGAAGGTGCCGCCGGAAGCCCAGATCAGCTTCATCGCCGCGTAGGGGAGAAAGGACACTGTCCCGGCGCAGGAAGCGAGCTGAACCGACCGGGAGGCGGCAGAAGGGGGACGCACAACGGCTGCTTCGGAGGGGCGGCGGACGGATCGGGCAGTGGCCGCGAGCAGCACGACCCCGACCGCCGCCAGCGCGTGGTTCGCAGCGGCCACCCCACTGTCCACCCCCTGGCCGAACGCCAGTGTGATGACGTCCATCAGCAGACCGAACGCGGCGAGCCCGGACAGCAGGCAGACTGCCCACAGCACCACCCGTAACGCCGGCCGCAGCCCCAACCGCCCCACCACGCAGCAGGTCACCGCAGCAAGCGACCCCACCGCCACGACCGCCCAGCCCAGCGCGGAGGGCCCCGGCGCGCCGCCCAGGTAGAGCAGCGGCGTCCCGCTCAGCGCGCATGCCAGGCCGAAGCCGGCGTACGCCACTGCCCAGAGCATGGTGGCCGGGCCTACCCAGTACGGCCACCGCTGCAGCCACGTGCGCCAACGCGCCTTCGTCGTCCCTGTCGCACCGATCACGCATCGACCCTCGCATCGCCTGCGGCGGCGCGACATCGACAGTCAGAACGACCTCCCACCCCCTTTCGGGGGAGGGACCTCTACGACCTGGGCACGACATCACCAGCGTGGTGTTGGTCATACGGACTCGGACCGGCCGGCCTCAGCGTGACGGGCGGCTCGCCGTCTCGCGTGCGGGACCACGACAGTGCCGTCATCTCGCATCGACATTCATGAGCCAGGTGATCACCAACTGACTCCGGAACCGGTCGGCAAACGCTGTCCGCAGAGATGAACCAAGCCATGCCGCCCCAGAGGCGACCGTGCTGGTCACAGTTTCAACAAGTAGCTGTGACCAGCACTTTCACCAAACGACGTAGCAGGCCTCTCTGTTTGACAGGACGCCATCTCCCGGAACGATATGGGCCGCGACAGACCGCCTGTGGGCGGTTCGCCCGCTGGGAAGCCGGTGGCACCTGGGTGAAGCCGCTGGAGCATGTCCAGGTCCGCGACGACGCGGTGGCCCGAGTGGGGTGGCCGGCACCGGTCGTCGATAGCGTGGACGCCCGCAGATGCCGCTGGTTGATCACCTCGTATGCAGGTCTTCCAGCGGCCCTCGAACGCGGCCTCGTGACGCCCGGACACCCGGCCGCGAGTCCCTCAGCAGTGTGAAGCAGAGCCGGTGCCCGGCATCGCCGCCCGCGGCCGCCCCACCGCGATGGAAGGCGTCCTCAGGGGTGCGGGACCGTGAGCGCAGTGATGACCAGGCCCTGGCGGATGATCCACCGCCCCTCGAAGAACCCGATCCGTTGGCCTCCGACCAGCGGTCCGGGGACGAGCAGTTCGGCGCGAAAGCGGCCCTGGGGTGACGTTCCGGGGTCCTGGTCGAACGCGATGTCCGCCTCCTCGAAGTCCAGCCATTTGCCGGTCAGTGGGAACCATGCCTTATAGACGCATTCCTTGGCGCTGAACAGCAGCCGGTCCCAGTGGACGGCGGGCTGCCTGGCGTCGAGCACGGCCAGCCGCTCCAGCTCGGCCGGGAGGGCTACGGAACGCAGGACGCCGTCCGGAAGCGGACCGTGCGGTTCGGCGTCGATGCCGAGGGAGGCCAGGTCGGCGGCTCGGACGAGAGCGGCGGCGCGGTAGCCGTCGCAGTGGGTCATGCTGCCACGAAGCCCCTCCGGCCAGCCCGGGGCGCCACGCTCACCCGGCAGGATGGGCTGCGGCTGGACGCCGAGCTTCGCCATGGCTTGACGGGCGCAGGCGCGCACGGCGGTGAACTCGCGGCGGCGCTTTTCCACCGCCCTTGCCACCACCGCCTCTTCCCCGGGGTGGAGCATGGCATGGCAGGCCGCGTCGTCTCCTCGGCTCTCCACGGCCACCACCGAGTCCGGAAGTACTTCCTCGATCACTTGCTTTGTCCTCCGGTCGGCAGAATGCGGCGCAGCCGGCCGGGCGCCCCCGGGCGGGTGCGCCACTCACGGGGATATCCCACCGACACCTCTTCGAAGCGGACGCCTTCGTGCCAGGTGGTCCGGGGGATGTGGAGATGGCCGTAGACCATGGCCGTCACCCTGAACCTGCGGTGCCAGTCGGCGGTCAGCCGGGTGCCGCACCACATGGCGAACTCGGGGTACCGCAGGACGTCCGTGGGGTGGCGATGCAACGGGTAGTGGTTGACGAGGACCGTGGGCAGGTCCTCGTCGAGCGCCATCAGCCGGCGCTCGGTCTCGGCGACCCGGTCCCGGCACCAGGCCTCACGGCTCGGGTAGGGATCGGGGTGCAGCAGGTACTCGTCGCTGCAGATGACGCCGGTCTCGTTCGCGTAAGCGAGCCCCTCGGCCTTGGTGGCGCAGCCGGCCGGCAGGAAGCTGTAGTCGTACAGCAGGAACAGCGGGGCGATCGCCACCGGGCCGGTGGGGCCGTTCCAGACCGGATAGGGGTCCTCGGGGGTGGTCACGCCCAGTTCGCGGCACAGCTCGACGAGGTGCTCGTAGCGGGCGGCTCCTCG
This sequence comes from Streptomyces sp. NPDC087901, assembly GCF_044742205.1. Taxonomy (NCBI): domain Bacteria; kingdom Bacillati; phylum Actinomycetota; class Actinomycetes; order Kitasatosporales; family Streptomycetaceae; genus Streptomyces; species Streptomyces sp. NPDC087901. The sequence goes on from NZ_JBIUUC010000005.1 coordinate 11,177, forward strand.
GAGGGTGACGGCGTCCTTCGGGTGCGTCCACAGTTCGTGGTTGCCGGGAGCCCAGACAACCTTGCGGAAGCGGCTCGCCAGCGTACTGAGGGCCCATCGGATGTCGTCCACCTTCTCGGCGACGTCCCCGGCCACGAGCAGCCAGTCGTCATCGGAGCCGGGCGCCATCTGCTCCACCAGGGCACGGTTCTCGGGATAACTGATGTGCAGGTCGCTGATGGCCAGCAACTGCCCGGTACCGCCGGTCATCAATGCCCTCTCGTCCGCGCATGTGATCGCGTCCACGACAACACACTTCACGACTCGCTGACAAGCATTCACGTGTTGCGGGCGGTCGCCTCGACGGCACCGCGGGGGTGGGGGCCGGAAACCTGCTCAGCTCCCCGGCCGGCGACAAGATGTAAATCACGTGGCTCCAGCGTGTTGCCGGCTCGAAGGAACTTCTGGCCGGCATGTCGGGGTGCGAGGAGGGCTGCAAGGAGGCTGCAAGGAGGGCTGATGAGCGGGACAGATGCCTTCCCCGCATGACACAAGCGTTCGATCTTGCCACGTCGCTCGCCCGCGGCGTCGAAGGCCGCAGTGGCGCATGGGCCTTTGTCCAGGGCTTCGCCGCCCACTGGGCCGGCGCCGCCCTGACGAGGCACGACGGATGGACGGAAGCCGATCTCGACGCTGCCGAGGAGAGGCTGGATGTCCGGCTGCCGACGGCGTTGCGCGAGGCGTACCTGCTGTTCGGACGCCGGCAGGATCTCACCAGCAACCACGATGTACTGCTCGCCCCTGCGGAGCTATTCGTCGATGACGCCGAGGAGGCCCTGGTCTTCCGTCACGAGAACCAGGGCGCCGCCTCCTGGGGTGTCCTCCTCGACAGCCTCCAGGAGGACGATCCTGCGGTGCTCATCCGGCTCGACCTCGCAGACAGGAACGCCGAGCGGTGGGAGGACTGGCTGGCTCGTCTTTCCCTGTGCTTCGTTGAGATCATCCTGTCGGAGTCCTTGCACGCCGACGAAGAACTCTGCGACTTCCTCGACCCGGATGACGACAGCCTGGAACTACTGGAGACCGACTCCGTCCGACTGCCGTTCCCGGCATACCCCATCGGCGAAGAGACCCGGTGGTTCCTGGGACGGGATGTCCTTCTTCGCGATGACGACGGCGCGGCCATTCTGGCCCGCGGCCGGACGGCAGAGGACCTTGATCGCGTTCGCGACCTGATCCCGGGCAATTGGCTCAACGACTTCCGCTGACCACGTCCCGGACTCCTGCCGACCCAGGTGCCCACGTCGGAGTCGGCCCGAGCCCGGCCGTTCAGCGCGGGCACGGTTCACAGCGAGGCGGTAAAGGTCGGTGCCGTCGCGCTGATGCTGCCGCCGAAGGACTCATCGGAGCGACAGTCACGCCGTTCACCCCTCTCGTTCGACCACAATTGTCGTGAACACGTCTTGACTGACGGCCGCCGGCACACGCACCTTTGCGTGGCGGATCTTTCCCAGGGGGGTACATGAACAGCAAGGTCCTCGGCGCGTCAACGGTCCTGGCCCTGTTGGCCTCGGTGGGTGCCTTGCCGGCACCGGCCTCTTCCGAACCGCGTCCGGGGCCGGCGCGAGCCCTGCCGCTGGGAGCCGCCGGGCTGACCGAGACCCGCAGCACGCGGACACTGCAGCCCGGTGTCACACTCACGCGCATCGTGCGCGGCGCCGACGCCCCGGCGCTTGCGTGGACGGTCGAGGTTTCCATACCCGGCGGTGCCACCTCGCCGGACCCCGATGCGCCGCCGACAGCGCTGAAGGACCGGGCGAGCGCCGACGAGCTCACCGCGGCAGTGCAAGGGTACGGTTTCGACGCCCGGACGGAGAACGTCACGACTCCGGCCGTCGCCGACTACGCCGGCGGATCACTTGGGTGGCGGGTGCGGGTCGGGCGATTCGACTCGCAGTCGGCCGCGTCGGCCGAGCTCACCCGGCTGAGGAAGTCCGGGTACGCCGGATCCGCCGTGTACACCGGCTGGGATGGCAACCCCGCAGACCGTGGCCCGTGGCGGATCGACGTCCTCACCATCGACCCGGGCCGGTTCCGCGGCGCGCTCAAGGCGTCGTACGGTCCTGATCTGGAGAACCGCGAGAAGACCGGTGAGCTGGCGGCGTCGGCCGGTGCGACCGCAGCGGTCAACGCCGGGTTCTTCGTCCTCGACCCGAAAGCCGGAGCGCCGGGTGACCCGGCCGGCGTCGGCGTCTACGACGGCCGGCTGCTGAGTGAGCCGGTGAACGGGCGCCCCGGCCTGGTGATACGCGACGACGGGCGCCACAGCAGTGTCACCCGGCTCACCTGGAAGGGGCGAGTCGTCGGCCGCGACGCGTCGCGGCCGCTGGACGGCATCGACCGTGTTCCGGGCTTGATCAGGAACTGCGGTGGCACCGACGACGACACTCCGACCTCCCTCCCCCTGCACGACGTGACCTGCACGGACGACGACGAGCTCGTTGCCTTCACCCCCGGATACGGCAGTCAGACCCCGCATGGCGACGGCGTCGAAGCCGTACTGGACACCCGGGACCGGGTACTGGAGTTGCGCTCACCACGCGGCGGACCTTTGCCGGCCGGCGGCAGTTCCGTTCAGGCGACCGGCAGCCGCGTCGCCGAGCTGACCGCCCTGGCACAGGTCGGCCGGCCCCTGCGCGTCGAGACGGCGTTGCGGGACGGCAACGGCCACCAGGTCTCCCCGTCACCGGCGACCAGCATCCTCAACGGGGGCCCCGAACTGGTCCGCGACGGAGCCCTGCACGTCACACCGGCGACCGACGGGATGGTGCAGCCCGGCAACGCCAGCTTCTACTACGGCTGGGTGCACAAGCGTAATCCCCGCACGCTGGCCGGGGTGGACGCCGCCGGCAGGACCGTACTGGTGACGGCCGACGGACGCAGCACGGACGCGCTCGGACTGAGCATCCCCGAGAGTGCCGCCGTCGCCCGGGCACTCGGCCTGCGCGACGCGGTCAATTTCGACGGCGGCGGGTCGACCACCATGGTGATCGACGGAGAAGTGATCAACCACCCGTCAGACGCGGCCGGTGAACGCCCTGTCGGGGACGCACTGCTGATACTGCCCGGCCGGAACTGACAAGGCCCCAGCCCGCGACCACTCACTGCCAGGAGTCGCCATGACCGCCGTCCCGATCCGACGAGCCCGCCTCCTGCTCGTTGTTGCCGCACTACTGCTCACGATGGTGTCGATCCCAGTGGCTCCGGCTTCCGCCTCGGCGCTCTCACCCGCCGTGGCGGCGGGCGGGAACGCCTCGTCCCGGAAGGCCGAGGTCGTCGCGACCACTCAGGTCGCCGATCGGCAGGTCGACCTGTCGGTCCGTTCACCGGCCCTCGGCGACCGGACGGTGAACGTGCGGCTCCTCACGCCCGACGGCTGGGACCCGGGCGACCGGAGCCGGCACTGGCCCACCTTGTGGCTGCTGCACGGCTGCTGCGGGGACTACACGTCGTGGACCGGTCAGACCGACGTCGCACGGACCGAGAGCCTGCGTGACGTCCTCGTGGTCATGCCCGAGGCCGGCTGGAACGGCTGGTACAGCGACTGGTGGAACTACGGCCAGGGCAGCGACCCGGCATGGGAGACCTTCCACACCAAGGAGTTGCGTCTCCTCCTCGAACACGGCTGGGGAGCGAGCAGCAATCGCGTCGTGGCGGGACTCTCGATGGGCGGCCAGGGTGCTCTGCTGTACGCCGCCCGGCACCCCGGAATGTTCAAGGCGGCAGCGGCGTACTCGGGCTCCGTGCACCCGCTGCTCAACGACGAGTCCGTGAACCGCATCATGGGGTTCTTCGCCGGGCAGGGCAACGACCCGCTGAGGGTCTGGGGCGATCCGGTGGCGCAACGCGATGTCTGGGCGGCCCACGACCCGTTCCATCTGGCCAAGCGCCTCAAGTCCATCCCCGTCTATCTGTCCTGCGGTGACGGCACCACCGGCCCCCTGGACCCGCCCGGCGGCACGAGTGCGCTCGAAGCGGACTTCAACAGGCAGAACCATGCCCTTGCGGGCGAGCTCGAACGCACTGGCGCACGGCAGGTGACCACCCACTTCTACGGACCCGGGACCCACGGCTGGGCTTACTGGCAGCGCGAGTTGCACTCCTCACTTCCGATGCTGCTCCACGCACTGCGGGCCGGCCGCTGAGCGTCCGACTGCCGAGGCCGTCCGCCCGGCCGACCTTGCTCAAGCACGTACGAACGAGGGCTGGGACGCGTACGCGGGGACCTGTGCCCGCGTACGCACCCCGTAGCCGGCCACGACTCACCCCGGCGGCGCCTCGCGCCGAGCACCGTTGGTGCGGGTTGCCGATCGTAGGGTGACGTGGGTGATCGTTCGTGAGGGTGCGGTGAGAACAGGCGGCGGGCGGCGGCCCGGCTATCTGGCGGCGGCTGTGGTGTTCGCCATTGGGATGGCCGGAACTACACTGCCCACTCCCCTGTACGGGCTCTATCAGCAGCAGATCGGCTTCTCCGAGCTGATGGTGACCGTCGTGTTCGCCGCCTATGCCCTGGCAGTGATCTCCGTACTGATGCTGGTGGGCAACTACTCCGACACGGTAGGCCGCAGACCCGTGCTCCTGTGCGCCATGGCGCTGTCGGCAGCAAGCGCGGGATGCTTCCTGCTGGAGAGCGGGCTGCCGCTGCTCTTCGCCGGCCGCCTCCTGTCCGGCGGCGCGGCCGGCCTGCTGAGCGGCGCGGCGACGGCGGCGGTCCTGGAGCTCGCCCGCCCCGGGCAGAAGGCGCGGGCCGGGTTCGCCGCCACGGCCGCGAACATGGGAGGACTGGGCTGCGGGCCGCTGCTCTCCGGCTTCCTCGCCGAATACTCACCGTGGCCGCTGATGCTGCCCTTCTGGGTTCACCTGGGCCTGGTGACCGTGGCGTGCGGGATCACCTGGTGTCTGCCGGAGACCGTGGCCCGGCCTCGGCGCTGGCCACGTCCGGCGCCTCAGGGCGTAGCCGTGCCGGACGAGGTGAAGGGTGTGTTCGCACGCGCCTCCCTGGCTGCGTTCGCCGGCTTCGCGCTACTCGGACTGTTCACCGCGGTCGCGCCGAGCTTCGCTACGCAGACGCTGGGCGTGGACAACCTGGCTGTTACCGGAGCCATCGTGTTCTCCGTCTTTCTGGCCTCGACTGCCGGGCAGTTGCTCACCCGGCGGATCGGCGCGCGCCTTGCGCTGCCTCTCGGGTGCGGTGCGCTCGTCGCCGGTCTGCTGCTGGTGGCATCGTCACTGATCGCGGAATCCCTGCCGCTGCTCGTCCTCGGCGCTCTGTGCGGAGGCACGGGCCAGGGTCTGTCCTTTCGCGCGGCACTGACTCTGGTCAGCGACGCCGCTCCGGCCGCGCACCGGGGCGGCACCATTTCGGCCTTCTTCGTCGTGGCGTACACCGGAATCTCGGTGCCGGTGGTCGGAGTCGGCGCCTTGGCCACATGGCTCGGTCTGCGCGAGGCCGGGCTGATCTTCACGGGCTGCGTCATTCTGCTGGCGGGCGGCGCGGGCACCTACGCAGCTCTCAAACCGCCGCCGCAGACGTAGCCGGACGGCCTCGGCAAGCATGCCGGCCGAGGCCTTCCGGCACGGTGGATTCCATGGAATCGTCCTGCGGTTCAGTGTGCGGTGACCGGGATCCTCACCTCGTCCTGGCTGCCGTCCGTGGCACGTGAGGCAGCTGCGGGGCCTCCCTGGTGACCGGCGTTGATCATGGTCAGGGCGATGCCCGCGGCAAGGACCAGGATGCCGACCGCCCACCAGGTCGCGCTGGAGTAGCCGTCCACCATGGCTCGCGCCTGGACCAGTTTCCGTGCGGCCGGAGTGGTCGCGTCCGCGGCGTGCGCGGCGAGGTAGGCGGTCGTGGCCGAGGCTGCGATGGTGTTCAGGAGCGCTGTACCGATGGCGCCGCCCACCTGCTGCGAGGTGTTGACCATCGCGGAGGCGACGCCGGCGTCACGCGGCTCGACGCCGTGGGTGGCGAGCGACATCGCGGGCATGAAAGCCGTGCCCATGCCGAGGCCGAGCAGCAGCAGCCCCGGAAGCACCAGACCGGCGTACGAGCTGCCGATGTCCATCCGCGTCAGGAACAGCATTCCGGCCGCGGCGGTCAGGAAGCCCGGGCCCATGAGCAGTCGCGGGGGAATCCTGGTCATCAGCCGGGCGCCGATCTGGGTGGAGCCTGTGATCATTCCGGCGACCATCGGCAGGAAGGCCAGGCCGGTCCTGATCGGCGAGTAGCCCTGGACGATCTGAAGGTAGTAGGTGAGGAAGAGGAAGGTGCCGAACATCGCGATGACGGCGAGGCCGAGCGAAAGGTAGACACCGCCACGGTTCCGGTTGGCCGGCACGCGCAGCGGCAGCAGCGGCGCCTTGACCCTGGCCTCGGTGATCAGGAACGCGCCGAGCAGCACCGCGGAGGCGACGAACGTGCCGATCGTCAGTGCGTCGGACCAGCCGGCCGACTCGGCGTGGGTGAAGCCGTAGACCAGGGCGACCAGTCCGAGGCTGGAGAGCACGACGCCGGGGATGTCGAGCGGCGAGCGGTTACGGCCACCGGCCGGCTCACGGATCACGAAGTACGCGCCCAGGGCCGCGACGATCGCGAAGGGAACGTTGACGAAGAAGGTCCAGCGCCAGTTCAGGTACTCGGTCAGGGTGCCACCGAGGATGAAGCCCACAGCACCGCCGCCACCGGCGATCGCACCGTAGATGCCGAACGCCTTGGCGCGCTCCCTGGCCTCTGTGAACGTCACCGCGAGCAGCGAGAGCGCGGCGGGTGCGAGCAGCGCGCCGAAGGCTCCCTGCAGCGCACGGGCGCCGAGCATCATGGCTTCGCCCTGGGCGGCGCCGCCGAGCACGGAGGCGGTGGCGAAGCCGGTCAGGCCGACGAGAAAGGCCCGCTTCCGGCCCCAGAGGTCGGCGATACGGCCGCCGAAGAGCAGGAGGCCACCGAAGGCCAGGGCGTAGGCGGTGATGACCCACTGCCGGTTGCCGTCCGAGATCCCCAGGTCCTGCTGGGCGGAAGGCAGCGCGATGTTCACGATGGTCGCGTCGAGCACGACCATCAGCTGCGCCAGGGCTATGAAGATCAGCGCTCTCCAGCGCTTCGGGTCGGGGCCGGTGTCGGCTTTCCCGGCGGACAGAACTGTTTCGGACATGGAGGTACCCACTTCGGGACTCAATTCGGAACTCAAGAAGGGTGAACGGAGCCGCGCTGCGTCGTGTCCACGGATCGGGGCCGGTTCTCCGGAGGCCGCGTCCGCGGGCTCCGGGTGGGGCGGTGTCGGGACACGTCGCGGATGGCGGCGGTGGGGCACAGGCGTCGGGCGCTCACGGTGAGGGCGGCCGGCAAGCCACGCCGAGGGTGCCGATATCGGTCCCAGGGCAGACGGTGGCGCCGAGGCAGCATGGGCCGACCTCTGTACCGGCCCCGTCCGGCGTGCGGAACCGGGTGGCTCTCCTCCTTCGTGGGCTGCTGGTCACGGGTCCGGCTAGAATGAAACCGGAACACCGTTCAGCAATCACAATACGGAACATCGTTCCGGAGCGCAAAAGGGAAGACACCCCATGCCTGATCGCCCCGCAGAGGAGCCGGTTGCCCGCCGCGTGCGGCCCGACGTCCAACGCAACCTCGACGCCCTGCTGACCGCGGCCGCCGAGGTCTTCGCATCGGACGGCGTGGACGCCCCCGTGCGGCGGATCACCGCAAGGGCCGGAGTGGGCGCGGGCACCCTCTACCGTCACTTCCCGCAACGCTCCGACCTCATCACCGCCGTCTTCCGCCACGAGGTCGACGCCTGCGCCGAGGCGGCCCCCGTCCTCGCGGAGCAGTACGAACCGGTCGAGGCTCTCACCCGATGGCTGGAGCGCTTCGCGCAGTTCGTCGCGGCCAAACGCGGCCTCAAGGCCGCCCTGCACTCCGGCGACCCCGCCTACGAAAGCCTGCCCGCCTACTTCCAGCAGCGCTTCCTCCCCGTCGTGACGGAGTTGCTGGGCAGTGCCGCCTCGTCCGGCGGGATCCGTGCCGACATTCCCCCGTACGACCTGTTGCGTGCCGTCAGCGATCTCGTCTCACCGGACGACCAGGGTTACACCCAGCGCATGATCAACCTGCTCGTCAACGGCCTCCGTTACCGCACCGATGCGCCGTCCCCCTGACTTCGGGCGGCAAGCGCGGCGCCCCGGACCCGCTACGACCGGTGGCTGTCCGGCAGTTCGTGCGCCCGCAGTCGCCCGGTTCGCCGCCTCCTTGTCCGCCTTCCCCTGCCCTTGCGGCGCCAAGCAGCCTGGATCCGGTACGGAGTCCGATGTGAACGAACCGGCACAACCCGCGACCGTTCGCGTGTTCATCGCCCTCGCCCCGCCCGACCCGGCCAAGGAAGAACTGGCCCGGGAACTCCGCCCCGCCTACGGCACACACCCGGACATGCGGTGGAACCGCATCGAGGACTGGCACATCACCCTTGCGTTCCTCGGCGAGCTGCCGGCCGAAATGGTTCCCCTCCTTCACCAGCCCCTCGCCGGCGTCGCAGCGGCACATCAGCCACCTCGCCTGGCGCTGCGAGGCGGCGGGGACTTCGACGACCGGGTGCTCTGGACCGGAATCGACGGAGACCTGGACGAGTTGCACCGGCTCGCCGCCGACGTGCGTACCGCGGTCACGGGCTGCGGGGTCGCGTTCGAGGAGCGGCCGCTGCGGCCGCATCTGACACTGGCCCGTGCCCGCCGGGGCGATCGGTCCTCAGCCGGGGAGATCGCGGCAGGGCTCGCCGGATTCACCGGCCGTCGATGGGCTGCCGAGCGTCTGCACCTGGTCGGCAGCAACGACGGCCGGAGCCGTGGGCCGATCCTCTATCGCGACATCACGGCGTGGCCCCTCGGCACCGGGATCCCCGGGATCCCTGGTGACGGTTCTTCGGAACCCCGGCCGGCTGTGGGCCGGTGCTGTGCGGCGTGCCCGCCCGCCTGCACCGCCCATGACGGTTGATCACCGGTCCGCCTCTGCAGACGGACCAGCGTGCCAGGCGGATGTGAATCAGCCGGCGGCACCTTCACGTTCTCCGCCGGGCAGTGGACCCGCCCGTCAGCAAGCTTCCCCACCTCGGCGGAACTCGTGCACCACCTGGATCTCGCCGACGATGTGGGCATTGAAGCCGTCCAGCTCCTCGGCCGGAACCCAGAGTTCGAGGATCGTCCGGCCGCCGGCCTGCTGGACGGGATATCGGCTCAGGAACTCCGACTCGACCTCGAAACGAGTGACGAATCCGGCGCCGTCATGCTTCACGTTCCAGTCCCGCGCGATCCTGACCGCGTAGTCCTCGTTGAGGACCGGGTAGAAGATCGGCTGCTCGGGCAGCCTGGGCGGCCAGGCGCGCCAGTTGAGTTCCCGGACCAGATCCAGCTCCTTGGGTCCGGTGGGGCGCCAAAGGGTGGTCGTTGCCTGCCTGCTGGTCATCTGCGTCGCTCTCTGAACGTGCCGCTGCTGCGCGGGCGGGAGACCGGACCATACCGGGAGGGCGAACTCTGCGGCCACGCACATTCCCGCTCCGGCCGTCCGCGACCAGCAGCTTCGGACCGGCGTCGTCCCGGGGGCCGGGCCCATGCGGGTACTTCGGCCGTGGCCTCGGCCACCGAGCCGGTGTCGAACGGCGGTACCCAGCCGATGCCTGACGGCGATGCGGGTCATCGCGATCAAATTCGTGTGCTTCGGCGCGCAGGCCACGATAAAATCGTTCGTATGAACGTCACCGGCTCAATCAACACCGCGACCGCGCGAGCGACCACCTCGCCGGTTGCCGCCGTCTGACCTTCCCTCCCCCGGCGACCGGAAACGGTCCGTCGGTAGCGCCGTGGAGCCTTCTCGCCCCGGCCGGACGACTGAACGGTCCCGTTCTCCGGTGCCTCCCCCGCTGTCACGCGAAGGAGCCATCCCATGCATACGGAACAGCTGGTCAGCACGTTCGTCGAGTACTTCCACGAGCGCGGCCATCGCAGGATCGTCGGATCGACACTGCTGCCGCCACCGGGCGACCCCGTCCTGTTCACCACCTCCGGCATGCACCCGCTCACCCCGTACCTGGAGGGCAGCCCCCATCCGCTGGGCAGGCGGCTCGTCAACGTTCAGCGCTGCCTGCGCACGACGGATCTGAAGGAGGTCGGCGACGCCACTCACCTGACGGTCTTCGAGATGCTCGGCACCTGGTCACTGGGCGACTACGGAGGCCCGCTCAGTCTCGACTGGGGGTACGGGCTGCTCACCGAGGGCCTGGGCGTCGATCCCGGTCTGCTGCACGCTACCGTCTACGCCGGTGACAGCCAGTGCGAACCGGATCATGCCTCCCTTGAGCTGTGGCAGGACCGCGGTGTCCCCGTCGAGCTCACCGTCGAGGACAACTGGTGGTCCAACGGGCCCGTCGGACCGTGCGGTCCCGACTCGGAGATCTTCCTGTGGAGCGGTGACTGCCCTCCCGAGTCGACACCCACGCAGGACGACCGCTGGGTGGAGGTGTGGAACCACGTCATGATGAGGCACCGCCGGCTCGGCGACGGTTCCCTCGTGCCTCTCCCCCAGCGCAACATCGACACCGGACTCGGTCTGGAGCGGCTGGCCTCCCTGCTTCAGGGCAAGTCGTCCGTGTTCGAGGGCGACATCTTCGAACCCTGGCGCCGACTCGTTCCGCCCCTGTGGCATCTGGACGAACCGTCCCTGCGTCTGGTCTGCGACCATCTGCGCTCAGCCGTCGTGATGCTGGGCGACGGCGTGCGCCCGGCCGGCACCGGACGGGGCTACGTACTGCGCCGCCTGCTACGACGGGTCCTCACCGTGTTGTGGCGGGAAGATCCCTCGTACAGTTTCGGCGACCTGCCGGACGGCCTGGTCCAGCACACCCTGGACCACTTCCGGCAGGACATGTCTCCGGCAGACGTACGTCCTGTTCTGCATGACGAGGAGCAACGGTTCGGCCGCCTCATGGAGCGCGGCCGGCAGGTGCTCGCCCGGCCCCGGTTCCGAGGCCGTCTCACCGAGGAGGATCTCCACTACCTTCACGACACCCACGGGCTGCCACGCGACCTGATCACGAGCCTGCGGCACGGATGAGGAGCACGGCGCCGGCCCGGTCGGCACTCCCTGCCGGGAACGTCCACCCCGGCGGGGTCGCACCGCGCTGAGCCGTGTCGCCGAGCCGTGTCGCCGGGCTGCCGTCGCCGAGCGGAAGGCAGCCGAGCGGAAGGCAAGCCGATTCACGGCCCGCCGGCAACGCGCAACGGCATCGGGATCCGACGGACCGGGGGTTGTCGGCCCGTCAGATCCCGGTCTCCAGGGGCCATACGTACCGGCGGCAGGCAGACTGTCCTTGTGACGACACTGAGCAAGGGCGCCAACATGGCGGTGACGGCATCCACCATCAGAGCTGTCCTGGGCTGGTCCCCCGGGCCCGGCGTGCCGGATGTGGATGCTTCCGCACTGCTGCTGACCAGCAGCGGACGGGTCCGTTCCGACGGCGACTTCGTCTTCTACAACCAGCCGCAACATGCTTCCGGTGCTGTGCGTCACCTCGGCAAGCAGGTCGGAGCCGACTCGCTGGACGTCGGTCTCGGCACACTGGGACAGGACATCGAACGGGTCGCCCTGTGCGCTTCGGTCGAGGGTGGGACCTTCGGGCAGGTGCCCGGCCTTCATCTGCGGCTGTTCGATGCCGCCTCCGGTGCCGAGTTGGCCCGCTTCGACATGGAGGCCGGCTCGGAGACCGCTTATGTGAGCGGTGAGCTCTACCGGCGCGACGGCGGGTGGAAGTTCCGGGCTGTCGGCCAGGGGTACGCGGACGGGCTGGCCGGGCTGGCGACGGACTTCGGCATCAGCGTCGACGCGGAGCAGCCTGCGGCCGCTCCCCCGCCCGTCCCCGCCCGGGTGCCACAGCGCCCCGCCACCGCGCCGTCCGCTGTCCAGCCCCCCTCTGCCGCCGGCTCCGCGGCCGGCCGGGGCGAGCCCTCGATCCGGCTCACCAAGGGCGAGGAGCACCTGCCGGTCGACATGCGCAAGCGCCTGTCGCTCCGCAAACAACAGGTCGCGGTCAGCCTGACCAAGCACGGTCTGACCAAGCTGACCGCACGTGTCATCCTCGTTCTCGACGCGTCCGGATCGATGAGCGGCCTCTACACACGCGGCACCGTCGCGGGCGTCACCGAGCGGATGGCGGCCGTCGCTGCACAGCTCGACGACGACGGGGAGATGCAGGCGTGGACGTTCGCCAGCAACCCCGCCCGGTTGCCCGACCTCGTGGTCGGTGAACTGCCCGAATGGCTGGCCCTGCACGTGCGCGTGGGACAGGTCAGCCTCTTCGGCCGCAAGAAGCCGCCGAAGGGGCTCCGCCCCGGGCAGGTCGACATGCGAGCGGTCGGTATCCAGAACGAGGAGCAGAAGGTCATTGCCGAAGTGCGCGCGTACGTGCGCGACAATCCGGTGCCCGACCCGACCCTGGTCCTGTTCTTCTCGGACGGAGGTGTGTACCGCAACGACGAGATCGAGCGCGAACTGCGTGCGGCGGTGGAGGAGCCGGTCTTCTGGCAGTTCATCGGACTCGGCCGGTCGCAGTACGGCGTACTGGAACGCTTCGACACCCTGCCCGGCCGCCGGGTCGACAACGTCGGCTTCTTCGCCGCGGACGACATCGAGAAGGTGCCTGACGCGGAGCTGTACGACCGGCTCCTGTCGGAGTTTCCGTCCTGGCTGACGGCTGCCCGGCAGCTCGGCATCCTGCGCTGAACGCCCGCCGAAGATGTGCCCGCACTTGATGAAGGGCGAAGTTCGGTTGTCCCCGCCCGAACCGGTCGTCGTTCCGCCGGTTCCGTCTCGCCGACAGATCTCTTCCGGGGGCGTGCCCGCTCGGCACGGGCCGCCGGTGGCCGGCGCACGGCGGACCGTGGGTCCACATGTGCGGTCTCCGGCCCCGGGGCCCGCTTCCCTGAGCGGGCGTCACCGGCGGTCGGTCGGTTACGGCGTCACCACGGTGCCGCCGAACGTCACGACGAGACGGCCGTCCGCGGCGAACGACCAGCCCAGGGCGCCGCCGTACGAGGAACACCGGGAGCCGTTCGAACCGGTCCAGAACTGGTTCGAGCTGTCGGCGTCACCGACCGTCTTGTCATTCGACCCGCTGCCGCTGCGGCAGGAGGTGTTGTTCCGGTAGACGGAAGTGCCCTTGTCGAAGGAGAAGTTGCGTTCCTCGTTGTCTATGCCGACGTTGTCCGACACCGTCATCGAGCCGGGGTTGCTGTTGTACGTGAATCCGTGATGACCGTTGTTGTAGGCGATGTTGCGGCGCACGACGTGGTCGACCTCGATATCGTCGCCGCCGAGCTTGAAGCCGTTGCGGTCGCCATCGGCGTTCACCGTCCCGTCCGAGAGTGTGCCGTTGCTGTAGGAGAGGGAGTCCTCGATGGTCACGGGGCCGATGGGGCCCGTTTCGTTCTTGGTGTAGAGGTCCCAGCCGTCGTCGATGTTGTTGTGGGACACCGTGTAGCGGAAGACGTTCCCGGGGCCGGAGGTGAGCTTCGAGGCGAAACCGTCGGCGTCCTCACCGTCGGAGTCGGCGTTGTCGTGCGACTCCGAACTCAGGATGAGGTTGTCGGCGGGCCACTCGTCGTCCGGAGTGGTCGAGGCGATCCGTGAGATCTGCAGCCCCGAGTCGTGGTTGAAGCGCGTCACGACGCGTTCGATGATGTTGTTGCTGCCCCCGACGAAGATCCCGTTGTCGCCGGCGTGCTCGACGGTGACCCCCTTGATGTGCCAGAAGGCCCCGTTCACGGCGAGCCCCCGGTTGGCCGGGTCCTCGCTCATCTCGGAGAAGTTCAGCACCGGGGCCTCGCCCGGGTAGGCGGCCAAGGTCGTGCGGGCACTCGCCGTGCCGTCGTTGCCCGGCGCAATGGTGACCGTCTGCGCGTAGTGGTACGTCCCGCCGCGCAGGTAGACCGTCCCGCCGGAGGTGACGCGGCTGATCGCCGAGGCCAGCGTCGTGGGGTCCGCCTCCGTTCCGGCTGCGTCGTCGGTGCCGTCGGGCGCCACGTAGAGGGCGGTGGCGTCCAGCGGCACGGAGGTGGCCGCCGCCTGCCTGCCGAAGGCGCTGCCCCCGGGCAGGCAGGACTCCCCGCCCGCTACCGAACTGGTGCAGACGGCGGGAGATCCTCCTGCCCGCTGCAGAGGAGGTGCGGCCTGAGCGGTCACGCCTGACACGGCGGCAAGCGAGCCGGCCAGCAGGCTGACGCATGCGATGACGGGTTTGATCTGCATCGTTCGACTCCAGGTGGGGTTGGTTCGTTCGACGAGTTCGTGCGACGAGACGCAGCGAGGTCACGCGGCGGTCCGCCTCTGGGTGGGGCGGCGGACCGGGCAACCGTGCTGCGTGGATGACGATTCCGACATGAGCGAGACCGCGGCCGTGTCAAAGGAACGTGGGACGCTCCCCTTCTGTCGAGGCTTCGGTCGTGGCAACGTGTCTGTTCGAGTTCATGAACAGGTCACACGGAGAGGGGCTCCAAGTGACCCGCACAAGCGCTTTCTACGGACCATAGAGGGAAGTCATGTTCACGTCAATGACATGTATATGAAACAGAGTCACGACCATGAACGCCCACTCGGTGCATTCCCACCCTCGCCCATGCGGCCGTCCCTGCGCTCGAATACCCATCGGCGCAGGTCGCCGGGGCGCCCGGACCGGGCCGGCCGGCAGGCGCCGCGGAGTGCCGCCCCGCCCGCGTTCCGCGCGTCCACCCCCCTTCGGTCGACGCGGGCCGGGCGTGCATTCCGCTTCAGTCGGGATGCGCCGTACGCGGGTCCCGCCCATCCCCTTCGGCGACGCGCTTGATGTGCGCCAGCCGCCGGTCCCAGTCGGCCGCGAGTGAGGCCATCCACCGCGCCGTCGCGTCGAGCGCCGCGGGCCGTACCGCGTACCGCACCTCTCGTCCGACCCGGGTGCCGGAGACCAGCCCGGCGGCGTCCAGGACGGCGAGGTGCTTGACCACCGCCTGCCGCGAGACGGGCAGCCGTTCGGCGAGCGTCGTCGCGGTGGCCTCGCCCCGCGAGGCGAGCAGATCGAGCAACTGCCGTCGCGTCGGGTCGGCGAGCGCGCCGAGGACCGTGCCGACGGCCTCGGCGGCGCCGGGCTGTTCCTCCGTCACGTGGAGGGCTGTTCGGCGCGCGTCTTGAGCGCGTCGAGCTCCAGGGGCCAGCCTCCACTGTGGTCCTTGAGGTTCTGACTGCGCAGTTCCTCGGATCCCGCCAGCGCCCCGAACCCGCTCTCGACGACGCGCAGCCGCGTACGGTCGCCCTCCTGGGTCAATGTGAACTCCACGAGGGTGCTGTTGTCCTCGCGCAGCTCTTCTCCCGGGAACGCACTGGTCCAGCGGTACGCCAGGTACGTCGGCGGCTGGACCTTCTCCACGCGCACCGGGAAGTCTCCGTGCTCGGCGTGCTTCGCCACCATTGATTCGCCTTCTCTTGCCACGGTGCCGGGCAGGCTCGCCTTGTCGGCCACCCAGAAGCCGGGTTGGGCCACCAGTGACCAGACCCGCTCCAGGGATGCCTCGATCAGAGTTTCGCGTTCGATCCGGTCCTCGCTCATGAGGTGTCTCCGTTTCATTGCCGCCATTGACTTGCAACTCAAGAGTTGCACGACGCGACTGATGACGCAACCTGCGAGTTGCACGAGGTGCGGGGGTGTCGCGATTCGATCAGACTGTTGTTCATTCGAACGCGTTAGTGGTAGAAAGTTGCCATGAGTGTCGCCAACCGTCTGGACCTGACCCTGCGACTGGTGCAGGGCTCCGACCGGGTCTCCGTATCGGAGCTCTCGCAACGCCTGGGCGTGTCGGAGATGACCGTGCGCAGGGATCTGGACGTCCTGGAGAACCAGGGCCTGGTGCGGCGCGTTCACGGCGGAGCCGTGGCCACGCGCTCCCGGGCCGAGGACGCCGGCTTCTCCGCGCGAGAACCGTGGCAGGCCGCCACGAAGGACCGCCTGGGTGGCGCTGTGGCCGAGTTGGTGGAGCCGGGATCACGGGTGTTGCTGGATGCGGGGACCACGACGGTGCACGTTGCCGAGCACCTGGCGGCCCGGGCCCCGCTGACGGTCGCCGTGCTGAGCCTTCAGGCCGCGGTGTGCCTGGCCGACCGGCCCGGGATCGATCTCCTGGTCGTGGGTGGGCGCTCCCGGCCCGGTGAGCGGTCCCTCGTCGGCCCATTGGCGCTGCGCACGCTGGACTCCCTGGCCTTCGACTGCTTCGTCATGTCCATCGGGGGTGTGCACGCCGAGCACGGCTGGTCGGAGTTCTCCCTGGACGACGCCGCCGTCAAGCAGGCCGGGCTCGCCCGGGCCGACCGCACCATCGCGGTGGCGGACGCGACCAAGCTCGGCGTGCGGGCCTTCAGCCGGGTGGCACCACTCGACGCCGTGCACCGTTTCGTCACCGACCGGGCCGCCGGTAGCGCCGGCACGCATCCCAGCGGTCCGCAGACCCTGGACGCCCTGCGTGAAGCGGGTGTCGAGACCGTCCTGGCCTGAACCCCGCCCCCACCCAGCCCGATTGAGGAGTGTGCCGTCATGGCCACCGATCCCCGTTCACTGATGATCCTCGTCGCCGGCCCCTATCGGTCGGGCACCGGAGACGACCCGCGCAAGCTGGAGGCCAACGTCCGCGCGATGAACGAATCGGCCCTCCGGCTCTTCCGGGCCGGGCACCTGCCCGTCACCGGCGAGGCGCTCGCCCTGCCGCTCCTGGACATCGCAGGAAGCACCCGGCCGGGCGACCCGCTGTTCGACGAGATCTTCCACCCGGTTGCCGAGCAGTTGCTAGGCCGGTGTGACGCCGTTCTTAGGATCGGCGGCCCGTCCGAGGGAGCGGACCGCATGGTCGCCCAGGCCCGCGCCCAGGGCAAGGCCGTCTACAGCGACCCCGCCGACGTACCGGACGCCCGATGACCGCCGGCCTCGACACCCCCGACCGCCGTGGCCGCACCGGCCTGGACCGGCACGGCCTCGGCTTGGCCGGCAACCCCCGCGTGCGGATCCGCAGCGTGGAGGTGCTCTCCTGCGACTGGTACGTCCTGCGCAAGACCACCTTCGACTACGAGCACACCGACGGGCACGTCAGCCGGGAGCAGCGGGAGACGTACGACCGTGGCGACGGAGCGACCATCCTGCTCCACAGCACAGACCACCGCACCGTGCTGCTCACCCGTCAGTTCCGTCTGCCCGCCTACGTCAATGGACACGCCGACGGCATGCTCCTGGAGACCGCCGCCGGCCTCCTCGACGGTGACAGCCCGCACGCGGCGATCCGCCGCGAAGCCGCCGAGGAGACCGGCCACGTGATCGGCACGCCCGAGCGCGTCTTCGCCGTCTACATGAGCCCCGGTTCCGTCACGGAGCGCCTGCACTTCTACGCCGCTCCGTACGACCCGGTGGACAATCCGACCGGCACGACCGGAGTAGCTGCCGAGGGCGAGGACATCACCACCGTCGAGCTCCCGTTCGACGAGGCACTGGCCATGGTGCGCAACGGCACGATCGTCGACGCGAAGACCATCATGCTGCTCCAATGGGCCGCCCTCGACGGCCCGTTCCGCCAGCCCGGCCCGCTCCCCCACCACAGCTGACCGGGCGTGCGGACACCGGCCACCGGGGCCGGCGGTCACCAGGGGGCCTCCGGGACGACGCCCGGCGGTCAGAGGCCGGCGAGCAAGCCGTCGAGCGGGGCGGGTACCCGGTCGGGGTCGAGTGCCTCGACGAGGACGCGGCCGTAGTGGATCTTGCGGCCCTTCTTCGTACCGAGAAATCGCCGCAAGTGCTGCTGCGGGGTGCGGCCCTGCTGGGCGGGCTGGTGCAGAAAGGTCTGAAGAGCGCGCAGGTCACCCTCGGCCTCGATGAGCTCCCTCACCCGATTCACGCCCAGTGCGCGGATGAGCTCGTCCTCCAGATCCGCCGCGCAGACGAAGAACTCCCGCTCTGCGGCATCTGCGCGTTCCAAGCCGCGTGTGTAGTAAGGCCGTTCCGCCTCGTCACACAGTCCCGTGAGGCGAAGGTCCAGCCCCGGCGGCCCGAGCAGGCGGGCGTAGCGCCCGACGCTCATCGCCCCGCCCATCGGCAGGACACAGATCCCCTCGGCCGCCAGGTTCCGGCCGCATCTCGCGGCCAGGGCATTGACGGCTGCGGCGTCGCTCGGTCCTTCCAGCAGGACGGCTGTCCGTACGGAGAGCCGTGCGGCCAGTTCGCGTGCCGGTTCATCGGAGCCGCCGGCTGCCCACGCAGTGACGGCTTCCCGGAACAACCCCATGTCAGCCACGGGTCGAGTCTCCGTCATTCCCGGCCACGGCGGTAGGCAATTCCTGCTGACGGCGATGTGCGCCGGCCGGCGGGTCAGCGGGCCCGGTCGTAGACCATGGCCATCTCCCCCAGCGTGCCGGGGAACATGGCGCAGCGCCAAGGCGGGCTGCCGTCGGGCGTACATACGCGCGGCAATCCGAACCTCGGCGCGTTCACGCCGAGGACGCCAGGTCGTAGGGCTAGATGCGCACTAGTGGCTCGTCTCGGATCGTTGGCCGGGTAATGGATGAGCCTCTGGCGTGGGCCGGGGGTTGGCCTCGGTCTGTCCCCGGAGACAGGCTTTGCCAAACGGTCGACCACTTGTTTTTCCTGGTCAGGTAGCTTTCAGGGCATCCATTGATCTTTGTGTGCGGGTCCGTTCGGCATGACCGACCGGGTCCGTGAGGAGGGGTGTGCCATGAGTGCGGTCGACCTTGCGGAGACGGCGGCCGGTCTGCCGGAGGCGTGGAGCTCTCGCAGGCTGGGCATGGTGGGGGCGGCCTGCGTAAAGGTACTGCGCATGGACGGGCTGCCGGTCGAGGAAGAGAGCCATGGGGCCGCCGAGGCTCTGCTGGTCCTCGACGGCCGGCTGGAGCTGGAGGTGGACGGCATGCCGGTGTCGGTACGGGCGGGCGAGCTGTTCATGGTTGCGGCGGGAGCTGCACACACGGTCCGCCCCGGAAGCCGGGGCACGTTGGTGATCGTGGAACTGCCGGAGGAGTAACGGTCCTTCAGGCGGCCTTGGCCGGGTACTCGGTCCAGGTGCGGATGGGTGAGCCCGGGGCGAAGTTGGCCTTCGGCCCGGCCTGGGCGTTGTGCCAGTGCATGTAGGCGGCGATGGCGGTGTTCTGCTCGTGGTGGCTGCGGTGGTCGGTGCCGTTGAGGGCGAAGTAGCGCAGGGCGGCGAACTCGGACTCGATCCAGTTCAGCCATGATCCGTAGGTCGGCAGGAAGACCCGTTCGACGTCGTTGGCCGCGGCCCAGGCCCGCACATTGGCGTGCTTGTGCGGGGAGAAGTTGTCCAGGACGACGTACAGCTTCTCGCCGGGCCAGCGGGCCCGCAGGGCCTTGAGCAGGACCAGGAACTCGCGCCATCGTTTGCGCGGCCGGATCCGGTAGTACAGCTTGCCGGTGGCCAGATCGAGGGCGGCGAGCATGTGCATTACCCCGTCGTACCGGTTGTAGGTGGCTCGCAGACGGCGAGGTGAGCGGCGTGGACGCCACGCCTTGCCCTTGCGGGGCATCAGGTTCAGCGGCCCGAACTCGTCCACGCATACCACCCGGCCATCGGCCGGCGGCGTATCGTACAGCGCCAGGACCCGGTGCATCTTGGCAATGAAGTCCGGGTCGTTCGAGGATTTCCAGGTGGTGGTCGACTGCCAGGAGACTTTGCCCTCGCGCAGTATCCGCCGCAGGGTCTCGCGGCCGACCGCCGGGACGATTGACTGTTTCACCAGGTGCTCGGCCAGCTTGGTCAGGCTCCAGGTGGAGAAGGCGGTGATACGCCAGTCGGCGGGGGACGTCCGGGCGATCAGGCAGATGTGCTCGCGCACCTCGCCACTGATCGTCCTGGGGCGTCCCTCACTCCATTTTGGGTCCAGCTCCTCGAACTCCCGTTCGTTGAAGGCATGGATGACATCGCGCACATAGTCGGCGCTGACCTGCATCAACGAGGTGATGTCCGGCACCGACTGGCCCTGGGCGGACATCATCACCACGATCGTCCGCCGCAACTTCACCGGGTCCTTCGCGGTCCGGCTGATCTGCTGCAGCCGACGGCCCTCCTCCATGCTCACGGGCCGGACGAACACTCCCGGACGACGCCCCACGACCACCTCCACGATCACGACCTGGAAGCAGCCTGCCCCGCAACGAGTAGAGGATCAATTACCCGGCCAACAAACCGAGATGAGCCACTAGCCGACAGACGCCGACGCGCAGACGGATGCCAATGCGTGCGTCAGCGCCGTGGTGTGAAGGCGATCGAGGCCGCGATGGCGCCGCACGATCACCTCGGCGGCAGTCAGGATGCCATCGCAGGAAGCACCCGTCCGGACGGAGACCGAGTCGGCGATCGCGCGCACCAGTTCGCCGTTGACCCGGTTGATCTCCTCGCGCACCTCGGTGAGGTCCGGGCGGAGCATCGGCGCCTCGGAGGGATCGGTATCCCAGCGGCTGTGCATCGCGCGCTGCACCCGCTTGTTCGCCTCGATCTGCTCGTGGAAGATCCGTACGGTCTCCCCCGGCTCACCCCCCGCCTCGCGCGCCTGCCGGGCCACCGCATCGAGGACCTGCCGCTCCCGCGCCGGATCGTCGATGGGTCTACCCGTCCCCCACTTGGCGGCGGCGACCAGGGCCGCAGTGGCAAGCCGCTGGGCCGAGAGATCGGCGAGCAGGTGGAGCCGGTCGTATCCGCTCCGGCTCGCTCCGGCAACGGGAGCCACCGGCGACGGGGCGGCGGCAGCGTTCGTGCCTGCGAGGAAGACGGCGGCGGCGACTGCGCCGGCGGTCAGCAAGCGCATGGAGTGCGCGATCGGCTGCATGCGGCGATCGTACGATCGCTCGCCGACGGCGCCCGACGCCGCGCGCGGAGTCGGCGGGTTCCGTTCCGCAAGGCGGTGTTCCTGATGACACAAGCGCGCCGAAGTCGGGCCGGCCCGCCGCATCCCGTACCGGGCAGGCACCCGACTCCCCTGGCTGCGACCGGCGTTCGGTCAGGCGTCGAGCGTCCCGGCGAGGGCCGCGAGACCGTCCCGATAGATGCCCTCGAACAGAGCGGTCGCCTCACTGTCGCTCGTGCCGTCCGGAGTGAACGTGCCCGACCATTCCACCCGGGCACCTTCCGGACCCAGGTCGATGACCCGCAGCGTCGAGAGATAGCCGGTGACGGGAAACGGCGCCTGCGCGATGGAGTAGCGGTACGTGCGAGTGGCCTCGTCAAAGGCTTCGAGACGTTCGACGATGACGCCGCCATCGGCGTTCGTCAGCGTGCGCAGCCGTCCGCCGCCGCTCAGCCGGCTGTCTGTGATGTACGGCAGCCAGTCGGGAAGGGAGTCGAAGCCCCCGATGAGTTGCCAGATCCGGCCGGCGGAGTGCGGCATGTCGAGTGTGACGGTGATGGAAGCCATGGTGTGTCCTTGCGGGGTGGATGCGGTCGGTTCAGCTGGTGGGTACGGGCGCGTCGCGAGCGATGATCTTCTGGTCGCGCAGGGCCTTCCAGAAGGCGTACGGAACGTCCTGGGCGAGAGCGCCGAGGTCCTCGGCGATGCGGCCGGGCCGGGTGGCGCCGGGGATGACCGCGGCGACAGCGGGGTGGGCCAGCACGAACTGGAGGGCGGCGGACTTGATGCCGATGCCGTTCTCCCCGGCGAGTGCCTTGATACGGCCGACCTTGTCGATGACGGCAGCAGGCGCCTCGGCGTATTCGAAGTGGCTGCCGCCCGCGAGAATGCCGGAGCTGTAAGGACCGCCCACGACTATGTCGACGCCCTGCGCGACCGCGGCGGGGAGCAGCCGCTGCAGGGCCCTTCCATGGTCGAGCAGCGTGTAGCGTCCGGCCAGCAGGAATGCGTCGGGCCGCGGCTCGTCCAGATCCAGCGTCATCTCCAGCGGCTCGACCTTGTTGACGCCGAGGCCCCAGGCCTTGATGACGCCCTCGTCCTTGAGCCGTGTCAGTGCGCGGAAGGCGCCGGTGCGGGCACTCTCATAGACATTGACCCACTCGTCGCCGTAGAAGTCCTGGGCGACATCGTGGACCCAGACGATGTCCAGCCGGTCCGTCCTCAGCCGCTTCAGGCTGTCCTCGACGGAGCGCAGGGTGGCGTCGGCGCTGTAGTCGTTCACGATCTTGTTGGGACGCCCGTGCTCGAACAGGGCTCCCTTCTCGCCGAGTTCACGGCTTGCGGGGTCCTCGACCTCGTCGAGGATGACCCGCCCGACCTTGGTCGACAGGACGAACTCGTCGCGGGGCTGCTGCGCAAGGACGTCACCGAGGCGTATCTCCGCGAGGCCCGCGCCGTACAGCGGTGCTGTGTCGAAGTACCGGATGCCCTGGTCCCACGCGGCCTGCACCGTGGCGGCGGCCTCGTCGTCGGGGATGGCGCGGAACATGTTGCCGAGGGGAGCGGTACCGAAGCCGATGCGGCCGGGGAGCAGGGAGCGGATGCCCATGGGGGGACCTCAATCAGTTGCTGAGTGGTGGGGGACCGCACGGAACAGCGAAGACGGAGTCATTCGTCCGGCGAGTCGCGCCAGGGCGAATCACCGCGTCGTCCGGGCGCCGGGGTGTGTGTCGGTCGCTTACCCCGGCAACAATACTTGCAGGCGCGGGTTATATGCAAACGCGCCATATGGGCGCACGCCTTCCGGTGTCGTGCATTCACGAGCCGCTTGCCATCCAGGACACGGTGAGTAATCGCTCGGAACGCGTCGCCCGCCGTGTGCGAGCTGCTCGTCGGCGTGCTCGGACGGTCCCCGGCCTGCCGGCCCGGAGCCGGTCCTATGCCGACCGCAGAGGCGGGACGTGCCTCGCAATCGCGGCAGCGTGCAGCAGAATGCTCGGCTCGGCGCCGGGGCCCTCGGCCGTGACGACGTCGGCCACCTCATGGGCGAAGCCCTCGGGCCAGACGGTGAGGTTGCTTGCGACTGGCGCTGCATCACATCAACTTCGACGGTGCCGCCTGCTTGCGTCAGGAGTACCTCGGTGCGATCGATGACGACGCATTCACCGACGTTGACGGAACCACCATGGACGATCCGTATGCGCTCCCGCCGAACCGGCCGGGGCGACGATTCCTGAACGCCCGGCGGCCGGGCCCGCCGGTCAGCCGGCCGGCGCTGTCCCCAGGTGCTCCCGGTGCTCCCGGGCCGTCACCACCAGTGCGTCGAGCACGTCCCTGGTCCGCACGAGGTCGTCGATGTGCGTGGAGAGCCGATCGCGCTCCTGCGCCATCCGCTCCAGCGCGGAGTCGGAGTTCTCCCTGCTGGGCGCATCGACGCAGGGGAGCAGTTCGACGATGGTGCGGCTGGACAGGCCTGCCGCGTAGAGGCGCTGGATGAACGCGACTCGTTCGACCTCGTCGTCCGTATAGTGCCGCTGCCCGCTGGAACTGCGGGTACTGGCGAGCAGACCCTGCTCCCCGTAGTAGCGCACGGACCGGATGCTGACCCCGGCCCGTGACGCGAGCTCCCCGATGCGCACGAAACCCTCCCGGTCGTGTCCTGCGTCACAGACGCTTGCCTCTCACATCAGTGTGAGGTTTTAGCGTAACTGCATGCCCGAGGTACGGGCACCGCTGAACGCGAAGGAGTCCTGACGTGACTTCCCTTTTCACCGGCTACGGGCTCGCCGGCCTGACGCTGCCCAACCGAGTGGTCATGGCCCCGATGACCCGGGTCCGGGCCGCCGCCGACGGGCTGGCGACGCCGTCCATGGCCGCCTACTACGCCCAGCGGGCCAGCGCCGGACTGATCGTGAGCGAGGGGATCCAGCCGAGCACGATCGGGCAGTCGAATCCGGGGACGCCGGGGCTGCACACCGATGAACAGGCCGCATCCTGGCGGCCCGTGACCACTGCCGTCCACGCCAACGGCGGCCGGATCTTCGCCCAGATCATGCACGGCGGCCGCGTCTCGCATCCCGACACCACCGGCGTGCAGCCGGTCGGGCCCTCTGCCGTCCCGGCTGTCGGTGACGTGTTCACCCCGACCGGGCCCCAGCCCGCACCGACACCGCGCGCCCTGGACACCGCCGAGGTGCCCGAGCACGCGCAGTCGTACGCCCGGGCCGCCCGCCGCGCCGTCGACGCCGGCTTCGACGGTGTGGAACTGCACGGCGCCAACGGCTACCTGATCTCGCAGTTCCTCTCCTCCAACGCCAACCTGCGCACGGACCGCTACGGGGGTCCGGTCGCCAACCGGATCCGCTTCGCCGTCGAAGCCGTCGCCGCCACCGTCGACGCGGTCGGTGGTGCCAGGACCGGCATCCGGCTCTCACCGGGCGGCACGTTCTGGGGCGTCGAGGACACCGAAACCCTGGGGCTCTACACCGCGCTGCTGGCCGAACTGGCTCGCCTCGACGTGGCGTACGTGCATCTTGAGGCCACCGTCGAGGAGGACGCACTCCTCGCCCTGCGCCGGGCGTGGCCGGGCGCCCTGATCATCAACCCCACGCTTCCGATGGGCCCCAAGCAGACCGGCCGGGACGACGCCGACCACTGGCTCTCGCTGGGGGCCGACCTCATCAGCTTCGGCCGCGCCTTCATCGCCAACCCCGACCTCGTCGAACGGCTGCGCGCCGGACTTCCGATCGCCCCCGTCGACGAGGCCACGTACTACCAGGGCGGCGATGCGGGCTATCTGACCTACCCGGCCCATCAGTACGCGGCCTGACTCCCCGCCCCCGCTCCCCCACCGGGTGCGCCCGCTCCCGGTGGGCGGCCGGTACGTACCCCGACGGGCCGTCAGTACGCCGCGGTGAACCCGGTGCGGTGACGCCCGGGACGCGCGCGGCCTCGTCGAACAGGGCCACCGCGAGGTCCTCCATGGAGAGCCTGCGCTTGCTGTCGGCGTCGATCAGCCCGGATCGCGCACCGCAGTGGTGCCGTGACGGCCACACGCGAACGCCCCGTCACCATGCGGATTCCCACGTGGCCGGCCGCTCCGAGAGCGGTGATGCGCGGGACTTCGGCTCCTTGGATCAGTGGGCCGCAGTGGCCGATTGCGTGTCGTGACCTCGGTGAGCCGAGGGCTTCGAGGACTCGGTCGCCCTGCGTCCGACGGTGATGCGCTCCAGAAGCCAGAGCAGAACGGTCCCGGCCGAGAGCGAGGCGCCCAGGACGCACACGCCTGCCCAGCCGCCGCGCACCCAGACCACCGAGGTCAGCGCGGACCCCACCGCACCGCCGATGAAGAAGGAGGTCATGAAGGCGGAGTTGATCCGGTTCCGGGCCTCGGGACGGAGCGCGTAGATGACGTTCTGGGTGCTGTTGAGAACCGCCTGATGCGCCAGGTCCAGCACGATGACACCGATGAGCAGCCAGACGAGGGACCGGGCTCCGGCCGCGATGGCTGCCCAGGATGCCACCAGCAGGACCGTCCCGGCGCCGGTCACGATCTGGACGTGCCCGCGGTCCGCCAGCCGCCCCGCGACCGCAGCCGTCAGTGCGCCCGCGGCACCGACCAGGCCGAAGAGGCCGATGGCCGACTCCGACCAGCCGTACGGGGATTGCACGAGCAGGAATGTCAGGGCCGTCCACAGCACGCTGAACGAAGCCAGACTCAGAGCGCCGATACCCGCGCGCCACCGCAGCAGCGGCTCGTACCGGAACATCGCCACCGTCGAACACAACAGCGCGGGATAGGACAGACCTCCGCCGTCCCCGCGCAGTCGGGGCAGGAAGACACGCAGCAGAACGGCCATCAGCGCCATCAGGACCGCGTTCACCCAGTAGACCGTCCGCCAGCCGCCCACCTCCGACAGCGCTCCCGACACGGTGCGAGCCAGCAGTAGGCCGAGCAGCAGGCCGGTCATCACCGTGCCGACCACCTTGCCGCGTTCGGCCGGGGCCGCCAGTGACACCGCGAACGGCACCACCACCTGCGCCCCCACCGAGGCCAGCGCCGTCAGGGCCGTCCCGGCCAGCAGCACCGTGCCGTTGGCAGCGGTCGCCGAC
Organism: Streptomyces sp. NPDC087901; assembly: GCF_044742205.1. NCBI lineage: Bacteria > Bacillati > Actinomycetota > Actinomycetes > Kitasatosporales > Streptomycetaceae > Streptomyces > Streptomyces sp. NPDC087901. The sequence continues at coordinate 37,236 of NZ_JBIUUC010000005.1, forward strand.
ACCAGCAGGAACACGGCCGTCGCCGCGTAGAGCAACACCGCCAGTCGCCGGCGCTCCATCAGATCGCCGAGCGGCACCAGCAGGATCAGGCCCAGCGCGTACCCGACCTGGGCCACCGTCACGACCAGCGCCGCCGCCGTGGGCCCGAATCCCAGCTCCCGGCCGATCAGGCCGAGCAGCGGCTGGGCGAAGTAGTTGCCCGAGACCGCCAGACCCGTGGCCACCGACATGAGCAGGAGCAGTCCACGTGACAAGCCGCTGTCCGTGCCAGATCTCATTGACTTCATGCGTTCAGCCTCAGTGACGGTCCATCAATGAGTCCAACACATGTTTGTCATCGGACCGATCGTGAATCACGATTGATCCATGGACCTTCAGCAGATGCGGTACGTCGTGGCAGTCGCGGAGACGAGCAACTTCACCCGTGCCGCCGAGCAGTGTCTGGTCGTCCAGTCCGCGCTGAGTCACCAGATCGCTCGGCTGGAACGCGAGCTGGGTGCCAAGCTGTTCGAGCGCACCAGCCGCCGGGTCCGGCTCACGGCCGCCGGCGAGGCGTTCGTCCCCGCGGCCCGCCAGGCCCTGGCTGCCGCCGAGCGAGCCCGCGCGGAAGTGGCCGCCGCCGCCGGGGAGATCCGGGGCCGGCTCGCCATCGGCGCCATTCCCACCGTGACGGCGGTCGACCTGCCCGCAGCACTGAAGCAGTTCCACCTGCGCCATGCGGAAGTGCGTATCGGCCTGCGCGCGGGCGCGAGCGAGGAACTTGCCGACCGGGTGCGGCAGGGCACTCTGGACGCCGCCTTCCTGGGGCTTCCCCTTGGGCAGCAGCCCAAAGGTGTCCGCGGCCGGGAACTGGCGCGCGGTCACCTCGTCGCCGTGGTTCCGCCCGGTCACCCGCTGGCGGACCAGGAACAGGTGGACCTGGCGCGGCTCTCGGACGAGCCGTTCGTCGACTTCCCCGCGGGCACGGCCGGGCGGGTGCAGTCGGACGACGCCTTCGCGGCGGCGGGGGTGCGGCGCGAGGTCGCCTTCGAGGTGTCAGCCCCTGACCCCATGGCCCGTCTGATCCGGCAGGGGCTCGGGATCGGAATGCTGCCCGCCGCCTACATGTCCGAGTTCCCCGACCTGCCCTTCGTCCGCCTCCGAGACGCACCGGCCCGGGTGGAGCACCTCGTCTGGAGCAGCTTCCGGCCGTCCCCGGCCACCACGGCCTTCCTGTCCCTGTTCGGCATCACGGCCGCGGAGTCGGGCGGGTGACGGGCAGCTGATGTCGGGGATTCCCCCTCAAGGCCGGATCGGATCGGCCGGACGCAGTCGCTCGCATCGGAGCACGTCGGGCCACCGCAGAGTTGCCGGCGAGCCGGTGTCGCGGCACGTGACGCACGCCATCCTTTGCCCTCGCGATCTCTGGGAAGGTCTCCGGTACGGTGTCGAACGCTCCGGGCCCGAGAACCACGGAGCACTTCGCCACCGCCACGTGACCACCGGATGCCGCCACGCGCATCCCGTGCGACATCGCCTGTCCTGAGGCCACGCGCCCGCGACACGACTGGGGAGTTTGATGTTCGAAAAGGTTTTGGTCGCCAACCGCGGGGAGATCGCGATCCGCGCATTTCGTGCGGCGTTCGAGCTCGGAATCTCCACTGTGGCCGTGTACCCCCACGAGGACCGCAACTCCCTGCACCGGGCCAAGGCCGACGAGGCCTACCGGATCGGGGAGGCCGGGCACCCTGTACGGGCCTATCTCTCGGTCGACGAGGTGATCAAGGCCGCCCGGAAGGCGGGGGCGGACGCGATCTACCCGGGGTACGGCTTCCTGTCGGAGAATCCCGACCTCGCGGCCGCGTGTGCCGACGCCGGGATCACGTTCGTCGGCCCGCCGGCACCGGTACTGAACCTGACGGGGAACAAGTCCCGGGCGGTAGCGGCCGCCAGGGCGGCCGGCGTGCCGGTGCTCAAGTCGTCCGAGCCCTCGGAGGACGTCGACGCGCTCGTCGCCGCTTCCGACGACATCGGCTTCCCGGTATTCGTCAAGGCCGTCGCCGGTGGCGGCGGGCGCGGGATGCGCCGAGTCGCGGAGCCGGGTGAACTGCGGGAGGCGATCGACGCCGCCATGCGCGAGGCCCACTCCGCGTTCGGCGACGCGACCGTCTTCCTGGAGCAGGCGGTGATCAATCCCCGCCACATCGAGGTGCAGATCCTCGCCGACGCCGACGGAAATGTCGTCCATCTCTACGAGCGGGACTGCTCGTTGCAGCGCCGCCACCAGAAGGTCGTCGAGATCGCACCCGCCCCGAACCTGGACCCGGACCTGCGGGACCGGATCTGTGCCGACGCCGTCGCCTTCGCGCGCCACATCGGATACGTGAACGCGGGCACCGTCGAGTTCCTCGTCGACGAGCGCGGCAACCACGTCTTCATCGAGATGAACCCGCGCATCCAGGTCGAGCACACCGTCACCGAACAGGTCACCGGCCGCGACCTGGTGATCGCACAGCTTCGCATCGCCGCCGGCATGACGCTGCCCGACCTCCATCTCACGCAGGACGACATCACACTCAACGGCACCGCCCTGCAGTGCCGCATCACGACGGAGGACCCGGCCAACGGGTTCCGGCCGGACACCGGCACCATCTCCGCCTACCGCTCCCCCGGCGGACCCGGCGTCCGGCTGGACGGCGGAACCGTGCACACCGGCGCCGAGGTCTCGGCACACTTCGACTCGATGCTGGTCAAACTGACCTGTCACGGGCATGACTTCACCAACGCGGCCCGCCGGGCGCGCAGGGCGATCGCGGAGTTCCGGATCCGCGGGGTGGCGACCAACCTGCCGTTCCTGGGGGCCGTGCTGGACCAGCCCGACTTCCGGGCGGGGCACATCACGACCAGCTTCATCGAGGAACACCCGGAGCTGATCCGGGCCCGCCCGTCGGCCGACCGGGGCAGCCGCATGCTGGGCTATCTCGCGGAGACCACCGTCAACCGGCCGTACGGTCCCCGGCCCGCCGTGATCGACCCCGCCGAGAAGCTGCCCGTCCTGCCGGCCGGTACGCCTCAGGCAGGGTCGCGGCAGCGCCTCGCGGCCATCGGTCCGGAGGCCTTCGCCGCCGAACTCCGGGCCCAGTCGGCCGTCGCCGTCACCGACACCACCTTCCGCGACGCCCATCAGTCGTTGCTGGCCACCCGGGTCCGTACCCGCGACCTGCTGGCCGTCGCCCCGCACGTCGCCCAGACCGTGCCACAGCTGCTGAGCATCGAGTGCTGGGGCGGGGCCACCTACGACGTGGCGCTGCGCTTCCTGGCCGAGGACCCGTGGGAGCGGCTGGCCAAGCTGCGGGAGGCGGTGCCGAACATCTGTACGCAGATGCTGCTGCGCGGTCGCAATACGGTCGGCTACACGCCGTACCCCACCGAGGTCACCGAGGCGTTCGTCGCCGAGGCCGCGACCACCGGAATGGACATCTTCCGGATCTTCGACGCGCTCAACGACGTGTCCCAGATGCGCCCGGCCATCGACGCCGTCCGCGCCACCGGCACCTCGGTCGCCGAAGTCGCCCTCTGCTACACCGCGGACCTCTCGAACCCCGCCGAGACCCTGTACACGCTGGACTACTACCTGCGTCTCGCAGAACAGATCGTGGAGGCGGGTGCCCATGTCCTCGCCATCAAGGACATGGCCGGGCTGCTGCGCCCGCCGGCGGCCCGTACCCTCGTCACCGCGCTGCGCGAACGGTTCGACCTGCCGGTCCACCTGCACACCCACGACACCGCGGGCGGGCAGCTCGGCACGCTGATCGCCGCGATCGACGCGGGCGTGGACGCCGTGGACGCGGCGGTCGCCTCCATGGCCGGCACCACCAGCCAGCCGCCGCTGTCGGCGCTGGTGGCCGCCACCGACCACACGGAGCGCGCGACCGGCCTCTCCCTCCAGGCGGTCGGCGACCTGGAGCCCTACTGGGAGGCGACCCGCAAGGTGTACGCCCCTTTCGAATCCGGACTCGCCTCGCCGACAGGCCGGATCTACCACCACGAGATCCCCGGCGGACAGTTGTCCAACCTGCGCCAGCAGGCCATCGCCCTCGGCCTGGGCGACCGCTTCGAACTCATCGAGGACTGCTACGCCGCGGCCGACCGCATGCTCGGCCGGCTGGTGAAGGTGACGCCATCGTCGAAGGTGGTCGGCGACCTGGCGCTGCATCTGGTGGGCGCGGGGGTCGAGGCGTCGGACTTCGAGTCGGACCCCGGCAAGTTCGACGTACCGGACTCCGTGATCGGATTCCTGCGGGGTGAGCTGGGCGACCCGCCCGGCGGATGGCCGGAGCCCTTCCGTACCCGCGCGCTGCAGGGCCGGCCGGCCAAGGCTCAGACGCCGCACCTGTCGGAGGAGGACCTCGCAGCGCTGCGGGAGTCGCCGCGCGCGACCCTGAACCGGCTTCTGTTCCCCGGTCCGACGAAGGAGTTCGAAGCCCACCGCGAGGCGTACGGTGACACGTCCGTGCTGCCGACGCAGGACTTCCTGTACGGCCTGGAGACGGAGACCGAGCACACCGTCACGCTCGATCCCGGTGTCACGCTGCTGATCGAGCTGGAAGCCATCTCCGAGGCGGACGAGCGCGGCTTCCGGAGCGTACTGGCCACCCTCAACGGGCAGTTGCGGCCGGTTTCGGTACGGGACAAGTCCGTGGCGACCGATGTGAAGGCGGCGGAGAAGGCGGACCGCGGCAACGAGGGCCATGTCGCCGCGCCGTTCGCCGGCGTCGTGACGCTCCAGGTGGAGGAGGGTGCTTCGGTGTCGGCTGGTCAGACGGTCGCGACCATCGAGGCGATGAAGATGGAGGCATCGATCACCGCGCAGGCCGCGGGGACGGTTCGGCGGCTGGCGATCGGCAAGGTGCAGCAGGTCGAGGCCGGTGACCTGCTCATCGAGATCGCCTGACGCGCAGGGCCCGCCCGCACGTCGGGCGGGCCCTGAGGGCCTGTCTCACCTCAGCCTGAACACCGGTCCGCGCGGAGTGAACGGCAACGAGGCACCCTGCGGGATCAGGAAGGCGTGCTCGCGCCTGATCCGCAGGGTGTCGCACCGGCCGTCGGTGATCAGGAGCAGCGGGGCCGTCGGCGGGAAGTCGTCGGCCCCCTGCAACAGGTCGACGCCCGGCTGGAGTTCGGTGCCCCCGCGGCCGCGGATGCGTACCCGGCCGGCGATCTCGGCCGGCGGCAGGTAGCCGGCGTCGTACGGTGCCGCGTCGCAGAAGACGACGCGCGCCGCGGGTACGTCGCGTGCCTCCGCGTACGAGGCGATGGCGCCGAGCGCCTTGCCGAGCAGCGTGCTGTTCATCGAGCCGGAGGTGTCCAGTACGACGCCGAAGGTGCAGCGCGCCGTCTCCTGCGGGGGGAAGTACCGGCCGGCGCGCGGGATGTCGGGGGTCGACGCCTGCCGCCGCGCCGGGCGCGCGTAGGAGCGTACGGGCTCGGGCCGCGGGACGTACTCGTCGAACCAGCGGGCGAGTCCCGCGTCCCATGGCACGGGCGGGTGGGCCAGTGCCCGGATCTCCTCGATGAGTCCGGAAGGCAGGCGACCGCGCTCGCCGAACTGGTGAAGGTCGAAGCCCTGGACCAGCCCGCGCCGGTAGAACTCGTCCAGATCCGTGTACGCGCGGGCCTCGGCGTGCGGCAGTGGCTCGCCGAGGATGTCACCGGCACCCCTGCCGCGCAGGGTGGCGAGGCGGCGCCGTTGCCGCAGGTCGCCCGCGATGCGGTCGTACACCTCCTCGGCGGACAACCCGCGCAGGCCGGGGTCGTACAGCAGTCCTTCGGGCATGTCGCCGACGCGCATCTGGACGAGCCAGTCGTTGACGACGTAGTCCGCCGCGACGTTGAAGAGGAACGGGTCTCGGCCGCCGCGGCGTTCGCCGTGACGCAGCGCGGCGTGCAGCATCTCGTGTGCGAGGACGAAGCGCCATACCTCGCCGGTCAGCGCCCGCAGCGGGTTGATGTAGATCTCGCCCGCCACGGAGCTCACCGCGGCGATGGCGATGCCCTGTGACCTGGCCAGTTCGGCGTCGGCGACGACGGTGAGTCCGGCGGCGAGCCCGCCGAGCAGGGGGTAGGAGGAGACGAACCAGTTCAGGGCCCGGTCCCAGGGCTGCTGCGGTGCACGCACTCCGGTGACACTGTCGCGGCGGCCGCCCGCAACGTCCATGGCTGCGGAGACGCTGCGGGTGAGGGCGCGCGCGAAGGCCGTCTCCCAGTCCGGGACGGCGGAGTTGTTCCAGGACTTCCAGGTGGTGAGGACCTGGTCCGGGTGCTCTCCGGCGGTTCCGCAGTGCTCGTACAGAGCCGGGATGCCGTCGCGGCGCCAGCGTGCGGCGAGTTGCTCCTCGTCACCACCGGGATAGGAGACCGGCTGGTCGGTGGGAGGACGGCCGGTCGGGTGGGTGAGCAGAAAGCGGTTGACGACCACGCAGCGCGCGGCGAGGTCGAACCGGTCGGGCTGCTCACGCGGGTCGTCGGCGGAGGCCGGCACGTGACCGAAGCCCAGATGAAGCAGGCAGTGGGCCAGGGCCCAGGCCCACTCGGCCGGATCGGCCCGCTTGGTGGGGTGGAGGTGGACGGTGCCGTTGGACGTGACGGCGGCCAGTCCCCCGCCCGGAGTCAGGTCGCAGTCAGCCTGTCTGCATACGGATGCCTCGACGGCGGCGAAAGCGGGGTTGCGTTTGGCCATGGCGAGCCCGGCGGCGAACGCCTCGGCGGCCGCGTCGGACGCGCCACCCTTGCCGGCCCTCCCGCCCTTGCCGCCCTTGTCGTTGGCCCGGCGGCCGGTGGCGGCCTTCATCGCCGGGCCTCGACCAGCCTCGGCATGTCGCGTGCGGCATCGACGAGGAACCAGGCGGGCAGCACCGGCTGGCCGTCGGCGTCGTCCGCGATGACGGTCTGCGCGACCTCGACGGAGATCTCGGCAAGCTGCACGAGCAGTGACTTGGCCCGGTAGGCCGTCTGCCGCAGGGACTCCGAGACGTGTTCCCTGCGCTGCGGCAACTCCTTCACGAGCCGTCCGCGGAACGCCTCGGCCAGGTAGTACAGCAGGTCACGGTCCTCGAGCCGGGCGGGCCATGAGGCACCGCCCTTGAGGATCGCCTCGATACCGAAGGAGTGGCGCACGATCTTCGCGTAGCCGCAGAAGGAGACGGCATGGGCGGGGGTGAGCGTGCCGTGCACGATGACCTTCAGCGTCTCCTCGTCGATGTCCGGCCCGAAGGAGTGCAGGGCGTCGGAGAGCATGTGCCAGGAACGGGGTGTGGAGAACGTTTCCTCGGTCTTGGGCGGCTGCGACCACAGGTGGTCGGGGCGGTCGACGAGATAGTCCGTCACCCATGGATGAACGCCGTTCTCCCCTGCCCACACCAGCCAGTCCTCTGCTGAGGCCCGCAAGTGGACATGGGTGAGCCGGTTGACCAGCGCGGACGCGATGGGCCTCGCCAGCGCGTTGTCCGTGGCACGGTTACCGGCCCCGATGACGATCGAGCCGGCGGGAAGCTCGTACGATCCGATCCGCCGGTCCAGGATCAGCGAGTAGAAGGCCTTCTGGACGTCGGGGGTGGCGGCGTTGAGCTCGTCGAGGAAGAGGCAGTAGGGCTCGTCTCGGGCGATGCCCTCGGGCGGGCAGAACACCGAACGTCCGTCGCGGATCTGCGGCACGCCGATCAGGTCCTCCGGTGCGAGCTGCGTCCCGAGGAGACTGACACACTCCATTCCCAGCGAATCGGCGAACTTCCGCACGAGCGACGACTTCCCGATCCCGGGCGCTCCCCAGAGGAACACGGGGCGCACGGTCGCCAGCCCCAGCAGCAGCTCGGGGATCTGGGCGGGGGTGACGGTGACGGCGGCCTGCACGCTGGAGAGTTCCTTCGGGGCTGGGGAGTCGGAGTCCGCCCAGTATGCGGAGACGGGATCACGCGCGCAGCCGAGTTTTCACCGTCCGAACCCCTGCTCCGAGGCCGCCGCCTGATGCAGTCGGTCCGGCGGCGGGAGCAGGCTGCCGCTTCAGCGCTCAGCCATCGGGCTCGATGATGGAAGAGGAGGCGACGACAGGCTGTTGCCGGCCCCGGTCGAGCCGTCGGGATCTCCCTCCTGCCAGCGAGAGGGCCGACTGATCTACGGGCAGCCCTTAGTCACGCCCGAGCGCCGTGCACACACATGCCTTGTTGCCCTCCGGGTCGGCGAGCACGGTGAACGCAGGGGCCTCGGAGTCATCGACCACTGTGCCGCCTGCGGCAACGGCGGCGGCGATGCGCTCAGCCGCCACTTCGGGAGCGAGCCACAGATCCATGTGCCAGCGTTGACGCGGGGTGCGGTGGGCGTCGGTCTGCTGAAACCACACGCTGGGGACACGGTTCTTCACGTCGAAGACCGAATCGAGAACGGCACGGCCGGCGTCGGCGCTCAGCAACGCCGCCCAGAAGGGACCTGCCGCCGCATAGTCGGCGGTGTCGAGGGCCAGCTCGAGCTGTGCCACCTCGCCAGGAGCGGCGACCAGGCCGAGATCGTGGGCCAGCAGGCTGATGGCACCGGCCAGTTCGAGGTCCTTGGAAGTGATCCACCGGCCACCGGCTTCGTCGACGCTGAACAGCGTCAGGTCGATGTTGCCGTTCCCCAGCGTGATCACCGGTACGTCGTGGCCGACGGCGGCGCCCGCCTGCGCGACCGCGGCCACGAACGCGGCACCGGCCACGGCGTCCGCGGCCCGGTACCGAGCAGCGAGGGGCTGGGCCAGTTTGCGCCAGTCCTGGAGCCCTCCCGCGATCTCGGCGAGAATTTCGGAGTTGCTGAGCGTTTCCATGCCCCTCATGGTTCCAGCGACACCTGATCTCGGCACTGCCCCCAGGCCCCGTGTCGCCGAGCGAACTGCAGCCCCCTCGCTCTGCGCCGGGTGTCCGCTGCCGAAGGAACGAGGCCGAAGACCGGCGAGGTGGATCTTGCAGGTCAGGCCGCCCCGAGACCGTCCGATTCCCTCGTCGGGGCGGTGGTGTCGCCCACTGGCTTCCCCAAGGAAATCCATCGCCGCCGCAGCGAGGTCGAGCGCACGGTCAACCGGCTCAAGCACTTCCGAGCCGTCGCCACCCGCTACGACAAACGTGCCTGCGTCTTCCACGGCACCGTCACCACAGCCGCCATCCGTCTGTGGCTCCGACCATGATCCGCCGGACAGTGCCCAAGCCTGCCCGGGGAGGAGATGCCTTCACGTCTCGGCGCGGCGGAACCTACGGTTTGTGGGTTACCCAGAGCAGTTCCGCCGGCCAGCGGTGTGCCCAGTCGGGAGGGTCGGTTTCGTTGTAGCCGTTGGTTGTTCCGAGTTCGGGCCGCGGCTCGATGAGGTCGTCGATGATGAGACCCGCGCCGCGCAGGACCTTCACCCAGTCGCCGTAGGTGAGCTGATAGCTGATCGCGCCGCCGCCTTCGGCGATGGTGTTCAGCCCGAAGTAGTCCTGCTGCAGCGTCGTGGTCACGCGGCTGGCGGCTTCGTCGTAGCAAGCTTCGAACCATGGGCTGGCGACGTTGAACACCAGGCGCCCGCCTCGGCCCAAGACGCGTGCGGCCTCCGGGACGGCCAGCTGCGGGGGCGCCCAGCTGAGCCCACCGAAGTCGCAGAACACCAGGTCGAAGCTGTCGTCGGCGAAGGGGAGTTGTTCGGCGGCGCCTTGCACCAGCGGGTAGCGGACCACTCCCATCGCGCGGGCCGCTGCGTCGAGTTGGGCCTCGGACAGGTCGAGCCCAACCACCGTGGCACCCTCGGCGGCGAGCGCCCTGGACCACTGCCCGGCGCCGCAGCCGAGTTCGAGGACGCGCTTGCCGGCGACGTCGCCCAGGGCGTGCAGGTGCGCGTCGGGGATGGAGTACATGCCCCACAGCCGGGGTGTGGCGCCGATTTGCGGGTCGTGCTCGTGCTGGTAGGCGTCGCTGATCCGGTTCCAGAGCCGCCGGTTGGCGGGGATGCTGTCCACGCACCGACTCCAGCACTGCCTGCCGGGGGCGGTCAACACGAATAGGGCACTGGCCGGCCCTCGCCTCGGTCCGGCCGTCCCTGGCTCGGCCCATGATTCGCCGGACAGTGCCCAGGCCGCGGGGCAGCACAAGGACGGGCGGGCCGTGCATGATTGGGGCGGACATCATCCATGGGCCAAGGGAGCGGCGTGGAGGAACTGGATTCTGCGGTTGTCCTCATCACCGGTGTGATGGCGTCGGGTAAGTCCACGGTGGCCGAGCTGCTCTGTGGGCGCCTGCCACGGGCCGTGCATGTGCGTGGCGACGCGTTCCGGCGGATGGTGGTCTCCGGCCGCGAGGAACTGCTGCCGGAGGAAACTGCGGAGGCCAGGGCTCAGTTGGAACTCCGCTACCGTCTCTCGGCACTGGTTGCCGACGCCTACGCGTCCGATGGCTGGACCGCGGTTGTCCAGGACATCATCCTGGGCGAGGACCTGCTCAGATATGTGGGCGGGGTACGCACCCGCCCTCTGTACGTCGTCGTGCTGGCTCCCTCCAAGGCAGCGGTGCGCAGCAGAGAGGCCGGACGGCCCAAGACCGGCTACGGGGTCTGGACGGTCGGTGCGCTCGACCGGTCGTTGCGCGTGGACACGCCGGACATCGGATTGTGGCTGGACAGTTCGGAGCAGACCGCTGACGAGACCGTCTCGGCCATCCTCGCCCGTCTCCCGGAGGCGCGAATCGACTCCTGTTGACATGAGCGGCCGAAACGGTGCGGGCCGACGTATGGGGTGCGCGTAGCGGCCCGCCGCTCAACCGATCGAGTCGGGGCTCGCGCGGTTTCACGGTGGTTCCGCTCCTGTCGGTCGGTTCCTCGGACGTCGGTCGTGGGCCAGGAGCGTGCGTCGGCGCACAGCCGGCACCGGGTCCTGAGCGGGCCCGGTCGGGGCCGTCCTGGGTCACGTGGCTGTCCGGCCGTCGATCGTCTCGCGCAGGATGTCCGCGTGCCCGGCGTGCTGGGCGGTTTCGGCGATGACGTGCAGCAGGACCCGGCGCACACTGCGCACCGCCCCCTGCTCGTACCACGGTGCTTCCGGCAACGGGTGGCACACCGACAGGTCGGGAACCGAGGCAATGGTCTCCTCGGTCCTGGCTGCGACCTGCTCGTAGCGGGCGACGACCCCGGCGAGGGTGTCGCCGGGCAGCATCCGGAATTCGTTCTCGTGGTCGGTGACCCACTGCGGGATCTCGCGGGCGGTCCCGGCGGCGAGGTCTGCCCAGGTGACGCCTTCGGGCAGATCGTGACTCATCGCCGAGGGACCCGAGACCGCGAAGCGCATCCAGCTCTCCTCGGTGGACGCGACGTGCTTGATCAGCCCGCCGAGGCACAGCGCACTGGCTGTCGGGCTCTCGCCCGCCTGCTCGTCGTCGAGTCCGCGGGACGTGGCGATCAGAGCCGCTCGTGCCGTCGCGAGCGCGGCAAGCAGGTCGACGCGCTCGGCATCGGCATCGGAGCGGGGCGTGGTGGGGGCGGTCATCGTGATCAGGCCTTTCCGGTGGTTCTTGTCGTTCGGCACGAGGCAACAGTTCCGGGAAAGCGGTCAGGTTATGGCCGCTTCTCCGGGCAGTACGGGAGGCATGCCGAAGACATCAGTGCGACCGCTGTCGCTGCTGTCCTGCTCCAGGCCCGCAGGGAGTGGCCGGGCGGGTTGCCGGCCGAGCGACTGCACGTCAGTGCGTGGACGGTCCGCCGCGATGTGGACCGGCTGAGCGAGCTGGGCTGTCCCGCACTCGTCTTCAGGGCCCGACGCCGGGTACGGGCTCGGCGCGGGTACGGGAGTTGCCGCCGCTGCTGTTCGACGACGAGCAGGCGGTCGTTCTGGCCATCGCTCTTCGGACCGCCGCGACCTCGGGTGCCGGAATCGAGGAAACCGCGGGACGCGCGCTGAACACCGTGCGGCAGGTCATGCCCGCCCGGTTGCGCCACCGGATGGACGACCTTGAGGTCACCGCCGTTGAGCGCCCGGCGCCCGGGCCGAACCCTGTGGCGGACAGCCGCCTGCTCATGACGCTCAGCGCCGCCGTACGCGTGCACGGGGGCTGCGCTTCGGCCCTGCGCCTCACGCGCTCGACCGGCCCGCCAGGAATGGCGGGACAGCCCTCAGCGAGGCAGCCCCAGCTCGCCCGCGCGCAGCCCGGCCTGGAAGCGCGAGCCGGCCTCGAGTGCGGCCATCAGCTCGGCCACGCGCCGCCGGTAGGTACGCAGCGAGACGCCGAGCCGTCTGGCCGCCGCTTCGTCGGTGAGTCCCGAACCAAGGGCTCTGAGGATCGTGCGGCTCTCGTCGTCGAGATGAGGGACGTCGCTGCGCAGATAGGTGTCGAGTTCGACGGAGTTGTCCCAGACCGCCGTGAGCAGCGAGTGCACCCCGTCAACCATGGTCTGCGATGTCGTCACGCTGTACTCACGGCCCGTGGGCGTCTCCCGTCCTGCAAGGATCATCACCCGCCGGTCGATGATGATCGTCTCGTGCGGCAGCGGCGCCCCGCTGATCCGGACGAGGGCCCCCTTGCTCTGCACCAGCCGCAGGTGCGCGCGGGCCTCCTCGTCGGCGAGGGCCACCGGGCTGAGCAGCTTGCGGGAAGTGAAGGCCGGGGCATCCACAGCACGCATCCGGAGCTGGATCGCGGCCCTCGCCTCCGGCTGCGACCAGGTGTCGAGGTCCCGGGCAGCACACAGGAACTCGCTGCTCGCGGACGCGAAGAGATGGCCGGCACGCGCGATCAGCTCCGCGTCCCCCTGGACTGAGAACATCTGTTCATTCCGCACCTCGCCAGTCTGGCATCAACCTGCCACGAGCTCGCCGGTACTCCTGCCTGCGGACACCATGAACCTCATGACGATCAAGACTTTCTCCCTCGGCGGGGACCTGACCATCCACCGCCTCGGCTTCGGCGCGATGCGGCTGGCGACGGGCACCTTCGACGGTCCGCCGCGAGCCCCCGAGACCGGCCTCGCAGTACTGCGGCGCGCGGTGGAGCTGGGTGTGAACCACATCGACACGGCAGGCTTCTACGGCAGAGGAACGGTACGGGCGAACGAGCTGATCCGTACGGCCCTGACTCCCTACCGTGACGATCTGGTGATTGCGACGAAGGTCGGGCCGCTGCCCGGGCCGAATGGTGTGCCGAGCGGGCAGGCGGCACCCGGTCAACTGCGCTCCCTGGTCGAGGCGGATCTGCGCGCCCTCGGCCTGGACCGGCTCGACCTGGTCTACCTGCGGGTGGGTGGCATGACCGGACCCGGCGGCGAGTCGATCGCGGAACGCTTCGCGGTACTGGCCGGGCTCCGGGAGGAGGGGCTGATCCGTCACCTGGGGGTCAGCAATGTCGACGCCGCCCAGTTCGCCGAGGCCCGGGCGATCGCACCCGTCACCGCGGTGCAGAACCAGCACACCGATGGCATCGGGCTGCTCGCCGAATGTGAGGAAGCGGGAATCGCGTACGTGCCGTACTTCCCGCTCGGCGGTGGCATCACCCCACTCGACACCGAACGACTCGGCAAGGTCGCAGCACGCCTGGGCGCCACCGCCGCCCAGGTGCGAATCGCCGCACTGATGGCGTCGTCGCCGGCAGTGCTGGCGATTCCCGGCACCGGTTCGCTCGATCACCTGGAGGAGAACCTCGCGGCGAACGAGCTCGTTCTCAGCGAGGAGGACCTGTCCGGTCTACGAGGCTGACCGGCCGCTCCGGTGACTCGCGGGCGACGAGCATCCTGCACGACCGGCCTTCAGGTGGCTTGCCGCCGCTGCAGACAGCGACACGCCCTGGAAGGCTCCGGCCGGTACGTGAAATGAGGCAGGCCCGGAACCTGAGTTCCGGGCCTGCCTCGACAGTAGCGGGGACAGGATTTGAACCTGCGACCTCTGGGTTATGAGCCCAGCGAGCTACCGAGCTGCTCCACCCCGCGTCGTTGTGATCCCTACCGTATGCCATCACAGCGGGTCCCGTGACCACCTGTGTCGCGTGAGCCCGGCGTTCCCGGTCAACCGCGGCGTGACAGCGGGCTGTTCGCCACGGAGATCGTCACCACGGAAACGGCCCTCGACGGAGATGAGGCCGCCGGCGGGATCCTCGGGGGCCCACGCGCGCCATGCGGACGGTGATTCCGGCGTCCCCGTCGACTCTCTGGACACCGGTGCTCCGGCGCTGCCTACTCTTGATCATTGCGTCAAAAGACCTCTGCCGTAGGGTAGTTACCTGATCACGTCGCCCAGAGGGAGTACACGTATGCCGGTCGCGCTCGGGCTTGGCCTGCCGCAGATGAAGCAGTACGACATCGGCCGCGACGTCGCCGTCGTGGCGCGCGCCGCGGAAGCAGCCGGGTACGAGAGCCTCTGGGTGTTCGAACGCGTTCTGTTCCCCGAGCCCGCGGCCCAGGGTCTCTACGGCATTCCTGGGCTGGCCTGGCCCGATCACTACCGCAGTGTCGCCGATCCGCTGATCACGCTGACGCTGGCCGCCGCGGCCACCGAGCGGGCCCGGCTCGGCACCAGTGTTCTTGTCGCCCCTCTGCATGTGCCCTTCCAGCTCGCCCGTTCACTGGCCACGCTCGACGCCGCCAGCGGGGGCCGCGTGATCGCCGGACTCGGGACGGGGTGGTCCCTGGACGAGTACGCTGCCGCCTCCGTCGCCCCCTTCGAGAAGCGCGGCGCCGTCCTGGACGAGCTGCTGGACGTGTGCGAGGCCGTCTGGGGGCCGGACCCCGTCTCGTACAAGGGGAATCTGACCACGATCGCTCCCTCCGAGGTGGGACCGAAACCGGCTCGTCCCATCCCCGTCTATCTGCCCGCGAACAGCCCCCGGGCCACGCGCCGTCTGGTCGACCGGGCCGATGGGTGGATGCCCGTCGCCATGGGTGCCTCTCAGCTGTCCGAGCAGTGGCAGCGGGTGCGGGACCTCGCCGCCGAACGGGGCCGCACGCGTGCGCTCGGTGTCTGCGCCCGTGCCAACGCGCGGTACAGCGCGGCGGCGGTGCCCTGCGCGGGCCGGCGTCCCTTCCACGGCAATGCCGCGCAGATCGTCGAGGATCTCGTCGCACACGCCGCCACAGGGGTTCCGGAGATCATGCTCGACCTCCAGGGCACGCTTCGTGACGCGTCGGAGCTCGTCGACGTGGCCACCGAGGTGTACGAGGCGGCACGGGCAGCCGGGGTCTGAGCAGCGTCCTGCGGATCCGCCGGCAGACAGGCGTCGGCGCACCAGTAGTTTCTCGGGGTGAGCTTCAGCGGAAACCCGCCGACGGAGGAACGTAACCCATGGATGACCGTACTGTGCCGGCCGAACGGTTCGAGGCGGACAGGAGCCACCTGAAAGCGGTGGCGTACCGGATGCTGGGTTCGGCAAGTGAGGCCGAAGACGCGGTTCAGGAGTGCTGGCTGAGGGCTGCTCAGGCCGACGTCAGTGATGTGCAGAACCTCACCGGGTGGCTGACCACGGTGGTGGGCCGGGTCTGCCTGAACACGCTACGCACTCGCCGTACCCGGCGTGAGGACTCTCTCGACGCGTACGACCGGCCCCCTGGCCATGACGAGGGGAATGCCCCGGAGCAGGAGGCCATGCTCGCCGACTCCGTCGGGCTGGCCCTCCTCGTGGTGCTCGACAGGCTGACTCCGGCGGAACGCCTCGCGTTCGTGCTGCATGACATGTTCGCGGTGCCGTTCGCCGAGATCGGCCCGCTGATCGACCGTTCCGCGGACACCGCCCGGCAGCTCGCGAGCCGAGCCCGTCGACGGGTGAAGGGCGGCTCCACGTCGCCGGATGCGGATCTGTCCCGTCGCAGACGCGTCGTCGAGGCCTTCCTGTCCGCCTCCCGCGGTGGGGACTTCGACGCGCTGGTCGCGCTGCTGCACCCCGATGTCGTGCTGCACGCCGACCGGTCCGTCATTCCCACCCCCGAGCCCGTCGTGGTCCGGGGTGCCCACACCGTGGCGAAGGGTGCGATGGCGGCCACGGGTCGCGCACTGTTCACCGGGGTCGCGCTCGTCGACGGTGCGGTCGCGCTGGCGATGGCGCCGCAGGGGCGGCTGCGTCTGGTTCTCGGCTTCACCATGGTGGACGGCCTGATCACCGAGATCGACGTGATCGCGGACCCGGACCGGCTCGGTGGGATCGACATCGGCGTCCT
Organism: Streptomyces sp. NPDC087901; assembly: GCF_044742205.1. Classification (NCBI taxonomy): domain Bacteria; kingdom Bacillati; phylum Actinomycetota; class Actinomycetes; order Kitasatosporales; family Streptomycetaceae; genus Streptomyces; species Streptomyces sp. NPDC087901. The sequence goes on from NZ_JBIUUC010000005.1 coordinate 53,395, forward strand.
CGACGACTGATTCGGGCTCGGGGCCCGGTCGTCGACACGTCGTCGAAGTCGGCCCGGGCCTGTTCCCCGGCCCGTTGTCATACCCCTGTGGCAGGGTTCTTCTCAAGGCACCGGGCCGGGTGTCCTGTTCTCACTTGTCCGACGCAGTCCCACACCTGCCGAAGGAGCGTCTCTCCATGTCCGGACCCGACGACGTCCGTACGTCGCTCACAGCTGCGGCTGCGCTGCTCGCGCCCGCCCACCGGGCAGTCACCGAGCGGGTGCTGCACGCGTTCGACCGCCCCGAGGCGTATGTGCACGACCACGCCGACCGACTGGCGGACCGGGGTATCGACGAAGCGGTGCCGAATCTCGCCTGGATAGCGCTCATCGATGCCCTGGCTGACCACCGGCGGCTCGCGGAGTTCGACTGGAAAGAGGGCTCCCAGGAGGTCCGGTCCCAGTTGAACGGGCTCGACTCGCGCCCCTCCGTGGACCCTTGGGTGCTGGTCGAGGAGAAGGAGATGCTCCTGCCGACCGATGAGTTCCTGAATGCCTGCGGGCGGCACTACAGGGATGTCGGTGCGGCGCTCGTCGTACTCGACATCGAGTCGGACTGCTACCCCGTGGTGTGTCTGCGCGCCGCGCGGGTCCCGGAGCTGACCGCACACGCGAAGCGGGCGGGTTTCAACGCGTGGGCGCTCGGTCTCTGACACGGGTCCTGAAGGGAAGCTGAGCATCGCCCACCCTTCCGCGGCCGCACGAGGAATCCGAGCCGAGCCACACCGACTGCCACGACCGGCGGTCCCGCGAGGGGCCGCGGCTCCTCCGGCGGGGCGGCGGGCAGCCCCCGGCCGGGCCGTCACACCGTCACACCACCGGTCGCGCAAGACGCCGGTAGCTGACGCCGTCCTTGGTCCGGGCCAGCAGGCCGCCGATGACCATATAGCGGCGAAGCGCCGCACAGTCGTCGTGAACGGTGAGGAGAGCGTCGTTCACTTCGCGTTCGGTGTATGTCCGGTCGGACTGGAACAGCGTTTCCGCGAGGTGTTCGAGGAGTTGTTCGCGACGGGCGGTCTTGCGCGGGATCGTCGTCAGCCGCCCCTGGGAGAAGAGGGCGGCCACGCCATGGCTGGAGCTTGATCGGTTGTCGGGCATGGCCCGGAGCCTCTCAGCCGGATCCGGCGCGCTGCAACATGTTTCTCCGGGGAGTCCGTCCAGGCTGCGGAGACGGGCCGCCGGGCTGTCCCATCCCTGCCGAGGGGCGCGCGAGTTGACGCATGGGCGCTCTCGCGGTTTCCTGCTGCGATGACCGAACTGAGTATCGAGCCTGTGGATGGCGACGCCATGCTCCAGGACTGGCAGTACGTCCACAACGCGATCATTCCCACGGCAGTGCTGTCGTTCGCGGACGTACGCGAACGCTCCGGTCGCAACCGGCTCGCCGTGGCGTATCTCGGCGAAGTCCCGGTGGGCTGCTCGACCGTGCGGCCGCCTACCAGCAGCACTACGACGGCCACCGTGATCGCACGGGTGCTGCCGGACCACCGCGGCAAGGGGTTCGGCGGGCAGTTGTACGAGAGCGGCCTGGCGGCGGCGCGCGCGGTCGGCGCCGAGGTGATCGAGACCTGTGTTCTGGAGTCCAACCCGGAGGGGCTGCGCTTCGCGCTCGGCCGTGGATTCGTCGAGACCGAGCGGTATGTACTGCCGGGTGACAGCGTGCCTTTCATCGATCTGAGGCTGGCCTGATCTCACTCCTGCGGAAGGCGGCGCTCTGCGGCGGTCGCAGAGCGCCGGCTGTCAGTGCTGGAGGGCGGCGAGTTCTCGAACCGTGGCCATGTCGCTGAAGGGGATGAGCTGTTCGCCGACGATCTGGTAGGGCTCGCTGCCCTTGCCCGCCACCAGGACGATGTCGTCGGGGCCGGCGGCCGACAGGGCGAAGGCGATCGCCTCGCGCCGGTCCGCGCGGCGTTCGAACCTCGTTCCCGTGGCCCTGAGGCCCGGCGTGATCTGGTCCATGATCGCCTCGGGGTCCTCGTACCGGGGGTTGTCGGACGTCAGGACGCACAGGTCGGATCGGGACCCGGCGATCTCGCCCATCCGCGCCCGCTTGGTGACGTCCCTGTCTCCCCCGCAGCCGAACACGGTGATGACCCGGCCCCGGGCGAAGTCCCGTACGGCGCTGAGCACCTTGTCGAGGGAGTCCGGGGAGTGGGCGTAGTCCACGATCACCGCTGTGCCCCGCGGCGTCTCGAACCGTTCGAGCCTCCCAGGGACCGGAGGCATCCGGTCGAGCGCGGCCACAAGCCCGGCGAGGTCGTGTCCCAGGAGGTGGCAGGCCGCCACGGAGGCGAGTGCGTTGGAAACCGAGAAGCGCCCCGGCACCGGGATCGCCGCCGGATACTTGTCGCCTTCGTGGTGGAGGGTGAAGCGGGTACCGAAGGCGTTCATGCTCAGGTCCGTGGCACGGTAGTCGGCCGGCGCGTCGATTCCGTATGTGGTGACCATGCCCGGCATCGTCGGCACGATCGCGGCCCCCACCGGGTCGTCCGCGTTGACGACGGCGCTGCGGCACAGCCCTTGGAAGAGGCGGAGCTTGGCGTCGCGGTAGTGCTCCATGGTGCCGTGGTCGTCCAGGTGGTCCTGGGTGAGGTTGGTGAAGATGCCCACGTCGAGGAAGGCACGGTCCACCCTGTGGTGCAGCAGGCCCATCGAGGTGGCCTCCAGAACCACGGTGCCGACGTCCTGGTCGCGCATGTGTCCGAGGAGGTACTGGAAGTCCGGCGACTCCGGCGTGGTCAGGACCGAGCGGGGCATCGGGATGAGTTCGTCACCGATCCGGCTGCCGGCCGTGCCGATCACACCGACTTTCGCGCCCTCGGCGATCCTCAGTACGGATTCCACCATGTACGAGACCGAGGTCTTCCCGTTGGTGCCGGTGACGGCAACCATGTCCATGGACCGGCCGGGTTCTCCGAAGTACCGGGATGTGACGACTGCCGCCGCGGTCCGCGCGTCCGCCACCCGCACCACGCACGCACCGGTGGCCGCGGCCCGCACGGCCGCCAGGATCTCCGGTGCCTCGCTCTCCAGGAGCACGGCGACGGCTCCGCGCGCCAGTGCCGGGCCGACGGCCTCGGGACCGCCCTCACGGTGATCGGGCACGGCGATGTACAGCGAACCGGGCACGACGCGATGGGCGTCGAAGCAGGCTCCTGCGGTGATCGGGGTCTCCGGATCACCGAGGAGGACCTCGTGATCGTGACCGGCCAGCAACTCCCTCAGATTCATGCAGGGGTCCTCTCGAAAATGCGGCTCGGCCCGTCGGCCGCCGTCGTGGGATCGCCGACGGCGTGCCGCGGGAGCTGCGCATGGTGCGGGGTGCTGCGGTCTGCGCAGCGAAGGGGGTGGAACGGCTCCGGTGGCGGAGCGGGAGAGCGCGGCCGGGACGGGGAGTGCGTCGCGGTGCGGCCGGCTGCGGTGAGGTCCTGGTCAGCCGTGACCGTGCAGGGCGCGGCAGCGCGCCCGGGGAGCGGCGGGGCCCAGCAGGTGAGGCACCTGTCGCAGGCACTCCCTCACCGCATCTGTATGACCCATGAGTGGAGTGTACGTCCCGTGGACCGTGCCAGATCCCGGTCGCCTTCCCTGCCATGGTCAGAGGTTGTCCAGGTGGGGCTGTCGGGGCGGTGACGCGGCTGCCCCGGCCGGTCCCGGTGACCCGCCCGGCTCACGCGCCGGGGGCCTGCCACGCGGGAGCGGTGTGCTCCGCGTGACAGGCCCCCGGGACCGGTCGGCCTGGATCAGGCCGTGTGCAGCGTCAGCCCGTACCGGTTCAGGATCTCGTTGATCGGCTGGTGCCAGGTCTCACCGCCGGAACTGCAGTTGCCCCACCCGCCCGAGGTGACGCCCTGTGCCTGGTCCCCGCTGATGAAGGATCCGCCCGAGTCGCCCGGTTCGGCGCAGACACTGGTCTTGGTCATCTCGTGGACCGCGCCCTGGCTGTAGTTCACCGTCTCGTTGGTGGCGAGCACGTTCCCGCAGTGCCAGTGCGAGGTGGAGCCCGAGCGGCAGATCGAGGCGCCGACCGGGGCCACGGCAGAGCCACGGACCAGCTGATCGGAGACGGTGCCCCAGCCCAGGACCACGGGGACGGTCCACCAGCCGTTGCCCACGCTGACCCAGGCGTAGTCGTTGTCGGGGAAGGAGGATCCCTGGAAGTTGCCTATCCCCGATCCGTCCCAGCCGCTGACGGACGCGCCCGCCTGTCCGCAGTGTCCGGCGGTGACGAAGCCGCCGTACACGGAGAAGCCGATGGAGCACCGGACGTTCCCCGTGTAGTAGGGGTCGCCGCCCACCGTCCCCGCGGAGAAGGTCCGCGGCGCCTCGGCGATCCGCTCGACGGCCACGGGGCCGGCGTCCCGGGCCCGTTCGACGAACTTCCGGACATCGTTGTCGGACCGCGCCGAGGAGACGACGTTCACGACTATCTTGTTGGCCTCCGGGTCGACGTGCCAGCTGCTGACGCCGGCGGGCGCAGGGAGCTGGTCGATCCGCGCCTTGGCGGCGTCGAGGCTGCGCGCGGTGTGCGTCACCAGGCGGACGGCGGCGCCCGTCGCCCGTACGGCAGCTGCCTGCTTCTCGCTGGTGACGGCGACCGTGAGACCGCCCGTCGACCGGTCGAACCAGGAACCGCCGTACGAGGCCCCGGCGGCGCGTTGCGCGTCGGGCTGTATGGCGGTCGCCGTCTTCTCCGCGGAGAGCCGCGCCCTGGCCTGGCTCTCCGTCAGGCCGAGGTCCTTCTGCATGGCGGCCAGCAGACCGGCGGACGCCTGTGGCGTGCCGGTGGCGGTGCGGAATTCGGCGGAAGGGGCGTCCGCTGCCGAGGCGGACGGGAAGCCTGCGCCCGCCCAGGCTCCGACGAGGAGGACGGCGGACAGGGCTGTGCGTAAAGCCGTGGTGCGTCTCATGGTGTTGGCCCTTCTGTTGTTCCGGCGACGTGGGGGAGGAACAGCAGGCGTCCGGGAGACGACTCTTTTGAGAGCGCTCTCAGAGTGTGCCGATCCGGACTGTAGCCGAGCACCGTTAGCAGGTCCATGCCAATGACATCGCGGGGCCGCGCCGACGGGCCCGTCTCAGGGTCTCGCCGGGCAGTAGGCGAACGTGTTCCACAGCTCGCGGAGAGCCTCGCCGTCACGCCAGAAGTCGGGCCCCGCAGCAGGGTCCGCCGCCCCCCAGATCCTGATCGCGTCGCCCGAGACGTCGCCGACCTGCTGCCACCCCGGTTCACCGGTGGCCGCGAATCCCGCCCAGGCCGCGACCATCCGGGCCGAGAGTCGGTGGTCCTCCGGAGTCGGCGGACCACCGATCAGGAACTGGACTCTCTCGTCGGCGATGTTCCCGAAGGCGAAGGGAACGTCCGCACAGTGCCAGGCGTACACCCCCGGCTCCGCTTCACGCCGCTGCCGGGCGAATCGCGACAGGAAGGTGCGCCCGCCGCTCCGCGCATGCGCGGCGACGAGCCGGTTGCTGTACTCGCCGTACATCAGGTCCCCGCACAGCGCCAGACGGATCTCGCACACGGACGCCTCGGGCGCGATGCGGCGATAGCCCTCCGGCACGGAGTCCGGGAGCCCGAAGTCCTCGGCCAGGCGCGCCAGTTCGGACTCCGTCGTCACCTCGGCGCAGCTCCCGACGGCGTCGAACAGCCAGTACTCCTGGGTGGTGTGACAGACGAGGAGATCGACGTCCGAGGCCTCCCCGGCCGCGATGAGGCCCAGCGGATCGGCACGCAGGAGACGGCCGTCGGCGACCGGGCCGAAGATGACGGGGTCCCAGTACAGGTGTCCGGAGTGCGGATCCTTCCGGTACTCGTCGACGACCGCGTCGGAGCCCTGCACCAGGGCTAGCGGGGAAGCGGCTGCCAGTCCGGCGTGCGTCGCGGGGACCCCCGCCGAGGCGGCCACCTTCTGCAGGACGTGCTCGGCAAGTTCCGGTGCGAAGACCGGGCCGACCGCACTGTGCGCGATCGCCCGCCGGAACAGCCCCCGTGCCCCGTCCATGACCATCAGGCAGGCCACGGATGTCGCTCCGGCGGACTGCCCGGCCACGGTCACATTGTCCGGCTCACCGCCGAAGGAGGCGATGTTGTCGCGTACCCACTCCAGTGCGGCGATCTGGTCGAGCAGCCCGCGGTTCGGCGGACAGGTGTCCTCGCCGTCGGACGGTACATGGCCGAAGCCCTCGAACCCGAGACGGTAGTTGAACGTAACCACCACAAGGCCGGCGCGGGCGAGCACCGTGCCGTCGAAGTCCGGCTGGGCGCTCGACCCGAAGGTGTAGGCCCCGCCGTGGATCCAGACCAGCACCGGCAACGGGCGGTCCTCCGTCCCGTTCCCGCGTTCGGGGGTCCAGACGTTGAGGGCGAGGATGTCCTCGTCACCGGGCGACCACCGCGGAGCGCCCGGCAGCTCCGCCGACTGCGGCGAAACGGGGCCGTATTCCACGCAGTCGCGGGTCCCCTCCCAGGCCCGGCGCGGGCGCGGCTCCCTGAACCGGTCGGCGCCGAAGGGCGGTTCGGCGTACGGAATACCGAGTACGGCGACGACGCCCCGGTCCGGGGCGCGTCCGCGTACCCGGCCGCTCACCGTTTCGAAAACACTCATCAAGGGCTGCTCCGCCGTCCTTCACTCCCCCGCCCCGGCCGGGCGGCACGAAGATCAGAATGGCAGAGCAGCCGGTCTCGGTGCGAGCGGATTGACCGTCACCGCGCAGGGTGCGTCAACGCGTGGAGAACGCGTGCACGGTCGTCGTCCGGTAGGATCGGCCGGGGCGCAGCACGGTGGAGGGGAAGGACGGCTGGTTGGGCGAGTCGGGGAAGTGCTGGGCCTCCAGGCAGAACGCGTCGCCCTGCCGGTAGAGGCGGCCGGAGGTGCCGGTGAGGGTCCCGTCGAGGAAGTTCCCGGTGTAGAGCTGCATGCCGGGTTCGGTGGTGTACATCTTCATGACCCGGCCGGATCCGGGGTCGGTGACGGTCAGGGCGTACTCGGGGCGGGACGTGATGCCTTTGTCCAGCACGTAGTTGTGGTCGATCCCCTTCGCGATCACGGTCTGCTCGTGCGGGGTGCGGTCCTGCGTGCCGATGCCTCTGGTGCGGCGGAAGTCGAAGGGGGTGCCCGCGACGGGGGCGAGTTCGCCGGTCGGGATGAGCGTGGAGCCGACCGGGGTGTAGCGTGCGGCGGCGAGTTCCAGCAGATGGCCGTCGATCGTGCCGCTCCCCTCCCCCGCCAGGTTGAAGTAGGTGTGGCTGGTGAGGTTGACGACGGTGGCCCGGTCGGTCGTGGCCTCGTAGTCGATGCGCCATGCGCCGCGCGGGGTGAGGGTGTAGGTGACGCGGACGGCCAGGGTGCCGGGGTAGCCGGCCTCGCCGTCCGGGCTGGTCCGGGTGAGGATCAGGCCCGTGTCGGCGCCGCGGGTGAACGGCTCGACGTCCCAGATCCGCTTGTCGAAGCCCCGGTCGCCGCCGTGCAGGCTGTTCGGGCCGTCGTTGACGGGGAGCTGGTGGGTGGTGCCGTCGAGGGTGAACCGTCCGTCGGCGATGCGGTTGCCGTAGCGGCCGATCAGCCCGCCGAAATAGGGCGACTTGGCCACGTAGTCGTCGAGGTTGTCGAAGCCCAGGGCGACATTGGCGGTTCTGCCGTGGCGGTCGGCTGTCTCCAGGGACTGGATGACGCCGCCGTAGGAGAGGGCTCTGAGAGTTGTCCCGCCGTTGCTCAGGGTCCAGCGGTGCACCGCCGTGCCGTCGGCGAGCCGGCCGAAGAGCTCCTTGACGGGCGTGTTGCCGGTTGCGCTGCGACGGCCGTCGGTCGCGCGGGCGGTTCCTGCCGCGGTGACGGTGATGCCTGCGGCGGCCGCGGCCGTCAACACGGTGCGTCTGGTGGTGCTGGGCATGGGTGACTCCTTGACGGGGAGGGGAGTTACGAGCCGACCTTGCGTTTGTTGTAGACGTCGAACCCGACGGCGGCGAGCAGCACCAGCCCCTTGATGACCTGCTGGTAGTCGGTGCCGATCCCCACGAGCGACATGCCGTTGTTGAGTACGCCGAGCACGAGGCCGCCGATGATGGCGCCGAAGACCGTGCCGACGCCGCCGCTCATGGAGGCTCCGCCGATGAACGCGGCGGCGATGGCCTCCAGTTCGAAGTTGGTTCCGGCCTGGGGCACGCCGGCGTTGAGGCGGGCGGCGTAGACGATGCCGGCGAGCGCCGCCAGTACGCCCATGTTCACGAAGACGAGGAACGTGACGCGCTGGTCCTTGACGCCGGAGAGCTTCGCCGCGGCGCGGTTGCCGCCGAGCGCGTACACGTGGCGGCCGATGATCGCGTTGCGCATGACGTAGCCGAAGCCGATGAGGAGGACGGCGAGCAGGAGGAGCACGACGGGGACGCCGCGGTAGCTGGCCAGGGTCATAGTGAAGGCGAGTACGGCCGCGCCCATGGCCACGCACTTGGCGAGGAAGATGTTCCGGGGCAGGACGTCGAGTTCGTAGCGCTGCTGGCGGCGGCGGTCGCGGACCTCCTGGAGGAGAGCGAAGACCAGCAGTGCGCAGCCCATGAGGAGGGTCAGGTTGTGGTAGTTGGTCTCGGGCCCGATCTCCGGAAGGTATCCGGTGGAGATCTTCTGGAAGCCCTCGGGGAACGGGCCGAGCGAGCGGCTGCCCAGGAGGATCTGCGTCCCGCCGCGGAACAGCAGCATTCCGGCCAGCGTGACGATGAACGAGGGGATGCCGACGTACGCGATCCAGAAGCCCTGCCAGGCGCCCGCGACCGCTCCGACGATCAGCGAGAGCACGAGAGCGAGGACCCAGGGCATGTCGTGCTGGACCATCATGACCGCGGCGGCCGCGGAGACGAATGCGGCCAGTGAACCGACGGAGAGGTCGATGTGCCCGGCGATGATGACGATCATCATCCCGATGGCGAGAACCAGGATGTAGCTGTTCTGGAGGACGAGGTTGGTGACGTTGTTCGGCTTGAGCAGGACCCCGTCGGTCCATATCTCGAAGAGGACGACGATCAGCCCGAGGGCGATGAGCATCCCGTACTGGCGCATGTTGCGGCGGACCGCGTCCAGGAGGAGGGTGCTGGTCGTGGGAGGCGCGGCCAGGGCTTGCTTGACGGTGCGCTGCGGGGTGTCGGTGGGGGCCTGGGGCATTCCTGCTACCTCTTGTCGCTGGTCATATGGCGCATGAGGACCTCCTGGGTGGCCTGCGCGCGCGGGACTTCGCCGGTGAGCCGGCCGGCGGCCATGGTGTAGATGCGGTCGCACATGCCGAGCAGCTCGGGAAGTTCGGAGGAGATGAGCACAACGGCCTTGCCCTGGGCGGCCAGCCGGTCGATGACGGAGTAGATCTCGTACTTCGCGCCGACGTCGATCCCGCGGGTCGGCTCGTCGAGGATGAGGACGTCCGGACCGGCGAAGATCCATTTGCCGAGGACGACCTTCTGCTGGTTGCCGCCGGAGAGGCGGCCCACCTGCTCGAAGACCGTGGGGGTCTTGATGTTCATGGAGGTGCGGTACGACTCGGCGACGCGGGTCTCCTCGTGCTCGTCGACGATCCCGCGCCTCGACACCTTGTCCAGGGCGCCGAGGCTGATGTTGCGGCCGATGGTGTCGATGAGGTTGAGGCCGTACTGCTTGCGGTCCTCGGTGACGTAGGCGATCTTGTGGCGGACCGCCTCGGAGACGGTGCGGGTCCGGATCTCCTTGCCGTCCTTGAGTACGGTGCCGCTGATGTTGCGGCCGTAGCTGCGGCCGAAGACGCTCATGGCGAGTTCGGTGCGGCCGGCGCCCATCAGCCCGGCGATGCCGACGATCTCGCCGCGCCGGGCCAGGACGGAGACGCGGTCGACCACCTTGCGGTGCTGGTCGATCGGGTGGTGGACGGTCCAGTCACGGATTTCCAGGGCCGGGTGCGCTCCCGGGTCGCCTTCGTACGGCGTGCGTTCGGGAAAGCGGTGATCGAGGTCGCGGCCGACCATGCCGCGGATGATGCGGTCCTCGGTGGTCGATCCGGCTCTCACGTCAAGGGTTTCGACGGTCCGGCCGTCGCGCAGGACGGTGACGGAGTCGGCGACCGCCGTGATCTCACCGAGCTTGTGCGAGATGATGATCGACGAGATGCCCTGGCCCTTCAGCTCCTTGATCAGGGCGAGGAGCTTGGCACTGTCCTCGTCGTTGAGGGCGGCGGTCGGCTCGTCGAGGATCAGCAGTTCGACCTTCTTGGAGAGGGCCTTGGCGATCTCGACCAGTTGCTGCTTTCCGACGCCGATGTCCGCGACTCTGGTCTGCGGGTGCTCCCGCAGACCGACCCGGTCGAGGAGGACGGCCGCGTGGCGCAGGGTCTCGTTCCAGCTGATGAAGCCGCGTGTGGCGTGTTCGTTGCCGAGGAAGATGTTCTCGGCGATGGAGAGGTACGGCACCAGGGCGAGTTCCTGGTGAATGATCACGATGCCGCGTGCCTCGCTGGCCCGGATGTCCTTGAACGCGCAGCCCTCGCCCCTGAACCGGATCTCGCCCTCGTAACTGCCGTGCGGGTGCACCCCGCTGAGGACCTTCATCAGGGTCGACTTCCCGGCGCCGTTCTCCCCGCAGATGGCGTGCACCTCACCCTGGGCGACGGTCAGGGACACGTCGGAGAGCGCCTTGACACCGGGAAACGTCTTGATGATGGATCGCATCTCCAGGACGGGTACGGCGGCGGCCACCGGCTCCGCCGTCGGGGCCTTCATCGGAGGTCGCTCTCCTTGATGTAGCCGGAATCGACCAGCTCGGCACGGTAGTTGGTCTTGTCGACGCTGACCGGGTCGAGCAGGAACGACGGGACGACCTTCTTCTCGTTGTTGTACGTCGTGGTGTCGTTGACCTCGGGCTTCTTGTCGTTCAGTACGGCGTCGGCCATCTGGACGGCCTGCTTGGCGAGGGCGCGGGTGTCCTTGTAGACGGTCTGCGTCTGCTGTCCCGCCATGATCGACTTCACGGAGGCGACCTCGGCGTCCTGACCGGTGACGACGGGGTACGGCTTGGATCCGGTGCCGTATCCGTCCGATTTCAGGGCCGAGATGATGCCGATCGAGATGCCGTCGTAGGGGGAGAGCACCGCGTCGACCTCGGCCGATGAGTAGGCGCTGGTGAGGAGGTCGTCCATGCGCTTCTGGGCGGTGCCGCCGTCCCAGCGGAGCGTGGTGATCTGGTCCAGCTTCGTCTGTTTGCTGCGGACGACGAGCTGCTTCTTGTCGATGTACGGCTTGAGCGTCTTCCAGGCGCCCTGGAAGAAGTAGCGCGTGTTGTTGTCGTCGGGCGACCCGGCGAACAGCTCGATGTTGAACGGCCCCTTCTCGGCACCGGACTTCAGCCCCAGCTTGTCGAGGATGTATCCGGCCTGGAGCTCACCGACCTTCTCGTTGTCGAAGGAGGCGTAGTAGTCGACGTCCGGACTGCCGAGGATTAGCCGGTCGTACGAGATGACCCTGATGCCCTGCTCCCCCGCCTGGTGCAGTACGTCGCTGAGGGCGCGGCCGTCGATGGCGGCGATCACGAGGACGTCCACACCCTTGGTGATCATGTTCTCGACCTGGGAGACCTGCTGGTCGACGTCGTCCTCGCCGTACTGCAGATCGGTCTTGTATCCGAGCTTCTTGAACTCGGCCGCCATGTTCCTGCCGTCGGCTATCCAGCGTTCCGACGACTTGGTCGGCATGGCGATTCCGATGGTCGAGCCCTTGCCGCCCGTCTTCTTGGCCTTGCTGCCACCGTCGCTGCTCTGTCCGCAGGCGGCGAGGGTGACGGAGAGGGCGAGCGCGGTGAGGACCGTTGCGGTCCGGGCTACGCGCGGGGCGGACGCGGTTCGTGAGGTGCGCATGGTCGGTCCTCCGGGTGCGAGGGGAGCGGCTGGGCGGGCCGCATTGCCCTCATCGACTGTTCGGTATATCGGACATGGTTCGGCGTGTGCGGCATACGGAGACGCTCGAAAACCTGCCACCTCCGGGCATCCCTCCTGCGCGGCACGACAGTTGAGCTGACCGCTGTTCGAAATTTCGTCATGCGTTCGAAATGTGGGCGTGACGGTAGTGAGAGAGCGGGGAGACTGTCAATGGTTCACGCACGCGTGGTCGAGGCAACTCCCTCGACAGGGGGGCGGTTCCGGCCGAAGTGCCTGCCATCTCCGCCGTTCCGCCCAGCCGGAACGGCGGACCGCCCTCTGCCCGGAACGGCGCAGAACCCATGCCCGCGCCGGTCGCGCCGACACCCGGCATCACCCCGTGGTGCCGGAACCGGCCCGCGCTCGACGCCGCCACCGGATCATCGAGCGGAACCGGCCGGCATGGCGGTGGTCAGCCGGCCTGGCCGATCGCGCCGCGGAGCATGGCCACGGTGGTGGCCGCAGCGGCGCGTTCCGCCTCGTCGCCCGTGGCGCGTACCCGCTCCTCCAGCAGCACGACGGCCGCCTGGAGCACACCCACCCGCACCGGAACGCTCTGCATGGCCGTCAGCACGGCCGCCGCCTGTTCGGCAGGCGTCGCGGTCGCGGCCTGCGGAATGAGGGTGGAGATTCCGCGCCCGAGTGCACGGTCACGAGGCGGCTGAGCCGCGGCAGTGGTCACCGAGGAAGTCTGCCCCACCCGGGGCGCGGAATGGGTCAGCGACTTGGCCGCCGCACCCCTGATCCGCCCTGGAGGTGACCATGAACTCGCGCCAACAGAGCTGTCAGTTGATCGCGTTCGCGCGTGTTCAACGGCTCCAGAACATCGTCCTGCACAGCCGTCGCATCGGCCTGGAGGCTGTCGAGCAGTGCGCGGCCGGCCGGACTGACGGTGACCGTCACTCGCCGCCGGTCGGCCACGTCGCGCGCCCGCTCCACCAGTCCGGCCGTGCCCAGATCGTCGACGATCTTCACCATGTCACTGCGGTCGATGGCCAGTCGCGCTGCCAGTTGCCGCTGCACATGGGGCCCGAAATCCACGAGCGCGGCCAGCACCGCCATGTGCCGGAGCCGCAGGCCGCGGTCGGCCAGCCGCTCGGCAAGCCGGCTCCGGGCCGCCTTGCCGGTCCTCGACATGAGGTAGGTGGTGAATCCCAGGAGACTGGGCGGGATCTCGTTCTCGTTCACATGTATATCGTAGGCGCTTACCAATTATGGGTCAGCACCCACCATTGGAGGAGGGCGTCATGCCGGCTTGCCGCGCAGGTCGAAGACGAGGCGGCCAGACACCCTGCCCCTGAGGACCTCGTCGATCGAGGCGTTGATGTCCGCCAGGTCGCGGCTCTCGCGCACCACACGGGTACGGCCGAGGCCGTGCAGCCGGAAGACCTCGGCCAGGTCCTGCCGGGTGCCGACGATCGAGCCGACGATCTTCGTGCCGTTCAGAACGGTGTCGAAGACCGGGATCTCCAGCCTGCCCTCCGCCGGGAGCGCCACCAGAACGAGAGTGCCGCCCCGCCGCAGCGCCCCGTACGCTGCCGCGAACGACTCGTTGCTCACAGCGAGCGAGATGGCCGCGTCGACGCCGCCGAGACGGCGCGCCTCCTCGGCGACATCCTGGACGCGGGCATCGATCACATGGTCGGCACCAAGCTCCCGGGCGAGGGCCAGCTTCTCGTCGGTCACGTCGACGGCGATGGTCTCCGCGCCGAAGATCCGCGCGTACTGGAGGGCGAGATGCCCCAGGCCGCCGATTCCGGAGACGAGGACCCGGGTCCCGGGCCGCGCCCCGGACAGCTTGACCGCCTTGTACGTAGTGACGCCCGCGCACGTCAGGGGCGCCGCGTCCAGCGGGTCGATGCCGTCGGGCACGGGCACGACGTACGTGCCGTGGGCGAGGGCGTACTCGGCATGACTGCCGTCGACCGAGTAGCCGCTGTTCTGCTGCTCCAGGCAGAGCGTCTCCCAGCCGGAGACGCAGTGGTCACAGTGTCCGCATGCCTCGCCGAGCCACGGGATGGCCACCCGGTCCCCCACTGCGAGATGACCGACCTGGTCACCTGCCGCCTCGACGATGCCGATGCCCTCATGGCCGGGGACGAACGGCGGACTCGGTTTGACCGGCCAGTCCCCTTGGGCCGCATGGATGTCGGTGTGGCACAGCCCTGAGGCCTCCATGCGGACCAGGACCTGATGTCCGGCCGGGGTGGGTACCGGCCTGTCCTCGACAACCAGGGGCTCGGTGAAGCTGCGGACAACGGCGGCTCTCACGGGTGCTCCTCCGCTTCGATGTACGCGCCCGGCCGGCGCCTCTCGCACAGACCGGATGCGCAAGGCTCGAAACAGGATATTTCGATTGGCTGGTTCTCGCCTTCCCTCCCCTTCCCTCCCCACCCCCGCCCCGCCGGTCGCTACCCCCGTGCCCAGGTGCGCATGGCCGCCCGCGAGGAGAAGGCGGCGACATCCTTGTCAAGTGGCTGATCGGTGTACTGGTGGATACGCCAGGAAGCCTTGATGCGCGGCTTTCCGGCAGTGACGTAGTCGGCGATCCAGAGGCCGTCCCCGGCGTACGACGTGGTGTCGTGATTCAGCCAGAAGTAGCGGTTGCAGTAGAGCAGGACCTTGTGATGCGGCCGCAGCCGTTTGACCTCGCGGATGAAGCGGTCCTTCTCGGCATTGCTCGCATGGGTGCCCTCGCTGTTCTGCTCCCAGTCGACGGCCAGCAGCTCGCCCGCCTTTTCCGGCGCCCTGCTCAGGAAGTATTCCGCCTGCGCCGTGATATTCCCCGGCCAGAGGAAGTGGTAGAAGCCGACCACACATTCCGCGTCGCGGGCACGTTTCGTCTGCGCGGCCAGACGCGGATTGACGTACGAACGGCCCTCGGTGGCCTTGATGAGGACAAAATCCCGCCCGTCCGTTTCGAAGGACGACTGATAGGCGCTGACGTCGACACCGTGCAGCATGGGTACCGCCTCACACATGATCCGGGTGATTCCGTTTCCTTCTCTGTTACGTGCCCGCAGCCTGGGGGTCCCATCCGTCCGACGCGCCGGGAAATCAATGTGCCGCCGCACGGAATAGCTTCCGGGAGGGCGGAGTTGGTGAACCGACGAGAGCCCTTTCATGTACCGAACGCACCATCGGAAGGTCACACCCATGAAGATCGGCATCATCGGGGCAGGGAATATCGGAGGCAACCTCACCAGGCGCCTCACTGCGCTCGGGCATGAGGTGTCCGTAGCCAACTCGCGTGGTCCGCAGACGCTCACCGCACTCGTGGAGGAGACCGGCGCGACCGCCGTAACCGCCGCCGAGGCGGCGAAGGGCGCGCAGGTCGTGGTCATCACGGTCCCGCTCAAGGCCGTCCCGGCTCTGCCCGGCGGCCTCCTCGCCGGGGCCGCGGAGGGCGTCGTGGTCATCGACACCGGTAACTACTACCCGCGCGAGCGCGACGGCCGCATCGCGGCGATCGAGGACGGACTGCCCGAGAGCCTGTGGACGCAGGGGCAGATCGGTCACCCGGTCATCAAGGCGTTCAACGGGACGTACGCGCAGGACATTCTCTCCAACGGCCTGCCGAGGGGCAGCGCGGACCGTCAGGCCCTGCCGGTGGCCGGGAACGACGCTGCGGCGAAGCAGGTGGTCCGTGACCTGATCGACGAGCTGGGCTTCGACACCGTGGACGCCGGCGAGCTCGACGAGTCGTGGCGCCAGCAGCCGGGCACGCCGGTGTACGGCAACCGAGGTGATGTCGCGGCGATCGAGAAGGCTCTGGCCGCGGCGTCCGCCGAGCGGACCGCCGAGTGGCGGGCCTGAGATCCTGTGCGGCGCGCGGGTGCGATGAGGTGCAGACCTCGTCGCACCCGCTGCGCCGGCGGGGTGCAGCCCCCTTCGCGCCCACCTCGTCGGCAGGGCGCACACGCCATCGCACCCGCCCCGCCGTCAGTCGTCGAAGCCGGTGCTGCGGCTGATCCTCTCCCAGGCCAGCACCTCGGTGCGGGCGGTGTCGAGGCTTGCGAGGACCGCGTCCGTCGCGTCATTTCCGAGCGGCAGCCGTAGCGGGGTGTCCTGGGCGGCGAGCGCGGTCAGGATGGCGGCCGCCGCCTTGTCCGGGTCGCCCTCCTGCTTCCCGTCGGAACCCGGCAGGTTACTGCGGACCGGGCCCACCGTCTCCTCGTAGGCCGGAAGGGCCGCGGACTGGCGCAGGGCACCGCCGCCGGCGAAGCCCGTCCGGAACGACCCGGGCTCCACGATCAGCACCTTGATCCCGTGCGGGGCCACCTCGGCAGCCAGCGCCTCCGAGAGGCCTTCCAGGGCGAACTTCGTCGCCGAATAGGCGCCGACGCCGGGGAACGTGAACCGGCCCCCCATGCTGCTCATCTGGACCACGGCACCCGAACCGTTGCGCCGCATGTGCGGCAGCACGGCCCGCACCAGCGCGGCGGGCCCGAAGAAGTGCAGGTCCATGAGCGCGCGCAGCTCGCGGTCGCTCGTCTCCTCGACTGCGCCGATCAGCCCCATCCCCGCGTTGTTGACCACCACGTCTATCCGGCCGTACCAGAGCACGGTGTCCGCGACGACATCCGCGATGCGCGCCGTGTCGGTGACGTCCAGCTGCACGGCGACGGCCCGGTCGGGGTGTGCGGCCACCAGGTCGTCGAGCGTCTCCGGCCTGCGGGCCGTGGCAACGACGGTGTCCCCGGCCGCGAGAGCGGCTGTGGCGATGGCACGTCCGAAGCCGGAGGAGGCCCCGGTAATCAGCCAGACGCGGCCCGGCGCGTGGTCGCGGGCGGCGGCTGCCTCGTGTGCTTCGTGTGCGCTGGTCATGTCCAACTCCTGTGGTTCACAGTGGCGTTGCGGTGACTCAGTTATGTCATCCGGCTCCCGCGACGGTCCAAGACAGAGACTCGTCGGATCGATAAGCGCGCTTTATGATCGCTGCATGGAGCTGCGTCAGCTGCACTACCTCACCGTGATCGCCGAAGAGGAGAACCTGGGACGGGCCGCCAGGCGGCTGTTCGTCAGTCAGCCGGCTCTGTCGTACGCGCTCAAGAGCCTTGAGTCCGAGCTGGGAGTGCGGCTCTTCGACCGTCACGCCGGTGGCGTGACGGCCACCCCCGCGGGCCGCGACGTGGTCTCCGAGGCGCTGCTCACGGTCCGTCAGTCCGAGCGTGTGACGGCCGCTGCCGAGCGGCACACCCGAGGGGAGACCGGCGTGCTGCGGGTGGGATTCGAGGCGAGTGGCGCGGGCGAACTGACCACCCGGGCAAGGGCGGAGTTCGCCCGGCGCCACCCCGGGGTCCGGGTGGTGCCCAGGCGCTACGACTGGGGGCAGGAGGCCGCCGCGCTCCGGGACGGTCTGGCCGACGTCGCCTTCGTCTGGCTGCCCAACGATCTCACCGGCCTGCACAGTGAGCCGGTGCACACCGAGCCGCGCGTCGTGGGTCTGCCGGCCGGCCATGCGCTGGCGTCCCGATCCGGTGTCTCGGTGCTCGAGGTCGGGGACGAGCCGTTGCTGTGGACGGAGCGGGCGCCTCGCGAGTGGGTGGACTGGTGGGCCGTCAATCCCCGTCCGGACGGCTCGAGTCCACGTTGGGGTCCGACCAACGACAACGTCGAGGAGATGCTGGAACAGGTGGCGGAGGGAGCCGCGATCTGCTTCGCTCCCCTGAGCATGGCGCGGTACTACGCGCGGCCTGATCTCTCCTGGGTCCCGCTGACGGACGTGGAGCCGCTGCGCGTGGTGCTCGCCTGGGCGGCCGGCACGGACAACGAACTGGTCCGGGGTTTCGCCGGCGTGGTGCGGGAACTGGCCACCCTCCGGGCCGATGAGTGAATGACGTGGCCCGAGGTCCTCGCCTCCGGAGCGGCGGGGCAGGGCGGTTGCCCCCGCACCACGATTCGTGGTGCGGGGTACGGGGACGAGTCGAGGCGGGCCATGCGGGGCTATACCGGTGCGTTGTTCGGATTTCTGGCGTTCGCCACGCTCTGCTGTCTTCCGGTCCCGGTGGCCTTCGTGGTGGCGTACACCGCCTGGAGCGAGGGGGAGGACTGGGCCTGGATCGCGCTCGTCGCAGCGCTGGCCGGCTCGGTCCTGATCGTTGGCACGGCTCACAGGTACGCACGGAATCAGCATCCCCGGATCACACGACGGGACCTCGTGAAGGAGGAGAACTTCTCCTACGGGGAGGAGACCTTCGTGATGTGGGCTCCCCGGTCCCCGAAGGGGTCTCCCCGGGCGCGGCTGGTCCGGGCGGACGTCCTGGAGGCGTCCCTCGTGCAGTACAGCCCCGAGGGCAGCACGGGCTTCACTACGTACGGGAACGACCACACGCCTGACGAGTTCACACCCCTGATACGACTGAGGCTGCGGGTCCACGACGCCGGTGACGCCGGTGAGGCCGTCGATTCCGCCGGGTTCGAGCTGACGGACGACTGGCGGGTTCCGTCCGTCTGCCTCTCGGCCGTGACAGCGGGCCGCCTGGCCGTACTCGTCGAGCCGGACGGTCCACGGGCTCACGGGAAGGTGACCCCGCTGTGGCCGGGCAGTGCTCTGCTGGCCGGCACACGGACCTGCAGGGTGGTCGACCTCGAAGGGCGGCTGAGCGATGCGACCCGGCGGCCGGACCGGCTGTTGCGCCAGATGCGGATCTCGCGGTCGGCGGGAGGCATCGCAATGGCCGGTGACACCATCGGCCTGCGCCACCTGGACGCACCGACGGCGGCGCGGTACACCGCCGTGGCCGAGCGGGACCGCGCCTTCCCCGAGGCACGGGCACCGGTGAGCGAACCGGGGGAGGAATCCCGGTGGCTCGTGAACAGCCTCCCGGGCGAGCGGGCGGCGTTCGGTCACGTCGGCCGGTGGTCGCGCCGTGGTGGCGTCCTGGTCCGCGCCCGGTTTCTGGAGATGCGCGCCACGCGCACCTTCCAGGGCCACGGCCCGGTCCTGGACACGGTCATGCGCATCCAGCCTGCGGACGGCACACCGCAGTTCGACGCCGCCCGCCGCCTCACGGTGCCGATGAACTATCTCGCCGTCCTGCACCGCACCAGGGAGGTCGTCCTGCTGGCCCATCCGAACGGCGGGTCGTACCTCGTCGACTGGGCCCGCACCAACCTCCTCGCCGGCACCACCGCGGCCGGGGTCATCGCGCCCGACGGCCGGGAACTCCCCCTGACGGGACGCCCTGACGTGGTCTGGTCCCTGATGAACCTGCTGGCCACCCACGGCGTCTCGAACCCGGCTCCGGTCCTGGACCTCCGCCGACGCCGGATGAGCGCACTGGCGGGGGCGGTCCTGGAAGCCGTGCCGGAGGTGGCGTAGCGCCTCTCCGGGAAGCACCGGCCCAGCCCGGTCCGGCCTCTCGGAGCATCAAGGCGACAGGTCCTGGGCCGGGCCCTCCTGACGGGCCGGCAGGCTGTCCATGAACGAGCTGACGGAGAACACCGCCTGCCCGGGGCCGGGCAGGCCGTAGCCGGGAGGCGAGCTGAGCCCGTACTCCTCCATCGTCGCGCGGTACGCCTCCAGCAGCCGGATGTGGTACTCCAGCGGCGCACCGTCCGGGTTGGTCTTGCCGAGCGGTGTCGTCGGTTCGGGGCACCAGGTGGTGAAGCGCGGGGTGATGCCGTGCGACATGAAGAACCGCAGGCCTTCGGTGGTGGAGTCGATCGCCTCCTTCACCGTGGTGAAGCCGAACGGCTCGGCCATCTCCACACCCGCGACGAAGTTGGGGATGACGTTGCGGGCGCCGAAGACGTCGGCGGAGTCCAGGATGCGGCGGTGCCATTCGTCGCGGCCGACGTAGCGCTCCTTGCCGGGGCAGTAGAGCTCGAACAGCCGGCGGTCCCACACCTCGTAGTTGGGGTGGTAGATCTGCACGCCGTAGTCGTGGAAGCGCTGGACGTCGGACTTGGGCAGGGCCTGGGCGACGACCTTGCCGATCCAGCGGCCGGGGAAGCGCTCCTCGATGGCCTTGGCGTACTGGCCGTAGAAGTCGGCCTCGTCGCGTCCGCCGATGTGGGAGGTGATGGCGCCGCCGGTGAGGGTGTAGGCCGTGGAGGTCTTCGCCGTGTCGTACCGGTCGATGATGGCCAGTGCCTCCAGGACCTCCTCGACAGGCTTCACTCCGGTGTAGGGGCGTCCCGCCGCCTTGTGCTGGCGCCAGTTGTGGTTGATGTCGCAGTACTGGCACTCCTCCTTCGCGCCGAAGTACTGGCAGACGCGGAAGACCGTGAGGTAGACCAGGTATCCCCACTGGATGGTGGGCGCGACCTCCATGACCGACTTGCCGTTGCCGAGGGTGTGGCGGTAGTAGTCCGGCATCGGAGGCAGACCTACGTCGGAGATCCGCCGGCCGTCGAGGTACAGCCCGAGCACACCGTCGTCGTCGGCCGCCACGCGGTAGGGGGACGCCGGGTTGACCCGCACGGAGACGACGGTGCGCCGCAGTTCGTGCGGGCCGCCGGTGAGGACGATCTCCTCGGGCGGCCGGCGCAGCGCGGCCGCGCCGAGCTCGGGAAGGGTGCCGTGGTCGAAGGAGAAGATGAAGTACGACTTGGGCTTGACGTCACCCCCCTCGTTGTCGCTGAGCGCGGACTCGTCGAAGGCCAGGCCGCCGCGCAGCAGGTCCTCCTTGATGACGGCCTCCCGCGGTACGTGCGGGAACTGCTCCATGAGCCGCTCGATCAGTCGGGTGCGGCTCGTGTCGGTACTGCCGGGGTCGGTACGGCTGGGCATGTGCGGGCTCCTGGATCCGGTCGTCGAAGGTGATGCGGGCAAGCCGTCCTGTCCAACGAACCGGAGCCGTGAAGCGTTCGCGCTCCGGTCCGGCGGAATGGCCGGAACCCGCCGCGGAGGCCTAAGTGACCGGTGAGTAAGGTGTGGGACCCGGGAGCCCGTCGGCCGTGCGGCCGTTCCGACGCCCCGGTGGTTACCGCAGTCGGCCGCGGAACGGGAAGTGCCTCATGCCCCGCACCATGTCCGTGTCCGACAGCATCGTGGTTCTCGCCGAACCCTCGTTCGTGTATGAGCGGTTGAGCGACCCCACGGCGATGGGGAGCTGGAGTCCGGAGAACAGGGGCGCGAAGGTGCTCGGTGAGCGTCGGGGCGCGTACGTCGGGATGGTCTTCGAGGGCCGCAACAAGCGCGGGGCCATGCGCTGGACGACCCGGTGCACGGTGACGGCTGCCGATCCGGGTGAGCGGTTCGCTTTCCGCGTCCATGCCATCGGGGCCAAGCGGCCGCGGCTGCCGGGCTCGATAGCCACCTGGGAGTACCGCTTCGAGGCCGTGGACGGCGGCACCAGGGTCACCGAGATCTGGACCGACGACCGCCGTGCCTGGCCGGACTTCCTGGCCAACGCCTTCGACCGGGCGGCGACCCGGGGGCACACCTTCGCCGAGTTCCAGCGCGGCAACATCCGCACCACGCTCCAGCGCCTGAAGGCGGCGCTGGAGGCCCCGGTGGACGACGAGGCCCCCCGGGCATGACGCGATGGCGGTCCTTCACCTCACCCAGTGCGCGGGACGCACGAGCGAGGGAGGAAGCCGGGTGGCGCCGTTCCCCCTGGCGGCGTTGAGCTGGGACTGCGTCAGGAAGAGCGCACCGGTCAGGTCGGTGCCCGACAGGTCCGCATCCCGGAAGTCGGCGCCGATGAGATCGGCGAGCCGCAGGTCGGCGCCGGAGAGATCCGCCGCGATGAGGTAGGCGCCACGCAGATCGGCTCCCCGAAGATCCGCTCCCCCCAGACGGGCGGCGATCAGATCCGCTCCGCGGTGGCTGCGCTTCTTCTTGCGGGGCGCGGTGGCGCGCACGAGTTCGCTGGTGCGCGCCAGCAGGGCGGCGACCTCGTCCCGGTGCGCTGCCACGTCCAGGCCGGCGAAGGCGTCGGCGTCGAGGCGGGTGAGGCGTTCGGTCGCCTCCAGGGTGCGCCGGATCTCACCGTGGAGGGAGCGGGCCGGTGCCAGGGTCGCCGCCTCCGTGAGGTACCAGAGGAGTTCGTGGAGCTGTCGCACGACCGGGAACACCTGAAACATCTGCTGGGCGCTCTCCGGTGCCGTACGCCAGTCCCGGCCGCCGAAGGTCTCCCCCGACACCTTCTGGCCCGCCCCGAAGCAGTCGTACACGGTGCAGCCGGCAAAGCCTTCGGTGCGCAGGCGGGTGTGGATGCCGCAGCGGAAGTCGTCCTGGAGGTTGCGGCAGGGTTTGCCGGCGTCCTTGTTGATGGCGAAGTCCGCTGACCGGGTGAGGGTCAGCGCGACGCAGCACAGTCCGAAGCAGTTCCCGCAGTCGGCGCGCAGAGCGGCACGGCCGGTGCCCTCCGCGCGGTCGGTGCCGGGGACTTGGTCTTTGTCGGGCACGGTACGTGGAGTCCTTCGGTGTGCGTGGTCCATGAGCGGCCGAGCCTACCGAGGTTCGGTGTGCCCTGCCACGATGTGCCCTCATCGGACGGCTCCCCCGGTGCCCGGCCGCCACGGACCGGGACCGCCCACGCCTCCCGGCGACACCACGGACCATAATGATGGGTAATACATCTTTTGGGAGGTGGCCACCATCGTGGCGAACGCACCAGTCGACAGCATTCCGGCCCAGCGGGTGCTGACCGATCCGGCGGGCCTTGCCCGGTACCAGCACGACGAGGCCGAGTGGGCTCCGTACGGGACTCCGCTGGCAGTGGTGCGCCCGCAGAACACCGAAGAGGTGCGGGACGTGGTGCGCCACTGCATCACCCATCACATCCCCTTGGTTCCGCGCGGTGCGGGCACCGGCCTGTCCGGGGGCGCGAACGCCGTCGACGGTGCGATCGTCCTGTCTTTCGAGGACATGAACCGCATCGTCACCATCGACGGCGCGGAGCGGCTGGCCGTCGTCCAGCCCGGTGTGGTCAACGACGATCTGCGCGCGGCGAGCGCCGAGCACGGGCTGTGGTACCCGCCGGATCCGGCCAGTTCGCCCTGGTCCACCATCGGCGGGAACGTCGCGACCAACGCCGGGGGCATGTGCTGCGTCAAGTACGGCGTGACGCGCGACTACGTCCTGGGTCTGGAGGTCGTCACCGGACTCGGCGAAGTCGTTTCGCTCGGGCGCAGAACCGCGAAGGGCGTGGCGGGGTACGACCTGGCCGGGCTGATGGTGGGTTCCGAGGGCACGCTCGGAGTCATCACGGAGATCACGGTGCGTCTGCGGCCGGCGCGGCTCCAGGAGCGGACGGTGGCGGGGTACTTCTCGTCCGTCGTCGCCGCCGGCGAGGCGGTGAGCGCCGTGACCGCGTCCGGTGTCATCCCCTCGGCGCTCGAACTCGTCGACCGCCACTGCCTGGCCGCGGTCGACGCCTGGAAGAAGATGGGCCTCTCCGCGGACGCCGACGTGGTGCTGCTCGGTCGCGTCGACACCCCCGGCGCCGAGGGTGACGCCGAGGCCGAACTGGTGCGTGAGTGCTTCGACCGCGCCGGGGCGACCTGGGCTGCGGTCTCCACGGACCAGCAGGAGGCGGACGCACTGTTCCAGGCCAGGCGGCTGGCCTATCCGGCGCTGGAGCGACTCGGTCCGGTGCTGACCGAGGACGTCTGCGTGCCCCGTACCGCGGTGCCGGAGATGCTGGCCCGGATCGAACGGACGGCGGCCCGGCACGACATTCTCGTGGCCAACATCGCGCACGCGGGAGACGGCAATCTCCATCCCCTGATCATCACGCCGCCCGGGGACGAAGCCGCACGCGCCCGCGCCCAGCTCGCGTTCGAGGACATCCTGGACGACGCGATCGCGCTCGGCGGCACGGTCACCGGTGAACACGGGGTGGGGCTGCTGAAGATGCGCGGCATGAACAAGGAACTGGGCCCGGCCGTGCTCGGGATGCACCACGCGGTGAAGGCGGCGCTCGATCCGCACGGCATCCTCAACCCGGGCAAGGTGCTCGGGAGCGCCTGACCCGGTTGTCAGTGGGGCGGCGCACACTGCACCCATGCGGTACGGCGAAGGGGAGTCGGATGAGCGCCGAGGAAGAGACCGGTTTCGAACCTGCCACCGGGGACGGCCCGCCGTCCCCGGCGCCGGCCGAGCAGCGGGCTGCCTCGGTGCGGACCGCTTTCGCCGGGATGCTGCAGATCCGGCGTCTGACGAACACGGGGCACTCCGAGCCGGAGGCGGTTCCTGCGGCGTGGGAACTGCACAGGACGGTACGGGCCGTTGCCCTGGCCCTGGAAGCATCGGGCCTGTCCGCGTCCGCCGTTGACGCGTCGGGCCGGCGCACGGCCACGGGCTTCCGGGTGGCGGCGGGCGACTCACCGGCCACTGCACGGGTGGAGTGGCTCGGCCCGCCGGGCAGTGGCGCGGCACACGAGGAGGAGGGTGAGCTGACCCGGTGTGCGGCGGTACTGCGGGAGTTGGGCTGGACCGCCCTGCTGTACCGCGGGCCGCGCCGCCACCGGTTCCTGGAGGTGGAACCCCCGGTGGGTACGGCTCGGCCGGACAGCCGGTAGGAGGCGTACCGCAGCCGTCGCCGAGGGACGTTGTCAGACCCATGAGGGATGCTTGTGGGTCCGACACCTCTGACCTGGAGATGCCCAGATGCGCAATGACGAACTCGCCGCGGCGCAGGCGTACGTCCGTTTACTGGAGGCGACGCGGGCGGCGCTCTCCGATCCGGACGACGCCCCGCTGTACATGGCGTTGCTCGCCTCACCGATCGAGGAAGCGGACGGCGCGCTGCGGCGGGCGGGGCTCTCGGGCAATGAGTCCCGTTTCTTCGACCTCGTACGCTCGCTCCAGCCCAGCATGTCGGACAGCGGGCACTGAACCGCGCCGAGCGGAACACGGCCGCACGGCATGCGCGCAGAGGCGGCCTCACAGGCTTCCGGGAAGCCGTCCACCTCGCTCTGACGGGCCCGCCCCGCCCTTGATCTCCGGGACGGGCCGGGCCCGTCTTCGGCCGGGACGCCCCGATCCGTGGTGAATTGATTCAACCCTGCGCCCTCCCAGATGAAGAGCGCCTGACCGCTTGACTAGTGAGCGTCGGCATACCTAGCGTACGTTCGGATGAAACGATTCACTTCATTCTGACGATCACGGTCGTCGGATGACTCTGCTTACGAGGTGTTCATGTCTGATGTGTCGGCCGTCAAGGCAGCCCTGAAGTCCCAGGTGATCGAGACCCCGTCGTGGGGCTACGGCAATTCCGGGACCCGGTTCAAGGTGTTCGCGCAGCCGGGGGTGCCACGCGACCCGTTCGAGAAGATGGAGGACGCCGCGCAGGTGCACGCCTTCACCGGCGTGGCCCCGAAGGTGTCGTTGCACATCCCCTGGGACAAGGTCGCGGACTATGCCGCCCTGACCCGCCACGCCGAGGGGCTCGGGCTGCGGATCGGCGCCATCAACTCCAATGTCTTCCAGGACGACGACTACAAGCTGGGCTCGGTCACCCACCCCGACGCGGCTGTGCGGCGCAAGGCGACCGACCATCTGCTGGAGTGCGTCGACGTCATGGACGAGACGGGTTCACCCGATCTCAAGCTGTGGTTCTCCGACGGCACGAACTACCCGGGGCAGGATGACATCGTTGCCCGTCAGGACCGGCTGGCCGAGGCACTGGCGGAGGTGTACGAGCGTCTCGGCGACGACCAGCGGATGCTGCTGGAGTACAAGCTCTTCGAGCCGGCCTTCTACACGACGGACGTGCCCGACTGGGGCACGGCGTACGCACACTGCCTCAAGCTCGGCCCGAAGGCCCAGGTCGTCGTGGACACCGGGCACCACGCCCCCGGCACGAACATCGAGTTCATCGTGGCCCTGCTGCTCCGGGAAGGGCGGCTCGGCGCGTTCGACTTCAACTCCCGCTTCTACGCGGACGACGACCTGATGGTCGGGGCCGCCGATCCCTTCCAGCTCTTCCGGATCATGCACGAGGTCGTCAAGAACGGCGGCCTCCGCTCGGAGACCAACGTCAACTTCATGCTCGACCAGTGCCACAACATCGAGGCGAAGATCCCTGCGGTGATCCGGTCGGTCGCCAATGTGCAGGAGGCGACGGCCAAGGCGCTGCTGGTCGACACGGCCGCGCTCGTCGTCGCGCAGACGTCGGGTGATGTGCTCGCGTCGAACGCCGTGCTGATGGACGCCTACAACACCGACGTCCGGCCGCTGCTGGCCGAGGTGCGGGAGGAACAGGGCCTGGCAGGCGACCCGTTCGCCGCCTATCTCGCCTCCGGCAACCAGGAGCGCATCGCCGCCGCCCGGGTCGGCGGCACCCAGGCCGGCTGGGGCGCCTGACCCCGGTTGCGCCCGTACGCCGCTGCCCGTCGACCACGCACTTCTCGTCCCGAAGGAATTGCCATGACGTCCCCGACGCACGCCGAAGTCGCCGCGCTCCTGGAGCGCGCGCACCGGATCGGATCCGACCCCCGCAACACCAACTACGCAGGCGGCAACACCTCCGTGAAGGCCGCCGGCGCCGACCCGGTCTCCGGTGGCGAGACCGAACTCCTCTGGGTCAAGGGCTCCGGGGGTGACCTCGGCACTCTCAAGGAGGAGGGTCTCGCCGTGCTGCGCCTGGACCGGGTCCGCGCGCTCAAGGACGTGTACCCGGGAGTGGAGCGCGAGGACGAGATGGTGGCGGCCTTCGACTACTGCCTGCACGGCAAGGGCGGCGCCGCACCGTCGATCGACACCGCCATGCACGCCCTGGTCGAGGCGGCGCACGTCGACCACCTGCATCCGGATTCGGGAATCGCCCTGGCGTGCGCGGCCGACGGGGAGAAGCTGACCGCCGACTGCTTCGGTGACAGAGTGGCCTGGGTGGGCTGGCGCCGGCCGGGCTTCCAGCTCGGGCTGGACATCGCCGCCGTCAAGGAGGCCAACCCGCAGGCCGTCGGCGTCGTCCTGGGCGGTCACGGAATCACCGCCTGGGGCGAGACGTCGGACGAGTGCGAGCAGAACGCCCTGTGGATGATCCGTACGGCCGAGACGTTTCTCCAGGAGCACGGCCGGCCCGAGCCGTTCGGGGCGGTGCTCCCCGGCCGGGCGGCGCTCTCCGCGCGGGAACGCCGGGAGCGGGCAGCGGCGCTCGCCCCGGTGATCCGCGGACTGGCGTCCAGCGACCGCCCCATGGTCGGCCACTTCACCGACGCCGAACCGGTGCTGGACTTCCTGTCCCGCACCGAGCATCCGCGGCTCGCCGCCCTGGGCACCTCCTGCCCGGATCACTTCCTCCGTACGAAGGTCACCCCGCTCGTCCTCGACCTTCCCGCGGACGCACCCGTCGTGGACGCCGTGGAACGGCTGAAGACGCTGCACGGTGAATACCGCGAGGCGTATCGCGCGTACTACGAGCGGCACGCCGTCCCCGGCTCCCCCGCCATGCGCGGCGCGGATCCGGCGATCGTCCTGGTGCCCGGAGTCGGGATGTTCTCCTTCGGCAAGGACAAGCAGACCGCCCGCGTCGCCGGAGAGTTCTACCTCAATGCCATCAACGTGATGCGTGGCGCCGAGGCCGTCTCCACGTATGCGCCGATCGAGGAGTCCGAGAAGTTCCGGATCGAGTACTGGGAGCTGGAGGAGGCCAAGCTGCGCCGGATGCCGAAGGCGAAGCCGCTGGCCACCCGGGTCGCGCTGGTGACCGGGGCGGGTTCGGGGATCGGGCGCGCCATCGCGCACCGGCTGGTGGCCGAGGGCGCCTGTGTGGTCGTGGCGGACCTGAACGCCGAGAACGCGGCCGCGGTCGCGGAGGACCTCGGCGGACCGGACCGGGCCGTGGCCGTCACCGTCGATGTCACGAGCGAGGAGCAGATCGCGGAGGCGTTCGCGGCCGCCGTGCTGGCGTTCGGCGGGGTGGACCTCGTCGTGAACAACGCGGGCATCTCCATCTCCAAGCCCCTGCTGGAGACGACAGCGCGTGACTGGGATCTTCAGCACGACATCATGGCGCGCGGCTCGTTCCTGGTAGCGCGCGAGGCCGCACGGGTCATGCAGGCGCAGAACCTCGGCGGAGACATCATCTACATCGCTTCCAAGAACGCCGTGTTCGCCGGCCCCAACAACATCGCGTACTCGGCGACCAAGGCCGACCAGGCCCATCAGGTACGGCTGCTGGCAGCCGAGCTCGGCGCAGACGGCATCCGCGTCAACGGCATCAATCCGGACGGAGTGGTGCGGGGTTCGGGGATCTTCGCCGCGGGCTG
Source organism: Streptomyces sp. NPDC087901 (assembly GCF_044742205.1). NCBI lineage: Bacteria > Bacillati > Actinomycetota > Actinomycetes > Kitasatosporales > Streptomycetaceae > Streptomyces > Streptomyces sp. NPDC087901. The sequence continues at coordinate 81,520 of NZ_JBIUUC010000005.1, forward strand.
GGGCGCCCAGCGGGCGGCGACGTACGGCATCGAGGAGGAGAAGCTCGGTGAGTTCTACGCCCAGCGGACGCTGCTCAAGCGCGAGGTGCTGCCCGAACACGTCGCCAACGCCGTGTTCGCTCTGACCGGCGGCGACCTCACCCACACCACAGGTCTGCACATTCCGGTCGACGCCGGCGTGGCTGCCGCCTTCCTGCGATGACCCGGACACGATCCCCATGGCTGTGAACTCCATCGACACCGCGCCCGGCGAAGCCGTCTTCGCCGCCGTGGACCTCGGCGCGACCAGCGGCCGGGTGATCACCGGCCGGGTCGGGCCCGGGACGCTCGAACTGACCGAGGCGCACCGGTTCGCCAACACACCGGTGCGCCTGCCGGACGGTCTGCGCTGGGATGTACTCGCTCTGTACCAGGGCATGCTGGACGGGCTCCGGGCCGCCGGCCGCTCGGGTCCCGTCGCCTCCATAGGCGTCGACACCTGGGCGGTGGACTACGGGCTGCTGGACGCTGACGGAGCTCTGCTGGGTCTGCCGTTCCACTACCGGGACGAGCGCAACAGCCGGGCGTCGGAGCGGCTGCCGGACGGCTGCGGTGTGCGGGAGCTGTATGCGGTCAGCGGTTTGCAGCACCTGCCGTTCAACACGGTGTTCCAGCTCCTCGCACACCGGGCGACGGCCCAGTGGGGAACGGCTCGGACTCTGCTGCTCATGCCGGATCTGCTGGTGCACTGGCTGACCGGATCGGTGGGCGCGGAGAGCACGAACGCGTCCACGACCGGTCTGCTCGACGCACGCAGCGGTGACTGGTCCCCAGAGCTGATCGGGCAGTTGGGGCTGGAGCGGTCGCTCTTCCCGCCGCTGCGCGAGCCGGGCGATCCGGCGGGGACGCTGCTGCCGCACGTCGCCGAGTTCACCGGTCTGCCGGCGGGCACTCCGGTGACGACGGTCGCCTCGCACGACACCGCGTCGGCGGTCGCGGCAGTTCCGGCCACGGAAGCGGAGTTCGCGTACATCTCCTGCGGCACCTGGTCGCTGGCCGGGCTGGAACTGGATGCTCCGGTGCTCTCCGAGGAGTCCCGGGAGGCGAACTTCACCAATGAGCGCGGGGTGGACGGCACCGTCCGCTATCTCCGCAACATCATGGGGATGTGGCTGCTGGAGGAGTGCCGCAGGGTGTGGGACCGCGCGGGCATGCCTCTCGGCCTGGCGGGCCTGCTTGCCGACGCGGCCGCGTCGGAGCCGTTCGCCGCGGTGATCGACCCGGACGACGCGTCGTTCCTCGCACCGGGTGACATGCCGGCCCGGATCGACGCGTATCTGCTGCGGACGGGGCAGACGCCGCCACGGACGCCGGGCGGGTACGTGCGCTGTGTGCTGGAGAGTCTGGCGCTGGCGCACCGCAGGACGTTGCGCAGAGCAGCCGAGCTCGCCGGGCGGGACCCGGTACGGATCCACCTGGTCGGCGGCGGTTCGCGCAACGAGCTGCTGTGCCAGTGGACGGCCGACGCGAGCGGCCTTCCGGTGACGGCGGGACCCGCGGAGGCGACGGCTCTCGGCAACATTCTGCTCCAGGCCCGCGCCCATGGCCTGGTGGGTGACCTCGCCGGTCTGCGGCGGCTGGTCGCCCGTACCCAGGAACTGCGGCTTTACGCGCCGCGGGGGGACCGTCGTGCCTGGGACCGCGCCGAGGCGCGGCTCGGGCCCTCGATCGGTTGCGTGGACACGGGAGCGACGGCCGGGCCGAAGGGAACGGAGGTCTGACCGTACCCCGGCCGGGACCGTCGGCGTCCGACCGCTGTCGCGGCGGAGGCCGGCGGCTGTCCGGCCGGGGCCGGGCGCGATCGGAAGCCGTCTGCGCGGCCAGCCGGAGCCGCAAGCGGAGACCACGTTCCCCCGGGCATGGCCGGTGCCGGACCAGGCGTCGAAGGGGCAGCGCTGCAGCCCTGGTGCTGCCATCGCCGAACTCGCTGCCGCAGCAGTAGCTCCCGCACCAGCACCCGTGAGCGAGTACAAGACGGCGACTTCCACGGCCTCACCGCCTACGGACACGTTCGCTGCATCTTCGCGCCCCACACGTTGAGCACCGCAGAGCTTGATCCACTTTCTGCGACACGCCTCAGTAAGCAGTGCTGAGTTCCCAGAACCGGAAGACGGTCGAGGTGTCCAGACAGTTCTGCAGGCCTCGGACGTTCTCGTGGGCGACCGCGTACTGCTTGCCCTGCCAGAGCGGCAGAATCGGCAGCTGATCCGCCACGATGTCCTGCAGCTTCATGTACTGCGGCCGCGTGCTCGCGCGATCCGTCATGGACGAGGTCCGCGGGATGATCCGGTCGACGATCTCCTCGTTGTCGTAGTTGTTCGACAGGACGTTGCCCTCGCCGAAGAACGGCTGGGTGAAGTTGTCCGGATCGGGGTAGTCCGGCACCCAGCCCTTGACGTAGATGCCGTACTTGCCTTCGGCGATGCCCTTCTCGTACTCGTCGAAGGGGACGGACTTCATGCGGGCGTCGAAGAGCCCGCTCTGGTTCAGCTGATCGGCGATGGTATGCAATTCGTCGTCGGTAGCGGGCCCGTACCGGCTCGGGGTGGACCAGAGGGTGAGTTTCACCTTGTCCGCTATACCGGCGTCCCGCAGCTCCGCCTTCGCCTGTTTCGGCTTCGGGCTGTCCCCGTAGGTGTCGAAGAAGGAGGTGCCGTGGCCGGTGATGCCGACCGGGATGACCGAGTAGAGCGGTGCCGCCGTGGACTGATAGACCTCGCTGACCAGGGCGTAGCGGTCGACGAGGTAGGCGATGGCCTTCCGGACGGCGAGCTTGCCGACGACCGGGTCGTCAACGTTGAAGACCATGTGCTGGACTTCGGCGCTGTTGCCCTGGACTACCTCGATGCCACCCTTCTCCGCGGTGGACGAGGTATCCAGAGCGGCTATCGCTTTGGCGCTGAGGCCGCGGTAGGCAATGTCGACGTCGCCCTTCTCAAGAGCCGACTGGAGGGCCTGCTGGTTACCTCGGAAGAGCTCCAGGGTCACGCCCGAGTTCTTCACCTCGGCGGTTCCTTGATAGCCCGAGTAGACCGAGAAGACGGCTTTCCCCTTGTCGATGGAGTTCAGCTTGTAGGGACCCGAACCGACCGCCTCGCCACCCTCGAGCAGGCTGTCCTCGGGGTAGACCTGATGGTCCACTATGGAACCGCCCCCCGAGGCGATCTTGCTGGGGAACGTCGCGTCGGGCACCTTGAGGCGGAAGACGACGGTCTCGTCGTCCGGGGTGCTGATCGACGAGATCGTGGAGAGCAGCGGCGCGGGGCCCGCCGGGTCGTTGATCCTGATCGTCCGCTCGAAGGAGTACTTGACGTCCGCCGAAGTGAGGCTGTTGCCGTTGCTGAACTTCAGCCCGTCACGCAAGGTGCAGGTGTACGTTTTGCTGCCGTCGGAGAACTTGCACTCCTCGGCAGCCTCCGGCACGGGAGTGGACGCTCCGGGCGGGAAGCTCAGCAGGGACTGGAAGACGTTGTTGAACAGCAGCCAGGAACCCGGGTCGTATCCCGAGGCCGGATCCGTGGCGAGGATGTCGTCGGACATCCCGACGACCATCCTGCTATCGGAGCCCTGGGAGCTGCAAGCCGTCAGTAATAACATCGCTGCCAGTCCCCCGGCGATCAGGGTGCTCGGCCGCCTCGTACGAACCTTCACAGAACGTTCCTCATGCTTTCGGCCGGCCGCGTGGGGGGTGTCCCCGGACAACCGGATCAGGTCGGAAACGAAAGCGAACACCGCGACCGTCCCGCACTGTCGGCCCGACCGGGCTCGATTGCGGACCGACGGACTGCCCGGACTCGGTGTTCGCCAGGAACTCTTTACATGATGACTGACCACCAAATGCCAGTCGGTGAACTGCAGTTGGCAGGTCGATATCAATCTCGTAGTGATGTTGACAATCTACTTGTATACCTCGATGCGCGCTGTCACATCGTACGGAAAAAAAATCTTCATCCAACAGCCCGCGAACCCAATGGGCTCAGCCCTGCGACCTGGTCTGTCCGGATACCTCAGCGATTTACCCCTTCAAGCCGGACGCTTCGTACCTCTGTATAACCTGTCGGTGTATACGAACAGATTGAGGGTCCTCAGGTGAACGCCGGACGATCCGATATCGCAATCGAGTTGCCCGAAGGTTCCGGGTGGGACTGGAATGTCCTCGCCTGGGACGGTGGTCGATTCCGGCTTGCCGAGGGGCCGGCATCACCTCTCACCACGACCTGGAACCGACCTTCACCAAGCCGGCCTTCGTCTGCCGCGCCGCGCACTTCGAAGATCCCGTCTTCCGCACAGTCACATCCGAGGAACTGCCGGCTCTCTCCCGCCGGTTCGGTGGATGCCCACCCGTAGTGGTCGCCTTCGAAGCGGACGCCGGCGGGGTGGACCCCGTCACCAGTGCCCCGCCTGCCAGCAGCTCAGCATCGTGCGCGAGGAGGGCTTCGTCTGCGTCTTCTGCGATGAGGCCCTGCCGAGGGAGTGGAACGTGGACCGGCCCGGACGCCGGGCGGTCGGTAGCTCGTCCACGACCACGCCGTACGCGTCGAACCCAACGTATAAGTCCACCGAGCACTCTGACGGGTCAATACCTGCGGTCGTAGATACCTTGTCCGAGACCGAGTTCGCCGTCGCCCAGCGGTGCGAAGTAGCGTGCCACCTCCTCGTCGGTGACCTCGGCGAGTTCTGCCGGGCTCCACCGGGGATTCCGGTCCTTGTCGACGATCTGGGCGCGCACGCCCTCGACCAGATCGGGCCGGGTGAAGGCGGCGGACGAGACGCGGAACTCCTGGTCCAGGACTGCTTCCAGGCTGTCGAGATGACGCGCGCGGCGGATGGCCGCGAGCGTCACCTTGAGCGCCGTGGGCGACTTGGCCAGGATCGTCGTCATGGCCTGTTTCGCAGCAGGCACTCCGCAGTCGTCGAGGCGCTCGATGATCTCCTCGACCGTGTCCGCCGCGTAGCAGGCGTCGATCCAGTCGCGGTGTCCGGCCAGCTCTCCGCCGGGAGCGGTGCCCGCGAAACTCTCCGCCGTCGCGACGACGGCCTCGGGCGTGGTGCATGTGTCGAGCGCGGCAATGAGGGCGGGAAGGTCCCCCGACGGCACGAAGTGGTCGGCGAGGCCGCACGCGAGCGCGTCGGCCGCGCCGACCGCGTCGCCGGTGAGCGCCAGGTGCGTACCGAGTTCGCCGGGGGCGGCTCCGAGCAGGTAGGTGCCGCCGACGTCCGGGACGAACCCGATGCCGGTCTCGGGCATGGCGATGCGTGAGCGCTCCGTGACGATGCGGAGCGATCCGTGAGCGGACACACCTACCCCGCCGCCCATCACGATGCCGTCCATGAGGGCGACGTACGGCTTGGGAAATCGGGCGATCCGGGCGTTGAGCCGGTACTCGTCACGCCAGAAGTCCAGTGAGGTCCGGCCGCCTGCCAGGGCGTCGTCGCGGATGGAGCGGATGTCGCCGCCCGCGCACAGTCCCCGCTCCCCCGCACCGGTGAGCAGCACCGCGACGACCGAGGCGTCCCGCTCCGCCGCGTCCAGCGCCTTCCCCATCCGAAGCACCATCGCGTGGTCCAGGGCGTTGAGGGTGCGCGGCCGGTTCAGCGTGATGTGGCGGACGCGTCCCTCGGTGTGCAGCAGGACGGAATCCTCGTGTTTCATGCGTGCGCTCCGGTCAGCCCCAGTGCCATACCGTCCGCCGGTCACGGACGATCTTCCGCTCCCATTGTGCGCGGCGGTCCGGGGGCGCGGCAGGAGGGGTGGCAACAGCGGGGGCCCGAGCGGGAGCACCGTACGGCGAGGTTTCCGCTGTGGCAGTCGTACCGAACCCGCCAGACAATTGAGTCACGCCGTACGGCAGCCCCGCCGGACGATCCTCGGAGCAGGAATGACCGATCACGACCGGCCACCGTTCCCCGTCCCGCCCCGTCTGTTGGTCGAGAAGACACACAACAGCGAGACGGCGACGGAGGAGCGGCTTGCCCTGAACCGCACCGGCAGTTTCGAGTGGGACCTGGACGCCCGGACGCTGGACATCGACGAGGCGGGACTGCTGGTCTTCGGCCTGGATCCCGCAGTGTTCGACTCACGGCCCGAGTCCCTCATGGAGCGGCTCGAGCCGACGGAACGCATCCGCCTCGATGTGGCGATCGACGAGGCCATCAAGGGTGGAAGTGCCTCCTACAGCATCCATTTCCGGGTTCCGCTCGAGGACGACACTGATCAGTGGACCCATGTCCAGGCACGGATCCTGCGCGGCGCCGACGGGCGGGCGCACCGGGTGATCGGTCTGGTGCGGGACGCGACAGCGGAAGTCACCCATTCGGCCTTCGTGCTGGAACTGGAAAAGCGTCGCCAACGACAGACCGACATAGTTGAGCGAACAACCAGTGCGTTGTCGCGAGCGGTGACCGTGGACGATGTGACGGCCGCGCTGACCGGACCGGGCGGACTGGCACGGCTGGGCGCCGACGGGCTCGCGCTCGGCCTGCTGGACAACACCACGCTCAACGTCATCGCGCTGAGCGGCGAGTCGCTCGAGGTCGTCGACGAACTGGGCTCGGGCCGGCTCGACCGGAACTTCCCCCTGGCCGACACCGTCCTCAGCGGACGACCACGGTTCGTGAGCTCGCTGAGCGCGCTCACGCGGCGCTATCCGGTGCTGGAGCCGTTCGTGGGGCAGCTCAAGTTCCAGGCTGCGGCCTATCTGCCCCTCATCGCCCAGGCCCGCACCCTCGGCGGGCTTGCCCTCTTCTACCGCGAACGCACGGCCTTCACCGCCGACGAACGCAACCTGTGCCTGGGGCTGGCCGCGATCGTCGCCCAGTCCCTCCAGCGGGCCACCCTTTTCGACGAGGAACGCGAATTCGCGACGGGGCTCCAGGCCGCGATGCTGCCCCGCCGGATCCAGGACATCGAGGGCGGCGAGATCGCCGTCCGGTACCACGCGGCGTGGAGCGGCCGCCAGGTCGGCGGTGACTGGTACGACGTGATCGCGCTCCCCAAGGACCGCTTCGGCATCGTGGTCGGTGACGTGCAGGGCCACGACACGCACGCGGCAGCGATCATGGGCCAGTTGCGCATCGCGCTTCGGGCGTACGCGGGCGAGGGGCATCCGCCCTCGACGGTGCTGGCCCGGGCCTCGCGGTTCCTCGCCGAGCTGGACACGGACCGGTTCGCCACCTGTACGTACGCTCAAGTCGATCTGGGCACCGGCACCGTGCGGGTGGTCCGGGCAGGCCACTTCGGTCCGCTGATCCGGCACATGGACGGCCGCGTCGGTACCCCGCAGGTGCGCGGCGGCATCCCGCTGGGTATCGCCACTGACTTCGGCGACGAAGAGTTCCCGGAGACCCGGCTGGATCTGGTCCCGGGCGAGACGCTTGTCCTGTACACCGACGGGCTGGTGGAGGAGCCGGGCGCCGATATCGACGCGGGAGTGCGCACGCTCATCAACGAGGTCAGCGCGGGACCGGCGAGTGCCGAGGCGCTGGCCGATCATCTGTCGGACCGGCTGTGGGAGCGCTGGGGCTCGGGCGACGACGTCGCGTTGCTGGTGCTTCGGCGCAGCCCGGACCCGGGGTCACCACGGGCGCCCCGGTTGCACCAGTACATCCACCAGGCCGATCCCGAGGGCCTCTCCGACGCGCGGACGATCGTGCGTCAGGCCCTCACCGACTGGGACATGGCCGAACTGGCGGACGACGCCGAGCTGGTGACCGGTGAACTGTTGGTGAACGTGCTGCTGCACACGGAGGGCGGCGCCGTACTCACCCTGGAGGTGCTTCCGGAACCGGTGCGACGCGTCCGGCTGTCGGTGCAGGACCGCTCCAGCGCATGGCCCCGGCGCCGCACACCCGGCGAGACCGCGACCTCGGGCCGGGGGCTGCTGCTCCTGGACGCCATCGCCACCCGCTGGGGCATCGAGCCCCGTGGCGAGGGCAAGGCCGTCTGGTGCGAGATCGGTCCGGCTGGGCCGCCCGCGTCCGCCCCGGCCTCCACGGACACCGCAGAGACCGTCGAGCCCGCAGAGAACGCGGGGCCGCCTGTCGGCCGAGCCAACACGGACCTTCCCGGCGATGACCGCCCGGAGCGTACCGGCTCCACGGGCGGAAAGCGCTGAGCGGACAGCACCGAGGGGCGCGCCGTCTCGTCCCGCAGGACACGGCACGCCCCTCGGCCGCAACCCGGGCGCGCTCAGTGCACCCGGGCTACCGGACTGCGTCAGTGCTGGGCGGTGCGACGCTTGCGCACGGACCACATGATGCCGCCACCGGCCAGCAGCACGGCAACAGCCGCACCACCGATGACCGGCGTGGCGGACGACGAACCGGTCTCGGCCAGGTCCGGCGAGCTCGGGCTCGGCGTGGCTGCGGCAGGCGCAGACGACGAGGCGGTCTCACTGGGAGTGTCGGTCGGCGTCGGCGTCGCCGTGGTGGGCGTCTCGGACGGCTTCGTCTCGGTCGGCGTCGGCGTCGGCGTGTGCGTCGGCGGCTTCTCCTCGCACACCGGCGCCTGCTTGCTCTCGTCGCGCGAGTACTGGGCGCCGTCGCCGGCCTTGACGACCAGACGGACCGTCAGCGCCTTGTCGTGCTCAGGCAGGGTGAGCGTCTTGTCGATCCCCTTGCCGAAGGTCTCCGCCGGCAGCAGGTCCTTACCGTCCACGGTGACGGTCACCTGGTTGGTGACGCGGTCGTTGTACGCGGTCAGGTGCAGGTTCACTTCAGTACAGGTCACGTCCCAGGTGGGGGTGTGAGCTGCGGCCGGACCAGCGGTGAGAACCGCACCGGTCAGGCCGACAACCGCGGCGGCGGCGAGGGTTCCCGCAGCACGCCACGATCTCCTGGGTATGGTCATGGATTCTTCCTCCGCAAATGTTTCATCGCCCGAATGGCGGTGGGGCGCACAGTACTGCCCCCGTCCCCCATGTGTGCACCCGCCCCACGTATCATTCGGCGTCACAACTAGCCGCACTTCGTCGCTGGTTGGGGCAACACGGACACTCATACCGGCGCCCGGTCCACCCGGGCCGTGGCGCGAAGTGAACGTCCGGCGCCGGACCGTGTCCATGAGGGCGATCCGCACCCACGTCCCCAGCCGGGCCCTCAGAGCGGCCGGTGCATGATGTGCAGTCCCACGAACCCCTTCTTCGGGTGGTTGAAGCCCTCCGGCAGGGTCCCCAGTACCTCGAAGCCGAGCGATCGGTAAAGCCCGACCGCGGCGGTGTTGCCCTCCACGACGGCGTTGAACTGCATGGCACGGAACCCGGCCGTGCGAGCCCAGTCGATCGTGTACTCGCACAGGGCCCGACCCACGCCCTTTCCGGAGTGCCGGGGGTCGACCATGTAACTGGCACTGGCAATGTGCGAGCCGTTGCCCATCTGGTTGTTGTTCATCTTCGCCGTGCCCAGGACGCTGCCGTCCTCGTCGACCGCGACGACCGTGCGGTTCGGGGGCTTCAGGAGCCACCAGTCAAGGGCATCGGTCTCTCCGAGGTCGAGGGGGTAGGTGAACGCCTCGCCCGCGGCGACGATTTCATGGAAGAAGGGCCAGATGGCAGGCCAGTCCTCAGCGGTTGCTTCCCTGATCAGCATGGTGCAAAGAATGCCTGGCCCTGGTTTCGGTGGCGAACGGATTCCCCCTGCCGCCGGCCGCCTGGCGAGGACGTCGGCGCCCACCAGTCCTGCGTAGGCGGAGCCGGGCCAGCAGGCCCGGCGTGCCGCCACCGCCTCCATCCTCACCGCCCTGCCCGCCTCCCTGCCCGCCGCCCTCCTGCGTAACGGACTCCGGCCGTTCGGCGGAGGCGAGCCCCGGTCCCGTCGGCCCCGCCGATTCCGCTGGGCCCACCGGGACCGCTGGTTCGGCCGAGGTCTCTGATTCGCCCGACATCACTCCGGCCGGCTCGCCTGCCTGTCCGGGCCACCGCTCCTCTGTCTGTCCGCGCCACCGCTCCTCTCCCGGGCGCGGGGCCGGGCGCAGCTCGCGTGCACTGTCCAGCTCCATCCCAAGAGTGACCCTCCGCCAGAGGATCTCGTCCGGCTCATCGGCGAGCATCAGCTGCGCCATGGCCTCGCGCCCGGCAGCCGACCCCCGTTGGCCGAAGGCCGGTTCGGGCCGGATCCTGCCGAAGTAGGAGCGCTCGTAAGGATCATCGACCACCTCGGCCAGCTGGACCGGGTCCAGCGCTTCCGCGACGACGGCCGCACGGGCCCAGGGGTCCTCGGTGAGGATCAGCAGCCGCTCGATCCGGCGCGAGCGCCAGTTGCGCGCCCGGCAGTCCGTGCCCGCGTCCAGCCGGCTGCGCATCCAGGGCGGGCTGGTGCCCACCAGAAGCTCGGGTGACCGGGCAGCCAGTCCGCCCAGCTCCTGCGCGAGATAGAGCCACACCACGGCTCGGTAGCGATTGAGGTAGAACGCGACCGGCGTGACACAGCCCGCGCGTGCCAGCCGAGTGAAGCGGACCGGACTGATCCCCAGCAGCCTGGCTCCTTCCGCGGTACCCACCGTGCACACCCGCTCCCGCAGCGTCTCCGGGAACCCGTCCTGCGATTTGAGGCGGTCGATCTCCTCCCGACGGACCCTGGCCCTCCCGCCTGCCTGCGGCACGTCCACCCGGATGATGCCGAGGTGCACCGCCAGGCCGAACTCTCCGCGCTTCAGCTCAAGTTCCGCGGCGGCCCTGCTTACGGTGACCGTGCGAGCGCCCTCGTCGCGCCCCGCTTCCGTCATCGGCATGATGGTTCTCCCCCGTGAGACTCGGATACTCTCCGTGACCACGGTAGCCCGGGAAAGGCAACTGCCGCCCGGCCCTGTGGATAACTCCAGGGCCGGGCGGCAGCACCGATCGGGCCGTCAGATCCGCTTGGCCCCCACGCCCCCGTCCTGTCGCGCGGCCACACCGAGATGCTCCCCGACCCTGTTGACCAGCAGCGTCATCTCGTACGCAACCTGACCCACGTCGGCCTCGGCCTCGCTCAGCACACACAGGCAGCTACCGTCCCCGGCGGCCGTCACGAAGAGCAGTGCCTCGTCGAACTCCACCATCGTCTGCCGGGCCTTTCCGGCGCGGAAGTGCCGCCCCGAGCCACGGGCAAGGCTGTGCAGCCCGGACGAGACCGCGGCCAGGTGTTCCGCGTCCTCACGTGCCAGCCCCGTGCTCGCTCCGGTCACCAGGCCGTCGTTCGACAGCACCAGGGCGTGTCGTATGTGCTCCACCCGGCTGGTGAGATCATCAAGCAGCCAGTCGAGTCCCCTGTCCAGCGCCATTCTGTTCCTCCCCGTTCATACGTTCCCCGTGCCCCACTTGTACGCAAGCCTTTCGCACCGGTCACGTACGGGCAAGCGCCCCGCTGTGCAACAGCGGGGCGGGATCAGGCCAAGCCGGCTCAGCCCACCGAGTCGAGGAGCCGCGCTGTGTGCATCCGGCCCGCGTACTCGACCATCCGAATCAGGACCTCCTTGCCGGAATCCCGGTCTCTGGCGTCGCACAGCACCACGGGCGTTCCGGGATCGAGGTCGAGGGCGCGGGACACGTCCCGTTCGCTGTACGAACGCGCTCCCGCGAAGCAGTTGACAGCGACGACGAAGGGGATGCGGCGGTGCTCGAAGTAGTCGACTGCCGGGAAGCAGTCCTCCAGCCGCCGGGTGTCCGCCAGAACGACCGCGCCGAGTGCGCCTTGGGAGAGCTCGTCCCAGAGGAACCAGAACCTGTCCTGCCCCGGAGTGCCGAACAGGTACAGGGAGAGTCCGGACCTGATGGTGATGCGCCCGAAGTCCATGGCGACCGTCGTGGTGGTCTTCTGGGCGACGCCGTCGGTGTCGTCCACCGACTGTCCGGCCTCACTGAGGAGTTCTTCCGTACGCAGGGGCCTGATCTCGCTCACCGCGCCGACGAGCGTCGTCTTGCCGACCCCGAACCCGCCCGCGACCAGGATCTTCAGGGCCAGGGCTTCGGTCGGGGCAGCCCCGGCGGTCTCGTCCCGGATGCTGTCAGCGTGCTCGGTCGACATCGATCACTTCTCTCACCAGTGAGCCTCAAGACGTCGAATGCGCAGGTCAGAGCCATCTTGAGAGGTCTCGGATTCAGTGAATCATCGGCAGGCGTACGGCGACAGCATGGCAAACCAGCACCTGACTCGTGGGGTGCGATCGCAATTTTGGGGATGTGACAGTTTCGGGTCGCTCTGCGCCTGGAACGGTACGAATTTCGGTGTGATTGTCAGCCATTCGATTATTCCTGGCCGATCAGCACGTGCAGCCCTTCCATGGCGCCCTGTTCCTGCTCCCGTAGCAGTCTCCTCCCGACGGCGGACGTCACGGCGGCTCCGCCGATCGTCCATCCGCGCGAGACGGTCGAGTTCATGTCGATCACCGGACCGCACAGCCTCGCGATCGCCCTCACGCTGCGCTCGCACGAGGATCTGCCGGCCTGTGCGTCCACCCTCGTGGGGCGGATGCCGGGACTCAGGATCGCGGAATCGTTCGTCGTCCTGCGCTGTCACAAGTTCGCCGCGCAGGTGCTCGGCCCCGACGGCCGCCGGACCCGCACCGTGCCGCAGGACATCCGGACCCGGCCGGTTCCGCTGCCGACGCGGCGCTGACCGTACGGCTGCGAACAGGCCCGGGGGCTTCATGTCCGGCGCCTACACTGGTCGTCTCGGGTGCGAGGAGTCGGCCCACGCGGACAGGAGTGCAGAAGTGTCGACAGGTGCCGGCGGCGGTTCCCAGGATCCGCCCGCGGATGTGCTGGCCCAGGCGGCGGCCGCCTTCGGTCTCCTGGCCACCCCGGCCCGGCTGCACATCATCTGGGCGCTGGACCAGGGCGAGTGCGACGTGACCGGTCTGGCGGAGCGGGTCGGCGGCACGCTCCCCTCGGTCAGCCAGCATCTGACGAAACTGAAGCTCGCCGGTCTCGTCCGCTCCCGCCGCGAGGGCCGCCGCCAGGTGTATCTGGTCGATGATCCCAGTGTCGTGACGGTGGTCCGGTTGATGGTCGGCCAGCTCGCGGAGCGGTCCGGGTACCAGGCCGCGCAGCCCGCGCATCTCCGTGAACTCGGTGCCTGAGAAGGCTGCCGCTGCGGAGTCCGGACAGACCGGCGAACAGTCGTCCGTCGTCGTACCGATGCCCGGCGCCGCATCCGGTGCCGGTGCCGCACGGCCGGCTGCCCCACCGACTTCTCTGCAGGTCCTCCGCTCCCTGGACAGTGGGCCGCGGGGACTGCTGGAACGGGAAGCGCAGGAGCGGCTGACACGGTTCGGCGAGAACACCCTCCCTGCCCGGCGCCCGGTCTCCTGGCCGCGGCGGTTCCTGCGCACCCTGCGGGACCCGTTCACTTCGGTACTGCTCTGCCTGGGGCTGGTCTCAGCCCTGATGGACGCCTGGGGCACGGCTGCCGTGACCTCGGCGCTCGTGGTCGTCAGCTGCCTGTTGCGTTCCATGGAGGAGCACCGGGCCGACCGGGCGACGGCCGCGCTGTACGAGCTGGTGGCGACGACCGCGACGGTGCTGCGCCGCAACGGCCCGGACGCGGTGGCTCAGGCCCGCGAACTGCCCGTAGGGGAGCTCGTGCCGGGTGATGTGATCAGGCTCGCCCCGGGCGATCTCGTCCCCGCCGACGTGCAGCTGCTCCGGGCCGGCGGCCTGACCGTGCACCAGTCGGCCCTCACCGGTGAGTCCGCGCCGGTCGCGAAGCATCCCGTCGACGCACAGGCCCTGTCTGCGGCCGCGACCGGGCCGCACTGCGTACCCGATGCCGTGAACGACGTGTTCGCGCAGCATCAGTTGTGTTTCCAGGGCAGCAGTGTGGCGTCGGGCAGCGGTACGGCGGTGGTGGTGGCCACCGGCGGCCGCACCCGGTTCGCCGCCGCATATGACCGGTCGGCGCGCCGCCGCGGTGCGAGTGCGTTCGACCGCTCGGTGCGGGGGATCTCCTGGACGCTGATCCGGTTCATGCTCTTCACTCCGCCGCTGGTCCTGATGGCCAACGCCGCGCTGCGCGGACGTGGTCTGGAGACGTTGCCGTTCGCGGTCGCGGTCGCAGTGGGGCTGACGCCCGAGATGCTGCCGGTCATCGTCACCGCGGCGCTGGCCCGGGGTGCCTCGCTGCTCGCTCGCGACCATGCGGTGATCGTGAAACGGCTGCCCGCGCTGCACGACCTGGGTGCGATCGATGTGCTCTGTCTGGACAAGACAGGCACCCTCACCCAGGACCGCCCGGTCGTCGACCGGACGCTCGGTCGTACGGAAGAGCCCGATCCCCTCGTGCTGCACTGGGCGGCCGTCAATGCGCTGTGGACGCTGCAGCTCGCCGACCTGCCGGCGCCGGACGCCCTCGACGGGGCCGTGCTGGACGCCTGGGACCGACGGGGCGGGCGGGTTGCGGCGCCGCTCCAGCCGGTCGAGGAGTACGACGCGGTGGCCGCGCTGCCGTTCGATCCGGTGCGTCGTCTCTCCACTGCGGTCGTCCGGCCTCCCGGCCGGTTCGCAACCCACGTCCTGGTGACGAAGGGCGCGGCGGAGGCCGTCCTGGAGCGTTGCGATCTGGACCCGGCTGAGCGGGACCGTCTGAGTGCGCTGGCGGCGCGCGAGGCCGCGGACGGTCTGCGGCTGCTCGCCGTCGCCCGCACCGAGCGGCCTGCCCGGCTCGGTGCGTACACTCCGGCCGACGAGCGCGGGCTGACGTTTCTCGGGTTCGTGGCGCTGCGCGACGCGCTCACGCCTGGCGCCGCCGAAGCCCTCGGCGTACTGACGCGTCGGGGTGTCGCAGTGAAGGTCCTGACCGGCGACCACCCGGGCACCGCGGCCCGCGCCTGCCGGGATCTCGGCCTGGACCCGGGGCAGGTCCTCTCCGCCGGGGAGATCGACGGTCTGGGCGACGTGCAGCTCGCCGGCATCGCCGGACGGGCTACGGTCTTCGCGCGTTGCACCCCTGCGCACAAGGCCAGGATCGTCGACGCGCTGCGCGCATCGGGCCACACCGTCGGGTTCCTAGGCGACGGTGTCAACGACCTGCCGGCCCTCTACGCGGCCGATGTGGGAATCTGTCCGCGCAACGCGGTGGATGTGTCGCGGGAGGCCGCCGACGTCGTTCTCGCCGAGAAGGACCTCGGCGCCATCGATCACGCGATCAGCGCGGGCCGCCGCAGCAGCGGCACCATCGCCACGTATCTGCGCATCACGCTCTCCTCGAACCTCGGCAATGTCATCGCGATGCTCGCCGCCGGTCTGCTGCTGCCCTTCCTCCCCATGCTGCCGGCGCAGGTACTGGTCCAGAACCTGTGCTTCGACGCGGCACAGCTCGCGTTCGCCTTCGACCGGCCCGCGCCCTCGGTCCTGAGGCGTCCGGCGGTGCTGCGCCCCAGGGACTTCCTCCGCTTCATCACGGCCTTCGGGCTGCTGAACGCCGCCGCAGACCTGGCCACCTTCGGCGTGCTCGCCCTGGCGCTGCACGGTTCGGCGACGGACGGCCAGGCGTCCTTCCATTCCGGCTGGTTCACCGAGAACCTCCTCACCCAGGCCCTGGTGATGCTGCTCCTGCGCACCGGCCGGGGAGCCGTGCAACGGCACGGCGGCGGGCCCCTGCGGGCGGCGGCGGCCGGGCTGGCGGTCGTCGGTGTCCTCCTGCCGCTCACCGCGCTCGGGCCGCTGCTGGGGATGGGCGCCCTGCCTCCGCTCTATTACCTGTTGCTCGCCACCGTCCTCGCGTTGTACGCATGCGGTCTGGGGTGGGCGCGCACCCGCTACGAACGGAACCGGAGGATCTCATGACCGTGAACACCGGCCGCACGGCTGCCGGGCCCCCCGGCGGCAGACCGGTGCGGGTGCGCCGGGCCACACTCGCCGATGTCGGCGCGCTGGTGCGCCTGCGGGCACTGATGCTCGCCGACATGGGGGCGGAGGTCGGGGACGACCGCGCTCCCTGGCGGGCGGGCGCGGCGCGATGGTTCACCGAACGGATGCCCCTGTCCGACGAGTTCGCCGCGTTCCTCGTCGAGGATGCGGAACTGGGCGTGGTGGCGTGCGCGGTGGGGGCGTGCGACGCGCACGCGCCGAGTCCGGCCAATCCGAGCGGGCTGCACGGGCACGTGTCCAATGTGAGCACCGATCCCCGGCGGCGCAGGCGTGGGCATGCCCGGGCCTGCGTCGAGGCACTGCTCGTCTGGTTCCACGAGGAGGCGCGGGTGACGGTCGTCAATCTCAACGCCACGGGGGACGGGGCCGGTCTGTACGAGTCGTTCGGGTTCGCGCCGCCTCGCCACCCTTCGTTGCAGCTGCGGACGGCTCTGCTCCAGGGCTGAGCCGTCCGCGGAGGTCTCAGCCGTAGGAGAGGTCACTGCACGGGTCGTCGTCGGCGGACCGGGCCTCGTCGGCAACCGTGGACGGTACGGTGTCGGGCGTCGGTGACGCGGGGGCGGCCGAGGGGTTCTCGGCGAAGTCGCCGCCCACGATCACCTGGATTCCCGGCCGGCCGGACTCCGTGGTCCGCGCGCCCCCGAAGAGCCGGGCCGTGGTGTCCGACTCGCCCTCCAGTCCGGGCCCGTAGGTGACGACGGTGCGCGCCTGGTCCTGGGAGTTCGCGGTGGCCGTGCCGGTGACGGTGAACCCATGCGTACGCAGGAGCTCGGCGGCCCGGGCGGCGAGCCCGGTCACCGTGGTGCCGTTGTAGACGGCCACATCGATTCCCTCGCCCGAGACGGGCCCGGTGGGAGAGGCTGACGCAACCGGCGCGGGGGTGGAGCGCCCGGCCCCTGACGTGCCCGCGGCGTCCTGGCCGTCGATCGTGCGGTCGGCCTTGAGCGCCGCCCACAGCGCGTCGGCCTCCGGCTCCACGATGGCGACGCGGGCTCCCTCGTAACGCCAGGGGACGGTGACGAACTTGGTGTTGTGCAGATCGATGTTCTTCATCGACATGGCGAACGACAGGAGTTTGTCGGCCGAGCCGAGGCCGGGGTCGACGGTCATCGCGTCGGTCGCCGCGTTGGCCAGCGGCAACAGGGTGGTGGGGTTCAGGCCGCGGGACTTCACCTTCTTGACGAGGGAGCCGACGAACGCCTGCTGCCTCTTGATCCGGCCTATGTCGGAGCCGTCGCCGATGCCGTGCCGGATCCGTACGTAGTCCAGTGCACGCTGTCCGGAGACCGTCTGGGGCCCCTTGCCGAAGACCAGTTCGCCGCGGGTGGGGCGCTTGGGGTTCAGGTCTCGCTGGTAGATGTCCTGCGGAAGGCACACGGGCACTCCGCCGACTGCCGAGGTCAGCGCGGAGAAGCCGGCGAAGTCGACCACGACCGTGTGGTCGACGCGCAGGCCGGTGAGGTGCTCGACCGTGTTCTGGGTGCATGCAGGGTTGCCCTCTGCGGTCTCCCCCACGGAGAACGCCCCATTGAACATGACGTGGTGCTGAGGGGCTGTCCAGTCGCCGTCGGGCTTCTTGCAGGCCGGAATGTCGACCATCGAGTCACGGGGGATGGAGACAGCCACGGCGTGCCTGTGGTCGGCGTAGACGTGCAGCAGGAACGCGGTGTCGGAACGGCCCACCTCACCCGTGCCGCCGCCCAGTCCGCTGTTGTCGCCCGATCGGGAGTCCGACCCGATGACGAGAACGTTCTGCCCCGCGGACGTGTCGGGTGGCCGGTCACCGGAGATCCCGTCGGCACTGAACGTATCGATGCTGCCGGTGAGTTTGAGGTATCCCCAGCCGACTCCGGCGACCAGCAGGACGAGGAAGGAGAGCCCGATCAGAGCCGTCCGCCGCAGCCGGCCTCCCCTGCTGCCGCCGGCCGCCCCCTTGTGACTGCCTGTCATCGACCACCCCGTTCGTCCGGCTGCCATGGAGGACGACTGCACCGGCCTCACATGGTTGTACAGTTGCGCAATGTAGCAAGTGTTGCTTTTCTCGTGGATCAACGGCCCCGTCCATCGTCGGTCCGATCCCCTGTCCATAAACGCCTGCTGGAAACATTGACCGGAAGACGTCTCAAGAAAGGGCGTGCCGCACATGCTGCGCAACGGCCTCGAACCCTGGCACCTGTTGATCGTGGCGATCGTCGTGCTGATGCTGTTCGGCTCGAAGAAGCTGCCGGACACCGCCCGCGCCCTGGGCAAATCCATGCGGATCCTGAAGAGTGAGGCCAAGGCCATGAAGGAGGATGCGCCACCGCGGGCCGCCGACGGCAACTCCCGCGACCACGCCACTGCTCCATGACCTGCACAACCAGAGAACCATAGGGGAAGGGCCGCCGCCCTCGTCGGTGGCGGCCGAAGGAACGCTGATCAATGGATCACCGGATCATTGGAGGAAGTTCATGGGTGTGACCCTGGCCAAGGGCGGCAACGTCTCCTTGTCGAAGGAGGCGCCCGGCCTGACCGCGGTGACCGTGGGCCTGGGCTGGGACGTACGGACGACGACGGGCGCCGATCACGACCTCGACGCCAGCGCGCTGCTGTGCTCGGACGCCGGCAAGGTCCTCTCCGACCAGCACTTCGTCTTCTACAACAACCTCAACAGCCCGGACGGTTCCGTCCAGCACACCGGTGACAACCTGACCGGCGAGGGCGAGGGCGACGACGAGTCCATCAACGTGGACCTGGCGGGCGTTCCCGCGGATGTCGCGAAGATCGTCTTCCCGGTCTCCATCCATGACGCGCAGAGCCGGGGGCAGAGTTTCGGCCAGGTGCGCAACGCGTTCATCCGCGTGGTGAACCAGGCCAACGGGGTGGAGCTCGCCCGCTACGACCTCAGCGAGGACGCCTCTACGGAGACCGCGATGGTGTTCGGCGAGTTGTACCGGCACGGTGCGGAGTGGAAGTTCCGTGCAGTGGGCCAGGGTTACGCCTCCGGCCTGGCCGGAATCGCGTCGGACTACGGCGTCAACGTCTGACCCGTCCGACACGGCGTCCCGCAGCACGCCCGGGCCCCGGCCCCGCCCCGGACCTCCGGAGGCGGGACCGGGGCCCGGATGCGTCACCCGGCTTCACCGCCCCGTCCGGCTCCGGCCGGGATCCGGCTGATCCTGCTCGGCCACCAGGCCCTGGGGCCGATGTCCACGACCAGGGCGGGGGCCAGGAGCGAACGCACCACCAGGGTGTCCAGCAGCACGCCGAAGGCCACGATGAACGCGATCTGGGCGAGGAACGCCAGGGGAATCACGATGAGCGCCGCGAAAGTCGCGGCCAGCACCACTCCGGCCGACGTGATGACACCGCCCGTGCTGACCAGCCCCCGAAGCACTCCCTGCCGGGCCCCGTGCTCCAGCGCCTCCTCCCGGACGCGGGACATCAGGAAGATGTTGTAGTCGACGCCGAGGGCCACCAGGAAGACGAATCCGTACAGCGGCACGGACGCGTCGGTGCCACTGAATCCCAGGACGTGCTTGAAGACCAGCGACGAAACCCCGAGGGTCGCGAGGAAGTTGAGGCCCACGGTGGCCACCAGCAGGACGGGGACCAGTACCGATCGCAGCAGCCCCATCAGGATCAGGAGAATGATCACGAGCACCACCGGCACGATGATGTCGCGGTCGCGCTCGGCGGTCTGCTGCGTGTCGTACTGCTGAGCCGTGTAGCCCCCGACGAGCGCATCGGCTCCCGTGACGCCGTGCACTGCGGTACGCAGACGCTGGACGGTCGACTTGGCCGCGTCGCTGTCCGCGGCGTCGTCCAGGGTGGCATCGATGCGCACCCGGCCGTCGACCACCAGGGGCGGCCCGCCGCCCGGGGCACCGGACGCGGTGACGGGTACCGCGGCGGCGACACCCGGGGTTGCCGCGGCCGCGGCGGTCACCTCGTCGACGCGGCCGGCCGCCGCGACGACCACGGCGGGATTGCCGGAGCCGCCGGGGAAGTGTTTGCCCAGTGTGGCCTGGGCCGAGACGGACGGGGCGTCGTTCACGAAGATCTCGTTCAGGGGCACGCCCTGCGACTTGAGTGTGGGTGCGAACGCCGCGCAGGCTACGAGGACCAGGGTGGTGGAGACCCACACCTTGCGCGGGGACCGGTCGACGCGGCCGGCGACCCGGCGCCAGATGCCGCGTCCGCCCGACTCCGCGTCCGCCGGACGCGGCCTGGCCGGCCAGTAGGCGGCCCGGCCGCACAGGACCAGCACCGCGGGAAGGAACGTCAGCGTGCTCAGCACCGCGCAGACGATGCCGATGGCCCCCACCGGCCCCAGGGCCCGGTTGTTCGTCAGATCGCTGAGCAGCAGGGCGAGGAGACCCAGGGCCACGGTGGCGGCGCTGGCGGTGATCGCGCCGAAGGAGCGGCGGAGCGCGGCAAGGGCCGCGGCCGTCCGGTCGCCGTGCCGGGTGAGTTCCTCCCGGAAGCGGGCGGTGAGGAGCAGGGCGTAGTCGGTGGCCGCCCCGATCACCAGAATGGACAGGATGCCCTGGACCTGCCCGTCCACGCGGACGAGGTCGCGGTCCGCGAGGACGTACACGACGGCGCAGGCGAGGCCGAGGGCGAGGACGGCGCTGAAGATGATCAGGAAGGGCAGCAGCAGACTGCGGTAGACGAGCAGAAGAATCACCAGCACGGCGGCCAGTGCCACGCCCAGGAGCAGCCCGTCGATCCCCGCGAACGCGTCCTTGAGGTCGGCCTGACTGGCCGCGGGCCCGGCGATCTCCGCCGTCGTGCCCGGCACGGAACCGGCCGCGGCGCGTACCCGGTCGAGGGTGTCCGGCAGCGTGTCACCCAGATCCGAACGCAGTTGCACCACGCCGGACAGCGCCTCCCCGTCCTCCGAGGGCCGCGCGGCCGACGGCGTGCCGACCACACCGGGCTGCCCGGCCAGAGAGGCGAGCGCCCGCGTGGCAGCCTCCTGCCCGCCGGCGGGGATCCCGCCCGGCCGGCCGGTCCACACGACGATCGCGGGCACTGTCCCCGACTTCTGGAACGCCTTCTGCGCCTCGGACACCTTCGTCGACTCGGCGCTGCGCGGCAGGAAGGCCGCCTGGTCATTGGTGGCCACCTCGCCGAGCTTTCCGGCGTAGGGACCCAGCGTCCCTCCGATGCCGAGCCAGACGACGAGCAGGGCTACGGGCACCAGCCATCGGACGATGCGGTGCCGCGGTGCGGGCTTCATTGCTTCCCCATGGGTCGACGCACGACCGATATCTCGGCCATTGATTATCTCAATGAGTGAGAGATACTACTCTGGGGGTATGCGCACCGCAGACGGAGGCCCGGACAGAGGCATGAGCGACGGTCCCACCGGACTCCAGTCGTTCGCTGTGCTGCTGCGCCGTATGAACAGCGAGTTCAATCGCATCACCCATGAATTCGCCCAGGCCCAGGGGCTTCACCCGACGGATGTGCAGGCCCTCATCGCCATCCTGGACGCCGATCACGGCGAGGCGGGCTCGGTCATGACCCCGGGACGGCTGCGCGAGCAGCTGGACCTCACATCGGGTGCGGTGACAGCGTGTCTGGACCGGCTGGAGCGTGCGGGTCACATCCACCGCGTCAGGGACGGCGGCGACCGCAGGGTGGTGCGTCTGCATTACGCCGCCGCGGCGAAACTGGTCGCCCGCGACTTCTTCATGCCGCTGGCGGCAAGCACCGATGCGGCCCGTGGGCAGTTCGACGAGGGCGAACTGCATGTCGTCATCCGCTTCCTGGAAGCCATGAACGACGAGCTCACGCACCTGAGGGACAGCAAACGGCAGCTGTAGGCGGGGGCCCGCCCGGGGCCGACCGCCCCTCAGAGTGCGCGAAGGCCGTTGATCACCTCCCGCAGGATGCGTTCATCGGGCAGCTGGGCAGGGGGCACCGGGCGGCTGACCGTCACGTACCCCGATTCGAGCAGGTCGCCGAGCAGCACACGCACCACACCGACCGGGAGATCGGCGTCGGCGGAGAGCTCGGCGACCGACTGCGTCTCGGTCCGGCAGAGGGACAGCAGCGTCCGGTGCTCCGGCCCCAGCAGTGCGTCCTCGGAGCTCCCCGTCACGGTGTCGTCGAAGGTGACGAGCGCGATCAGGTCGAATCGTGCGCCACCGGGACCCGGTTCGGTCCGGCCACCGGTCATGGCGTACGGACGGACGAGCGGGCCCGCGTCGGCGTCGTACCACTGGCTGCCCGGCAGCTCGTACGGGTCGGGGGCGTCCGGGCCCTTGTCGGTACTGGACACTGATCTCCCAGCCCCCTTCAGCCGGCTGCCGACGGGTGCTCGGCGAAGCGCGCCGGGGTACGCAGGTGCTCACCGACCCGCTTGACGAGGCGGGCCATCTCGTAGGCGACCAGGCCGATGTCGGCGAACGCCGTGCTGAGCACGGCGAGGCACGACCCTTCGCCCGCGGCGGCGACGAACAGGAAGCCGTCGTCCATCTCGACCATCGTCTGACGCACGTCTCCCGCCCGGAAGTGCCGTCCCGCCCCTTTGGCGAGGCTGTGGAAGCCGGAGGCGACCGCGGCCAGGTGCTCGGCGTCCTCGCGGCTCAGCGCACTGGACGCGCCGACCGCAAGCCCGTCACCGGAGAGCACGACCGCGTGCCGGACCTCGCCGACGCGGGTCACCAGATCGTCCAGCAGCCAGTCGAGTTCACCGGACCGGCGGGGCACCCCGGGCCTCTCGTTCGCGATCATGCAGGATCTCCTTCGCTGAGCGGGCTGGGTTCGGTGGTGCTCGGGACTGCTGCCGTGGCCCCCGGAGCGGCCCCGCCGCCGCGTACCCAGCCGGCCCGGTACGCGGCCATACGGTCCCTGGCCTGTTCCGGAGTGCGTTGCGCGGCCGTGTCCTCGGCCGGTCCGTCGGCCCGCGGCGGTTCGGGCCGGGGTTCTTCGCGCAGTTGCGGTACGAGGCTGGCCTGCCGCACCCGGCGGGGCAGGGCGTCGTCGTCCTGTTCCCCGGCCGGCGGCCCCGGTGGTGCCGGCCGGGTCTCGTCCTTGTCCTCGGCCCGGCGGGGGCGCAGCGAGGTGACCTGGGCGGCGGGACCCGTGCGGGCCTCCAGCGCCGGGACCGGAACCGGCGCGGGAAAGGCCGTGCTCTGGGGCCGTACGGCACGGGGACCCGGTCCGAACGAGGTGCGTTCGTGATCGTCCTGGCGCTCGACGGAGGCCTGCTGCGGCACCGGCTGTTCCTCGGCCCGCGGCAGCGCGGTCTGCAGCAGCGCCGTCGGCAACAGGACCACCGCCGTCGTGCCGCCGTACGGGGAGGTGCGGAGCTGGACCTTGATCCGGTGCCGTACGGCGAGCCGGCTGACGACGAACAGGCCGAGCCGGTCGCTGTCGAACAGGTCGAGTGCCTCCGCCTGCTCGA
The DNA here is from genome assembly GCF_044742205.1 of Streptomyces sp. NPDC087901. Lineage (NCBI taxonomy): Bacteria > Bacillati > Actinomycetota > Actinomycetes > Kitasatosporales > Streptomycetaceae > Streptomyces > Streptomyces sp. NPDC087901. Next base: position 104,800 of record NZ_JBIUUC010000005.1, read on the forward strand.
TGCGGCGGTTGGCGTCGCCGAGCAGTTCGGCTCCCATGCCGAGGCCGCGGTCCTCGATCTCCAGTGCGTAGCCGTTGCCCACGGGTTCGCCGGTGATGCGCACCTTGGTGTGCGGGGGTGAGAACTGTGCGGCGTTCTCGACCAGTTCGGCGAGCAGGTGGGTGAGGTCGGCGACGGCCGTGCCCTTCACCGCGGCGTCGGGCAGTCTGCTGACCTCCACCCGGGCGTAGTCCTCGATCTCGGAGACGGCGGCGCGCACGACGTTGGTCAGGGACACGGGAATCCGCCAGGCCCTGCCGGGGGCCGCGCCGGAAAGGATGATCAGGCTCTCGGCGTGCCTGCGCATCCGGGTGGTGAGGTGGTCGAGGCGGAAGAGGTCGCTCAGCTCGCCCGGGTCGTCGGCGCGGCGCTCCATGCTGTCCAGGAGGTTGAGCTGACGGTGGACCAGCACCTGGCTGCGCCGGGCGAGGTTGACGAAGACGCCGGAGATCCCGTCCGCGAGCTCGGCCCGCTCGACCGCGGCACTGAGGGCGGCCCGGTGGACCGTGCCGAGGGCCTCGCCGACCTGGCCGATCTCGTCCTGGGAGGCGAGGCCCGGCGGAGCCTCGGCCCGGATGTCGAGCTCTTCGCCCGCGCGCAGCCGCTGCATGGCGAGGGGCAGTTTGTGCCGGGCGATCTCCAGCGCGCTGTTGCGGAGGCTCACGAGCTCCACGACCAGGGCGCGCCCGATGCGTACGGAGATCACCAGAGACGCGGCGACGGCGACGCAGCCGAAGATCACGGCGGCTCCGGACGGGCTGAGCAGTCCGTGGGCGAGGGGGTCCGCGCGGTCGGCGGCACGCTCACCGGCACCGGTACCGATGCTGTGCAGTTCGCCGCGGACGCCGTCGGCGGCGCGCTGCCAGTCGTTGGCGGGCACGGCCAGGGCGGCCTCGCGGCCGGGCGCCGCTGCGAGCACCTTGTCCTCGGCCGCATGGACGGCGCGGTAGGCGGGCCGGGCGGTGAACTCCCGCCAGGCGGTGCGTTCAGTGGCGGGCAGGTCGACGCCGGCCGTCTCGGTGAGGCTGCGCCGGGTGTCGACTGCTCCGGTGAACAGCCGAAGCGGCCGGTCCTTGAGCGTGCCGACGCGTGCGGCGGTGGCCATCAGGGCGTCCTCACGGGCCAGCATCTCGTCGGCGCGGGCGAGTTCGAGCAGGACGCGGGCGTCTGAGCCGAGGGCGTCGTCCTGGATGCCGGTGAGGGCTCCGGAGACGGCGAAGGCGGCACTGACCGCCGCGGTGTAGCGGTCGTACAGAGCGCCCTCGTCGCCTCCGGCACCCTTCGGGGTTCCCTTGTCCGTCCGCAGGTCCTGGGCAAGGTCGAGGAATCGGTCGAGCCGTCCGGCCACTCCCCCGGGGAGGTTTCCGGTGTCGGCGATGGTGTGGCCGTCGTCGAGCCGCAGTGCGTCGAGGGCTGTGTCGGTGCGGCCGGCGCGCTCGTCCAGCGCGGAGGCGTGGGCGCTGCTGGGGCCGGCGGCCTGGAGCATGGCCGCCTTGCGTTCGATCTGGAGCGCGGCGACCGCCGCCGCCACCGGCGCCCTGACCTCTTCGTCGACGCGTTGCAACTGCCGCAGCCGTGCCACGTCCTGGGCCGTGGACACAGTGGCGAAGCCCCAGAGGGCCAGCAGGGAGACGACGGGCAGCATGAGCAGCGAGATGATCTTCGCGCGCACGGTCCTGGGACGCAGCGTCCGGCGTCCGCGCGAGGCGGATATGCCGTACTCGGGCAGCGGACCGTCGTGCTCGGCGCTCTCGTCGGCCGGCGGTCCTGCGTGCGCGCGGCGGCCCCGGACCGGCGGCGCCGGCGGGGTGGCGGGCCGGGCGTCGGAGGCACCGGGGTCCGGGGTCGTGCGGGGTGGGCGCATGGCCTCCTCGTTCCGGGTCGGAGCTGGGTGGGTGGCGGTGCGGCGGGCCGCGCCGCTCGTCAACGGATGCCGGCGGGTGAACCGGTGCCGACGGGTGGCGTGCCGGGGCCGCGGGCGGTGCGCCGCGACCGGAGGTCCGGGTCTCGGCCGACCGCGGCAGCCCCGTCGGCGGGTGTCCGCGCACCCTCGGCGTGGACGTACGCGGCACGTTCCGGGGCGGTCGGCGAGAGGGCCACGAATGCGGAGGTGAGGAAGAGGTAGGAGCCGAGCCCGACAGCGAGGGGGAAGATGAACTGCATCGCGGTGGCTCCGTGGAGTGTGCCGCCCGAGGGCGTCACCTGCACGGTCACGGCGAGCATTCCGGTGTAGTGCATGCTGCTGACCGCCGCTCCCATGACGAGCGAGGCGAGGGCCACGGCGCGCGTCGACCTGATGTTGAGCGCGGCCCAGAGAGCGGCCGTCGCGGCGATGACCGCGATGACGACGGAGAGGACGACCCGCAGCGGGTCGTAGTGGATGGTGCCGTGAAGGCGGAGTGCCGCCATGCCGAGGTAGTGCATGCTGGCGACGCCGAGCCCGGTGGCGAAGCCGCCGAGCAGCAGCGCCCTGGTCCGGTCACGGCTGTAGCCGACGGCGAAGACCCCGCCGCCGACCACCACCATGGCGCCGAGGAGGCTGAGGAAGGTCAGCGGCACGTTGTACCGGATGTCGGTGCCGTACACGCCGAAGCCGAGCATGGCGACGAAGTGCATGGTCCAGATTCCCGAGCCGATGGCCGATGCGGCCGTGATCAGCCAGTTGCGGCGCGAGCGCCCGGTCGCGTCGAGTGCGCGCACGGTGCAGCTCAGGCCCAGCGCGGCGCCGATGCAGGCCATCGCGTACGACAGCAGAGGTGTCAGCCAGCCGAAGGTGGCGTGGTCCAGGTGTCCCATGACTCGGGGACGCTAGTCGCGCCCGGGGCGCGCGCCCGGGGCGCATTCGAAAGCTGCCGAAATATGACAGAGAGATGTTCGCCAACGATCGCGGCGTGGTCGAACATGCGCGTCGATTCGCGACGTTTCGTTCGGGAGGACACTGCGCGATCATGTCCGTATGGCCGATGACCAGACACACGTCCAGGAGTTCTTCACCGCTCGCGCCGCGAACTGGGACACCCGTTTTCCCGACGACGGTCCGGCCTTCGCCACCGCGGTCGCCTCGTTGGGGCTCCGGCCCGGCGACGCCGTGCTCGATGCGGGTTGCGGTACGGGGCGGGCGATGCCGGCCCTGCGGGCGGCGGTCGGGCCCCGGGGCACCGTGCTGGGCGCCGACCTGACCGCGGCCATGCTGGAAGCGGCTGCGCGTGCGGGGCGCGGCAGCAGCGGGCTGCTGGTCCAGGCCGATGCCGCCCGGCTGCCGCTGCGCTCGGGGACACTCGACGCGGTGTTCGCGGCCGGGCTGATCTCACACCTGTCCCGGCCGGGCCCCGACCTGGCCGAGCTCGCCCGGGTGGTGCGGCCGGGCGGGCTGCTGGCGCTGTTCCACCCCATCGGCAGGGCGGCGCTGGCCGCGCGGCACGGCCGGCAGATCACGGACGGCGATCTGCGGGCCGAGCCGAACCTGGGTCCGCTGCTGGCCCGTTCGGGCTGGCGCCTCACCTCGTACGCCGATGAGGACAGCCGGTTCCTCGCCCTGGCCGAACGGACCGGGTGACACATTGCCCGGACGGCTCAGGGGGCGAGGCGACTCGCCTGTCCGGTCACCCGGCCTGCGGATCGGGGCCGCGAAGGTGCGGAACCGGGCAGCCTCCGGCTCCCGGTGTGGGGACCGTGCCGAGCGCGGCCACCTCGTATCCGTCCGGATATCCCTTGATCTCCGGGTTCTGCCGGGCGTAGTGCGGCTTGGTACGCGGCGGCAGCAGACGGACCGCGCGCGCTCTCAGGCGCAGGGCGCCCCGGGTGAGTGAGCGCGCTGCGGCGCTCGGCTGTGCGTAACGGAAGGCCCGCAGCAGCGAGTCGTCGAGGAGGGCGAGGCTCGCGCCCCGCACGATCGGCGCGAGGGCGCGCGGATACCAGGAGGCCATCAGGTCCAGTGTCGCGTCCGACACCGCGCGCGCCCCTGCGTCCCAGCCGAACTGGGCGTCCTCGTAGGTGTCGAGGGTGCGCTCGAAGTCCTCGTACGTCTGTGGCAGGTCCTTGATCCCCATGTGGGCGCCCAGGGTCCGGTAATAGGCGGCGCACGCCCGCAGTTCGTGGTCGGACAGCCGGCGCCAGCCGTAGGCGTCGAGCCACCGCTTCGGGGTGACGACGAAGGTGCACAGCACGTACCGCATGTCGTCGTTGCTGATGTCGAAGCTGTTGTGCATCCGGTTGATCCGGCGGATGGCCGTACGTCCCGGGTCACTGTCGAAGCCGTGCTCGACGACCGTGTCCAGGAGCAGCGCGGTGTCGTCGTAACGCTTCTGCGAACGGTCCGTCAGCTCGGCCGTCTCCGCGAGCAGCCGCCCGATGCCGGGGACGGCATACGTGCGGTACAGGGCCAGTTCGAGGGCACGGGTGATGTCCCAGGGGAACTCGTACGTCGCCGTGATCCGGTAGATCTCCAGGAAGTCCCGCTCGGGGTCGAGGCGTTGGATGTCCTTCAGCCGGTCGTAACGCTTCACCGCACCATCCCCCTTGTCCGGGTCGAGTGTCCAAGCCTACGTGTGGGGGCAGGACGGTGAGTACGTACGCCGGACAGGGACGGCACGCAAGCACGGCACGTACCCCTCACGCGTGTGCGAGGCACGGCCCCACACACGCATCGACGAAAGGCGGACCCCATGGCCAGCATGTTCGGCATATTGCGCAGAGCCGTGACTCCCGGGCACAAGGGCGGCCCGTCCACGGCCGCACGGGCGCTGGAGCGCCGGCAGCACAACCTCTTCGAGGCGGCCGCCACCTTCGTCGCGGCGTCGGTGGAGGACGATCAGGACCGGATGGACGAGGCGAGCGGCTGGGTGTCGCCGGAGGCGCTCTCGTTCGGCGTCGGGGAACTGGCCTGCCGGGCCGTCATCGCACTGGCCCGTGAGCGCGACGAGTCGCCGGACACGGTGGCCCGTACGCTGCTCGGCCTCGCGGACGGCTGAGCGGGGGCGTCCGGTTCACCGCCGAAGCCTGCGTCCGGCCTTGTCAGGGCCTCGACGAGCGGGTTACCCACTGGTTAAGGTGCGCCGACGACAAGCATGACGGAAGAGGAGGGTGCAGTGGCCGGGACGGACAACACAGTCGCCGACGACGACGCACTGTATGTGCTGACTGCGGTCCTGCTGACCCCTGCGCAGTTCCCGAGCGTCCTCGGCGACGACTACCCGGCAGCCTGTGCGGCCCTGGGCCTGGAGCCGTACGCCGAGGGGTACGGCCTGGTCCTGGGCCAGGACTCCGACGGGGCCCGATGGACCGTGGTCGTCGACGACGTGTCCCTGGTGGCCGTGGCGATAGCGTCCTGGGACTGCGGGATGGAGTACGACCTGTCCCCGGACGACCGCACGGTGGTCTGTGCGCTTCCCGGCTGGCCGCTCGCCGTGGCGGTCGCCGCTCCCGGGGTGGCCGCCCCGCACGATCCGGCGCCCGACCCGGATGCGGACGGCGAGGACCTGCCACCGCTGTCCCCGCCCGACACCGATGCGTGGGGGCCCGCCCAGCGTCGGCTGGGCGCGGACGCGATCGCACTCCAGTGGGCGGTCTGGCGGGAACAGATCGACGACGCGACGGCCTTCGCACGGGCGGACGGCGAGGACCGCGAGGACGTGGACGGCTCGGAGGAGACGGGCTCGGGTTCCGGCTCGGAGGAGACGGGCTCCCGCCCCGGTTCCGAGGAGACGGCCGGAGCCACGGAGGAATCGGAGACCGAGGCCACGGAGGGCTCTGCGGCCGGAGAAGTGCCCGCGCCGCCCGCAGACCACGGCGTCGCCCGCCCCGTATCGCATCCCGGCGTACGGCGGGCGCTGGCCGACGCGCACGCCTATGTCGACACCCCGCCGCCTCCCGGCCGAGTCCGCTCGTCCTTCGCCCCCGGGGACGCCCGGATGATCCGGGCCGACGGCCCCGGCTGGTCCATGGTCGCCAGGACCGACGACATCGCCTTCCTGCTGCTCGACGAGGTGCCGGGGGAAATCCTGACCGTGGGGCGAGGGACGGAGCTCCCCCAGCTGCTGAAGGCCCTGGACGCGATGGCCGTTCGGCCGTCCTGATCTCGGCAGCGGCCGGACGCCGCGTGCGGGAGCCCCGGGATCATCCGATCCCGGGGCTCCCGCACGTCAGGCTCTCGGAGCCGTCAGGCTCTCGGAGCCGTCAGGCTCTCAGACCCGTTCCAGCGGCCGGTGGGGCTCTGCGGGGAGCTCGACCTGGACCGGGTCCCCGGGCCGGACAAGGCCGCCCACGGCGACCACGCTCATGATCCCGGCCTTGCGGACGATGTTGCCCGCCTCGTCCCGGCCGACGACCTGCTTGAGCAGTCCGTCCTGGAAGTTGTCGATCTGGAGACACGGGTTGCGCAGCCCCGTGACCTCGACGACGGCCTCGTCGCCGAGGTGCAGCCGGGTGCCGACGGGGAGGGCCAGCAGATCGACACCACGGGTGGTGACGTTCTCCCCGAGGTCACCGGGGGCGACGTCGAAGCCCGCCTCCCGCAGCTCGTCGAACAGCTCTTCCTGTATGAGATGCACCTGCCGCAGATTCGCCTGGGTGGGATCCTGCGCGATCCTGGAACGGTGTTTGACCGTCACCCCCGCGTGTACGTCTCCTTCCACGCCCAGCCCGGTCAACAGCGTCACGCTGTCCCGGTTCGGCTTGGTGAAGCTGTACTTCTCATTGCTGCTCACGACGGTGACTGTCCCGCTCACTGCGCAGGTCCCCCCTCAGCGGCCTATTTCCTTACGCGTGATCCTACGGAGCCTGCGCCGCTGGCTCGGATCCAAGGCCAGGTAAGCGATCGCGGGAACTCCGATGAGCACCAGCAGTGACAGCCAGAACCCGATGAACGGCATCAGGACGACTGCGACGACGACTCCCCCGATGGCGATCTTTGCGCTGTTCGACATCGTCCACGCCTCCTTCGCGGCCATTGGCCGCTCCTGCTGTGAGAACGCCTGTGGGCGCCCATCGGTTCCTGTCGCCGCAGGTGCATCCGCGGCGGTCACCTCAGAGGGGCGCCGACCTCGTGCATGTGCTCCAGCGCCTGCCGGTAGGACTCGATGAGTCCGGTCTCGGCATAGGGCATGCCGAGCGCCTCGCAGTGAGCCTTGACCAGGGGCTGGGCCAGCCGCAGATGCGGTCGCGGCATGCTCGGGAAGAGGTGGTGCTCGATCTGGTAGTTCAGCCCCCCGAGGAACCAGTCGGTGAGGACGGCACCACGCACATTGCGCGAGGTGAGGACCTGTCGCTGCAGGTGCCCCCAGCGGTCCCCGTCCGGATCGGGCATCTCCATGCCCTTGTGGTTCGGGGCGAAGGCCATGCCCAGGTGGAGGCCGAAGAGCGCGTGGTGCACGAGAGCGAAGACGACGGCCTTTCCGGGGGACATGACGGTGAGCAGCAGCGTGGCGTAGAGGCCGAGGTGCGCGACCAGCAGAAGGCCGGACAGGGCCCGCTCCCTGACGGGCTGCTGTCGCAGGTACTGGAAGCCGGAGATCTTCAGGGCGATGCCTTCGAGGAGCAACATCGGGAAGAACAGCCGGGCCTGGTTACGGGTGAGCCAGCGGGCGAATCCCTCGCGCTGCGCCGCCTGCTTCTGGGTCCAGACGAGAGCGCCGACGCCGACGTCGGGGTCCTTGTCGATGTGGTTCGGGTTGGCGTGGTGACGTACGTGCTTGTCGTTCCACCACGCCTCGTTCATGCCGAGCAGGAGGTTGGCGTGGAGCAGGCCGATGGGCCGGCTCACCCGCCGGTCACCGGATATCTGGGCATGGCCGGCGTCGTGTCCGACGAAGGCGGTACGGGACCAGATGATGGCCAGGGGCAGTGTGAGCAGCAGGGTCCACCAGGTGTTCCCGAGAAGGACCACTGCGGTGACCACCGCGCCCAGTGCGAGCAGATTGACGGCAATGCCTGCCGCGTACCAGCCGGTGCGCCGTTCGAGGAGTCCCTGCCCCTTGACGGCCCGCAGCAGTGGCGCGAAGTCACTTCCTGTACTTCCGGCACTTCCGGCACTGTCGCGGGTTCGTTCCGCGACGGTGGTTGCGGCCTGAGGCATGATGTCTCCGGTCTTATAGGTGCGCTGACCTGATGAAACGTACGGGTCGCAGATGTATAGCAGCCATGGAGCCACCACCCCACGTTTCCTGGTGCCAACCCCCTCATTCCGACGGGGGGCTGGCACCACTGGGCAGACAAAAGGGATATTCGCAAGTGATTTGAATCACGCACTCAGCACTCCCTTTGCTGACCGCGATGGAGTACCCTCGGCGACCTCGGCCCACTAGTCAAACTTGAGGACTCTGACATCGCTGTGCACCGCCTCCCCGCAGCAACGCTCTCCGAGATCTCCGCGCTCGCCGGCTGTTCCGTGGTCTTCCTGCCCTCGGATCCTTCCCGGACCGGACGAGTAGCCTTCTGGTATCCGGACGGCAGCAGTCCGCCCGACGCCCCGGGAACCGTGGAGGAAGTCACCGTCGCCGGCGCCGATGCCCTGCCGTACGCGGTACCCGCCCGGATCCTCCCGGTGCGGGACGCGCTCCCGGTGCTCACGCGCGCCCGGACCGCGGCTCACGCCTCCGCGGCAGCCCTGTTCTGGGGCGCGGCGGGGCTGCTGGCCCTGCAGTTCGCCGCCCGGGGGCTGTTGCTGCCGGGACTGAGCGCCACGGATCACGACGCGTGGCGGGCCGGCCCGCTCACGGCGGACGACCGGACGCGGATCCGCATTCTCGCCGCGTCCATGCCTCCCACCGCCCACGCGGTACCGGTCGACGCCTTGGCGCAGCCCCTCCTGCTGCCCGAACCGGAGTGGCTGGTACGGGAGTTCCTCGACGCCGTAACGGACGGGCTGCCGCGCACACCCGGTGCCCCGATCGCCGCCGGCGGCCCCGCGTTCACCGCGGACACGCCGCAGCACCTGCCCCTTCAGCGCGCCTGGGTCACCGACGTGGCCGCGGGGCACGATGCGGGCGTCCGCCTCTCGCTGCGCGTGGAGGTGTCGGGCCTCGACCGGACCGAGGAGACGGCCGCGGGGCAGCCGTCCGACCTCCCCTCCTTCCGGGTCGTTCCGCAGATCCACGGCGTGAGCGATCCGACGCTGGTCGCCGACGCCGCCGAGATCTGGACCGGCTCGGGACCGGCGGCAGCGGCCCTCGGGCCGCGGGCCCGGATGGACACCCTTCTCATGCTGCGCCGGGCCGCCCGCGCCTGGCCGCCCCTGACACCACTCCTGTCGGCAGCCGTCCCGGACGCCGTGGAGCCGGCCGACGAGGAGATCGCCGAACTCCTCGGACCCGCCTCACGGGCCCTCGCCGCCGGCGGTGTTCAGGTGCACTGGCCGCGGGAACTGGCGCGCAAGCTGACGGCGCGCGCGGTGGTCGGCCCCTCGGACGAGGACGGCGAGGGCGAGGGCGAGCCGCACGGGAACCGGGACCCCGCGCGCAACGCGTCGGACACCGCCCCGCTCCTGTCCGCCGACTCCCTGCTGACGTTCAACTGGTGGTTCGCCCTCGGCGACCAGCAGCTCAGCCGTGCCGAGCTCGACCGGCTCGCCGAAGCGGGGCGGCCGCTGGTGCGGCTGCGCGACCAGTGGGTGCTGATCGATCCCGAAGAGGCACGTCGCGCCCGGCAGACGCAGGACCGCAAGGTCACCCCCATCGACGCGCTGGGCGCCGTACTGACGGGTTCCACGGAGGTCGACGGACACCGGGTCGACGTCCGGGCGACGGGCTGGCTGGAGCGCCTGCGGCAGCGGGTCGCGGACCCGGAGTCCCGGCAGGGCGACGAGCCCGCGGTCGGTCAGCCGGCCGCACTCACCGCGACGTTGCGGGACTACCAGCTCCGTGGCCTGAACTGGCTGCACACGATGACCTCGCTCGGGCTCGGCGGCTGTCTCGCGGACGACATGGGGCTCGGCAAGACCATCACGCTGATCGCTCTGCATCTGCACCGCCAGACCCTCACAGGGGCCGCCGGGCCCACCCTGGTGGTCTGCCCGACCTCGCTGATGGGCAACTGGCAGCGGGAGATCGAGAAGTTCGCCCCGGGCACCCCGGTCCGCCGCTTCCACGGCGGATCGCGCAGCCTGGAGGACCTGGCGAACGGCGAGTTCGTCCTCACCACATACGGCACGATGCGGCTGGACGCGCCCCGGCTCGCGACCGTGCGTTGGGGCATGGTCGTCGCCGACGAGGCGCAGCACGTGAAGAACCCGTACTCGGCAACGGCCAGGCAGCTGCGCACGATCGGCGCACAGGCGCGGGTCGCCCTCACCGGCACCCCCGTGGAGAACAACCTCTCCGAGCTGTGGGCCATCCTCGACTGGACGACCCCCGGCCTCCTCGGCAGGCTCGGCACCTTCCGCACCCGGTACGCGCGCGCGGTGGAGGGCGGCAGCGACCCGGTGGCGGCCGAGCGCCTCGGCGCTCTGGTGCGGCCCTTCCTGCTGCGCCGGCGCAAGTCCGATCCGGGCATCGCCCCGGAGCTCCCTCCGAAGACGGAGACGGACCGCGCGGTGTCCCTGACGGCCGAACAGACGGGCCTGTACGAGGCCGTGGTGCGGGAGACGCTCGCGGCCATCTCCGAAGCCGACGGGATGGCCCGGCGTGGCCTGGTGGTGAAGCTGCTGACCGCGCTCAAGCAGATCTGCAACCATCCCGCGCAGTACCTCAAGGAGGAGGACCCGCAGGTCGCGGACCGCTCGGGCAAGGTGGAGCTGCTCGACGAACTGCTGGACACGATTCTCGCGGAGGGCGCGGGCGTCCTCGTCTTCACCCAGTACGTGCAGATGGCCCGGCTGCTCGAACGGCATCTGGCGGCGCGCGGGATCCCCACCCAGTTCCTGCACGGTGGAACGCCGGTGGCCCAGCGTGAGGCGATGGTCAGTAGGTTCCAGTCGGGTGGGGCGCCGGTCTTCCTGCTGTCGCTCAAGGCCGCCGGAACCGGGCTCAATCTCACCCGGGCGGGCCATGTGGTGCACTTCGACCGCTGGTGGAACCCTGCCGTCGAGGCGCAGGCCACGGACCGTGCGTACCGCATCGGGCAGACCCAGCCGGTGCAGGTCCACCGGCTGATCGCCGAGGGCACGATCGAGGACCGGATCGCGGAGATGCTCGCCCGCAAGCAGGGGCTCGCGGACGCGGTGCTCGGTTCGGGCGAGAGCGCCCTGACCGAGCTCAGCGACGCGGAACTGGCCGATCTGGTGGAGCTGCGAGGGGGCACACGATGAGCGACGGACACGAGTCGGACGCGTTCGGCGACCGGTACGACGGGGACGGGGACGACACACTGCCCGGGCAGGAGCGCACCTTCGCCGCGCTGCCCCCTGCCCAGGGGCACGGCTTCGCCGAGTCCTGGTGGGGCCGGGCATGGCTGAAGGCGCTGGAGGACACCGCGCTGGACGGACAACAACTCAAGAAGGGCCGTCGGTTCGCCCGTGAGGGCCGGGTCGGAGCGGTGTCCGTGCGGCCGGGCCGGATCACCGCAGTGGTCCGCGACCGGGACGAGAGCGGCTGTCGCAGCGACGTACTGCTCCAGGAGCTGACCGACGGGGAATGGGACCGTTTCCTGGACATGGCCGTCGACCGCGCCGGGCACATCGCCGCTCTGCTCGACCGGGAGATGCCGCCGCATCTGGTCGAGGACGCGGCGGCGGCCGGGGTGGATCTGCTGCCGGGGATCGGCGACCTCGATCCGGAGTGCACCTGCGAGGCGTGGGACCACTGCCCGCACACCGCCGCGCTCTGTTACCAGGTGGCGCGGCTGCTGGACCAGGATCCGTTCGTCCTGCTGCTGATGCGGGGCCGCGGGGAACGACGGCTGCTGGACGAGCTCCAGGTGCGGATCGCCGCCAGGGCGGAGGGCCACGGGCCGTCGGACACCGCGGACGACCCGGTCGAGGAGACCGAGGACCGGGCCGCTGTGCGCGGGGTGGTGGCGGCAGAGGCCTACGCGGCGGCCGGCATCCTCCCGCCGCTGCCACCGGTCCCGGCGCTCCCCGTCGAACCGGCACCGGCTCCCTCCCTGGACACGGAGACCGACCCCGAACCGGGCGTGGACCCGACCGCCCTGGAGATGCTCGCAACGGACAGCGCAGCGCGTGCTCACCGGATGCTGGCGGAGGCGCTTTCGCCCGGCCACGGGCAGCAGCCGGTCCCGGCCGGGCTGACACCCGGGCAGGACGCCGTACGGCTGGCAGCCGACGCGCGCCCCGAACCGTGGATCGCGAACCGGCTGGCGACCGGATCGGGCCGTCAGCGCGCCGGTCTGCCGGCCGCGGTGCGCGCCTGGCGGTACGGCGGCACGGCCGCGCTCGCCGTGCTCGACGAGGAGTGGACACCGGACACCGACGCCCTCGCCCGGGCCAGAACGCGGCTCGCCGGAGCCTGGGAGGAGGACGAGGCCCCGCGGCTGCGCGCCGAGCGCAACCGCTGGACGTCGGCGGACGGCACGGTCCAGCTGCGCTACGGGCGGGACGGACGCTGGTATCCGTACCGCAAGGAGAGCGGCCGGTGGACTCCGGTGGGGCCCGGTGACGAGGATCCGGCGGCGGCCTGGGCGGACGCGACGGTCCCCGCAGACGTCTGACCACGGCTCACCAGCAGCGGGCAGGGGCACATCACCCCTGCCCGCCGCCGCGTTCCGCCCCGGAGTTCAACTCGATGTCACCGGTCGTTGAGGAGCGCGGCGGAACGTGACGGCCGTCAGATCCTTATGCCCTCAGGAGGCCCCATGTCCGCGCGTGTCGTCCGTCGATCCCTTGCCGTCGGGCTGCCGCTCGCTCTGCTCGGCACGGTGTGTGTCGCAGGCACCGCAACCGGCGCGCAGGGCCGGCACCACCGCCCCGCGGGCACCGCACGGGTCACCGCGAGCGCCGTGCTCGGAGACGTCCCGCTCGCAGGCTTCAGCAACGGGCTGCTGCCGGGGACCGTCGGCGACGACCGCGGCGTGATGCTCGGCGGAATCGGCAGCGACATCTACCCGGCCGGCCGAAAGGGCGAGTTCTGGACCGTCACGGACCGTGGCCCGAACGGCCAGATCAAGGTCGACGGCACCAAGCGGCGCACCTTTCCCGTCCCCGGCTTCGACCCGGCGATCGTCAAGGTACGGGTGAGCGGCAAGCGCGTCGAGGTACTGCGTTCCATCCCGCTGACCACACGTTCCGGCGCCCCCGTCACGGGCCTGTCGAACCAGGCGGGCAGGGACGAGGCCCCGTACTCGTACGACGCGAAGACGCCTCTCGCGTACGACCCGAACGGTCTGGACACGGAAGGCATCGTCCGCAGCCCGGACGGCTCGTTCTGGCTGGTCGACGAGTACGGTCCGTCGCTGGTGCACGTCTCCGGACGCGGCCGGGTGCTGGCCCGTTACGTCCCCGAGGGCCTGAACCTCAAGGGCACGGACTACCCCGTCGTGGAGGCCCTGCCGGGCGTCCTGCTCCACCGGAAGATCAACCGCGGTTTCGAGGGCCTGGCGCTGCTGCCGGGCGGCGACCTGGTGCTCGCCGTCCAGAGCCCGCTCTCGCTGCCCGACCAGGACGCGGGAGAGGCCTCGCGCAATGTCCGGCTGCTGCGCTTCTCCACGCAGAAGCGCGCGGTCACGGCGGAGTACGCCTACCGCTTCGACGCCGTGGGTGTCGTGGACCCGGGTGAGGACGACACGTCCGAGCTGAAGGTCTCCTCGGTCGTCGCGATCGGCGGCAACGACCTCCTGATCGAGGAGCGCACCGACCGGGCGGCCCGTCTGCACCGGGTCACACTCCCCCGCGGCGCCGGCATCCTGGGTTCCCGCTGGGACGCCCAGGCCGCTTCGCCCTCGTACGAGGAGCTGGCGGACCCGGCGGCTTCGGGGGTTCCGGTCCTGCGCAAGAGCCTCGTCGTCGATCTGGGCACGGTCGAGGGCGTGCCCGGGAAGATCGAGGGCGTGGCGGTGACGGGCCCGGACACGCTCGCCCTGATCAACGACAACGACTTCGGGATGACCGACGGGACGGGCGCCTTCGACGCGGACGGCCGGCTGGTCGACTCCGGTATCGAGACATCCGTGACGCTGCTGAAGCTGCCGCGCCCCCTCACCCCCTGACACGCTGACCCGCTGACGGGTCGAAGTTTCCGGGCCGTCGGACCTCACCGTCCGGCGGCCCGGAGACGGCTCCCGCGAAATCATCAACTCCCCCTATCCCACACCGATTTCGGGCTCCTGCCGTCTTCCGCCACTCGCATGACGCCCGTACGGTGGTGCGCGCAGCTGCTCGGCCGCACATCGGACATCGCATTCCGGTCATCGGACAAGAGGGAGTCACGGGATGTCGGGGGAATCGGGTACGGGACTCCTGCGCAATGCCGTAGGGCGGCGCGAGGACCTGTTCCGAAGTACCACGGCGATGGCGCCATCGGCCGCCGTCGCCGCGTCCGTGCCCGCGGGAGCCGCGTTCGCGGGCGGCAGTCTGCCGCTGCCGGTTCTCGTCGCGCCGGCCGCATGCCCGTTCACTGCCTCTGCGTGGCGACGGGCAGGATCCACCCCGGCGAAGACCCGCCGGTCCCGGCTGGCGCCTGAACCGGGCAACTGACCTGCCATCCACGCCTGTTGCTCTCCCCCCACACTCAGGAGTACACATGGACCGCAGAACGATCCTTCAGGGCGCCGCGGCGACGGCCGCGGGGGTGCTGCTTCCCGCCTCCGTCCGCGCCACTGCGGCGACGGCCGGCGAGACGGACTATCCGGCGGCCCACTGGGTACCGGCCTCGACGTCCAACTACACGGTCTCGACACGGCCTTCGGCGTATCCCGTGCAGTACGTGATCATCCATGTCACCCAGGAGACGTTCTCGGACGCCGTGGCGATCTTCCAGAATCCGGCGAAGCAGGTGTCCGCGCACTATGTGGTGCGCTCGGCCGACGGGTACATCGACCAGTGTGTGCGGGAGAAGAACATCGCCTGGCACGCGGGGAACTGGGACTACAACACCCGTAGCATCGGCATCGAGCACGAGGGCTACGTGGACCAGCCCTCCTACTTCACCAACACCATGTACGAGAAGTCTGCGCTCCTGACCGCCTCGGTGTGCGACCGCTACGGCATCCCCAAGGACCGCGCCCACATCCTCGGCCACGTGCAGGTCCCGGGTACGGACCACACGGACCCGGGCCCCCACTGGGACTGGGTCCGCTACATCCGTATGGTCAACCTCCTGGGCGCGGCCTGAGCCGCGCACGGGCCGGCGGGATCTCCGGGTCCCGGGCGTCCTCCGTCCGCGCCCCGGGGGCGCGGACGAGCACGAACCGGCTCCGGCGGCGCAGGGTGAAGCCGATCGACTCGTAGAGCCGGATCGCGTCGGTGTTGCTCGCGGCCGCGTGCAGGAAGGGGACGTCCCCCCGCTCCCGGATCCCGGCAGCGACGGCGCGGACGAGCTGGGTGGCCAGGCCCCGGCCGCGATGCTCGGGGTGGGTGCAGACAGCGCTGATCTCAGTCCAGCCCGGCGGACGCAGCCGTTCGCCGGCCAGGGCGATCAGCCGTCCGCGGTCGCGGATACCGAGATAGGTACCCAGTTCGACGGTGCGGGGCAGGAAGGGTCCCGGCCTGGCGAGGGCGATCAGTCCGAGGATCTCGGGTACGTCGTCGGGTCCCAGCCGCACCGCTTCGGGCGCCGGTTCGGCGTGCAGTGCGGTGTCGATCAGCTGGACTCCGTCGCCGCTCTGCTCGGTCTCCCATCCGTCGGGCACGGACTGGACGCCGGTGACCGGGGTGACGGTTCCGGGCCCGACCAGTGCGGCCAGGTCGTCCCAGGCGCGGGGGTCGGTGGGATCGTCGAGGGCGGTGAACGGGGAGACGTCCGTGGGGTAGCGGGCGGCCCGGCCGACACGCTCGGCGAACCGGGTGTGCGGGCCGGTCAGGGCTGCCCAGGCCGCGTTGTCCAGGACGTGTGGCGGGTGGGGGCTCGGGGGCGGGGTGTGATGGCTGGTGCGCATGGCGGTACGGAGTCTCCGTGTCGGGAACGCGCGGGGCGCGGCGGGGACCCGGCCGCGGCACGGCGGGGTCCCCGGACGGGCGGTGGATCAGGAGTTGTCGAGCGGCAGCCCGGGCGGGTCGACCCGTGAGCTGTCGACGGCCTCGTTGGAGAGGTTCCAGGCGGCGAGCCACTGGGCGTACTGGCCGCTCTTGATCAGGTGGTTGACCGCGGCCGCGATCGGCTCGGCGAGCCCGCTGTCCTTCTTCGCGGTGGCCGCGATCAGGCCTTGGAGCGTCGAACCCGCGCCGGAGAACTTGCCCGCGTTACGCGTCGCGTTCGGCGTGTTCGCCGTCTGGGTGATGTGGTAGGCGATGCCGGGGTTGGGGCCGAAGGACGTGTCGATCTTCCCCCCGGCCAGTGCCAGCGCGGTGGCGTTGCTGTCCCGGTAGTACTTGACGTCGAGTGTCTTGCCGTCCTTCGCCAGTTTCTCCTTCCACTCCAGAAGGATCTTCTCCTGGTTGGTGCCCGCGCTGACGGCGACGGTCTTGCCGGCCAGGTTCCGGTAGTCGCCTTCGAAGTTCCAGGTGCTCTTCTTCGCCACCTCGAAAGCGAGGTTGTCCTGCCGGTAGGAGGCGAACTCGTACTTCTTCTTGCGTTCCTCGGTGTCGGTGACGTTGGACAGGGCCACATCGACCTTGCCGCTGTCGATCCCGACGAACATGTTCTCCCAGGTCGAGTTCTTGATCTCCGCCCTGAGCCCGAGGACCGCCGCGACCAGTCGGCCGAGGTCGGGTTCGGCGCCGGTGAGCGTCTTCTGGTCGTCGCCCACGTAGGCCAGGGGCGGGAACCCCGCCGGCAGCGCGCCCACGCCGATCACCAGCGTGCCTCGCTCGGCGACCTCCGCGGGCAGTCCGGCACTGATCGACTTGACCTCGGACACTTTGAGTCCGGTCTCCTTCCCGGCGCCGTTGGAGAGGGCGCCGACGGTGACCGTTCCGGCCGCCGCTGTGCCGCTCCTGGAGGCGGCGTCGCTGTCGCCGCACGCGGCGAGACCTATGGCGAGGGAGGCGACGGCCACGGAGGCGGTGACGCCGCGGATGAGGCTGCTACGGAGGCTGAGGGTGTGCATGACTGTCCTTGTCGGGTGGCGGGTGGCGGGTGGGCGGTGGTGATGCCGAAGGAATGCCGGATGGGCGGTGGTGGTACGGAAGGAATGCCGGGTGGGCACGGCCGGACCGCCTCGCTCCACGAAGTGCGGGGGTCAGAGCACCTTGCTGAGGAAGTCCCTGGTCCGGTCGTGCTGCGGGTCGTCCAACACCTGGGCGGGCGAGCCCTGTTCGACGATCCGGCCGTCGTCCATGAAGACGACCCGGTCGGCGACCTCACGGGCGAAGCCGATCTCGTGGGTGACGATGACGAGGGTGGTGCCGCTGCTCGCCAGGTCCTTGATGACCGCCAGCACCTCGCCGACCAGTTCCGGGTCGAGCGCGGACGTCGGCTCGTCGAAGAGAATGACGCCGGGCCGCAGGGCGAGGGCACGGGCGATGGCCACCCGCTGCTGCTGGCCGCCGGACAACTGCCGGGGGTACGCCCCGGCCCGGTCGGCGAGGCCCACCCGGGCCAGCAGGTCGCGGGCCCGCTCCCGGGCCGCGCCCTTGGCGAGCCTGCCCGTCGCCACCGGGGCGGCCGCCACGTTGTCCAATACGGTCAGATGCGGGAAGAGGTTGAAGTTCTGGAAGACGAAACCGATCCGGCTGCGCTGGGCCAGAATGACCCGCTCGCTGAGCTCCTTGAGCCGTTCACCCTGCCGGCGCACACCGATCATTTCGCCGTTCAGGCTGACATGGCCGATCTCCGGCTTCTCCAAGTGGTTGATCACCCTGAGGAGGGTGGACTTGCCCGAGCCCGACGGCCCGAGGATGACCGTGACCTCGCCTGGCCGCACGGTCAGCCCCACACCGTCCAGAACCCGTTGGCTGCCGTACCACTTGTACACGTCGTGCACCTCGACCGCGGCCGGGCGTATCTCCTGCGTGTCGGTGGTCATGTCGCCGTCTCCCTCCGGACCCGGGCCCTCAGTTCGCCGAGGCCGGTCCGTACCTTCCGCAGCGGGGTCGGCGGCAGGGTGCGCAGCGCGCCCCTTGAGTAGTGCCGCTCGACGTAGAACTGGATGACGGACACTGCGCTGGTGAGGATCAGGTACCAGACGGTGGCGACCAGCAGCAGGGGCACGATGTCGCCGGGGTAGGTGCTTCCCATGCTCTGTACGGAGCCGAACAGGTCGAGCAGGGAGACGTAGAAGACCAGCGAGGTGCCCTTGATCAGACCGATCAACTGGTTGACGTAGTTCGGGGTGATCGAGCGCAGCGCCTGCGGGAAGACGATCTTCGCGAACTGGTACCGCCTCGGGAGGCCGAGTGCGGCGGCCGCCTCGTGCTGCCCCTGGTCCACGGAGAGGATGCCGCCGCGCACCACCTCGGAGGCGTAGGCCGCCTCGTTGAGGCTCAGTCCGACGACCGCGACGGCCATGTCGGTGGCAAGGCGCGACTCGTCGAAGGTGAAGAAGGCCGGACCGAACGGCACCCCGACGCTCACCGTGCGGTAGAGCGCACTGAAGTTGTAGAGGAACAGCAGGACCACGATCAGCGGCACCGAGCGGAACAGCCAGGTGTAGAGCCAGCTGGCCGTGCGCAGCACCGGGTTCGGGGAGAGTCTCGCCAGGGCCAGCAGGACACCGCCGAGCAGGCCCAGCGCAGCGCTGTACACCGCCACTTCGAGGGTGATGACCAGCCCGTCGAGGATCGCCGGCCGCAGGAACCAGTACTGGAAACGGCCCCATTGGTAGAACGGGTTGGTCACCAGACCGTGAATGATCTGGGCGACGAGTACGAGCACGACGACCGTGACGATCCAACGGCCGGGACGTCTGAGCGGGAGGACCCGCTGCGCCGCCAGGGGCTCGGGCGCGACGGTCGGGCCGGGACGGGGGTTCGCCTCGGTGGGCGGCGCTGGTCCCGGGGACACAGCGACGCCGGAGAGTTCACTCATGGAGGGCTCCAGCGGATACGGACACCCCGGACCGCGGGAGGCCGCGGCACCGCACCCGTCGGGGACGGGTCCGCGGGACGCGGCACACAGCGCGGCACAGGGGCCGGGTGGGGAGAGGACACACCGCGACAGCGGTGGATGTCAGGGGATCGGAGGGCCGTCAGCCCTGACAGAGAGGGCGGGAAACGGCCGTACACAGCGCGCTGCTGACACGCAGCAGGTCGACGGAGCGGTCCGCGCACAGCAGGACGCAGCCGCGAGGCCGTCGAGCGGCCATCCCGTCAGCTGCGTTCATCCCGCTCACCGTCACCATTCCGCCCCGCGGGGCCTCACGCTTACCGAACGTCATCCGGTCCGGTCCTCACCTGGGGCACCCCACTGCGTGCGAGGGTTGCCGGCCGGCAAGCCAGGGCTCTTCGCCGGCACTCGTGACCGTTCTGCTCTGCGCCGGAGGTTAGGGCCGCACCGAAAAGGATGTCAACGCCGGTGACCACCAGTCGAGACGGCTTGTCCCGCCTTCTTGACGGCACCACCGGACGCACCGAAACTGGCGTGGACGGTCACGATTGTCAGCGCTGCACGTGCGGGATCTCCCGCTCGTGCGGTCATCGGCCCCGGCCCGCTGACAGGCAACCCTTCCACCGCGATGGGGTGCCCCGGGTGACGACCGGGTCCTGTTGGAGCAACAGGACAAGCGCGGTCTCGCGTCTCGCGAGCCCCGATGGCAGGACCGGTGGGAATTGCCCAGGAACGGCTTGACGAGGCGCCTGCACATCGATCTGTTGCGCGTCTCCAGCGCTTACTAGTCCGCGTCGGACCCGTCCCCGTCCGATCGGCCGGACTCCTTGTCCCGGCGCGCTCGAACCGGGATCGAACGGGTCCCCTCGGTCCGGACCGGTACGCAAGCGCAGTCGCTCCGCATCCGTCCGCCGGTGCCGGCATGGCGGCGGTGGCTTTGTCGTTCCCCCCAGGGATCCCCATAGGGAGAGTCATGCCCGAGACAGCATCGCGCGGTTCCAGTACAGGCAACTCGCCGCAGCGCGGCCCCGTTTCCTCCGCCTCCGCTTCACGCGCCGCGGGCCTGCGCCCGTCGTCGGGTGTTCCGTCCCCCCGCTTCGACAGCCGGATCGGTGTCGGCCTCGCCGGCGGCTTCTATCCGGCTCCGCACCGCTACGAACTGTTCCTGTCGGCGAGTTGTCCGCGCTCGCTGCGCATCTCCATCACGCTCGGCCTCCTCGGTCTGCGGGACTCGGTCGCCACCACGCTCCTGACCCACCCGGCCGGAACACCCGAGGCCTTCGCCTCGCTGCGCAGTGCGTACGAGGCGACGGTGCACCACTACGACGGACCGCTGACGGCTCCCGCTCTGTGCGACCGCTGGAGCGGCCGCATCGTCAGCAACCACACACCCGACATTCTCCGCGACCTGGCCGGTCTGCTGTCCGGGCACAACGAGGCCTGCCCCTCCGCGCTGCACCCGCCGGAGCTCGCTGCGGACATCGAAGCCCTGCGTGAACTGCTGGACCAGAAGGTCACTCCGTCCGCATCGCCCTCGGAGCGAACGGCGGCGCTCGACCTGATGGAGCGCCGGCTATCCTCGCATCCCTATGCGCTGGGTGCGGAGCTGACGGCCGCCGACGTGGACCTGTGGGTGGCGCTCGTCCAGCCCCACCCGGTCAACTCCTTGTCCCCGTACCCCCGGCTCCAGGACTTCGTGCGCCGACTCGGCGACCACCCCGCTTTCCCGCGCGCGAACGACGTGGCGGCCGACGCGGCGTGAGCTTCTGCGCTCAGCCGTCGTCGCGCACGGTTCCCCGGCCATCTCCCCCTGCGAGCTCCCCCGGCGGGGGATAACGGACGAAGAGGATGCCCTGCACATCCCCGTCGGGCGCGCCGTAGACATGGGGTGCGTCGGCCCGCCAGTGCGCGGAGGCGCCGGGGCCGGCCGTACGGGTGTCGTCCGGCGGCCCGACGACGGCGGTGCCGGCCAGCACCATCAGGCTCTCCTGCGTACCCGGGACGTGCCCTTCCGACTCCTGTACGGGGCCCGCCGCGATGCTGATGCGGAACACGTCGGTGACCGCGGCCCCGTCCTCGTACCGCTCCAGAAGAACGGCGGTGACGGCACTTCCCGAGACGCCGGGAAGTGCCGAGCCGGAGCCGTCCCTCGGGCGCAGGTCGCTCAGTACGGCGCTGAGCGGAAGACCGAGCGCGGTGGTGAGTGCGTACAACGTCTCCAGGGTGGGGTTGCGCGTGCCGCTCTCCAACTCCGAGAGCGTGCCCTTGCCCACGCGGGAGCGCCGGGACAACTCCGACAGCGACAGGTCCCGCTCGCGCCGCAGCGCTCGCAGCCTGAGTCCCACGTCCTCGTTCAGCCCCATCGGCCGTGCACCTGCTCCACTGTCCTGGTTGACGGGCGTCGGCCCGCCTCTCTAGTGTTCCACATACAGAACGTTCCGTATACGGAACGCCCCGCGGGCGCACCGGTCGGCAGCCGCCATCGGCGCAGCCAGGGACCGCACCCGGTCCGGCAAGCACCGGGCCGGACGCGCACCCGGCCGGACACAGCACAGGAAAGTGGCTCACTCATGTTCGCGATCACCCGCATACGCTCCGCCGCGCCGCCCTCGGCCGTGGTCGCCGGCCTGATCGCCGTCATGGTCGGGGTCACCAGTTCGGCGGCGCTGGTCTTCACGGCCGCGCAGGCGGCGGGGGCGGACTCGCGCGAGATCTCCTCCTGGATGCTGGCGCTCGGTGTCGGACTGGCCTGCACCTGCATCGGGCTGTCGCTGCGTTACCGGGCGCCCGTCGTGACCGCCTGGTCGACGCCGGGCGCCGCGCTGCTCACGACCGGTCTGAGCGGTGTGCCGATGGCTCAGGCGGTCGGGGCGTTCGTCTTCTCGGGCCTGCTCATCCTCGTGAGCGGTGTGACGGGCTGGTTCAGCCGTCTCATGGGCAGGATCCCGGTGCCGCTGGCGGCCGCACTGCTCGCCGGGGTGCTGCTGCGGTTCGGCACAGGTCTTTTCAGCACGATGGACGGCGGATTCGCGGTCGCGTTCCCCATGTTCGTGCTCTACCTGCTGGGCCGGCGCCTGCTGCCCCGGTACGCGGTGCTGCTGGCGCTCGCCGCGGGCGTGGTGGCCACCGTGTTCACCGGCGGCTGGCAGCTGGGCAAGGTCCGGCTCGCCCTGGCCACCCCGGTCTTCACCGCGCCGGAGTTCGACTGGAAGGTCCTCGTCAGCGTCGGTGCGCCCCTGTTCGTCGTCACGATGGCCTCGCAGAACCTGCCCGGCGTCGCCGTGATCCGCGGTGCCGGCTACGACGTGCCGGTCTCACCGCTGATGACGTGGACCGGCGCGGCCAACGCCGTCCTGGCGCCCTTCGGGGCGTTCGGCCTCAACCTGGCCGCGATCACGGCCGCCATCTGCACCGGCGAGGAGGCACACCCCGACCGCGACAGACGCTTCCTCGCCGCCGTGTGGGCGGGCGTCTTCTACCTCTGCGTCGGCCTCCTCGGCGCCACCGTCGCCTCGCTCCTCACCGCGATGCCGCAGGAACTCGTCCTGGCGATCGCGGGGATCGGTCTGCTCGCCACCATCGAGGCCTCCCTGTCCGCGGCACTGGCCGACAAGGCGTCCAGGGAGGCGGCCGTGGTGACGTTTCTCGCCACCGCCTCCGGCTTGACGCTGCTGGGGATCGGCTCCGCCTTCTGGGGTCTGCTGGCCGGCCTGGTCACCAGCGTCATCGCCTCGGCGGGCCGACCGCGCCGCGAGGAGCCGGCACTCGGGCCCCAGCCGGACGAAGTCCGCGTCCACTGAGGCCCATCGGGCCCCATGGCGGTCTCCCGGGGCCCCGGTGTCCCGTCCGTGGGACGGGGTTGCCCCGGACCGCGGGAGCGGGGTGGGATGGACACCATGCAGAAAGCGGTTTCCCCACCCTCCGCCGAACCCCTGGCGCCCTTCGACCACCTCGACCACCGTTACCGCGGCGAGAACCCGTTCCGCACTCTCGGCCACCTCTTCCGGCCCGACCGCGGGAGGCTGGCACTCGCGGTCGCCTTCTTCGTCGTGAAGCACAGCCCTATCTGGCTGCTTCCCCTGATCACCGCCACGGTCCTGGACGTGGTCGTCCAGCACGGACCGGAATCCAGGCTGTGGAAGGCCACCGGCGTCCTGTTGTTCATCCTCGTGATCAACTACCCGCTCCACCAGTGGTACGTACGCTGCCTCGGCGGCAGCATCCGCCGCATGGGCACGACACTGCGCTCGGCACTCTGCCGCCGGATGCAGCAGTTGTCCATCGGCTATCACTCACGGGTCAGTTCGAGCGTCCTGCAGGCCAAGGTGGTCCGCGACGTGGAGTCCGTGGAGCAGATGATGCAGCAGAGCGCCGACATGGGACTCGGTGCCGTCGTGACGCTGGTCGGCGGTCTCGTCGTCATCGGCGTGCGCGTGCCCGCCTTCCTTCCCGTCTTCCTGATCGTGGTGCCCGCGGCCGGTCTCCTCGTGATGAAACTGCGCGCCCGGCTTCGGAGCCACAACGAGTCCTTCCGGCGCGAGGTCGAGCAGCTCTCCTCCCGCGTCGGCGAGATGACCACGCTCATCCCCATCACCCGCGCCCACGGGCTGGAGCGCACGGCGCTCGGCAGGGTCGACGGTTCGCTGCGCCAGGTCTTCGCGGCCGGTCTGCGCCTGGACGTGATCAACGGCCGCTTCGGATCGCTGGCCTGGGTCATCCTCAACACGCTGGGCGTCCTGTGCCTGACGGGGTCCGCCCTGGTCGCCTACCACGGCTGGATGCCCATCACCCCCGGCGACGTCGTCATGCTCAGCGCCTTCTTCACCGTCCTGACCGGCTCCGTGACCACGCTGCTGGGCCTGGCCCCCATCCTCACCAAGGGGCTGGAGTCGGTGCGTTCGGCGGGTGAGGTGCTCCAGGCACCCGACCTCGAACACAACGCGGGCAAGGCGCAGGTCGACCACGTCACCGGCCGGATCGACTTCGAGAACGTCGGCTTCGCCTACGACGACGCGGACCCCGCGGTCGACGGGTTCACCCTCTCCGCACGGCCGGGCGAGACGATCGCGCTGGTCGGCGCATCGGGCGCGGGCAAGTCGACCGTCCTGAATCTCCTCATCGGCTTCATCCGGCCCACGTCGGGCCGCATCATGCTCGACGGGACCGACATGGCGGGCCTCGACCTGCGCAGCTACCGGCGGTTCCTGTCCGTGGTGCCGCAGGAGTCGATCCTCTTCGAGGGCAGCATCCGCGACAACGTGACGTACGGAATGGGAGACACGGACGAAGCCACGCTCATACAGGCGCTGGCGGACGCCAACGCGCTGGAGTTCGTCAAGGACCTGCCGCTCGGCCTCGACACGGTCGTCGGCGAGCGGGGAGCGCGGCTCTCGGGCGGCCAGAAGCAGCGACTCGCCATCGCGCGGGCGCTGATCCGCGACCCCAGGGTGCTGGTGCTCGACGAGGCCACCTCCGCGCTGGACAACCGCTCCGAGGCCCTCGTGCAGGAAGCCCTCTCCCGGCTCGTGCACGGCCGTACGGTCTTCGTCGTCGCCCACCGGCTCTCCACGATCCAGGGCGCCGACCGCATCGTGGCGATGAAGGGCGGCCGGATCGCCGAGGTGGGGACGCACGACGAACTGATCGGCAGGGAAGGGGTTTACGCGGGCCTTCAGCCCGCCTACCCGTAGGCGGCCCGGTCAAAGCCCGCCGTGGCGCCGCCGGACGGCGGCGCCACGCGGCTTCACCAGTCGTGAACGCTGCCGTCCCGGAGACGGTTGACCGGAAGATAGGCCTGCACGTACGGATGCGCGGCCGCCGCCTCCTCGTCCAGCTCCACACCGATACCCGGTGCCTCGCCCGGATGCAGGTACCCGTCGGTGAAGGTGTACGCGTGCCGGAACACCTCCTCGGTCAGAGGGCTGTGGCCCGAGTACTCCTGGATGCCGAAGTTGTGAACGGCGAGATCGAGGTGGACGGCCGCGGCCATCCCGACCGGCGAGATGTCCTCCGGCCCGTGGACGGCGCTCTTCACCTGGTACTGGGCGGCGAAGTCGAAGAGTTTGCGCAGCGGCGTGACCCCGCCGAAGTGGGTGACCGCCGACCGTGCGTAGTCGATCAGCTGCTCGGTGATCAGTGCCTGGTAGTCGTACACGGTGTTGAAGACCTCGCCGACGGCCAGCGGCGTGGTGGTGTGGCGGCGGACCAGACGCAGCGCCTCCTGGTTCTCGGCGGGGGTGCAGTCCTCCAGCCAGAACGGCCGGAACGGCTCCAGGTCCTTGCCGAGCCGCGCCGCCTGGATCGGGGTGAGCCGGTGGTGTGCGTCGTGGAGCAGCGGCAGCTCGGCACCGAACTCCGCACGTACCGCCTCGAAGACGGCCGGAGTGTGACGCAGGTACGCGTCCGTGTCCCAGTCCTCCACCAGGGGGCGGGCCTGCTGGTGGGCGACCGCCGTGCCGTCGTCATCCTTGCTGTACACGCCGTACACGGCCTTGAGTCCGGGGATGCCCGTCTGGATCCGGACGGCTGGATAGCCCTCGGCGAGCCTGGCCCGTACGGAGTCGAGGAGTTCGGGGATGTCGCGGCCGTTGGCGTGGCCGTAGGTGCCGATGCGCTCCCGGCTCGCGCCGCCCAGCAGCTGGTAGAGCGGCAGGCCGGCGGTCTTCGCCTTGATGTCCCACAGCGCCACGTCGACGGCGGCGATCGCGGCCATGGTCACCGGCCCGCGCCGCCAGTAGGCGCCGCGGTAGAGGTACTGCCAGGTGTCCTCGATCCTGTGCGGGTCGAGGCCGGTGAGCAGGGGCGCCACGTGGTCGGTGAGGTAGCTGACGACAGCCAGCTCCCGTCCGTTGAGTGTGGCGTCGCCCAGCCCGGTGACGCCTTCATCGGTCGTCAGCTTCAGGGTGACGAAGTTGCGTCCTGGGCCGGTGACGACGACCTTCGCGTCGATGATCTTCATGCGCGCTCCCTTTCGGAGACGGAACCGATGAACATGGGGTCGTCCACGCCTGCCTGCCGGCAGGGGGATCTCAGTCCTCGATGTAGCCCGTCGCCGGGTCCACCTGCTCCAGGAACCCCCGGGCCGCGTTCTCGAGCTGCGCCCGGTCCATGGCTACGGCCCCGTGAACGGCCGACGTGAATCCGTATCCCGGGTTCGGCCCGGATTCCCAGTCGAAGTCGTAGACCCCGGGACTGCCTGCCCGGCGGGTCACGGTGAACCGCTGACCATCCACGTTCAACACCATGCGCCACTCTCTCCGTCCGTACCGTCTCGGCGCAGCCAACCACAGATCACCGCGGCCCTGCTCCGAGAAACTGCCCGGCGAGCGTGTGCGGCCGGTACGCGGCCGCCGTCCCGGAGGCCGGGGTGTGGACGGGAACGCGCCCGCCTGCGTACGCGCTGAGCGGCACGGTCACCGGGTGACGGCCCGAGGGGTGCTGTCCCGGCCGCGCCGGTCAGCACCCCTCGTCGATCAGCCGCACTCCGTCCCGTTGAGGGTGAAGGGGGCCGGATCCTGTGCCGGCGCACCGGTGGCCTGGAACCCGAAGGAGACGCTGCCGCCCACCGGTATGCCCGCGTTGTGCCCGGCGTTCTTCACCGTCACGCGGGAACCGGACTGGGTCGCGGTCGCGTTCCAGGCGTTGGTGACCGTCTCGGCCCCGCCGAAGGCGAAGCCCAGCTGCCACCCGTCGACCGGGGCCGTTCCGGTGTTCCGCACCGCGACGTCGGCCGTGAATCCGCTGCCCCAGGACTGACTGACCCGGTATGTGACCGCGCAGGATCCGGCCGGGCCGGGCGTCTCTGTGGGATCGGGCGTCGGCGTCGGGCCGGGTGTCGTGGTCGGATCGGGGTCGGGCGTCGGTTCCGTGCCGCCCGGGGCGGTCCCCCACTGCGGCGCCGCACCCTCCAGAAGCACCATGTGGGGCGCGTCCACCGGTGTGGTGCCGGGGGTCGTGGCCGACGACGGGTAGGACCAGTCGTCCGACGGGTCCCAGGCGCCGGCCGACGTGATCCGGAACTGCACCTCCTTGCGGTACGCGGACTGGCCGGCCGGCGCGATGTCCGTACCGGAGCAGTCCACCGTCACGTGGTAGACGTCGCCCTCGTCATGCGTGGGGCCGGTCACCTCACCGCACTGGTTGTAGTTCGTGGTGAAGCTGATCTGTTCGGGCGTGACGCCCGGTTCCAGGGTGAAGTAGTAGCGCACGGACGCATCGGTAAGGGCGCGCGCCGGCCATGCGGACCGGTTCACCAGATAGGCCTTGATCTCGGTGAAGTTGCTGCCCGCCGCGTTGACCGACGCCTGGACGGACATCTCGGGCCCGTCCGGTGTCTCCTGCTGCGGGAAGTCCGCGAGCGGGGCGCCGCCGTACTCGCCGTAGAGCCGGGCCAGGGCCCCGGTGAAGGCCGCGTTGTAGTCGGTGGCGACCTCGTTGTTCACGTAGTTGGAGCGGTCGTCGGTGTACGTGTCGTCCGCCGCACCGGGCCCGCCGACCAGCGCTCCGTACAGCGTGTGCCGGCTCTCCACGGGGCTGGTGATCTGGTCGGTCCACGAGCCGTGGGCGGTGCGGTGGTGCGGCTCGGTCGGCGGGTTGCTGCCGAAGCCGACCACGTAACTCGACTTGCGCGGGTTGTCGCCGAGCGCGTAGTCGATCTGACGGACCGCGAAGTCGTGGTAGCGGGTCTTGCGGGTGGTGTCGGTGGTCAGCCAGTCGGAGTAACTCAGCGCAACATAGGCGGTGTTCGCCGCGTACCGCAGCGATCCCCAGCTGTCCAGCACGGCCTGGCCGCCGGGCGAGTAGGCCACCCGCTGCCCGTTGACGCCGACCGTCCACCAGTCCAGCCAGCGGTTCGCGTCGTCGACGTACTTCTGCTTCCCCGTCAGTTGTGCGAGCAGCACATACGCCCCGTAGGAGCTGTCGTCCCAGGAGAGCGTCCAGCGGTAGGACCGTACGGTGCTCTGCGGCTCGGTCGAGAGGTTGTCGTAGTACGACTCGGCCTTGGCCAGGTACGCGGTGTCACCGGTGGCCTTGTAGAGCCAGATCGCGCCCCAGACCAGCTCGTCGTTGTACCCGCTCCAGGAGTTGTAGTACGCCTGCGCGTCGGTGATGCAGTCGCTGTACTTGCCGCGGTAGGTGTCGGCGAAGGTGTACAACTGCTTCGCGTGGGTGACCAGCTTCGCGGCGTACGCCGGGTCGCTGCCGGCGAACACCATCGACGACGAGGCCAGGGCCGCGGCCGTCTGGCCGGCCAGGTCGGTACCGGGACAGGAGGCGTCGATCCTGTAGGCGGGCCGCGCCATCGGCATCACCTCGGCCGGCCCCCACCACTTGTGGTCGTCACCGCCGTTGCCCACCTGCCCGTAGAGGACATGGGGTGACGGGTGCGCCTTGAGGAAGTAGTCGTTGACGAAGCGGAGGTTGTTCCTCAGGTACGGAAGCTGGCCCGAGGCTGCGTACGCGTCCTCCTGCTCGACACCTCCCCAGGCCAGCATGGTGGTGGAGAAGGCCATCGGCAGGCCGAACTTGACGTGGTCACCGGCGTCGTACCAGCCGCCCGTCAGATCGAGGCCGACGTCCTTCCCGTCGTCGAGGGCCGAGCCGCCGCGCCAGCCGACCCGGTTGCTGTCGGGGAGGGTGCCGGACTGCTGCGCCTCGTAGAACAGCACCGACTTCTGGAGCGCCTCGCCGTAGTCGAAGGCCGGTGCGGCAGTCGCGTTGCCGGACAGCGACAGCGGAAGCAACAGACCGGCGCCAAGAGCGAGTGCCAGCGCGATGGCTCCGGGGCGGGCGGACCGGTGCGCGGACAGGCTGTCTCCGGCCCGTCGGCGTCGTCTTCGCAGGGTGGGGAGAGTGAGCGCGCGCAACGGAACATTCCCTTCCGTACGTCGGTGGGGGGCGGGACCGCAGCCCCATGGGAGCACCAGACATGGGAGCGCTCCCACGCTTGGTGCTCATAAAGCCAGCCACCGGAGGGGGTGTCAACAGTTCTGACAGGAACACCTCACGGAAGCGAGGGGAGCCCTTGCATGCGGGGGATACGCCGCCCCCTCCCGTCCATGGCCGTCCGGCCACCCATTCGGGTGACCCCGCGCGCGATTCGGCGCAGGCCACAAGAAGCTGGCGTCCCGAACGCCCCGCATCTGTGGCGTTGCAACCGGAGGTACGCATGAGCGCGATGGACATGCCGACTGACCTGCCCAAGGAAGCGGCACGACCCGTGGCCAGGACCCGGCCGGCGGCACCACGACTCAGCTGGCTGACGCTGGCTCTGATGACCACGGCATCGGTGGCGAGCCTGCGGGCGGCGCCAACCATGGCCGTCTACGGGCTCGCCTGTGTTTTTCTCTACCTCATCCCCGCGATCGTGTTCCTGCTCCCGACCGCCCTGGTCTCGGCCGAACTGGCATCGGGCTGGCCGGGTGGTGTGTACCGCTGGGTGAGCGAGGGGCTGTCGAAGCCGCTCGGATTCCTGGCTGTGTGGTGCCAGTTCGCGATGACGATCTTCTACTATCCGAGCCTGCTCGCGTTCGTGGCATCCACCATCGCCTACGTCATCGATCCGGCCCTGGCCTCCAACGGCATCTACACCGCGATCGTGATCATGGTGCTCTACTGGACCGGGGTCTGGATCTCCTCGCGCGGCACCAAGGCGCTGGCCGGGCTTTCGTCCTGGGGCCTCGTCATCGGAACACTGATCCCCGGCACCGTGCTGGTCGTGCTCGGCATGGTCTTCCTCGGGCAGGGCAACAGCTCCGCCGCACCGATGACCTCCTCGCACCTGCTCCCCCAGTGGGCCGGGCTCGCCAGCCTCGTACTTATCGTCAACAACTTCCTGTCGTACTCCGGCATGGAGATGAACGCCGTCCACGTCTCCTCGCTGAAGAACCCGGCGAAGGAGTACCCGAAGTCGATGTTCCTGGCGATGGGTCTCGTGCTGCTGATCTTCATCCTGCCCGCGCTGGCGATCAGCTGGGTGGTGCCGGCGAACCAACTGAGCCTGACGGCCGGTGTGATGCAGGCGTTCGACGCGTTCTTCGCCCACTTCCACGTCGGCTGGATGACACCGATCGCCGCGGTGATGCTGGTGTCGGCGGCCCTCGGCGGCATGCTGACCTGGCTGGCCGGACCGTCCAAGGGCCTGCTGGAGATCTCCCGCAGCGAGGGCTACCTGCCGCCTTACCTCCAGCGCCTCAACAAGAACGGGATCCAGCAGAACATCCTGGTCACCCAGGGTGTGGTGACGACCGTCATCGCCCTGATGTACGCGCTGATCCCGAACGTCTCGAACGTCTACTGGATCTTCTCCACCATCACCACGCAGGTCTATCTGATCGTGTACCTGCTGATGTTCGTGGCGGCCATGCGGCTGCGGAAGACACAGCCGGACCACCCGCGCGGCTATCGCGTCCCGGCGCTCAACCTGCTGTGCGTGGTCGGCCTGCTGGCCTCGGTCGCGGCTCTGGCGATCGGCTTCGTACCGCCGTCGCAGTTCGGCGGCGGAAGCGTCGGCGTGTACGTCGCGATCATCGGCAGCGGTCTCCTCATCCTCGGTCTGCTGGTCCCGTATCTGTTCCTGAGACTGCGCAAACCCGGCTGGCGTACGAATGCGGCCGACCCGACCGGTGAGGAGGCCGCATCATGAGCCCCACCCGGTTCGCCTCGGAACACCGCTGGCTGTACATCGGCGCGATCGTGCTCCTGGTGGCGCTCGCCGTCGTCGGTGTCATCCGGTACGAGAACGTCACAACCGACAACCAGGCGACGGCGAAGGCCGAACAGCTCGCCGACGCGGCGGAGGATGCCGGGCTCCCCCGCCCGAACGTGAACACCCTCAAGCGCGCCCTGGGCAACGACGGCGGCCAGGTCTGCGACGAGCCCGGCTCCGCGCTCAACACCGCGCTGTGGAAGATCAATCTGGGCAACGGGGCCACCGGCCCCGGCATGCGTCCCGTGATCGCGGACACCGAGGCGGTCCGCGCCGAGGCCAAGATCCTGGAGATCTACTGCCCGGACAAGCTGCACAGGATCCAGGGCAAGATCGACGACCTCAGGACCGACGACACTGTGAGGCGCTGATGACCACCGACGAACTCGCGGGCCGCATCGCCGGGCTGATGCCCCGTGCCCAGGCCGATCTGACCGAGCTGGTCTCCATCCCGTCGGTCGCCGACCCTCGCCAGTACCCGCCCGAGGAGTGCCGCCGGGCCGCTCAGTGGGTGGCCGACGCCTTCACCGAGGCCGGGCTGCACGACGTACACCTCGTCGAGACGCCGGACGGCAGCAACGCGGTGATCGGGCACCGCCCGCCGCCGCCGGGCGCCCCGACCGTGCTGCTCTACTGCCACTACGACGTGCAGCCCCCGCTGGACGACGACGCGTGGACCACGCCTCCGTTCACCCTGACCGAACGGGACGGCCGCTGGTACGGGCGCGGCACGGCCGACTGCAAGGGCAACATCGTCATGCACCTCACCGCCCTGCGGGCGCTGGGCGACGACATCCCGGTGGGGCTGAAGTTCGTGGCCGAGGGCTCGGAGGAGCAGGGCACCGGGGGCCTGGAGCAGTACGTCGACGCGCACCGTGACCTGTTCACGGCCGACGCCCTGCTGGTGTGCGACACGGGGAACGCGGCGGTGGGTGTCGGGACCGCCACCACCTCGCTGCGTGGACTCGTCAATGTCGTCGTGACCGTCGACACCCTGGCCGGCGAGATCCACTCCGGCATGTTCGGCGGTCCCGCCCCTGACGCGCTGGCGGCTCTGATCCAGCTGCTCTCCACCCTGCGCGACCCCGAGTCGGGTGCGACGCGCGTCGACGGCCTGGACGCCTCGGGCAGCTGGGAGGGCGCGGGCTACGACGAGCGGCAGTTCCGTGCTGACGCGGGCGTCCTCGACGGTGTGCCGCTCACCGGCACCGGCAGCGTCGCCGACCGGCTGTGGGCCCGCCCGGCCGTCACCGTCCTCGGGATCGACTGCCCGCCGGTGGTCGGTTCGGCAGCCGCGGTGCCGGCGACCGCCGCGGCCCGGGTCAGTCTGCGGATCCCGCCCGGCACCGACGCGGAAGCCGCGCGGACCGCGCTCACCGGCCACCTCACGAAGCGGGCGCCGTGGGGGGTGCGGGTGAAGGTGGAGCCGGAGTCCACCGGCTCGCCGTTCCGCGCGGCCACGGACGGTGCCGCGTACGGGGCTCTCGGCGAGGCGATGCGTGCGGTGTACGGCAGACCGATGACGTTTCTGGGTCAGGGCGGGTCCATCCCGCTCTGCAACGTCCTCGCGGACGCCTATCCGTCGGCCGAGATCATCCTGATGGGCGTGGAGGAACCGCAGTGCCTCATCCACGCCCCGAACGAGAGCGTGGACCCCGGCGAGATCGAGCACATGGCGCATGTGGAGGCCTTGTTCCTCCATGAGTACGCCCGGGCGTACCGCTGAGTCCGGTGGCGGGGAGAGTGGGATGACCGAGGGTCTGCGGAACGTAGTGCGGGAGACCGGGCACGACGATCTGGCCGGCTTCCTCGGCCGGCTCACCCGGTTGATGCTCGGCTCCAGCGGTGAGGGGGCCGAGCAGATCGAACGGTCCGTCTCCGCGGCGGCCCGGGGGCTCGGTGGCACGGCGTCCCTGGCCCTGCTCCCGGACGCCGCCACTGGCGCCGTGACCTCGCACGGCAGGAGCTCCACGGTGGTGGTGCGTGCCTTCCCCGAGGTCTTCCGGATGGATCAGGTGGCGGCGCTCAGACCGTTCCTGCACGAGGTGGCGGCCGGCCGGCTGGACCTGGAGCAGGCCGGGCGCCGCCTCACCTCGATCACCGGATCCCCTCCCCCGTATCCCTGGTGGGCGAAGCTGACCGGCATCGTCCTGTTCTCGGTCGGCTTCGCGCCGTTGATGCAGCCGACCTGGTACGAGGTGGGGAGCACCGCGGTCCTCGCGACGGTCGCCGCGTGCCTCGTCGTCGCGGCCGACCGGCTGCCGCGGCTGGCGAAGGTGCTGCCGCTGATCGTCGCGGTGACCGTCTCGGTGCTCACGCTGGAGGTGTTCGCGCGGACCGGCGCGCACGGCGGTCCGGTCCTGCTCATGCTGCCGGCGCTGTTCTTCTTCGTGCCCGGTGACTATCTGAGCGCGGCGGCGGCCGAACTCGCGGCCGGGTACCTCACGACGGGTGCCATCCGGCTCGTCCACGCCGTCGCGCTGCTCGTCCAGTTGTACGTGGGGGTGGTCCTGGGGGTGGTCATCACCGGCCGGTCCCGCGAGGCCCTGTTCGATGTCGCCGCGCAGGGGGATCTGCCGCGCTGGGCGCTGTTCATGGGCTGGATCGTCTTCACGGTCGGTGTGCTGCCGGCCTTCGCCGTGCCGGCGGGGATGTTCGGCAGGCTGCTGGTGCTGGTGTACGTGACGGTGGGGGTCCAGTCGGGTTTCACCGCGCTGCTCGGTGACCTGGGCGGCACGTTCGCCGCGGCCGTCGTGCTGGGCGGGGCCACCACCTGGCTCGCGCGCCGCCCGGATCAGCCGCCGCGCGTCATTCTCGGACTGCCGGGCTTCTTCACGCTGACGGTCGGTTCGCTGGGGATGCGTGGTCTGACAGCACTGGCCGGCGGCGACACCGTCGAAGGGTTCCGCGATCTCACCGAACTCGTGACGCTCATGACGGCGATCGCCGCGGGGCTGCTGCTGGGCGCGGTGGTGTCGCAGCGGCCCGGTCGCGAAAGCTGACCGGGCCGCTCCGCCACCGGGCCGTGCCGGGTCTGCCTAGGGCACGAGCAGCCGGAACAGGTGCGCGCACGCTCCGGCTTCGTCCGGGTGTCGGGCGATCGCCTCGTACCTGCCCCGTTCGTACGTCCCGGTCTCCCACTCCCCGTCGGACGCCTGCCTCATGAACAGGAAGTCGGTCGGGGTGGGGGCCGGTTCGTGGACTCCCTCGATGCGGTAGTAGCCGTCGGCCACGCCCGCGGCGCTGAGCGCTGCTCGCAGTTCCCGGCGGTCCACGGCGGGGTTACGCGCCCGCGGGGGTGAGGTAGTCGTGCTCCAGTAGCCACTTGACGTTCAGGCGCTGGCCCTCGCCCGGGTCGAGGAAGACGGCGTCGAGCTTGATCTGCTGGCCTCCGCCGGGCTGCTCGAACCACGGGGCGATGCTGCCCTGCCACACCCAGAACGGCTTGGCGACCTTGTAGACGCGGTAGTCACAGGCGACGGCGGCGTCACGGGTGTTGAGGTTCTGCGGGGGCAGTGCGCGCTCCGCGTACGCGTCACCGGCCGGGGCCAGGTAGCCGCCGTACTCGGAGCCGAAGCGGTCCAGGCGCTGACCGGGGCGCAGCTTCGTGGGCTCCTTGTCGATCTCGCCGTTGACCTCGCCGAATCCGTCGTTGGGCGGGTACTTCCAGCTGCCGGAGTCGGCGGGCCCGTCCCAGTACTTCTTGAGGAAGGCCTGCGGGGACAGGGCGCCGGTGCGCTGGTAGCCCTTGAGGAGCGGGCCGACCGGGGCCAGATTCCTGTTGGGCAGCCACTTCGGGCCGAGCCGCGCGTCGTCGTGGAACTCGCCGGTACAGGGCTCGTGCCTGGCCGTGGCGTCGGTCTTCGGGCTCTCCGGCTTCGCGGAGGCGGAGGCCGCGGGGGCCGTGATCAGCCCGGCAGTGATGCCGAGTGCGGCAAATACGGTGCGCATGCGGTGCATTCAGGGGTCCCCTCGGGTACTGATGATCAAACGGGAGGTGACCCAGAGTATCCGCACGATCACTCCTGGATTTCACACCATGCCGTTGTGTACCCCTGAGGGGGCGGGGAATTGTCGTCCCGCGGCGGTGTCGCCACGGGTCGGGGTCAGCCGACGGCGGCGTCGCCGGCATCCGCCGGCGGCGCTTCGGCGAGCGCGAACCAGGCTGTCTTGCCCTCGGGTTCGGGGCGCACGCCCCACTGGTCGGCCAGGATGTCGAGCAGCATCAGGCCACGGCCCGACGAGGCGAGTTCGCCGGGGGTCCGCTGATGGGGCAGTTCGTCGCCGCGGTCCATGACCTCGACGAGCAGTCGGCGATGGCCGGTCTCGCCGGTGACGTACGCGTTGAGGGCGCCGTCCTGGTCGGTGTGGACGAGTACGTTGCCGAGGAGTTCGGTCGCCAGGAGCACCGCGGTGTCCACCTGGTCCGGCCGCGCCCAGTCATGCAGCAGCGCCTTCAGTTCGGCCCGGGCCTCGGCGAGCCCCTCGCCCTGGTCCTGTCCCACGGTCAGCATCAGCCGACGCCGGCTGACCTCCGCTCGCACCTGTCCGGGGTCCCGGCGCAGGAGCAGGAGGGCGATGTCGTCACCGTCGCGTGTGATGTCACCCTGCCGGTTCCCGGGTTCGGGGCTGAGCACGGCCGACATGAGCCGGTCGGCCATCCCTTCGAGGTCCTCGACGGGGCCGGGCGAGAAGGCGTCGCGCACCCGGACCCAGCCGGTGTACATGTCATGGCCGCCGTTCTCGATCAGCCCGTCCGTGCACAGCATCAGGACCTCGTCGTCGTGCAGGCGGACGATGTCGACGGGGTAGTCCTCCTCGCCGGGCATCAGGCCCAGCGGCAGGCCGCCGCTGATGTGCTTGATCAGACAGGTGCCGTCCGGCGTGCGCAGGACCGGGTGCGGATGTCCGGCCCGCGCGATGTGCAGGTCGCCGGTGGAGGGATCGGCCTCGATGTAGAGGCAGGTGGCGAATCGGTCCTCGTCGAGGGTGGTCAGGAAGCGTGAGGCCCGTGCCAGTACGGCGTCCGGCCCGTGTCCCTCCGCGGCGTAGGCGTGCACGGCAGTACGCAGCTGGGCCATCAGCCCGGCTGCGTGCACATCGTGTCCCTGGACATCGCCGATGACCAGGGCGAGGCGGCCGTTGGGCAGGTCGATGCTGTCGTACCAGTCCCCGCCGACCATGAGCCCTCCGCCGGTCGGCACGTAGCGCGTCGCCACACTCAGTCCGGTCAGGGCCGGTCCGTCGGTGCGCATGCTGTGGCGCAGGCCACGGGAGAGTTCCAGTTCGGCTCTGCCGGCCCGGGCCCGTTCGAGTACCTGGGCGATCATCCGCCCGGTCATGGTCAGCAGGGCACGCTCGGCGGCGGTGAACGCCATGGGCGTGCGGAAGGCGGTCAGCCAGACTCCGGTGATCCGTCCGGCGGTCACGAGCGGCACGAAGGCCCACGCCTCGCGGCCCCTGCGGGCGGAGATGTGCCAGGTCGCCGGGAAACGGCGACGGTACTCCTCCTGGGAGGCCAGGTAGACGGCTCGACCGGTTCTGGCCACCTCGGCGGCCGGATATCCGGTCGTCAACGGCATCCGGAACCCTCGGTCGGCTCCCCCCGGCCGGAAGCCGTACTGCCCCAGAACATTCAGTTTTCCCTCGCCCCTGCCGAACACGCACTGTCCGTCCAGCGGGAAATCCGGGGCGTAGAGGGCGGCCACCTGCTTCAGCGCCTCTTCGACGGAGTCGGCCTCGGCCAGGGCGGACCCGGCGGACAGCAGCCCGGAGTCGCGGCGCCTGGCGTCCTCCGCCGTCCCGTCGGCCGGTGCCTTCGGGGCCGGGGGGCCGGGGCGGGGCGCCTCCAGATGGTTCAGGGCGTCGATCTGGTCCAGCTCGGCCTCGAAGCCGTCCGGTGGCGGCTCATGCCGTTCACCACCCATCCGGCATCCCTTCGTCCCGATGTCGTCGGCGACTGTTCGTTCCATGCTCCGACGGGAGAGCCCGGTCCGCAGTGCGAGACGTCGTGACAGCAGCGGAGCGCAGGGTGCCGCGCCCCGCTGCGAGGCGGGTGATCAGAACGTCGGCCGGGGCGCGATCGCGGATTCGAAGGGGTACGCCGGTCGCGTGGGCCCACCGCCTCGCCGCCGGGGCGGCTCCGCCCCCACCAGGCCTGTCCCCGACTGCTAACGGTAGGCAGCGGCCCTGTGCACGTCACTGAAGTCGATGGCCCGCTCGGCCTCGCGCAGCGTCTCCTCAGCCACCCGGCGCACGTCGGCCGGTACATCCCCGTGTTCTTCCACGAGTCCGGCGTAGATCGGTGCATCGGTACTGTCGGTGAAACTCACGTCGCACTGCCTCAATCGGTTGTGTTTGCCATCGTTCGGCCGGAAACAGGGGCCGATTCTACGTGGTCCGCATACGCTGCCGCAGACGGCACCGCGGATTGGGCGTCCACGCGTCCGACCTGCGCTCTTGTCGCACTCTTTGATCTTCGGGGCCGCGCTTTCCCCGGCCTCACGGAGACATCCGTTGACCTCAAGCATGCTTGAGGTCATAGCGTTCCTTCTGCGCCCCGGTCCGTGTCCGGGAGCCACGCAGGCTTTCCCGCATCCCGGAGGCACCGCATGAGTATGGAAGTCACCGCTTGGTCATCGCTGCACAGCGCGATGAACGCCCAACAGGACCGCAGGCCCTTCTCCCGGGCCACTGTCCGCCGGATCGCCTCCTTCGCCCGGCCGCGCCGCCGTGAGCTCTACCGCTTCCTGCTGCTGAGCGTGGTCATGGCTCTGCTCGCGGTGGCCACGCCGGTGCTGGCCGGCAAGGTGGTCGACGCCATCGTGCAGGGCAGGGCCAACGGCACCGTCACCCGGCTCGCGGTGCTGATCGCCGTGATCGCCGTGGCCGAGGCGGGGCTCGGTCTGCTGACCCGGCTGCTGTCGGCCACCCTCGGTGAGGGCCTGATCCTGGATCTGCGTACGGCCGTCTTCGACCACGTACAGCGGATGCCCGTCGCCTTCTTCACCCGGACCCGGACCGGCGCCCTGGTGAGCCGGCTCAACAATGACGTGATCGGGGCGCAGCGCGCGTTCAGCAACACCCTGTCCGGGGTGGTCTCCAATCTGGTGACCCTGCTGCTGACGCTCACGGTGATGCTGACCATCTCCTGGCAGATCACCCTGCTCGCGCTCGTCCTGCTGCCGGTGTTCGTCGTGCCCGCCCGCCGGATGGGCTCCCGCATGGCGCGGATGCAGCGCGAGGCGGCCGCTCACAACGCTGCCATGGGCACGCAGATGACCGAGCGCTTCTCCGCCCCCGGCGCCACACTCGTCAAGCTGTTCGGCCGCCCCGACGACGAGTCCGCCGAGTTCGCCGCCCGCGCGAGCCGGGTCCGTGACATCGGCATCCGTACGGCCATGGCGCAGTCCACGTTCATCACGGCGCTCACCCTGGTCTCGGCGCTGGCGCTGGCCCTCGTCTACGGACTCGGCGGCTACTACGCGCTGCGCGGCAGCCTGGAACCCGGCGCCGTCGTGGCCCTGGCCCTGCTGCTGACCCGGCTCTACGCCCCGCTGACGGCGCTGGCCGGTGCCCGGGTCGAGGTGATGAGCGCGCTGGTGAGCTTCGAGCGGGTCTTCGAGATCCTCGATCTGAAGCCGCTGATCGCCGAGAAGCCGGATGCGCGCAGGGTGCCGGAGGGGCCGGTGTCGGTGGAGTTCGACAGTGTCTCCTTCGGCTATCCGTCGGCCGACAAGGTCTCGCTCGCCTCGCTCGAAGACGTCGCGACGCTCGACACCCGCGGGGGTACTGAGGTCCTGCACAAGGTCTCCTTCCGTGCCGAACCCGGCCGGATGATCGCCCTGGTCGGCTCGTCCGGCGCCGGCAAGTCGACGATCGCCCAGCTGCTGCCCCGGCTGTACGACGCCGATTCCGGAGCCGTACGCCTGAGCGGCATCGACGTACGCGACCTGACCGCCGAGTCGATCCGCGAGACGCTCGGAATGGTCACCCAGGACGGGCACCTCTTCCATGAGTCGGTCCGCGCCAATCTGACCCTGGCCAGGCCGGGGGCCACCGAGGACGACATCTGGGACGCGCTGCGGCGCTCCCGCCTCGACGGCCTCGTGGCCTCGCTGCCCGACGGGCTCGACACGGTGGTGGGTGAACGCGGATACCGGCTCTCCGGCGGTGAGCGCCAGCGGCTGACGATCGCCCGGCTGCTGCTGGCCCGCCAGCGCGTCGTCATCCTCGACGAGGCGACCGCCCACCTCGACTCCACGTCGGAGGCCGCGGTGCAGGAGGCCCTGGCCGAGGCGCTGGAGGGGCGAACCGCGGTGGTCATCGCGCACCGGCTGTCGACCGTGCGGGCGGCCGACCTGATCCTCGTCGTCGAGGAGGGCCGGGTGGTCGAGCGCGGGACCCACACCGAGCTGCTGGCCGCGGGGGGCCGGTACGAGGAGCTGTACCGGACGCAGTTCGCGTCGCCGGAGCCCGAGGAGGCGCATTCGGAGTCCGTCTGAGCCGGCCGGACCGCGAGCCGTGGCTCCGCACGGGGTGAAGAACGGGGCCCGGCGGAGGCACGGCGAGCACGCTCGTCGCACCGCACGAGTACGCTGGGCGGTGAACAGCGGGCAGCGGTGGGCAGCGAGTCCGAACTCGGCGCCGCGTACACCGAATTGCGCGCAGGGGCTCGGGCCGTTTTGGCCCTGCCCCCAGAACCGGCTGATGCCATCGGCCGGCCGACCGGGACAGCAGCGGCCGCGTCCGTGCCTCAAGGAGAAGGCGTCGTCCTCATGCCTTGCCGAGCCAGGTCAGTGCCGCCACGACCAACGCCTCCACACCTGTGCTCAGCGTCGGTTCGATGACCGGCGCGAAGACCGCGGAATGGTTGCCCGGCAACTCGTCCATACGCCCCTCGGTGAACGCGGCGACCGTCGGCTCCGTCTCCAGGCCGCCCCAGAACCAGAACACCGTCGGCACCCCGAGCGCCTCGCCGAACACGCCCACGTCCTCGCTCGCGTTCACCTGCGGCATCGGCAGAATCCTCTGCGCACCGAAGTGTTCGGAGAACGCCGCCACTGTGGTCTTCGTCGCCTCCGGTTCGCTGACGAGCGCGGGTGCGGACGCGAACCAGGTGAAGTCCGGCGGCTTCGGCGCACCGCTCGTCCGCGACTCCCCCGCCACGATGCGCTCCACCGCGTTGCGGACCAGGTCGCGTACGGCCGGCGTGAAGGCACGGATGTTGATACCGAGTTCGGCTGTCTCCGGGATGATGTTGTCCTTGGTACCGGCCTTCAGACGCCCAACCGTCACCACGGCGGTCTCTGCCGGCGGGACCTCCCGGGCGACGATGCCCTGAAGCCGGGTGACCACGTTGGCCGCCATCAGCACCGGGTCGATCGCCGCCTCCGGCCTGGATCCGTGGCCGCCCCGGCCGTGGAGCGTGATGTTCACCGAGTCGGCGCCCGCCATCACCGGCCCGTTGCCGTAGCCGATGAATCCGGCCGGCAGGGGGCCGACGTGCTGCCCCAGGACGATGTCCGGCTTGGGAAAGCGTTCGAACAGCCCGTCGTCGACCATTCCGCGGGCGCCGACCGCCAGTTCCTCGGCCGGCTGGAAGACAACCAGCAGGGTGCCGCTCCACTGCTCGCGGGCCCCGGCGAGCAAGGTGGCGGCACCGGTCAGGCAAACGGCGTGCATGTCGTGCCCGCAGGCGTGCATCACGGGCACTTCGTGGCCGTCGCCGTCCACGGCCCGGACCGCGCTGCCGTACGGCAGCCCGGTCTTCTCCTCGACCGGCAGCGCGTCGAAGTCCGCGCGCAGCATCACTACCGGACCCTCCCCGTTACGCAGGACGCCCACCACGCCGGTGAATCCCACCTGCTCGGTGACCTCGTCGAATCCTCCGGCCCGCAGGCGCTGCGCCAGCAGTGCTGCGGTCCGGGTCTCCTGAAGCGACAACTCCGGGTGGCGGTGCAGGTCCCGATAGAAGTCGGCAAGGTCCTCGCATAGCTGCGGCAGACCGTCAGTCACCGTGCTGGACATGTCCCATTCCTCCTCCATGCCGGTCCGGGCACCGTACCTTCCGGACAGTCGGACCGCATGGCGACACCTGCCGTTCCGGAGCGGCCCCCGCCTGCGGAGACACCGCCGTTGAAGAGGATGCCGAAGAGGACGGGGGCGGCGGCCGGGCAGGCGGGAGCGATGCGGGCAGGGTCCTTCGGGCAGCGGTCGAGCGGCCGTACGCCCTCGCGGCGCCGGCCGGACGAGCCGCTCCGGATGTGAACCGGGCCTGATGGGCATGCCGGTCGCGGCGCCGGCTCAAACCGGCCCCGGCCCCGGCCCCGCGGGTCCCCGCCCAGCACGGACCAGTGCCTGAACCTCGGCGTAGGCCGGGGCACTCGGATCCGTCGGCCGTCCGTCCCGGACGGCGGTCGCCGTGGTCACGGCCGCTGCGAGCGCACTGCGGTAGAGCAGTGAGCCGAGGCTGACCCTGCGCACGCCCAGCGCGGTCAGTTCGGAGAGAGTGGGGCCGGTCGGTGTGTACAGAATGTTCAGC
Organism: Streptomyces sp. NPDC087901; assembly: GCF_044742205.1. Classification (NCBI taxonomy): domain Bacteria; kingdom Bacillati; phylum Actinomycetota; class Actinomycetes; order Kitasatosporales; family Streptomycetaceae; genus Streptomyces; species Streptomyces sp. NPDC087901. The sequence continues at coordinate 146,114 of NZ_JBIUUC010000005.1, forward strand.
GGCACGGAGATCGCCGTGGTCAGCTCGGCGATGCCGGCCGGATCCGACAGCCCCGGTACGAACACCCCATCGGCGCCGGACTGTTCGTACAGGGCAAGGCGCGTCGCGGTCTCGTCCTCCTGGCGGGCCGCCCAGTGGGTGTCGGTACGTGCGTTGACGAACAGCGAAGGCACCGCGCGTTTGCACGCGGCGATCTTCGCCGCGTGCAACCCCATCGGCGCGAGGGTGCCGTCGGCGCGGCCGTCCTCGATGTTGATCCCGGCCGCGCCCGCCTCGTACAAGCTCCGGGCCAGCTCGGCCACTTCCTCCGCGTCGTCGCTGAACCCGCCTTCGGCGTCGACGGTGAACAGGAAACGGCCTTCTCCGAGGCGGCGGGCCAGCGCCAAGGTCGCCTCGACCGTGACGCCCGCCCCGTCCGGCAGTCCGGCGGCAGCGGCTACGCCCAGGCTCGTGGTGCCCACGGCTGCGAAACCCTCGGCTGCCAGTGCTGCCGCGGAGGCGTAGTCCCAGGCGTTGGGCAGCAGCAGCGGGCCGGTCTTGTGGTGCAGGCGGGCGAACGGGGTGAGGGCCGGGCCGGCAGGAGCCGACCGTACGTTCTCGAAGTGACCGGACTCATGCATCGTGTGCGTCATGGCTCCGACGCTAGGGCCGGCACGGTTCGGCGCGGCCCGAACCGTCGCGACGGCATCATGGCTGTATGTCCTCACTCTCCGAGACCGCCGCTCTGCTCGCCGACCACACCCGGGCCACCTTCTGCCAGGCCCTGCTCGACGGCCGCGCCTGGACCGCGGGCGAACTGGCCCGGAGCGCCGGAGTCAGCGCGTCCACCGCGAGCGAGCAGCTCTCCCGTCTCGTCGAGGGCGGTCTCCTGGCCGAGGAGCGGCAGGGCCGCCACCGCTATGTGCGGCTGGCCGGCCCGGAGGCGGCCGCCCTGATCGAGGCCATCGCCTCGTTCGCGCCCAGCACTCCTCGCCCGCGAAACCTCCGCCAATCCGCGCAGGCGGGCGCCGAGGCGAGAGCCCGGACCTGCTACGACCACCTGGCCGGTGAACTGGGGGTGGCCCTGGCTGACGCGATGGTCTCCCGGGGTCTGGTCTCCGACGACGCCGGGCCGGCCGTCACTCCGGCAGGCGTGACCTGGCTGGCCGACGCTCTCGGCTACCGGCACCCCGCGGGCGCGCGCCGGCCCCTGGTGCGGAGTTGCCTGGACTGGACCGAGCGCCGGTCGCATCTGGCCGGGGCGGTGGGAGCGGCCCTGTGCGCCACGGCGCTGGAGAAGCAGTGGGTGCGGCGGATCGGCTCCGGACGAGCGGTGAAGGTGACTTCGGCGGGGGCCGGGGCGTTCCGGGAGCTGTTGGGAGCGGAGGTCACGTGAAGCAGCGCGAAGGGCCGGGGACAAGCCGGGCGAAGCGGCAGTGGGTGCGCCGAGCCGCTGCCGTCCGTCCACACCCGCAGGTGTTCGAAGTGGCGCCCCGGACGGGGCCTGCCCGCCGCCTCTGCCGACGCGGGTCGGCGTACCGATGCGGCCGTGGACAAATTTGCCGGCCCGCGCACCTGACCGTCCCCGACGCGCCCACCAGCCGATCGCCCCGGGCTCTCGGCGTACGCGTTCCCTCTTTCCCGGACCTCCGCCGAGGCGTATGCGGCCTGATCCCGGCCGTGGATTACCTCCGGGGTAATCGACGGCTCTCCCCCTCTCCCGGCAGGATCGAGCACAGCGACGGGAACCCCCGCCGGTAGCCGGCCCCAGCCGCAAGGAGCCCCACATGACTGTCAAGCCCACTGCCGGCAGCCCGAGTTCCGCCGCCGCGGCCACCCGGGCTGTCGTGCAGGAGTTCCTTGCCGCCCGACTGGCAGGGGACACCGAGCGGCTCGTCGCGCTCTTCGCCGATGAGGTCGACTGGCTGCTGGCCGACAACCCCGCGGTCCCGTGGATCCGGCCTCGGTCCACCGCCGCCGAATGCGCAGCCCAGGCCGCAGAGTTGGCGGCGCATACCGTGCCCGAGGACGCGCGCGCATCCGTCGGTACCTTCCTGGTCGACGGCACCGACGCCGTCCTGATGGGGCATCTGTCAGGAACCGTACGGTCGACGGGCAAGTCCTTCGAAGGCCCGTTCGCACTGCACCTCACCGTAGAGGGCGGCCGCGTCACCCGGCACCACCTCTACGAGAACAGCCTGTCGATCGCCGAAGCCTGCACCCCGTAAGGACCCTGGCGCGCCCGGCTTCCGGTCAGCCGAGGGCAGGCGGAGCCTTCGGGGAAAGGTTCTCCCACAGGAACGTGTGCGTCAGAGCGTTGTTGTGGGCGGCCTGTTCGTTGTCGCCGGCGCCCGCGTGGCCACCGCCGGTGTTCTCGTGGAGCAGCACCCGGTGGCCGAGTTCACGCATCCGTGCGGCCAGTTTGCGGGCGTGACCCGGGTGGACGCGGTCGTCACGGGTGGAGGTCGTCAGGAGCAGCGGCGGGTATGCCCGGCCCGCGGCCAGCCGGTGGTACGGGGAGAGCCCGCGCAGGTGCTCGCGGTCGTCCTCGTTGTCCGGGTCACCGTACTCGGCGATCCACGAGGCACCCGCCAGGAGCTCATGGAAGCGGAGCATGTCCAGCAGCGGGACTTGCGCGACGATCGCACCGAACAGTTCCGGGTAGCCGGTGACCATCGCGCCCATGAGCAGTCCGCCGTTGCTGCCTCCCGTGGCGCCCAGCATCGCCGGGGTGGTGATACCCCGCGTGACGAGGTCGGCGGCGACGGCCGCGAAGTCCTCGAAGGCCCGTGCCCGGCCCGCGCCGAGCGCGGCCCGGTGCCATGCCGGCCCGTACTCGCCGCCGCCGCGGATGTTCGCGATCACGTAGGTACCGCCTCGCTCCAGCCACGCCCGGCCTGTCACCGCGCCGTAGTAGGGGGTGAGCGAGACCTCGAAGCCGCCGTATCCGTAGAGCAGGGCGGGGGCGGGGCCCTGGCGGGTGCGGTCGGGGCCGATCACGAAGTACGGCACTTGCGTGCCGTCCTCGGAGGTCGCGAAGAGCTGCTCCACGGTCAGGCCGGCCGCGTCGAAGCGGGCCGGAGCCTGTTTGAGGACCTCCGTACGGCTCCCGATCCTCCCGTGGTAGAGCGTGGACGGCTGCAGGAAGCCCGACACGTCCAGGAAGAACTCGTCGGAGACGTCCGGGTCCGTGTCCACCACGGTGACGGCGGACAGCGCAGGGACGTCCGCGAGCGGCTCGCGTGCCCATCCGGCGCCGGGGGTGTGGGTGAGTACCTCGATGCTGGTGCTGACGTCGCGCATCGTCTCCAGGATCAGGTGGTGACGGGTCCACGCGTGCCCGGCCAGAGCCGTCCGCGCGTCCGGCGTGAACAGCACCTCCGGGGTGCGGTCACCCGCCAGGAAGGAGTCGAAGCCGAAGGCCAGCATGGAGCCCGCCCGCTGTCCGAGCCAGTCGGACTTCAGGATGACGATCAGATGCTCGCGATGGGCATACGCAGTGGCGTCGTCCGGGACGTCGATCCTGACGAGCGAGGAGTCGGGGGCGATGAGATATATCTCGCTGCGGTGGAAGTCCGTCGACCGGAAGACGAAGTCCCGTTCGAAACCAGGTGTGGAGTCATGCCGGCCTCCGGCCGCCACGTCCCGCATCTCGCCCTCGAAGACCAGGTCGGCTGCTTCGAGTGGTGTGCCGCGGCGCCATCTGCGCACCGTCCTCGGATAGCCGGATTCGGTAAGGGAGCCGGGCCCGAGGTCCGTGCCGATGAAGACGGTGTCGGCGTCGATCCAGCCGATCTGGGTCTTCGCCTCCGGCACGTGGAACCCGTCCTCGACGAAGGTCCGGGTGCCGAGGTCGAACTCGCGGACCTCGACGGCATCGCCGCCGTCGCGCGAGAGGCAGACCAGGGCCCGGCCGCAGTCGGGGCGGCGGACCCGTGCACCGGCCCACATCCACTTCGTTCCTTCTGTGGCGGCGAGAGCGTCGACGTCGAGGAGGACCTCCCATCGGGGAGCGTCCGTGCGGTACTCCTCCAGTGTCGTACGCCGCCACACACCCCGCGCGTGCCCCGCGTCCCGCCAGAAGTTGTAGAGGAACTCCCCGTGGCGCGAGCCGTAGGGGATCCGGTCGGGTGCGTCCAGAACCTCCAGCAGGCGCTCCTTCAGCGCGGCGAAACCGCCGCCGACCGCCAGCGCGGCCTCCGTCTCGGCATTCCGCTCGGCCACCCAGGCGAGCGCGGCCTCGCCCTCGACGTCTTCCAGCCACAGGTACGGGTCATCAGTGATCACCACAGAATTGTGCAGGTTCGCGAGGCGCTGCGGGACCATGTCCGTCCCATGGAGCCGGAGGCAGCCGGGTTCGAGAACGCGGTGCTGCTCCGTCGGTTCCGAAGCCGAGGTTCTCCACGTACACGGTTGCGCGGGCACAGCAGCGCCGGCAGTGCGTCGGCCGCCGGTCTGCGCAGATCTGCCGGACGTTCGATCATCGGGGCTATGGTTCCGAATCCTTCCGGCGCCCTCTGGTCGCCGCCGCCGGTCGCACCGATGCTGGCTGTGCCGGGTCCGCTGCCCGTGCCCGACTCGGGCTGGGCGTTCGAGACCAAGTGGGACGGCGTCCGCTGCATCCTGAGCACCACGGGCGACGGATCGGTGCGGCTGACCTCGCGGGCGGGCAACGACATCACCGTCGCCTATCCGGAACTGCAGGCATTGGGCGGCGAGCTACGCGGGCGCGGTGTCGTCCTGGACGGTGAACTCGTGGTCCTCGATGCTTCCGGACGGTCCGACTTCGGCCGACTCCAGAGCCGGATGGGCGTGGTCAACGCGCGCCGCGCCGGCCGCCTTGCGCTGGACTGCCCGGTCCATTTGATGATCTTCGACGTCATGTATCTCGACGGCCATGCCCTGCTCGGCGCCTCGTACGGCGAGCGCCGCGAGGTCCTGTCCGTCCTGGGGCCGGCCGGAGCGCACTGGTCGGCACCCTCGTACGTGCACGGCCGCGGGGCACAGGTGTGGGACGTGGTGGTCCGTGAAGGGCTGGAGGGCGTGGTGGCCAAGAGACTCTCCTCGCCGTACACGCCGGGCACTCGATCGGCTCACTGGCGCAAGACCAAGCGAGTGGAGACCCTGGACGTGGTCATCGGCGGCTGGACCCAGCGACGAGGCGCGGCTGCCGGTGTGCCGGGAGCGGTGCTCGTCGGCGTGGCCGGTCCTGCCGGGCTGCGGTACGCGGGATCGGTGGGATCGGGAATGTCCGAGCGTGAACAGAGCCGGCTCACGGCGTACTTCGCGGTCATCGCACGATCGACGTCCCCGTTCGCGGACCAGGTCGACGTGACCGGCGCGCACTGGGTGGAGCCGCGGCTGGTCGCCGAGGTCACCGCATCGGAATGGACCAGGGCCGGCCGTCTGCGCCATCCGGTCTGGCAGCGGTTGCGGCCGGATCTGACCCGGCTGGACTGATGGAACGGCCTACGGGCTCATTGGCTGCGTGTATCGCGACCTCGTGCGGACGCGGCCCGGTCCGTGGCAGGATGACAGGATGCTGATCCGAAAGACTGATGCCGCGTAGGCGTCCGAAGGGGCTGCGCGCGGAGCGTTGGCGGCCCGGAAGAGGTATTCCTGTTCGCAGGATCGGCGGCGTATCCGCGGCGACTCGGGTAGCGGTCCGGAAGCTGGAAGAGGACCGGTTGTGGCCGGGGGCTGTGGCCGCTGCCCTGGCCGGGTGCCGGCTACATCTGGGGCAGCCGGGGCGTGTGCTGCCGGATCCGGTGATGGCCTGCGAATGCTGTGATCCTCTCGTGGCACGAGACACTCTGGAAGACGTGCTGTTGTGGCTGCCCCGCGGTGCTCGGGCTGACCTGGGCAGGCATGTCGCCAGGCTCGATGCCGAGTTCGACCGCCGGGCTGTTCCCCTCGGTCCTCACCTCGTGCTGACAGCACCGTGGGGCGCGTGCGGCTGGTGGCGTCGGCGGCTCATGGAGTACTGCGGGGGCTGAAGGTTCTTCGACGCTCAACCGAAGGCCCGCTGTCCGGCGCGGGCGGGTCGCGGCGACGCTGCGGGGCGTCACCGAGCCGCAACGGGTGATGCCGACGCGGCGTCCAAGGCCCGCCGTGCCGTCGACGCCCTGCGCGGAGGGATCCGACTGCGGGAAACCACGGCGGCCGGGTAGAAGACAGACCGAATCGGCGGGATCGGTCAGGAATCAAGAAGCGCGGGTCGCAGGGGCGGCCCTAGCATGATCGTCATGGACATCAGCATTCACACGAGCTTCCTGCCGCACGACGACCCGGACGCGTCCGTGGCCTTCTACCGCGACGTCCTCGGCTTCGAGGTCCGCAGCGACGTCGGGCAGGGCAAGATGCGGTGGGTCACGGTCGGTCCCGCCGGTCAGCCCAGCACGTCCATCCTGCTGGCGCCGCCTGCCGTCGACCCCGGCATCACCGAGGACGAGCGCCGCACCATCACCGAGATGATGGCCAAGGGCACCTACGGGTGGATCCTGCTGGCCACCCCGGACCTCGACGGCACGTTCGAGAAGGTGCAGGCGGGCAACACCGAGGTCGTCCAGGAGCCGACCGAGCAGCCCTACGGCATCCGCGACTGCGCCTTCCGTGATCCCGCGGGCAACCTGGTCCGCATCCAGGAGCTTCGCTGAACCGTCCGGTCATCGGTCCGGCCTCGATGGCCGGCACCGCGACGGCCGGGAAGGACTTCGCGGCCGGCCCACCCGGGCCCCGTATCCGGCCGCCGTACCAAAGGCATGCACGGACGTCGACGAAACGGAGCTCGCATGTGTCAACCCGCGTGGGGGCGCGCGCGAATAGCGGCGCAGCGCCTGAGCGATCTCGCACGACTGCGTCGCGTCCGCGACCGGATCGACCGGGAGTACGCGCAGCCGCTGAACGTCGAGACGCTCGCCCGCGGCGCGAACGTACCGGCCGGACACCTCAGCCGCCAGTTCCGGCTGGCCTACGGAAGATCGCCGTACGCGTACCTGATGGCCCGTCGCATCGAGCACGCGGCTGCCCTGCTCCGGCTCGGTGATCTCAGCGTCGCCGAGACGTGCCGCACGGTCGGTTGCCCATCGCCGGGCATCTTCCGTACGCACTTCACCGAGCTCGTCGGCGTACCGCCCCACGTCTATCGGCACCGCGCAACGGGCGCCGCCGCAGGGATGACGCCGCGGGTGCCGCAACAGGCGACGCGACCGTCCGGGCAGCGGGAGGTGCCGGCCGTCGGACCGGAACGGGCCTTTACGTGAACGGGGTTGCGCAGGCGCAGGGCTCCCGCAGGTGATCGGCACACCGGAGGCCGTGGCCTCCCACGGCGACGTGTCTCCGGGCCGGAGCCACGTCCCGCGCTTCCACATCGCGCGCCTCCGTCACCGGACGCGACACGCCGGCGGCTGGTCAGCTACGGCTCAGCCTCCGGCCGACCCGCGGCATCGTCGTCGTGGAAGGAGCGCAGCAGGATCGGTGCATCGCACGGGACAGCCCTTTGGCCGTGTATCCAGAGTGCGGCGCCCTGGGCTGACCCGTGGTTCGCCGTAGTCGCGTCCGCGGACCGGTGGGCCGAGGGGGGGCCGGCCCGCGCAGAACAGGGGCGGCCGGCGCCCGGCGGCCGGACCTCACAACCCCCTGGCCCCGTCGATCCGTTCGCGAAGCAGGTCCGCGTGCCCGTTGTGCCGGGCGTACTCCTCGATCATGTGGATCAGCACCCAGCGCAGCGACACCGTTCCGCGCCAGGAGTCGTGGCCGCGAATGTCGAGGTGAGGCGCCTCCCCGACCAAGCGATCGGCGAACGCCACCTCGGCCCGCCAGGCCGCCCAGGACGCCGCGACCGACTCGGGGCCGGAAGCCACCGTGTCGAAGTCACCGTCGGCGTTTCCCTCGGAGCAGAAGAGGGGCGAGACATCCTGCCCGGCCAGCACCTGTCGGAACCAGCGGCGCTCCACCTCCGCCAAGTGCCGGACCAGGCCCAGGAGCGACAGCGTGGACGGCTCCACGGACCGCCGCGCCAGCTCCCCCTCCAGCCCGGCGCACTTCATCTCAAGCGTCGCGCGCTGGTCCCCGAGGAAATCGACGAGCATGCTCCGTTCGTCGCCGGTCCCGGACCCGCTGAACCGGCGGTCGGGCCCGGGACCGGCGAATACCTCGGCTCGTCTGCTCGATGTGGTCATGTCCCTCATCGTCCACGCCGGCCGGCCGGGCGCTGCAGCCGGACCCCGGGGGCACGCGTCCCGGCGACGGGTGGCAGGCAGGCGTGGGGGTACGGCGTTCTGCCGTGCCGTGGAGATCCTGAGTGAGGTGGCCCTTCTCGCCCCGCCCGCCTGTTCGGCAGGGATGCGGCCGGTACCACTGAGCGCGAAAGGGAGTAAGCACCTCTCGCCACTCTTAACTTATAGCGCAGTGGGGGGCTTGCGGCAAGGCCCCGGTCATACCGCAGAATCACTCGTCGAGGCCAGAAGCTGCGGAAATGGGAGATTCACGAAGTGCGTATGTTTTTGCCGGTTCACGGGTTGCGCGGCGACGGCGGCCCGATGGTGGGGCTCGACGTGTGGTGGCGGGCGCCGCACAACGAGGTGCGGGAGTACGCACCGACGGAGTTCCCGGGCTCGATCTCGGACGGGAGCTGACGCCATGAACTCCCTGACCACCAGCGCGTTCGACCTCCCGGACCGCCTCTCCCCCAAGGCCGACCCCAGGCTGACCGCCGGCGACGAGAAGCACTTCGCGGCCATCGCCGAGTGCCTTGAGCAGTCGATCGCCGAACTGTCCGCACGCCTCGATGCCGAGCTCAGGTCGCCCGGCGGCATGGGCCGTCAGGCGATGGACCGGGACATCGAGATCCACCGGCTGACCGCCCGGCTGCGTACGCTGCGCCGGTTCGGCCTGGATCTGTGTCTCGGGCACATGGTCGGCACGGACGCCCCCGAGCCCGTCTACGTCGGACGGCTCGGACTTACGGACAGCGCGGGCCGTCGGCTGCTGCTCGACTGGCGCTCCCCCGCGGCCGAGCCGTTCTTCGGAGCCACCCATGCCAACCCGATGGGCCTGGAGAGCCGCCGCAGGTATCGCTGGACCCGCGGCCGGGTCAGTGACTACTGGGACGAGGTGTTCACCCCGGGTGGGGGCGCCGGGCACGCGGCTCTCGACGACCAGTCCGCGTTCATCGCCACCCTGGGCGGCAACCGGTCGGCGCGGATGCGCGATGTGCTCAGCACCATCCAGGCCGATCAGGACGCCATCATCCGAGCGGGATCCCGTGGCGCGCTCGTTGTCGACGGCGGTCCCGGTACCGGCAAGACCGTCGTCGCTCTGCACCGTTCCGCGTACCTCCTCTACTCCGATCCCCGCCTCGGCCACCACCGTGGTGGCGTCTTGTTCGTCGGTCCGCACGAGCCCTACCTGGGTTACGTGGCCGACGTGCTGCCCAGCCTCGGGGAGGAGGGAGTGCAGACCTGCACCCTGCGCAACCTGGTCGCCGAGGGAGCCGCAGCAGCGGTCGAGGCGGACCCGGATGTGGCCCGTCTGAAGTCGTCCGCGGATCTGGTGAAGGCGATCGAGACGGCCGTGAGGTTCTACGAAGAGCCCCCCGCCAAGGGGATGACGGTCACGACCCAGTGGTCCGACATCCGGCTGAGCGCCGACGACTGGGCTGTGGCGTTCGAGGCGGCCCCCGGCACTCCGCACAACGAGGCCCGTGATCAGATCCTGGAGGAGCTGGTCACGATCCTGGTGGAGAAGCACGACGGTGATGTTCCGGACGAACTGCTCCGCAAGTCCCTGACGCAGAACCGGGAGTTGCTCGCGGTCCTCGACGGCTCGTGGCCGCTGGTCGAAGCGGCCGACCTCGTCGGAGACCTGTGGTCGGTACCCGCCTACCTGCGCACCTGCGCCCCCTGGCTGAGCCGCGACGACGTGGCACGGCTGCAGCGCGCGGACGCCCAGGCCTGGACGGTGTCCGATCTGCCCCTCCTGGACGCGGCACGCCAGCGGCTCGGTGACCCGGAGACGTCGCTGCGCAGGCGTCGGCACAACGCCTACGTCGCCTCCGAACGCGAGCACATGTCCCACGTCATCGACGCCCTGCTGGAGGCTGATGCCGACGGCGAAGGCGCGGTCACGATGCTGCACGGACAGGACCTCAAGGACACCCTGGTCGACGGATTCGCGCTTCCCGGCGGGGAACCGGACCTGCTCGCCGGGCCGTTCGCGCACATCGTCGTGGACGAGGCTCAGGAACTGACCGATGCGGAATGGCAGATGCTCCTGCTCCGCTGCCCGTCGCGGAGCTTCACCATCGTCGGGGACCGCGCCCAGGCCCGGCACGGTTTCACGGAGTCCTGGCAGGAGCGGCTGGAGCGGGTCGGACTCGACCGGATCAGCCAGGCCTCCCTGAGCATCAACTACCGGACGCCGGAAGAAGTCATGACCGAGGCCGAGCCGGTCATCAGGGCCGCGCTCCCCGACGCCAACGTGCCTGCCTCCGTCCGCAGCAGCGGCATCCCCGTCGTCCACGGCTCCGCTGCCGAGCGCGACACCGTCCTCGACACCTGGCTCGCCGAGCATGCCGACGGAATCGCCTGCGTCATCGGCGATCCCGAGTTCAGGGCGACTCCCAGAGTCCGTTCCCTGACCCCGGAGCTGTCGAAGGGGCTCGAGTTCGACCTGGTCGTCCTCATCGACCCGGAAGGATTCGGCAAGGGCATCGAAGGAGCGGTCGACCGCTATGTCGCGATGACCCGGGCGACCCAGCAACTGGTCATCCTCACGAGTTCCTGACCCGGGCCGGCCCGACCGCCACTACGGCCGGGCCGGTGTCGCACCCACGTGTGCCGCTCGCCGCCGCCTGTCGGGACCCTTCGCTGCCGGGTCCGGACAGGCGGTGCGAGACTGCCGCTACCCCGCGTAGGTCTCGAACTCGGCGATCTTCGGGGTTCCGGTCGAGCCGGTGATCTCGAAGGTGATCTTGCGCAACGAGGTCTTCGGGATCGTGATGGCACCCGCGCCGCTACCGGACGTCAGCACGGCCCCGGTGTCGCCGTTGAGCACCTTCCAGGATCCGATGCTGCCGGCAGAGCCCGACGCCTCCCGGATGTTGACCGAGGAAACGGCGGTCGCCGAGGCCCACTTGACCGAGACCGAGCCGGTGGCTCCGGCGGGCGACCAGTAGGTGCTCAGGTCACCGTCCCGCACATTTCCGTAGCTCGTCCCGTCGGCCTTGCTGGTCCCGTCGGAACCTGCGCCGATGCTGAGGTTGGTTCCGGCGGGGTCGGTCGGGTCCGGAGTGGGGTCGGTCGGGTCCGGGGTCGGGTCGGTCGGGTCCGGGGTCGGCGTCTGCGTCGAGCAGTTGCCGTCCGACACCTTCAGCCCCTTGTTGGCGCCTGCCGTCTGGGCCACGATGCCGGGCACGCAGGATGCCGCGTCGAGGCTGTAGGCGTAGGGGATGCTGACGGTGGTGTTGGACTTCGGGTCGGGCCCGGCCGGGTTGTTCTCACTGCCGGGGGCGGACCACGTCACGTTGTCGAAGGTGTTGCCGCTGACCTGCCAGTATCCGGCCGCGTCGGTGTAGAAGGTGCCTAGGACGTCCTTGGAGTCCTTGAAGTAGTTGTTGTCCACCTTGGCGCGGGCCCCGGCCCGGGAGTTGATCCCGGACTCGTTGAGCTTCACGTAGTAGTTGTTGTAGATGTGGGCGATGCCGCCGCGCAGCAAGGGGGTGCGGGAGTCCAGGTTCTCGTACAGGTTGTGGTGGAACGTGACGAAGCCGTTGGAGAGTTCGGTCTCGCTCGACCCGATGAGGCCACCACGGCCGGAGTTGCGCAGGGTGCTGTAGGACAGCGTCACGTACTGCGTGTTGTCCTTCATGTCGAAGAGGCCGTCGAACCCCTCCGACTCCCCTCCCGACGCCTCCAGGCTGGCGTGATCGACCCAGACGTTGCGGACGTCGCTCTCCATGCCGATGGCGTCGCCGCCGTTGGACGTGGGCGAGCCGGACTTCTTGACGTTCTTGACGGTCACGTTCTGGATGATGATGTTGCTGGACTGGCGTATGTGGATGCCCAGTTGATCGAAGACGGCGCCGCTGCCGACACCGACGATCGTGACGTTGCTGATCTGCTTGAGCTCGATCACCCCGGCAGCGGTGTTGCAGCTGTCGCCGGACACCTTGGCGGTGTTGGCGTGGTTGATGGTCCCCTCCACCTCGATGATGATGGGGGTGCTGCTGCTGGCCCGGCCGCAAAGGGCCTGGTGGATCGCGGTGCCCGTGGTGGCCCGGACCGTCTGTCCGCCCGCACCGCCGGTGGTGCCGCCGTTCTGGGTCGCGTAGCCGGTAGCTCCACCGGTCGCGGCCGATGCCGAGGGCATCGACACGACGGCACCGGTCGCGGCGGCAAGAGCGGCCGTGGTCAGCGCCGCGTACAGTCGCAGTGCGACTCGCCTTTTCATGATGGTTTCTCCCTGTTCGTCTTCTGGGCCGGACCGTAAAATGGCATGCCCATGTCATTCAGTCCGGCGGCCGCCGGCCGCCGACTTCCGTGCTGGACAAGCCCTGATCGGCGTGGTTGCGGGTGCTCTTCTTCGGTGCGATCGAATCTTCGGTGCGATCGAACGGGCCGCGCCATTGCGGCCTGGAGCTGCGCGTACGTCGGCGCCGGCCGCGGGATCACCGCCACCGCCACTGCAGGAAGCCGCCACCTCCGAAACCGCGCAGGACGACGGGACGCGCCGTCGCCATGGCGCACGTCCTCGACCCCATGACATGCCGGCGCCGTGGGTACAGCACCGCACCGGATCAATGGCGGCTCAATCGTGAAGTCGCGGCAGCTGCCGTGTCTTCACCGTCACCGGAACGGAGTTCTGAGATGGAAAGCGCTTTCTCGTCGTGAGAATAGGACTGCTTCGGCTGGGCTGGCAAGACTCTGGACACCCCTGCCCCGGGAAGCGCTTCGACTCGTGCACCAACTGCCCTACGATCGCTGCATTTAGAGGTCGATTCACGGCACGGTCGGCGAGCTCCGAGGCTATGGATCCCGCATCACACCCGATGATCCACACGAAGCAAGCGCATTCTTTCCGAGCGTGCCGTGGATGCCGGTCGTCTCATCGGGGTGAACGGTGATTGACGGCAGCACGGGTCAGTGTGACGATGCGCCGATGCCTGGCCTACATGCACGGATGGCTGTTCGCAGCGGCGATCTCACCGCGACCGTGGTCGCTCGCTGTGCTGCGGAAGTACCGTTCTACGGGGAACTCCCGCGGCGCACCCTCGACGGTGAGGTGACGCGGTCGATCACGGCGGTGCACGAGCTGCTGCTGCGGGCACTTCGTGACGGCGGCGCCATGGACTCGGGGGACCTGACCCGGCTCATCGAGTGGTCGGGGCGCCGGGCCGAGGAGCGTGTGCCCCTCGAAGCGGTGATCGCCGCCTATCTCATCGGTGCCGAGGTGTGGTGGCAGGTCCTGACCGAGACAGCTGAGCCCGAGGAGCTGACCGGGGCGGGTGCCAGTCTGCTGGCTTGGCTGCACGCGGCCATGCCTGCTGTCGTGCTTGCTCACCGCAACGCCCAGGAGGACATCCACAGCGAGGACAAGCGGGTACGGCGGGCCCTGCTGACCGCCCTGCTGGCCGGGCGGCCTTACGAAGAGCTGGCGGAGACGGCAGGGGTGACAGTGACCGGCGAACACGAGGTGGTCGCCTTGTCGTTCGAGTCGAATCCGCCGGCCAGGCTGGTCCAGTCGTCCCTGGAGGCCCGCGCCGGTGTCCCGGTCCTGATGGATCACGTCGCCGGGATCGCGCTGCTGCCGGGCGGCTGCGACGTGCTCGGCCTGCCGGGCTCACTCGGCAAAGAGGTGGGACAGCGCGTGTTCGCCGCCGCCGCCCCGGCCGTTGATCCGGCGGCCGTTCCCGCAGCCGCTGCGGAGGCGGGGCGCGTACTGGAACTCGTACAGCGGCTGGGCCGCCCACCCGGGTTGTACCGGCTCGATGACGTACTGCTGGAGTACCAGCTCGCGCGCCCCGGTGACGCTCTGCTGCGGCTGGCCGCCAAGCTCGACCCGCTGGATGAGCATCCGTATCTGCTGGAGACGCTGCGGGTGTTCGTCGACCATGGCCACAACCGCCGCCAGAGCGCCTTGGAGCTGTGCGTCCACCGCAACACGCTGGACTACAGGTTGCACCGGGTGAGCACGCTGACCGGGCTGGACCTCGCGGTCCCTGCCGAGGCGCGGCTGCTCCAAGCGGCCCTCGTCGCCAGGGATCTCGCCTGACCGATGACCGATCCGGGCCTGGTCCGGAGACCGCCGCGAGCGGGACAACCACGACCCGGACCACCACGGACCGGCGCCGCGGGCCCGAGGAATCCGCACCCTCGTCGGCGAGCATGCGGATCGCGCGGGCCGCGGTCGACCGGGGCCGTGCGGATTCCTCGGGCCCAGTGGGCCGGGGCGGTGCGGATCGCTCGGGCCGCGGTCGGCCGGGGCGGTCGGCGGCGAAGCGGGTGGCTAGAGCCAGGCCTGCAGTTCCTCCTGGCGTGGCGCGAGGACCACACCCGTGTCGGGGTCGTCGAAGACCATGACCGGCCGGCGCGCGTCCCAGGCCGACCAGCCCGGGTCTCCCGAGGAGGCGAAGGCGACCCAGGCCCGGTGCATGCCGTCGGCCAGCGCCTGAGGAGCATCCGGTCCGGTGAGCCCCTCACCGTGGCGGAGGTTGTCGAAGACGAAACCGATCTCCAGTGCATGGCACGCCCCCAGCCCCAGCGTGGGCGAGCGCCAGGCGAACTCGTACAGGAACGTCCGTTCCGGCCGCGAGTCGGCCAGACGGTTGAGCGGCCCTCGCAGCAACAGGTCCGTGGCCATCTCGCCGAGGATCACCCCGGGCTTCGCGCCAGGTCTGGCCGCCCTGTACAGCCGGGCAACACGCCCTGGGATCCGGAACTTCAGCAGAGCCAGTCGCAACGTGAATCCGCTGACGCGGTCCACCGCCCCGCTCGGGACGAACCACAACCGGTACTCCTCCCGGTTGGCGCCCATCAGCAGGTCGACCGTGGGCAGCGAAGGTTCTGCCGGAACCACATCGTCGTCGACCACGAGGTGGAAGCCGGGGCCGCCGCTGATGGGATCGGCTTTGCCGATCACCTCGTTCTGTACGTCCAGCAGCCTCGCGCGGTCCACCGCCGCGAACGCCTCCGCCGTTGCGGGCACCCGCAGCGCCTTCGCCATCGCCTGCACCGTCTTCGCGCCCCGGCTGCGCGGCACCGTCTGCGGAGGCCCGCTCTGCAGGACCGCCCGGTGGAACAGACCGGCCGCACGAGGGCTGGTCATCAGGGCGGCGATGCTGATGGCCCCGGCGGACTCTCCGCACACCGTGACGTTGTCCGGGTCGCCGCCGAAGGCCGCGATGTTCTCCCGCACCCAGGTCAGGGCAGCGATCTGGTCCAGCAGGCCCCGGTTGTCGGGTGCGTCGGGGAACACCCCGAACCCCTCCACACCGAGCCGGTAGTTGACGGTGACCAGAAGCACTCCGTCGCGCGCGAAGGCCCGGCCGTCGTACAACGGCACGGCGCCCGAACCGTTTCGCAGGGATCCTCCGTGGATCCACACCATCACGGGCAGCGACCCTCCACCGGCTTCCGGTGCCCAGATGTTGAGGTTGAGGCACTCCTCCCCCGGGATGTCCACGTCGGGAATCAGCTCGTCGAGAGGCGGGCGGTAGGGGCGCTGCGGCGCGGTCGGCCCGTAGTCCAGCGCGTCGCGCAGCCCCTCCCAGGGCGTGACGGGAGCAGGGGCGCGAAAGCGGTGGGCGCCGAACGGTGCGGCGGCGTAGGGGATTCCCAGGAAGGTGGCGATTCCTTCCCGGACGCGGCCCCGGACCTTGCCTTGGCACGTGGTCGCGATGGCGTCCATGTCGGTCCTTTCACGAGATGTGCCCGCCTCCCCCGCGGCGGCAGCGCACAGGGGAGACGGATAGGGAAATCGGGCATCACAGGCATTGTGGTGCCCTCATGCGGCGGACGCCGGTTACGGGGTGCCGGCAGGGACGCTCAGGGCCAGGTCGTTGCGACGGACATCGGACCAGGTGGTGGTGTCGGTGCAGATGCCGCACGCGGGGCCGAAGAACTGGGCACGGGCCGTCTGGTCGCCCATGAGCTGGGCACGGAACCACGCCGTGGTGGGCGCGGCGAACGGGCCGGCGTCGCCCACGACCGTGAAGTGATCGGCTCCGCGCACCTCCCCGTACAGGGCCGGTATGTGGTCGGCCGCGTTGTAGAAGGCCTTGACGAGGAAGGGAAAGACGATGCTGTCCTTCTGCCCGGCCAGGAGAAGTGCGGGGACGTGCACGGAGTTGATGTTTGCCAGCGGGCCGGGCTGGATCGGCAGGATGGTGTCGATACGGGGGTCCGAGCCGACGACGATGGCGGCCGCGCCGCCCTGGGAGTGGCCCGATGCGCCGATGTGCTCCAGGTCGACGTGGTCGCGGAAGATGCTGTCCGGGTCGGCGTTCCTGCGGGTGAGCATGTCGATGCCCTCCCGCATGGAGATGCCGAGGTTGGACTGCGGCGTGTTCGCCGCGGCGACGATGAAGCCCTGGCTGGCCCAGTGCAGCAGCAGGTCCCGGTAGACGACGGGGAAGGCGAACGTGCCGTTGCCCCAAACGATCACGGGGTGGCGGCGGTCGCTGTTCGCGATGTCACGCGGGTAGTACAGGGTGGTGATCGCCCCGACTTCCACGGCGGTGGCGTAGGGCCCGGGGGCGCCGAAGTCACCGGCGGCCGATGCCGTGGACGTACTGGCGGGGGCGGGCGGCGGCGCTGCGCCCGCGCCGGCCGACGCGGCCAGGACGAGGGTGAGTGCGGCCAACGGGACGAGCAGCTTCTTTCTCCACAACACGGCGACTCCTGACGTCAGGGCGAGCTGAATGATTCATCCGGATCACATCGGTGCCTGAGGGCACATCCTGTGGGAGCGATCGGCGGGCGTCTCTGCGCAATCGCGGCAATCACCGACCGCGGAGTTTGTGCAACTTGCCGACGGTCGTGACTGGGTGGTGGTGCCGTGCCCTGTCCGGCCGCAGCCGTTTCCGGCGGAGAACGGACGCCGGGCCGTCGCGCGGGCGGTTGTCGCGTGGCTCGGCGGGCGGTCAGGCGGGCCGGGCTCCCCCGTCGGCCTCCGTGGTCAGTTCACGCTTGAGGATCTTGCCGGTGGACGTCAGGGGCAGACTGTCGCGGAACTCCACGCTGCGGGGGTATTTGTAGGCCGCCATGCGCTCGCGGGACCAGGCGATCAGTTCCTCCCCGCTCAGCTGTGTGCCGGGCACGCGGATGACGAACGCTTTGACGTCCTCCCCGTGCGTGGCGTGGGGGACTCCCACCACGGCGGCCATGCTCACGGCCGGATGGGTGATCAGGACCTCTTCGATCTCGCGCGGGTAGACGTTGAAGCCGCCGCGGATGATCAGGTCCTTCACCCGGTCCACGATGTAGTAGTAGCCGTCCGAGTCGCGCCGGGCGATGTCTCCGGTACGGAACCAGCCGTCACGTATCACCGCGGCCGTGTCGTCGGGCCGCCGGTAGTAGCCCTTCATGATGTTGTGGCCGCGGATCGCGATCTCGCCCGGGCCGCCGCCCGGGACGGACTGCCAGGAGTCGTCGATGAGCTTCATCTGCACACCCCACACGGGCCGGCCGATGGACCCGGGCCTCGGCGGGAGTCCGGGCGGGTTGAAGCAGGCGACGGGCGAGGTCTCCGACAGGCCGTACCCTTCCTGCACCCCCACGCCGAAGACCTTCCCGAACTGCCGCAGCACTTCGACGGGCAGGGCGGCTCCCCCAGACACGGCGGTGCGCAGGCGCGTGGGCGGTGTCTGTTCGTCGAGCGCGCCGAGCAGGGCCCAGTACATCGTCGGGACGCCCGCGAAGAACGTGACGCCTTCGCGGTGCATCAGCCGGAGGGCCTCCGCCGCGTCGAAACGGGGCTGCAGGACGAGGGTGGCGCCCCGGAGCAGGCCCATGTTCATCACCGCGCTCTGGCCGAAGGCGTGGAAGAGCGGGAGCGAGGCCAGCATCACCTCGTCCTCTGCCGCCGTGAACAGCCTGTCGGCGACCATGGCGTTCATCGCCATGTTGCGGTGGGTGAGTTCGGCTCCCTTGGGCCGTCCCGTCGTGCCGCTGGTGTAAAGGATCACGGCGGTGTCCTCCGCCGCGGTGGCCACCGCCTCAGCGGGCTCGGCACTCCCGGAGCCCGTGTGCTCGATCCGGTGCAGCAGAAGGAAGTGCTCGCAGCCGGGAGCCTGGTCGAAGCCGGCCTTCGCCACTTCGGCCAGGGGCAGCTGAGGCGTGCCCTCGGAGCAGAGCAGAGCTTTGGCGCCGGAGTCGGTGAGGTGGTACGCGACCTCCTGCGGACGCAGCAGCACATTGAGAGGGACCACGACCGCTCCGACTCGGAGGATGCCGAAGTAGGCGGCCGGGAAGTCCGGCACGTTCGGACAGGACAGGGCCACCTTGTCGCCCTTTCCCACACCGCGGTCCCTCAGCACGTCGGCGATGTCCTGGGACCGTGACTGCAACTCGGCGTAGGTCAGGCGGGTGTCACCGAGGACCAGCGCGGTTCGCTCGGGGTGCTCCTGGGCGCTGTGTTCCAGCAGGGACGACAGGTTCAGCATCAGTTCTCCTCAGCGGCTCGTGAGGAAATGCTGAGGCACAACACGCTCCGTGCACGGTGGGCGGACGACCTCGGATCCGGCAGCCGCCTTGTGCGTCTGCACAATTGCGGTCCAGGGGGTGAACCGTATGCTGGCCGGCATGTCAGAGCAGCACGTCGATGGCGGTCTGATCGTTCCTCCGCTGTTGTCCGTGTGTGCCGCGGAGCTGTTGGAGCGGGTCGATGTCCTCGCTGACGACCTGTTCCGTGCGATCACCGCCGAGATCGCCCCCTACGCACTGTTGAGCGAGGAGATGCAGGCCGAAGTGCGCGACTTCAACGAGCGCAACCTGCACGAGCAGCTGACGTGCATGGCCGACCACCGGCCGGTGCGCACGGACTCCACCCGGCAGTGTGTAAGGCGCCGGGCCACTCAGGGCGTTCCTCTCGACGCGGTCCTGCATGCGTTCCGCATCGGCTACCGCTTGATGGCCCACGCGCTGATCGAGCGTGCCACGGAACAGCCCGGCACGACGATGGACGACATCGCCCAGGCCTCCATGTCGGTCTGGTCCCTGTTGGATGCCGCGTCGCAGACGGTCAACGATGTCTACCGGGAGACCCTCGTGGGCCTGGCACGGGCCGACGAACTGCAGCGGCTCCTGCTGCTCGACGCGATCCTCACCGGCAAGACGGCCGACTGGGCGAGGCTCGGCGGCACCGCCGCCTCTCTCGGTCTGCCCGAGCAGGGGCCGTACATCTGCGTCGTCGCCGAGCACAGCGACGCCACCGCGATGGAACAGGCCCTGCTGCGCAGCGGACTGCGCTCCGCCTGGCGGCCCCGTCCTGACGGCCTGGCGGGCATCGTCGCGCTGCCCGACCCCGCACTCGCCTCCGGCTCCGCCCGTGTTCCGGGAGCTGCGCTGGTCCTGGAGGCTGTCGGCACCGCGGTCACGGGGCGCGCGGGCCTGAGCCCTGCGTACACGCGGCTCCGGGAGAGCGCCGACGCGCTCCGCCTCGCCACGCTGGCCCGGGCCTCGCTGCCTTCCGGGACGCACCGGGCGGTCACGCTCGATCACGACCCGGCCGCGGCCCTGGTCGCGGCCGGGCACGACCTGGCGTTGCGGCTGGGCATCGCCCTGCTCGACCCGGTCCTGGCCGCGCCGGACCGCAAGGACCTCATGGAGACGCTCACGGCGTGGCTGGACTCCGACACCGGTTCCACCACCGAGATCGCGGAGACCCTGTACTGCCACCGCAACACCGTCCGCAACCGGCTCGACCGCGTCTCCCGCCTCACCGGGCGCTCCCTGCTCCGCCCGTCCGACGTCGCCGCCCTCTACGCCGGAGTGCGGGCTCTCAAGCTCCGCGCGCACTGACCCGCGCGCCCGCTCCGCCGGTGTCAGGGCACTCGTGCGCGTGCGGCGGGATGCGCCCCGCCACCACGCACGTGTCCCGCCGCAGGGCGGATGAATTCGGTTGCGGCGGGCCGTCGAGCCAGGTGAGGTCATTCCATGGACGGTGGCGCGGAGCAGGTGCATCGGGCAGGGACGGGCAGCGACCGTACGGGCGCGCCGCACGCGGCTCCTTGGCGCGGCGCGGCGGTGCTCATGGCCCTGATGCTGGCCGCCTTCACCTTCAACACGGCGGAGAACCTGCCGATCGGCCTTCTGGAACTCATCTCCGAAAGCCTGCGGGTGCCGGTGTCAGCGGTCGGTCTCCTGGTCACCGGCTACGGCGTGACGGTGGCCGTGGCGTCTCTGCCGCTCGCCCACTTCATGCGGGCAGTGCCCCGGCGCCATGTGCTCACGGGACTGCTGACCGTCCTGGTCGTGTCCAGTCTCGTCGCGGCGCTGGCGACCTCCTACGGACTGCTCCTCGTGGCCCGGCTGCTGACCGCGCTCGCCCAGGCTCTGTTCTGGGCCGTGATGGGGCCGGTCGCGGTGGGCCTGTTCGCGCCCGGGTTCGTGGCCGGGTGGTCGGGGCGCTGTCCGTCGCCGGTTCGCTCGCTCTCGTGCTCGGTGTCCCCGCCGGGACCTGGCTGGGCCGACAGAGCGGCTGGCCGGTGCCGGTCGCCGTACTGGCGGCTCTGGGGCTCGTCTCCCTGGTGACGATCGCCGCTCTGCTGCCGACCTCCCGCCCTGAGGAGGAGCACGCGGCCTACGGAGTCAGGCCCGATGCCCGCCGGTTCGGGATCGTGCTGGTGGCCGGGACCCTGGCCGCTGCCGGGGCGTTCGCCGGGTTCACGTACATGGTGATGTTCCTGGGCGACGTGAGCGGGTTCCCGCCAGGCACGGTCAACGTCCTGCTCGTGGCCTTCGGTACGGCGTGCCTGGCCGGGGTGAGCATCACCGGGGCATTGCTGGACCGATTTCCGGACTCCGCGCTGACCGCGGCCGTGACCACGCAGGCGGTGGGCATGCTCGGCCTGTACACGGTTGGAACCCACCCTGTGGTGGCGGTGGTGTTCCTGGTGCTGATGGGCGCTGCGATCGGTCCGGTGTTCATGACCACCCAGAACGCGATGCTGCTCAGTGCACCGGGCCGTACGGATATGGCGCTCGCGGCCAACTCCGGTTGCTACAACGCCGGGATCGCGGCGGGCGCGGCACTCGGGGGTCTGATCCTGCCGCTCGCCGACGTGCGGGCGACCTTCCTCGCCGGCGGGCTGCTGACCGCGGGCGCGTGCACGGTGCTGCTCGTCGGACGGCTGCTGCCCGGGCAGCACGCAGTCCGCCGGCGTCAGCGAGAGGACGCTGATCCAGCACCCGCACCAATGGGATGACGAGCTTGTTCATCGCGGGATGTGCCGGATGGGATGACGGGCTTGTTCATCGCGAGGTGTGCCGGAATTGACGCTGAAGTCCGAAGCACGGCCTGCGCCTGTTCACTGGCCTCTGCCCCGTCAGTCCAGCAGGGCAGCGGTGAACACCTCGTGGTGAGCCACCAGCCATCCCTGCATGCGGTCCCAGCGTTGCCACCCACCGCGCTCGGACAGCACCTGGGTGTAGACGGGGTCACCGTCGGCCACCCGGTCGGCGACGAAGGCCCGGCAGGACGCGGTGGCCTGTTCGATGAGGCCGGGCAGTTCAGCGCGCTCCTGAGCGGAGAGGCCGTAGCTATCGGAGAGGATCCGCAGTCGCGTCGGAACGTCCAGCCCTTCGGGATAGAGAGCTTCCGCGGAGACGGGATCGAGCATGGGAACCCAGTAGCGGGCGGTCATGGCGACGTCCCACAGTGGTCGGCCGGGTGCCGCCAGGTCGAAATCGATCACGGCCGTCGCACGGCCGTCGCGGAAGACGACGTTGTCCGGGCACACATCGTTGTGACACAGCATCGTTCCCCCCTCCGGATCGGCCAGGGCGCGGGGCCATGCGACGCTGGTGTCGACCGCGATGGACTCGCTGGCCTCGTGCAGACGCCGCAGCAGGCTTCCCACCGATCTCAGCGCGGCCTCCGTCATCGCCCAGTGCGGAAACGGCGGCAGAGCGACGTCGCCAGGGATGAATGTCAGCTGCTCACGGCCGTCCGCGGTGAGACGCACGGGCGTCGGAGCGGCGTCGAAGCCATGCGCCTCGAGTGCGAGGAGATGGGTATGGAGGGCGCGCGCGGTGCTCGGTGCCGGACGTTCCACCAGGGCTCCGCGGCGGAATACCGCGCCCGCGTTCACCATGCCGCCGACCAGTGCTCCGCCCTCTGTCTCATCGCCCTCAGCTGTCATGTCGATCAGGCTACCGCCGGGTCGGACGGTGTGGGACGGTCTCGAAACCGGCTTCGAACCCGGTCACTCACCTGGTCATGTGCGGGACGTCGAGGCGGACTTCGGCTGCTCACGCCGCCGGTGTGGCGCGCGGATTCTCGGTGGCCGAGGCGGACGAACCGCCCTCCGCCGAGGCCACCGGCTCCGGGTACCGGGCGCGGCCCCGGAGCCGGGCCGAGATGCCTCGTACGCCCTGTCAGCCGTCCACTGCCGTGGTGGTGAAACGGTCGCCGCAGATGTGGAGCTGAGGGGCCCGCAGGGTCAGGGCCTCCTTGGAGCCGGGCGGGTAGACCCGCAGGTAGTCGGGGCGGCTCCAGCAGCCGGAGTCCGTGATGCCCTGGTTCAGGGTGTGCAGGGTTACCTCTGCTGTCTTTCCGGGCCCGATCACCGTCCGCCCCCGCATGGCGCCCTCGCGCTCGGCCGGCACGCCGATCGCGCTGCCGTCCCGCTTGATCAGTGAGACACCGGGGAAGCCACGCAGCGTGCACGCGGTGGTGGACTTGTTCGCGAACGTGAGCCGGTAGTGGATCTGCCCCGCGCCCGCGTCGGCACGGCCGAGGCGCATGCTCAGGCCGACGGCCGTACAGCGCCGGGCGGCCGAGGCGGCCCCGGCGGTGGCACTGCCGGTGGCGGGATCCTGGGCGGCGGGCTCTTCCGGGGCGACGGGATCCGAGGCGGGCGCGGACGAGGTCCTGCCGGAAGGGCTTTCGGCCCCCTGCGCGGAGACGGCGGGTCCGGAACCCGTCGCGCCGGGCGGCCCGGCCGAGGCCGGGGTACCGCCGCAGCCGGCTGCGACAAGGGCGAACGACGCGATCGCGACCGGGACAAGGACATGCCG
Organism: Streptomyces sp. NPDC087901; assembly: GCF_044742205.1. Taxonomy (NCBI): domain Bacteria; kingdom Bacillati; phylum Actinomycetota; class Actinomycetes; order Kitasatosporales; family Streptomycetaceae; genus Streptomyces; species Streptomyces sp. NPDC087901. The sequence goes on from NZ_JBIUUC010000005.1 coordinate 169,330, forward strand.
ACGGAGCATGCGAGCCCTCCGGGCTGTCCTCCCGCTCCGCGGCCGGCGCAATCGCTCGGACGGTGGTGGAGTGGTATGCGAGAGTGAACTCATACCACTCACCTGCTCGATTTTGCGGCGTTCGAACCTGTCCCGTCGCGCACCGGCACAACGGGCAGAGGTATGGCAACAAGCAGAGAGAGCGGCTGTCGGCAAGGAGTCCCCTTCTGCGGGGAATTCGTCGGCCCAGGCGGGTGACTTGGGCTGCCAGGGACTATCGCCCGGGTAGGCCGGCGGCTATCCCTGTCGTTCGTGATCAAGAACCTGATGCGCACTGCCGCGGCAGTCGCGTTGACCGCCCTGTCTCTCACCCTGACCGGCCCGGCGCACGCCGCGGACGGCTCCGCCTCGTCGCAGTCGGAGCCCTGCACGTCCGTCGCCGCGCCCACCGGACACGTCTGTGTCCCCGCACCCAAGCAGTGCATCACTACGCCGTGCCCGCAGTACGACATCGTGGCGCTCCCGTACGGCCCCTGGACGGACGCCCGAGCCTGACGCCCCCTCACCATCCGGCCCTGCCGAGCGAACCGCACGTCGCGCCCCGGCAGGAGCAGGCACGGGTCGCCGCCGGGCATGGCCCTGGACCGGTCAGCCCCCGGCACCCCATCCCGGAACCGTCGGCAGGATCGTCTCGGCGACGCGGAGCACCGCCGCGTCGTCCGGGACCCTGCCGTCCTCGCGCCACAGAACCACCTCGAAGGAGCCGCCGCTGTCCTTCGAGTCCCGGGCCACGGCCAGTGCGCGGGCCGGGACGCCGGGACCGCTGCTGGTGTCGCCCCCGTCGAGGCGGAAACCGATGCTGATGGTCCGGTCCGAGTAGAGGACCGCCGACCGGCCCAGAACCCGCTGCTGCGCGGCGTCCCGCAGGAGCGCGGCGTACGCCGCCACCGGCAGACGGTCGTAGGTGGCCGTCAGCGTCACGGTGTACGTCCCGAACTCGACGCGACCCGAGGGGGTTTCGGTCTCCTTGCCGCCTGTAAGCGTGACGGAACCGTCGCTGCCGCTCGCGGACTTCGCGATCTCGCCCGGCGTGCCCAGCAGTTCAGCGAGGTCGGAACGGTTCAGCGCCTCGCAGAGCTGGGCCCCGGAGGCCTGCCGAGAGGCGTGCTTGGATCCGTTCGACCCGTTCTCCGGCTCCCCGCCCGAGCACGTGGCAGGCGCCCGGTCGCTTCCCGAGGCGCCCCCCGCCGCCCACAGTCCGGCGCCGAGCGCCGCCACCAGTACCACCGCCGCAAAGGCCTGCCCCCAGGCACCTGAGCCCTTCGTGGGCGCGTTGATTTCGTCGGCCATGTCCCCCACCTGCCGTGATCCCCCGATACGTGCCCGGGGACGTTAACCCATGATCATCGAGCGGGCAAGGAATTTACCGGTCCCCGCGACCGCCCCTGCCGCTCCCGGGATCAGCGCAGGCATCCTCCGCGTTCCGGACGGGATCCGGCGCATCGCCGCGCCTGTCCCCGTGGGACCCTCAGGCCGGTTCCGCCGTCTTGCCCCGTCCGGCGAGAACCACCAGCCCTCCGATGACCGCGAGGCTCATGAGGACCACGCCGAACACTGTCGCGCCGCCAGGCAGGCCCACCGCGTCACTGAGGTAGCCGGCGGACACGGGCAGGGCTCCCGCCAGGACGTAACCCCCCACATTGAGTGCGGCGTCGGCCTCCGCGAGGCGCTGGGGAGGTACGGCGGAATTGAGCAGCGACAGGCCACCGAGCTGTCCCATACCCTGACCGGCCCCGGCAAGCAGTGCCGAAGTGGCGAGGATCGGCGCCGACGAGGCATGCACCGCGATGATCAGCGTGACCATGCTCATCACGGTGCTGACCGCACCGGCAGCGAGGACGGTGTGCCGGCGCAGATGCCGGACGGCGAACTGCACTCCGGTGGCGGCGAGGAACCACTGGAGGTCCGCAGCTTCTCCGTCGAGTGATGGGCGGATGCAATCCACCTGGCTACGGTTTCCACGACGGACCTGTCCGAGGTTTCCGGTGCGTCGAGCTCCTGGCTGCGCTCTGGACCCCGGCCGCCCCAGTCAGAGGACAGCCGTGAGGCGGGCGTATGCCACGACGTTGCCGTCGTAGCCCGCCTTCCGGGAGAAGCCGCCGCCGCAGGTGAGCACGCGCAGCTCCGGGTCGGAGGAGTTCGCGTAGACACGGTCGGCCGGGAACTCGGCCTTGCTGACGACCTCTACGGCGTAGACGGAGAAGACGGCGGTGGTGCCGTCGGTGCGGCGGATCTCGATGCGGCGCCCCTTTTCCAGTGCGCCGAGGCCGTAGAAGACGGCGGGGCCCGCCTTGTTGTCCACATGGCCCACGAGCACGGAGGTGCCGGGTTCGCCGGGAGTGACGGAACCGTCGTACCAGGCGGCCAGGTTGTTGTCCGTCAGAGGTGGTGCGTCGATCCAGTCGTCCGCGCCCAGGCCCACCTTCCCGACCGGGGCGTCGACGTCGAGGAAGGGGATCGTGATCCGTTCGGGCAGTGAGCGGGTGAGGGGTTCGGGGGGTGGCCCCTTCGGCCAGGTGCCGGCACCCGAGGCGCCGGACCGGTCGCCCATGGCGGACGCGGGTTGCGGGGGCCCGTCGTCGCCTCCGACGCCCTGCCGGATCAGGAACAGACCGAACAGCAGGGCGACGACGAGCGTGACCCAGCCCGGCCCGCGGCGGGCACCGCCCCTGTCGCTTCCGTCCGGGCCGCCGGCGGCTGCGGCTGCACGGCGGCCGAACAGCCTCTTACGTTTCCGTTCCGGAGGTTCGGCGGGTTCGATCCACTCGTGCCACACGGCTCTGTGCACGTCTTCTCCGCATTTCGGTCCTGTGGTGCCAGAACCGGGCCCGCGAACGGGCCCGGTCCGTCGGCACTCTCGCGGTCAGGCGTTGCCGCCGGAACGGCGGCGCATCTTGTGGGCACCGAATCCGAGCGCGCCCGCGACGAGGGCGGCGCCCGCGCCGATCTCTCCCGGGCTCATGCCGGAGAGGCTGCCACCGGCGCCGGCCCGGACGCCGTTGCCGGGCATCACCGAGCCCGTCTGGTCGTTGGGGCCGGAGCCCTCACGAATGGTCAGCGGCGTGGTCCCCTTCTCTCCCTTGCAGTCGAAGGTGACGTCGTACTCGGCACCGGGCTTGGCGTCGTCATCGACGCGCGCGGTGGCCGAACGCCCCTCCTCAAGAGTGACGGTGTCAAACACACCCGAGGTGACGGTCACGGACGGGACCTCGCACCCGGTGGCGTTGAGGGTCACGGTGCCACCGGGGGCCACCGTCGACGGGGAGACGGTGAAGCCGAACGACGTGATGTCGTGGTTCCCGTCGTCAGCGAGGGCCGCCGGAGCAGCGACTCCGAAGGCGGCGGCACCGAGCAGGGCGACAGAAGCAGCACGTATCACGCGCATGATGGTTCTCCGGATTCTCGAGAAGCAGCTGTGGACCTTTTGTCCGCACAAGTGAGCAATACCCCTCGGCTTGGGCGACGCTAGGTGCCCTCCAGGGGGCTCGCCAGTCGACCGCGGCGCGGCGGCGCCGAATGGAGCAGCACCCCCGCGACACGCATGAATCGGCGGCATACCCCGGGCGGCGGTACGTCGATTCCGTGCCCCAGCCACCCACCGGCGGTCGAGCCCGCCGACGAGAGTGCCGCCGGAAAGCTTTTGCATGGGCGGGACTTCGAGGCGGCGGATCCAGGAGCGCCGCCCGCCGGTGGCACCGGCGGGCGACAACCGGCGGCGCATTCCGGCCCATTCCCCGACCCCGCCCCACCGCGCTCGCATCATGAGTTAGGTTAGGCATACCTAAGTTACCGTTATCGGATCTTGCCGCCCTCCCTTCAGGAGACCTTGGATGCGCCCTTCCAGTGCCCGCAACACGCAGCCGACTCCAGCCGAACGCATGCGGTCGATCCTCATCGCAGCCCATTCGATGACGGTGGTGAGTGACGGCCTCGAACCCATCGAGGTTCATCGTCTCGACGGAACGGGCGCCATGGGCCACATCCACCTCCACGAACCGTCCGGGACAGGCCCCGCCCATCCGGCCGCGCCCGTCCCGGTCCGGCTGGAGTTCACGGACATCGCACCCACGCCCGTACGTGACCGGCTGCGGGCCCGCGTCACGATGACCGGACTGCTGGCCGCCCGCTACGACGCGGATGTCACGGACAGCATCTGCATGGAGTTCGGCCAGGCGGTTCTCGACGACGCCGCCGGCCGCACATACGTCACACTGTCCGCGCTCCATGAGGCGACTCCCGATCCGGTCACCACACATGAGGCGGACATGCTGACCCACCTCGTGGACAGTCACGCAGAGCTCGTACCGCTGCTGCTGCGCCTCGTACGCCCCAGGCCGGACAAGAGCATGCGGCGCGCCCTGCCCGTGGCGCTGGACCGGTACGGCATCACCCTGCGCCTGGAGTACCGGCGCACGCAGCGCGACGTGCGGCTGCCGTTCGCGACGCCCATGACCGAGATGGATCAGGCCGGCCCCCGGATCCACGCCCTGCTGGCAGCCGCCCGACGCGCTTCCCACCCCAGCCGGCTGTCCGCCTGACGGCGCACGAACCTGCGCCTCGCCGTGTCCGCGGCGGGTCGGCAGAGGCGATTCGCCCCCGCCCCGTCGGACACCAGGGCGACCGCGACCTCGCGCGGGCAGCCGTCGTGGAGGACGTGGGATCCGGCGGCGCCGAGGCGGGCCCGGTCGCGGCACATTTCCTGCGCGACCCGGTCCGCTTCGCCGACTGCGGTGCTTCAAGGGGTGCGTGGGCCGGCCGCGTCCGGGGTCAGCGCCCCGCGCCGTTCGCTGCCGCCCGGCTCAGCAGAGGTTCGGCCAGGGCAGGTTGCATGCCCATGGCCAGGAACGCCAGGCGTCCGGCCCCTCGCCTGTCGACCTCGAACCGGTGGAAGGCCATGAGGAGCGACCGCGTGACCATCACGTTGAGCGCCGTCACCTCGCTCCATGCCACGACCCCACGCGGCCTGCCGAACAGGTCTGTGACAACCAGACCGCCCGGGAACAGGTAGCACCTGCGGAGCCCCAGCCTGGCGGACACGAGGCCCCATGCGCGGGTGAGCCCCCACACGGCGAACGCGATGCCGGTGACGACAACGCCCTTGGTCAACGCCGCCGTTGGCTGCTTGACGACCAGGAGGACGAGCAGCGCCAGGCAGAGCATCATGAGCGCCCGCCGTCCCGTCTGCGCCAGCGCGCCACCCACTCCCGCGACGGCGTAGTCGCCGCACACCTCGCCCAAACCGAACCCGCTCACGCCTGGTCTCATCCGAATCGTCTCCTTGGAGGATGTGTCACGGTCAACTGGGCCGGTACGGACGAGCACGTCATCGCCTCGTCCGTGCGATGAGTTCGGCGAGCAGCCGGGCGCGGGGAACCATCCGGGTGACATCGACGTACTCGGAGTCCGCGTGCGCTCCGGCACCCACGGCCCCGAGGCCGTCCAGCGTGGGACAGCCCATCGCCGCGGTGTAGTTGGCGTCGGATGCGCCACCTACGGACGCCCCCCTCAGCGGTTCCTGCCCCTGTTCGGCAGCGATCCGGGACGCCAGGGCGAACAGGGCGGCGGAGGACTCCGGGCCCATGGGCGGCCGCTGTCGGCCGCCCCGCACTTCCAGTCGCGCACCGGGGATCCGGGGCGTCATCCCTCGCACCAGCACGTCGATCGTCTCCTGCGCCGCCGCGCTGGGCGCCCGTACGTCGACCGTCAGCCGCGCCAGTGCGGGAACGGTGTTGCGCGCGCTGCCCGCCGACAGGAGGGTGGGGGTGAGGGTTGCCGCGCCCAGGGGGCCGCCGTCCACGGCCGCGGCGGCCGAGGCGCCCAGGCCGGCGACGGAAAGTACCTGGTGAGCGGCCTCGATGGTGGCATTGACCCCCTTCTCGGGTTCCTGGCCCGCGTGGGCGGCCTTGCCGTGCACCACGATCTCGTAGCGCGACGTGCCCTTCCGGGCGGTCTTGAGCGCGCCACCGTCGTCGGCCGACGCCTCCAGCACGAACGCGGCGGCGCACCCGGCGGTGGACTCCTCGATCAGCTGACGGGACGTCGTGGAGCCCACCTCCTCGTCCCCGTTGACGATCACGCACACGCCTTCCGGCGAGGGGAGGGACGCCAGCGCGTGGAACATCTGCACCAACCCCGCCTTCATGTCCAGAACCCCGGGCCCGCGCGCCCTGCCGTGCGCCACCGACCAGGGGCGCCTGCGGATCGAGCCCATGGGCCACACCGTGTCGTGATGTCCGACCAGCAGAACCTTCGGGGTGCCGAAGGACCACCTCAGGTGGCTCACTCCCCCGATCACGATCCGGTCCGGCGCGACCCCTAACAGGCGGGCCCCGAGGGCGCCGACCACCTTGGCGCTGCGCGCCACCGCCACCAGGTCGGACGAGAAGGACTCGCACCGCACGAGCTCCTCCGTATCGGCCAGCATCCTCGGCAGCGAGAGGACCTCCGCCCCCGTCACCGGGCCCGCCTCTTCGTTGCTTCTCCTTGTGACAACACACGTCCCCCTGGGGCTATTTGGTCCATGGATGAAGTGGCGGTACGCGCATCCGTACTGCAACACCGCCGTGCGTCCGACGTTAGGGCGGTGCCCGGCATACCACCAGCGACTGGATTGCATGGAAGCCATGCGCCCGAGGAATGGGAGGGGTGAGAATGGTGGGCGGGAACGTCGACAACCGGAAGTTGGTGAGCGGGTGTTAGAGAACGATGCGCTCCGGCTGCTCGTGGCCGTGGCGAAGTGCGGTTCGTTCACACAGGCGGCGATCCGGCTCAACTACACGCAGTCCGCGGTGTCCCGGCGGATCGCCACACTGGAACAGCAGGCGGGCGGCCCCTTGTTCGACCGGCTGCCCAGGGGCGTACGACTCAATTCCGCCGGCCGCGCGCTGCACCGGCACGCCACCGAAGTGCTGGACCGGCTGGCGAGGGCGGAGCGCGAACTGGCGGTGCTCCACGCCGGGCAGGGCGGGCTGCTGCACGTCGGCGCGTTCGCCACCGCCAACATCTCCCTGGTACCCGGCGCACTTCGGTCGCTCCGCGACACCCGGCCCGGGGTCGAGGTCGCGGCGTCCGAGGGTCCGACCGACCTGCTCATGCGGCGGCTCACGGACGGCGCCCTCGACCTGGCCGTCGTCAGCGACTATCCGTCCGGCCTGCCGCAGGCCGACGGCGTCACCACGACGGTGCTGTGCGAGGACGAGTTGTGCGTCGTACTCCCCCAGGGACACCGGCTGGCCGGAGCCGGTACGTTCGACCTGCGCGAACTGCGCGAGGAGGCCTGGCTCCAGAGCGCTTACGGCGATCGCCCGACGATGCTCGCGGACGCCTGCGCCCGAGCGGGCTTCACCCCCCGGAAGGTCATTCGCATCGCGGAATGGACCGGCAAGTTCGGCTACGTCGCCGCGGGGCTGGGGGTGGCGCTCGTCCCCTCACTGGCCGCCCGGGCCGTCCCCGGCACACTGGTCCTGTGCCGGCTCACCGACCCGGCTCTGCGCCGGACCGTGCACGTCGCGCTGCCCACCACGCCGCTCCCGGCCGCTCTGGAGCTGCGCGACCTGCTGCGTACCGCGGCCGGCCTCCAGAGCCTGGTGCCCGGCATGCGCAGCTGACCGGACAGTCCCGCGGCGGCGACATCATCGCCCGGCCCCCGCGGCGGCAGTGCTCGGAACCGATGTGCCGCCGCCCTCCGAGGGCCGACGGCCGCTGACGGAGCCGACGCGTCCGAGCGGGGGATAGTCGTTGTACCCCTCTGCCCCGTGTACGTGCATCAGGAACTCCGGGCGGAGCTCGTTGAGCGGTGCTCCTGTGCGCAGTCTCTCCACGAGGTCGGGGTTGGCGAGGAAGCCGCGGCCCAGCGCGATCAGGTCGGCGCCCTCTGCCAGGAGTCGCTCCCCGCGACTCATGCCGCCGTCGGCCGCCGCCTCCTCGCGTGACAGCGCCGGATTGGCGATCAGCGTGCCCGGCCAGGCACTGCGGATCTCCGCGAAGAGGGGCAGGCCCGGATCGGCCCGGACCAGATGCAGATAGACCGGGGCGATGCGCGCGAGGGCGGGCAGGAGCGCCGCGTAGACGGCTTCGGTGTCGCCCTCTTCGACACTGTTGACATCCGTTCCGGGCGAGATGCGCACACCGACCCGTTCCGGGCCGATGGCCTCCGCGACGGCCCGCACCACCTCGACGGTGAAACGGGTCCGGTTCGCTGCCGGGCCGCCCCACTCGTCGGTCCGGCGGTTGGTGTTCCCGGCCATGAACTGGTGCAGCAGATGGCCGTTGGCCGAGTGCACCTCCACCCCGGAGAAGCCTGCCTCGACGGCGTTGCGGGCGGCAGCAGCGAAGTCGGCGATGGTGGACCAGATGTCCCGAGAGGACATCTCACGGGGCTCGACGGCGTCCTGGAGCCCGCGCGGTGTCGGCAGCGTCTCCGGGAAGCGCACGGCGGACGGTGCGAGCTGGATCCGACCGCTGGTATCGGGGTGCCCCACCCTGCCGCCGTGCTGCAACTGCAGGAACATCGGGCTCCTGTGGGACGTCGCACGCACCGCTTCGGTGACCCGGCGCCATCCGGCGATCTGAGCGGGACTGTGGATGCCCGGGATGTGGGGGTAGGTCTGCCCCTCGGCGTTGGGGGTCGTGGCCTCGGCGATGATCAGACCGGCCGAGGCGCGTTGTGCGTAGTGGGTGGCCATCAGCTCGCCCGGGACTCCGTCGGCCCCTGCGCGGTTGCGTGTCAGCGGCGCCATGACCAGGCGGTTGGCGAGTCCGAGACCACCGAGGCGGGCGGACTCGAAGAGACGGGATGCGGCGGGCAGCTGTTGTGTGTGCGTCATGCCGGTACCGTAGAACCTGACACTGATGTGAGATTCAAGTCGTGGGGTGGACATGCGAATCGGTGAACTGGCGGCTCGCACAGGTGTCGGCGAGCGTTCGTTGCGCTACTACGAAGAACAGGGGCTGCTGGCGGCCGACCGGACACCAGGCGGTCACCGCGACTATCCAGAGAGAGCCGTCGACCGGGTCATCCGTATCCAGGAGCTCTACGCGGCCGGTCTCCACAGCTCGAAGATCGCACGGATTCTGCCCTGCATGCGCGACGAGGACGGCGGGCCGTCCCTGCGCGCCACCCCGGCACTGGTCTCCGAGCTCACCACCGAGCGCGACCGCATCGACCGCATGATCACCGACCTGCTCCGCTCCCGCGAGGTTCTGGACGAGGTCATCGACACGGCAGCAGGCCACGCTCCCGCGGAGCCCGCGTAGACCGGAGTGCGGACCGGGCGCGTACCAGCGGCGCACGGCCGCGCGGTCCCGGTGCGCCCACGTCCTCCGGTCAGCCCTTCCGGTGCCGGCCGCTCCGGACCGATCCTCACCAATCACGAGCGGCGACGAGCTCTTCCGTATCGGCGTCATCGAACCCATAGGCCTTGGCCACGAACCAGAAGTCCTCGGATATCTCCTCGCGCGCCACGGTCTCGATCTCGCTTCCCGCCGCCTCGAACTCGGCCTCCAGCTCGTTGAACTCCTTCGTCGCCACCTCCGTGAGCACGTACAGCGCCGTCAGGTCCGAAGGCTGCTCCGTCTCTATCCGCTCGCACAGGCCCAGGAGGATCCTTCGGCCCATGTCCACGACGTGATCCGGGAAGTACCCGTCCTCGTACAGACCCTGCAGAAACGCGTACGACTGCACCTGCTGGTTCGCGATCGACATGATGAATCCCCACCTCTTCGAAGAGCCGATGAGGCGATTCTCCACCGCGCCACTGACAACGGGTCGCACGCAGGCCACCGAGACGGCCGGTACGCCATCGCGCGCCCCGTCCACCGATCCTTCCCGGTCACACGGCTGCGCGCGCTCGGGCCGGCCGGCCACTCACCGGCCGAGAATCGGGAACAGCCGGGTGACCGCGGCCACGGCCACGGTGCCGTCGGGTCGCCCGTCCCGGTCGCGGTAACCGGCCACCAGGCGGCGGATCGAGGCGCCGAGTTCGGCCATCTCGTCCGGGGTGAGGTGGACCACGGCGCTGAACGACTCGTCGCGCTGCCACTCGTCCGGCGCCTGCTCCCGGTGGTCCAGCCAGTACTGATAGCTCGCGTCCTCCAGTCCGCGCGCCGGCCCGGCGAACTCCTCCGGCGCATCCGTGACCAGCCCGTCAGTCCCCTCGGCAGCCGTCCAGCGAAGCCGCCACGGCCGCGCCCGGCCACCGCTGTGGGGCACTTCCTCGATGAGGCCGTGCCGGGCGAGCTGGCGCAGATGGAAGGAGCACAGACCGGAGCTGTGACCGAGGCGGGCCGCGGCCTGGGTGGACGTGACCGTGCCGGTCTCGGCAAGCAGATCCAGGAGGGCAACGCGTATGGGGTGATCGGGGAGTTGCCGGCGGGCGCGATGGAGCAGGGGGTCCACGCAGGGAAGTTGACGGTTCTCGTCGCTCATTTTGCAAAGAGTGCTACTTTGCAAAGCATTCGGTCAAGCTACTGCGTGGGCCGGCCGCTGCCCACGGCTTCGGTCGTCCGAGGCATGTGCGGAAGGCGTTGATGCTCCATGACGGTTCGGTTCGACAACACTGCGCAGGACCGCCGGGTGCGCGTGCTGGGAGAACCGGTGGATTCCTATCCGCGGTTCGCACCGGAGGCCGAACGGGGTTCGGTGCGCCGCATCACCGTCGTCGGGGAGGAGATCCTCCGGCGCCGGTGTACGGAGGTCACCCGGTTCGGCACGGCGGAGCTGTCGCAGCTGATCGACGACATGTTCGCCACGAATCAGGTGGCGGAAGGTGCGGGGCTTGCGGCCAACCAGGTCGACGTCGATCTCCAGTTGTTCGTGTGGGACATCACGGACGAATGGGGAGTGCGCCATGTCGGGCACATCACCAACCCGGTCCTGGCGGAGGTTCCGGCCGGGGAGCGCCGCCTGGTCGAGGAATCCGAAGGGTGTCTGTCCGTGCCGGGTCCCTACCGGATGGTGCCCCGCCTCGACCGTGCCGTCGTACGAGGCCGGGACAGGAACGGTGCACCGCTGGTGATCGAGGGCCGCGGGTACTTCGCGCGATGTCTCCAGCACGAGACCGACCACCTTCGCGGTCAGCTGTATCTGGACCGGCTGGCCCAGCGGGAGCGAAAGGCGGCCCTGCGTGAGATGGCGGCGTCCAAGGACGAGACGTTCGCCCGACGGGCCGCCCTCGCCGAGAAGCTGGGCAAGTAGCGCCGTCCTCGCAGGGCCATCCGGACGAGGGGCTGGAGCCTGTTCGGGAAGGTGCTGACGTGTGAGGTCGGCCGTTCACTGAAGTGCCGGGCGGCCGTCCAGGTGGTGAGGTCGCGTTCGATCCACCGCGTCGAGGCCGGCCTCAGCCGAATCGCGGACTCTGCAACGACTGAAGCGCGATTCGCCCTGGGCTCGGCCGCCGGGTGGCTGTGTTTCACAGGCAACCACCGGTGAAACAACACCTGATCGCGCATCCCTCGCAGTCAAGTCCAGTCAATTCTTGGACTTAAGGAGTGAATTCGTCGCAAGACATGTGAAACGGCGACCGCGCCGAGCGGTAGCAATGGATGCGGCCCGGGACTATGACACGAACTCTCACACCCAGGAGGAAATGTGATCAGGAAAATGACGGTCGTCGCTGCCGCTGCCGCTGGCCTCGTGTTCGCGAACGCGGGTTGGGCTGTCGCCGACTCGGGCGGCTACGACGGAGATCACGGGCGAAGCGGAAACTCCGGAGTCGCATGCGTCGCCGGTAAGGACGCAAGATTCTCCAACAACTGCGGCAACACCAACATCTACCGCCCTAATATCCTTATTCTGGACAACTTGCTTAACCTGCTCTCGCCTCCCACCACCGGTGGTGGCGGGGGCAACAACTGACCCCTGCCCCACCCTGACGTGCCCTGCCTCGGCCTGCCCTGGCCACCGGGTACGGAAAGCGGCACCCTCTCTGGACCGGCGAGAAATCGGGCCAGGGTGCTCTCACGCCATCAGCCCCAGCGCCGCCCTCCCCCACGGCCGCCGCTGGAGCTGACTGCTACCCGGGGCTATTCGGAGGCATGCGCGCAGTGCCCGCAGCGAGCCGTCCTTGGCGTTCAATCCAGCAGCACTACCGGGGGCCGCTCCCAGCCCCGGTGCCAGGCCAGGATGGCACCGGGCTGCCTCCGGTCGGGTCACAGCCATGCGTGGATCGCCGCGATGTGGACGGTTGCCTCGAAGCGGACCTCGAGCTTGTCAGCCCTAGACGCGCTCCAGCGGTCGGTGCGGGCCTGCGGGCAGATCCACGCCGATCGGGTCACCGGGTCGCACCCGGCCGCCCTGCCGGACCACGCCCATGATCCCGGACTTGAAAGTGAAGTCCCCGGTCGCGAGGTCGATCTCGAACATCTCGTTCAGGAGGCCCGGCCGAAACGTGTTGATCTTCGAGCACGGGTTGCGCAGCCCTGTGACTTCCACGATCGCTTGCTCGCCCAGGTTCAGCAGCGCACCTGTGGGCAGACCGAGCAGGTCGATCCCCCGGGTGGTGATGTTCTCGCCGAGCTCGCCCGGGGCAACGGCGTGACCCTTTCCGGCGAGTTCGTCGAAGAGCTCCTCGTGCATGAGGTGCACCTGGCGCAGATTGAGCAGCTCCGGTTCGTACGTCATGCGGAACTGGTGCCTGATGGTCTCCCCGGCGTGGACGTCGTCCTCTACGCCGAGACCGGCGAGCAGGGTGATTCCCGCCCGGTTCGGCTTGCTGAACGAGTACGTCCCGTTGCTGCTCACAGCGGTCACTCGCGCAGTCGTGGTGCTCACTTCTCCCTCACGTCGAGGGGGCGCAGGAAGCGGCGTTCGTACCGTCGGATGCATCGCGTGCGGCGCGCCAGCTCGAATGCGGCCTGGCACTCGGGGTCGGTGGCGCTGTCGGTGCGGTAGCGCTCGTATTCGGCGAAGCCGGGGAACGAGAAGAGCGCGTAGGCGATGTCGCTGTCACCCTCACTGGGCAGAAAGTAGCCGTGGTGGGTGCCGCCGAACCGGTTGACGAGTGCGACCCATCGCCGGCCGTACTCCTCAAAGTCCTCGATGCGGTCGGGGTCGATCTCGTACTTCAGATGAATGGTGATCACCGACGACATGATGCCTCAGCGGTCGCCCGTCCCGGACGGGTGGATGCTGCGGACCCATGCTGCGGTTCAGCCGTGGGTCGACCGGGTCAGGTCATGGGGCACCGTCATGGGCAACCGCACCGCCGCCTGACACGCCTTGCTGCGGGCGCGACCGGCTGGGCACGGTCGGAGTGCACGTCCCTTCTCCTCGGGTACGTGCACTCCGACCGTGCCCTGATCACAGGCGCGGGCCGCGGTGGGCCCGGCCGGCCGTCAGCTCTTGACCGGCCATTCCAGCGGGGCGGCGGAGAAGCCCTGGCTCAGCTGGACCGCCGCAGCCTTCTGGCCCTCGGGGACAAGGAATGCCTTGCAGATCTTCTCCGACTGCCCCGCGCTCAGCTTCTTGGCCGAGTCGGGCGCCGGGCAGTTCGGCCATTTGGCCTCGCCCATCATGACGATGAGGGCCCTCGTGCGCTGGCCCTTGTCCGTCTCCACGACCAGGTCGTCGTCCATGTCTCCGACCTCCATGGCCTTGCCGCTCTTGTGCGTGACGGTCGCCCACACGTACACCGGGACCCTGGGGCTCTTGTCCTTGTCGATGTCCAGGCCGGACTTGTCCATGTCGGCCTTCGTCCCCGTCTCCACCTTCGTGGGCGTGACCGTGTACGTGCTGTCCTTCGAGTCCTTCATGGTGCTCTTCTGCGGCGGGCTGGCCTCACCCAGGCTGTAGGCCTTCTCGCTGTCCGACGCCTCGGAGCCGGACCCGGACCTCTTCCTGCCCTTGGCCGAATCCGTGCCGTTGCAGCCGCTCAGCACCACGGCCAGCGCCAGAGCGCCCACTGCGGCAGGTACCGCTCGAGTCCACGTACGCATAGCTTCCTCGTTCCCCGTTCAACATGCTCGTGCGCCCGGCCCGGGGACATACAACTCCCCACGCCGGGTCATCGGTTCAGGCGCACGATCCTGCCAGAGGGTACGGCCCGGGCCGCACCAGGGTCCGCGGCCGACCGTTTCGGGCCGGGCACCCGTCGTCGTCCGGGCTATCCGAACTGGCCGGGCTGGTAGTCACCGGCGGGCTGCCGGACGATGACGTTCACTCGGTTGTAGGTATTGATGAGGGCGATGAGGACCACCAGCGCGGCAAGCTGGTCCTCGTCGTAGTGCCGGGCGGCGTTCGCCCATGCCTCGTCCGAGACGCCTCCGGCCGCGTCCGCGATGCGGGTGCCCTGCTCAACCAGTTCCAGCGCCGCACGCTCGGCGTCGGTGAACACCGTCGCCTCCCGCCAGGCCGCGACCATGTTGAGGCGGATCGCGGTCTCCCCGGCGTGCGTCGCGTCCTTGGTGTGCATGTCCGTGCAGAAGCCGCAGCCGTTGATCTGACTTGCGCGGATCTTCACCAGCTCCTGGGTGGCGGCGGGCAGCGTCGAGTCCGAGACCACCTTGCCTGCCGAGTTGATGTACCGCAGGAACTTGCCCCCGACCGCGTTGCCGAAGAGGTTCAAACGAGCATCCATGGTGCGCTCCCGTGCCGTCGTGGATGAATACAGCTCTCTGACGGAGCAGATCGGCAGGACGTGACAGAAACTGAAATGCCGATGTCTACGACATCGCGTCGGCCACGATCGATGCCGCCTCGGCGATCAGAGCGTCATCGTACGAGGCGTCCTCGTCCAGGCGGTTCGACATGATCGCCACCACGATCGGGGCGGCATGGGGCGGCCACAGCACGGCGATGTCGTTTCGGGTGCCGTACGTACCGCCTGCCCCGGACTTGTCCCCGACCAGCCAGCTCTCGGGGACCCCCGCCCTGATGAGTCCGGCTCCGGTGGTGCTGTTCCTCAGCCACTGCGTGAGCAAGGTGCGCTCGCCCTTGCCGAGGGCGTCACCGAGGACGTAGGCACGAAGCCCGGTGGCGAGGGCTCGCGGTGTACTGGTGTCACGCGTCTCCCCCGGCGTCCAGTCGTTCAGGTCCGGTTCCTTGCGGTCCGTCCGCGTCTCGTCGTCACCCAGCTCGCGGAGCTCGGCCTCAAGGCCTTCGGGCCCGCCGAGCCGATCGATCAGGAGGTTGGCAGCGGTGTTGTCGCTGAAGCGGATGGCTGCCTGGCACAGCTCGTTCAGACTCATGCCCGAACCGGTGCGCTGTTCCGTCCTCGGTGAGTGGCTCACCAGGTCTTCGCGGGTGAAGCGGACCGTCTCCTCTCTCTCCTCCGGTGTGTGCGTGCGCAGCACGGCACCGACAGCCAGCGCCTTGAAGGACGAGGCGTGGGCGAAGCGCTCCCTGTCCTTGTACGTGACCTCGCGTCCCGTCCCGGTGTCGACGGCATGGACACCGACCCTGGCGTCGAACCTGCGCTCGAGCTTTCGCCACTGATCCGCCGACGGCGTCGGTCCGATGCCGGGGGACACGGCCCGGGACGGCGCTCCCTCCGGCGGACGGGACGGTGCGGCGGCGTCACCGCAGGCAGCCAGTGAAGCGACGGACGACAACGCGAACAGGGCCGCGACGAAACGCCGCGCGCGTACGTACTGCATGGGTCTGCCTTCCCTCTTCTGCCGGCCGTGTCCGCTTCCGGCCGGCCCGGTGCGGTGGGGCGGTTGCGAGGCCGACGGGATTCGAACCCGTGGACAGGCAGGGGCAGGTCCGCCCGCACCCCGTCAGTCGTCGTGAGAGGGACCTCCCCCACGACGATCGCAATGGGCCGCTCTGCCACGGCCTCGCAACCTACGGGACCGCGCGGTCCCGACCCCGCAGAGCATAGGCAACCGCGGGACAGGGGCACGACCGGTTCGCGCACCGTGTTCCGTAGCGGCGGGTGACCGTTCGAGATGCAGGTGTGGGTAGGCGCTGATTCGCTGGGGTGGTCGGCTCTCCCCCGAGACCCAGGAGCGATCATGAGTGTTGCGGATGAAACCGGCGGCCGTGCCGAACGTATTCGTGCCAAGGCACAGGAAATGAAGGAGGAAGCCGAGCGTGTCTCCGATCCGCAGGAGCGCCGGCGTCTCGAGGACAAGGCACGCCGGCTCCAGGAGCGGAGCGATCAGGTGTCCACCAAGGGTGAAGGCGGCACGAACCCGCTCTGAGTGACGGTGGTGCCCACCGGACGGTGGCCCCTCGTCGTGGTACGAGGGGCAGCCGGCCCTTCCCCGCGGGTGGCCGGGTCCGCGGGTCCGTCCGGCCGCCTCTCCGTCCGCGCGAGGCGGCCCCCGGGACCGGTGGTCCTACTGCGTGAACCTGGGCAGCCATTTCACCTGGTAGCCGGGGTGCCCCGCGTGTTCCGCGGCCATCTGCCGGACCACGAACCCCAGGCCGAAGGCCCGGCCCGAGGGAAAGTCCCGCTCGGGGCGGTCGACGTCCAGGGAGGCCACCTCCGCGTACTCGTCCAGGAGCACCCGGCTGGTCTCGATGCGCTGGAGGGTTCGCGCGGGATCCTGCAGAGCGATGTGGTGGTCGTAGCCGTGCGTCCTCAGAGTGAAGGCGATGGCACCGGTCCGGTCGTGGATCTCGCCGGGCACCTCGGCCGGGCACCGCCACCCACCGCCGCCGGCCGCGCGTGCGACGCCTTCTTCCTCGTCGAGGCGCGCCCGGACGAACGCGACCAGCTCGGAGTTGTCTGTCATCTGGTTGTGCATCCTTCCGCTCGGCCCCACCGCCTCAGGAGCCGTGCTGGAGAGTATCCCGTCGCGCTGCCGCACTCGTACGCAACGGCCGGCCTGCAACGGTGGCGTCCCGTCCGGCTCTGCGCAGCCGGACGGACCGACCGCACCCGTACCGGGGTGAGCCCGGCCCGTCCGTACGTTCCGTGATACTCAGTGGCCGCCGTCCACGGGCTCCAGGACGAGGACCGGGATCTTCCGGTCGGTCTTCTCCTGGTAGTCGGCGTAGTCGGGATACGCCTCGACGGCGCGCTCCCACCAGAGCGCCTTTTCGTCCCCGGACACCTCACGGGCGGTCATGTCCTGACGCACCGGGCCGTCCTGCAGTTCGGCGCGTGGGTCGGCGGTGAGGTTGTGGTACCAGACCGGGTGCTTCGGAGCCCCGCCCAGTGAGGCGACCACCGCGTACGAGCCGTTGTGCTCGACCCGCATCAGGGGCGTCTTGCGGATCTTCCCGCTCTTGGCCCCCAGTGTCGTCAGGACGATCACCGGCATGTCCCGCATGGTCGTCCCCTCCGTCCCGCCCGAACTCTCGTACTGCTCGACCTGGTCGCGCACCCAAGGGGTGGGGCTCGGCTCGTACTCGCCCTGAAGCGGCATGGCAGCTGTCCCGTCGTCGACGTCCGTCCGCGGCATCGTGTCGGCCGCGGACCCTCATCATGGCTTCAACAACACCGGCCACCGAAAAATCCCGGTCCCCCGACGTGTCGGGCCCTTCGAGGGGCCCGCGCGGGTCATTCGGCGTCGGTATAACTCATGGCCCGGTTCCCCATGGCACTGTCGTTCGCCGAGTGGTGAAAGGTACGGATCCTGTGCACGTCGCGCTCCGGTCGAGTTCCGGCCTGACCCACTGACCGGCGATGGTGTCGTCCTCCGTCCGTCCCGCGCGTCAGGTCGCGGGCCGTATACCGGCGACGCCACAGGAGCCCCCACCCTGGGCAGGGTGGGGGCTCCTGTGGCTCCTGTTCCCGCCGGTGTGCGTGTGATGAACGGTGGGTCGTGCGGGCGTTCAGCTGACGTCGACGTCGATGCACGCGTAGAAGGCGTTGGACGTGTCGGCGATGTTCCACACCGCGAGGACCTTCTGCTTTCCGGTGTGGCTGCCGAAGTCCACCTGATGGGTGACGGTGGCACCGGGCTGGGCGCCGTTGTCGTTGAATTCGGCGATCTTCTGGCCACCGGCGAAGTACTGCCAGGTGCTGGTGGAATGGCGGGCGGTCAGCACCCACTGGAAGGAGGTGCTCCGGCTCACCGGAGTGACCTTCCAGCCCTTGGAGTCGTCGTCGAGTTCAGCGAACCTGCTGTTGCCGCCGCTGCAACTGGTCAGACCCTTGGGGCCCTCCACGCTCTGGGGCTCGTACTTTATGTCGCCGCAGCTGACCGTTCCGGCGGCACACTGGGCCTGCCTGCTGGGGGGTGACGAGATGTAGCCGTGGGCACTTGCGGAGCTCGCCGGGAGGCTCAGGGCGAGCACCGGTGCGAGTAAGGCACCGATGACTGCGGCAGTCTTCCTTTTCGCGTGCATGCTTCTCCTTCACATGAGGCATCGCTGCACGCGGGCGGACGGTGGGGAGCCCGGAAGCGGCAGTCCAGCCTCTCAGGTGTGGGGCCAAGAGGCGCGAAGGGCACGGCAGGATCGCCTGGCCGGATACACCCTGGAAACGGGGCGTCCGACGCCGACCCTGCACTTGGACTAGACCATACCCATCGAGGCGTGGCCGTCAAGTGCACGGCGGCGAAAGAGAGTTCGGCGCGCGAAGTGGCTGGATCGGTACGGCTGCGGGCGCACGGACGGCTCCGCAGCCGTACCGTCACCCTCGGCCCCTCAGTCCCCGGTGACTCCGTCCAGCCGCTCACGCACCAGATCGGCGTGGCCGATGTGGCGCGCGTATTCACCGATCATGTGGACGTGCACGAGGCGCAGCGAGAAGACCTCGCCGTTGTGGACGAACGTGTCGTCGAACGACGCACCGGCGACGATCTCGTCGGCCAGGCGGCACTCCTCGACCAGCCGGGCGTAGTCCTCGGCGGCCAGGGCCGGATCGAGGTCCTCGAAGTCCGCGTCCTTGCCCTTCTGCGGGTCGTACATCGGCGCGAGGTCCTGACCGGCGAACCGCTGCCGGAACCAGGTGCGTTCGACCTTGGCCATGTGGCGCACGAGTCCGAGGAGCGAGAGGTTCGACGGTGGTGTGGTCCGCTCGGCAAGTTGCTCGCCCGTCAGGCCTGCGCACTTCTGAAGCAGGGTGCCGCGGAACCATCCCAGGTATCCGGTGAGCATCTCGCGCTCCGCGGCGACGAGCGAACCTTCGGTACGTGTGGCTTCAGGTGCTGTCCATGTCATCGGACGATCATGCCGGTCGGCAGATGGTTCGCACGAGTCCTTTACGCCTGCATGTGGTAGTCGGTGTCGTCCGACGACGAGCGGGTCACGGACGTGGTGATGCTGCCGATGAGCCCGACGACCAGGAAGAGGACCAGCAGCGCCTTGCCGGCGGTGCTCATGACCAGGGGCCGGGTCGCGGAACGCCCCTGCTGTTGCGGTACGGAGAGGGCGTCCTCGCCGAAGAATCCCTTGGGGTAGGCGGGGCTGAGCATCATCACGTACGCGGACACGCGCATCTCGTAGCGGAGGGTCGCCGCCGTGGCTTCGAAGAGGGGACGGGGCATGCGCCCGAGGATGAGTGTGATGAGCCACCACACGATCGCCAGGGCGTACCAGCCGGACGTGACCAAACTCTGCACGACGGCGGCGGGGATCACCAGGATCAGCCGGAAGAAGACGGCCAGCCGGTTGAGCCGCGTCGGACGGACGTCGATCCGCACCGGATGGTCCGGCGGCTGGGTCAGGGTGAACGGCGGATAGCTGTCGACGAGGAGCATGCCGCTTGCGGCGACCCTCGTGCGGTAGGCGAGGGTCGCCGCAAGGAATTGGAAGACGGGTTCGGGCAGCCTGCCCAGAACCAGGGCGGCGAACCAGCCGAACACCACGGTGAAGAAGGCCGCGATCTCCAGGAAGAACAGCACGATGAAGTGCGGGATCAGCAGCAGGAGACGGACCAGGACGGTGAGCCTGCGCTGGCGGGCCGGCTCGATGATGTCCAGAACCGGCAGGAACTCCTCCGCGTCCCCTGCCCGGCGCCCCGGACTCCACTGCGCGTCGGCCATGTCGTTCCCCTTCGGCGGGTGATCCGTACGGCCGCGGGACAATGCGGCGTCACCCCACGCTGGGACCACCCGGGCGAACCTGCAATCGGCCACGGGCCGATCGAGTGCCCGGCCGGGGGCCGGTCGGCTGCCGCACCGCCGGGCCCCGGTTCCGGGTCATCCCTTGCGGACGCGTCTGCGGGTGAGGCCCGCCCGTACTCCCTGCCGCACCCGCGTCCAGGACGCGGCCGCCCGTCCGGTTCGCTTCCCGGTCCGGGGGCGGGCGGGCTTGGGCCGCCGGGTCCGGGCCGGGGTGGCCTCGCGCCCGGGTTCGGCCGCGAGTACGTGGTAACGGTGGCTCAGCCGCCGCCCCAGCAACAGATAACCGAGCAACGCACCCGTCGTGTTGAGAATGACGTCGTCGACGTCGAAGGCCCGCCCCGCGACCAGCGCCCCCTGCACCAGTTCGACCACGATGATGACCAGCACGGTCAGCAGGACCATGCGGACCATGCGCAGCCGCCGTGGCACGAGGACGGGCAGCAGAACACCGAACGGCATGCCCAGCACGAGGTTGCCGCCGGCCTGTTTGCAGGCGGCAAGGAAGGTGTAGTCCTCGGCGTACTGCCGGAGCGAACGTCCCGGGCGGAGATTCGACGTCACGAGATCCTCCGAGGCGGGCGAGGGTGTGAGCGTCACCTTCGCCAGGACGACGGAGAATCCGACCATGGCCACGAAGGCCGTCACCAGGATGGTGATCTGGAGCAGAACATGACCCCATGCTCTGCGCCGTGTCACGTTGCGCGCGCCTCTTCCCGCCTCTGCGTTCATGGGCGACAGGTGCCCCCGACCGGCCGCACCACACCTGGTCCTGCCGCTCCGGGCACTCGCACCGGCGCATGCGGTACGGGTGGGCGCAGGCCAGACTGGTCTGAGCCGCCGGGCACGCGAACGGCACGGCGGGCACGGCTGGACGAGACGATGCGGAGATCTCATGACGAGCGACCGCGGCAATCAGCCTCCGCGCTGCCTGGTCACCGGCGCCACCGGCTACATCGGTGGGCGGCTGGTCCCGGAACTTCTTGCGGCGGGATACCGGGTGCGCTGTCTGGCCCGCAGCCCGGACAAGCTGCGGGACTACCCGTGGGCCGATGAGGTGGAAATCGTCCGCGGCGACGTCACCGACGCCGGGTCGCTGACCCCCGCGATGCAGGGCATCGACGTGGCCTACTACCTGGTGCACGCCCTGACGGCCGGCGGCGGTTTCGAGGAGACGGACCGCAGGGCCGCCACGGTCTTCGGTGAACAGGCACA
Source organism: Streptomyces sp. NPDC087901 (assembly GCF_044742205.1). Classification (NCBI taxonomy): domain Bacteria; kingdom Bacillati; phylum Actinomycetota; class Actinomycetes; order Kitasatosporales; family Streptomycetaceae; genus Streptomyces; species Streptomyces sp. NPDC087901. Next base: position 190,540 of record NZ_JBIUUC010000005.1, read on the forward strand.
CGCGGCGGGGATCGGCCGGATCGTCTACCTCGGCGGCCTCACCCCTTCCGGCGTACCCGAGCAGGAACTGTCACCACACCTGCGCTCACGGGCCGAGGTCGGCAGGATCCTGCTGGCCTCCGGCGTCCCGACCACCGCTCTGCGGGCCGCGGTCATCATCGGATCCGGGTCGGCCTCCTTCGAGATGCTGCGCTATCTCACGGAGCGGCTGCCCGTCATGGTGACGCCGAGCTGGGTGTCCACGCGGATCCAGCCGATCGCCGTGCGGGACGTGCTGCGCTATCTGGTGGGCAGCGCCCGGATGGAGCGGGAGGTGAGCCGCACCTTCGACATCGGCGGGCCGGACATCGTCACCTACCGGGACATGATGCAGCAGTACGCGGAGGTCGCAGAGCTTCCGCACCGGCTCATCCTGCCCGTTCCGATGCTGACCCCACGGCTGTCCAGCCACTGGATCGGCCTCGTCACACCCGTGCCGAGGTCGATCGCGCGCCCGCTCGCCGAATCGCTGCGGTACGAGGTGGTGTGCCGGGAACACGACATCGCACAGTACGTCCCCGACGGCCCCGGACAGCCGTTCGGCCTCGACAAGGCGCTGCGGCTGGCACTGCAACGGGTCCGGGAGGCACGGGTCACCACCCGATGGTCCTCCGCATCGGTGCCCGGCGTGCCCAGCGACCCACTGCCCACCGACCCCGACTGGGCCGGCGGCAGCCTGTACACGGATGTACGCGGCCTCGACGTCGACGCGTCCCCGGAGGCTCTGTGGCGGGTCGTCGAAGGAATCGGCGGCGATCACGGCTGGTATTCGTTCCCGCTCGCCTGGGCGGTGCGCGGGTGGCTCGACCGGCTGGTGGGAGGGGTCGGACTGCGGCGCGGGCGGCGGGACACCGACCGGCTGCGCGTGGGTGATTCGCTGGACTTCTGGCGGGTCGAGGAGATCGAGCCGGGCCGCCTGCTGCGGCTGCGCGCCGAGATGCGGCTGCCGGGTCTGGCTTGGCTGGAGATGTACGCGGAGCCCGACGGCCCGGGCCGCTCGCGCTACCTCCAGCGCGCACTGTTCCATCCGCGCGGGCTGCTCGGCCACGCGTACTGGTGGAGCGTGTGGCCCTTTCACTCGATCGTGTTCGGCGGCATGGCCCGCAACATCGCCCGTTCGGCAGCAGCCGCAAGGTCACCCGAACCGGCGAGCGCCTCGGTGTCGCCCTGACCGGTGCGCACGCGGACGGCCTGGGGCGGCAGCATGGCAGGTCCCCGGCCTCCCCAGGAGTTGTGCCATGAGCGTAGCGGTCGTCCTGTTCACTGCCGATCTCCGGCTGCACGACCATCCGCCGCTGCGGGCGGCGCTCGCTTCGTCGGACGAGGTCGTCCCGCTGTTCGTCCGTGACAGCGCGATCGAGGCGGCCGGCTTCGGCGCCCCGAACCGCCTGGCCTTCCTCGCCGACTGTCTGCGGGACCTCGATGCCGGGCTGCGTGAGCGGGGCGGCAGGCTGGTGGTCCGCTCGGGCGATGTCGTCGAGGAGGTGGGCCGGATCGTCGCCGAGACCGGTGCTGCGGACGTCCATCTCGCGGCCGGCGTCAGCGCGTACGCCCGTCGTCGCGAGGAGCGGCTGCGCACGGCGCTCGAGGCCGGCGGGCAACGGCTGCACGTCCACGACGGCGTGATCACCGCGGTCGTGCCCGGCGCCGTGACGCCGGCGGCATCGGACCACTTCGCCGTGTTCACGCCGTACTTCAGACGCTGGTCCGCGGAAGGGGTACGGGAGGCCTTCGCCGCACCACGTGCCGTGCCAGTCCCGGACGGACCGGGGTCCGAGGCCCTACCGGCCCGGGGTGAGGTGTCCGGTGTGTCGGAGGGGCTGGCCGAGGGCGGGGAGCGGCAGGCCCGCACCCGGCTCGCCGCATGGCTCCGCCACGGGCTCGCCGCGTACGAGGAAGGTCACGACGACCTGTCCGGCGACGGCACGTCCCGGCTCTCGCCGTATCTGCACTTCGGCACCCTGTCCCCCGTCGAACTCGTCCACCGGGCCCGCGCGGCCGGCGGGGCCGGGGCCGAGGCCTTCGTCCGGCAGCTGTGCTGGCGCGATTTCCATCACCAGGTCCTCGCGGCCCGGCCCGCCGCGTCCCGGCAGGACTACCGCACCCGGCACGATCACTGGCGGTCCGGGGCGGAGGCAGCCGATGACATCGAGGCCTGGCGGCAGGGGCGCACCGGCTACCCCGTGGTCGACGCGGCGATGCGCCAGCTGCACCACGAGGGCTGGATGCACAACCGCGGACGGCTACTCACCGCGGGCTTCCTGACCAAGACGCTGTACGTGGACTGGCGCATCGGCGCCCGGTATTTCCTGGACCTGCTGGTCGACGGCGATGTCGCCGACAATCAGCTGAACTGGCAGTGGATGGCCGGGACCGGTACGGACAGCCGCCCCAACCGGGTTCTCAACCCCGTGACCCAGGGCAAGCGCTACGACCCGGACGGCGACTACGTCCGCCGCTGGGTGCCGGAGCTGGCGGCGGTGTCCGGGCCCTCCGTGCACGAGCCGTGGAAGCTCCGAGGGGCGGGGCACGACCGGCCGGACTATCCGCGGCCGGTGGTGGAGCTGGCCGACGGCCTGTCCCGCTTCAGGCGGGCCCGAGGCCTGGACTGAGCGCCGCACGCGCCTCGGAGCCGAAGCGGGTGAGCGCGGCCCGCGTCCACAGGGATTGCTCCGGCGCTGCGTCCGCCGCGCCGCACCGGGGGCAACGCCGCCCGGCCGGCCGGGCGGCGGCGAAAATGCTGACGTGCCGACTCCCACCGCATCCACCGAACCTGCCGGCCGCGCCATCACGGACGGTGCCCGTGCTCATACGGCGCTTCTGCTGCTGTCGGCGGCCTCCGGGGCGGCGGACGCCTTCGTCTTCATCTGCGTCGGCCAGGTCTTCGCCGGCGTGATGACGGGCAATCTGGTGCTGCTGGGCGCCTCGGCCGCGGGGGCCGGCGAGGAGGGGGTCGCGCTGCGTGTGGTCACCGCGCTGGTCTCGTACGGATGCGGGGTGGCCTGGGGCGCGGTGGCCGGCGAGCGAATGTGGTGGCGGCTGCCCGTCATGCTGTTGTTCGAGGTGGTGCTGCTCGCTGCGGGCGCGGTGCTGTGGGCGTGCGGACTGGTCACGTCGGATGCGGACCGGCTGGGGTTGCTGGTGGTCATGGGGCTCGCGATGGGCATTCAGGGCCGGGTCCGGGCGACCCCCACGAATTACTTCACCGGAACGCTGACGTCTCTCGTCGCACGGCTGGCCCGGGCATCGTGGCACCGCGACGACGGCTGGGTCGCCGGCCGGCTGCTCGCCGTCGTGGCCGGCGCGGCACTGGCAGCGCTGATGGTGCGCCTGTGGCCTGCGTCGGGCGCCGTCTCCGCTGCGGGTCTGGCGGCCGCCGCGCTGTGCGTCGAAGCCGCCGGACGGCGGGCCGTCCCGGCGCCGGCCCGGTCGTAGACCACTGAGAAAAGGGAAGCCCCGGCCGGATCGGGGGAATCCAGCCGGGGCGGCTCTGGTGTGGGCGCTCAGCGCGTCATCCACATATAGGTGAACGATAAATCATGTGGTTGCGTTCCCGGGAATCCGCACCCCGGACTGTGATCCAGGGCACGGACGCCCGGGCCCGGGGACGCGGCGTCACGCTCCGGCGGCGGACGCCTCGACGCCGTAGCGGCGGTTGAACTGTTCGATCCGGCCGGCCGTGTCCAGCACCTGCCGGTGTCCCGTGTAGACCGGGTGGCTCGCCGACGAGGTCTCCACGTCGATGACGGGATAGCTCCGGCCGTCCTCCCACGTCACCCGCTGATCGGAATCCGCGGTGGAACGGGTGAGGAAGGCCGCCCCCGCGGCGCGGTCACGGAAGACCACCGGACGGGAGACGGGGTGGATTCGGGACTTCATGGGCATTCCTTCCCTGGTGCGAGAACGGCCGGACGACGTGTCCCGCCCGGCGGTCGGGGCTGCGGTCAGCGTTCCTCGCGGAACAGAACGTGCTGCCCGGCCGCGGGGTCGTACTTGCGCAGGACCAGACGGTCGGGGTTGTTGCGACGGCTCTTGCGCGTCACATAGCTCTGACCGGTTCCGGCGGTCGAGCGGAGGGTGACGACGGGACGGGCCTCACTGCGGGCCATGGGCACCTCCGGGCTCCTGTACCGACCCCGAGCCCTTGTTGGGAACGGGATTCGTTTTCGTTCTGGCCGTGTAACGCGGGCACGCCCGTAACCATTCCCGGCCCGCCGAACACCCCCTCACCGAGCGTCCGCGCGCCGCGCCCGAGCGGCTCGCACACTCCCCGGTGAGCCGTCACGCGGGGCCGCGACGCTCGTTGATCGCTGTGCCCGGCATTGCAGCCGACTTCCCGAGGAACGTGAGCCATGCGCCTGAAGAACACCCTGACCACCCTTGCCACCACCGCGATGATCGCCGCCTGCTCAATGACCGCGGCGGGCCCGGCGGCCGCCGCCGGGGACACCGCGCCCGCCTGCGTGGCACGCGACGTCATCAAGCAGAACAAGACCGCCTGGACGACGAACAACTGCGGCCGGAACATGCACATCCAACTGGTGATCAACAACGGCCCCGACAGGTCGTGCTGGACCACATCCCCCGGCGAGACCCTCGAATGGAAGTGGAAGATGGGCTCGTACGGCCGCATCGCCCTCTGCTGACACCGTGGGCCACACCGCTCCCCGCGGCCCGGCCCAAGCGACCCCGGAGCCCCCGCCCCGGCGGGGGCTCCGGCCCGCATATGCCCCGCCACGGGTCCGCCGACACCGCGCGTATCGGCGCCCACGGGCGCACATCAGGCCCCGAGCACCTGATGACTTGCGTCAACACCCCCATTCAGCAAGGGTGTTCGATGAACCAGAGTTCCGGCCAGCCGCTGGCATATGCCGGATGCAAGAACGCGTCGAGTGTTGCCAAACCCCTTACGGGCGCCTGCGGGCTGTGCGACAGTCGTATTCGGTCCACCCTCAGACCTGGTTGTACCGCGCCTGTATCGGAGTACGACATGCCGCCCCATCCGTCCGCGGACCGCCCCGCCCCCCAGCCGCCCGAGCGCGATGCCGTCGACGCGTTGATCAACCGGACGCAGCGGCTGCGCGGCGACGTGGACGCGGTGCGGCGCGACACCGTCCTCGTGGACGAGGACGACCCTCAGCTGCGCTGGCAGCGTGCCCTGTGCGACCTGGCGGTCCATCAGCTCGACGACCTCGGCGCGCATCTGGGGCAGCTCAGGCAGGGACTGCCGTCGGAGGCCGCGGAGCAGTTCACCGCCGAGGCGGCGCGACTCGCGGGCCAGGACTCACCGGCCGGCGAGCAACCGGGGTCGCTCATCGGCCGGGTCGGCAGTGCCGAATGGAATCTGCTGACCGACGAGGTGAGCTGGTCCGACGAGCTGCTCCAGATCTTCGACCGCACGCCTGAGGCGGGGCCGCTCTCGCTGGACGACCTGCCCTCCGTGCTCGTGCCCGAGGACCAGCCCCTGCTCACCGCGCTGGTGACGGGCTGCCTGGTCGACGGCAAGCCGATAGACGGCGAGTTCCGCATCCTGCGCGCGGACGGGCGGATCAGGACCTTGCACATGATGGGCGAACCCGTCCTCGACACGGACGGCTGCACCGCATCCATGTGGGCAGTCCTGCGCGATGTCAGCGCGCTGCGCCGCAGCCAGCAGGTCGTACATCGGACCCAGGAGTCCCTCCGCCACCAGCAGCACATCGCCAGGACCGAACGCCGGATGGCCGTGGAACTGCAGGAGGCCGTACTCCCCCCGTGGCGGGGCTCGCTCAGCCTTCCGGATCAGGGGCCCGGGTCCCTGGACATCGCGGCCCACTATCTGCCGTCGGATTCGAGCGCCCTGATCGGCGGTGGCTGGTACGACGCGATGGAACTGCCGGACGGCCGGACGCTGCTCACGGTCGGCGATCTGACCGGCCACGGCATCCAGGCCACCTCCGCCATGGCGATGATCCTGGGTGCGCTGCGGGGCATGGCGGTGGCCGGGATCGAGCCCGGAGCCCTGATGGGACACCTCAACCAGTTACTGGAGACATCGATCCAGCCGGCCCTCGGCAGCGCGGTGTGCTGCCGGTTCGACCCCGCCACCCGCACGCTGGACTGGGCGCAGGCCGGACACCCGGCACCGCTGCTCTTCCGCAACGGAGCCGGGCGCCCGATTCCCCCGCCCGACGGTGTGCTCCTCGGAGCGGCGTCCGGGGTCGCCTACGAGCAGGACGAAGTGCACCTGCTGCCCGGTGATGTGCTGGTACTGCACACCGACGGGTTGGCCCGGGGCACGGGGAACGCGCACAGCGGTCTCCGCCCGGGCACGGAAACACTCCTCGGACTCGCGCCGCGCTTCGCCGAGGCCCGTACGGCGCAGGAATGTGTACGGACCGTCGTCGAGGAGTTCGGTGGCACCGAGCGACTGGACGACGCGTGTGTACTGATCGCCCGTGTCGGAGCGTAGGAACAGTACGGGCACACCACGCACAGGGGCCGGCTCACGAAGTTCAGGGCACGGGACGATTGTCGCCGCACACCCAATGATCAGATCTCTGAACTCCTGGGCCTCTTGATGATGGAGCTCTGCGGCAGCGAGAGCTGGATCTCCTCACGCAGGTCCTCGATCTTCGCGTAGCCCGCGAACTGACCCGTGAGCCGGTACATCTCGCGCAGGCGGTCCCAGGTGCGGTGCGAGGATGTCTCCCCCATCGTCACGAGGGCGAGCCGGGCGTAACGGTCGGCCTGCTCGGGGTCGTCGGCGATGAAGCACGCCGAGGCGAGCGAGATGTAGTCGAAGATCTTGGACCGCTGGCGTCCGTTGACCCGCAGTTCCAGCGCCTGTTTCGCATGGCGTTGGGCGGTGACGGCCGCCGAGGGGTCGTGCTCGGCCAGCGTGCGGAACGCCAGGGCCTGCATGCCGTGCAGATCCGCCTCGTCGAACATCTGCATCCAACTGGGCGGTGGCACATCGCCCTTGTCGGAGATGAAGAGCTCCTCGGCCCGGCCGAGAGTGCGCCGCATCGCCTGTCCCCGCCCCATGGAGGCCTGCGCCCACGCCTCGATGGTGTGCAGCATCGCCTGGGTGCGCGGCAGAACCATGTCGCCCGAGCCGGACTTGGCGAGTTTCATGAGGTCGAGTGCGTCGTCGGGCCGGCCCAGGTGGACCATCTGGCGGGCCGCCCTGGAGAGCGCCTCGCCCGCCCGCGGCCGGTCACCGCCCTCTCGCGCGGCGTGCGCGGCGATGACGAAGTACTTCTGGGCCGTGGGCTCGAGGCCGATGTCGTGGGACATCCAGCCCGCGAGCACGGCGAGGTTGGCGGCGACGCCCCAGAGGCGGCGCTGCAGATGGTCGGGGTGGCGGTAGGCGAGCATGCCTCCCACCTCGTTGAGCTGGCCCACCACGGCCTTGCGCTGGAGACCGCCGCCACGGGAGGCGTCCCAGGCGCGGAACACCTCCACGGAGCGCTCCAGCGCCTCGATCTCCTCCGAGCCGATGGGCGCGGCCTCGTACCGGTCGTAGCCGGCCGGGTCCGCGTGCACGGGGTCGTCGATGCGTGGAGCGTCGGCCGCCAGTACGGGGTCAGTGTGCAGCCAGTCGTGCATGGGGCCGGCAATCGTGGAGCCGGCGGCGAGCGCGGCGCCCGCGCTCACCAAGCCGCGTCGGTTGAGCATGAGGTCCATTCCCGTGAATTCGGTGAGGACCGCTGCCGTCCGCTCGGGCGCCCACGGGAGTTGGTCGGGATTGTGTTCCGTCCCGGTCTCTCGCCGTTTCCCCACACGCCCGCGTCGGCCGAACCCGAGATCCTCGATGGTCACGACACGACCGAGCCGCTCGGTGAACAGGGCTGCCAGCACTTTGGGCACGGGATCGCGCGGGGACTCCCCCATGTCGATCCATCGCCTTACGCGCGAGGTGTCGGTGGCCAGCTGCGGGTGGCCCATGGCCGCCGCCTGCCGGTTCACCATTCTCGCGAGTTCGCCCTTGGACCAGCCGGCAAGGCCGAACAGGTCCGACAGACGGGTGTTGGGTTCTCCGGTCACGTCAAGCCCCCAGGTTCTCGGCTGTGTTGACAGTAACCCCCTGTCAGATGCCTTGCGACTATTCGCCAGGGTTCGCCAGGGTCCGCCAGATGGTCTGCCACCCGCGCGCCGGTGTCAGGTAGGAAAGCGCCACCCCGCCCGGCAGCCCTAGGTACTCCCCAGGGTGCCGAACGGCCGCCGGCCGGGGTGGCGCACGCAACTTGTCGGCGCACGAAGGGATCTGTCTAGCCCATGTACACAGCATCGTCCTCCGTGTCCGCCCCGCCCCGGCCGCTGCGTCCCCTGGGAGTGGGTGGTGGACCGTATCTCGACCCCCGCGCCGTCGTCCCCGCGCCCGGCATGGGCCGGACCCGGCGCGTGGCAGGGCCGGGTACCCCCTCGCTCAGCGGAAGACTGGACCTCTCCGGTCCGCAGGGCGCCCAACTGAGGATGGCGATCGCCTCGGTTCACCGGATCTGCCCGGAGTTCAACCCGGTGCAGGTGCTGCGGCGCAGCGGCCGTTCGGTACTCCTCGTCGGTTCCACCGGCCGCACGACCGCGGTCGCCAAGTGTTTACTGGACCACTCCCCCGCGTGGACGGAGCGGTTCCGGCACGAAATAGCGTCATACCGGGCGTTCGTCCGGCACCGCCCGCCGGTCCGGGTACCCCGGCTCATCGCGGCAGACCCGGAGAACTGCACTCTGGTCATCGAGCGGATGCCCGGCCGGGTGGCGGCGCTGACCAGGCACCCGTCGGAGGCCCCCCCGCGCGCTGATCTGCGGGCCGTGCTCGGTGCGGTCAGCCGGGTCAACGCCTGGCGTCCGCCGGCCGGTCTGTTCGACGCCCCGCTGGACTATGCGGCACGCATCGCGCGGTATCACGAGCTCGGCCTGTTCACCGACCGCGATCTGGGAGACCTCCAGAAACTGCTGCACGGCCTTGCCCACGCCGGAGGCCGCCAGGGCATGGGGCAGTTCTGCCACGGTGACGCTCTGCTCTCCAACATCCTCCTGTCGCCCACCGGTCCGGTTCTGGTGGACTGGGAACACGCCGGGTGGTATCTGCCGGGCTACGACCTGGCGACGCTCTGGGCGGTTCTGGGGGACGCGCCGGTGGCGCGGCGTCAGATCAGCCAGCTGGCCCAGGTCGCGGGTCCAGCGGCGCGGGACTCGTTCCTGGTCAACCTGATGCTCGTACTCACGCGAGAGATCCGTACGTACGAGACGGCTCTTCAGCGGGCCATGCGGGACACCACCGCGCCGGCCAGGACGGGGCAGGACCGTCCGGGTGGGCTGTCGTCGGGTGAGGAGCAGCGACTGCTGCTGCGTCGCCTGCACGACGACTGCGCCATGGCGCGGAGTGCCGTTCGAGCCGCGGTCGGCACTCGCTGACCTGCCGATGGAGATGCGCGCTGCGGGTCCGGTGCCGACACACCGGGCCCGCAGCGCGCTGTTGCGCCGCCCCTCGGGCCGAGGCCTGAGTCCGACCGGCTTCAGTGCGCGCGGACGATGTCCACATCGGCCGCCTTCACGAAGGCGATGCGGTGGCCGATCTGGACCGTCACATACTTCTCCTTGCCCCGGAAGTACGCGTGGTCCATGGGGTAGGAGGCGTCGATGGTCGGCGCGTAGAAGAAGCCGGTGGGGGCCTCTCCGCCGCCGGGGTAGGACTGGCCGGCCTTGATGGTGTACTGCAGGGCCGTGCCCACCCGCTGGTCCGCGAAGTCGGCCGGGTACTCCGACTTCTCCGGGTACGCCACCCCGTACACCGGCACCTCCGCCTTGCCCGTCCTGGGCCTGACGACGTAGCCGGCGGTGGGGGTGGTGGTGCGGGCGTGGTCCGGGGTGCGGAGCCATGCCTTCTTGCCGTACCACCAGATCGCCGTCCAGCCGGGTGCGTGGTCGGCGACGACGGCCTGCTGAGTGGCGCTGATCTTGCTGCCCCAGTCGGCGGCGCAGTTGGTGCCGGGCGAGCCGTCCGTGTGCAGCCCCGGGTCGGAGAAGAGCGGTGCGTCGTCGGAGGGTTCCGTGTGGAGCGGCACGGCACTGGAGCCCTGCACGGGCAGGTCGACGCCCTTCTCGCAGTCGCGGAATGCCTGCTGGTTGTCCTTGAACCGCGGGCTGACGGTGATGAGTTCGCTGCCCTTTCGGGCCGTCGGCACAGTGGGTTTGCCGAGGAGGGCCATGAAGCGGTTCCAGTCCCAGTAGGTGCCTGGGTCCCAGTGCATGTTCTTGGTGCCGGCGGCGCTGGTGGGCGGCACCCCGTCGTGGCCGATGATGTGCTGGCGGTCGAGCGGGATGTCGTACTTGGCGGCGAGATAGCGCACAAGTGCCGCGGTGGAGCGGTACATCTCGGGGGTGTACCACTTCGCGCCCTCGGTGGCGACGCCCTCCTGCTCGATGCCGATCGAGTGAGTGTTGAGGTACCAGTTCCCGGCCTGCCAGGCGACGTCCTTGTTCTTCACCATCTGCGCGACATGACCGTCGCCGGAGCGCACGACGTAGTGGGCCGAGGTCTGCTTCAGCGGGTTCTGGAAGATCTTCAGGGTGGTGTCGTAGTCCTCCTCCGTGTCGTGGAGGACAATGAACTTGATCTTGTTGCTGTGCGGCCGGTCCGCGGTGTCGTAGTTGCCGTACGTCTCCTTGTCGGCCGGGTCGCCGGTCTGCTGGTAGGCGGCCGGGACCCAGTCGCATGCCAGACCGCGCGGGCATTCCGGCCGCACCCCGTCCGCGCCCGCGTGTGCCGCGGGGCTGAGCAGCGCGAGACTCAGTGCGCCGGCGGCGGTCAGCGCGAGTGCGCGTCCGGTCCTCTGCTTGGACGTCATGACAACCCTTCTTGGAGCTGGGCGTTTCCCGAGCCGTACGTGTCGAGAGGTGTTCGTGTTCCGATCTCGTGTTGCTTCGTGCGCGCACACTCTCTGACCTGAGGTGATGGCACGTCAAGGGTGTGATGGAGGCCGCGGGTCGAGCCAGTGGACCAGACCACTGGCAGGTGCTCTGACCTGCGGCGGGAAAGGAGCAACGGGATTCTGGCGATGCCGCGTTACCTGAGTTTTGCGCAGGGCGTGCCCGCCGGCCGGACCGGGCGCCGTCCCTCGAACGAGCGCACTTCTTGTGTGACTAATGATGGCTGTGCGTGCCCCGAACGGCCGAGGGGTAGAGCTCGCGCGGACACGACCGAACCGCGTGACGCTCGCGCGGAGGCTCATCGAAAGGCCTGACGCACATGGCACAGCCCTTCACCCTGCCGGACTTCTACGTTCCGTATCCGGCGCGCCTCAATCCGCATGCCGAGGTGGCGCGGCAGCACACGAAGACGTGGGCGCGGGCCATAGGGATGCTGGAGGGGTCCGGCATCTGGGAGGAGAAGGACCTCGACTCCCACGACTACGCGCTGCTGTGTGCCTACACCCACCCCGACTGCTCGGCCGAGGCCCTGTCCCTGGTCACCGACTGGTATGTGTGGGTCTTCTTCTTCGACGACCACTTCCTGGAACTGTTCAAGCGGACCCCGGACCGCGAGGGAGGCAAGGCGTACCTGGACCGGCTGCCTGCGTTCATGCCGATGGAGCGGGGTGCGCCGACACCGGAGCCGACCAATCCGGTCGAGGCGGGGCTGGCGGATCTGTGGGCGCGGACGGTGCCCGTCATGACGGACGCGTGGCGCGTGAGGTTCGCCGAGGCGACGAAGAACCTGCTGAACGAGTCGCTGTGGGAGCTCGCCAACATCAACGAGGGCCGCATCGCGAACCCCGTCGAGTACATCGAGATGCGCCGCAAGGTGGGCGGCGCCCCCTGGTCGGCGGGTCTGGTGGAGTACGCGGCCGGTGCGGAGGTGCCCGAGGCGGTGGCCGGGGAGCGGGCGTTGCGCGTGCTGCGTGACGCGTTCTCGGACGGTGTCCACCTGCGCAACGACCTGTTCTCCTATCAGCGTGAGGTCGAGGACGAGGGCGAGAACAGCAATGGCGTCCTGGTCCTTGAGCGCTTCCTCGACTGCTCGACGCAGGAGGCCGCCGAGGCGGTGAACGATCTGCTGACGTCACGGCTCCAGCAGTTCGAGAACACCGCACTCACCGAACTGGGCCCGCTCTGCGCGGGGAAGGGCCTCGACGCCGCACAGACGGCTGCGGTGCTCGCTTACGTCAAGGGGCTGCAGGACTGGCAGTCCGGCGGCCATGAGTGGCACATGCGCTCCAGCCGCTACATGAACGACGGCGGGGCCGAACCGGCTGTGCCGGGCTTCGGGATGGCCGCTGCGTCGATCCGCTTCACCCCTCGCTCGGAGTTCGCCAGGCTGCGCAGCCACACCCATCTGCCGTACCAGCATGTCGGCCCGTCCCTGCTGCCCGACTTCGATCTTCCGTTCGGCACGACACTCAGTCCGCATCTGGACGGGGCCCGGGAGCGGCTGGTCGGCTGGGCGGACGGGGTGGGCATCCTTCAGGCGCAGCCGGGGGTACCGGGCTCGCACATCTGGGACGAGGAGCGGCTACGGGCGATCGACCTGCCACTGTGCGCGGCGGGCATCCACCCGGACGCCACCCCGGAGGAACTCGACCTTTCCTCGCAGTGGCTGGCGTGGGGGACGTACGGGGACGACTGGTTCCCGGTGGTGCACGGTCGCACCCGTGACCTGGCGGGGGCCCGCCTCGCCAACGAGCGGCTGTCGCTCTTCATGCCACTGGACGGGGCCGCGCCGCCCGCACCCGTCAACGCGCTGGAACGCGGCCTGGGCGACCTCTGGCAGCGCACCTGCGCACCCATGGACGACAGCGGCAGGCGAGCGTTCCGCACGTCCATCGAGGACATGACCGCCAGCTGGCTGTGGGAGCTGGCGAACCAGGCGCAGAACCGGATTCCCGACCCGGTGGACTACGTCGAGATGCGCCGCATGACCTTCGGCTCGGATCTGACGATGAGTCTGTGCCGGCTGGGGCACGGCAGGAAGGTGCCGCCGGAGATCTACGAGAGCGGCCCGCTGCGCTCCCTGGAGAACGCGGCGGCCGACTACGCCGCGCTGCTCAACGACCTGTTCTCGTACCAGAAGGAGATCGAGTACGAGGGTGAGGTGCACAACGGTGTGCTGGTGGTGCAGAACTTCTTCGGGGTGGACTATCCGACGGGGGTGGCGATCCTGCACGATCTGATGAAGTCGCGGCTGCGCCAGTTCCTGCACGTCGCCGAGAACGAACTCCCGGTGCTGTACGACGACTTCGGGCTGGATGCCGAGGCGAGGGAGATCCTCGCCGGATACGTCGAGGAGCTGAAGCACTGGATCGCGGGCATCCTGATCTGGCACCGGGACTGCAGGCGCTACCGCGAGGAGGATCTACGGCGGGGCACCGCGGCCCCGTGGCACCTGAGCGGTCCCACGGGGATCGGCACTTCGGCGGCGCAGGTGACCTCGTTGTTCGCTCAGCTCTCCGGGGTCAGCGTGTAGCGCTTGCCGGCGCGGGCTCTGATGACCTTCTCGCCGCCGCTGAACAGCGTGCTGCGGACGGTCACTTCGCGGGTCCGGCCCGCCGTGATCACCACACGGCGGGCCTGTCCGGCGGCCCATTCGATGTCGACGGTGAATCCTCCGCGGGCGCGCAGCCCGCGCACCGACCCGGCCGGCCAGGCGGCGGGCAGGGCGGGGAGGATCTCGACGGCGTCGTGCTGGCTCTGCAGCAGCATCTCCGCGATACCCGACGTGGCGCCGAAGTTCCCGTCGATCTGGAACGGCGGGTGGGTGTCCCAGAGGTTGGGCAGGGTGGAGTTCTTCAGCTGCTCGGAGAGCATCTTGTGGGCATGGACACCGTCCCGCAGCCGCGCCCAGAAGTTGATCTTCCAGGCCTTGGACCAGCCGGTGCCGCCGTCCCCGCGGGCACCCAGGGAGACCTTGGCGGCTTCGGCCCAGGCGCTGCCCGCCTCGATCTGCCGGCCGGGGTGGAGGCCGAAGAGGTGGGAGACGTGGCGGTGGTCGTCGGCCGGGTCGTCGCGGTCGGTCTTCCACTCCTGGAGCTGACCCCAGGACCCGATGCGCAGGCCGGGGTCGATGCGGTCGAGGGCCGTTTCGAGACGGCCGCGGAAGGCGGGTGCGTCACCGAGGGTGCGGGCGGCCTCCAGAGTGCTGGTGAGGAGGTCGTGGACGATCTGCTGGGACATCGCGGCCCCGGCGGTGAAGTCCCCGTGCTCGGGCGAGTAGCTCGGGGTGACGACGAGGAGTCCGTCGCGGGGGTCGGTGCGCAGGTTGGCCAGCCAGAACTCGGCGGCCTCCTTCATCGCCGGGTAGGCGGTGGAGCGCAGATAGCCGGTGGAGCCGCTGAAGCGGTAGTGCTCGTACATCTGCTGGGTGAGCCAGGCGGCGGCCTCGGGGAACCAGAAGGCGGTGGACCAGTCGTGCACTCCGGTGAAGCCGTACGGGTTGGTCTCGTTGTGCACGACCCAGCCGTCGGTGCCGAACATCTCCTTCGCCGTCCTGCGGCCGGGCTCGCGCATGGCCTCGATGTAGCGGTCGTAGGGGGCCGTGGTCTCGGCGAGGTTGGTGACCTCGGCGAGCCAGTAGTTCATCTGGAGGTTGATGTTGCTGTGGTAGTCGGCGGACCAGGGCGGGGTGGTCGAGTTGTTCCAGACGCCCTGGAGGTTGGCGGGCAGCGAGCCGGCCCGCGAGGAGGCGATGAGCAGGTAGCGGCCGTACTGGAAGAAGAGCGCCTCAAGGGCCCGGTCCGCGGGGCTCGCTCCACCCGTGTAGGCGCTCAGCAACTGGTCGGTGGGCAGGTCGGGCAGTTGCTGACCGATGTCGAGGGCGACCCGGTCGAAGAGAGTGCGGTGGTCGTTCACGTGGGCGTCGCGGACGCGCTCGTACGGGGTGGCCGCCGCGGTGTCGACGGCGGTCGTGACCTTGGTGTGCGGGTCCTGTCCTCGGTAGGCGGGACAGGTGTCCGCGTAGTCGGTGCCGGCCGCGAGGAAGAACCACGCACTGTCCGCGCCGGTGACGGTGAGGCTGCCGTCGGCTCCGGCGGTGACCTTGCCACCGGTGGTGCGGACGCGGATCTGGGTCTCGAAGCGCAGGCCGTTGTCCTTGAGGGCGCCCCGGACGGTGAGGCGGTCGCCTGCTGCGGAAGCGGTGAAGTCGGTGCGCGGCGAGGTGTAGCGCAGGGTGAAAGCCACCTGTCCCGGGCGGTCCGCCGTCAGCCGTCCGGCGATGACGGAACCGGGGTGGGAGACGAAGAACTCCCGGCTGTGGGCGACACCTTCGTGCGTGTACGCGACGGTCGCGAGGGCGGTCCGCAGGTCCAGGCCACGCCGGTAGGAGGAGTCGGGGGCGGCCGGTGCGCCCGGCACGTCGAGGCGCAGTTCCCCGAAGACCTGGTAGGCGCCGTAGCCGCGCCGCGGCTGTCCGAGTTCGGCGGCCACGGCGTCGGGACCGAGGGCGCCTTCGCTGTCGAGGCGCTCCTGCACCCCGGCCAGGGCCCCCGGCCTGGGGGCGGTCCAATTGCCGAAGTCGTACCCCTGTGCCGAACCGGGGCCGCCGGTCCAGAGGGTCTTCTCGTTGAAGGTGAGGAGCTCGGAGGCGAGCGTTCCATGGACGCTCGCGCCGAGGGCTCCGCCGCCGATGGGCAGGGACTCGCGCTCCCAGTCCGCGGCGGGCGCACGGTAGTGGAGCACCGGGTTCGGCAGCTCCGCCTTCTGCTTTCCTGTCGCCGATTCATCGGAGGTCCCGGCGGCGGCGGCCGTGCCATTGAGGGCGGGAACCCCCAGCGCCAGAGCGCCTGATACGCCAATCGCTGTCTTCACGGTGGTACGTCGCGTCATCCCGGATGTCATGCCGAACGACGCTAGAGGTCCGACGACTGCCCGGACAAGACGCATGACGAAGCGGCCTCTTGGACGGAGGCCACGTTTACTTGGACGGAAGTGCCACCACCGGTCGGGCCGCCGTGCGGCGGCCCGGGCCGGATCAGCCCTGCTGGAAGAGCTCGGCGGGCAGCGGCTTCAGGAGGGTGTACAGATCGTCGGTGATCGGCCGGTCCCAGCTGGCGATGGTGACGAGCACGCCGTCACTGCGGTCGAACTGGACGCAGGAGATGCGGCTCTCGGAGAGCTTCACACGGCGGACGATCAGCAGGTTGTCACCCTGCATCACGGGCATGTCCTCGGTGCCGGTCACCTCGACCGGCTCGTCGTTCTCCAGCGCGAGCAGCAGCTGGGCCACCTCGAAGGGGACCTGGCCCTCCTCCGTCTCGCGGGCGGGCGATCCCTCCGGGAGGTTGCCGATGATCATCGCGGGGCCGCGGCCGCCGAACAGGTCGTAGCGCAGGAAAACGCCCTGACAGCTGCCGTCGGGGGCGGGCAGCAGACCGGCGCCGAGGTTTCCGGGCCAGTCGCCCGGGTCCATGGCCAGGACGTCGAAGTCGGGGCCCGCGGGTGTGGCGGCGCTACGGCGGCGGAGGAAGGACATGCGGACATGTTACGTGGCCGGGCCCGCCTCGCCGAGCCGGGCCCGCAAGGCGGGCTTGGCCGCCGGAGGCACCCGTGCGCAGGAGGGTGCCCCAGCCACCCGCCCCGCCGCCCCGGTCACCCCGTGCCCGACTCCGCGGCCAGGGTCTCGAGTACGGCCACGGCCTCGGCTGCCCGGTCGTACGGGACGAAGAGGTGGTCGTGGTGGAAGGCGGCCACCACGTTGCAGCTGATTCCCGCGTCGGTGAGGGCGAGCGAGACGGCGGCGGTCAGCCCGACGGCCTCCAGCGCCGAGTGCACACGGAGCGTGATCCAGCCGGCCGTGAAGGAGCAGGGCAGTCCCGCCGCCGCGGCCTCCGCCTCCGGGAGCACCAGCGTGAGCCCTTCGGCCTCACGGACCACGACGACGGGGGCGGTGCCGTCGGGCACGACTCCGTCGGGCGCGGTGGCGTAGACGTAGCGCCCGGGGTTCAGCTCCGGACGCAGGTCGCTCAGCAGAACGCGAAGATCACTCTCACCTGTCACATCCACCACGCTACCCATGGTGTGCGATGCCGCTCACCAGGGCTTGCCCCGCGGGTGCGGTCGGCGCGGAGTTCTCCTGGGCCGGTGCAGGAGCAGGAGGCTCAGCCACCGGTCTCGGAGAGGTGGCTGGGTGCGCGAGCCGCTGTGGCCCCGACGGGGTCCGTCACCTCGGGTCGAACGCGCCGTCCCGGGCGCGCACGACGAAGCCACGCCATTCCGCCGGGGTGAAGACCAGCGGAGGGCTGCCGGGGCGCCCGGCGTTGCGCATCGCGATGAATCCCTCGACGAAGGCGATCTGGACGTCGCCGATGCCCTGACTGCCGGACCGCCACCGGGCGTTGCCCAGGTCGAGCCCCGCCTTGTCCCAGCCGGTGAACCGCTGCTGGGGGATCATCCTCCGTGCCACGTCGGCTCCTCCTGCTCGTCGGATGCGGCCGAACGAAGCCTAGCCATCACGGGCGGTCCCGAACAGGCCGCGGAACCCGGTACGTGCGGCCTGTCCGGGGCTCGTGGGTCAGCCCGTAGGCGGTTCGGCGCCCACGAGCCACATGGAGAAGAACTGGGCCCCGCCGCCGTAGGCGTGGCCGAGGGCCCGCCGGGCACCGTCCACCTGGTGCTCACCCGCCTGCCCCCGGACCTGGAGCGCCGCCTCGGCGAAGCGGATCATTCCGGAGGCGCCGATGGGATTGGTGGAGAGCACTCCGCCCGAAGGGTTGACCGGCAGGTCGCCGTCGAGCTCGGTGACTCCGGCCTCGGTGAGCTTCCAGCCCTCGCCCTCGTCGGCGAAGCCGAGGTTCTCCAGCCACATCGGCTCGTACCAGGAGAACGGCACGTACATCTCGACGGCGTCGATCTCCCGGCGCGGGTCGGTGATCCCCGCCTGCCGGTACACATCGGCGGCGCAGTCCTTGCCGGCCTGCGGCGAGACGAAGTCCTTGCCGGCGAAGAGGGTCGGTTCGCTGCGCATCGCGCCGCCGTGCACCCAGGCGGGCGGGTGCGGTGAACGGTCCGCGCCCGCCCGGTCGGTGAGGATCATCGCGCAGGCCCCGTCGGAGGACGGGCAGGTCTCCGAGTAGCGGATGGGGTCCCAGAGCATGGGTGCGGCCTGCACCTTCTCCAGGGTGATGTCCGGGTCGTGGATGTGGGCGTACGGGTTCTTCAGCGCGTTGCGCCGGTCCTTGTACGCGACGAGGGAGCCCACGGTGTCCGGCGCCCCGGTCCGGCGCATGTAGGCGCGCACATGCGGGGCGAAGAAGCCGCCCGCGCCGGCCAGCAGCGGCTGCTGGAACGGGATGGGGAGCGAGAGGCCCCACATCGCGTTGGACTCCGACTGCTTCTCGAAGGCGAGCGTGAGGACGGTCCGGTGCACGCGGGCCGCGACAAGGTTCGCGGCGACGAGCGCGGTCGAGCCGCCGACCGAGCCCGCGGTGTGGACCCGGAGCATGGGTTTGCCGACCGCGCCCAGGGCGTCGGCGAGATAGAGCTCCGGCATCATCACACCCTCGAAGAAGTCGGGGGCCTTGCCGATGACGACGGCGTCGATGTCCGCCCAGGTCAGTCCGGCGTCCTGGAGGGCGGCTACGGCGGCCTCGCGGACGAGGCCGGCGAGGGAGACGTCGCGGCGGGCGGAGACGTGCTTGGTCTGGCCGATGCCGACGACGGCCACGGGCTCCTTAGGCATGAGCGCTCTCCCCTTCGAGAACGGCGACCAGGTTCTGCTGCAGGCAGGGCCCGGACGTGGCATGGGCGAGTGCCCGGTCGGACTCGCCCCGGTGGATGCGGGCGGCGGCCTCGCCGAGGCGGATCAGCCCGGCCGCCATCAGCGGATTGGCGGCCAGCGCGCCGCCGGACGGGTTGACCCGGACCTCGTCGCCGAGGCCGAGCGCCTTGCGCAGCACCACCTCCTGGGAGGTGAACGGGGCGTGCAGTTCGGCGGTGTCGACGGGGCGATCGAAGACCCCGGCCCGTTCGGCGGCGAGCCGGGTCGACGGCGATTCGGTCAGCTCGCGCACGCCGAGATTGTGGGCCTCGATGCGGTGGTCGATGCCGCGGATCCAGGCGGGCCTGGCGCAGAGGGACCGTGCGGTGTCCCCGGCGGCGAGGATCACGGCGGCGGCGCCGTCGCCGATGGGCGGGCAGTCACCGGTCCGCAGCGGCTGCACGAGATAGCCGCCGGCCGGGACCGACCCGCTCAGCTGCGCGTGCGCGTTGTCCGACGCGTCCGCTCGGCTGCGGGCGGCGATGGCCGCGAGCGCGGTCTCGTCGGTGTCGCCCGCGTCGATCAGCGCCTGGGCCTGGAGGGCGGCGAGGGCAACGGAGTCGGGCCACAGAGGGGCGGTGTAGTACGGGTCGAGCTGGCGGGTGAGGACGTCGCGCACCTGGCCGGGCGAGGACTTCCCGTACGCGTAGACGAGCGCGGTGTCCGCCTCGCCCGTCTGGATCTTCACCCAGGCCTCGTACAGGGCCCAGGCGCCGTCCATCTCGACATGGGACTCGGAGATCGGCGGGTGCGCCCCGACGCCGTCGAGAGCCATGGTGAAGGAGAAGGCACGGCCGGCGAGGTAGTCGCTGGAGCCGGAGCAGGTGAAGCCGATGTCACTGGTCCGCAGGCCCGTCGCGTCGAGAACCTGATGCAGGACGGGCATCAGCATCTCGACTTCGGAGAGTTCGTCGGTGCGCCGCAGATGGTCGGTCTGCGCGAAGGCGACGATCGCTACGTCTCGCATCTAGACCAGCTCCTTGTACGCGTCGTAGTCGGCGTCGGGCTCGCCGGTCGGCCGGTAGTGGTCGGGGTGACGGCTGTCCTCGGTCCAGACGGGCTCGACGCGCAGTCCCATCCGCACCTGGTCGTAGGGGATGCCGCCGATCCGGGCGTGCAGAGCCAGGTCCGCACCGTCGAGGGCGATGTGCGCGTAGACGTAGGGCACCTCGATGTCGAGGTTCTTCGCCTTGATGTTGACGACGCAGAAGGTGGTGACCGTGCCGCGCGGTCCGACCTCGACCCGCTCGTCGGTGGCGACGCCGCAGGTGGGGCAGGCGCCGCGGGGCGGGACGTACACCTTGCGGCAGGACGGGCAGCGTTCGCCGACGACGCGCCGGCTCGCGAGTGCTTCGAGGTAGGCACTCTGCGCGCGGCCCGGCGAGTAGGTGTAGTCCAGGCGGGCGGGGGTGACGATGCCGGTGACCGGGTCCGCGAACTCGCCGTCGTGCGGGGCGGATCCGCCGGGTTCGCTCTCGTACGGTTCGAAGCAGGCGATGTCCGTGATGGCGCCGGTGCGGGTCTCGGCCCAGCGGACGCGGACACGCATGCCGGTGCGGACGGCCTCGGGTCCGGGTGCGTCCAGGACGTGCAGGAGTGCGGTGTCGGCGCCGTCGAGGCGGACGAGCACCCAGGCGAAGGGGGTGTCCAGGGGCTGGTCGCGGCGGGGGTGCGGGTTCCAGGCCCAGGTGGTGACGGTTCCGGTGCCGGCGACCTCGACCAGGTCGCGGATCTCCTCCGCGGTGACGGGGTCGTACTCGACGGGCGGGACCAGGACCAGGCCGTCGCCGGTCCGTACGCCGAGCAGGGTGCGTTCGCGCAGTCCGGTGAGGAAGGCGCTCTGTACGGGGCCGAGGGAGCGGGTGAAGGGGAATTCGACCACCAGCGGTGCGCTGAGGACTTCGGGCACGGTTGGCTCCTTTGGTCAGGCCCGCCGGTAGACGGGCGGGCGCTTCTCGGCGAAGGCGCGGGCGCCCTCCTTGGCGTCTGCGGTGGCGAAGACGGGCCAGCCGCGCTCGAGTTCGGCTGCGAGGCCGTCCGTCTCGGTCATCTCCGCGGTCTCGTAGACCGATGCCTTGACCTCTTCGACGGCCAGCGGGCCGCAGGCGTTGATCTGTTCGGCGACGGCGAGGGCCGCCTCCAGTGCGGTGCCGTCGGGGACGACCCGGCCGATCAGCCCGATCCGGGCCGCTTCGTCGGCTGTGTAGGGGCGGCCGGTGAGCAGCATCTCCAGCGCGTGGGTGCGGGCGATCTGGCGCGGCAGCCGTACGGTCGAGCCGCCTATGGGGAAGAGCCCGCGCCTGACCTCGAAGAGCCCGAAGGTCGCGCTCTCGCCGGCGATGCGGATGTCGGTGCCCTGAAGGATCTCGGTGCCGCCCGCCACGCAGTGGCCCTCGACGGCGGCGATGACCGGTTTGCGGGGGCGGTGGTGACGCAGCATGGCCTTCCAGTGCAGATCGGGGTCGGCCTTCATCCGGTCCCGGTACTGCTCGCCCTCCATCCCCTTACCGGCAAGGGCCTTGAGGTCCATGCCGGCGCAGAAGCAGCCGCCGGCTCCGGTGAGGACGACGGATCGGACCTCCTCGTCGTCGTCCGCGGCGAGCCAGCCGTCGTACAGGCCGACCAGCATCGGCAGCGAGAGCGCGTTCTTGCTCTCGGGCCTGTTCAAGGTGAGCACCAGTGTGGCGCCTTCGCGCTGCACGGTGAGGTGTTCCGTACCGCCCATGGTCTGTCTCCCGTCTCAAGGCTAGAACAGGTTGCAGTAGACGGAGGAGCAGTTCAATAGTTTTCTGACAGTCAGTCAGATTTCTTCCCGGGACCTCTTCCCACTTGTGCCGGTGGGCGCTCTAATGACCGCCGGGCCACTCAGCAACCGGGGTCAGGAGGAACGGTGGAGTACAACCTTGCCGACCTGTTCGAATCGGTCGTCGACGCTGTCCCGGAACGGGAGGCGCTCGTCTACCTCGACCATCCCGGAACAGGCGCCGAGCGCAGGCTCACGTACGCGCAGCTCGACGCCGCGGCCAATCGTCTCGCCCATCACCTGATCGAGGCGGGCATCGGCCCGGGCGAGCACCTCGGGCTGCACCTCTACAACGGCATCGAATACCTCCAGACCGTGCTGGCCTGCCTGAAGGCGCGCATCGTCCCTGTCAACGTCAACTACCGGTACGTGGAGGAGGAGCTGGTCTACCTCTACCGCGACGCGGATCTGGCGGCGCTCGTCTTCGACGCCGAGTTCGACGAGCGCGTCGTCGCCGCCGCCCCGCAGGCGCCGAAGCTCCGCCATCTCGTACGGGTCGGCCGGTCCGTGGACGGCACGCCCGGGCCCGATGCCGTCGCGTTCACCGCGGCGGAAGCCGGCGGGGATCCGGGGCGCGGCTTCGCGCCGCGCTCGGCCGACGACCAGTTCATCATCTACACGGGCGGCACCACGGGCATGCCCAAGGGGGTGATGTGGCGCCAGGAGGACCTGTTCTTCTCCGGTCTCGGCGGCGGTGCACCGACGGGCGACCCGGTGAAGACGCCGCAGGAGCTGGCCGAGCGGGTGGCCGCCGGCGGGGAGGGGATCACCTTCTTCCCCACTCCCCCGCTGATGCACGGCACCTCGACGCTCACGGCGTTCATCGGCTTCAACTTCGGACAGCGGGTCGTCGTGCACCGCAAGTACGTGCCGCACGAGGTGCTCCGCACCATCGAGAAGGAGAAGGTCACCAGCGTGTCGCTGGTGGGCGACGCGATGCTGCGGCCGCTGATCGACGCACTGAAGGGGCCGCTGAAGGGCACCGACTGCTCGGCGATGTTCTCCGTCTCCAGTTCGGGCGCGATCATGTCCGATTCGGTGCGGGCGGAGTTCCAGGCGCTGGTGCCCCACGTGATGCTGCTGAACAACTTCGGCTCCTCCGAGTCGGGCTTCAACGGAACCGCGACCGCCGACTCCGGCCCGGAGAACGGCTTCCGGCTCCGGGTCAACTCCCGCACGGCCGTCGTCGATCCGGCGACGTACGAACCGGTGGCTCCGGGCGAGCCGGGACGGATCGCCCAGCGCGGGCACGTGCCGCTCGGCTACTACAACGACCCGGGGAAGACCGCCGAGACGTTCTTCCGTAAAGGCGACGAGCGGTGGGTACTGCTCGGCGACATGGCGACGGTCGACGCCGAGGGCATCGTCACGGTGCTCGGCCGGGGCTCCCAGTGCATCAACACCGGAGGCGAGAAGGTGTATCCGGAGGAGGTCGAGCAGGCACTCAAGTCCCACCCGGATGTGTACGACGCGCTGGTCGCGGGCGCTCCCGACGCACGCTGGGGCAATCAGGTCGCCGCCGTGGTGCAGGTGCGCGAGGGCGCAGACGCCCCCTCGCTCGGCGACGTCCAGGCGCACTGCCGCACCCGGCTGGCGGGCTACAAGATCCCGCGCCACCTGGTGATCGCCCCGCAGATCCAGCGCTCCCCCAGCGGCAAGGCCGACTACCGGTGGGCCCGCTCCGTCGTCGCACCCGCCCGCCCGGCCGGCGACTGACACGGACCCCGCCCCGAGGGCGAATCACCCGAGTGCACGGCCCCGCGTCCACGGCGGACGCGGGGCATCCACGAAGACGTAAGCCATTCGGGCACGCCCCGTGTCCATCCGGGCACCCTGCGTGGCATCGGGGGGTGATCGCCCATAGCTTCGGCTCATGAGGAAACGACACATCAAGGGCCTCGTGAGCATCGCAGCCGCCTCGGCCGCCGGACTGTGCGTCGTCGCGCCGTCCGTCCCGGCCGCCGCCGCCGGCGGCCACGTGGTACGTCCGGGCCAGTCCATCCAGGCAGCGGTGGACGCCGCACAGCCCGGTGACACCATCGTCGTCCGGCCCGGCACCTACCGGGAGAGCGTGCTCATCACCACGCCCGGACTGACCCTGCGCGGCTCCGGGAACCGTACCGTCATCAAGCCCGGCGCGAGCGGGACCCAGCAGGACAACGCCTGCGCGAAGGCCGGCAACGGCGTCTGCGTGCTGGGCACGGCGGGGCACACCGTGGACGGCGTGTCCATCAGGTCCCTGACCGTCTCCGGCTTCACCCGGAGCGGACTCTGGGCGTCCTGGACGGACGGACTGAAGGTCCGTTCCGTGACATCCGCGTCCAACGGTGTCTGGGGCATCGCGCAGCAGCGGTCAACCCGCTCCGACATCCGGGACAGCACCGCCCGCTCCAACGGGGACGCGGGCATCTTCGTAGCCAACAGCGTCGACGAGGAGGGCGGCGCCACCGACACCGGCGGTACCCGGGTCCGGCGCAACACTCTCACCGACAACCGGATCGGGTTCACCGCCCGCCGCGTGCGGAACCTGACGGTGAACAACAACACCTTCACCGCCAACTGCAGCGGCGTGTTCGTCGTGGGCGACGAGGGAACGCCGCGGGCCGGCGCCATGACCATCCGGTCCAACCGGATCACCGGCAACAACAAGTTCTGCGCCGCCACCGCGCGGCTGCCCGCGATCCAGGGCTCCGGGATCGTCCTCACCGGAACCGAGTCCACCGAGGTCCGGTCCAACGTGATCCGCGACAACGTGGGAGCCACTCCGCTCTCGGGCGGCGTCGTGCTGTTCAAGAGCTTCGTGGGTGCGAAGAACACGGACAACACCATCAGCCGCAACCTGGTCCAGGGCAACCGGCCGGCGGACCTGGCCAACCAGGACACCGGCACGGGCAACCGCTTCACCGGCAATGTCTGCACCACCTCCGCACCGGCCGGGATGTGCTGACCGGTGTCCCCCCGCACAAGGAGAAGCGAGACGGTATGACCACCGTGAACACCACCCCCCCCACTACTCCCGTCCAGCCCCTTCCCACCCCGCAGCCGGCCATGAGGCTGCGCGAGATCGTGTTCGGCGCGGCCCGCTCCGCGGCCGTCCGCGCCGCGGCACGGCTGCGTGTCGCGGACGCGCTGGGTGAGAAGCCGGCCACCGCGGCCGAGCTCGCCGCTGCGGTGAAGACCGAACCCGGCCCGCTGCGGCGGCTGCTGCGCGCCCTGTCCTGCTACGGCATCTTCACCGAGAACGCCGACGGCACATTCGCCCACACCGATATGTCGCGACTGCTGCGCGAGGACGACCCGCACAGCCTGCGGGACATCTCGCTGTGGTGCACCGAGCCGTGGACGTGGGAGGTCTGGCCCCGGCTGGACGACGCGGTGCGCTCCGGAGGCAACGTCTTCGAGGACGTGTTCGGCAAGGAGTTCTTCGACTACCTCCACCAGGACGCCCACGAGTCCGCCCAGGTGTTCAACCGGGCCATGACGACGTCCAGCATGCAGTCCGCACTGGACGTCGCCGCACTGCTCGACCTCACCGGGGTTTCGGCCGTCGCCGACATCGGCGGCGGTCAGGGGCACGTACTGGCGAGCCTGCTGGAGAAGCACCCGTCGGTCAGCGGCACCCTGATGGACCTGCCGGGCGTGGTGGCACGGGCCGACGAACGGCTGCGGGACGGCGGTCCTCTCGCCGGCCGGGCGAGCATCGTGGCCGGTGACTGCCGTGAGGGCATTCCGGTGGCGGCCGATCTCTACATCATCAAGAACATCCTGGAGTGGGACGACGACAGCACCCGCAGGGCGCTGCGCGCCGTCATCGCGGCGGCCCGTCCCGGAGCCCGGGTCGTCGTCATCGAGAACCTCGTCGACGACACCCCGTCGATGCGGTTCACCACCGCCATGGACCTGCTGCTGCTCCTGAACGTGGGCGGTGCCAAGCACACCCGGCAGAGCCTGGTCGACCGGCTGTCCGACGCCGGGCTGAGGATCGGCGAGATCCGGCCGGTCAATCCGTACCTGCACGCGTTCGAATGCGTGGTCCCGGACTAGGGCCACCTGGACGCGTCGTTTCCGGGCAGCACGGAAACCGCCCCGGGTCCGGCCTCGTGGCCGGGCCCGGGGCGGTTCGTCTCGTCAGGCGCTGGTGTCGCGCTCCCAGCGGTAGAACTCCTGCGCCATCGCGTCCTTCGGTCCCCGCCACGTCTGCGGGTCGTAGGGGCTGACGAAGGCCGTGAGCCGGTCGCTGATGTCCTTGAACGCCGGATGGCCCGTCACCTTGGCGATCTCCGGCCCCGGCGGGCGCTCGGACTCGATCAGGTGCAGGTAGACATCGCCGAACTGGAACAGCTTGCGCCGGGTGACGCCGACCAGGTGCGGCAGCTCACTGCTGTCGGAGGCGGCGAACAGCTCGGCGATGTCCGGCGCGGACTCAGGTGCCATCCGGGCGACGATCAGAGCGTGGTGCATCGGGTGATGCCTTTCTGGTACCCGGTCCGGGCCCGGCGGGGAGGGCCAGGCGGCCGGCCGTCGCGGACGGTGTGTCAGTTGGCCGGGACCCCGGCCGTGCGGCGCTCGCGGTCGCGCTGCTCGATCTTGTCCCGGATGAGTTCCATCTGGACACGGGAGTTGCGGTTGATGTTCTCGGTCATCCACGCGTCGTCGACCGGGGCGTCGGGACGCATCGCGAAGTCCTGCGCCCAGTGCATACGGGTGCCGCCGGGGACGTCGGAGTACTCCCAGCGGATGTCCATGTGCTGGAACGGGCCCGGCTCGACGCGGCGGGCCCGGACGGTGCGACCGGGGCGGTCCGTGGTGCGCTCGGAGACCCAGCTCCACACCTTGTCGTTGTCGTCGGGGTGCATGGTGAGGCGGAAGGTGGTCCGCTCGCCGTCCCGCTCGATGACCTCGACCGAGGCGTACTCGCTGAACAGCTGGGGCCAGTTCTCCAGGTCGTTCGTCATGTCCCAGACGAGGTCCAGAGGGGCGGCGATGACGATCTCGTTCTCGGTGTGTCCGGACACTTCAGGCTCCTGTCATGAGGCTGTTGTTGACGAGGTCGAGGAACTCGCGGGGCGTCTTGCACCGGTCGGCGTCGGCCGGGAGCGGCTGCCCGTGCCGGTTCTCCAGGACGCCGACGATGCCGAGGAGACCCAGCGAGTCGAGGCCGAACTCGTCGAATGCGGTACCCGACCGGTTCTCCATCTCCCGGGGGTCGACGGTCAGTCCGGCACCCTTCTTCATCAGGGCGGCCAGCTCTTCGTACGTCAGTCGATCGGTCATGAGGGGCTTCTCCTTGTCACGAGAGGGGTCGGTGGGGCTCACGCGGGGCGCCGCAGGACCAGCGCCGCGTTCGAGCCCATGAGGCCGCGGCTGAGCACGAGGGCCGTGCGCAGTTCGGCGGGGCGGGCCCGGCCCATGACCAGGTCGAGGTCGTGGCAGACCTCGAACACGTTGGGCGTGGGCGGGATCAGGCCGTTCTCCATGGCGAGGACGGCGGCGGCCGTGTCCAGGACCGGGGCTCCGCAGTAGGCCCGTCCGATGCCGGTCTTGGGTGCGGTCACGGGGACGCGCCGGCCGTGGGCGCCGAGTGCGTCGGCAAGTGCCATCGCCTCGGCCCGGTCGGCTGCGGGCACGCCGAGGGCGTCCGCGAAGACCACGTCGATCTCCTCGGGCGCGCAGCCGGCCTCCTTCAGTGCGCCCTCGATGGCATGGGCGAGCCCCTCGCGGGACTCCTCCCAGCGCATCGCGGTGGTGAAGGTGGCTGCGTGCCCGGCGATCTCGGCCCGGACCCGGGCGCCGCGCTCCCGCGCCGCCCCCTCCTCCTCGACCACGAACATCGCGCCGCCCTCGGCGGGCACGAATCCGCAGGCTTCCGAGGTGAACGGGCGGTAGGCCCGCGTGGGGTCCTCGGCTGCACTCAGGTCCCGGTAGCCGAGCTGGCAGACGACGGAGTAGGGCGCGAGCGGGGCCTCGGCCGCGCCGACCACCACCGCGTCGGTGCCGCGCCGGACGGACCGGTCGGCGTGCGCCAGGGCGTCGAGGCCGCCGGCCTCGTCACTGGCCACCACCGCGCACGGCCCCTTGAAGCCGCCGCGGATGGAGATCTGGCCGGTGCTGGCCGCGTAGAACCAGGCGATCGACTGGTAGGGGCCGACGTACTTGGAGCCCTGGCCCCACAGCCGTTGCAGTTCGCGCTGGCCGAACTCGCCGCCGCCCGAACCGGCGGCGGTCACCACGCCCACGCTGTACGGCGCGTCCTCGTAGTCGGCGCGGCCCAGCCGGGCGTCGTCCAGGGCCATGTCGGCCGCGGCCATCGCGAAGTGCGTGAACCGGTCGGTCTGCACGAGGTAGCGCTCCTCGATCAGCGAGACCGGGTCGAAGCCCCTGACCTCGCCGGCCACGTGCAGTGGCAGCTCCTCGCACCCTTCACGGGTGACCCGGTCCAGGACGCTCATGCCTTCCTGCGTCCGCTTCCAGAAGGCTTCGGTGGTCGTGCCGTTGGGGGCGACGACGCCGATGCCGGTGACGACGGTTCGCCGGGCCTTGCGGGTATTCATGGTGTCCTCCCACCGCTTCTGGTCAGCGCCACCGCGGACTGGAATCCACCGAATCCGCTGCCGACCGACAGGACGCTGCGCAGTTTCAGGGGACGTGCGGTACGGGGCACGTAGTCGAGATCGCACTCGGGGTCCGGGGACTCGTAGTTCGCCGTAGGCGGCACGGTCTGGTGGACGAGGGCGAGTACGCAGGCGGCGATCTCTATCGCGCCGATCGCCCCGAGCGAGTGACCGACCATCGACTTGATGGAGCTCATCGGTACGTCGTGGGCGTGTGCGCCGAGCGCCCGCTTCACGGCGGCGGTCTCGTGCCGGTCGTTCTGCTTGGTGCCCGAGCCGTGCGCGTTGACGTAGTCGATGTCCGAGGCGGCGATCCCGGCATGCCCGAGCGCCCGGTTGATGGCCTCGGCCATCTCCAGACCCTCCGGCGTCAGCCCGGTCATGTGGTAGGCGTTGCCGAAGGTCGCGTAGCCCGCGATCTCGCAGTACACCGTCGCACCGCGGGCACGGGCATGCTCCAGTTCCTCCAGGACGAGTACGGCTCCGCCCTCACCCATCACGAAGCCGTCGCGGCGGGAGTCGAAGGGCCGGGAGGCGTGTTCCGGGTCCTCGTTGTTGGCCGAGGTGGCCTTGATCGCGTCGAAGCACGCCACCGTGATCGGGGTGATCGGAGAGTCCGACGCCCCGGCGATGCACACGTCGACGCGGCCGTCCTCGATGGAGTGGAAGGCGTAGCCGATCGCGTCCAGGCCGGAGGTGCAGCCCGTGGAGACGGTCTGCACCGGTCCGTGCGCGCCGACCTGTTCGGCCACCGCCGCCGCCAGCGAACTGGGGGAGAAGGCGCGCTCCAGATGGGGCCCGGCCGGACGGTGGTCGACGTCCCAGCGTGCTCCGCTGCCGCTGACGGCGACGTAGTCGTGCTCCAGCCGGGTGGTGCCGCCGACCGCCGTGCCGAGCGATACGCCCATCCGCCACGGGTCGGTCCGCTCCGGGTCGAGGCCCGCGTCGGCGAGTGCCTCACGGGCGGCCACCATCGCGAACTGCACATAGCGGTCCGCGCGGGCGACCTCCTCCTCGCCCAGTCCGTGCGCCTTCGGGTCGAAGTCGCACTCGGCGGCGATCCGGGACCGGAAGCCGGCCGGGTCGAAGAGGGTGATGCCCCGGGTCGCTGTGCGGCCGTTGGAGAGGAGGTCCCAGAAGGCCGGGGTGCCGATGCCGCCCGGGGCGACGACGCCGACACCCGTGACGGCCACTCGCCGGGTCATGAAGCGGCCTCGGTTCGTTCTGGCGGCGCGCCCCGCTCGGCCGACTCGGTGACCTCGGTGTCGACGTGGCCGAGTTCCGGACGGGGAGCGAGCGGGCCGAGGTGGAAGACCATGCGCGCCTCGACGTCCCCGACGTTGCGGAAGCGGTGGCGTACGTTCAGGGGAATCAGCAGCCCCTGGTCGCGTCGCATCGCGAACGGCTCGCCGTCCAGGTCCACTTCGAGCAGCCCGTCCACGACGTAGACGAACTCCTCCGAGTACGGGTGGTAGTGCTCCGCGATGCGGTCGCCGGGCTGAATGATGGCCAGCCCCATGAAGCCGCTGGTGGCACCTACGGCCGTCGGGGTGAGAAGGGCGCGCAGGTCACCCCCGCGCCTGGTGTTGGGCTGGGTCTCACTGAGGTCCACGATGCGTGGCCGGTGCATGGTCATGACTGCTTTCCTCCTGGCGCATGGCGCGTTGTGTCGACGGGTTGAGCGAGAACCCCCAGAGTGCTGATGCGCGGCTCAGGACTCCGCGGCCCGCCGGTCGGTGACGAGGTGCATCTCGGACCGGGCGAGGAAACGCGCGGCGTCCTGGTCGGTGGTCGGCACGGCGTTCGCCTCACCGTCCAGCAGACGCGCGAGCCGGGCCGCCTTGCCGGGGCCGTGGATGCCGAGCGCCCGGGCGGGCTGGGCGTCGAGCGCGCCGCCCACCTCCAGCAGACGGACCACGATGTCGTCACGCTGGAAGATCGTGCTGCTCTCGATGGGGCTGCCCGTGTTGTCGGCCTCCTCCTCGTCGTGCTCGGCCAGGAGGCGGGCCAGCGCCATTCCGCAGCCCTCCTTGGCCTGGTAGAAGAGCGCGTGGCGCTTGCGCTCCCCGGCGGCGTGGCGGCCCGTCGTCACGTGGTGGACGGTGGGCAGGGCCGCCCGGGTGAAGAACATCCGGGCGGAGTCGGGGTCGGCCAGGTCGCGATCCTGCTCCAGGTACGGGTTGATCGCTTCCTCTACGGCCCGGACCTCGGGCTGCCGGGAGACGTGGCGCAGGGCCGCGAGGAGGTCGCCCTCGACCTCGACCGCGCGCACCACCCGGTTGCCGTGCATGAAGAGCGACGTGCGGCGCAGTCGGGTGTGCTCGTCGACCCGGGCCTGCGGGGAGTCGTAGTCGGCGAGGAGCTTCGCGACGATCTCCTCGGTGCCCGGCTTGACGGTGAAGGTCAGCGCGTGGCGCACGACCCCGTCCCCGAGGCGGGGTGCGGCCTGGAGACCGCCCTTGACGGGCTCGAAGCTCTCCTCGAAGGCCGCGCCCGTCTCGCGCAGGACGCTGAAGCGCAGCGAACGGGTGTCGCGCACGCAGCTGTGCAGAGGCTGGACGGTGGCGACATGGTCCTCGCTGTTCACCCACGCGAGGAAGGGCGGCGCGCTCTCCCACTCGCTGGTGATGAGCCATTGGGACGGGTTCTCGATGGACTGGCACAGCTGGTCGCTGATGTGGCCGGGGATCGAGGCGACCTGGTTGCGCATGTGCTCGTACGCCTCCAGGAACTGCTTCTGGGCGCCGTCGTGCAGGTCAAGCAGCAGGATGACCCGCAGCCTTGATCCGTCGAAGGCGGACTGGGAGGTCCGTTCCGAGAGGGTGGTGGTCATCTTGCGAACTCCTTCGAGGCGAGGGGAGAACCGGCCGGGCCGGTGGGGAATCGTCGAGTGGGGGGCGGAGCGGGGAATCTCCCGGCGGATGCGCACAGTCCGCCCGGACCGTGGGCGACGTCTCCGTGACCGATCGTGAAACGCTGGTCCGGCTGACGCGAGATTTATGAACCGTTCAGGTGAGCGGGCGTCCGAACCGCTCCGACGGGGCTCCGACAAGGGCATGAACACTGCATCTGTACGACGTCCGAGCTGGAGCGACTCATGAACGAGAACGTCGACGTCCAAGTACCGGTCCTCATCGTGGGCGGCTCGCTGGTGGGGCTGTCCGCATCCCTCTTCCTCGGCCGGCTCGGCGTCGAGCACCTGCTGGTCGAGAAGCACGCCGCCACCTCGACGCATCCGCGCGGCCGTGGAAACAACGTCCGCACGATGGAGATCTTCCGCCGGGCCGGGGTGGAGCCGCAGATCCGGGCGGCGGCTTCGGTCCTGGCGGAGAACCACGGCATTCTGCAAGCCGGTTCACTGACCGGCGACGACCAGGAGTGGCTGTTCAAGGAAATCGACCCGGGTGGCGCACTGGCCCGCTTCAGCCCGAGCGGCTGGTGCCTGTGCAGTCAGAACGACCTGGAACCCGTCCTCCTGGACCGGGCCCGCGAACAGGGCGGCGACCTGCGGTTCTCCACCGAGCTGCTCTCGTTCGACCCGGACGGGTCCGGCGTACGGGCGGCCCTGAAGAACCGGGAGACGGGTGAGCACACCACGGTGCGGGCGGACTATCTGATCGCCGCCGACGGCCCGCGCAGCCCGATCCGCGAGCAGCTGCGTATCGGCCGTTCGGGTGCGGGTGACCTGTTCCACAACGTGAGCATCACCTTCCGCTCCCGCGGGCTGGCCGATGTGCTGGGCGACCGGCGCTTCATCGTGTGCTACCTGACCAATCCGGAGGCCGACGGTGCGCTGCTGCCGGTGGACAACGAGCGGGAGTGGGTGTTCCACGCGCCGTGGCAGCCGGGCAGGGGCGAGACCCTGGAGGACTTCACGGACGAGCGGTGCGCGGCACACATCCGCAAGGCTGTCGGAGCGCCGGACATCGACGTCGAGATCACCGGCAAGGCGCCGTGGCATGCGGCCGAGCGGGTGGCCGACCGCTACGCCCGGGGCCGGGTGTTCCTCGCCGGCGACTCGGCGCACGAGATGTCGCCCACGGGGGCGTTCGGCTCCAACACCGGCATCCAGGATGCGCACAACCTGGCGTGGAAGCTCGCGGCTGTGCTGCGCGGTGAGGCAGGTCCGGGTCTGCTGGACACGTACGAGGCGGAGCGGCGGCCCGTGGCGCGGGCGACGAGCGAGCGGGCCTCGGCGCGTTCCGGTGAGCACAGCCACCCGGGTTACGCGGCGCCGCCGACCGTGGGCGGCGGGAAGCGGGGCGGGATGCTGAACGTGGCGCTGGGCTACCGCTATGTGGACGGCGCTGTGCTGGGTATCGGCCCTGACCGGCCCGTAGTACCCGAGGGTGTGCAGCTGACGGGTGAACCGGGCAGCAGGGCACCGCACTTGTGGGTGCGCCGGGCCGGGGAGCGGATCTCCACGCTGGATCTGTACGAGCGGTCGTTCGTCCTGCTGACCGACGCTGCGGACGTGGCGTGGCGGCAGGCGGCCGCGCGGGTCGGCGACCGGCTGGGGGCGCGGCTCGACGCCTTCGGGATCGGCACAGGACCGGGTGGCGATCTGGAGCCGGAAGCCGGTGCCGACTGGGCCGAGGCGCACGGGACGAGCGCCGAGGGCGCCGTGCTGGTGCGTCCCGACGGGTTCGTCGCCTGGCGTGCGACGTCGGGCGTCGAGGACGCCGAAGCGGCGCTGCACGAGGTCATGGTGGCGTTGCTGCGCCGGGACTGACGCCGCGTCGGGGCCGGCTCCGCGGGCTCAGCCGACACCGAACGACCGGAGGGCGGCGAGGAACTCCTCCGGTCGTTCGGTGTGCACGAGATGGCCCGCGTCGATGGTGACGAGCCGGGAGCCGGGGATCTGCCGGGCCATCCGGGCGAGGTCCTCCTGGACGATCTGGCTCCTGGGCCCGCCGCCGATCACGAGCGTGGGCGCGGTGATCTCGCCGAGGCGTTCGTGGCCCTGCGGATCGGGTTCGTTGAGCTGGGCGTTGATGGAGGGCACGACGGGCCAGTCGAAGTCCAGTTCCCCGCCGGGGTGTTCGACGGGTGTTCGGGGCGGGTCGAGCGGGAACGGGGGCGGCGCCTCCTCGATGACGAGGCGGCCGATGAGTCCGGGCTGCCGCCCTGCGAGCAGATAGGCCGCGGCGCCGCCCATGGAGTGCCCGACGACCGTGGCACCGGAAAGGTTGCGGGCCTCCAGGAAGGCGTGCAGGTCGTCGCGGAACAGCTCGAAGGAGTAGCGGCCGGTCCAGTCGCTGAGCCCGTGGCCGCGGAAGTCCAAGGCGTACACCCGGTGACGGGCTGCGAGGCGTTCGGCGACGGTGGTCCAGGTGGCACTGTCGCCGCAGCGTCCGTGGGCGAGGACGACGGGCGGTGCGGACGGGTCGCCCCACACCCGGTAGGCGAGCCGGATCCCGCCGGCCTGGACGCTGTGCACGTCCGGGTCCAGAAATGCGGTGAGGGTACGGACGAACGCCCCCGGGTCGTCCAGCCAGGGGAAGTGTCCGGCGCCGCGTTGCACGGCGAACTCCGACTCCGGGAAGAGCGCCGCCAGTTCGGCAGCACGGTCGGGCGTGGTCACGCCGTCGTACTCACCGGCGAGGACGAGCACCGGGGCCGGGAACTCACG
Source organism: Streptomyces sp. NPDC087901 (assembly GCF_044742205.1). Lineage (NCBI taxonomy): Bacteria > Bacillati > Actinomycetota > Actinomycetes > Kitasatosporales > Streptomycetaceae > Streptomyces > Streptomyces sp. NPDC087901. Next base: position 224,358 of record NZ_JBIUUC010000005.1, read on the forward strand.
CAGGGCCGCGACCGTCGCGGGCGGATCGAATGCTCCCGGCCCGTAATGGCCCCGTGCCGCTTCGGCGTTGATCTGCACCGCGGAGAGGGCGGCGTGTGCCTGCGCGGCCGCGTCCCAGCGTCCGTAGAGGAACGGCCTTGCGGCGGCGCGCAGTTCGTCCGTGAGATGCCCCGCCCAGATCTCCTCCAGAGCCGGGAGCGCCTGCGCGTACCAGGGTTCCGAGCTGCGCAGGGCGGCGGCCTCCCGGGCCTCGCGTTCCACGAAGGCGAATCCGGTGGCCTGTGTGCCGGGGGCGACAAGGATGAGACTGCGCAGCGCCCGCGGGTGGCGCGCGGCGTAGAGCGCGGCAAGGTTCCCTGCCGCCGAATGGGCGAGCAGATCGATGCGTTCGAGGTCCAGGTGCCGGCGCAGCGCCTCGACGTCCTCGACAAGCCGGTCACACCGGTAGGTGGAGACGTCGTCCGGCACGGCGGAGCCCCCCGTCCCGCGCAGATCGAGGACGACCAGCTGCCGTACGGCGGAGAGTCCGCCGAGGTCTCCGAGGTAGGCACCGGCTCTCATCGCGCCGCCGGGCAGGCAGATCAGCGGTACGCCCTCCCCCATGACGTGATAGGCGAGCTCGGTCCCGTCGTACGTACGGAAAGTCGGCATGGACCCATCCAAACAGGGCCGACCGGGTGATGCAGCTGTGTTCGGTACGGGCGTGTCCGCGATGCGGGACGGCACCCGTCGGGTGCGGTGCATCGGGTCGGATGTGAGCGCCCGGGAGCCGCGCTCCAACGGAGAGCCGATCGTCGCGCCGGCGGATGCGTCCTCCCGCGATCCTCCGCGCCACTGTGCCGCGGCCCGGGAACGGGACGGCCGGCTGGCTGGCTGGCTGGCTGGCTGGCTGGCTTGTGTACGGCACGAGGCCGCGGAGGCGTAGCGAGCCGTGCTCCCGGCGGGGCGGTGCGCACGACATGCGTCGCCCCTCTTGCCACCCGGTGGAAGATCCTGAATTACTGCTCCCGGAAGGAACGACCGAATGATCGGTCGACTGCACGGGAAGAGGGAGATCCGCATGACGGCTCTGCTGGACGCAGCGGAACGGATGGACCGCGAGGAGCTGGAGGCGCTCCAGCTGGAGCGGCTGCGGGCCACACTGCGCCATGCGTACGACCGGGTCGGCCACTACCGGACGGCGTTCGACCGGGCGGGGCTGCATCCGGACGACTGCCGCTCCCTCGCCGACCTGGCCCGGTTCCCGTTCACCACCAAGGCCGATCTTCGCGACAACTATCCGTTCGGGATGTTCGCGGTGCCCGAGGAGCAGGTGCGGCGGATTCACGCCTCCAGCGGGACGACCGGCCGCCCGACGGTCGTCGGCTACACCGAGAAGGATCTGGACACCTGGGCGGACGTGGTGGCCCGCTCGATCAGGGCGGCCGGCGGACGCCCCGGGCAGAAGGTCCATGTCGCTTACGGGTACGGCCTTTTCACCGGCGGGCTGGGCGCGCACTACGGGGCGGAGCGGCTCGGCTGCACGGTCATTCCGGCCTCGGGCGGCATGACGGCCCGGCAGGTCCAGCTGATCCAGGACTTCCGGCCCGAGATCATCATGGTGACGCCGTCGTACATGCTGACGCTGCTCGACGAGTTCGAGCGGCAGGGCGTCGATCCGCGGACGACGTCGCTGAAGGTGGGGATCTTCGGGGCCGAGCCGTGGACGGAGGAGATGCGCCGCGAGATCGAGGAGCGTTTCGCGATCGACGCGGTCGACATCTACGGGCTGTCCGAGGTGATGGGCCCGGGCGTCGCGCAGGAGTGCGTGGAGACCAAGGACGGGCTGCACATCTGGGAGGACCACTTCTATCCCGAGGTGGTCGACCCGTTCACCGGTGAAGTGCTGCCCGAGGGGGCGGAGGGTGAGCTGGTGTTCACCTCGCTCACCAAGGAGGCCATGCCGGTGATCCGCTACCGGACCCGGGATCTGACCCGGCTGCTGCCGGGTACGGCCCGCGTTTTCCGGCGTATGGAGAAGGTCACCGGGCGACGATCTGGTCATCCTGCGCGGGGTGAACCTCTTCCCCACCCAGATCGAGGAGATCGTGCTCCGTACGCCCGGGGTGTCGCCGCACTTCCAGCTCCGGCTGACCCGCGAGGGCCGGCTGGACGTCCTGACGGTGCGGGCGGAGGCGCGGGCCGGGGCGACTCCGGAGCAGCGCGCGGCGGCGGCCGCGTCGGTCGCCGCGGCAGTCAAGGACGGGATCGGGGTCTCGGTCGGGGTGGAGATCCTCGATCCGGAGACGCTGGAGAGGTCGGTCGGAAAGTTCCGGAGGATCGTGGACGAGCGGGAACGGCCGGGCAGTTGACCGCCGTCCGATCCGGCGGCAGCCTCAACTGACCCTGGGGTCAACTTGGTTGCTGTGGCAGGATGCGTCGGGGTGGCCATGGGGTGCAGAGGGGATGTGACCGGCCGCGTGCTGCCCCGTTCTGAACGTTCTCCCGTACCGAAGACCTGGAGTTCGCCATGACGCCAGGCCCGGCCAAGGGAGGCTCGGATCGACACCAGCAGGCCGCACCCGGCGCGCGTCTACGACTACCTGCTGGGCGGCAAGGACCACTACCCGGTCGACCAGGCGCTCGGCGAGCAGATGCCGCCCGAAGCGAAGGACGCCGTCGCGCAGAACCGGGCCTTCATGCACCGGGCGGCCGGCTGGGCGGCGCGTACGGGCATCGACCAGTTCCTCGACATCGGGACGGGCATTCCGACCCGGCCGAACCTCCATCAGATCGTCCAGGAGATCAACCCGGCGGCCCGGGTGGTCTACACGGACAACGACCCGGTCGTGCTGCGACATGCCGAGGCGCTGCTCGTCAGCACACCGGAAGGCGCCACCGACTACCTGGAAGCCGACGTGCGCGAGCCCGGGAAGATCCTCGGCCACGCCAGGACCGTGCTGGACTTCGACCGGCCCGTGGTGCTGTCCCTCATCGCCCTCATGCACTTCGTTCCCGACGAGGACGACCCCTACGGCATCACCCGCACGCTCCTCGACGCGCTGCCCACCGGCAGCTGCCTGGTGCTTTCGCACTTCACCAAGGACTTCCTCTCCCCCGAGCAGGACAGGACCGACGAGTACAGGTCGAGCGGCATCGCCTTGCGGCCCCGGACACGGCCGGAGGTCGCACGGTTCTTCGACGGGCTCGACCTGGTTGATCCGGGCCTGGTCACGGCCCCTCGCTGGCATCAGGGCGCGGCTGTCCAGGGGAGCAGGAATGCCACCGACAGCTTCCACGCCGGTGTCGCCCGCGTCCGCGGGTAACGGCCCTTCCCTTCGACAGGGAGTGAGCCCGTCCCCTGTCACCGGGAAGGCCGTCAGGCCCCCGCGAACTCAGGCGAAGCGGTCGCGGAGCTCCCTCTTGAGGATCTTTCCGCTGGCGTTGCGCGGGAGCCCGTCCACGAACACCACCCTCTTCGGGGCCTTGAAGTGGGCGATCCTGTCGCGGGCGTGGCCGATCAGTTCGGCCTCGGTCGCCTCCCCGCGCAGGACGACGACGGCGGTGACGGCCTCGATCCAGCGCTCATCGGGCAGCCCGATGACCGCCGCCTCGGCGACGGCGGGATGGGTGTAGAGGGCGTCCTCGACCTGCCGGGAGGCGACGAGGACTCCGCCTGAGTTGATGACGTCCTTCACGCGGTCGACGACCGTGAAGTACCCCTCCGGGTCGCGTACGGCGAGGTCGCCGGAGTGGAACCAGCCGTCACGGAACGCCTCGGCGCTCTCCTGCGGCTTCTCCCAGTAGCCGCTGCACAGCTGGGGCGAGCGGTAGACCACCTCGCCGGCCGTGCCGTCGGGGACGTCCTTGCCGTTCTCGTCGACGATCTTGGCCTCGACGAAGAGGACGGGCCGGCCGCAGGAGTCCATCCGGCCCTCGTGCTCGTCCGGTCCGAGGACGGTGGCGAGGGGGCCGATCTCGCTCTGGCCGAAGCAGTTGTAAAAGGCAAGTGCCGGAAGGCGTTCGCGGAGGCGTTCCAGCACCGGGACAGGCATGATCGACGCCCCGTAGTACGCCTTCCGCAGGCCCCCGAGGTCACGGACCGCGAAGTCGGGGTGGTTGGCCAGGCCGATCCAGACGGTGGGCGGGGCGAAGAGGCTGTCGGCCTGTCCCGACTCGACGAGGTCGAAGATCCGGCCGGCGTCGGGGGCGTCCAGCACCGTGTTCTCGGCGCCGACCGCGAGGTAGGGCAGCAGGAACACGTGCATCTGCGCGGAGTGGTAGAGGGGCAGGGCGTGCACGGGACGGTCGGTGACGCGCAGATCGAGGGCGGTGACGGCGCTGACGTACTCGTGGACGAGGGCGCCGTGCGTCATCATCGCGCCCTTGGGCAGGGCCGTGGTGCCGGAGGTGTACAGCAACTGGACGAGGTCGTCCGCGGCCGGTTCGTGCACGGACGCGAAGGGGCGCGGGGTGCCGAGTTCGGCCAGGAGGGAGCCGTCGGCGTCGCGGAGCGGCCGTACGGCATACCCCTGCGGGACGCGGCCGGCAAGGTCCGGGTCGGTGAGGACCAGTGCGCTGCCGGACTGGCTCAGGATGTACGCGAGGTCCTCACCGGTGAGGTTCTGGTTGACCGGTACATGGACCAGTCCGGCACGGGCGCAGGCGAGAAAGGCGATCAGGTACGCGTCGGAGTTGTGGGCGTAGGAGGCGACCCGGTCCCCCGGGCGCAGTCCGTGGCTGTCCATGAGGACGGCGGCCGCGGTACTGACCGCCTCGTCCAGCCCGCGGTAGGTCCAGGCCCGGCCGGCGTACCGCAGGGCGGTGCGCTCGGGGGTGCGCCGTGCGCTGCGGGTCACGACGCCGTCGACTGTGCTGCTGCGTACACCGGTCATGGCGTGATCCTGTGCGGCCGGGGCCCCGCGGTCAAGGGTCTGGATACCGGCCGGGATGTTGACAGACGCACAGGACTGCTGGCTGAGTTGCCCATGACATCTCGAACTCCTGAGTAACCGTCTTTCGCACCCGCAGAGTTGGGAGGACCGTTGCCCCTCCGGAACCGTCTGAGGATTCTCGCCGTATCCGGTCTCGCGCTGTTCACCGTGTCGGCGTCCCTGCCGCCGGCCTCGGCGCTCACCACCCGCACCCACCATCCGTCGGGCGGCGGGCTCTCCGCCGTGATCCGCTACACCGAGTACGGCATTCCGCACATCGTGGCGAAGGACTACGCCGGCCTGGGCTTCGGCAACGGCTGGGCGCAGGCCGCCGACCAGGTGTGCACGCTCGCCGACGGCTTCGTCACGCTGCGCGGGGAGCGGTCCCGGTACTTCGGACCGGACGCGGCGCCGGACGGTTCGCTGTCCTCGGCGACGAAGAATCTCTCCAGCGATCTGTACTTCCGCGGGATTCGCGACAGCCACACCGTGGAGAAGCTGCTGAAGGTGCCGGCCCCGGCCGGACCCAGCCGTGCGGTGAAGGAACTGCAGCGCGGCTGGGCGGCGGGCTACAACGCCTGGCTGAAACAGAACCGGATCACCGACCCGGCCTGCCGGGGCGCCCGCTGGGTGCGCCCGGTGACCACGCTCGATGTCGCCGAGCGCGCCTTCGCCCTCTCCGTACTCGGCGGTCAGGGGCGCGGCATCGACGGCATCACGGCCGCGCAGCCGCCCGCCGTCGCACCGGCACCCGCTCCCCCGGCGCCCGCGCCGTCCCCCGACGAGGCGGCGGACGCGGCGGCACGGCTGCTTTCGACGCAGAACGCGGACATGGGGTCCAACGCCGTGGCGTTCCGCGGCAGTACGACGGCCAACGGACGCGGGCTGCTGCTCGGCAACCCGCACTATCCCTGGCAGGGCGGGCGCCGGTTCTGGCAGTCCCAGCAGACGATCCCCGGTGAACTGAACGTGGCGGGCGGTTCGCTGCTGGGCTCGGCGACCATGTCGATCGGGCACAACGCCGACGTCGCGTGGAGCCATACGGTGGCGACGGGCGTCACCCTCAACCTGCATCAGCTGACCCTCGATCCGGCCGATCCGACCGTGTATCTGGTGGACGGAACTCCGCACCGCATGACGAAGCGCACGGTCTCCGTCGCGGTCGAGGGCGGCGCGGACGTGACGCGCACGCAGTGGTGGACCCGCTACGGACCGGTCGTCACCTCACTCGGGGCGGGGCTGCCACTGCCGTGGACGCGGACGGCCGCGTACGCGCTGGGCGATCCCAATGCCGTGAACCTGCGCTCGGGCGACACCGCACTCGGCTTCAGCAAGGCTCGCAGTACGGCCGGGATCAAGGAGTCGCTGCGCCGTACGCAAGGGCTGCCGTGGGTCAACACGATCGCCGCGGACTCCTCCGGGCACACGCTGTTCTCGCAGTCGCAGGTGCTGCCGAGGATCACGGACGACCTCGCGCAGCGGTGCTCGACACCGTTGGGCAAGGCCACGTACCCCACGTCCGGACTCGCCGTGCTGGACGGCTCGCGGAGCGACTGCGCACCGGGGTCGGACCCGGACGCGGTACAGCCCGGGATCTTCGGCCCGGGCCGGATGCCGACCGTGGAGAACGCGCCGTACGTCGAGAACTCCAACGACAGCGCCTGGCTGACGAACGCCGATGCTCCGCTGACCGGTTACGAACGCGTCTTCGGGACGGTCGCCACACCGCGCTCCATGCGGACCCGGGGCGCTGTCGAGGACGTTTCCGCGATGGCGGACGGCGGCCGGCTGACCGTCGCCGATCTGCAGCGTCAGCAGTTCGCGAACCGGGCGCCGGCCGGTGACCTGGCCGCGTCCGATCTGGCACGCGTCTGTGCGGCGCTGCCAGGTGGCACGACACCCGAAAGCACCGGCACGCCGGTCGATGTGTCGGCGGCCTGCCCGGTGCTGCGCGACTGGGACCGGAAGACCGACACGGGAAGCCGGGGCGCGCTGCTCTTCGACCGGTTCTGGCGCAGGGCGGTGGCCGTGCCGGCGGCCGAGCTGTGGAAGGTGCCGTTCTCCCCCGCCGACCCGGTGGGTACGCCGAACACGCTCAACACCTCGGCGCCGCGCGTCCTCGCGGCCCTCGCCGACACGGTGGCCGAGCTGAGGGCTGCGGGCATCGCACTGGACGCGCCGCTGGGTGAGCACCAGTCGGTGCTGCGGGGCGAGCGGCGCATCCCGGTCGGCGGCGGCACGGAGTCCCTGGGCATCTGGAACAAGACCGAGGGCGTGTGGGACGCGGCAGCGGGCGGGTACACGGACGTCTCGACCGGCTCCAGCTACATCCAGGCGGTCGGCTGGGACGGCGGTCCGTGTCCGGTGGCGCGCACCCTGCTCACGTACGCGCAGTCGTCGAATCCGGCGTCCGCCCACTCCAGCGATCAGACCGAGCTGTACTCGGGTGAGCACTGGGTGACGTCCCGGTTCTGCGAGAAGGACATCGCGCGTTCGCCCGCGCTCGAGGTGGTACGGGTGCGCGAGCGCCGGTAGCGGCTTCCGGCCCGCGGTCAGCCCCTGAGCCTCCGCGGTCAGGGGCTGATCGCGAGGAAGACGAACGCGGCGAAGATCGACAGGTGCACGCCGCCCTGGAGCAGGGTGGCGCGCCCCGGTACGACGGTGAGCGCGCCGACCACCACGGTCAGCGCGAGCAGCACCATATGGGTGGCGCTCAGCCCGAGGTGGAGCGGTCCGGACAGCCAGATCGAGGCAAGCGCGATGGCCGGGATCGTCAGGCCGATGCTGGCCATCGCCGAGCCGAGCGCCAGGTTGAGGCTGGTCTGGATGCGCTCGCGGCGTGCCGCCCGTACGGCGGCCAGGGTCTCCGGCAGGAGCACCAGCAGCGCGATGACGACACCCACGACGGCCTGCGGCATACCGGCTGCCTCCACCCCGGACTCGATGGCCGGCGAGACGGCCTTCGCGTCGCCGACCACGGCGACCAGGGCCACGAGCAGCATGGTGAGGCTGAGCGCGGTGGCTCCCCTTCCGGGCAGCGACGCCCGGTGGTCCTCCTGTTTGAGCTGTCCGTCCTGGGTGAGCGGGAGGAAGTACTCGCGGTGCCTGACGGTCTGCACGGCGACGAACAGGCCGTACAGGAACAAGGAGGCGACGGCGGCGAAGGTGAGCTGGGCGGACGAGAACTCGGGCCCTTCCTTGCCGATGGTGAAGGTGGGCAGCACCAGGCTGAGCGTGGCGAGCGTCGCCACGGTCGCGAGGGCGGCGCCGGAGCCCTCCGCGTTGAAGACGACCACGCGGGTGCGGACCGCCCCCACCAGCAACGAGAGGCCTACGATGCCGTTGCAGGTGATCATCACCGCTGCGAAGACGGTGTCCCGCGCCAGCGCGGACGTCTTGGGACCGCCGTCCACCATGAGGGTGACGATGAGCGCCACCTCGATCACGGTCACGGCGACGGCCAGGACGAGCGAGCCGAACGGCTCACCGACACGGTGGGCGATCACCTCGGCGTGATGCACGGCGGCCAGGACGGCCCCGGCGAGGCAGAGCGCGACCACCGCGACGGCGAACGGCGGCAGCTCGCGCCCCCAGCTGAACACCAGCGCGAGCGCGGCGACCAGCGGCACGACCACGGTCCACCGGGTCGCCAGTGACCGGATCGTCGCGCTCGCGTTCATGGGCCATACGCTGCCAGAACCGGCCGGGGCCCGCGCGGTGGGCCGGACCCTCCTACAGGTGCCCCTCCCAGTACGGTTCGCGCAACCGCCGTTTGTACAGCTTGCCGTTGGGGTCGCGGGGCATCGTCGTGATGAAGCCGAGCGTCTTGGGTCGTTTGTACCCGGCGAGCAGCCCGGCGCAGTGGCCGAGGATCTCCGCGGCGAGCTCGTCGCCCGCCTCATGCCCCTCGGCGGCTTCGACGACGGCTCTGACCTCCTCGCCCCAGTCGGCGTGCGGGATGCCGAAGACCGCGGCGTCGGCGACGGCGGGGTGGGTGAGCAGGGCGCTCTCGATCTCGGCGGGGTAGATGTTCACCCCGCCCGAGATGATCATGTCGATCTTGCGGTCGCGGAGGAAGAGGTAGCCGTCCTCGTCCAGGATCCCGAGGTCTCCGACGGTGAAGAAGTCGCCGATGCGGTTCTTCCTCGTCTTGCCCTCGTCCTTGTGGTAGCTGAAGCCGCCGGTGCTCATCTTCATGTAGACGGTGCCCAGCTCGCCCGGTCCGAGCCGGTTGCCGTCGTCGTCGAAGACCGCGAGTTGGCTGATGGGCCAGGCCCGGCCGACGGTGCCCGGCTTCTTCAGCCAGTCGTCGGCGGTGGCGAAGGCGCCGCCGCCCTCACTGGCCGCGTAGTACTCCTCGACGCAACGCCCCCACCAGTCGATCATGGCCCGTTTGACGTGGTCGGGGCAGGGGGCCGCGCCGTGGATGGCGTGACGCATCGCCGAGACGTCGTACCGCTGCCGGACCTCGTCGGGGAGGGCGAGGAGGCGATGGAACTGGGTCGGGACCATGTGCGTGTGGGTGCAGCGGTGCGTGTCCATCGCCCGCAGCATGTCCTCGGGCGACCACTTGTCCATCAGGACGAGCGGGTGGCCGATGTGCAGGGCTGCGCCCGCGAACTGCAGCACGGCGGTGTGGTAGAGCGGTGAGCAGACCAGATGGACGTTGCCGTCGAACGGTTTGATGCCGAAGATGCCGAGGAAGCCTCCGAGGTAACTCTCCTCGGGGAGCTTTCCAGGCAGTGGCCGGCGGATGCCGCGTGGGCGGCCGGTGGTGCCGGAGGTGTAGTTCATGACCCAGCCGAGCGTGCGCCCCTCCGGAGGCGAGACCGGCCGGTTCTCCAGCAGTTCGGCGTACGGGCGGAAGCCGTCGGCCGCACCGACCCCGTAGCGATGGCTCGCGGGCAGTTTCGCCTCGTCGGCGGCGGCGGTCGCGGCCTCGGTGAAGCGCTCGTGGGCGATGAGCACCTTGGCGCCGGAGTCGGAGACGATCCAGGCGATCTCGGGCCCGACGAGGTGGTGGTTGACGGGGACGAGGTAGAAGCCGGCCTGGGAGGCGGCGAGGTAGGCGGTGAGGAACTCGACGCCGTTGGGCAGGACGACGGCGAAGGCGTCGCCCTCTTCGAGGCCGGCCGCGCGAAGGCCGTGGACCATGCGGTTGGCCTCGGCGTGCAGCCGTCCCGCCGTCCATGTCCCGCCGTCGGGTGCGACCAGGACCGGGCGGTCGGGGTCGGCGGTGGCCTGGGCCCAGAAGCCGTTGGGCGGCTGGTTCATGAGGCGCTCCGTCCGGCGATGCGGTTGATCCGGTCGACGGCTCGTTCGAAGCCCCGGGTCAGGTCGTCGAAGACGGCCTGCACACTGCGTTCGGTGTTCATCCGGCCGACGATCTGGCCGACGGGGGTGCCGAGCAGGGCGCCCGTCTCGTACTTCTGGATACGGGAGACGGCCTCGGCGACCAGGAGTCCCTGGAGTGGCATGGGCAGGGTGCCGGGTCCCGACGGGTCGTCCCAGGCGTCGGTCCATTCGGTACGGAGCTGCCGCGCGGGTTTGCCGGTGAGGGCGCGGGAGCGAACCGTGTCGCCGGAGCCCGCGGCGAGGAGTTTGGCGGTCAGCGCCCGGGAGTGCAGGTCCGCCTCCTCGGTGGTGAGCCAGAGGGAGCCGAGCCAGACGCCCTGGGCGCCCAGGGCGAGTCCGGCGGCGATCTGTTCGCCGCTGCCGATGCCGCCCGCGGCGAGGACGGGCAGCGGGCCGACGGCGTCGACGACGTCCGGGACCAGCACCATGGAGGCGATCTCGCCGGTGTGGCCGCCCGCCTCGTATCCCTGGGCGACGACGACGTCGATGCCCGCGTCCGCGTGGTGCCGGGCGTGCCGGGCGCTTCCGGCGAGGGCAGCGACGAGGACGTCCTGGCCGTGGGCGCGGGCGATGACGTCGGCGGGCGGTGAGCCCAGCGCGTTGGCGAGGAGCTTGATGGGGTAGCCGAACGCCACGTCGAGCTGGTTGCGGGCGACTTCCTCCATCCAGCCCGTGATGCGCCAGCCCGATGCCTCGCCCTCGGCGAGTTCGGGGACGCCGTGTTTGGCGAGGGTCTCCTGGACGAACTGCCGGTGGCCCGGCGGGATCATCGCCTCCACATCGGCCTCGCTCACACCCTCCACCTTCTTGGCGGGCATGACGACGTCGAGGCCGTAGGGCTTGCCGTCCGTGTGTTCCTGCATCCAGTCGAGGTCGCGTGCGAGGTCGTCGGGGGCGGTGTAGCGGACCGCGCCGAGTACGCCGAATCCACCGGCCCGGGTGATGGCCGCGGCCACCGCCGGGAACGGCGTGAAGCCGAAGATGGCGTGCTCGATCCCCAGTTTTTGACTCAGCTCCGTCTCCATGGGCGGCAGGATGCCGCAGTCCGACGGACGAGGGAAGAGATTTTCTGATGCAGTGTCAGATTCTTTGTGACTCCGGGGCCTACGGGACGGCGGAGGGTGACAGTACCCTCTGGTTCGGCAGGAAGTTTCACACTCGGACAATATTTCGAAAGTTACTTTCAGGCATGGGGAAGGGGTTCCGGATGACCGAGGACACGACGGGCGGGGGCATCAGCCGGCGGAGGCTGGGCGGTGGGATGCTGGCCCTGGGCGGAGCACTCGCCCTGGCGCCCATTCCGTTCGCGGCGGTGGCGTCTGCCACGGAGTCGGGGGCGGGGTCGTCGGACATGAGCGCAGGGACCGCGGCGGGGACGCCGACGGGTGGGCACAGGCCGACGCTGCGGCGCGGATCGGCCGCCCGTGCGGGGCTGTTGCAGGAGCCGCTCGACCGACTGGTCACCGAGGCGGAGAGATACCTCGCCGACTCACCCAAGCACCCTTGGTACGCGGGCGCCGTACTGCTCGCGGGACGGGGCGGGACGGTGGCACTGCACCGGCCGATCGGCAAGGCGGTCCGCTACGCGGCGTACGACGAGAAGACCGACACCGGTGTGGAGTTCCCGGCGGATCAGCAGATCCCCATGGCCGAGGACACGGTCTTCGACCTGGCGTCGGTGTCGAAGCTGTTCACCTCGATCCTGGCCGTGCAGCAGATCGAGCGCGGCACGCTGGAACTGGAGGCGACCGTCGCCTCGTATCTCCCCGACTTCGCCGGCGGCGGCAAGCAGGACATCACGATCCGTCAGCTGCTCACGCACACCTCGGGTTTCCGGGCCTGGATCCCGCTCTACAAGGCGCCGACACGGGAGGGAAAGCTGGAGCTGCTCTGGAACGAGGTGCCGGCGAGCCCGCCCGGCACGGCGTACCTCTACTCCGACCTCAATCTGATCTCGCTCCAACTGGTCCTGGAGAAGATCACCGGCCGCACCGAGGACGTACTGCTCCGCGAACAGATCACCGCTCCGCTCGGAATGCAGCGCACCCGGTACAACCCGCCGGCCTCCTGGAAGCCGAAGATCGCCGCGACCGAGGACGCCCGGCTCCCCTGGTCAGGGCTGGAACGCGGGCTGGTCTGGGGCGAGGTACACGACGAGAACGCGTACAGCCTGGACGGTGTCGCCGGTCACGCCGGGGTCTTCTCCTGCGCCTGGGACCTGGCGATCCTCGCCCGAACGCTCCTCAACGGCGGTGTCTACGGCCGCGCGAGAATTCTCTCGGCCGCGTCGGTGGACCTGCTCTTCACCGATTTCAACACCGCGTTCCCCGGTGACGCGCACGGCCTCGGCTTCGAGCTCTACCAGCACTGGTACATGGGGGCGATGGCCACACCGCGCACGGCGGGCCACACCGGATTCACGGGCACCAGCCTGGTCCTCGACCCGACCACGGACTCGTTCCTGATCGTGCTGGGCAACTCGGTCCACCCGGTGCGCAGCTGGCGCTCCGGCAGCGCGCCGCGCGTCGCCACCGCCAACCAGATGGCCCGGGCGGTCGCGGTCCGGCCGGCGCGGGGCCGTACGGCATGGTTCTCCGGTCTGGCAAGCGCATCCTCGGCCACCCTGGCGCTTCCGCCGCTCACCCTCGCGTCCTCGCGGGCGCGGCTGAGTTGCGCACTGTGGTGGGACACCGAGCCCGGCTCCGACTTCCTGTTCCTGGAGGCCTCGCCGGACGCCGGAGCCACCTGGCAGCCGGTCCCGTTCACCACCGAACCGGACTCGCGCGAGGGTCAGGAGCAGCCCGAACCGCATCCTGCGGGCTCGGTGTCCGGCTGGTCGGGCCGCGTCTGGCACCGGCTGGACGCGGACCTCGCGCAGTGGAGCGGCGGGGAGTTGCGACTGCGCTGGCGGTACGCCACGGATCAGCTGTACGTCGGCCGCGGGGTGTACGTGGACGCCATCAGGGTGGAGGACGGCAGACGTACGGTCTTCGACGAGGGGCGACCGGGTGACGCCCGGCGCATCGAGGCGGACGGCTGGGCCGCCTCGGCGGACTGACCGGCACGCTGCGAGGGGACGGGGCGGCCGCGCCACTGCGGCGGGCCGCCCCGCACCGCCGTCCGTCAGCCCGTCAGCCCGTCAGTCCGTCAGTCCGTCAGTCCGTCAGTCCGTCAGTCCGTCAGTCCGCGCAACGCCCGATGAGGCGTCCCGAAGAGCGTTTCGCGCCCAGGGGTGCTCGGGAACTCGGGCGACTCAGCCGCTCGGGGAAGGTGAGCCGTCACGTGCGGCGGCGCCGGATCCGGCATGTGGTTCCCGAGCGCCTGGACCGGCGAACCCACCGCCGCAACAGCGCAGTTCGGGTGGCAGGGCCCGCCCCGCCGACTGCCGGCCGCGTGGGGACGCGCCACGCCTTCGGGCTTGCACGGCGATCCGCCCCGGAGGCAGCGACCGGCACGGGAGCCGGACCGCTTCAAACACATCCGCAGCCGGTCACAACCCTGTCACCGCCGCAGCTCCGGCGCCCCGTCGGCCGCACGATGTCCCTACTCGTGACGCACCAGGGGGAATCATGCGTATCCGCACCACAACCGCGGCCGTCGCCGCACTGCTCGCCGTCACCGTCGTCGGCTGCAGCGGCGACAAGGGCAGTGACAGCAAGGCCGGCGCCATCAAGAGCACCGCGCCCGAGACGTCGAGTGCGGCAGACAACAGCGTCGCCGCCAAAGACGCCGGCATCCCGCCCGAGCCCACCGGTGCCGAGCGGTCCGCCGTCCTCGAGGCCATCCACGACGTCAACGGAAACCTCACCCATGACGAGGACAAGGCCATCGACGCGGCCCGCAACCAGTGCTCGGCCCTCGAAGGTGGCGCAACGAACCCTGACCACGTTGCTGCACAGCGATTCTCCTACGACGGCGTCACGCTGACGGATGACGACGGAAGTCACATCAACTTCGGGCTGCGCAGGACGCTCTGCCCCGAATCCTGATCAGCCAACCGGCTCCGGCCCGGCCGCGACCGTATGCGACCGGGCCTCACCATGCCGGATCATCACCGCGCCCCGCCTGACCCGGCGGCCCCGGCGGGCCCGGGGGTCCCAGCGGCCCCGGCGGGCCCGGGGTCTGCATTTCTGCGACGTCGTGCCGTGGGATCCGAGTCCGCGGTCGTCCGCCGCACGCGATCTCCCCCGTGCGCCAGGCCGACGCGCCCCGCCCGATCGGGTCACCGTGCCGGGCCGTCACAGCAGGCAGAACTCGTTGCCTTCCGGGTCGGCCATCATGTAGTGGTCGGGCCGGCCCTGAGCCTCGTACTCATGAATGACCGTGGCCCCGGCGGCAGTCAGCCGATCCAGCGCCTCCAGCACGCGCGGCCACCGCACCTCCCACGGCACCTCGCGGCCGCCACCCGCCTGCACATCCAGGTGCAGGCGGTTCTTCCCCGCCTTCGGCTCGGGCACCTTCATGAAGGACAGGGCGGGACCCTCACCGTCCGGGTCCGACAGGTAGGCGCCATCGTCCCACTCCTCCTCCGGTACGTCGTAGTGCGCGAACCACTCCTCCCAGCTGCCGAAGCCCTTCGGCGGCGGCTTCTGCGCGTAGCCCAGGGCGAGCGCCCAGAACTCCGCCAGTTGCGCGGGGTGCGCGCAGTCGATCGTCACGCTCCACCGTGTCGCCATGAATCCCTCCGGGTGGTGCATCCGGCTGCCCGGCCGGCCACGGAAACCGATCGTGTCATGGGAGGACCCGGAAATCCCCCGGAATCGATTCAAGATTCTTTTCCTGGTCGAAATATTTCGATCGATTGTGCCATCGATATCGATTCACCGGACATCTGATTCGCCGATGCGAGCAAAAGAATCCCAGATCAGCAAGGGTGGCCCTCCTTCTCGTTTTGCACTTGCCACGACGACACACACTCCCGCCTCGTTCAGCATTCGGAATCCTTTCGTAACTCCGAGGGCTGAATGTACGCATGCGTCCCCCACACCCCACGGAATGGCGTGAATCAGAGAACAAACCAGCAGGTCAAAGCCACAGAGGATGACAACGAGGCGGTTAATCTCGTCGAAATATTTCGGAAATGTGGCGTTGACGAGCGATCCGGCCGGGCGCATACTCTCCCTCGCTCCCTGCATCACCGATCAACTTCGCGCCACGGAACCGTCGTTGGACGGCGGGTCCCCCCGTGGCCGAGGACCGCTCAGCGCACGGTCCACTCACCCGTCCGGGCGGCCCGCTCATGCCGCCCGGCGACCGGAAGAAGGTGTTGGAAAGTGATCGTCAATTCACGGCACAGCGGCGAAGCCGCACGTCCGAAGTCGCTCTCACGGGCACGCAGGGCCGGCGTGCTCGCCACGGCCGGCGTGCTCGCCGCGGCGGGAGTCCTCTCGCTCGCGGGCACCGCCGAAGCCGCGACGACGCTCGGGGCGTCCGCCGCCGCCAAGGGCCGCTACTTCGGCACCGCCGTCGCCGCCAACCACCTCGGCGAGTCCGCGTACGCCTCCACCCTGGACACCGAGTTCACCATGGTGACGCCGGAGAACGAGATGAAGTGGGATGCCGTCGAGGCCTCCCGCAACAGCTTCAGCTTCGGCTCCGCGGACCAGATCGTCAGCCATGCCCAGGGCAAGGGCATGAAGCTCCGCGGTCACACGCTGGTGTGGCACTCCCAGCTCCCCGGCTGGGTCGGCGGGCTCGGCGCCGACGACCTGCGCTCGGCGATGAACAACCACATCAACCAGGTGATGGCGCACTACAAGGGCAAGATCTACGCCTGGGACGTCGTCAACGAGGCCTTCCAGGACGGCAGCAGCGGGGCCCGGCGCAGCTCACCCTTCCAGGACAAACTCGGCAACGGCTTCATCGAGGAGGCCTTCCGTACCGCACGGGCCGCGGACTCCGGGGCCAAGCTCTGTTACAACGACTACAACACCGACGGTCAGAACGCGAAGAGCAACGCGGTCTACGCCATGGTGAAGGACTTCAAGCAGCGCGGTGTCCCGATCGACTGCGTCGGCTTCCAGTCGCACTTCAACAGCAACTCCCCCGTCCCCTCGGACTACCAGGCCAATCTGCAGCGTTTCGCCGATCTCGGGGTCGACGTGCAGATCACCGAGCTGGACATCGAGGGCTCGGGGTCGGCGCAGGCCGCGAGTTACACCAAGGTCGTGAACGCCTGTCTGGCCGTGTCGCGCTGCGCGGGCATCACCGTATGGGGCATCCCGGACAAGTACTCGTGGCGCAGCAGCGGCACCCCGCTGCTGTTCGACGACAACTACGGCAAGAAGCCGGCGTACACCGCCGTACTCGCGGCACTGGGCGGCACCAGCGGCGGTGGCGGGGACAACGGCGGCGGGACCGGCTCGTGCACGGTCACCTACACGAAGACCAACACCTGGGGCGACCGCTTCAACGGGCAGGTGACGGTCAAGGCGGGCAGTTCGGCGATCAGCACCTGGACGGTTCCGGTGACCGTGACGTCGCCCCAGAAGATCACCACCACCTGGAACGGCACCCCGTCCTGGGACAGCAGCGGCAATGTGATGACCATGAGGCCCAACGGCAACGGCAGTCTGGCCGCCGGGGCCTCGACGTCCTTCGGGTTCACCGTCATGACGAACGGCAACACCTCGGCGCCCTCCATCGGCGCCTGCACCACGTCCTGACCCAGGGGCGGGCGCGGGGCGCGGCAGCGCCCGCTCACGTCCGGTGACCATCGGCGCGAGGGCACCGCTTCCGGGGCGGTGGCCTCGCGCTGTCCGCGTCCCGGCCGGTCGACGCCACCGGCGCGCACCGGCGGCTCAGCGGTGCGCAAGCACCTCGCCCGGCGACTCCACCTCGACAGGGGCGGGCGCCGTCGACTCCCGGACCACGAGCCTCGGCCTGATCAGGAGCGAACGTCCGGCGACCGGGGCGGACTCGATGCGGGCCTTCAGCTGCTGAAACGTCTCAGCGGCCATCTCCGGCAGAGGCTGGCGCACGGTGGTCAGCGGCGGCTCGAAGAGGTCTGCGAGCAGGATGTCGTCGAACCCGACCACGGAGACGTCCTGCCCGGCGCTGCGGCCGGCGTCCTTCGCGCCCCGGCAGATCCCGATCGCGCACATGTCGTTGATCGCGACGAACGCGGTGGGCGGACGCGGTCCGCACAGCAGCTCCCGGGCGGCGTTGCGCCCCAGCTCGGCAGCGTCCTTGTCACCGAACTCCGCGGTGTCGGCGCCGGGCCACACGATCGCGTCCGCCGGGTCCAGGCCCGCCGACTCCAGGGCTGCCCGGAATCCGCGCAGCCGCTCGCGACGGTTGACGCTGTTGACCGAGCCGGAGACGAACGCCAGCCTGCGGTGTCCCAGTTCGAGCAGATGGCGGGTGGCAAGCTCGGCGCCCATCGCGTTGTCGACGCTGATGGAGGCCAGCGACGGCGGATCGCCCGCCTGGGCGGTGCGGTCGAAGGCGACCATCCTCAGACCGCGGCTGAGCAGCGGGGCCACATGCTCGAGCGAGGGCAGCGAGGAGCAGAGCACCACCCCGCTCACCCCGTCGGCCAGCAGCTCCTCCCCGTACTTGAGCTCCCGGGCCGGATCGCGCTCGCTGTTGCAGAGCAGTACGTGATACCCCTCGGCCAGCGCGATGGCCTCCAGCTCCCGGGCCAGCGCCCCCCAGAAGGGGTTGGCGACGGACGGCACGATCAGGCCGATGACCTGGATCCGGCCGGTGCGCAGCATGCGCGCCGCACGGTTGGGCCGGTAGCTGAGCTGCTCGATCACCCGCTCCACGCGGGCCAGGGTGGCCGCCTGCATACGGTCCGTACGTCCATTGAGGACGTTCGACACGGTGCTGGCGGAGACACCCGCAGCCTCCGCGACCTGATGGATCGTTACCCCGCTCATGCCACCTCCGGTTCGGAACGTGTTCAGCCACACTAGTGTACCGATTTACTGAACTTGCTTCACCGGTACACCCGTTAACTTCCCAGAAAATTGTTGTGCATCAGCTGTTGACGAGTCTCACGAGGCGTTCTTAGTCTCAGTGCATCGATTTACCAGCACTTCCCAGCCATGGCCGGGTTGTCATTGCTGGATCGATCCACTGCCTCCGCCTCAAAAGGGGTGCCCCATGGAACTCAAACGACGGTCGCTGCTTGCTACCATCGGTGCCGGAACGGCTGCGGCCGCGCTCAGCGGCTGCGGCACCGGCTCCACTGCCGCAGGCTCCGCCGATGGTCCCGCCGAGGGCGAGATCACGCTGCTCACCCCGATCTACGAGAACGCCAACGGCAAGACCCTGTTGGAGAAGGAGATCCTCGGAGGCTTCCGGAAGAAGTATCCGGACGTCAAGGTGAACGTGGACTACACCACGTACACGCAGCTCAACGAGAAGATCACCACGGGTATGGCCGGCGGTCTGCTGCCCGACGTGCTGATGATGGGGGTCGGCTGGATCCCGCCCTTCGCCGCCAAGAAGGCGATCGCCCCGCTTCCGGAGACGTTCGCCACCGCGCACGACTACGAGAAGCGTGTGCTGGAGCCGTCGCGCTACGACGGCAAGCTGTACGCACTGCCGGTGGTGCTCGACACCCGCATCGTCGTCTACCGCAAGGACCACTTCGCCGAGGCAGGCATCAAGAAGACCCCCGCCAACTGGGCCGAGCTGCGGGCCGTGGCGAAGCAGCTGACGAAGGACGGGCGGATCGGTTTCGACCCGTTCTCCATCGATCTGCGCCAGTGCTGGGAGACCTTCCTGTTCGCCAACGGCGGTCAGCTGTTCAGCGCGGACGGCAAGAAGGTGCTCTTCACCGACAACCGGGGTGTCGAGGCTCTGCAGTTCTTCAAGGACCTCATCAAGGACGGCTCCGCCAGCTACGCCAAGAAGACGGCACTCGGTGAACCGGCGAACGTCCAGACGGGCAAGGCGTCGATGATGATGACGAGCAGCGCCCTGTGGGAGCAGGTCCGCCTGCAGAACCCAGAGCTCCTGAAGGACGACAAGCTCGGTGCGTTCGTGCTGGCCAACCGCAAGCCGGCGATGCTCCAGGGCGGCACCCTCGTCACCCAGTCGGCCAGCTCCAAGCACCCGGCCGCCGCCCGTGCGCTGGTCCAGTATCTCGCGACCCCGGAGTCGATCCTGGGCGCCGTGAAGCAGCGCGGCTCGGTGCCGGGGCTCAAGGACCTCAGCAACACCAGCTATGTGAAGGAGAACAAGTTCGTCGACCTCTCTCTCCAGAACATGAGCGCCGCCTGCTCGGAGGGCGGCACCCCGGCCTGGATGGAGATCCGCGAGAAGATCAAGCCGACGCTGGAGCCCGCGATCGTGGGCGACCAGTCCGCGAAGGACGCCATCGCGGAACTCGGCCGTCTCGCCGAAGCCGCCATCGGCCGGATGTGAGGCGCCACTGTGGGAGCTGTATCCGTACTGAAGGCACGGCCCGCGCGGCCGCCTTCCCCGCCTGAGAAGACCCGGCCCGCCAAGCGGCGGACCGGCAGGACCCCGACGGGTCCGGGGCGCCGCCGGCAACGGGCCGGCATGCTGATGGTGGCCCCCGCCCTGCTGCACGCGGCGCTCTGGATCGGCCTGCCGGTGGTCGCCTCGGTCGTCCTGGCCTTCACGAAGTACGACGTGCTGACGCCGCCGCAGTTCGTGGGGCTGGACAACTTCAAGGAGATGATGGACGACGCGGTGTTCCGCAAGTCCATCGTCAACACCGTCGTCTACACCTTCTTCACCGTGCCGTTCGGCATGATGCTGGGGCTGCTGGTGGCACTCGCCCTGCACACGGGCCTGAAGGCGCGCGGCATCTTCCGTACCGCGATCTTCCTGCCGCAGGTCACCGCCACGGTGGCGATCGCCCTGGTCTGGCTGTGGATCTACAACCCGAGCAACGGGCTGCTCAACGCCCTTCTCTCGTTCGTCGGGATCGACGGCCCGGCCTGGCTCTCGTCGACCACCTGGGCGTTGCCCTCGGTGATCCTGGTCGGCATCTGGCAGGGCATCGGCATGAAGATGCTCATCTACCTCGCCGCGCTCCAGTCCCTGCCGAAGGAGCTCTACGAAGCCGCGTCGGTGGACGGCGCGTCCAAGGCCCGGCAGTTCTTCTCCATCACGCTGCCGCTGCTGAAGCCCGCGACGTTCTTCGTGCTCATCACCTCGATGATCACCGCGTTCCAGTCGTTCGACCAGATCTACATCCTCACCGAGGGTGGACCGGCCAACAGCACCACGATGATGACGTACGAGATCTACAAGTCCGCCTTCCGGGAGTTCCGCGTCGGCTACGCCTGCGCCCAGTCCCTGGTGCTGTTCGCCCTGCTGATGGGCTTCACCCTGGTCAACCGGCGGATCATGGGAGGTACCCGTGGCCACAACTGAGCTGCACAAGCCCGGCGTCGCTCGCCCGCCCCGGCCCACGGCCAAGGGGAAGCCGGTCACTTTCGGGCGGATCGCGCTCTATGTGACGCTGTCCGCCGTGTCGCTGCTGATGGTGGTGCCGTTCGTCTGGATGGTGCTGACCTCGCTCAAGACACCGGTCGAGATCGCGTCGCAGGACGCCGGACTGCTGCCGGAGCACTGGGACTTCAGCAACTACACCGAGGCGCTGAAGGCCGCTCCCTTCGCCACGTACGCCCGCAACAGCTTCATCATCGCGATCAGTCACACCGTGCTCAATCTGGTGATCGCCTCGATGGCCGGGTATTCGCTGGCCCGGATCAAGTTCCGGGGCAGCGAGGTCATCTTCTACCTGTTCATCGCGGCGCTGATGATCCCGACGTACACGAAGGTGCTGCCCGAGTTCCTGATCGTCCGCTTCATGCCGCTGGCCGGCGGGAACGACCTGTTCGGTCAGGGCGGCAGCGGCTGGCTCGACACGTGGTGGGCGCTCATCGTGCCCGGCGCGGTCACCCCGTTCGCGGTCTTCCTCTTCCGGCAGTTCTATCTGGACCTGCCGGTGGAGCTGGAGGAGGCCGCCCGGCTGGACGGTCTGGGCGAGTTCCGGATCTACGCCCGGATCATGACGCCGCAGGTCAAGCCCGCGCTCATCACGGTGGCGCTGCTGACCTTCGAGTCCTCCTGGAACAACTTCCTCTGGCCGCTGCTGGTGACCCGGACGGACAGTCTGCGGGTCATCCAGGTGGGGCTCTCCGTCTTCAGGACGGAGAACGGTCCCCAGTGGCACTTCCTGATGGCGGGCACCACGCT
Source organism: Streptomyces sp. NPDC087901 (assembly GCF_044742205.1). NCBI lineage: Bacteria > Bacillati > Actinomycetota > Actinomycetes > Kitasatosporales > Streptomycetaceae > Streptomyces > Streptomyces sp. NPDC087901. The sequence goes on from NZ_JBIUUC010000005.1 coordinate 245,813, forward strand.
CGCCACCCTGCCCATGGTCATTCTCTTCCTGATCGGCCAGCGCTACTTCGTGCAGGGCTTCGCAACCGCCGGTCTCAAGTGACCGGTCCCGGTCCTCAACGGCCGGTTATCGAAAGGGTTACCCCCCATGTCTGCTGATCTCCAAGGTTCCCGCGCGCTGGTGACCGGGGCGGGCCACGGCATCGGCCGCGCCATCGCCGTCGCCCTGGCCGAGGCCGGCGCCGATGTCGCCGTCCACTACCACTCCTCCGCCGACGAGGCCGCGAAGACGGTCTCCGCGATCGAGGCGCTGGGCCGCCGGGCCAAGGCGTTCCAGGCCGATGCGACGGTGACGGCCGAGGTGGACCGCTTGGTCGAGGAGGCCACCGGATTCCTCGGCGGACTGGACGTCCTGGTCTGCAACGCGGGCCATCTGATCGGGCGGGCAACGATCGCCGAGATGTCCGACGACCATTTCGACCAGGTCATCGACACCAATCTGACCTCGACGTTCCGTACGGTGCGGGCGGCACTGCCGCATCTGAAGGAGTCGTCCGCCGGGCGCATCATCACGATGTCGTCGCTCGCCGCGCACAACGGCGGCGGTCCCGGATCGGTCGCCTACGCGGCCGCCAAGGCCGGGATCCGCGGGTTCACCAAGGGTCTGGCCAAGGAGCTCGGCGGCAGCGGCATCACGGTCAACACCGTCGCCCCCGGCTTCATCAAGGGCACCGCGTTCCACGACACGTTCACCGCTCCCGCGGCGCAGCAGGCGATGGAAGCGGGCATCCCGGTGGGCCGGGCCGGCACGCCGGAGGACGTGGCTGCGGCCGTCGTCCACCTGGCGTCGCCCTCGTCCGGCTTCCTCACGGCCACCACGGTCGACATCGACGGTGGCGTGTGGCCGCGTTGAGGCGGATCGCCCGGGAGCGCGGCGGCTGGTGGCACGCGTACGTGTGCCCGGCCCACGGTATGGAGCTGGACCACGGCGACGCACTCGCCGGAGCGTTTCCCGAGGGCGGTGCGCGCTGCGCGTACGGCTGCCGGGTGGACAACGAGGCGGTGCGCGGTGCCTGGCTGGTGCTGTCGCACCAGGCGTGGGCGCGGCACCTGCGGGTGCTCGCCCACCGCGGGGAGCGCGGCGAAGCTGTGGCGAGGCTCGTCGAGTACACCGCTCTGTACGAGGAACTGGCCGCCGCGCAGCACGGTGAGGCGCAGGACTGGATGCTGCGCGGCCGGCTCTTCCACCAGGCGCTGAGCGACGCGATCTGGGCGGTGAACATCGGGCACACGGTCCTGACGCTCGCCGAGCACGGGACGGACGATCTGGCCGGGGTGCTGCCGCTGCTCGACGCTCTGGAACGGGCCGCACTCGACGCCCGCGCCGTACTGGTCGGCAAGGGGCAGCTCGCCTCCAACTACACCGCCTGGCTCAACGCCGCGGGCGCCGCCGCCGGACAGGGAGCCGCGGCGGCGCGCGGGCGGGAGTGGGAAGGCGGCAAGGAGTGGCTGGAGGGCGACAGCGGGCTGTACGCGCATCTGCGCGTCGCGGTCGCCGAGGACGGCTGGGAGTGGGAGGGCAGCACCTACTACCACGGGTTCGTGCTGCGTGCGGCGCTGCTGGCGCTGCGGGGCACCGATCCTCAGACCCTCCCGTCGGATGTGGTGGGTGTGCTGGCCGGGATGACGGACGTCCTGGCGGCGATCGCCACGCCGGGCGGCATTCTGCCCGCCCTGCACGACGGCCCCTATCTGCGTGACCCGCTGGCACTTGAGTGGCTCGAACTAGCTGCTCTGGCACAGCAGTTGGTTCCATCCGCCGCGCTGGACGCGGTGGCCGGCCGGGCCCGTGCCGAGCTGGGCCCGGCCGATGACGGGCTGGACCGGGAGCTGGGCGGCTGGTTCACCGGCCCGCCGCTGCCGGAGCGCCCCGCGGCCGGTGCGCTCACGTTGTTCACCGAAGCCGGCTACGCGGTGCTGCGGGTCGCGGGCATCCACGCCCTGCTGGACTTCGGCCCGCACGGCGGTTCGCACGGCCACCGGGACAAGCTGTCGCTCTATCTCTACGGGGACACCACGCCGTGGCAGCCCGATCCCGGCCAGGTGCCCTACGCCCACGCCGAGTTCCGTGATCTGTACGCGTCCACCGAAGCCCATCCCGCGTTCCGGGTGGACGGCATGGAACAGGCGGAGTGCGCGGGAGCGCTGCTCGGTTCGGGGGACCGGTCGGTCACCGCCGAGGTGACGTCGGCGTACGAGGGTGTGCGCGGGGTCCGGCGGATCGCGGCCGGCGACGGCTATCTGGTGGACCTGCTGACCGTGACGGCCGACGACTCCCGGCGCATCACCGCACAGTTGCGCCCCGGCACCGCACTGGACGTGCAGGTGCAGGCGGCGGGCGCGGCGCGTACCACCTGGTACGGCGACGAGACACTGCACGGCTGGCACACCCACCGGGCCGATGCGCCGGTACGCCCGGTCAGCCGGCCGGGCCCGGGCCCGGCAGACGATCCGCAACGCGTGAGGACCCGGGTGGACTTCACCGCCGACACCGACCGGGTCACGTTCGCATCGGTCTACCAGGCCGCATCGGCCGGACCCGCGGTGACCGACGTACATCTGGACGACGACGGGCTGACGGTCTGCCTCGCCGACGGCAGTACCGCGCGGTTCCACACGGAGGACTGACCCTTGTTGCTCTCGGCGACCCCGCCGCCCGGCCCGCGCCCCGCGCAGGAGGTGCGGCTGTTCGAGGAGGCCGCCCGCCACCGCGGGCTGACCCCGCCCGGTACGCACCCCCTGGCCAGCATCACCTGGCTCGGCCCCGCCGCCTCCAACCCGGCTCTTGCCTACCGGGTCTCCGGCGACCGGGCGCATCTGGCGGAGAGCCTGCGCTGGATCGAGGCCGCGGTGCGGCTGCCCCACTGGGGCAGGGCGCATATGCCGGACCACGACCTGGACGCCGGCTGGCTGCTGCACCACCTGGCGCTCGCCTACCGGTGGCTCGGTGACGATCTGCCGGACGGGGCGCAGGCGCTGCTGCGGTACAAACTGCTGCTCCAGGGGCGGCGGATGTACGAGTTCGCGGTGGCGAGCGAGGGCCGCTGGTGGTCGTCGTCGTACTGGCAGAACCACAACTGGATCTGCTACGCGGGCCTGGCGACGGCCGGGTACGTGCTCGGCAAGGAGGAGTGGACCGAGCGCGCCAGGGACAATCTCGCAACCGTCCTGGACCTGATGCCCGAGGACGGCTCGCATGCCGAGGGCGTCGTCTACTGGCGCTACGGCGTGCCGTTCCTCGCCATCCATCTGGATCTCCTGAAGGAGGCGGAGGGCATCGACTGGTGGGACAGGGGCGGATTCATGTCCCACACCTTCCGCTACCGGCTGCACCAGACGGCGCCCGGGTTCGCGTTCAACGTCGACCACGGCGACTGCCATGACCGGCGCAGCGGCCACAGCGCCGGTCTCTACTACCGCCTGGCCGCCCAGTACGCGATCCCCGAGGCCCAGTGGATGGGCGATCTGGCATCGGGCGAACTGCTGTGGCCGGAGGCGGCCGAGAGCGGTGTGCGGCCGGGAATCCTGCCGGAGGCCTATCTGGAATACCTCTGGTACGACCCGTCCGTGCCCGCGGCCCGGCCCACCGAGACGCGGGCGTTCTTCCCGGACCTGGGGCTGCTGGCGGCGCGCACCGGCTGGGACGACGACGCCACGCTGGTGTCGTTCAAGGCCAGTCCGGGCGGGGGTCACCGGGCGTGGGAGACCGCGGAGAAGCACCGGGTGGAGAAGGGCTGGGAGACTCTCAACCAGGGTCATCACCACCCCGATTCGGGTTCGTTCGTGTTCGTCTCGCAGGGTGCGTTCCTCGCCGTGGACGAGGGCTACAGCAACCGCAAGAAGGCCGCGCACCACAATCTGCTGCTGGTGGACGGGCAGGGGTACGCGGACGAGGACCGGTATCACGTGTACCGGGACATCCCCTTCGAGCGGCAGGCCGGACAGCGCGATGTGCTCGTCTCTCCCGACTGCGGATGGGCCCACTCCACGGCGGAGATCGCCAAGATGTACGACCCCGCGCTGGGGGTGCGGCGACTCGACCGGACGCTGGTGTTCACCCCGTCGGGGCGCCTGGTGCTGCTGGACCTCGCCGAGGCGGACACGGAGCGGGAGTGGACGTTCCTGCTGCAGACGGACCGGCCGACCGAGCCGCAGCCGGACGGCACCCGGCTGATCCGTTCCGGGGCGGCCGCGGCCCGGCTGCGGCAGTTCGCCCCCGCCGATGGCCGCGTCGTCGGGGAGGTCACCGAGGTGGAGGCCAATCCGACGTCGAGCACGCCCGGACTGCGTCTCACCCGCACCCTGCACACCCTGCGCTCGACCACGGGGCGGTCGTCCGAGGGGTTGTTCCTCACCACGATCACCCCGGGAACGGAGCCGGATGCCACCCGGGTCGCGTGCGCGGAGGGCCAGGGCGTGACTTTCGGTACCGAGACCGTGCTGCTCTCCCCCGTCGCCCGGCGGATCCGTACCGCCGGTGTCCACGCCGATGCCGCCGCCGTGCTGCTCAGCGAGGGCGACGCCCCCTACGTCGTGGCCGCGACCCGGCTGGAGCTGGACGGCGTCGCGCTGCTCGACGTGGCGGAACCGTACACAGGAAAGGTCGGCTGACCATGCAGGCAACTCTCTCGTCCGGCTGGCCGACGCTGCTGCGGCGGCTGGAGTTCGTGGCCTACCCGGCAGCCGCCGGAGCCGCGTTCGCCGTACTGTCGCTGGGGGTCGTGACCTGGCTTCCCGCCCTCGCCGCGATGGCGCACGGGCTCCAGCGCTGGCGGGCCGAGGGCGACAGCCACTGTTTCAGCAATACGTTCAGGTCCTTCCCCACATACTGGCGCAGCCTGTGGCGGCACTCGCTCGCGTCCACGGCCGCCGGGGCCGTCCTGGCCGCCAACATCGTTCATCTGCTGGGCCGTTCGGAGCCGTGGACCTTCGTGCTGCTCGCCGCCCAGATGGGCATCGCGGCCGCCCTGGTCATCCATCATGTGGCGTTCGCGGCCGAGGCCGGCCGGGCGCCGGCCGGCACCGTCCGCACCTGGACCCTGGGCGCGCTGGCGCTCGGCTTCGGTTCGGCAGCCCGCGGCACCGCCCTGCTCGGTGCGGTGATCTCCGCCGTACTGCTCTCTCTCGTCGTACCGCTCGGGCCACTGCTGCTCGGCCCGAGCATTCCCGTACTGCTCGCTCTGTCCTTCGCTGATCCCAGGAGGCACACCTCATGAGCCATGCACTGCGCACCACCCTCGTAGCCGCGCTCGCGGTCGGCACCCCGCTCGCCTTCCCCCCGCCGTCCGTGGCCGCCGCGGCGGCGACCGCCTACTACGTGGCACCTGCCGGAAGCGACACCAACTCCGGTACGTCGGCGGGCTCCCCGCTCGCCACGATCCAGAAGGCGGTCGATCTGGCGCCGACGGGCGCGGTGGTGAACCTCGCCGCCGGTACGTACAAGCAGGATGTCGTGACCAAGCGCGCCGGCGTCACCATCACCGGCCCGGCGAACGCCGTGGTGAAGGGGGCCGGCGACGCGCGGATCATTCAGGTGCAGCACGATTCGACGACTCTGAGCGGCTTCACGGTGGACGGACTGCACGGGTCGTCCACCGATGTGTCCGGGTACCGCCTCAAGCTCATATATGTCATGAGCACGACTCCCGGGAACGGTGTGGGCGGTCTGAGCATCACCGGGATGACCCTCAAGAACGCTGCCGACGAGTGCCTGCGGGTACGCTATCTGGTGACCGGCGCCGACATCTCCGGCAACACCATCACCGACTGCGGCGTCGCCGACTTCAAGTTCGGCGGCGGCGGCAAGAACGGCGAGGGCATCTACCTCGGCACTGCCCCCGAGCAGCAGGGCGCTAACGGCGCCCCGGACGCGGCAGCCGACATCAGCCGGAACAACCGCATCCACCACAACACGATCGCCACGCGCGGCAACGAATGCGTCGACGTGAAGGAGAACTCGACGAACAACTACGTCGAGTACAACGACTGCAGCCAGCAGAAGGACTCCAGCTCCGGCGGTCTGGACGCGCGCGGCAGCGGCAACATCTTCCGCTACAACACCATCCACGACAACACCGGAGCGGGCATCCGGCTCGGCGGTGACACCGCGGCCGACGGCATCGACACCAGCGTCTACGGCAACACGATCACCGGGAACGCCGGTGGCGGCATCAAGTTCATGCGGACCCCCCAGGGGCCCGTCTGCACGAACACGATGAGCGGGAACACCGGCGGCGACGCCGTGGGCACCTACGGCAGCGCGTACGACCCGACCGGTGCGTGCCCCCAGTGAGCGGCCGGGGACCCGCGAGACGCGGGGTACTGACTGCGGCGGCCGGACTGGCCGCGGTCGTGGCGACGGCCCAGGGGGCGCAGGCAGCCGGCACACCGGCCACAGGGGCGCGCCGCTCACGCTGGACGACGTCGTGGGCGACCGCGCAGACCGCGCCGACGCCAACCGACACGGTGGCGAGCGCAGGGCTGACACAGGGCACGTTCACCGCACACGTACGGCTGTCGGCCGGCGGCCAGGTCCGGCTGCGCTACGGGCACGCCTTCGGGACGGTGCCGGTGCTGATCGGCCCGGTGACCGCGGGTGACAGGCCCGTGACGTTCGGCGGGAAGCGGCAGGCCTGGCTGGCCGCGGGCGCCTCGCTGACCAGTGACGCGGTCGGGGGACTGCGGGCCGCCGAGGGCACCCTGCTGACGGTCCGGACCGAACTGCCCGGCCCGACGGGGCCGTTGTCGTTCCACCGCAACACCCATGCCTCGCACGACGTCGACGGAGTGCGCACCACTTCGGTGTTCCTGCTGACGGGTGTCGAGGTGACGGGCGCGCACGGGCCGGTGATCGCGGTGCTCGGCGACTCCATCGCGGAGGGCGTCGGCACGCCCGACGACGCCGATCTGCGCTGGCCGGACCAGCTGGCCAGGCGCCTGCCCGGCGCGGCGGTCGCCGATCTCGGGATCAGCGGTAACCGGGTACTGCTCGACGACGCCCGGTTCGGTCCTGGCGGGCAGGCCCGCTTCGACCGCGATGTGCTGTCCCTGCCCGGGCTGCGTACCGTTCTGGTCCACCTCGGGGTCAACGACCTCCAGCAGCCGCCCAGCCAGACCGACCCGGCGCTCGTCCTGGCCGGCTACCGGCAGCTGGTGCTGCGCGCCCGTGACGCCGGACTGCGCGTGGTCGGCGCGACCATCACGCCGTTCGGCGGCTGGACACGCTGGACTCCCGAGCTGGAGACGGTGCGGCAGCGGATCAACGCGGCCGTGCGGACCGGCCGGCTCTTCGACGCCGTCGCCGACTTCGACGGCGCGCTGCGCGATCCGGACCACCCGGAGCGGATGCTGCCCGCGTTCGACAGCGGCGACGGGCTCCACCCCAACCCTTCCGGCCATGCGGCGCTCGCCGCGGCCGTCGACCGCCGACACCTTCTGTGAGGGCCGCACCATGAACCCAGGCACCACCCGAGGCACCACCGGCACCACCACCCGCCGCACCGTCCTCGCCGGTGCGGCGGCGCTCGGCGCGGCCGCCGCCCTGCCGTTCACGCTCGCGGCGGGCACCGCACACGCCGCGGACCCGGTCGACGACGCAGCCTCGCTGCGGACCCGGTGGCACACCCTGCTCACCGGCGGCCCCGGCCTCGACCTCACGGACCCGCAGATCGCCGCGGCCGTGGCCCGGATCGGCAAGGCCGCGACGACATCCGCGAAGGGCCTGGACCCGTCCCGTACCGACGGGCTCTTCCCCGACCTGACCAGCACCACGCTCTCCAACCACGTCACGACGTCGTTCAAGCGCCTCGCGACCGTGGCGACCGCATGGGCCGTCCCCGGCACCGTCCAGTACGGCGACACCGCGCTCCGGGACCTGCTCGTGGCGGGCATCGACTGGATGCTGACGAACCGGTACGGCCCCGGGCACACCCGGTTCGACAACGACTGGGACTGGGAGATCGGCTCCGCGCTCGCGCTCAACGACGCGACCGTGCTGCTGTACGACGCACTCGGTGCGGAGCGGCTCGGCCGGATCAACGACGCCGTCCGCAGCTACACGCCCGACCCGAACCTCTGGCGGGCCGACCGGCAGATCGCGACCGGTGCCAACCGGGTGTGGATCTCCACCGTCGTCGCCGTGAACGCGGTGCTCCGCGACAGCGGCGGCGATCTCGTCCGGGTACGTGACGCTCTTTCGGACGTCGAGGGTTCGGGCGCCAACAGCGTCCTGGCCTTCAACGACGCGAGCGCGGCGGCCGAGGGCACGGGCGAGGGCTTCTACTCCGACGGTTCGTTCCTCCAGCACTACAAGCACCCGTACAACGGCGGCTACGGCAAGGAGCTGCTGAACAACCTCTCCCGGCTGCTGAACCTCCTCGCGGGCACGTCGTGGACGGTGACCGATCCCGACCTCGACAACGTCCGCCTCTGGGTCGACGAGGGTTTCGACCCACTCCTGGCGCGCGGCGATGTGATGGCGTCGGTCTGCGGGCGCGAGATCGCCCGCCCGAGCAAGCAGGGCCATGTCTCGGCGCAGACGGTCATCGAGGCGGTGGTGCGGCTGATCCCGAGCTTCCCGGGTGAGACCGCCGACCGGTTCACCTCCCTGGTCAAGCAGTGGATCGCCGAGGACACCTACCGGGACTTCCTCGCCGTCACCGACCTCGCCTCCCTCGTCGCGGCCAGGAACGTCATCGCGTCCCCGGTGCCGGCCCGCGGTCCGCTGGTCGCGCACAAGCAGCACCCCCGGATGGACAAGGCGGCCCACCACCGGCCCTCGTTCGCCCTCGGCATCTCCGCGTACTCGTCCCGGATCTACAACTACGAGTCGATCCAGAACGAGAACCTGCACGCCTGGCACCTGTCCGACGGAATGGTGCTCCTGTACACGAACGACCTCGGCCACTACAGCGAGGACTACTGGCCCACGGTCGACCCCGCCCGGCTGGCCGGGACGACTGTTCTCGCGGGCCGGCCGGCCGACGCGGCGGGGCAGCGCACCACCAGCACCACCGACTGGGCGGGCGGCGCCGCGCAAGCGGGAACGACGCTCGGCGCGTACGGCATGGAGCTGCGGGCGTTCGGCAGCTCGCTGCACGGCTTCAAGAGCTGGTTCTGCCTGGACGACGTCATCGCGTGCGTCGGCTCCGGGATCAGCGCGGACGCGGGTACGGCCGAGACGATCGTGGAGAACCGGAAGCTGCGGGACCCTGCGGCGGCACTGCTCGTCAACGGACAGGCCGCCCCTGCGGACGCCGGGTGGTCGGCGACGCTGGACAAGGTGCGATGGCTGCATGTCGCCGGGACCGGCGGCTACGTCTTCCCCGAGGCCGTGACCCTGCACGGTCTGCGCGAGGACCGGACGGCGACCTGGCGCGAGATCAACCTCAAGTACGGCACGGACACCTCCGTCACCCGCCCGTATCTGACGCTGTGGCAGGACCACGGCACCGCACCCGACCAGGCCGGATACTTCTGGCTGCAGGCGCCGATGGCCTCCGCCGAGCGTACGAAGCAGTGGTCGGCGGCGCCCCCGGTGAAGCTGATCGCCGGCACCACCGCCGTGCACGCGGTACGCCGCTGCGCGGACGGGCTCCTCGCCGCGAACTTCTGGACCGCGGGGACCGCGCAGGAACTCACCGCGGACGGACCGGCCTCGGTCCTGGTGCGGCCGGAGGGCAAGACGGTGACCGTCTCGCTGTCCGACCCGACGCAGCTGCGGTCCTCCGTCGTACTGGACCTGGCCCGTCGCGATCTGAGCGTCGTCTCCGCCGACCCGGGCATCACCGTGGCCCGGACCGGCACCGGAATCCGGATCACCGCCGACACGACTGAACACCACGGTGCAACCCTCGACCTCATCCTGAAGAGGAGCTAGACCCTTGCTGTTCGACATGCCCCTGGACCGGCTGCGCGACTACCGGCCGGAGCCGGAGGAGCCAGCCGACTTCGACGCCTTCTGGGAGAAGACCCTCGCCGAAAGCACCCGCCACGATCTGGACGCCGAGTTCGTCCCGTACGACGCCGGATTCGCCACCGTCGACGTGTTCGACGTGACGTTCCGCGGCTGGGGCGGCCAGCCGGTGAAGGCGTGGCTGATGCTCCCCCGGGAACGCTCGGGTCCGCTGCCGGCCGTCGTGCAGTACATCGGGTACAACGGCGGCCGCGGCATCCCCTACTCCTGGCTCACCTGGAGCGCCCTGGGCTACGCCCATCTGGTGATGGACAACCGCGGTCAGGGCGGTGGCGGCAAGAACACCGCCGACACCGTGGACATCGGCCCGGACGGAAACGGCTCCTCCTCCCCCGGGTTCCTCACCCGGGGCATCGAGGACCCGTACCGGCACTACTACCGCAGGCTGATCACGGACGCGGTGCGGGCCGTCGACGCGGCGAAGACCCATGACGCCGTGGACGCCTCGCGGATCGCGGTGCTCGGCGGCAGCCAGGGCGGTGGCCTCGCGCTCGCCGTGGCGGGGCTGCGGGACGACGTCGTGGCGGCCGTCGCCGATGTGCCGTTCCTCTGCCACTACCGGCGCGCCTCGCAGATCACGGACGCGGGGCCGTACGCGGAGATCGCCCGCTGGCTGTCCGGACACCGCTTCCGGATCGACGAGGCGATGGAGACCCTCTCCTACTTCGACGCGGTCAACTTCGCGGCGCGGGCGACCGCTCCCGCGTGGTTCTCCGTGGGGCTGATGGACAAGGTCTGCCCGTCGTCCACCGTGTTCGCCGCCTACCACCGCTACGCCGGTCCGGCGCAGATCGAGGTGTTCACGTACAACGGGCACGAGGGCGGCGCGGAGTACGACCTGCCGCGCAAGATCGGCGCGCTGCGGGGCGTGTTCGGTCAGTAGGGTTACCGGTCACCGGCCCAGCGCCGCCATCGCGGCGTTGTGGCCGGGGACCCCGCTCACCCCTCCGCCGCGCACCGCGCCCGCCCCGCAGAGCAGGACGTTGGCGTGCGCGGTCTCCACGCCCCAGCGGCCGGTCTCCGGGGTGGCGTACGGGAAGGCGAGGTCCCGGTGGAAGATGTGGCCGCCGGGCAGCCGCAGGTCCTGTTCGAGGTCGAGCGGTGTCTTCGCCTCGATGCACGGCGCGCCGTCCGCGTCGAGCGCCAGACAGTCCGCGAGCGGCTCCTCCAGATGGGCGTCGAGCTCGGCGAGCGTGGCCTTGAGCAGGGTGGCGCGGGTGGCGTCGTTGTCCGCGGCGAACAGGCGCGCCGGGGTGTGCAGGCCGAACAGGGTCAGGGTCTGGTAGCCGCGGGCGGCGAGATCCGCGCCGAGGATCGAGGGGTCCGTGAGCGAGTGGCAGTAGATCTCCGAGGGCGGGGCGGCGGGCAGCCGGCCCGCCGCCGCGTCCCGGTAGGCGTCGCCGAGTTGTCCGTACCCCTCGGCGATGTGGAAGGTTCCGGCGAACGCCTGGCGCGGGTCCACGGAGTGGTCGCGCAGCCGGGGCAGCCGGGTGAGCAGCATGTTCACCTTCAGCTGTGCGCCTTCGGCGGGCGGCGGCGGCTCCTCGCCGAGGAGAGCGGCCAGCGCCTGCGGCGAGGCGTTGACCAGGACACGGCGCGCGCCGACGGTGGGCTCACCGCTGTCCGTCCGCACCGTCACCTCGGCGTGCGACCCGTCGGTGTCGATGCGGATCGCCTCGTGCCCGGTCCGGATCTGCGCACCGGCGGCGAGCGCGGCCCCCGCGAGGGCATCGGTGAGCGCGCCCATGCCGCCGACCGGGACGTCCCAGTCGCCGGTGCCTCCGCCGATCACGTGGTAGAGGAAGCAGCGGTTCTGGAGCAGTGAGGCATCGTGCGCGTCGGCGAAGGTGCCGATCAGGGCGTCGGTGAGCACGACGCCCCGGACGAGGTCGTCGTCGAAGTTCTCCTCGACGGCGACACCGATGGGTTCCTCGAACAGCATCCGCCAGGCGTCCGCGTCGCCGATCCGCTCCCGCAGCGCGTCGCGGGTGGGCAACGGCTCGGTGAGCGTGGGGAAGATCCGCTCGGCGAGCTGCCCGGTGAGTCCGTAGAACCGCTGCCACGCCTCGTACTCCCGGTCCGATCCGGTGAGCGCGGCGAAGGAGTCGCGGGTGCGGTCGCCGCCGACGAGCAGCCCGGTGGCACGCCCCTCACGGACGGCCGGGGTGTACGAGGAGACGGTCCGTTTGCGTACGGCGAAGTCCAGGCCGAGATCGCGGACGATCTTCTGCGGGAGCAGTGACACGAGATAGGAGTAGCGCGACAGCCGGGCGTCGACCCCGGCGAAGGGGCGGGTCGAGACTGCCGCTCCGCCGGTGGTGGCCAGCCGTTCCAGGACCAGGACCGACTGTCCTGCGCGGGCGAGGTAGGCGGCGGCGACCAGGCCGTTGTGGCCGCCGCCCACGATCACTGCGTCATAGCTGTCTCGTACGGGCATGCCCCTTGGTAACACGGACACGCGGCCCGGACCAGAGGTCCCGCCGGGACACCCCCTCTGCCGGTCGGTCTCAGTGCTGCGGGATGCCACGCTGCTGTCGCAGCGCCGCCACCTGCCGGTAGAGCTCGACGGCCTCCGGGCCCCTGCCGAGCTGTTCGAGGCAGTGCGCCTCGTCATTGCGGCCGGAGAGCGTGTCGGGGTGGTCGGCCCCCAGAATCCGGGTGCGGGCCTCGGCGACCTGCCGGTACACCTTGAGAGCCTCGGCCCAGCGCCCCAGCCAGCCGAGGCCGACGGCGACCTCGCGGCGGCTCACCAGGGTGTCGGGGTGGTCGGCGCCCAGAACACGCTCGCGGTGCGCGCACACCTCGTGGGATTCGGCCAGCGCCTCCTCCCAGCGGGCCAGCCGGCCCAGGTTGACGCCCAGCCCGTGGCGGGCGCGAAGGGTCTCGGGGTCGGCGGGGCCACTGACCCTGGTCCGGTCGTCGACGAGCCCGCGGTAGAGCTCCAGGGCCTCGGCGCTGCGGCCCAGCCGGCCGAGGCTGATCCCCACCTCGTAGCGGGCCGCGAGGGTGTCCGGGTGGTCGGCGCCCAGGACCCGCGACCGGGCCTGGACGACCTCCGTGTAGGTCTGCAGGGCCTCCGTCCAGCGGCCGAGCCGGCCCAGGGTGTAGCCGACCTCGTAGCGGGTGACGAGGGTGTCGGGGTGGGCGGCGCCGAGGAGCCGGGCGCGCGCTGTCGCCACGTCCCGGGCCATGGCGTACGACTCCTCGAGCCGGCCGAGCCTGCTGAGGTTGAACGCGAGATTGTGGCGGCAGCGCAGGGTGTCGGGGTGGTCGGCCCCCATGGAGCGTTCCCGGGAGGCCAGGACGGCGGCGTACAGCTGGTGGGCCTCGAAGTGACGGCCGAGCCGGCCCAGTACGTAACCCATCTCCTGGCGGGCCGCGAGGGTGTCCGGGTGGTCGGGGCCCAGGGTGCGTTCGCGGCCCTGGGCCACCCGGTCGAACTCCCGCAGCGCGTCAGCCGCGTGTCCGGTCCGGCTGAGGGTGAACCCCACCTCGTACCGGCTGGCGAGCGTGTCGGGGTGATCGGTGCCCAGGGCGCTCTCGCGTTCGGCGGCGACCGCCCGGTGGACCTCGTGCGCCTCGTCCCAGTGGCCGAGCCGGCCGAGGTTGAGGCCGGCACTGTGCCGGTTGGCGAGCGTCGAGAGGAGCCCCGGGTCCGGGGTGGGCCGCTCGGCCCCGGCCGGCCCGCTGAGGCCGGTGGTCCATGCGCCGGTCAGACCCGCCGAATGGTCGAACGAATCCGGCGGTACGGTCACGCTGCGCGTCACCTTGTGACCCGTGGTCATCCCACGGGTCCAGGCGGGCAGGCGGGGTGCGGATGCGGCGGGTCCGCCGGGATGCTCGACCAGGGCGGGCGGTGCGAGCAGCACCCGCCCGGTCGGTTCCAGGTGCGGCTGTTCGCCGGTGCGGCCGACCGCGATGCGGCGGCGCAGGTCGCCCGCGTCGGCCGGCCGCTGGTCCGGGGCCTTGGCCAGCAGTTCCAGGACGACACGGTCGAAGAACCCGGGCAGCTCCGCGCGGTGGGTCCGCAGGGGTTCGGGCGGGGTGTCGCGGTGCCCGACGAGCACACCCCAGGCGTCGTCGAGGTCGAACGGCGGGACGCCCGTGGCGATCTCGTACAGCACGCAGCCCAGCGAGTAGAGGTCGCTGCGGTGGTCGACCTGGCCGCCGCTGATCTGCTCCGGCGACATGTAGTGCGGGGTGCCCATGGCGATGCCGACACCGGTGAGGCGGGAGGTGACCGAGATGTCGTGGCCGAGCCTGGCGATGCCGAAGTCGCAGATCTTCACCGTCCCGTCGGCCAGCCGCATGATGTTGGCAGGCTTGAGGTCGCGGTGGACGATGCCCTGCTGGTGGGTGTAGCCGAGGGCGTCGGCGACCTGCTCGGCGATGTCCACGACGTCGTCGACGGGCAGCGGGTGCTGCTTGTTGTCCTCCAGGAGCTGGCTCAGGTTGCGGCCGTCCAGGAGCTCCATCACCAGATAGAGCACGCCCTCGTGTTCACCGAAGTCGTGGACGACGGTGACGCCCCGGTGCTGGAGGGCGGCGGCGACCCGGCCCTCCCGGCGGAAGCGCTCGCGCAGGATGCGGGTGAAGTCCTGGTCGTGCTGCGGCCCCATCGGCTTGAGACATTTGACGGCGACCTGTCGGCCGAGCGATTCGTCGCGGGCACGCCACACCTCGCCCATGCCGCCGCGCCCGATCAGATCGAGCAGTCGGTACCGGCTCTGGATCAGCCTGGTTTCCGCCATCCCTGCTGTCGCCCCCGTCGCTCCGCCTACTGTTGCTGCGCCCTCCCCGGCCCGTCCAGTATGGCTGCCTGCCTTTTCAGTTTGTACGGGGTGGGGCGGCTACCGGGTCCGAGTCGCGCCATCGCGTTCACAATGTGACCGGGCGGGAGTTGCCAGCGCAGCTTCGACGGAATGGTGCGCAGGACGGTTCCGGTGGTGCGCAGGCGGCGGTCGACGGTGGCCGCCGGCGGTGCGGGTCTGCCGTACAGCTCGTGCGCGTACGGCGGCAGCGACTGGTAGGCGAGTGTCGCGACGCGCCGCCAGAGCACGGCGCGCGCCGGCAGGAGCAGCGGGTGGACCGGTGGCCGGCGCAGGAAGTCGTCGACGTCCGACGCCTCGGGCGAGGAGGCGAGCTGGGGCCGGACCCGCTCGAAGTAGGCGGCCAGTTGCGCAGCCGTCGCAGGAACGCCGGCCGGGTCAAGACCGACGAGGCGGGCGCTGGTGCGGTGTTCGTCGACGTACCGGTCGGCCTGCGCGTCGGTGAGCGGGTAGCCGGAGCGCCGCTCGACCTGGAGGTAGGAGTCGACCTCGGCGCAGTGCACCCACAACAGCAGGTCCGGTTCGCCGACTCCGTAGGTCTCGCCGGTCAGCGGGTCGGTGACTTCGAGGAGCCGGTGGATCCTGCGGACCCGGGCGCCGGCCTTCTCCGCGGCTTCGGTGGTGCCGTAGGTGATCGTCCCGACGAAGCCCGCCGTGCGCATCAGCCGGCCCCAGGCGTCCTTGCGGAAGTCGGAGTTCTGCATGACGCCGCGCACCGCGCGCGGATGGAGCGCCTGGAGGTACAGGGCGCGTACGCCGGCGACCCACATCATCGGGTCGCCGTGCATCTGCCAGGTGACCGATGCGGGCCCGAAGAGCCCGGGGTCGGCGTCCGTCATGAGCTCGTACCTCCTGCTGGGCGGCGTACCGGCGCTCACGCGGTGCTCAGCGGCGTACCCGCGGCATCCCGAGGCCGATCCACGAGATGATCTCCCGCTGGATCTCATTGTTGCCGCCGCCGAAGGTGAAGATGACGGCGGACCGGTATCCGCGTTCGAGCTCGCCGTGCAGGACGGCGCCCGCCGAGCCCTCCTTCAGCGGTCCCGCCGAGCCGACGACCTCCATGAGCCAGGCGTAGGCGTCGCGACGCGCCTCGGAGCCGTAGACCTTGACGGCGGAGGCGTCCTGCGGGGTGAGGGTGGCGTGCTGGACGGCTGACACCATCTGCCAGTTCAGGAGTTTCATCGCGTCGAGCCGGGTGTGCGTGCGGGCGAGGCGGGCGCGGACCCAGCCGAGGTCGATCACACGGCGGCCGTCGGCGAGGCGGGTGTCGGCGGCCCAGCGCCGGACGTTGTGCAGGGCCCGGATGGCCATGGTGCCGTGGGCGGCGAGGGTGACGCGTTCGTGGTTGAGCTGGTTGGTGATGAGCCGCCAGCCCTTGTTCTCCTCACCGACCCGGCGGGAGACAGGAACACGGATGTTCTCGTAGTAGCTGGCCGTGGTGTCGTGCGAGGCGAGGGTGTTGATGAGGGTGCAGGAGTAGCCGGGGTCGGACGTCGGGACGAGGAGCATGGTGATGCCCTTGTGGGGCGGGGCGTCCGGATCGGTGCGGGCGGCGAGCCAGACCCAGTCCGCGGTGTCGCCGTTGGTCGTCCAGATCTTCTGCCCGTTGACGACGTACGTGTCGCCGTCGCGCACCGCCCGGGTCTTGAGGGCGGCAAGGTCGGTGCCCGCGTCGGGTTCGCTGTAGCCGATCGCGAAGTCGATCTCCCCGGCAAGGACCTTCGGCAGGAAGTAGGCCTTCTGCTCGTCGGTGCCGAACTGCATGATCGTCGGGCCGACGGTGTTCAGGGCCATCAGCGGCAACGGGACGCCCGCCTGGGCCGCCTCGTCGAAGAAGATGAACTGTTCCATCGGGGACAGGCCGCGGCCGCCGTACTCCGTGGGCCAGCCGACGCCGAGCCAGCCGTCGGTACCCAGACGTCTGATCGTCTCCCGGTAGAAGCGCTTCTGCGCGGCGGGGTCGGCGTAGCGCGCGTAGGCGTTGTCGGGGACCAGGGACGCGAAGTACGTATGCAGCTCATTGCGCAACTGCTGCTGTTCAGGCGTGTATTCGAGGTGCACGGCCCCTCCAGGAGTCTCGCTTCGCGTCGCCCGTGTGCGGCGGCGCACACAGTAGAACGTGTTGCAAGAATCCGGAAGGGGCGCGAGCACCCGGGGCGTGCCCCTCAGCGCTTGACTGCGCGCAGCACGACGAATTTGGGGTCGCCGGCCACTGTGGTGCAGTTGCCGAAGATCCGGCGCAACTGGGTGTGGTAGGCGAGGTGCCGGTTGCCCACCACCCACAGTTCGCCGCCCTGACGCAGCGCGGCGCGGGCCCCGTGGAACATGTTCCGGGCGGTCGCGTCCGTGGTGGCCTGGTGCGAGTGGAACGGCGGGTTGCACAGGACGAGGTCCGCTCCGGCGGGCTCGGCTCCGGCCAGCCCGTCGCCGACCACGAACCGGGCTTCGGCGTCCGGCCCCGCGTTGACCCGGAAGGTCGCCTCAGCCGAGGCCAGTGCCTGGTAGGACTCGTCGACGAAGGTGAGTTCGGCCTCGGGGTTGGCGAGCGCGGCGGCCAGGCCGAGGACCCCGTTGCCGCAGCCGAGGTCGACGACCCGGTCGGGTCCGCTGCGCACCGGCAGGTGCTTCAGGAGGAATCGGGTACCGATGTCGAGCCGCTCCGCGCAGAAGATCCCGGCGTGGTTGACGACGGTCCGGCCGGCGACCGTCCCGACGTCGTCGGGCAGGTCGTAGTGGTAGGGCCAGGGGCTGGGGGTGCGGGCGAGGGAGGGGTCCGGCGTGCAGTGGATGAGCCGGGCCTTCTTGACCGCGAGCGAGGTGCGGGTGGGGCCGATGATCCGCTCGAACAGTTTGAGGGTGGAGGTGTGGATCTCCTTCACCATGCCGGTGCCGATGACGACGGTGCCGGCATGGACGGCGGGGGCGAGCCGGTGCAGCTGGTCCTCCAGGAACGCCAGACTCTTGGGCACACGGACGAGCAGCACGTCGATACGGTCCGGCGGTGCGTCACGGGCGGACAGCAGGTGTACGGCATCGGGGCCGGCCCCGTTGCGCTCCAGATTCGCCGCCGTCGCCCGCTGCGCGAGGTAGGAGTCGGTGATCTGTGCGGGGCGGTGCGCGGCCAGCACTGTGCTCAGCGCGCCCCAGCGGTCGCCGACGATCACGACACGTCCGGAGAGGCCGACCGGCTCGGCACCGTCGGCCCCCTCCAGATGCCGGAGCAGATATTCGTCGGCCGCGTCCCAGGCCTGGAACGGGTCGCGGGGGTTCTCGGGGAATCGGGCGAGGTCGTAACCAGCCCCTGACGTCGTCAAACGGTTCATATTGCGTTCAGGCTATCCGAGCAGCGCCGTACGCCCGCACAATCTGCGGCACCCGGGGCTCCGGCCGCACGCCGACGTACGCCCGCACAGCCTGCGGCCGCCGCGCCACCATGCCGCACCGCCGCACCGCCACCGCGGCCGGGCGCACCGGGCCGCCGGCATCCGCCGGTGGCCGCGGCGGACGCCCGGCTGCGGGTGACTACGGCAGCTGCTTCTCGATGGCCGCCCGGCCCTCCCTGGCCAGCCGGCGCTCCGCCCACTCGAGATTCCGGGGTGTCAGGTCCCGCCCGGAGGCAAGGACCACGTCCTCCGCCGACGGATTGTCGCTGGCACCGGTGTGCAGAAGGCTGTCGGGGGTCACGCCCCGTACGGATATGGATTCGGGCTCGTCGCTCATGCCGCCTCCTCGTCCTTGCGGCAATTCTCGCCCCGCACCGACGGCGGCGCATCCGAGGCCTGCCGAGACGCCCGTGGCAGCCCGGCACCGGCCCTCACTTGATCTGCACATGATAAGTACGCAGGGTTCACACCTTGGTCACGGTGCGTGTGGAAGGCTCCCGCTGACCACCTAGTAACACGACCACCGCGGAGCCGCCCCCCACCCTGTGACGGCGCCGCGGTGCCCGTATTTCCGGAGAGGACACCCCACATGTCCCGTCGTCACCTTTCCTGCCGGCGCCCGCTGCTGGCCACGTTCGCCGCCTTCGCGGTGCTCGCCGGCACCGCGGCCGCCGCGCCGGCCGCGACACCACCGGCCCCGGCGGCATCGGCCACCCCGCTCGGCGCACTGGACGACACGTACTACCAGGACGCGCTCGGCAAAACCGGCACCGACCTCAAGGGCGCCCTGCACACGATCATCAGCGACCAGTCCAAGCTCACCTACAGCCAGGTCTGGGACGCGCTGAAGAGCACCGACCAGGACCCGGCCAACTCCTCCAACGTGATCCTCCTGTACACCGGACGCTCCGAGCCCAAGAGCGACAACGGCGGCAACGTCGGCCAGTGGAACCGGGAGCACGTCTGGGCCAAGTCCCACGGCGACTTCGGCACGGCCACGGGCCCCGGCACCGACATCCACCATCTGCGCCCGGAGGACGTCTCGGTCAACTCCACCCGCGGCAACAAGGACTTCGACAACGGCGGCACCGAGCTGAGCGCGGCGCCCGGCAACTACACCGACAGCGACTCCTTCGAACCGCGCGACGCCGTCAAGGGCGATGTGGCCCGCATGATCCTCTACATGGCGGTGCGTTACGAGGGCGACGACTCCTTCGCCGACCTCGAACCCAACGACAGCGTGTCGAACGGCTCCGCACCGAACATCGGCAGGCTCTCCGTACTGAAGACGTGGAGCGAGCAGGACCCGCCGGACACCTTCGAACAGCGGCGCAACGACGTCATATTCGACCAGTACCAGCACAACCGGAACCCGTTCATCGACCACCCCGAGTGGGTGGAATCCATCTGGTGAACGGACCGTCCTGACGCACCTCCCCAAAAATAGCGACACTCCGGCACGAACTGCCCAGTTACCCCAAATGGGGTGATTTACTGCGCAACGTCTTGCCTACTGCGCTGGGGAGCGTGTTTCAGATGAGTCCTTCCGCCCTGCCGTCACCCGTCCCGTCCCGGAGTCAACACCCCGACATCGAGGTGGCATCGCGGCGGGCCGCACCTCGGGCGGCGGTAAACGGGACTCCGACCGGTGTACCTGTCACGTCGTCGGGCGAGCTGCCCGACGACGTGACCATCGGCGCACAGACGGCGCAGGCCGTGGGAATGACCGGAGCGGTGGGCCGGACCCTGGTCTGCGCCGACGCCTCCGGCTCTCCCGTAGTCCTGTACGGAGTCGGTGACCCGGATGCGCTCGACGCGTCCGCGCTGCGTGACGCGGTGGCCTCCTACGCCCATGCCGCACAAGCCGCGCGCCTTGAACTGGCCCTGCCCGAGGGGCCGCTGCTGACGCCCGAGGCGGCGGCGCAGGCTGCCGTCGAGGGTGTCCTGCTCGCCCGGTACGGGTACGAGCCGCTCAAGGCCACGCCCTCCGTGACGCCCGTGACTTCACTGACCCTGCTGGTGGACGACGCGTCCGTCGAGGCGGCCCGGCGCGGGGCGGAGCGCGGCCTGGTCTATGCCCGGGCCACTGCGCTGGCCCGGGATCTGGCGAACGCCCCGCCCAACATGCTGACCGCCGCAGGGATGGCCGAGTGCGCGGCCCGGCTGGCCGCCGAGTCCGGGTTCCGGGTCGAGATCTTCGACAAGGAAGCGCTCACCGAGCTGGGCTGCGGCGGACTCCTCGGCGTCAACGCGGGCAGCGCCGAGCCGCCCCGCATGATCAAGCTGAGCTACGCCCCCGCGGACCCCGCCGCCCCGCGCCTGACGCTGGTCGGCAAGGGCATCATGTACGACTCCGGCGGCATCAGCCTCAAGCCGAGCGACGCGGTCCACGCGACGATGAAGAACGACATGTCGGGTGCGGGCGCGATCCTGGCGGCGATGACCGCCCTGCCGCCGCTGGAGTGCCCGACGGCGGTCACCGCGTACCTGATGTGCACGGACAACATGCCGTCCGGCACGGCGACGAAGCTCGGGGACGTGCTGTCCATCCGCGGAGGCACCACGGTGGAGGTGCTCAACACCGACGCCGAGGGCCGTCTCGTGATGGCTGACGCGCTGGTGCTCGCCACCGAGGAACCCACCGACGCCATCGTCGACATCGCCACCCTGACGGGAGCCTGCCTGCGGGCCCTGGGCGCCGAGATCGCCGGTGTCTTCGGTAACGACCAGCCCCTGGTCACCCAGGTCCTCGCGGCCGCCCGGGACACCGGCGAGCCCGCCTGGCAGCTGCCGCTGGCCCGCCGCTACCGCGCCGAACTCGACTCGGACGTCGCCGACATCAAGAACATGGGCGGTCCCAACGGCGCGGCCATCCACGCGGCGCTCTTCCTGGAGGACTTCGTGGCCGGTGTCCCCTGGGCCCACATCGACATCGCCGGTCCGGCGCAGAACGACAAGGCGGACTCCTGGCGGCCCCGCGGCTGCACCGGCTTCGGCGCGCGACTGCTCACCGAGCTGGCGCTCAACTTCCGTCCGGTGAGGAACAGCTGACATGAGCACTGTCTCCGGCAACGACGCCGCCGCCACCGAACGGACCCGCTCGCAGCGCGTACTCGACGGCATCGAGCGCATCGGCAACAAGGTCCCGCACCCGGCCGTCATCTTCCTCGTCCTGTGCGGTCTGGTCATCGTCCTCTCGGCGATCCTGTCCGCCCTGGACGTCTCCGTCACCTACGAGACCACTGTCCCGGAACCGATCGTCGCGGAGGAGACCTACAACGGCGGGACCAACGAACCGTCGATCGAGTACCCGCCCTCGGAGCTGTACGTCCACGACTACAGCGTCAAGACCGAGACGACAGGCATCGAGTCCCTGCTGACGGGTGACGGAATCCGCTTCATCTTCACCTCGGCCGTCGACAACTTCAACAACTTCGGCGTCGTCGCCGTCATCCTCGTCGCCATGGTCGGCGTCGGTCTCGCCGAGGAGGCGGGACTGATCGGCGCACTGATCCGCAAGTTGGTGAAGGTGGCCCCCGCGGGTGCGCTGACCTTCATCATCGTGCTGCTCGGCATCATCTCCAGCGTCGCGTCGGACGCCGGCTACCTGGTCCTGATCCCGCTGGGCGCGGTGGCGTTCATGAGTGTGGGCCGGCATCCGCTCGCCGGACTCGCCGCCGCCTTCGCCGGTGTCGGTGCCACCTTCGGTGTCAACTTCCTCATCACCCCCACCGACGGCATCGTCACCGAGGTCACCAACGAGGCCATCCACCTGGTCAACCCCGATCTGTCGATCGACCTCACGGCCAATCTCTACTTCGGGATCGGTTCGTCGATCTTCCTCGCGCTGGTGATCACCTTCGTCTCCGACAAGATCATCGAACCCCGGCTCGGGAAGTTCGAGGGCACGGTGGAGCAGGAGCACACCCAGGAGACGGACGGCGGTCCCGAGGGCGAGGCCAGGGGGCTGAGGTTCGCCGCACTCGGCTTCTTCGCGGTGGCCCTGCTGATCGTGCTGCTGACCGCGCTGCCGAACGCTCCGCTGCGCAACCCCGACACCGGCAGCGTCTTCGACGACTCACCATTCATGGACAGCCTGATCTTCATCATCATGCTGCTCTTCCTGGTGGCCGGCCTCTGCTACGGCTACGGGGCCAGGACGCTGCGGGGCAGCGCCGCCGCGATGGAGGCCATCACCAAGACGTTCGCCGGTCTCGGCGGGCTGATCTTCCTGCTGCTGATCATCGCCCAGTTCATCTCGTACTTCAATTACAGCAACATGGCGACCGTCGCGGCCGTGAAGATGTCCGACGCGCTGGAGAGCTCGAACGTCGGGCCTCTGTGGCTGCTGGTCGGGCTGATCGTCGTGACGATCATTCTCGACATCATCATCCCGGGCGTGATCCCCAAGTGGGCCATCTTCGCCCCGGTGTTCGTGCCGCTGTTCATCCGGCTCGACGTGGCACCGCAGACGGTCCTCGCCGCCTACCGGGTCGGTGACTCCCCCGTCAACGTCGTCACCCCGCTCATGGTGTACCTGCCGTTCATCGTGCTGCTGGTGCAGAAGTACAAGAAGGAGGCCGGCATGGGCACGGTGGTGTCGCTGATGCTGCCGTACACACTGATCGTCGCCGTCGCATGGATCCTGTTCTTCGTCGCCTGGTACCTGCTCGGCATCCCCCTGGGGCCCGGCGCTCCGGTGGAGACCTGACAGGAATGAGTGATGCCACCCTGTCCCTGACGGTCCTGGGCGTGGTGATCGTCCTCTTCGTCTGGAACCGGCTGCCCGTCGAGGTCGTCGCGCTCGGCTCGGCGATCGCGCTGTACGCGACCGGGGTCATCTCTGCCGAGCAGGTCTTCTCCGGGTTCGGTGACCCCGTCGTCCTGTTCATCGCCGGCCTGTTCGTCGTCAGCACGGGGCTGACGGCGGCCGGGGTCACCACCTGGGCCGGGCAGCAGCTGGCGGCCCGGGCAGGGAGCGGGCCCCGGCGGCTGCTGGTGCTCACGATGGTGCTGGCCGCCGCCATCTCCGCCCTGATCACGGTCAACGGGGCCGTCGCGGCGCTGTTGCCGATGGTGGTGATGCTCGCGGTACGGAGCAAGCTGCCGCCGTCCCGTCTGGTGATGCCGCTGGCGTTCGCCGCTCACGCGGGATCGCTGCTGGTGCTCACGGGAACCCCGATCAATGTGCTCGTCTCGGAAGCGGCGGCCGACGCCGGCGCCGACGGTTTCGGATTCTTCTCCTTCGCCCTCGTCGGGGTGCCACTGGTGGCGGGCACGGTGGCCGTCGCCGTCCTGTTCGGCGACCGGCTGCTGCCCCGCCGTACACCCAGCAGCCTGCCGCCGGACCTCAGCAGGCACGCACGGACGATGGTCAGTCACTACGGTCTGGAACAGGACGCCGTCCGGCTGCTCGTACCGCCGGGGTCGACAGCGCTCGGCAGTACGGCCGACACGCTGGCGGCGGCGGCACCGCCGAAGCTGACCATCGTCGGTGTGGTCGCAGCGTCCGGCTCACCGCGCGGCAATGTGCCCCTGCGGGCCGACGACGTGCTGATCGCGCACGGTCCGCCGGAAGCCGTCGAGGAGTTCGGCGAACGGTTCGGGCTGAAACCGCTGGCCGGCCCCGTCCGCCCGTACCTGGTCGGGGCCCTGGTCGACCAGGAGCTGGGCGTGGCGGAGACGGTGATCAGCCCGCGCTCCGCGCTCATCGGCGCGGAGGTCTTCCCCGGGATGGCGACCGACAGCGGCGACCTCGTCATCCTGGCCGTCCAGCGCAAGGGGCACGACCTCGGGCCGGAACCCTGCGTGCTCGCCGCCGGGGACACCCTGCTGCTGCGCGGTCCGTGGCAGGCGTTGAAGCGCCGCACGGAGCTGTCCGCGGACGTGCTGGTGGTCGACTCCCCCGCGGAGGTGCGGCGCCAGGTGCCGACACTGGGCGCGGACGGACGGCGCGCCATCCTCTCGCTCGTCGCGATGGTGGGTCTGCTCGCGTCCGGCGCGGTACCGCCCGCGGTGGCGGCCCTGCTCGCGGGTGGCGCCATGATCCTGATGCGGGTGCTGTCGATGGCCGACGCGTACGACGGCGTCGCCTGGACCACGCTCGTCATCGCGGGCGGCATGTTCCCGATGTCGGCGGCCATCCAGCAGTCGGGCGCCGCCGACCGCATCGCCGACCTCGTGGTGTCGGCCGCTGGCGGCAACGGCTATCTGCTGCTCGCCGGACTCTTCCTGGTGACCGCGGTGCTCGGTCAGCTGATCAGCAACATGGCGACCGCGCTGATCGTGATCCCGATCGCCGTCTCCGCGGCGGCCGATGTCGGGATCTCCGTCCGGCCCGTGCTGATGTGTGTCGCCGTCGCCGCGGCGGCCGCGCTGCTCACCCCGGTGGCGACACCCGCCAACCTGATGGTGATGGGGCCGGGCGGCTACCGCTTCGGCGACTACTGGAAGTTCGGGCTGCCCGTGCTGCTCTGGTTCATGGCGGTGGCCCTGCTCGTCGTGCCGCTGGTCTGGCCCCTGTAGGGCGGTTCAGCCCGCGGCCGTCTCCGTGCACCAGGCCACGGCCTCCTCGCGGGAGGCGAAGCAGCGCGGAGCCCCGGCCTCGTCGCCCGGCTCCCGCAGGCGGCCGTCCGGGTCGGCCACGGCGGCGCGCCTGCCGTCGGCGGTGAGCCGGGCCAGTCCGCTGCGAAGCATCGCCCGGGCCACGGTGTCGATGTCCGTCACCCTCAGCAGGTCGAGCACCACGGCGACGGATCGTCCGGGCTCCGCCTCGTCGAGTGCGTGCAGTACGCGCTCCGCCGCGGTGAAGTCCAGAGCGCCCTGGGCCGCGACGACCGCCACCCGTTCACGGCGGGCGCGCTCCCGTTCGCCCGCCGGAGCGGTCGGCAGGTCGTCGGCGGTCGTGACCAGTGTGACGGTGGAGCCCGCCAGTGCCGGGTTGTGCATGAGATGCAGACCGAGCCGTTGCGAGAGCGTCCCGATCGCCAGGTGTCCGCGCACGGAGGTACCGGTCGGGTCGAGCAGTGGGCTGTACGTCGCCAGTCCGAACCGTGCGGGCCCTGCGGCGATCACACCGCCGGACACCCCGCTCTTGGCCGGCAGCCCCACTCTGAGCAGCCAGTCGCCCGAGGCGTCGTACATGCCGCAGGTCGCCATCACGGCGAGCACCTGGGCGGCTACGGGCTCGGGCACCACCCTGTCCCCGGTGAGCGGATTGACGCCGCCGTGCGCCAGCGTCGCCGCCATGGCGGCGAGATCCAGGGCTGTGACCCGTACCGCGCACTGGCGGAAGTACGTCTCCACCGCAGCCACCGGGTCCACCGGCAGGGGCCCGGTGCTGCGGATGAGATAGGCGAGGGCGCGATTGCGGTCCCCGGTGGCCGCCTCGGACGCGTACACCTCCTCGTCGACGTCGAGCCGCCGGCCGGCGAACCGGCTCAGGCAGTCGAGGATGCGTCCGAACCTCGGTGCGCCGGGAGTGTCGGGGATCAGGGCGGTGGTGACGATGGCGCCCGCGTTGACCATGGCGTTGGCCGGGCGACCGGTGGCGCGTTCCAGGCTGATGGCGTTGAACGCCTCGCCGCTGGGCTCGGCGTTCACCCAGCGGGACACCTCGTCGAGGCCAAGGAGCGACAGGGCCAGGGCGTAGACGAAGGGCTTCGACACGGACTGGACGGTGAACGGCACATCGGCATCGCCCGTGCTGTACCGGTGACCGTCCATGCTGATCAGGGCCAGCCCGAAGGCGCCCGGGTCGGCGAGCGCCAGTTGCGGAATGTAGTCGGCGAGTTCGCCGTCGTCGACGTCGGCGTACCTGATGTGCAGGTCTCGCAGTGCGTCCGTGACCGCACCGGTGGCGGCGCTCACCGTGGTCCCGGCCGTCAGCTGCGCTCGGCCTGGGCGATCCGGGGGAACGACTTCACGCCGGCGGCCTTGCGGCTGTTGGCGTGCTGGCTGACCGTCCGGTTCGGCGGGGCGTCGGCGAAGCCGAGCACCACGGAGTCGAGCACCTTTCCGGACGCGTCCACGAATTCCACGCGCACAGCGTAGAAGGCAGCCTCGTCGGTGCGGTTGCTCACCCGTACGAGGGCGCTGCGGAACTGTTCCTCCGCCGCGACCGGGAGACCGGTGACGGAGACGTCCTCGACGGCGTTGCCCTTCCCCTCGACGCCCTTGAGCGTCGCCACAGCCTTCTGCCGGTTGCGTTCCACATCGGCGGAGACCGAGGCCGCGAAGTCCTCCTGGGTGCGCTGGCTCTCGGTGGCCGTCGGGGACGCGGCCGGCTCCGCGGACAGCGTGCGGGTGCTTTTGGCCGTGCCCTGTGACGAGGTGTCGGAGCTGTCGCAGGCCGCGGTTCCGGCGACGATCACCGCGGCGAGCGCGATGGGGGTCAGGCTGCGGACTGCGCGGCCGCCGAGGGCTCGCCGCACGGGACTGGTCTGGTTCACGGACGCTCCGTCTGCTCGGAAGTACGAAAGGAGGTGGGGGCCAGTGGGGTGAGGCCCGGTCGCGGGGCGGGCTCCCGGGAGGTCATGCCGCGTCGTCGCCGAAGATGTCGCGGAGCCGTTCCTCGCTCCGGGTGTCCAGATTGCTGTGGAGCAGTTCGGCTCCACCGCCCGGGAGCGCGTCGCTGATCCGGTCGGGCACCTCGTTCATGGTGAGCAGGAACAGGGCCGAAGTGCCGGGAGTGATCTTCTCCTTGACCTCGGCGATGAAGTCGTCGTCGATGCCGACGTCGGCCAGCTTGCCGCCGAGCGCTCCGGCGGCCGCGCCGATGGCGGCGCCCAGCAGCGGCATCAGGAAGATGAGCCCGAAGAGCATGCCCCAGAAGGTGCCGCTCAGGGCGCCCGCGCCGACAAGGTTGAGCAGCTGCTTCGTGCGCGGCTTGGCGCGGTCGGCGGGCCAGTTCACGACGGCGGCGTCCAGGATCTTGATCAGCCCCTCCTTCTGAAGGGACTTCAGCGTCGTCTCCACCTCCTCGGCGCCTTCGGCCGACTGGAACTTCCACACGGTGAGCGTGGACATCGCGCATACCTCCCGAGCCCGGAATGACCAATTCGCCCATATTAGGATCAAACGGTATGAATTGACTCGTTGAATCACCCGCTCCGCACGTGCAGTGCGGAGCAAGTCCCCCGGGAGCGAACTGATGGATACGGATGCCCTGACCGCCGGCCTGCTGCAAGAACTCCGCGCGGCCAAGCCCTATCCGGCCCTTTCCCTGACCATGCCGACCCATCGGCGCGCCCCGGACAACGCCCAGGACGCAGTACGGCTGCGCAACCTGGTCTCCGAGGCCGGCAACCGGCTCGACGCCGACCCCGGGGTCACCCGTGAGGTGCGCGCCGCGGTCAAGCAGCAGCTCGACCGGGCGGTCGCGGAGGTCGATCCGCGCCGGGCCCTGGACGCGCTGGTGGTCCTCGCGACGGCGGACGAGTACCAGATCTGGCAGTTGCCGCGCACCGCACCCGAACGGGTGATCCTCAGCGACACCTACCTGACCCGCAACCTGGTCGCCGCGAAGGCCCAGGCACAGCCGTTCTGGGCACTCACCGTGTCGGCGGACCACGCCACCCTGTTCAGCGGTACGTCCGACGCCGCACACGAGGAACACATCGGCGGCTTCCCGCTGACGGCTCCGCGCGAGGCGCCCAACCCGCAGCGCGAGGAGCGGATCGGCGACACCCCGAGCACCTTCAGCGACGAGGAGACCCGGCAGTTCCTTCGCACGGTGGACGAGAAGCTGCGCGGGGTGCTGGCCACCGATCCGCGCCCGCTCTACCTGGTGGGCCTCGCTCCGGCGCTCGCGATGCTCGACGAGGTCGGCGAGAGCGCCAAGGGTTCGGCCGGCCGGGTCACCAAGGGCGCACCGGCCGACACCACGCCCAGCGATCTGCTGACCGAACTGCGGCCCGCGCTGGAGGCCCGGCAGAAGCGGTTCGCCGCGGAGATCGACGGCAAGCTGGACGAGGCCCGCGGGCGGCGCGCCTTCGCGGGCGGCCTCGACGAGGTATGGGCCGCCGTACGGGAGGGACGCGCAGGTCTGGTGGCGGTGGAGGAGCACCACCAGCAGACGGTCCGGGTCGACCAGGAGCACCTGGTGCCGGTCAGCGGGGAGGCCGCGGACCCGGCGGACGAGAAGGTCCGCGAGGACATCGTCGACGAGTTGGTCGAGGCGGCGCTGGACAGCGGCGCCGACGTCGTGTTCGTCACGGACGACTCGCTCAAGGAGCACGGCCGGATCGCGGCGGCACTGCGCTACTGAGCAGTGGCTACGGCCCGGCCTCTTTTGTCACACTGGAGAGGTCACCGGGCCGTATCGCCGAGAGGAGAACGTGTCATGCCACGCGGATCGAATCCGAAGCGGGAACGGCAGTACGAGCACATCAAGGAGAGCGCCCAGGAGCGCGGCGTCGGCGAGGACCGGGCCGAGGAGATCGCCGCCCGGACGGTCAACAAGGCGCGCGCCCGCGCAGGTGAGTCGCGGACCGCGAGCCGTACGTCGACCGAGGACATCTCCTCCTCGCGGCGCGGCGGGCTGCGCTCGCACAGCGGTGCGCAGGGCCCCACCCGCGACCAGCTCTACGAAGAGGCGAAGCACAAGAACGTCAAGGGCCGTTCATCGATGACGAAGGCGGAGCTGGCCCGCGCGGTCGGCCGCTGACCCGCGCACGGCGGAGGCCCGGACGGATGAACCGTCCGGGCCTCCGCCGTGCGCTCACCCCTCCCAGGTCCAGTCGGCCACCTCCGGCAGGTCCGTGCCGTGTTCGCGGATCCAGTCGTGGTGGCGGGTCCGGGTGTCGGCCATCGCCTGACGCACCGCCACCGCGCGGACGCCCAGACCCGGGACACGGTCGATGACGTCCATGACGAGGCGGTAACGGTCGAGGTCGTTGCGGACCACCATGTCGAAGGGCGTGGTGGTCGTGCCCTCCTCCTTGTATCCCCTGACATGCAACTGGGCGTGGCCGGTGCGGCGGTAGGCCAGCCGGTGGATCAGCCAGGGATAGCCGTGATAGGCGAAGATCACCGGCTTGTCGCGGGTGAAGAGGGCGTCGTACTCGGAGTCCGGCATCCCGTGCGGATGCTCCCCGTGCGGCATGAGCCGGGCCATGTCGACGACGTTCACCACCCGCACGGACAGCTCCGGCAGGTGACGCCGCAGCAGACCGGCGGCTGCCAGGGTCTCCAGGGTGGGTACGTCCCCGGCACAGGCGAGCACCACATCGGGTTCGCGACTGCCGTCCTCGGTGCCCGCCCATTCCCAGACGCCCGCTCCGCGCGCGCAGTGTGCACGGGCCTGGTCGAGGGTGAGCCAGTCGAAGCTCGGCTGCTTGCCGGCCACGATCACGTTCACGTAGTCGCGGCTGCGCAGCGCATGGTCGGCCACGGACAGCAGGGTGTTCGCGTCCGGCGGCAGATAGACGCGTACGACCTCGGGGCTCTTGTTCAGGATGTGGTCGACGAAGCCCGGGTCCTGATGCGAGAAGCCGTTGTGGTCCTGGCGCCACACGTGCGAGGTGAGCAGGTAGTTGAGGGAGGCGATGGGGCGACGCCAGGGCAGCCGCCTGGAGGTCCGCAGCCACTTGATGTGCTGGTTGACCATCGAGTCGACGATATGGGCGAACGCCTCGTAGCAGGAGAACAGGCCGTGGCGGCCGGTGAGGAGGTACCCCTCCAGCCAGCCCTGGCACAGGTGCTCGGAGAGGACCTCCATGACACGGCCGTCCCGGGCGAGATGCTCGTCGGTCGGAAGCGTCCCCGCCTGCCAGGCCTTTCCGGTGGCCTCGTACAGGGCGTCGAGGCGGTTGGACGCCGTCTCGTCGGGCCCGACGACCCGGAAGTCGCGCCGGTCGGCGGTGGCCGCCATGACGGCCTCCAGCAGGCCGCCGAGGACCCGGGTCGGTTCATGGAGAGCGGCCCCGGGCCTGTCCACCCGGACGGCGTGCTCATCGAGGGGCGGCACCGGCAGATCGCGCAGGAGCAGCCCGCCGTTGGCGTACGGAGTGGCGCCGAGCCGCGCCGTTCCCTCGGGCACGCAGGCGAGGACCTGGTCCGAGGGGCCTCCCGTGGCGTCGAAGAGTTCCTCGGGCCGGTAGGAGCGCAGCCAGCGCTCCAGCTGTCGCAGGTGCCCTGGGTTGTCGCGGACCCCGGGCAGCGGGACCTGGTGGGCGCGCCAGGTGCCCTCGACGGGCACTCCGTCGACCTCGGCGGGTCCGGTCCACCCCTTCGGGGTACGCAGCACGATCATCGGCCAGCGGGGGCGTCCGGTGTCACCACCGGTCCGGGCGGCGGCCTGGAGCTCCCGGATGCGGTCGACGGCGCTGTCCATCGCGGCGGCCATCGCCCGGTGCACCGTGAGGGGGTCGTCCCCCGCCACGTACAGGGGTTCGTGTCCGTAGCCGCGCAGCAGGGCGTCGAGTTCCGTCTCCGGGAGGCGGGCGAGGACGGTCGGGTTGGCGATCTTGTAGCCGTTGAGGTGGAGGACCGGAAGGACGGCTCCGTCGTGGACGGGATCGAGGAACTTGTTGGCGTGCCAGGAGGCGGCGAGCGGCCCGGTCTCCGCCTCGCCGTCTCCGATGACACAGGTGACCAGCAGGTCCGGGTGGTCGAGTGCGGCGCCGTAGGCATGGGCGAGGGCGTAGCCCAGTTCACCGCCCTCGTGGATGGAGCCGGGTGTCTCCGGCGCGACGTGGCTGGGGACGCCGCCGGGGAAGGAGAACTGCTTGAACAGCAGGCCCATGCCCGCTGCGTCCCGGCTGACGTCGGGGTACGTCTGGGAGTAGCTGCCCTCCAGCCAGGAGTTGGCGAGGACGGCTGGGCCTCCGTGTCCGGGGCCCCAGACGCACAGCGCGGGGGTGCCGCGCGATTTGATCACGCGGTTGAGGTGCGTGTACACGAGGTTGAGCCCCGGCGAGGTGCCCCAGTGGCCGAGGAGCCGGGGCTTGATGTCCTCGGGGACGAGCGGTCGGGTCAGCAGCGGATTGGCCATCAGGTAGATCTGTCCGACGGCCAGGTAGTTGGCGGCCCGCCAGTGCGCGTCGAGCGCGGCGATCTCCTCTTCGGTCGGGCCGGTCGTCGCTGAGGACGGCGGGGCGTCGCTCATGGTCACCTCTCTGCGGGCGTGTGCGGGCGGTCCGGTCTCGGCGGACGTGTGCGGTACGTGAGCGGTGGTCCGCTCTCGGCGGACGTGCGCGGTGGCCGGCTACCG
The DNA here is from genome assembly GCF_044742205.1 of Streptomyces sp. NPDC087901. NCBI lineage: Bacteria > Bacillati > Actinomycetota > Actinomycetes > Kitasatosporales > Streptomycetaceae > Streptomyces > Streptomyces sp. NPDC087901. The sequence continues at coordinate 277,253 of NZ_JBIUUC010000005.1, forward strand.
CGGCTCGGGGCCGTACCAGACGGTGGTGGCGTTGCAGAACTCGCGGATGCCGTGACCGGCGAGCTCACGTCCGTAACCGGATCGCTTCACCCCGCCGAACGGCAGCGCGGGGTGCGAGGCCGTCATGCCGTTGAAGAAGACGCCGCCCGCCTCCAGGTCGCGGATGCAGCGGCGGCTTTCCTCGGCGTCGCGGGTCCACACGTTGGAACTGAGCCCGAAGGGCGTGTCGTTGGCCAGCCCCACGGCCTCGTCCAGGCTGTCTGCCCGGTAGAGCGTGGCGACGGGACCGAAGGTCTCCTCGTGGTGGATGCGCATGGCGGGAGTGATCCCGGCGAGGACGGTGGGGGCGTAGAACCAGCCCCGCTCCAGTCCACCGGTCAAGCCCTCGGGCCGGCCGCCGCCGCACAGGGCGTTCGCACCGTGGCGCACGGCGTCGTCGACGAGCTCCTCCAGATCGGTGCGTCCCTGTTCGCTGGCGAGCGGGCCGATGTCGGTGGACTCCTCCAGCGGGTCGCCGACGGTCAGGTCGCGCATGCCCACGGTGAAGCGTTCGGCGAACTCCTCGTACACCTCCGTGTGCACGATGAACCGTTTGGCGGCGATACAGGACTGCCCGTTGTTCTGGACGCGGGCGGTGACGGCGGTGCGCGCCGCCTTGGCGACGTCGGCCGAGGGCAGCACGAGGTACGGGTCACTGCCGCCGAGTTCCAGGACGGTGTGCTTGACCTCGTCGCCCGCGACGGCTGCGACGGCGCGGCCGGCCGGTTCGCTGCCGGTCAGGGTGGCCGCGGCCACCCTGCGGTCGCGCAGGATCGCCTCGACGGCTGCGGAGCCCACCAGAAGCGTCTGGAAACAGCCGGCCGGGAAACCGGCCCGGTGGAACAGGTCGCCCAGGTACAGCGCGGTCTGCGGCACGTTCGAGGCGTGTTTCAGCAGACCGGTGTTGCCGGCCATGAGTGCGGGGGCCGCGAAACGCACGACCTGCCAGAGCGGGAAGTTCCACGGCATCACGGCGAGCACGGTGCCCAGCGGCCGGTAGTGGACGTAGGCGCGGGACGCACCGGAGTCCTCCACGTCGGCGGGCGATGGGTGCTCGTCGCCGAGGAGTTCCTCGGCGTGGGCCGCGTACCAGCGCATGGCCTTGGCGCACTTCGCGGCCTCGGCACGGGATGCCTTGACGGGCTTGCCCATCTCCAGGGTCATGGTGCGGGCAATGTCCTGCTGGTCCTCGTCGAGGAGGTCGGCGGCCCGGTTCAGCAGCCGGGACCGTTCACCGAATCCGGTGGTGCGGTACTCCCGGAAGGCGGCGTCCGCAGCGGCGAGCCGCCGCTCGATCTCGTCCGCTCCCAGTGCGTCGAACGTCCTGAGCGTCTCGCCGTTCGCGGGGTTGACCGTCGCGATGGGCATGGCTGTGGCCTCCTTGCATCGGTACTTCGACCGTGCCGCGCCGCACGCGGCTGCGCAACGCGGGCCCCGCCATCCGCATACCCGACCGGCGCGGACCATGCATGCGTGTGGCATGCGATCCGCGCCGGAGAGGGCTGTGTGCTGGGACAGGTGCGTGGGGCTGATCCGTGCCGCGCCTCAGACGAGGGCGGGAGCGTCGGTGCGGACCGGGGCGGCCGTGGGAAATTCTGTGACCACGGCCGGCGGCCGGCGGAACTCGCGGACTCCGGGCAGCGGCGGCAGCGGCACCAGCTCGATGTGCTGGGGCTCCTGCGCATACCGGGTGAACCAGACGACCTTGCCCTCGGCCGTCCGGCAGGTGCCCCAGCTGTCACTGAGGGCCATGACCCGGCTCAGGCCGCCGCCCTCGTGGAGCAGCCGCGGCATATCGGATCCGTTGTCGGCGACGGAGACCGTGAGGTGCCGTCCGGACCAGCGGAGTTCGAGGACACAGGTGTTGTCGTCACCGACATGCCGCTGGACGTTGGTCAGCAGCTCCTCCACAGCACGGCACACGGGCCGGATGTGGAGTTCGAGACTCCAGTGGCGGAGATGCGCGGCAACTATTCGTCGCAGCTGGGACACACGCTCTGCCGATACCTGGAGTTCGACCAGATAGTGCCGGTCGAGTGGAACGGTCATCGTCGAGGCTCCTCACATCGAGGCCCACATGCTTCGCCTCGTTCAACCAACGACCCCCGAATACGAAGAGTGAGCAGATGTCACTTCTGGGTCACTCCTTAGGGTGAGGCCGCAGAGCCGGTTGCGCAACACATCGGGCCGCGCACCCCCGGTGAGCGGCACCGATGCGCCCGTCGGAGCCGAACCGGTCTCAGGACAGATACGGCAGCAGCCGGTCCGGAGTGAGCGGAAGCGCGCGAAAGCGGATGCCGGTGGCGTGATGGACGGCGTTGCCGATCGCCGCGGCCGCGCCGACGATGCCGATCTCCCCGATGCCCTTGCTGCCCATGGGATTGAGGTGTGGATCGTCCTCGTCGATCCAGTGCGCCTCCAGGCCGGTCACGTCGGCGCAGGCCGGCACGTGATAGGAAGCGAGGTCGCTCTCGGTGAAGTCACCGAAGACCGGGTCCACCGTGCTGCTCTCGGTCAGGGCCATGCCGAGCCCCATCGTCATGCCACCGATGAACTGGGAGCGTGCGGTAAGGGAGTTGAGAATGTGCCCGGCCGCGAAGACGCCGAGCATCCTGCGCACTCGGACCTCGCCGGTCCGGGAGTCGACCGCGACCTCCGCGAAATGGGCCCCGAACGCGTGACGCGCATAGGCGGACTCGGCGGCCGTCTCCTCGACGGTGTCCGCCGTGACGGTCACTCCCCCGGCGGGCAGCGGTCCGGCGTGCCCGCCGAGCCGCTCCAGAAGGGCGGTGGCCGCCTTGTGCACGGACCAGCCCCAGGAGGCGGTCCCCGAGGAGCCGCCGGCCAGCGGGGCGTCCGGCAGATCGCTGTCGCCGATGTCGACTGTCACGTTCTCCACCGGCGTCCGAAGCACGTGCGCGGCGATCTGGGCCAGTACGGTCCGTGCGCCGGTGCCGATGTCGGTGGCGTCGACGGCAATGCGGTAGGAGCCGTCGGACGCCGCGTGCGCCGAAGCGTGGGAGGCTCCGGCGTAGACGGGGTACGTGGCGGCGGCGACGCCCGTACCGAGCAGCAGGGGGCCTTCCCGGCGGGCTCCCGGACGCGGGTCACGGTCGCTCCAGCCGAAGCGTGCCGCTCCGTCCCGGAGACATGCGGCCAGGTTGCGGCTGCTGAAGGGCTTGGCGGAGTCGGGTTCCTCCGCCGGATCGTTGCGCAGCCGCAGTTCGACGGGGTCGATCCCGACGGCCGAGGCGAGTTCGTCGACGGCCGATTCGAGGGCGTACATGCCGGGCGCCTCGCCCGGGGCGCGCATCCACGAAGGGCTCGGGACGTCGAGCGGGGTGACCCGGTGGACGGTCCGGCTGTGTGCGGATCCGTACATCACGCGGGCCGGTACGGCGGCCTGCTCCACGAACTCCTTGACGGTGGAGGTGTGGGTGATGACCTCGTGGGCCACCGAGGTGAGAGTGCCGTCGCTCTCCGCACCGAGCCGGACGCGCTGCACGGTGGGCGCCCTGTGGCCGACGACGGCCGCCATGTGGCGCCGGGGCATGGCGAGCTCCACGGGGTGTCCCGTGTGGAGCGCGGCCATGGCGGCGAGAACGGCCTGGGGGCGCGGCGTGCCCTTGCTGCCGAAACCGCCGCCGACGTGCCGCGAGACGACGGTGACCTGGTCCGACCGGAGTCCGAAAACGGTGGCGAGGCTGTCGCGCACCTTGGTGGCGCCCTGGCTGGAGTCGTACAGGGTGAGGCGGCCGTCCGGCGACCAGTGGGCGGTCGAGGAGTGCGGCTCCATGGGGTGGTTGTGCAGCGGCCCGATCGTGTACGTGGCGTCCACCCGAACGGGTGCTGCCGCGAAGGCGCGGTCGAAGTCGCCGCGTTCACGCACGGCCGGGTACCCGCCGTTGGCGTTCTGCGGGGTGTACAGACCGGCGTGCCCCTCGGTGAGGACGACGTCGTGTGCGGCCCTCTCGTAGGTGATGTGGAGCGCCTCCGCGCCTGCCCGCGCGGCTTCGAGGGTGTCGGCCACCACGAGGGCGATCTGCCAGCCCCGGTGCGGCACGCGGTCGTTCTGGAGGACGGCGAGGATCGGGTCGTCCGGCTCCTCGGTCCGTGGCGCGTTCTCGTGGGTGAGGACGGCATGGACGCCGGGGAGTGAAAGAGCGTCGGCGGTCCGGATCGCGGTGACCCGTCCGCAGGGCACGGTGGCCGGCACGGGCCAGGCGTACAGACAGCCGGGCAGGTTGAGCTCGGCGGCGTAGCGCGCGGCGCCGGTCACCTTGTCCCGGCCCTCGCGGCGGACGACGGGGGCGCCGAGCGGCTGGGCGGCGTGGCTCATGGCGGGGTTCCTCGGCTCTTCGGGGGCGGGCCTCAGGGGGAGGCACCTTCGGACGCGGGCGGCTTCAGGGGCGGGCGGCTTCAGAGGCGGGCAGCGAGTGCGGCCAGGGCGTCGACCGCCAGATGGCGGGCCAGGGCCACCTTGAAGGCGTTGTCGCGCAGCGGCCGGGCCGCGGCGAGCTCGGCGTCCACCGCGCTCAGGTACGCGGCATCGGTGGCAGGTGCGCCGCGCAGTGCCTCCTCGGCGGTGCGGGCGCGCCACGGCCGGTGGGCGAGTCCGCCGAACGCCAGCGCGGCGTGCTCGATCCGCCCTTCGCGTACACGCAGGACAGCAGCCACGGAGGCCAGGGCGAACGCGAACGAGGCGCGGTCGCGGGCTTTGCGGTAGAGGCAGACCGCACCGTCGGGAAGCGGCGGCAGGACCACCTCGGTGATCATTTCGTCCGGCCGGATCACGGTGTCCACGCTCGGTTCGTCCCCGGGCAGCCGGTGGAAGTCGGTGACGGCCACGGTCCGTTCCCCGTCCGGTCCCTGCAGGAGGACCACGGCGTCGAGGGCGGCGAGCGCCACCGCCATGTCCGAAGGGTGGGTGGCGACGCACGCGGAGGAGTGACCGATGACGGCAAGGTCGCGGTGGACGCCCGCGCGAGCCGGGCAGCCGCTGCCGGGTTCCCGCTTGTTGCAGGGCTTCGACGTGTCCTGGAAGTACGGACAGCGGGTGCGCTGGAGCAGATTACCGCCGGTGGTGGCGGTGTTGCGCAATTGCCCGGAGGCCCCCGCCAGCAGCGCCTGGGAGAGCGCGGGATAGCGCGTACGCACTGCGGGATGGGCAGCCAGATCGCTGTTGCGGACGGTGGCTCCGATGCGCAGTCCTCCGTCGGCGGTGTCCGTCACCCGGTCGAGTGGCAGCCGGCTGACGTCGATGAGCAGGCCTGGATTCTCCACACCGAGCTTCATCAGGTCGACCAGGTTGGTGCCGCCGCCCAGGAACCGGGCACCGGGATGGGCGGCGCGCTCGCGGACCGCTTCGGCGACCGATGCTGCGCGCAGATACGCGAACGGTTTCACGACGCGACGTCCCCGATCGCCTCGACGATGCGGGGGTACGCGCCGCACCGGCACAGGTTGCCGCTCATCCGTTCACGGATCTCGGCGGCATCGAGGGGCGCCGGGGCGACGACGGGCGCGGTGTGCGCGGTGGCGTGGGAGGGGAAGCCGTCCTGAGCCTCACCCAGCACCCCGATGCCCGAGCAGATCTGGCCCGGCGTGCAGTACCCGCACTGGAGGGCGTCCCGCTCCAGGAAGGCCGCCTGGAGCGGGTGCAGCCGGTCGCCGTCGGCCAGGCCCTCGACCGTGGTGATCCGGGCTCCGTCATGGGCGACGGCCAGAAGCAGACAGCTGTTGGCGCGCCGGCCGTCGACGAGCACGGTGCAGGCGCCGCACTGTCCGTGGTCACAGCCCTTCTTCGCCCCGGTCAGGCCCAGGTGCAGGCGCAGTGCGTCCAGGACCGTGGTGCGGTGGTCGAGCGTCAGGGTGCGCTCGGTTCCATTGATGTTCAGGGTGAGGGCGGAATGGTGGCCTGTCGCCCGCCCCTCCCCCTCGCCGCCCCTCCTCAGGCTGGTCGGGTCCACGTGGCTGCACCTTTCGAGAGAGGTCGTTTCGTCCGCTTTCTACCAGTCGGGCGGCGGCTCCGCGTCATGAACCCGGGCCGGCGGAGCGTTCGGCCTACTTGTTCTCCAGCCGCAGACGGACCTCCTCCTCCTGGTCACCGGACACGGTGCCCACGACCCGAACGGTGAAGGCGCCCGCCAGGCTCTGCCGGAGCCGGTCGACCGCCCAGTAGCCGCCCTGCACGTCGGCGGTGACGGGCGCACCGAGCCGCACCGGCCCGGACACCACCCGGGCCTCGGTGACGTCGACGGTCACGACCCACGCCGTGGGCCGCTTGCCGGTGACGTCCTGCGGTACGTCGACCGAGGCCCGGTCGGTGACGAAGGCGGCCCGCAGCACGTCGAAGACCGTGCGCGCGTCGTCCTTCTCGCACCCGCTGACGACGACCGACACCTCACGGCCGTCCCGGCTTGCCTCGGACTGCTGCTTGTCCTGTGTGCTGTTCACCGCGGTTCCTTCCCAAGGGGTTACCTCCAGGCTCACCCCGCAGGCGGAGGCCTGCGACACGGGCGACCCGGGTATCCGGCGGGTACCCAGCGGGCAGCCGCGACGAACAGCCTCACCCGTCCCAAACACTTTCGGTGTTGATATCCACTTAAAACATGAATTCCATGCCAGAGCCGAGTGACGGCCCCTCCCTGGGGTATCCGGCAAGCATGGACGTATCGGATGGAGCCCTGAATTCCCTGGCCCTCACCCTCGCGGACGGACGGGGCGCGACCGGGGCGGTGATGGGCGTTGTCGGCGTGATCCTGGTGGCTGTGCTGATCGGCGCCGTCTGGCTGGGCAGGCGCCGGCGCGCCGAGGAACTGCCACCGCCCCGGCCCGAGGAGCAGCCGGTGGCACCGGACCACCGCACCCACGTCGAGGAGCGCGACGTCCACGGGGACGACGACTTCCCCGCCGACGGCCGGGGGCTGTCGCCCTACGAGCTCGGCGACCACGGGAACGAGACCATCCACCGGGACAACGACGAGCGGCGCGACTGACCGGCCTCCGTCGCGGTTCCGGGGGGCTGCTTCCGCCACCGCCCCGGAACTTCTGTCCCCCGGGCCGCCCGCGCGGTGGCCGCCCCGGGTGGCGGTGCCGCGTGTTGCGAGAGCGCCCGCCCGCGGTGAGGCTGGTGAAGTCCCGAAGGCCACGGCACACACCTGCCGCACTCCCCATGAAGGCAGTAGGACCATGACCGGAAGCACCCCTGGCACGGCATCCGCGCCCGCACCGCTGACCGGGCCGGCGGCACCCTGCTGGGTCAACCTGATGACCCGGGACCTTGAGTCCGCCCAGGAGTTCTACGGCCCGGTGATGGGCTGGACGTTCCGGCCGGGCAAGCTCGGCCAGGAGTTCTCGGTCGCCCGCCGCGGTGACGTACCCGTCGCCGGGATCGGCGCCGTGGCGACCACCTTCAGCGTCGCGGTGGCGTGGACGCCGTACTTCGCCGTCCAGGACGCCGATGTGACGGCTGCCCGGATCCGGGAGCGCAGCGGCACCGTGGCGGTGGGCCCGCTGGCACTCGGCAAGGGGCGCGGCGCGCTGGCCGCCGACCTGGACGGCGCGGGGTTCGGCATCTGGGAGCGGACCGCGCCCGCGACCTCGCCGCCCGCCCCGGACGGCCATGCGCACGCCTGGCTGCGGCTGCGCACGCGGAACGCCTTCGACGCCGCGATCTTCTACGGCGAGGTCCTGGACTGGGCCAGCGGTCGGCCCGGCTCCTGTGAGGTGGCGTACGCGAAGGACGAGGTGATCGTGCAGTGCGGCGGACGCCAGCTGGCCCGCATCAGCTCGGGGGCGGTCGAGTCGGCCCCCGAGCCGCTGATCCGTCCGCACTGGCAGGTCAATTTCCCGGTGGACGACGTCAGCGCCGCCATTGCGTCGGCACATGAGCACGGCGCTTCTCTGATCGAGGAACTCTCCCGGCCCGAGGGACGCGAGGCGACGCTGGTCGATCCGGACGGCGGCCTCTTCACACTCACGGACATCCACAAGGCCGGGGCCACCGGCACGGCCTGACCGCGGGCACCGTCATCTCTCCCGGCGGCTGTGGGACCGGGTCAGAGCCCAGGCCGGGAAGACGAACCAGCAGACCAGGAACCACAGCGCCATCCCACCGACCAGCCAGAGGGCGAGCGCGTTGTGCAACGCCACCCGCAGGATGAGAAGGAGCGCCGAGCACATCGTGCAGAACAGCAGGATCAGCCCGATCACGGTCAGGCGTGACGCCCAGGTGACCGTCTGGGGCTTCAGCCGCCGTCCGGTGAGCAGCCGGTGGTACGACACCGGTCCGATGAGCGCACCTGCCGTGGCGGAGCCGAACATCACCGTGACCACGTAGATCGTGCGATCGGTGTCGGAGAGATCCACGAAGCGCGGCTGGAAGACGACGGCGAGCAGGAAGCCGAAGAGGATCTGCACGCCGGTCTGGGCTACGCGCAGCTCCTGGAGCAGATCGGTCCACCGGCGGTCGGCCCGCTCCTCCGCCGTCTCCTGGCGACCCCATCCCCGGTCCCTGCCGTGCTCCTCCCCGGGTGGGTTCACCATGGACCTCCGTCCGGTAGGTGCAGCGCCTGTTACGGCGCCCTGTTCCCACACGGTAGACCTCCGGGTGGGCCGGGACCCGTCCAGTGAGCGGGTGCCGGCCCATGTCGCGAAACGCTCCGGCCCCCTCCCGACCACCTCAGGTGACAGGCAGCATCAGTTCGGGACGGTCCCACATCACCGCCGGCGGCGCGGCCCACACGGTGCCGGTCCGTCGGGCTCCCACACTCCTGTAGAAACCCTCGGCCGGCGGATGCGACACGATGCGCACCTCGGCGAGGCCGGCCTCGTGCGCTTCGTCCCTCAGGTGCCCGATGAGCACGCGTCCGATGCCTGCGCCCTGCGCATCGTCGGCGACGAACATCAGATCGAGTTCGGGCGGGTCGAGGATCAGTGCGTAGAAACCGAGCAGCCGATCAGAGGATTCGCCCACGGCTGCGAAGACCCTGTGCGTCTCGACGTAGTCGTGCCCCACCCGGTACCCGGCGACCATGGGCGCGTACGGCCCCTCATAGGCGCCGGAGGTCCGGACCAGCCGGGTCAGACGCTTCGTGTCCCGGGCATCGGCCCGTCTGATCCCCACGTCTTCGCCCAGAACCCGGCGCCCGCGCGACGTAATGCCTGATCTCATATATCGAGTATTACGCACCCGGGACGGGCAAGGAGCCGCCGCCAGCCTCAGGGAGAGCGTCGGGCGGTGCGCCACTCCTCGACCAGGGCCTCGACGTCGAACGGCTTCAGGTTCAGGGGCGGTCCCTGCGGCGGACGCCTCACGGCCTCGGTGATCTTCTCGTTCATCTCGTTCAGCATCCGCCGCACCTCGGACTCGGTCCGTGTCCCCGGCACCGCCGCGAGAGTGTCCTCCGCCTCCTTGCGCAGGGCCAGCGAAGGCGGAAGCACGGACACACCCTCGCGCTGCATCTTCGCCTTGATCCACCACGCCTCGTCGTAAGGGCGGTCAAGGCCTTCGAGCGGTTTGCCGAATCCCGGCAGCTGGGCGAAGTCACCACGCTGTTCGGATTCACGAATCTGTTTGTCGACCCACGACTCGAAGCTGACGCCCGCGGGTTTGCGCTCGGTCACCGTGATGCCCCTCTCGGAGATGCGTGTGATGCAGCCTCTTCACGATACCCAAAGGCCGTTCAGCGGCGGCCGGAGCCCGCCCGGAACGCAGTCGGCGGCCAGCCTCGGGGCCTTGAACGCGGCCGGCGGGGTACACGAGCAGCACGCCCGGCCGATACGGCGCCGGGGCACGATCCGAAAGGGATGGTGAGAGTGGAACACAGCGACATGCGGACCGAGAACCGGCAGGAGTGGTGACCATGACGACCGTACTGATCATCGTCGCGGTCGCCCTCGTGGCGGCCTGCGCACTGGCCTTCCTCTACGCACGGCAGACGGGCGGGCGCGGGATCCGGCGACGCTTCGGACCCGAGTACGACCGGACCGTCGCACGCCATCACGGCGACGCGAGGGCCGCCGAACACGAGCTGCACGAGCGGCTGAAGCGGCACCGTTCCCTGCACGAGCGTCCGTTGACGCCCGAGGCGCGCTCGCAGTACGAGGACCGGTGGACGCGGATCGAGGCCGGCTTCGTGGACGCGCCGCAGCAGGCGGTCGCCGAGGCGGACGCCCTGCTGGCCGAACTGGCCCACGACCTGGGCTTCCCCGACGGCAGGGACTTCGGCGAACAGAGTGCCGCACTCTCCGTCCACCACGCCGAACACGTCAACGGCTATCGCCGGGTGCACGCCGCCAAACAGGGCGACGGCGGTACGGAGGAGATGCGGGAGGCGATGCTGGAGGCCCGCGGCCTGTTCGACGTGCTCGCCTCGAACGGCACGGACCGGCCGGTCCGCCGGCACCCGCACCACGCGGAAGGAAGTGGCACGGCATGACTCACGACGCGCGATCCACACCTCGCATCCAGACCGAGGTCCCCGAAGTGGCCGAGAAGCCCAGGGCCGCCGCCCCCGACCGCACACCGGTCCACGGCGCAGCGGACACCCGCGCGGTGGACTCCGGCCCCACGGGCGCCGGAGCAGCAGGTACCGCGCGGAAGCCGGACGGCCCCCCGGCCGGGAAGCCGCACATGAAGGCCCCTGTCGCGGCCGCCCTGCCCGGCGACGGCACGCCCGGTGAATCGGTATCCGGCGGCCGGCCGTTCGCCGGGGGAAGCACACCCGGCGCACCCCGCCCCCTCTTCCCGGCCGATGACCACCACCGGCTCTCCGAGCGGCTCCAGCACGCCGTGAGCGAGTTCGTCGAGAGCCCGCGCCAGGCGGTCGAGGAAGCCGAGAGCACGTTCGACACAGCCGTCGACGGCCTCACGGACGCACTCAAGGAGTACCGGCGCACACTCGGCACCGCGGGACGGGACGACGATTCCGGCATGCGAACCGAGGAGTTGCGGGTCACCCTGCAGCACTACCGCGACCTCACCGAACGGCTGCTGAACGTGTGAGGCGCACAGTCGCCCACGCTGCGGGCCTGCGCGCAGACGTGCACGCATGACTCCGGCCTTCGGCTCTCCTGCGGACATGACTTTCGCCGCTCGCGCACACGCGCGGGCGGCGAAAGTCATGCCGGTGATCAGCTGCTGAGCCCGTCCCAGGTCGCGGGATCGCTCAGCGGGCTTCGGTGCGGGCCGTACGCGCTGCCTGCACTGCTGACCGGCAGGCAGCGTCATCAAGCTGTGGCCTCCGTGACATCGGGGAGCAGCGCGGCTTTCGTCCGCTGATCCGCGCGCATCGGGGTCGCACCGGGGTGTTCCGGCGCCCGGCAGCAGCTGGTGGCCTGGGACCGCGGAATCCGCGGCTCAAGTCACTGAGCGGTCGCCACGAGCTCGCCGCGCAGCCGCCGCAGCACGGGTACGGGAATGCGCAGCCCGTCGCGCGCGTACCCGTCAAGCCCTCCCCAGCGTTCGTCCATGGCGTCCAGAGCCGTGTCGAGATAGCGGGGCCGGACCTCGATGATCGCGGAGGCGATCTCGGGGTCACCGCCCGCGTCGAGGAAGTTCTGCACGTACGGCCGGAAGGCCACGCGCATCAACGGGTTCACCGCGAGGAACTCCGTCCTCACGACGTCCCGCGAAGCGCCGAGAAGCAGCAGCAGCACGGAAGCCGCCCAGCCCGTGCGGTCCTTGCCCGCGGTGCAATGGAAGAGCACGGGGCGCGCGGCGTCGTCGGCAGCCGTCTCCACGAAGGCCCGGTAGGCGGCAGCCGCGCGCGGCGAGAGCACCATCTGCCGGTACGTCTCCGCGAACATCTCCTCGGCCTTCCCGCCGCCGAGCAGCCTCTCCGCCTCGACCGGATCGGCGAGCAGTGCACGGAGCCGGGCCGGTGCCACGCCCGGGTCGTCCCCGAGCACGTCGGCTACGAACAGGCGGGCTCCGGGCGGCAGACGGTCGGGGGCCGAGGCCCGCTCGTCCGCGGTCCGCAGATCGACGACGGTACGGATGCCCAGTCCGGCCACCGCCGCGTCGTGCACCGGGTCGAGGCCACTGAGCTGACCGGAGCGCAGCACCACGCCCGGCCGCACCTGCCGGCCGGGCCCCAAGGCGATGCCGCCCAGGTCCCGCAGGTTGAGAACAGAGGCTGCCGGGACGGCCCTGGCGGTTTGCACGATGAACTTCCTCTTTTCCCGACACGGATCCGAAATTGATTTCGGCCTGGCCGGATCAAAAGTCGCATGATGTCGGGAAATCGACAAAGTAAAACGCCGGTGATCATCGATCGGCCGTGCCGGGCAGGCGAGAGGAATGAGAGGAAGAAGGGAAGAGAGGAAGAGAGGAAGAGAGGAATCGCCCTCAGGACTTCTGGCCAGGTGCGCCGATGTCCGCGCGGGGCCGGGAAGTCCCCGGATCCGGATTCGCGCCGGCCCGTCGGACCGTACCGGGGCCCGCTGATCCGACATACGAAATGCACCGGCGCGCCACCGCGCATTCACGCACCGCGGCGCGCCGACATGACCGCGGGAGAACGACTTCACGCCCAGGGAATCCGCCGGGCGGGCCGCTGCGCCCGCCCGGCGCACATCACTCCGCCAGAAGTTTTGTCTTCTGGGACTCGAACTCGGCATCGGTCAGAATGCCCTGCTTCTTCAGCTCGGCCAGCCGCTCCAGCCGGCTGATCAGATCGTCGACGGGCGGCTCGGCCACCTGCTGCTGGGCGGGCTGCGCCTGCTGCTGGGCGCCCGCCTGCTCGGCGTCGCTCTCGGCGAACTTCGCCTGTTGGTGCCGCTGGACGCGGCCGCCGACCGCGGAGGCGGTACCCGCGACAACCGCCGTACGCGCCACCGCCCCGAGCAGGCCGGGTCCGCGACGGTTCATTCCAGGTCCTCGAAAGATCGGCATGTCATAGGCCTTTCCAGTGCGGTGCCGAGCGGGATCAGCGTGCGGAAGCGGCGGCGGAGACAGCGGCCTCCGCGACTTCGGCGGGAATCCGCTCATGGGCGACGAGCTGACCGCCCGACGCACGGACCGCCTCGGTGAGCGGCAGCGCCCAGAGGTCCTCCCACACGATCAGCGCCGCGGAACTGCCCGGCGGCACGCTCTCACCCAGCGTCCTGATGTCGTCGCTGCTCAGCATGCCGCTCACCTCGCCCTCGACCGGCTCGAAGGAGACGAGGTCGCTGGGGTCGAGGTCCTCCAGTTCGACGATGTCGATCGCACCGTCCTCCGCCCGGTACACAAAGGTCAGGTCGATGATGCGCACCGCCTTGGACGCGACCGCTTCGGCCAGCGCCGGGGCGATGGCACCGGTGAACCGGCTGCCGGGGAAGGCGACGACGAGGTACTCCACAGGTCCCACAGCCACGGGCGTGTCCTCTCCGAAAGGATGAATTGCCAGCAGCATAACTTCGGACATTTATTGCTGCATTGTGGCAAATCCCCACCAGCCGGTGAAGCATCGGGACAGCGGCCACGGCTGCGGCACGCCGTCCGGTGACGGTAAGGGCCGACGCACACTCACCTCCGGGGCGCAGTGAACCGCAGGTGCCGTTCGACCGGCGGGTTACGCGACCGTACGTACCGGATCAAGTGCGCTCGGAGAGGGCAAGGTCACAGGTCGAGCCTCTGCTGCCCATCTGAGACCTGTCCTAGCATCTGGGCATGACGGTCCTGCCTGCCGACGGGCTTTCGTTGGCCGCCGAATTCCCTGATCCCGCCCACGAGCAGTGGCAGAGCCTTGTCGAAGGTGTGCTGCGCAAGTCGGGCAAGGATGTTTCGGGTTCGGCCGCCGAGAAAGCACTGTCCACCACGGTGGAGGACGGGCTCATCACCCGCCCCCTCTACACCTCGCGCGACGACGCGCCCGATGCCGGTCTCCCGGGCTTCGCCCCCTTCACCCGCGGCAGCACGCCGCAGGGCAGCACGGCGGGCGGCTGGGGCGTACGGCAGCGGCACGCGTCGACGGATCCCGTTCGGCTCAACGAGGCCTTGCTCGGTGATCTGGAGAACGGTGCCACCTCGTTGTGGCTGACCGTCGGAGGCGCCGGCGGTGTGCCGGTCTCCGGTCTGGCTCGGGCGCTGGAAGGCGTCCACCTCGATCTGGCACCGCTCGTACTCGAAGCCGGAGACGAACTCGACGCCGCTGCGACAGAGTTGCTCAGGCTCCACTCGGAGCGCGGCGTACCGGCGGATTCGGTACGCGGCAGCCTCGGCGCCGACCCGCTGGGGCAGGCTGCCCGCAGCGGCGGCGCGGCGGATCTGACGTCCGCCGTCCGCTGGGCCAAGCACTGCGCGGCGGGGTTCCCCGGGCTGCGGGCCCTGACCGTGGACGCGCTGCCGTACCACGAGGCCGGCGGGTCGGCCGCCCAGGAGCTGGGCAGTTCGCTGGCCACGGGCGTCGCCTATCTGCGGGCACTGACCGAGGCCGGGCTCGGTGTCGAAGAAGCCTGCACTCAGCTGGAGTTCCGGTACTCGGCCACCGCCGACCAGTTCCTGACGATCGCCAAGCTGCGGGCCGCGCGCCGGCTGTGGGCGCGGGTCGCCGAGGTCTGCGGGGCGCCGGAGGCCGGGGCGCAGCGCCAGCACGCGGTGACGTCGCCGGTGATGATGACCCGTCGCGACCCGTGGGTGAACATGCTGCGGACCACGCTGGCCTGTCTGGGCGCGGGGGTCGGCGGCGCGGACGCCGTGACCGTACTGCCCTTCGATCATGCGCTGGGCCTGCCGGACGCGTTCGCCCGGCGTATCGCCCGTAACACGTCGACGATCCTCCTGGAGGAGTCCCATCTGGCCCGGGTCATCGACCCGGCGGGCGGCTCCTGGTACGTGGAGCGGCTGACCGACGAACTGGCGGACGCCGCCTGGGCGTTCTTCCAGGAGATCGAGCGGGCGGGCGGTCAGGCCGCAGCGCTCGGCTCCGGCATGGTCGCGGAGCGCATCGCGGCCACCTGGGCCGCCCGCAGCAAGGATCTGGCGCGGCGCAAGGAGCCGATCACCGGCGTCAGTGAGTTCCCGCAACTCGCGGAGCGGACGGTGGAACGCGAGCCGCTGCCTCAGGCGGCGGCGCGGGGCGGCCTTCCGGTCGTCCGTCGCGACGAAGCCTTCGAGGCACTGCGTGCCCGTTCGGACGCCCATCTGGCGGCGACCGGCGCCCGGCCGCGGGTCTTCATCGCCGCGCTCGGGCCCGCCGCGGCACACACCGCGCGCGCCGCGTTCGCCGCGAACCTCTTCCAGGCGGGCGGCATCGAACCCGTCCACGAGCCGGTCCAGGTGGACGCCTCGTCGGCCGCCGCGGCGTTCGCGGCCTCGGGAACGGACGTCGTCTGCCTGTGTTCCAGTGACGCGCTCTACGCCGAACAGGCCGGCGAGGTCGCCGAGGCGCTCGTCTCGGCCGGTGCGCAGCGGGTGTACCTGGCCGGACGGCCCGGTACGTACACGGGTGTCGACGAGTACGTCTTCGCCGGATGTGACGTGGTGGCCGTGCTCTCTTCCGTTCTCGACCGTATGGGTGTGGCGTAATGCGGATCCCCGATTTCTCCGACATCGAGCTCGGGCCGGGCGCCGGCGCCGAGGTGACCGAGGACCAGTGGCGCACCGCGGTCAAGGAGTCCTCCGGAACCTCCGACGGCGACCTTCTGTGGGAGACCCCGGAGGGCATCGCGGTCAAGCCGCTGTACACCGGCCAGGACCTGGAGGGGATCGACTTCCTCGGTACGTACCCAGGGGTGGCACCGTATCTGCGCGGCCCGTACCCGACGATGTACGTCAACCAGCCCTGGACGATCCGGCAGTACGCAGGGTTCTCCACCGCCGAGGAGTCCAACGCCTTCTACCGCCGCAATCTCGCGGCCGGGCAGAAGGGTCTCTCGGTCGCCTTCGACCTGCCGACCCACCGCGGCTACGACAGCGACCACCCGCGGGTGACCGGTGACGTCGGCATGGCGGGCGTGGCGATCGACTCCATCTACGACATGCGCCAGCTGTTCGACGGCATCCCGCTCGACAAGATGTCGGTGTCGATGACGATGAACGGCGCGGTGCTGCCCGTCCTCGCGCTGTACATCGTGGCCGCCGAGGAACAGGGCGTTGCGCCCGAGAAGCTGGCCGGGACCATTCAGAACGACATTCTGAAGGAGTTCATGGTCCGCAACACCTACATCTATCCGCCGAAGCCCTCGATGCGGATCATCTCCGACATCTTCTCGTACACCTCGAGCAAGATGCCGCGCTACAACTCGATCTCCATCTCCGGCTACCACATCCAGGAAGCCGGAGCCACGGCCGACCTGGAGCTCGCCTACACCCTGGCCGACGGGGTGGAATACCTGCGGGCCGGACGCGACGCCGGACTCGACGTCGACGCGTTCGCACCACGGCTCTCCTTCTTCTGGGCGATCGGGATGAACTTCTTCATGGAGATCGCGAAGCTCCGGGCGGCCAGGCTGCTGTGGGCCAAGCTGGTCAAGGAGTTCGAACCGAAGAACCCCAAGTCCCTTTCCCTGCGCACCCATTCCCAGACCTCCGGATGGTCCCTGACCGCGCAGGACGTGTTCAACAACGTCACCCGCACCTGCGTCGAGGCGATGGCCGCCACCCAGGGCCACACCCAGTCGCTGCACACCAACGCCCTGGACGAGGCCCTGGCGCTGCCCACCGACTTCTCGGCCCGCATCGCCCGCAACACTCAGCTGCTCCTCCAGCAGGAGTCCGGCACCGGACGGGTCATCGACCCGTGGGGCGGCAGCGCGTACGTGGAGAAGCTGACCTACGACCTGGCACGGCGGGCCTGGCAGCACATCGAGGAGGTCGAGGCCGCGGGCGGCATGGCCAAGGCCATCGACGCCGGCATCCCCAAGCTCCGCATCGAGGAGGCGGCGGCGCGCACCCAGGCCCGCATCGACTCCGGACGCCAGCCCGTCATCGGCGTCAACAAGTACCGCGTCGAGACCGACGAGAAGATCGACGTACTCAAGGTCGACAACTCCTCGGTCCGCACCCAGCAGATCGAGAAGCTGCGACGGCTGCGCGAGGAACGCGACGAGCAGGCCTGCCAGGACGCGCTGCGCGCGCTGACGGCCGCGGCCGGGCGGGACCCGGGCCCCGGCCTGGACGGCAACCTGCTGGCCCTGGCCGTCGACGCGGCGCGCGCGATGGCGACCGTGGGCGAGATCTCGGACGCGCTGGAGAAGGTGTACGGACGGCACGCGGGCCAGATCCGTACGATCTCCGGTGTGTACCGCAACGAGGCAGGGGAGTCGCCGTCCGTGGACCGTACCCGCACGCTGGTCGACGCGTTCGAGGAGGCGGAGGGGCGGCGTCCGCGCATCCTGGTCGCCAAGATGGGCCAGGACGGGCACGACCGCGGCCAGAAGGTCATCGCGACGGCCTTTGCCGACCTGGGCTTCGACGTGGACGTCGGCCCGCTGTTCCAGACTCCGGGCGAGGTCGCCCGGCAGGCGGTCGAGGCGGACGTGCACATCGTGGGCGTCTCCTCCCTGGCCGCCGGCCACCTCACGCTCGTACCGGCGCTCCGCGCGGAGCTCGCGGCCGAGGGCCGTGAGGACATCATGATCGTGGTGGGCGGGGTGATCCCGCCGCAGGACATCGACGCGCTGCACGAGGCCGGTGCGGCTGCCGTGTTCCCGCCGGGAACGGTGATCCCGGACGCCGCCCACGATCTGGTGACGCGGCTGGGCGCCTCGCTCGGTCACGAGCTGTGAGCCGCTGAACCGATGGCTCCGAAAATCGATCTCGACAGCTATGTGAAGGGGGTACTCGACGGGAAGCGGGCGCACATCGCGCGCGCCATCACCCTCGTCGAGTCCACCCGGCCTGATCACCGGGCGCTTGCGCAGCAGTTGCTGCGCGAACTGCTGCCGCACTCGGGCAACGCCCGGCGCATCGGCATCAGCGGTGTGCCCGGGGTCGGCAAGTCCACGTTCATCGACGCCCTCGGCACGATGCTCACCGGGCTCGGGCACCGGGTCGCGGTGCTCGCCGTGGATCCGTCCTCAAGCCGCACCGGCGGCTCCATCCTGGGCGACAAGACCAGGATGGAGCGGCTCGCGGTGGACCCGGCCGCTTTCGTGCGCCCCTCCCCCACCGCCGGAACCTTGGGCGGCGTGGCGAAGGCGACCCGGGAGTCCGTCGTGGTGATGGAGGCGGCGGGCTACGACGTGGTGCTGGTGGAGACGGTCGGCGTCGGCCAGTCGGAGACGGCGGTCGCCAATATGGTCGACACCTTTCTCCTGCTGACGCTGGCCCGCACCGGTGACCAGCTCCAGGGCATCAAGAAGGGGGTGCTGGAGCTGGCGGACGCCATCGCGGTGAACAAGGCCGACGGCCCGCATGAGCGCGATGCCCGCTCCGCCGCACGTGAACTCGCGGGCGCACTGCGGCTGATGCACCCCGTGGACGCGGCCTGGACTCCGCCGGTGCTGACCTGCAGCGCCCGGGAGTCCAGCGGTCTGGACACCTTGTGGGAGCGGCTTGAGCAGCACCGTGAACTGCTCGAATCGACGGGCCGGCTCGCGGCCAAGCGGAGTGAGCAGCAGGTCGACTGGACCTGGACCATGGTGCGGGACGACCTGTTGGACAGCCTGCGCAGCCATCCCGGGGTGCGCGCGCTCGCGCCGGATCTCGAACTGCGCGTACGTGAGGGCACGTTGCCCGCCACGCTGGCCGCCGAGCAGATCCTGGAGGTGTTCCGGGGACTGGGCACGGCGGCCGGGCGTGACGAGGGACCGGGCCCGGCCTGATCCGGACGACGGACTCTAGTGCCGCGTCCGTCAAGGTTTGCCCGCACAGGAGCGGCGTCAGGTGCGTGCTCTCGGCGTGCCGGCCGGAAGCCCTCGTACTGGATGTACCTGGGCTTCCGGCCAGTGCGGCGAGAGTGCGTGCATGGCGTCGCGACGGGGCGAACCTTGGCTGCGCGGCACTAGAGGTCGAGCTGGTACTCGAACGAGCGGTGCGTCGCCTCGTACCCGAATGCGTCGTTGATGCTCCGCATGTACGTGTTGCTGTCGGCGGTGTCCGCGAGCAGGCCGACCAGGTCCGGGTGGCGCTCCCGGGCCCGCAGGATGGATGCGGCCTTCATCCAGCGTGCGAGGCCGTGGCCCCGGTGCTCGGGAAGTACGCCCGTCCCGTAGTGCTGTCCGTCGCCCTGCCCGTCGCCCGGTACGACGAGTTCGGTGAAGCCCGCGATGGTTCCGTCGGTCTCGTCGACGGCGGCGACGGTGTGGAGGCGGTCGCCGCGGTCCTCGACGGCCCGTGCCACGGCCATGACCCGGTCGATGTCCCATGCGACGGTGCCGTAGTCGGTGTCGTCCATGGGCATGTCGTCCATGGCGCGGCGCGACGCGGCGAACGTCTGCGCCAGTGGACCGGGGACGGTGCCGTCCCAGGACTCCAGCCGGTAGCCCGGATGCGGCTCCCGGGCGACGGCGGTCAGGGCGGAGGTGTCCACCGCCCCCAGTGACAGCCGGGCATAGGTGAGGGTGAGGACCCTGCGCAGTCCCCTGGCCCGCAGGAAGCCGTCTCCCGGGGTTCCTGCCCGGGTCTGCGCGACGACGGAGCGACGGCCGTGCTCCCTGGCGGCCAGGACGGCCGCTTCGAGCAGCCGGGAGCCGGTGCCCCGGCGGCGCTCCGCGGGGTGCACATGGATTTCCAGTTCGGCGAGGTGGTCCTGCCCCTCCCGGGTGAAAACCCGGAGGAACGCCGATCCGACGGGCACTCCCGCCTCGTCGGACGCCAGCCACGCGAGGCGGTGGTCGTTGGCTCCGCGGTCGGGGTCAGTCAGGGCGGTGAGGTGTATCGGCAAGGTGACTCCGGAGTCGGGAGAGGGACGACCCGGAGTACGAAACCACCCCCGCTCCCCTGCCGCAACGAGTTGACCGCCCCACATCCACCATCGGCGCCCGACATCCGTGCTACATTGCAACGGATACATGTGCATGCCTCTCATTCAGGCTCCGGTATCGATTCACCTTCATCACGCTGATGCGCCTGGCCTTCAGACCGGCGATCCAGCTTCATCGCATTGATTCCCTCAGTCCGGTCCGGGCTCTCGCCCACCGGCCTTTCCTGCCCGTCGTCCGGGGCGTGAGATCTCCGCCCCCGTCTCAGCCGGGCCCCTTCATTCGCATGTCCGCGAAAGGACCACCCCGCATGACCACCACACTCGAACACCCCGTATCCACCACCGCCCGGCCCGCGGCCACCACCGCCGTCGGCGGCATCCTCGACATCGCACAGCAGGGGCACGGCTCCCTGCGCTCCACCGGCGGCCACCCCGCCCCCGGGGACGTACAGGTCCCCGCCGCACTCATCCGCAGGTACGGCCTGCGCAAGGGTGATGTCGTCGAGGGCGCCTGCGAGCGGCCCCGCGCTCTGAGCGCCGTCGCGCGGGTCAACGGGCTGCCCCCTCAGTCGCTGCGCGGCCGCCCGCACTTCCGCGACCTCACCCCGCTCCACCCCCGGCAGCGGCTGCACCTGGAGACTCCGTCGGGCGGCGCCTCCACGCGCATCGTCGATCTCGTCGCCCCGATCGGCAAGGGGCAGCGCGGGCTGATCGTCGCACCGCCCAGGACCGGAAAGACGGTTCTCCTCCAGCAGATCGCGGCGGCCGTCGCCGAGAACCACCCCGAGTCCCATCTGATGGTGGTGCTCCTCGACGAACGGCCCGAGGAGGTCACCGACATGCGCCGCTCGGTACGCGGCGAGGTCTACGCCTCGACCTTCGACCGGCCCGCCAAGGAACACATCGCCCTCGCGGAACTCGCACTCCAGCGCGCCAAGCGCCTCGTCGAGCAGGGCCGGGACGTCGTCATGCTGCTGGACTCGCTCACCCGGCTCTGCCGGGCCCACAACAACGCCGCCGGCAACGGCGGACGCACCCTCAGCGGTGGCGTGGACGCCGCCGCGCTGCTCGGCCCCAAGCGGCTCTTCGGCGCCGCCCGCCTCACCGAGGAGGGCGGTTCCCTGACCATTCTGGCCACGGCGCTCGTCGACACCGGTTCCCGGGCCGACGAGTACTTCTTCGAGGAGCTGAAGGGCACCGGCAACATGGAACTCCGGCTCGACCGCTCACTGGCCGAGAAGCGCATCCACCCGGCGGTGAACATCGCCGCCTCCGGCACCCGCCGCGACGAACTCCTCGTTCCGGCCGACGAGTTGGCCGCCGTCCGAGGACTGCGGCGGGCCCTGCACTCCAGGGACGCCCAGACCTCCCTCGAAACGCTGCTGGACCGGATCCGGAACACCGGCGACAACGCCGCGTTCCTCCGCCTGATCCGCACCACCGTGCCGTCGGCCTGACGGGTCGCGTTGCCGGATCACTTCATCCGGGCGTTCAGCGAGGCCGTGTGCTCACGGACCTGCTCCGGGGTGAGGTAGCTGTCCGTGTACTCGAAGTCCCGCAGTGTCGCGGGCTTGCGTGACTGGAACCCGGTCCGGACGAAGTCGTCGCCCGCCGCCGCGTTGATCAGCCAGTTGGTCATGACGCGCGCCTTGGCCACGTTGGTCCGCAGCGCCGACCAGTGGTAGCCGCGGGCCACGGCCTGGGCCGTGATCCCGTGCATCTCGATGCCGAGCGGCTTGGAGACGGCGTCCTTGCCGCCGAGGTCCACGACGAGCCCGAGGTCCTTGTGCACGTACGGCCGCAGCGGCTGGTGCCGGAGCGTCGCCAGCAGGTTGTCGGCGAGCCTGCGCCCCTGACGCATCGCGTGCTGGGCGGTCGGCGGGCAGACCGCGCCGTCGCCCTTGACCAGATCCGGCACGGCCGCCACGTCCCCGAGCGCGAACATGCCGTCGTAGCCGGGCAGGCTCATCTCGGGGGTCACCGCCAGCCTGCCACGTACCGTCTCCGCGTCGAAGGTGGTGACGAGCGGGCTCGCGGTGACACCGGCCGTCCAGATCAGTGTGCGGCAGGGCAGTACCCGGCCGTCGGTGAACGTCACCGTTTCGGCGCCCGCCTCGGCGACGGAGACACCGAGCGACACCTCGATGCCGCGTTCCCGCAGGACCTTCAGCGCGCTCTCGCCCAGCTTGTCGCCCAGCTCGGGCATCAGCTTCGGAGCGATGTCGATCAGATGCCACTTGATCAGCTTCGGGTCGAGCCGGGGATAGTGCCTGACCGCGTTGCTGGTGAGCCGTTGCAGACAGGCGGCCGTCTCGGTGCCCGCGTATCCTCCGCCGACCACCACGAACTGCAGGCGGGAGGCTCGCTCCTCCTCGTCGCTGCTGGCGTCCGCGAGGTCGAGCTGGGCGATCACGTGGTCACGTACGTACGCCGCCTCGGCCAGCGTCTTCATGCCGCGGGCGTTGTCGAGCAGTCCGGGAATGTCGAAGGTACGGGTGACGCTTCCCGGGCTGAGCACGATGTAGTCGTACGGCTCGTGGACGACCTCGTCGGTGATCTTGCGGATGACGCAGATCTTCGCCTTCGGGTCCACTCCGATGGCCCCGCCGGGAATGATGCGCGTGCGGTGCCGGCTGCTCCGTCGCAGTGACACCGCGACGGACTGCGGGGTGAGGACGCCGGAGGCGACCTGCGGCAGCAGAGGCAGGTAGAGCTGGTACGAGAACGGTGCGACGAGCGCGATGTCCGCTTCGCCCGGGCGGAGCCCGCGCTCCAGACGGCGTACGCACTCGACCCCGGCAAATCCGGCTCCGACAACGAGAATCCTGGGTCGTGCCACAGTGTTCGTCCCTTCTCGGGGTCTGCACGGTCGTCCGTTCGCCTGCCCCGTCACACGCGCCCGTCACCCCTCATCTTTACGAGACGGGCGCGAGTCCGCCTGCTGGGGCGGCAGAACGGACGACCTCGGCGGGTCATCTGGCCAGGTAGGCCGCGACCGTGCAGGCCCCGCCGGCGGTACCCGCGCAGACCACCGCGGTGGCGACACAGCGCGTTCTGAGCCTGCGGTAGCACTCGTCGTACTCGCCGCGCAGTTCGGCGGCGCGGGCCGAGACGCGTACCAGCATCGCCCGCGAGGCGGCTGCCCGGTCGGCCGTGTAGACCCGCTCCACGTCCTCGCGCTGGGCCGTCGTGAGCCATGGCAGCTCGTCGGTGAAGCGGCGGGCGTGCCGGCGCGCCTCCCCGACCTCGGCATTCCACAGCAGGTAGCCCTCCATCTGGGCCAGGCCGCGGGCGCTGTCCTTTTCGGGATCGGGACCCATCCGTCTCTCCTCTCCCCCGGCCCTCCTGCTCACGCCTGCCTGTCCCCCGGCGCCACCGTCGCGGACTGGTCACCGCGGTTGGCGGCCTCGTCGAGCTCACGCACGGACGGGTGGTGCAGGTCGAACGCCGGGGATTCGGAACGGATCCGGGGCAGCGTGAGGAAGTTGTGCCGCGGCGGCGGGCAGGAGGTCGCCCACTCCAGCGAACGGCCGTAGCCCCACGGGTCGTCGACCTCGACGTTCTTGCCGTACTTGGCGGTCTTCCACACGTTGTAGAGGAACGGCAGCATCGACAGGCCGAGCAGGAACGAGGAGATCGTCGAGATCGTGTTCAGCGCGGTGAATCCGTCCGCGGCCAGGTAGTCCGCGTAACGCCGCGGCATGCCTTCCGCCCCCAGCCAGTGCTGCACGAGGAACGTGCCGTGGAA
Source organism: Streptomyces sp. NPDC087901 (assembly GCF_044742205.1). NCBI lineage: Bacteria > Bacillati > Actinomycetota > Actinomycetes > Kitasatosporales > Streptomycetaceae > Streptomyces > Streptomyces sp. NPDC087901. Next base: position 300,893 of record NZ_JBIUUC010000005.1, read on the forward strand.
GCCGACGAACAGCGTCCAGAAGGTGATCTTGCCGAGCCGCTCGTCCAGCATCTTGCCGGTGAACTTCGGCCACCAGAAATGGAATCCGGCGAACATGGCGAACACCACGGTGCCGAAGACGACGTAGTGGAAATGCGCGACCACGAAGTACGAGTCCGAGACGTGGAAGTCCATCGGCGGCGAGGCCAGGATGACGCCGGTCAGACCGCCGAAAAGGAATGTGACGAGGAAGCCGATGGACCAGAGCATCGGTGTCTCGAAGGACAGCGAGCCCTTCCACATCGTGCCGATCCAGTTGAAGAACTTCACCCCGGTGGGCACCGCGATGAGGAACGTCATGAAGGAGAAGAACGGCAGCAGCACACCGCCGGTGACGTACATGTGGTGCGCCCACACCGTCACCGAGAGACCGGCGATCGAGATCGTCGCGGCCACCAGGCCGATGTATCCGAAGATCGGTTTGCGGCTGAAGACGGGGATGATCTCACTGACGATCCCGAAGAACGGGAGCGCGATGATGTACACCTCCGGGTGGCCGAAGAACCAGAAGAGGTGCTGCCAGAGCAGCGCGCCGCCGTTGGTCGCGTCGAAGACGTGGGCACCGAACTTCCGGTCCGCCTCCAGGGCCAGGAGCGCCGCGGCGAGCACCGGGAAGGCCAGCAGGACCAGGACACCGGTCAGCAGGACGTTCCAGACGAAGATCGGCATGCGGAACATCGTCATGCCGGGAGCGCGCATGCAGATGATCGTGGTGATGAAGTTGACCGAGCCGAGGATCGTGCCGAAGCCGGAGAAGGCCAGACCCATGATCCACATGTCTCCGCCGACCCCGGGCGAGCGAATGGCGTCCGTCAGTGGGGAGTAGGCGAACCAGCCGAAGTCGGCCGCGCCGTTCGGAGTGAGGAAGCCGGCCACCACGAGGAGCGAGCCGAAGAGGTACAGCCAGTACGCGAACATGTTCAGCCGCGGGAACGCCACGTCGGGCGCGCCGATCTGCAACGGCATGATCCAGTTGGTGAATCCGGCGAACAGCGGCGTCGCGAACATCAGCAGCATGATCGTGCCGTGGATGGTGAACGCCTGGTTGAACTGCTCGTTCGACACGAGCTGCGTGCCCGGACGCGCCAGCTCGGCACGCATGACGAGCGCGAGCACGCCACCGAGGAGGAAGAACGCGAACGACGTGACCAGGTACAGCGAGCCGATCGTCTTGTGGTCAGTGGTGGTCAGCCACGTGATGACGACGTTTCCCGGCTCCTTGCTGTGTACCGGAAGCTCGTTGGCGTACGACTCCTCTTCGTCCGTCGGCTCTGCTGTGCCCGTCGTCGTCACTGGGACGCTCCTTCGGTTGTCATCCGCGGGTGGAATGCGCACCCGGCGTGGCGCCGCTTCCAGCGGGTGGGCCGAACGGCCCTCCCCGCGCGTCGCGCGTGTTTCCGGTTGCAGCAAACCAGTCACGGCCCCGCCGAAGGCGGCCCGGCGCCCGCCACGGCTCCAACTTCACTCGTCAGGGCGTCCGCCGGGGCCCCGGCGGACGAGCCGGCCGGTACTGCGGGGAGCGGTGCCGAAAACAGCTCCGCCCCGGATCGACGGAAAGTCGGCCGGGGCGGAACAGCAACAGGGCTGTACGGGCTGCGGGGGCAGAGGTGCGGGCCCCTGTCCCCTCGCCCTGCCTACATCAGGCGAGGCTCGCGATCGCCTGGTTGAACGTCGCCGACGGGCGCATGACGGCCTCGGCCTTGGCCGGGTCGGGCTGGTAGTAGCCGCCGATGTCGACCGGCTTGCCCTGGACCGCGACCAGTTCGCCGACGATGGTCTGCTCCTGCTCGGCCAGCGTCTTGGCGAGCGGGGCGAACGCCGTCGCGAGCTCGGCGTCGGCGCTCTGCTGCGCCAGCTCCTGGGCCCAGTACAGGGACAGGTAGAAGTGGCTGCCGCGGTTGTCGATCCCGCCGAGCTTGCGGCTCGGGGACTTGTCCTCGTTGAGGAACGTGGCGGTCGCACGGTCCAGCGTGTCGGCGAGGACCTGGGCGCGCGCGTTGTCCGTGGTCTGCGCGAGGTGCTCGAAGCTGACCGCGAGGGCGAGGAACTCGCCCAGGCTGTCCCAGCGCAGGTAGTCCTCCTTGACGAGCTGCTGGACGTGCTTGGGCGCGGAGCCGCCGGCGCCCGTCTCGAACAGACCGCCACCGTTCATCAGCGGCACGACGGAGAGCATCTTCGCGCTGGTGCCGAGTTCCAGGATCGGGAACAGGTCGGTGAGGTAGTCACGCAGCACGTTGCCGGTCACCGAGATGGTGTCCTCACCGCGGCGGATGCGCTCCAGGGAGAAGGCGGTGGCCTTCTCCGGGGTCAGGATCTCGATCTGGAGACCATCGGTGTCGTGGTCGGCCAGGTAGGTCTTGACCTTGGTGATGAGCTGCGCGTCGTGGGCGCGGTCCTCGTCGAGCCAGAACACGGCCGGGTTGCCGGTCGCGCGGGCGCGGGTGACGGCGAGCTTGACCCAGTCCTGGATCGGCAGGTCCTTGGTCTGGCACATCCGGAAGATGTCACCGGCGCCGACGGCCTGCTCCAGGACGGTGGTGCCGGCGGTGTCGACGACCCGCACCGTGCCCGTGACGGGGATCTCGAAGGTCTTGTCGTGGCTGCCGTACTCCTCGGCCTTCTGCGCCATCAGACCGACGTTGGGCACCGAGCCCATGGTGGACGGGTCGAAGGCGCCGTTCGCACGGCAGTCGTCGATCACGACCTGGTAGACACCGGCGTAGCTGCTGTCCGGGAGGACGGCGACGGTGTCGGCCTCCTGGCCGTCCGGGCCCCACATGTGGCCGGAGGTGCGGATCATGGCCGGCATGGAGGCGTCCACGATGACGTCGCTGGGGACGTGAAGGTTGGTGATGCCCTTGTCGGAGTCGACCATCGCCAGGGCGGGGCCCTCGGCGAGCTCGGCCTCGAAGGAGGCCTTGATCTCGGCACCGACGTGAGGCACCGAGTCGAGACCCTTGAGGATCCCGCCGAGGCCGTCGTTCGGGGTCAGGCCCGCGGCGGCGAGGACGTCGCCGTACTTGGCGAAGGTGTTCGGGAAGAAGGCGCGGACCACGTGGCCGAAGATGATCGGGTCGGAGACCTTCATCATCGTGGCCTTGAGGTGCACGGAGAACAGGACGTCCTCGGACTTGGCCCGGGCGATCTGCGCGGTGAAGAACTCACGCAGCGCGGCGACACGCATGACGGCGGCGTCCACGACCTCGCCGGCGAGCACGGGTACGGACTCGCGCAGCACCGTGGTCGTGCCGTCGTCGCCCACGAGCTCGATGCGCAGCGAGCCGGGCTCGGCGATCACGGCGGACTTCTCGGTCGAGCGGAAGTCGTCGACGCCCATGGTGGCGACGTTCGTCTTCGAGTCGGCAGACCAGGCGCCCATGCGGTGCGGGTGGTTCTTGGCGTAGTTCTTGACCGACGCGGGGGCACGGCGGTCGGAGTTGCCCTCGCGCAGGACGGGGTTGACCGCGCTGCCCTTGACCTTGTCGTAGCGGGCGCGGACGTCCTTGTCCTCGTCGCTCTGCGGGTCGTCCGGGTAGTCCGGAAGGGCGTAACCCTGCTCCTGCAGCTCGGCGATCGCGGCCTTCAGCTGCGGGATCGAGGCCGAGATGTTGGGCAGCTTGATGATGTTCGCACCGGGAGTGGTGGCCAGCGCGCCCAGCTCGGCAAGAGCGTCGTCGATGCGCTGGCTCTCCTGGAGGCGCTCGGGGAAACTGGCGATGATCCGGCCCGCCAGGGAGATGTCACGGCTCTCCACGGTGACCCCGGCCTTCGAGGCATAGGCCTCGACCACGGGCAGGAACGAATACGTCGCCAGGGCCGGGGCCTCGTCGGTGTGTGTATAGATGATGGTCGAGTCAGTCACCCTGTGCTCCGCTCCACGTCTGCAACATTGCTTGACATCAAGATATCTCGTGATCGCCCGTGTCTCGACAGGGCCCTGCCCCCACACGGTTTTGCGGTGGGCCCGTCGGCCTGGCAGCGTGCGGCGGCATGAGCACCGACAGCGAGCACGAGACGGCGGACGCGGCACTGGCGCAGGCGGTGCACCTGCGCGAGCAGAAGACCGCGCAGGCGCACGAGGAGCTGGTGACACTGGCGGCGCGCCGTCCGCACGATGCCGCCATCGCCTACCAGGCCGCCTGGTCGCACGATTCCCTCGGCCTCGAGGCTCAGGCCGTGCCGTTCTACGAGCGTGCACTGGACGGAGCGGGCCTTCCGGCGCAGGACCGCCACGGAGCCTTCCTCGGTCTCGGCAGCACGCTGCGGGTGCTGGGCCGCTACGAGGAGGCGCGCGAGGTACTCGGGCGGGGCCTGGGCGAGTTCGCCCAGGATGCCGCACTGCGGACGTTCCTGGCCATGACGCTGTACAACCTGGGCGAGTCCCGCGAAGCCGTACGGACGCTCCTGCTGGTGTCGGCCGCCACCAGCGAGGATCCGCAGGTCCGCGCGTACCGTCCGGCGATCGAGTACTACGCCGATCATCTCGACGAGACGGAGTAGGGCCGCTCAGGGCCGGTGCCGCGGGGGGACCCGTTCGCCCTCCGGCACCGGACCGGGCGGGGTGCCGTCGCCGAACGGGCGGCCGCCGAGCTGCTCGCGGTGGTGCGGGGTCAGGAACCCCGACAGGTCGGGCCCGACGGGCACGATGCCGGTGGGATTGATGCCCGTGTGGACGCGGTAGTAGTGCTGCTTGATGTGGTGGAAGTCGACGGTGTCCCCGAACCCGGGGGTCTGGTAGAGGTCCCTGGTGTATGCCCACAGGACCGGGTCCTCGGCCAGTTTCGAGCGGTTGCACTTGAAGTGGCCGTGGTAGACGGGATCGAAGCGCACCAGCGTGGTGAAGAGGCGGATGTCTGCCTCGGTGATCGTGTCGCCGACGAGGTAGCGCCGGTCCGCCAGTCGTTCCGACACCTGGTCCATGCGGTGGAAGAGTGCCTCGTAGGCGCTCTCGTACGTGCTCTGGCCGTCCGCGAATCCGGCCCGGTACACGCCGTTGTTGACGTCGCGGTAGACCCCTTCCATCACCTCGTCGATCTCGTCGCGCAGCGGCTCCGGGTAGAGGTCGGGCGCCCCGGGGCGGTGCAGCGCTGTCCATTCGGTGGCGAAGTCCAGGGTGATCTGCTGGTAGTCGTTGGTGACCAGCCTGCCGCTGGTGACGTCGACGATCGCGGGGACGCTGACGCCGCCGGGGTAGCCGCGCTCCCTGGCGTCGTACGCCTCGCTCAGGTAACGGATCCCGAGTACCGGGTCCCGGCCGTCCGGGTCCAGGGTGAAGCGCCAGCTCCGGTCGTCCTGCAACGGGTCGGCGACGGCGAGCGAGAGGGCGCTCTCCAGGCCCAGCAGCCTGCGGGAGACCAGGGCGCGGCTCGCCCAGGGGCAGGCGCGGCTGACGACCAGGCGGTAGCGGCCGGCCTCGACCGGCCAGCCGTCGCGGCCGTCGGCGGTGATGCGGTCGGCGAAATGACTCCGGGACCGTTTGAAGGGCCTGTGTCCGTACGAACGGTTGCCGTCCTGCGCGGTGCCGTCGGGGTCCTTCATCGCGTCTCCTCAGAGGCCGCCGGGGATGATTCGGACTGTTGTGTACGGCTTCTGCCCCGCCGCGCCCCGCCCACGTCGGCCAGTGCCACGACGAGTCCGGCGATCACGAAGGCGACGGAGACGATGAGTCCGTGGTCGTAGGCGGTGGACCAGGCGGCGGAGCCCACCTGGGCGAAGAACACCGAACCCACGGCGGCGATCCCGATCGCGGAGCCGACCCGCTGGCCGGTCTGCAGGGTGCCGCCGGCGCTTCCGGCGGTGGCCACCGGCACCTGCGACAGGGTCAGGGTCTGGTTGGGTGCGATGACCAGACCGCTGCCCAGTCCGGCCAGCAGCAGCGGGGCGGCCATCGCCCATCCGGCGCCCCTTCCGGGCACCAGGTGGACGGCGAGCGCGGTGGCCGCCAGCCCCACCGCGACTGTGGCCATGCCCAGGACGACGAGGGGGCGCCCGTACCGGCCGACCATTCTGCCGCCGGGGCCCGCGGCGACTGCGGAGCCCAGGGCGAACGGGGTGATCGCGAGACCCGCCTGCAGGGCGGTGTAGTGCAGCCCGCTCTGCAGGTAGAGCGTGGTGATGAAGAAGATCGAGGTGAATCCGGCGAAGTACAGCAGGATCAGCAGACAGCCCAGCCAGTAGGAGCGGACGCGGAAGAGCCGGAGGTCGACGACCGGCTGCGTACCGCGGCGCCCGCACCGGGATTCCCAGGCCACGAACGCGGCGAGCAGTACCGCGGCGACGGCCAGGAGCAGCCACTTCCCGTTGCCCGGCCACTGATGGGCCTGGACGAACGGCAGCAGCAGGGCCAGCACCCCCGCTCCCAGCAGCAGGATCCCGAGGGGGTCGAGGTCCCGCAGCCGCACCGGGCCCGCGGAGGGGGTGTCCGGCAGCAGCTTCCGCGCCAGCAGGAGGCAGACGAGCCCGAGCGGCAGGTTGACGTAGAACACCCAGCGCCATCCCTCCTCGGCCCCGGCCGCCTGGATGAGCAGTCCGCCCAGCAGCGGGCCGACCGCGGTGGAGATGCCGACCACCGTGCCGAACATGCCGAAAGCCCGGCCCCGCTCCCGCCCCGAGAACATCTGCTGGATCAGGGCGGAGATCTGCGGCGAGACCAGACCGCCGGCCAGCCCTTGGACCAGTCGGGCGATCACCAGCCAGGTGCTGGACTGGGCGGCGCCGCAAGCGGCGGACGACAGGGTGAAGAGCACCAGCCCGGCCATGAAGACCTCGCGGCGCCCACGGGCGTCGCCGAGGCGCCCGGCGGGAATCAGGAAGAGACCGAATGCGAGCGAGTACCCCGAGAGCACCCACTGCAGGTCGGACTCCGGAGTGTGCAGCCCTTCCTTGATGGACGGCAGGGCCACGTTGACGATGGACACGTCCAGGAGGGTCATGAAGCCCGCCACCAGACAGACCGCGAGCGCCTTCCACCGCCGGGGGTCGGGGGTCTCCGGTGCGGCGGCGGAGCCCGCATCCCGCCCCGCAGAACCCCGGTACCCCGCGCTCTCTGCCATGGCTCGCACACTAGGTCGCACGCCCCGATTCCTCATCCCGGCAGGGCCACCCGGCCCACCGGTCGAGTGACAATCTGGCATCTGCCAGCATTTGCCATGTTTACGGTTGCATTTGCGGCTTGAATGGCTCTAGTCTGCGGCATATGCAGACCTATACCATCGGGCAGGCCGCCCGCCTGCTGGGCGTCAGCCCGGACACCGCGCGGCGCTGGGCGGATGCCGGCCGCGTCGCCACCCATCGCGAGGAAGGCGGTCGCCGACTCATCGACGGCCGCGACCTGGCCGCGTTCTCCGTCGAGGTCGCACAGAACGGCGCGGGCGAGGAGGAGGTCTCCTACACCTCCGCGCGTAACGCCTTTCCGGGCATCGTCACCGCGGTCAAGCTCGGGGACGTGGCGGCGCAGGTGGAGATCCAGGCCGGTCCGCACCGGCTCGTGTCACTGCTGACCCGGGAGGCCGTCGAGGAGCTCGGGCTGGAGGTGGGCATGACGGCGACCGCCCGCGTGAAGTCGACCAGCGTGCACATCGACCGGACCTGACACACCCACCCGTCCGGCCCGCGGTCCGCCGCCGCAGGTGCGCCGCGGGCGACGGGCCCGTCCGCCCAGGCGCTTCCGACAGCCGGCGGGGCCTCGCGGACGCGCGCCCGAACCGCCGATCCGGGACCCTCAGGTTCCGCAGCAGCCGCCGGCCGGGGACTCCGCCGCCCCTTCGGTGGGGCCGGCCTGAGCGAAGCCGGCGATCTGCACCAGCGCCGGAACGGGAGCGGCGCAGCAGCCACCGTCGTCGGCCTGGCTTGCGGCCGGGGCGTCGAAAAGTCCGGCGCCGCCGCAGACCCCGGTTTCGGGGAGGGTGAGTTCGACGCGGTCGGCGGCCTCGGTGTCGCCGGCGAGGGCGGCGGTGACGGAGCGGACCTGCTCGTAGCCGGTCATGGCGAGGAAGGTGGGGGCGCGGCCGTAGGACTTCATACCGACCAGGTAGATGCCCTGTTCGGGGTGGGCCAGTTCGCGGTGGCCGTGCGGGTAGACGGTGCCGCAGGAGTGCTGGTTCGGGTCGATGAGCGGGGCGAGCTCCACCGGTGCCTGGAGGCGCTCGTCCAGGGCGAGGCGGAGTTCGGACAGGAAGGACAGGTCGGGGCGCAGGCCCGTCAGGACGATGACCTCGTCCACGGGGTCGAGGCGCCGGCCGTCCTCGCCGACCAGGACCAGGCGGTCGTCGTCGGTGGGCTCGATGACTTCGGTGCGGAATCCGGTGACGGCGTCGGCGTGCCCGTTGTCGACGGCGGCCTTGGCCGCCAGACCCAGGGCGCCGCGGGCGGGGAGCTGGTCGGCGGAGCCGCCGCCGAAGGTGGAGCCGCTGATGCCGCGGCGCAGGATCCACACGGAGTGGGTGCCGGGTGCACCCTTCGCCACGTCGGCGAGGGCGGCCAGGGCGGTGAAGGCGGAGGCGCCGGAGCCGATGACCGCGGTGCGCCTGCCCGCGTACCGGGCGCGGACGGCCGGGTCCTTGAGGTCGGGGATGCGGTAGGAGATGCGGGCGGAGGCGGCGCGTTCACCCAGGGCGGGGAGCCCGTCGGCGCCGATCGGGCCCGGGGTGGACCAGGTGCCGGAGGCGTCGATCACGGCCCGGCCCAGGATGCGCTCCTCGGTGCCGTCGGCGCGCGTGACGCGGAGGGTGAAGGGCTGCTGTTCCCGGTCGGCGTCGACGATCCGGTCACGGCCGAGGCGGGAGACGCCGGTGACGGTGGCGCCGTAGCGGACCTTGTCGCCGAGGACGTCGGCGAGAGGCTGAAGGTAGTGCTCGGCCCAGTCACCGCCCGTGGGATACACGTCTGCCTCGGGCCGAGCCCATCCAGTGGGTGCCAGGAGCTTCTCGGCGGCCGGGTCGACGAGCTCGCTCCAGGTCGAGAACAGCCGCACGTGCGACCAGCCGCGCACCGCGGTGGCGGCGGTAGGGCCGGTCTCCAGGACCAGCGGCTCGAGGCCACGCTCGACGAGGTGCGCGGCGGCCGCCAGCCCGGCGGGGCCGGCGCCGATGACGACAACCGGAAGGTCTGCAGTGGTGGTCATGGCGTTGATGTCCTCCGGGATGGGCGACCGCTCCCGGCCGCTGTTTCGATTGCTGTCTATATCCAAAGGTTGCCACTGGTATCGATGAGTGTCAACATAGACATATGTCGAATTCACGGATGGTGGAGTTGCCGGTGCTGGATGCCGGAACGGTGGTGCCGTGCTGCCCGCCGATCACCGCGGGGGAGCTGTCGCAGGGCGACGCGGAGAAGATGGCCGCAATGTTCAAGGCGCTGTCCGACCCGGTGCGGCTGCGCCTGTTCTCCAAGGTCGCCTCGCACGCGGGTGGCGAGGCGTGCGTGTGCGACATCTCCGATGTCGGCGTCTCCCAGCCGACCGTCTCCCACCACCTGAAGAAGCTGCGCGAGGCCGGGCTGCTGACCTCGGAACGACGCGGGACCTGGGTCTACTACCGGGTCACCCCGTCCGTGGTGGCGGGCATGTCCGCCATGCTCGATCTGCGTACCTGAAGTCGCGCCGATGCCCCGTCCCCCCGCACGCACTGCGGGGGGACGGGGCATCGGTGCAAATTCAGCCGTCCCGCCCCGCCGTGACGGGTGACACGAACCTGTTGCGCCAGGCCAGCGCGACGTACACCAGCCCGATGAGCACCGGGACCTCGATCAGCGGGCCGACGACACCCGACAGCGCCTGGCCGGACGTGACGCCGAAGGTGGCGATGGCGACGGCGATGGCCAGCTCGAAGTTGTTGCCCGCCGCGGTGAAGGCCAGGGTCGTGGTGCGGGCATAGGCCAGCCCCAGGGCCTTGCCGAGCAGGAAGGACCCGAAGAACATGATCGCGAAGTACACCAGCAGCGGCAGCGCGATGCGTACGACGTCCAGCGGCTGCGAGGTGATCGTCTCCCCCTGCAGGGCGAACAGGATGACGATCGTGAACAGCAGCCCGTACAGCGCCCACGGCCCGATCCTCGGGAGGAACTCTGCCTCGTAGGACTCGCGGCCCATCCTCTTCTCGCCGATGCGACGGGTGAGGAATCCGGCGAGCAGCGGGACGCCGAGGAAGACGACGACGTTCAGCGCGATGTGCCAGACGGGCACGTCGAGGCCCTGCCCGTCACCGAGGCCCAGCCACCGAGGCAGCAGGTCGAGGTAGAACCAGCCCAGTACACCGAACGCGATCACCTGGAACACGGAGTTCAGCGCGACCAGTACTGCCGCCGCTTCGCGGTCACCGCAGGCCAGGTCGTTCCAGATGATGACCATGGCGATGCAGCGGGCGAGGCCGACGATGATCAGCCCGGTGCGGTACTCGGGCAGATCGGGAAGAAAGGCCCACGCCAGGGCGAACATCACCGCCGGCCCGATGATCCAGTTGATGACCAGCGAGGACACCATCAGCTTCCGGTCGCCGGTGACGGCATCGAGGCGGTCGTAGCGGACCTTGGCCAGCACCGGGTACATCATGACAAGCAGCCCGAGCGCGATCGGCAGGGAGATTCCGCCGACCTCGATCTTCGCCAGGGCGTCGCCCAGCCCCGGAACGAGGCGCCCAAGGCTCAGCCCGACAGCCATGGCCAGCAGGATCCACACCGCGAGAAAACGGTCGAGGGTGGAGAGCTTCCGGACGACGGACCCGCCCGCGGCGGGCCGGACCGGCGGGACAGGCCCGTCCGCGGCGGGCCGGACCGGCGGGACAGGCCCGTCCGCGGCGGGCCGGACCGGCGGGACAGCGGACTCGGTGGAGGTCACGGACAGGCCCTCTTGATTCCGTCGGCGGTCCTCGCCGACTCCGCGAGCGCGGCGAACTGCACGGAGAGCCCGGCAAGGACGTCGGGGCGCAGCTTGTAGTAGGTGAAGCGACCACACGGCTCGGTCTCCACCACACCGGCCTCCCGCAACACCTTCATGTGGTTCGAGAGATTGGTCTGCTTCGCACCGGTCTCCTCGACCAGGTGCGTCGTGCAGAGCGTCTCGCTCGCGAGCAGGGTCACGATCCGAAGGCGGAGCGGATCGCTCAGCACTCGCATCAGATCAGCATCGACTGAAGTCAGCATGCACCGATATTGTCACATCACTGCTCACTGATACCAGCAGAGGCTGATCCGTCGACGGCTGGTTCCGTCACGCGACGAGGGAGCACGATCACCATGGCCGAGACCGGCGGCAAGCCGTCCGTCCTGTTCGTCTGCGTACACAACGCCGGCCGTTCCCAGATGGCCGCGGCCTGGCTGGCTCATCTGGCCGGAGACCGTGTCGAGGTCCGCTCCGCCGGCTCGGCACCGGGCACTCGCGTCAATGCCGCCGCCGTCGAGGCGATGGCGGAGGCCGGGATCGACATCTCGACCGAGACCCCGAAGGTCCTGACGGCCGACGCGGTCCGGGAGTCGGACGTGTGCGTCACGATGGGCTGCGGCGACACCTGCCCCGTCTTCCCCGGCAAGCGCTACCTCGACTGGAAACTGGACGACCCGGCCGGCTTGGGAGTCGAGGCCGTGCGCACCGTCCGCGACGAGATCCGGGCGCTCGTCGAGAGCCTCATCGAGGAGATCGCCCCGGCCACCGGAGCCTGACGGCGCGCACGCGGCGGGGCGGGGCGTCGGACGACCGGTCGCCGGCCCGCATGGCGCCGCGCGGCATCCCGTCCCTCAGGCCGCGCCCTTCTTGGCCGCACCGAGGATCTTCACCACGGTGTGGAAGAAGCGCGTCGTCGCGTCGTGGCCCAGGACGCGCTCCTGGAAGCCCTTCGCGGCGGGCGCCCTGCCCTTGATCAGATACCAGACGACGAAGGCGTCGTACCCGGTGCTGCCGATGATCTCCATGTCCTTCTTCGGAGAGAGCATCGGCAGAGAGAGCTCCGGATCGATCCGCTCGGTCGTGAACACCACGCAGCAGCGCAGGTCGTCGGTGACCGTGACGCCCTTGAACGGGTCGAGCGCGATCAGCGCCTCCAGTTCCGGCACCGTTCGCAGACAGACCGCGACCTCGTAGCCGAGTTCCCGTTCGAGGTGCTCACCGATCCGGGCGCCGAGCACGGCCCGGTCCGTCTCGTCGGACTCGAAGAAGACGTTGCCGCTCTGGATGTAGCTGCGTACCGAGTCGAATCCCATGTCGGTGAACAGACCCCGCAGATACTCCATCTTCACCGAGCGGCCCGGCACGTTCATCCCGCGCAGGAACGCGATGTACAGCAAATCAGATCACCTGTCCGCAAGGAGATGTGCGCAAGAGGAGTGGAGCCACGACCGGCGTGCGACAGAGTAGCCCGTGCACCACTTGACGGGGGAACAGCAGGTCCGCGCGCCCCGGCGGATTCGCCGGCGGGTCATGCGACCTCGCCCGACAGCCCCCCGGCGGGCGACGACTTCGCGATCCCGGTCACCGTACCCGCCATCGCGATGCACAGCACGGCGATGCCGATGACGACGAGGACCGCGGTGACTCCGACACCGGCCGCGGCCGCCGTGGCAGCGGCCGCGCCCAGTGGCCCCAGGGCCGAGTGGAGGGTCCAGAACGTGGAGGTGACCCGTCCCAGCAGCCGGCTCGGAGTCACCTCCTGACGCAGCGACATGGAGGAAATTCCGGCGACACCGGTGCACATGACGTTGACCGTCATCAGGACGGCGATCACCGGCACGCTCCGCGAAAGCCCCATGCAGGCGACGGCCACGCCTGCCAGCGCGAAGGCCGTGATCCAGCTCGCCCCGAACCCCATTCGCGCACGGACCCGGGCGACCACGGCGGAGGCGATGAACGTGCCGACCGTGCCGGCCGCCAGCACGTAGCCGACCGTGGTGTCGCGGTGGCCGAGATCGTGCTTCAGCAGATAGATGACGAGGTCCGTCATCCCGTACGTGAGAAAGGTCAGCAGCGACAGCAGCACGGTCAGCGGCCGGAGCACCGGATGCGCCCAGAGGAACCGCGCTCCTGCCAGGAACTCCCGCCGCACCGCGCCGTGTCCGGCCCGGTCGGCATCGACGCGCGGGGTCGTGCGGATCCTGACGAACAGTACGCCGACAGCCGAGACCATGAAGGTCACGGAATCGATGCCGATGGCGGCGGCCGGGCCGGCGGCCGCGGCCACGAAGCCCGCCAGTGCCGGGCCGGCGACCCCGGCGACGGCGAACGTGGCGAAGAGATGTCCGTTGGCTCTCGCGATCTGGTCCGGCGCGACGATGGCCGGGACCACGGTCACGTAGGTGACCTGGAAGAGCATGGAGAAGACGCCGACGACCGGCACGATGGTGTAGATCAGCCAGATCGGCGTCGCGAACAGCCAGACCAGTGGGATGAGTGCGTAGAGCAGACAGCGGGCCCCGTCGCTGATCATCAGAAGCCGCCTGCGATCGAACCGGTCCGCGATCACACCGGCGAACACGCCCGTGACGATCGACGCGACTCCCGTGAGGCCGGTGACGACCCCCATCTGGACCACCGACCCCGTGCTGTGCAGCACCAGAAGCGGAATCGCCACGTACGAGAAGGAGTCCCCGAGGGCGGACAGGGCCTGGATCACCAGGAACATGCGATAGGCGGGGTTTCGCCGGAGTGAAGGAGCAACGGCTTCACCCGCCGCCGGCTCCATCTGCGACGGTTCACCTGTACCCACTGCGCACCCTCCTCGGTCCGGTCCGGCCTCGACGGTATGTGCCAGGGAGGTGAGAGTGCCCGTCATTTTCCAGCCGCACCGGGGACATCGCGAGAGAGCGGACGCATGCGGTTCTTCGCACGGGACCTCCGGCGTCCTACGGTGGTGGTCCAGCGTCGACAGCCTTCCTGGGAGATTCCGTTGCGCATGCTGATCAACGTCCCCGAAACCGTGGTCGCCGACGGGTTGCGCGGCATGGCCGCCGCCCATCCCGAACTGACCGTCGACGTCGAGAACCGTGTCGTCGTACGACGCGACGCCCCCGTGGCCGGAAAGGTCGCCCTGGTCTCCGGCGGCGGGTCCGGGCACGAGCCGCTCCACGCCGGGTTCGTCGGCCCCGGCATGCTGTCGGCCGCGTGCCCGGGCGAGGTGTTCACGTCGCCCGTACCGGATCAGATGGTACGGGCCGCCGCCGCCGTCGACAGCGGTGCGGGCGTCCTGTTCGTCGTGAAGAACTACACCGGTGACGTACTCAACTTCGAGATGGCCGCCGAACTCGCCGACGAGGAAGGGGTGCGGGTCGCCCAGGTGCTCGTGAATGACGATGTGGCGGTGACCGACAGCCTCTTCACGGCAGGGCGACGGGGCACGGGAGCGACCCTGTTCGTCGAGAAGATCGCCGGGGCGGCGGCGGAGGAGGGCGCCCCGCTGGACCGGGTGGCGGCCATCGCGCGGCAGGTCAACGACGCGTCGCGGAGTTTCGGTGTGGCCCTGACCTCGGTCACCACGCCCGCCAAGGGCTCCCCCACGTTCGATCTGCCGCCCGGCGAACTCGAACTCGGAGTGGGGATCCACGGCGAGCCGGGACGGGAACGGCGTCCGATGATGACGTCGCGGGAGATCGCCGACTTCGCGGTGGACGCGGTGCTGGAGGACCTGCGGCCGCAGGGGCCGGTCATCGCGCTCGTCAACGGGATGGGCGCGACACCGCTGCTGGAGCTGTACGGATTCAACGCCGAGGTACAGCGGGTGCTCTCCGAGCGCGGCGTGGTGGTGGCCCGTACGCTCGTGGGGAACTACGTGACCTCGCTCGACATGGCGGGCTGTTCGGTGACGCTCTGCCAGGTGGACGAGGAGCTGGTACGGCTCTGGGACGCCCCGGTGCAGACTCCCGCACTGCGCTGGGGCCGCTGACCGCCCGTCCCCCGCGCGGGCCCGCCGTTTCGTTCGACGTACCGAGGAGAGCATGTGCTCGACGCAGACTTCTTCCACCGCTGGATGACCACGACCGCCGCCTCTGTCGACCGCGAGGCGGCGCATCTGACCGAACTCGACTCCGCGATCGGGGACGCCGACCACGGCAGTAATCTGCAGCGCGGTTTCGCCGCGGTCTCGGTCGCCCTGGACAAGGAGCCGCCGCGGACGCCGGGGGCCGTACTGATGCTTGCCGGGCGGCAGTTGATCTCGACCGTCGGCGGGGCGTCCGGGCCGCTGTACGGGACACTGCTGCGGCGCACGGGCAAGGAACTGGGTGACGACCCCGCCGTCAGCGCCGAGGAGCTGGCGCGGGCGCTCGGGACGGGTGTGGCGGCGGTGGCCCAGCTGGGCGGTGCGCAGGCCGGTGACAAGACGATGCTCGATGCGCTGCTGCCGGCGGTCGAGGCGCTCGGGACGTCGTTCGAGGCAGGCCGGGACGCGGCCCGGGCGGGCGCACTGGCGACCGTTCCCCTGCAGGCGCGCAAGGGCCGGGCGAGCTATCTGGGTGAGCGGAGTATCGGGCATCAGGATCCGGGGGCGACGTCGGCCGCGCTGCTGATCGCCGCGCTCGCGGAGACCGCCGGTGCGGTCGGAGGTGACGCGTGAGCGCGGACAAGCAGGTCGGGATCGTGCTGGTCTCGCACAGCGGCCCGGTGGCCGAGGCGGTCGCCGAGCTGGCGAGGGAGCTCGCGGCCGGCGGGGCGACGGCGCCGGTGGCCGCGGCCGGCGGTACGCCCGCGGGCGGGCTCGGGACCAGCGCGGAGCTCATCGCCGAGGCGGCCCGGTCCGTCGACGGCGGTGCCGGCGTCGCGGTGCTCGTCGACCTGGGCAGCGCCGTGCTCACGGTGAAGGCGATGCTGGCCGAGGGCGACGAACTCCCGGACGGGGCACGCCTGGTGGACGCACCCTTCGTGGAGGGTGCGGTGGCCGCGGTGGTCACCGCGTCGGCGGGCGGCGGCATCGACGCGGTGCTGGCCGCGGCCTCGGAGGCGTACGGCTACCGCAAGGTTTAGGCGGCCTGTCGTCCGTACGGTGCCGGGCCAGGCACCCACACTTGACGGCATGGCACCCCACACGCGCTCCGGACGCAGCGCCGGTCTCCTTCTGTTCCGCCGCCTCGGCACCGGCTTCGAAGTCCTCGTCGGGCACATGGGCGGCCCGTTCTGGGCGCGCCGGGAGAGTGCGGCGTGGTCGGTCCCCAAGGGCGAGTACGGCCCCGAGGAGGGAGCGGAGGCGGCGGCACGGCGGGAGTTCGAGGAGGAGTTCGGCCACCCGGTGCCGGACGGTGCGTGGGTGGCGCTGGGTGAGTCGCGTCAGGCCGGCGGCAAGACCGTGACGGTGTGGGGCGTGGAGGCCGACCTCGATCCGGCCACGGCAGCACCGGGGACGTTCACCATGGAGTGGCCGCGGGGGTCCGGTGTGCAGCGGGAGTTCCCGGAGATCGACCGGTTCGCCTGGTGCGCGCCGGAGGTCGCGGCCGAGCGGCTCGTCAAGGGCCAGCGGGTCTTCCTGGACCGGCTGCGGGACCATCTGGCGGGCGGACAGGACCCTGCCGCGCACGACGACGGGCTCTGAAGCCCGCGCCCCCGTCGTCGTGCCTCGCCGACGTCAGGTGCGGGCGACGGGCCTGCCGGCGTGGAGATCCAGCCGGTCGCCGGCGAAACGGCTGCGGAAGCTGCGGTCGTGCGAGACGACCACGACCGCTCCCTCGTACGCCGCCAGCGCCGCCTCCAGTTCCTCCACCAGGGCCAGGGCGATGTGGTTGGTCGGTTCGTCCAGCACCAGCAGGTCGGCGGGCCGGGTGACGAGCCGGGCCAGCGCCAGCCTCCGCTGCTGTCCGACGGAGAGCGCGGCAACCGGGACGGACAGGTCCTCCGGACGGAAGAGGCCGAGCGCCAGGAGCATGTCGGTGTACTCGTCGGCGTGGCCGGGCCGTCCGGCCGCGAAGGTGTCCAGCAAGGTGCGGCGGGTCAGCCGGGCGGGGAGTTCCTGCGGAAGAAAGCCGATCCGTGCCCGGCGGCGGACCGTGCCCGTGTCGGGGGCGAGGTCGCCCGCCAGGACCCTCAGGAGAGTCGACTTCCCGGCCCCGTTCGCCCCGGTGACCAGCAGGCGCTGCCCGTCGTCCACCCGCAGCGCCGGCATGCTCAGCCGGCCGCCCACCGAGACGGACACGAGCTCCACGAGTGGCCCCGGTTCCCGGTCGCCGTCGGTGGCCAGGGTCAGTCCTGCGGTGAACCGCAACGGCTGGGGCGGAGCCGGCACGGGCGCCCTGCGCAGCCCTTCCAACCGCGTTCCGGCCGCTCTGACCTGACCGGACAGCTTCGCCTCGTGCGAACGGCGGTGCTTGCCCCAGCCCTCCCCCGGGTCCTTTCCGGTGGCGGCGAGCCGCCGGCCCGCGGCGTTCACGAGTTCTTCGGTGCGGGCCAGCTCGTCCAGCCACTCCTGGTGATCCTGCGCCCAGCGGCGGCGCGCCGCGGCCTTCGCCGTGCGGTAGCCGTCCCAGCCGTCCCCGTACCGGACGACGCTGCGCAGATCGCGGTCGACCTCGACGATGACGGTGGTGGTCCGTTCCAGGAAGGCGCGGTCGTGGGTGATCACGACGAGGGTGCCGCGGTGGGCGCGCAGATGGTCCTCCAGCCAGGTGGTGGCCCGGAGGTCGAGGTGGTTGGTCGGCTCGTCGAGGAGCAGCAGTTCGGGGCCCGACGCCAGTACGCAGGCGAGCGCGAGCCTGGACTGTTCGCCCCCGGAGAGGCTGCCGAGCGTGCGCTCCCTGGTGAGGTGCGCGAGTCCGAGGCCGTGCAGTGCGGCGTCGACCCGGGCATCGGCCTGATATCCGCCGCGCTCCTCGTACTCCGTCAGCAGGTCTCCGTACCTGGCCAGTTGTGCGTCGTCGGCGCCTCCGGGTGCGGCGAGAGCCTCTTCGGCGGCGCGGATCCGCCGCTCCAGTGCGCGCAGTTCGGCGAGGGCGGCGTCGACGGCGCCCTGGACTGTGCGGGCGGGGTCGAGGGCGAGCGTCTGGGTGAGGTAGCCGGTGCCGCCGTGGAAGCGGACGGTGATCTCGCCGCTGTCCGGCGTCTCGGCACCGGCGATCAGCCGCAGGAGCGTGGACTTCCCGGATCCGTTCTCGCCGATGACACCTACGTGGTCGCCGGGGCGGACGGTGAGTGACACCTGATCGAGGACTACGCGGTCTCCGTATGCCTTGGAGACGTCTTTCACGGTCAGCTGGGCGCGGTCGTACGGGAGGGGCATGGTTGATCTTCCCTGGGGGGTGCGTGCCCCGGCGGCCCATGGCGGGGCGCGGCGGGCGGGGCTTCCGGACGGTCCGAGGGGGCGGCCGCATGCAGCGTGACCGGTCGTCACAAGGTGACGGCTCGGCGTCGCGCGGCGGCGGCCCTGCCCGGAATCAGCGGAAGAAGTAGTACGAACCCATGGGGTGAGTGTAGCCGGGGCAGTGCGGGAGCCCTCGGATCCCCGCGGGAGTCGTACCGGCTCCTACGGGTTCTCGCCCTGCGCGATCTCGATGCTGCTGTGCAGGTCGTACGTCGCGTCGAGAGCGGCTGCGCCCGACACCGCCAGGCAGGCCAGCAGGGTAGCGGCCGCGGCCCTGCCGACGGCCGGGCGCGCGGCGGCCCGGCCGAGCAGAGCGGCGACACGGCGCGGGACGGGCCCGGCTGCCGCCGCGAGCGCCCCCGCCGGGCGGGGCACGGACGGCTCTCCGGCGGCCCGGGCGGCGAGTGCGGCACGGCCGATGGCGCGGGCGGCGACCCGGCGGTCCCCCACCGCGTGCGCGGCGGCCTCGTCGGCGCAGCGCTCCAGTGCGTATCCCATGGGTGCGCGCAGGGCGCGCAGGGCCGGATGGCAGCGCGCGGACAGTTCAGCGGCTGCGAGGTACAGGTGGTGGCGGCCGGCGAGGTGAGCACGTTCGTGGGCGAGGAGCGCCTCCCTCTCGGCGGGGTCGAGGGCGTGCAGCATGCCGGTGGTGACGACGATCCGGCCGGGGCTGCCGGGCCGTCCGGGC
This sequence comes from Streptomyces sp. NPDC087901, assembly GCF_044742205.1. Lineage (NCBI taxonomy): Bacteria > Bacillati > Actinomycetota > Actinomycetes > Kitasatosporales > Streptomycetaceae > Streptomyces > Streptomyces sp. NPDC087901. Next base: position 319,877 of record NZ_JBIUUC010000005.1, read on the forward strand.
AGTGCGTAGGCGTCCGGCCGGTCGTCCCGCAGGACCGCCAGCTCTCTCCCGTCGCCGCGGTCAGGGCGGAAGGCCCGGTGGAGCTGGACCCAGTGACCGCGCACCGCACGCGTCACGGCGGCGGCGCAGCCCGCGATCAGCGCCAGGGAGGCTGCCGCGAGCGGGACGGCCGCGCCCGGTGCGGGGGCCGCGAGCGGGCGGACGAACTCCCCCGCCGCGGCTACGGCGGACAGCCGGCCTGCACCGGGCACCACCAGGAGCGCAAGGGCGAGCAAGGTGCACACCGCAAGCCCCGCACCGGTCGCGGCCAGGAGTCGCACGGCCCGTGCAGGCGCCAGGGCATCGGCCAGCCGACGGGCGGCGGGAACGACGACGAAGGGCACCAGCAGCGGAATCCACACGGCGTAGATCACCGGGTGTCACCGTCGAGGAGATCGCGGAGCAGCCTCTCGTCCTCGTCCGTGAGCTGCGAGACGAACCGGGCCAGCACCGTGCTGCGGTCCTCTTCCTTGCGCAGTTCGCTGTGCATCCGGCGGGCGGTCAGTCCGGCCGCGTCCTCGGTGGGCGTGTACGCGAAACCGCGCCCCGCCCTGCTGCGGGTGACCGAGCCCTTCTCGTAGAGGCGCGACAGGATCGTGGTGACGGTGGTGCGGGCGAGTTCCGTTTCGATCGCCTGCTGCACCTGGCCGGGCGTGAGCGGGGTTCCGGCCGCCCAGAGGGCCGCCAGGATCGTGGACTCCAGTTCACCGGAGGGGCGTCGCTCGGCGGCGGCGCGGTCGGCTCGGCCGGACGCAAATCCGGCGGGGGCTCCCGTCCCGGCCGTGTCCGGTGGCGTGGGTTCGGATGCCGACGTGCCGGACGGCCGGTGGGCGGATTCCCCGTCCGATATCCCGTTCACCTGGGCCATGGGAACTCTCCTCCCCGTTCGGGCGTCTACAGTGATGTAGACCGTCTACATCACTGTAGTCAGTCCGGGCGTTCCGCGAGGCCGCCCGCTCACCATTATGGAGACCCGCCACCGTGTCCGTACTTTCGTCGGCGCCCCTGCCCCAAGCGGTGAACCTGCTGGACGCCGGTTCACTGCTCGGCACGTTCGGCGCACTCGGCATCGCCGTCGTGCTCTTCGCCGAGACGGGGCTGCTCGTCGGCTTCTTCCTTCCCGGCGACTCCCTGCTGTTCACGGCAGGCCTCCTCTGTGTGCCCGGCACGCACGGTCCGGTCGAGCTGTCGCTGCCGCAGGTGCTGATCGCAGCGGTGGCCGGCGCGCTGCTCGGAGCCCAGGCCGGCTACTGGATCGGGCGGCGCGGCGGAAGGGCTCTGCTCGCCCGCAGCGGCGCCGGGCGGCTTCACGAGGGCGCCGCCCGCGCCGAGGAGCTGCTCGCGAGATACGGCCATGGTCGCGCGATCGTGCTGGCGCGCTTCGTCCCCGTGGTGCGGACCGTGCTCAACCCGCTGGCCGGGGCGCTCGGCGTCCCGGTGCGCCTGTTCACCCTGTGGCAGGCAGCCGGCGGCGTGCTCTGGACCGTCGGACTGGTGCTCGCCGGATACGGGCTGGGGTCCTCGGTGCCGAACGTCGACCGGTATCTGCTGCCGATCGTCGCCGTGGTGGTCGCGGTCTCCCTCATCCCGCTCGCTGCCGAAGTGATCCGCTCACGTTCCCGGCGCACCCCCGAAGGAGACACTCACCGATGACGCTCGCTTCCGCCGCCTCCTCGATCGACGGTGGGTTCTACACCTGGGTCACCGAGCTGGCCCACCGTTCCCCCGCCGCCCTGGATTCCGTCGTGCGCCTCTGGTCGGACTACGGCCTGGCCCTGTTCGCCCTGCTGATGCTCGCGTCCTGGTGGCGCTCCCGGCCCGAGGATCCCGCGCGGACCGCCATGGCTCTGTGCACCCCCCTGGTCGTGGTGGCCGCGTACCTCGTCAACGACCTGGTCAAGTCGGTCTTCCATGAACAACGGCCCTGCCGGACGCTGCATGTCGTGACGGTGGAGGCGTGTCCGGCGCTCGGTGACTGGTCCTTCCCCAGCAATCACGCCGCCATCGCGGCGGCAGCGGCGACGGCGATCTGGCTGACCGACCGCCGGATCGGCGCGGTCGCGCTCGCCGCCGCGCTGCTGATGGGCGCCTCCCGGGTGTGGATCGGGGCGCACTACCCGCACGATGTGCTGATCGGCCTGCTGACCGGCGCCCTCGTCGCCTGGCCACTGACGGTGGCGGCCCGCCGCTGCGCGCCGGCGGTGATGCGGCTGCGCGACAGCAGGCTGCGCCCGCTGGTGGCGGCGGGGTGACGCGGGACGCGCCGCGCCACCGGTCTCCCGTCCGGCAGACTCCGGGCGAGCGACCGGTGGCGACACCGGGCCCTCAGCGAGTGGCGCCCTTTCACTGCCCCGGCAGGCGGACGACGGCGAGGTCGCCGTCGAGGTCGACCGTGGTGTGGTGCGGCGGGGCGCCGTCCTCCGCGTCGTCGCGCAGCAGAAGGGCGCTCTGCCGTTCCTTGAGCTCGCTCTGCTTGCCGGGTGAGAACGTCGCGTGCAGCTGCTCGAACCCGGTCGCGGAGATCTGGCCCTGCCGGGCACTGCTGCGCCACGGCAGCAGACCGGCCCGCCCCGCGCGCAGCAGTAGCTGGTCGAGGAAGGCTGCGGCGGTCAGCCCGATCACCAGTCCTGGCAGCGTCATCAGCGCGAGGAAACCCATCCCGGCAGTCTCGCCGTTTGCATCCCGGTGCGCAACGGCCTCGGATACGGCGGTCTCTCTCCGCATACGGGCCGGGTGCGCGCAAGGTCCTCGGGCATGACGATGCGGGCCGGCGCACAGTGCGACGGCCCGCAGGGTCGTGAGGAAGGGGACTTCGCCCGGTCAGCCGTTGGGGAGGATGACCGCCCGTCCGTTGATCTTGCCGTCGTGCAGCCGCTCGTACGCCAGCGGTGCCTCGTCCAGCGAGTACGTCTCGACGTGGACCTTCACCGCGCCCGCGTGGGCCAGGTCGAGCACCTCGGCCAACTCGGAACGCGATCCCCAGTACGGAGCCGTCACCGTCGTGCTGAACGGCAGGGAGCCGAAGCCCACCGGCAGCGCTCCGCCTCCGATGCCGACGATCGTGACGTCGGAGTCGATCGCGGCCGCGGCGCCGGCCGTGGCGACGGTCGGCGGCGCTCCGACGAAGTCGAGGACGACCTGGGCGCCGACGCCACCGGTCAGTTCCCGGATCCGGCCAGCGGCGTGCTGGTCGGACAGGACGGTCTCGTGCGCCCCGACCGTGCGGGCCAGGGCGAGCTTGTCCTCCGTGACGTCGAGGGCGATGACCCGGACGGCCGTCATGGCACGCAGCAGCTGGATGGCGACGTGGCCGAGGCCGCCGGTACCGATGACGACGGCGGTCGCCCCGGGCACCAACTTCGGCAGGGAGCGCTTGATCGCGTGGTACGGGGTGAGGCCGGCGTCGGTGAGCGGCACGGCCTGCACCGGGTCGAGGTCGCCGAGGGGCACCAGGTGGCGCGGGTCGTCGACGATCATGTACTCGGCCATGGCGCCCGGCGATCCCAGTCCAGGCGGGTTGATGCCGAGTTCCTTGGCGCGCAGGCAGTAGTTCTCCTTGCCCTCTGCGCACTTGATGCACGTGCCGCAGCCCCAGGGGCCGTAGACCGCGACGGACTCACCGACCGAGAGCCCGCTGACGCCGTCGCCGAGTCCGGCGACGGTGCCGACGCCCTCATGGCCGAGCGTCAACGGCAGGGGGTAGGGGAACTGGTCCGCGGGCCAGCTCATCACCGCGATGTCCGAGTGGCAGACGCCTGCCGCGGTGACCTTCAGCAGCACCTGTCCGGGGCCGGGCTCCGGGTCGGGAACGGTGACGACCTCGGGTGCGGCGCCGACTTCGCGGTACTGAACGGCCTTCATGGGGTCCTCCTTGACCTCAGTTGCTCTTCTTCTCGCCCCCCTGTCCCCCGTCCGCCTGTCAGGAGGCGGAGTAGCCACCGTCCACCAGGTGGTAGCTGCCGTGGATGAAGGACGCGCGGTCGGACAGCAGGAAGGCGGCGAGTTCCGCCACTTCCTCCGCCGTGCCGAGCCGTCCCGCCGGGTGCAGCGAGATCAGGTGGTCGCGGGCGGGGCCTTCGGTGTTGCGCAGCAGCGGGGTGTCGATGAAGCCGGGGCCGACCGCGTTGACGCGGACGTTCTGCGAGGCGTACTCGAGGGCGGCCGTCTTGGTGAGGCCGACGACACCGTGCTTGGCGGCGACGTACGCGGGCGAGCCGGCGAAGCCGTTGGTGCCGAGGATCGACGACATGTTGACGATGGCGCCGCCGCCCGCGGCGACGATGGCCGGAAGCTCGTAGCGCATCGAGTAGAAGACGCCGCTCAGGTTGGTGGCGACGACCCGGTTCCAGTCCTCGACGGCGTAGTCGCCGGTCGGGTTGCTCGGGCCGCCGATGCCGGCGTTGTTCACGGCGAGGTGCAGGGCGCCGAAGGTGTCGACGGCGAAGCGCACACCGGCTTCCACGGAGGCCGGGTCGGTGACGTCCATGGCCACCGCTGCGGCCTTGGCGCCGGTGCTCTCCAGGGCGGCGACCGCCTTGCGGGCACTTTCCTCGTCGTAGTCGGCCACGACGACGGACGCGCCGGCGGCGGCCAGCCGGTGTGCGAGGGCGAGGCCGATGCCGGAGGCCCCTCCGGTGACGAGGGCGGTGCGGCCGGCGAATTCCTGGTCGACGGGGGTGGGGGCGGTGCTCATGATGTTCCGTTTCCTTCCGTGGTGCTGTGTGACGCCGGTCCGGCGGGAGGCTGCGTGAGCAGCTCCCCCGCAAGGGCGTCGAATGCCTGCTCGACGAGTCGGGGCAACTCGTCGGGGCAGCCTCCGCGCACCCAGGCGGCCTGGGCGGCGAGGAGAGCGCCGGCTCCGGCGGCGACCGTGACGGCGGGGCGGATGTCCTGCCGCGGGTCGGTGCCGAGCCGTTCGGCGACGATGGCGACCGAGTCCTCCTGGGCGTCCACGCGGATGTGGTGGAACGCCGCGTAGAGGGTCGGTTCCTGCTCGGCGAGGACCAGCAGTTCGAAGATCCTCGGGCGGCGGTGCCAGGCCTCCGCCTCGGGGTCCGCCAGCCAGGCCAGAACGGCCCGGCGGTACGCGGTGAGCGGGGGTTCGCCGGCGGGGCGGGCCCGCAGTGCGTCGTTGATCCGGTCGCCGTCACCCCGGACCGAGTCCAGGACGGCGGCTTCCTTGCTCGTGAAGTACCGGCTGAACGTGCGCCGGTCGACGTCCGCGCGTTCCGCGATCTCTTCGACCGTCACGTCCCTCAGACCCCGGTCGAGCACGAGCTCGAACGCGGCCTCGGCCAGTGTGTCCCGGGTCCGGCGGGCCTTGCGGCTCCGCCTCTCCGGGGTCTTCCGTTCCCGGTTCATAACTGCACCGTACACCCAAAAATGTCCCGGCGCGACAAAAGTCTCGCCGGGACATACATGGTTCGCCCCAGCGGCCGCGAAGCAGGGCGCGGCCGCGGTACGGGGCATGGCCGCGGTACGGGGCACGGCCGCTACCGCCCGCTGAACGCCTCTGCGGCCCGCATCGCGCCGTAGCTCGTCGGCGTGGGCCGGCATGACGTGCCCGACGGCGTCCGCCGCACGGCGAGCACGGCTATGTCGTCGCGTCGCACACCGCCGGAGAACTCCTCCAGGTCGCGACGGAGTGCGTCGAGCAGCTCCCGGGGGGGCAGATGCGCCGAGCGGCCCAGCCGTGTGTCCAGCGGATAGAAGGTTCCGGCGGTGTCACGGGCCTCGGTCACTCCGTCGGTGAACATCAGCAGCGTCGCGCCGGCCGGGAAGTCCAGCCGTTCGGTGACGCGCGCCTCGCTGCTGAGCTCCGCCAGGCCCAGCGGAACCGATGTACGGCGCAGCGGGACGGGGCGGGCCACGTTCTCGTGCAGCAGGCGGGGCGCAAGATGGCCGCAGTTGACGGCCTGGACTCGCCCGTCGCCGTCGAAACCGAGCACCAGCGCGGTGACGAAGCGCTCGATCTCACCGGTCTGGGCGGAGAAGGCGTTGTGCCGGGCGACCGCGTCCTCCAGGGCGTCGACGACCCCGGTCAGGGAGGGCTCGCGGATGGCGGCCTCCCGGAACGCACCGAGGACGGCGAAGCCCGCTCCGATCGCGGCGAGGCCCTTGCCCTGGACGTCACCGATGATCACCCGGGTCCCGTAGGGCGACTGGACGACCTCGTAGATGTCACCGCCGACCAGTCGGTCCTCCTCGATCGGCGCGTAGGTGCCGTGGGCGACGACCTGGTCGGTCACGATGGGCAGCGGGCGCAGGATCTGGCGCTGGAGCGCGACGGCGGCTGAGCGCAACCGCGCTATCTCGGTGGCATGGCGGATACGCAGGGCGCACGCGCCGACGCCGAGGAAACAGGCGAGCACCGTGATGACGACGCTGCTGGTGATGTCCCAGAACGTCCCACCGGTCACCAGCCGCGAGGTGACGGCCACCACCATGATCCAGGAGGCCACGCCCACGGTCTGCCGGATCGTCGTGAAGACCGAGACGAGTGCGGGCACGACGACCAGCAGCGGCACGATACGCAGTTCGTCGCCGGACCCCATGTCGAGGAGGACGATCACGACGGTCAGCAGAGCCAGACCGCCGAACAACGCCCGGTTGCCGACTCTGGGCGCCCTGACGGCCGCCTCGCCCGCCTCCGTACCCGTGAGCGTTGTTCCACGCGTCGTCGACAGGTGCTGGAGCCCGATCGTCACGGCCGTCTCCTCCCGGGGCCTGCCGGCCCGACGCCGGCGTTCCGTACCAGTGCACCCGAGCCGCGGCGGGCGGCACACGAGGCTTACGGCCTCACACACCGCGCCGAAGGTCCCGGAAACAGCGCCGGCCGGTGCCTTGGGCCCGCCGTCCGCGGGCGCAAGGCACCGGCCCTCCCCCGGCCGGGTCGCACCCGGCCCGGGGCCCCGGGCCCTGCGGTCAGCGGGTGGCTGCCTCACGGACGTCGCCCCGCACGGTGCCCGGCACCCGTATCGGCGGGTCCTCCGGAATGATCGCCGAGAGGAACGGCGTACGGCGGCGGAGTGCGAATCCCAGTGATTCGTAGAGCCGGACGGCGTTGGTGTTGGAGGCGGCGGCGTGCAGGAACGGAGTCTCGCCGCGTTCCCGGATCTCGTGGGCGACAGCCCGCACGAGTCCACCCGCGAGCCCCTGCCCCCGTACCGACTCGTCCGTGCAGACAGCGCTGATCTCGCTCCAGCCGGGCGGGCGCATGCGCTCGCCGGCCATGGCGACGAGCACCCCGTCACGCCGTACACCGAGGTAGGCGCCCAGCTCGACCGTGCGGGCCTCGAAGGGGCCGGGCCGGGTGCGTGCGACCAGGTCGAGCATCTCCGGCACATCGGCGGGGCCGAGCCGGACGGCCTCCGGATACGGTGCCGCCTCGACCCCCGCGTCGACGAGCTGTACGCCCTCGGCATGGAAGACGACCTCCCAGTCGTCCGGCGGCGGCTCGCGGAAGGCAGTGATCGTGACGGCGCCACCTGGTCCGGCGAGCGCTGCGGCATCGGCCCAGTCAGCGGCCTCCGGCCTGTCCGGCAGGGCGACCCAGGGAGCGACCTCCGGCTGATAGCGCAGGATGCGGCCGCGGCGCTCGGCGAAGTGGGCGTGCGGCCCCCTCAGCGCGGCACCCACCGGGTCGTCGAGGGGGTGCACACCACCGGCGGGGATCCCGGGCCCGCTCATGCGGTCACCTCGATCACGGACTTCCCGAGGGCGTGGCCGTCCTCCACCGCGCGAAGCGCCTCGCCCGCCCCGGCGAGCGGGACGGTCCGGGTGACGTACGTGCGCAGTACGCCCTCGACGACGAGGTCCGCCACGGCGTCGAGCACCGCGGCGGTGCGGGCCCGTTCGACGGGCGCCCCGCCGAGCTCGGCCGCGAGCTGCTTGCCGCCGGCGCTGACCAGCGTGGCGGGGTCGGCGAGCAGCGTGGCCGCCTCGCGCAGCGTGTCGCCGCCGACCAGGTCGAAGACCGCGTCGATCCCGTCGGGTGCCGCCGCCCGTACCCGGTCGGCGAGTCCGGCGCCGGATGGGACGTGCACCGCGCCGAGCGACTCGACGAAGTCCTTCTTGGCCTCGCTCGCCGCGCCGATGACTCGGACACCCATGTGCCGTGCGATCTGAACGGCGGCGGTTCCCACACCGCCCCCGGCTCCGGTGACCAGGAGCGTGGCCCCCGGGGCGAGGCCGAGCTGGTGCACTCCGTCGTATGCCGTGGCCGCCGCGACCGGCAGCACGGCCGCGTCGGTGAACGAGAGCCCGGCCGGCTTGTGGGCGGTCACGGCGACGGGCAGCAGGGTGTGCTCGGCGTACCCCCCGGTCACCGGGTTACCGAAGACCTCGTCCCCGACCGCGAAGCCCTCGGCTCCCGGCCCGACCGCCTCGACGACGCCCGCTGCCTCGCTGCCGAAGACGGTGGGAAACGGCTGCGGCTCACTGCCGGGCCTGCTGTATCCCGTGCGCAGTTTCCAGTCCACCGGGTTGACCCCGGCCGCCCGGACGGCGACGAGGAGTTCCCCGGGACCGGGCACCGGCCTGTCCCGGTCGACGAGGGCCTCCACCTCCGGCCCGCCGTTGCGAGTGAACACGTACGCCTTGGACATCGGCTCTCTCCGTTCGTGGCACGGGCACCCGTGCCGGTTGCCCCAGCAGGAGAAAGTCCGGTCGCGGCACACGTATTCCCCACGGACAGGAGCGTTCACGGGGCCGCAACGCAGCGGCGAGGGCCGGGTGCCCCGGAGACCCCGTCGCAGGTCAGCCGGATGTCCGGCGCAGCACCAGAGTCACGAAACCCCAGGACTCCCGGTAGCCGCGCAGCCACTCGGTGCGGCGGGTCGCCGCGGTTTCGAGCACCTCCGCACTGTCCGGGTCGGCCGGATGGTCCAAAGCCCAGGCGGCCAGCGAGCCCCAGCAGGCCCATTCGTAGGCGTCCAGTTCGCCTCGCGAACTGACGTGTCCGTGCACGGGCGTCCATCCGTCGGCGGCGACCCGGTCCAGGGTGGTCGCCAGGTCGGCGAAGTCCCCGAGCACCTCGACGGCCTCCGGCGATGGCTCGCGTTCCCAGAAGCCGTCACCGATCAGCACGCGCCCGCCCGGCGCCAAGTGCTTGCGGGCCGCCGCCAGGGTCGGCAGCAGGCCGCCGAACACGTGCGCGGCCCCGACGCTGAGAACGAGGTCGAACGGCTGCGCGGAGGCGAACTCGGCCCCGTCCTGCTGGTGCAGTACGAGGCGCTCGTGCACACCGAGGCGGTCCGCCGCCTCGCCGGCCTGCCGCAGGGAGCATTCGGAGATGTCGACGCCCTCGGCCCGCAGTTCCGGGTGACCGTCCAGGGCGCGCAGCAGCCACTCCCCTCCCCCGCAGCCCAGGTCGAGCGCCCTCGCGTCGCCGCGCGGGACGGCATGGTCCAGGAGCCGTCTCACCGAATCGTCGTCGAGCGGCGCCTTGATCGGATGGCCGGCATGGGCAAGGGCGGAGAGCTGATCACGGTTCACCGGCGCAGCGTGACAGCACCACCGTCCGTACGCACGTCGATTTCGGCGCTGCCGGGGAGACCGGCGCCCCGTTCCCGCCCGAGCCCGATGCTGCGCGGACAGCGACCCGCCCCGCGCGGCCGGCCCGACCGCCCATCCACCCGACCGCCCATCCGCCCATCCGCCCATCGAGAACGGAGTACGCCATTCATCCCGGTTCGCGGCATTGATACCAGCCAAACGTCCACTCCTTGGACGCTTATTAGGGACCCTTTGACGCCCCCAAAGCCGTTCGACTACTGTCCACGCCCAGTTGGGCAGTACCAGTGGACAAAGTGAGATGGGTGGTTCCCGATGACCTCGGAACCGGGTGGCAACCTCAGCCGACGCCGACTGCTGCGCCTCGCCGGCGCCGGTATGGGCGTCCTCGCCGCGTCCGGTGTGCTCGCCGCGTGTGCGCCCCCTCCCGCGAAGGACTCCGGTGACAGCGCGGCGGGATCGGGGACCGGTGCGCAGGGCGCGGACGTGCCGATCAGCACGCTCACCCTCGCCCTGCCCTCATCCCTCTCCAGCCTCGACGTGGGCCGGGAGTCCGGTGTCCTCAACTACCTGGTCGCGGTGCTGGCCCAGGAGTCCCTGCTGGCGGTCGATCCGTCCGGGAAGCTGGGTCCCGGGCTCGCCTTGTCCTGGAAGCAGCCCGACGCCAGGACGTATGTGTACACACTGCGCCGGGGTGTCACGTTCACCGACGGCACCCCGTTCACGGCGGACGACGTGGTGGCTTCCATCGACGCGATCCGGGACCCGAAGAACGGCTCCGCCCTGGGTTACGCGTACGCCGGCGTCGAGTCCGTGAAATCCACCGGCGACCATGAAGTCACCATCCGGCTGAAGGCACCGGACGCCATGTTCGCCTGGACGACGACCGCCGGCGGACTCCTCGTCAGCAGTCGTGCCTTCCTCACCCGGAACAAGGGCAGGATCGGTACGGCGAAGACGCTGCTGCTCGGCACCGGCCCGTACCGGATCACCGAGTTCGCCGCTGACGACCATGTCCTGCTGGAACGCAACGACGACTGGTGGGGCGAGAAGCCCGCCGTCCGGAAGCTGAAGCTCTCCTTCGTCCCGGACGCGGGTACGCGGCTGGTCGCGATGAAGTCGGGTGCGGTGGACGGCGCCCTGAGCCTCGCATCGGACGAGGCCCGTGGCTGGGAGTCGAGCGCACGCGTCACCTACACCGGCGACCGCTCCGTGGTGTCGCTGGCCTTCGACACCGCCAAGGCGCCGTTCGACGACGTACACGTCCGCCGTGCCGTCGCCCACGCGGCCGACCGCGAGGGCATGGTGAAGGGCATCCTGCACGGCCGGGCCGAGGTCGCCGACGCCCTGCCCTCCCGCGAGATGTGGGGCGATCTGATGCCGGCGGACGAGGTCCGCTCGGGCTACGACGCCATCCCCGCCCTGCCCTTCGACCTGGACGCCGCGCGGGCCGAGCTGGCCAAGTCCTCGGCGAAGGACGGCTTCACGGCCGAACTGCACTACCCCAACAGCGGTCCTCAGCTGGGCAAGGCGGCCCTCGCGCTCGCCTCTTCGCTCAAGAAGATCGGCATCACGCTGAACGTCAAGGAGATCACCCTGGAGCAGTGGGTGGCGGAGCTCGGCTCCGGCAAGCAGCCGCTGCAGTTCCTGTGGTACTTCCCCGTCACCGGCGACCCGGCCGAACTCGCCGACCCGTACCTCAACGCGGCGGCCACCGCGACGGACATCGCGCACTACGACAACAGCACGGTCAACACCGCGCTGGACACGGCGAAGTCCGCCACGGACAAGGATGTCCGCGCCCGGGAGCTGATGAAGGCCGTGCAGACGGCCGGCACCGATCTGCCGTACCTCCCCCTGTGGTGGGCGCAGACCGCGTCCGCGTTCTCCAAGGAGTTCGTGCTGCTGGACCAGGGGCCGTTCGCGTTCATCGGGCCGTGGGCGACCCGTATCCGCAAGTCTGCCTGACCTCCCGCCGACACCTCTTCCTCCACCTTCAAGGAACGGACACCCATGCCCAGTACCGCAGCGACCGTCGTGCGGCGCGTCCGTGAGGCGATGCTGCGCCTGGTCCACCCGGTAGAGGCCCGGATCAGCCCGGACGGCCGCGCGGTCGCCGTGGCGGCGGCCGGTCCCGAGCGAGCCGGGCTGGTCCTCGCCCCGGTGCCCGCCGCGCTGTCCGGCGGGAGCACCGGCGCGCAGCCACCCGTGCTCCGTGCACCGGCCGGTCAGGACGTCCCGACGGACCGTCACAGCCCACGCTGGCTGCCTGACTCCCGCACCCTGCTGCACATCGCCGAGAGCGCGGGCCAGACCGGGGCAGAGGTGCGGCTCGCGGCACTGGACACGGTCTCCGGCACCGTACGCACCGTCGCACGGGCACCTGGCGCCGTGGAGGAGCTGCTGCTCTCCGACGACGGCAGCCAGGCGCTGCTGCTGTGCGCGGCGGACGGCGCCGAGCGTGACGGCATGCACCTCGGTCTGCCGGTGCGGCTGGGATCCGTACCGGCACCGGAACGCTTCGCCCCGGGTACCGGCCGCCGTTCGCTGCATCTCGTCGGCCTCGCCGACGGATCGGTGCGGGAGGTCGGGCCCGCGGGCCTCACGGTGTGGAACGTCGCCTGGCGCGGCGGGACGACCGCGGTCGCGACGGTCTGCGAGGACACACTGCCTGCCGGGTACTACGGCGCCCGGTTCGCCGCCCTCGATCTCGACGCCCGTACCGCCAGGACCGTGTACACGCCCCAGGGGCAGCTGGGCGCCCCCGCGCTCGCTGCCGACGGCCGGTCCGCGGCGGTCTGCGAAGGCATCTCCATCGTCGCCGGACGCCCGGTCCTGGCCGACCTGACGACGGGAGACACCGCCGTGGTGCCCGGCGTCGAGGACGCGACCTGGCTGCGGTTCGACGACTCCGCGCCAGGCACCCTGTGGTTCGCGGGCTGGGACGGCACGGGCTCCCGCGTCGGACACACCGGGCGCCCCTCGGGCACCCGCTGGTCGGGGCCGGCAACCCTCGGCGGGGCCGGCTACCAGCCCGAGCTGTCGCTCAGCGGCGACGGGCTGCTGGCCGCGACCGTGCTCGACGCACCGGGCCGTCCTCCCGAGGCCGTCGTCGCCCGCACCGAAGGGCCGGGCGCCTGGGACTGGACGTCTGTCACCGCGCTCAACACACCCGCGGCCCCCGAGCTCGCGGGTGTCCGTACCGAACAGACTCTCTGGTCCGCACCCGACGGCCGCACCGTGCAGGGGCTCGTCCTCTCCAGCGGTGAGAGCACCGGGCCCCGCCCCCTCGCCGTCCTCGTGCACGGCGGCCCCGCCTGGCTCTGGTCCGCCGGATACGCGCCGGGCGACGTACTGGGACTCGCGCCCGCCCTGGCCGCCGCCGGATACCTGGTGCTGCTGCCCAACCCCCGCGGCAGCAGCGGCCGAGGTCTCGAACACGCCCGTGCCGTGGTCGGCGACATCGGTGGCGCCGATCTGGACGACGTACTGTCCGGCGTGCGCCACCTGGCCGACGCCGGGCTCGCCGACCCGGACCGCACCGCAGTCCTGGGCCACAGCTACGGCGGCTTCCTCGCGGCACAGGCCGCGGCGCGCACCGATGTGTTCCGGGCCGCGGTCGTCGTCTCGGCGCCGACCGACTGGCTCAGCTTCACGCACACCAGCAACATCGGCGGCGGTTACGACCGGACGTACGCGATCGGGGAGCCTGACGCTCCGCAGGAGTTGATCCGGCGTTCGCCGGTCTTCGCCCGCGGCGGCAGCGGCACACCGACGCTCATCGTGCACGGGTCCGCGGACCGGGTCACGCCCGTCGGCCAGGCCCACGAACTGTACCGGTCACTGCTGCGGACCGGCCGCGCGCCCGTCGAGCTGTGCGTGTACCCCGGCGAGGGCCATGAGTTCACCGACGGCGGCCATCTCCTCGATGCCGCGGACCGGGTCGAACAGTGGCTCGCCGCCCACCTGGCGCCGCGCCCCGCGGCCGCCCACCGGACCGCCGTGCCGGGGGACGCTTCCCCCGAGCCGATCCCCGGCACGGCTTCAACGGCAGGGCCGGACGGTGACACCCCCCTGGAACCGTCCGGCCCTGCCACCCTCCGCACGGCTTCCGCCGGCCCGGCCGGAGGCGAGCGATGACGGCCACCACCCGGTCGCGGCTGCGCGCCGCGCTCCCCGCGGGACTCGTGGTGCGCCGCCTCGGCGGCACGCTGGGACTCCTCGTCGTCCTGTCCGTCGCCGTCTTCGCCCTGCTCCAGGCCGCACCGGGCGACCCGGCGCAGACTCTGCTGGGCCCGCGCAGCGCCACCCCCGAGGCGCTGGCCGCCGTCCGGGCCCGCTACCACCTCGACAGCCCGATGGCCGTGCAGTACTGGTACTGGCTGAGTGACGCCGTCCGGCTCGATCTCGGTACGTCGATCCGCACCGGCGAGAGCGTCGCCGCCGCGCTCGGCGACCGGCTGGTGCTCACCGGGCAGTTGGTCGGACTGGGCTTCGCCGTGGCGCTGCTCCTCGGGGTGCCGCTGGGCGTCCTGGCGGGCCTGCGCCACCGGCGCGCCACCGACCGTGCGGTGCAGAGCCTCGGTGTGGTGGCGCTGTCCACCCCCGCGTTCGCGGGCGGGCTGGTGCTCATCTACGTGTTCTCGCTGATGCTCGGCTGGTTCCCCGCATACGGACCGGGCGAGGGCCGGGGCACCGACCGGCTGACGCATCTGGTGCTGCCGGCCCTGGCCCTCGGACTCGCCGTCACCGCCGTTCTGCTGAAGCTGACCCGGGCGGCGGTGATCCGGGAACTCGACCGGGAGCACGTCACGTTCGCCCGCGCCCGGGGCGTGCGGGAGCGGGACATCCTGCTGCGCTACGTGCTGCGCGGCACCGTCGTCCCCGTCCTCACCGGCATCGGGCTGATCCTGGCCTACCTCCTGGCGGGAACGGTCATGGTGGAGCAGGTCTTCGCGCTGCCCGGGCTGGGCTCCCTGCTCGTCGACTCGGTCACCTTCCGGGACGTACCCGTCGTGCAGGCCGAGGCGCTGCTCATCGCCGCCCTGGTCTGTCTGGCGAACCTCGTCACCGATCTCGTACAACCGCTGCTGGATCCGCAGCTGCGGACCGCACCGGCGGCAAGGACCTCGCCCGTGACGAAGGAGTCCGCTGCGGTTCCGGCGTCCGGCGTCCGTGAGGAGGAGAACGCATGAAGACCCGCACCGCCCGCAGGTTCTCCCCGCTCACCGTCTGCTGCACGGTTCTGCTGGTGCTGTTCGCGCTGGCCGCGGCCGTCGGCCAGCTGGTTCTGCCCGGCTGGGACGCGCAGGATCTCGCGACCGGCGCCGCCATGCCGGGCGGCGGGCATCTGCTCGGCACCGACGAACTCGGCCGCGACATCGCCCGGATGGTGGTCGCCGGCGCCCGGAGCACGCTGGTCGGTGCGGCCCTGGTCGCGATCGGGTCGATGATCATCGGCAATGTTCTCGGTCTCCTCGCCGGATACCGGGGCGGCTGGATCGACACCGTCGTGCGGCGCTGGGCCGATCTGCTGCTGGCGCTTCCCGCCCTCCTCGTGACGATCGTCGTCGCCGGCATCGGCGGTGGCGGATACGCGCTGGCTGTCGGCGTGCTCGTCGTGCTGACGTCGCCCGCCGACATCCGGCTGGTGCGGTCCGCCGTGCTGGAGCAGCGGCACCGCGCGTACGTCGAGGCGGCGGAGACCCTGGGACTCTCCCGCTTCACGGTGATGACCCGGCACATCTGGCCCAATGTGCTGCCCGTCGTGGTGGCCAACACGCTGCTGAACTTCGCCGGGGCGATCGTCGCACTGAGCTCCCTGTCCTTCCTCGGCCTCGGTGTGCCGCCGGGCGCCCCGGACTGGGGGCGGATGCTCTCCGAGAACCGCACCCTGCTGTACGACAACCCGTCCGCCGCTCTCGCACCGGCCGTGCTCATCGTCGCGGCGGCCGTGGCCCTCAACCTCCTCGGCGACCGACTGTTCGAGGCGTTCTCCGACCGTGGGAGGTCCTGATGACAGCGCAGTCGGCAACGGACAGCCGCACCACCCCCGCCGCACCGGCCGCCGGGCCGCTGCTCGCCGTCGACGGTCTGCGGGTGGCGGCGACCGCCGGCCCGGCCGGCCCGGTCCCGATCCTGGACGGCATCTCGCTGGAGGTCGGCCGGGGCGAGTGCATCGGCATCGTCGGCGAGTCCGGCAGCGGCAAGTCCCTGGCCATGCGAGCGGTGGCGGGGCTGCTGCCGTCCGGGACCGGGGTGACGGGAGGCTCCGTACGCATCGACGGCCGGGAGGTCCTCACCCTTTCACCGCGCGACCGCCACGCGCTGCGCGGCCGGAGCGTCACGCTGCTGATGCAGGACCCGTTCACCATGCTGCACCCGCAGCTCACCTGCGGGCGTCAGATCACGGACGGTCTCCGCGACCCCGACGGCGGGCAGGGCCGGCGCGCGGCGAAGGCGGCCCGGCGCAAGGAAGTGGAGCGTCGGCTCGCCGAGGTCGGGCTCGGCCCCGATGTCGCCGACCGCTATCCGCACGAGCTGTCGGGAGGGATGCGGCAGCGTGTGGCAGCGGCCGCGGCGCTCGCGGGCGACCCCGAGCTGCTGATCGCGGACGAACCGACGACCGCGCTGGACGCCGCCAACCAGCACGCCGTGCTGGAGCTGCTGCGCGGCCTGCAGCAGAGCCGGCAGATGGGACTTGTCCTCATCACGCACGATCTGCGGGTCGCGTTCTCCGCCTGCGACCGGGTGTACGTGCTGTACGCGGGCCAGGTGCTGGAGCACGGCAACTCGCAGGAGCTGGAGTCCGGCCCGCTGCATCCGTACACCGCGGGTCTGCTGGCCTCCGAGCCGTCCGTGCGCGAGCGGTTCGCGGAACTTCCGGCCATTCCCGGCTCCGTGCCCGCCCCGGGTTCCCGGGGGCCGGGCTGCCCGTTCGCCGAACGCTGCGCCCACGCGGCCCAGGTGTGCCGCAGCGAACCGGTCCCGCTGCTGCCGGTGAAGGCCGGGGCACCGCAGGCCGGTGCGGGCCGGCTGTCCGCCTGTGTGCGGATCGCCGAGATCGGTGGCGCGCTCGTGGCACCGTCGGCGCGCAGGGCCGCCGGACCCGCGACGGTGCCCGGTCAGAGCTCCGGCGAGCAGCCGGACCGGGACGCGGCGCTCGTGGCCACCTCCGTCGACCGCACGTTCCGCTCGTCGGCCGGGGACCACGCCGCCTTGCTCGACGTGAGTCTGACGGTTCCGCGGAACACGGTCGTCGCCCTGGTCGGCGAGTCGGGTTCGGGCAAGACGACTCTCGCCAGGATCGCGGTCGGCCTGGAGACGTTCGACGGCGGCACGGTGTCCGTGGGCGGGATCCCGCTGCCTGCGGGGCGCCGCCCCACGACCGCGGACCGGCGGCGTCTGGCGGAACAGGTGCAGATCGTGTTCCAGGACCCGTACTCCTCTCTCAACCCGCTCCGCACCGCGGGCGCGACACTGCGCGAGGCCCTGGCCGCCGCTGCGGGCGGGCGGAGGCGGGGTGACGCGTCCGGGGTGGAGGCCCTGCTCGCGCAGGTCGGGCTGCCCGGCTCGTACGCCTCACGCCGTCCGGCCGCGCTCTCCGGCGGTGAGCGTCAACGGGTGGCCCTGGCACGGGCGCTGGCCGCCCGGCCCCGGCTGCTGATCTGTGACGAGGCGGTGGCGGCGCTCGATGTGTCGGTCCAGGCCCAGCTGCTCAACCTGCTCGTCACGCTCCAGCGCACCGAGGGCTTCGCGGTGCTGTTCATCACCCACGACCTGGGTGTGGTGCGGCAGATCGCCGATCTGGTGGCGGTGATGCACCGGGGACGGATCGTCGAACAGGGCACGGCCGCCGAGGTCCTGGACGCGCCGCAGCATCCCTGGACCCGGCGCATGCTCGACGCCCTGCCCCGGGCCGCGGGCATCGGCCGCACCACCTGACGGGGCCGCGCCCACGCGGGTAGAGTGTGCCGCTGACCTGCGCGTACCACCGAGAGCGAGGAGGAACGGTGTCCGAACCGACCACCGCCGCCGGGGCGCCCGCGTCCGCCCGCCCACCGCAGGCCCAGGAGTCCGGCGCCCTCGGTGTGCGGGTGTCCCTGGCCGGGAACCTCAACCGCCGTCGGCTCGCCCGCGGCTGGAGCCTGCGCGAGCTGTCGGCGGCGACCGGCGTCAGCAAGGGGCTGCTGTCCCAGATAGAGCGGGCCGAAGCCAATCCGACCGTCGACGTGCTGGTCCGGATCGCCGATGTACTGGGCACCAACTGCACGGATCTGCTGCGCCAGCCGCTGCTGGAGCCGGAGATCATCCGTGCCGCCACGCTGGACGAACCCGAGGACGAGACCTCGGTGAACCTGCTGTACTCCGGCCACGAGCAGGCCCGCATGGAGATCTACCGGACCAGGCTGCACCCGCATGCCCAGAGCCAGGTCAGCTCGCACGGCACGGACTCGGTGGAGTACGTGCTCGTGATGTCCGGCCAGGTGACACTGGTGGTGAACGACGTCCCGTACCTCCTGGAGGCTGGGGACACCGCCCGGTTCTCGGCGCAGAGCAGCCACTACTACACCACCGAGGACTCGCCCGCGGTCACACACACGGTCGTCGGCTACCCGCGCGACTGAGCCGTCGCGGCCGGGCCCCGCTCGGCGCACCGTCGATTTTGACTCAACTACCGCTGGATATGCGCCGCCCGACCCCCCTGGCACCCGTGTCTGTGGCACTCTGGTGACGACCGCCCCACCGGGCTCCCCCGTACCGGTGGGGCGGTTCTTCGCGTCAGCACGCCCGATTCGACCGGGATGTGACGTCGAATCACGTCACATTCCGGCCATTGAGGCACTGTGACCTGATCAACTTCCGTTTGTGTGCATGGGAGCTTTCCGACGGGGCAGACGCTTAGACCTCATGGCCTACCACCAGGGGAGCGTGACAAGATGACGGCGCACACCGCGCGGACTGCCCATGCGGAGCGAGCGGAGCGTGCACGGTCGGCACCGGCCGACAGCGGCGCGGCTTCGGCCGCTGTCGCCGAACACGAGGAGTCCACGGGCTCCGCACTGCCGCCCACGGGCTCCGCACTGGCACCCGCGGACCTCGGCGAGCTGCCGTGGATCGAGGACGCGGGCAAGGTCGCACCCACCGACGCGCGGGAACTGTCCCGGGTGTTCTTCGACCGGCTCCAGGTTCTGGAAGAGGGCACGCACGCCCATCAGTACGCACGCAACACGCTCATCGAGATGAACCTCTCCCTCGTCCGGTTCGCCGCCGGCCGGTTCAGGAACCGGGGCAGCGGCGACATGGAGGACATCGTCCAGGTCGGCACCATCGGGCTGATCAAGGCCATCGACCGGTTCGACCTGTCCCGCGAGGTCGAGTTCACCTCCTTCGCGGTCCCGTACATCACCGGTGAGATCAAACGATTCTTCCGCGACACCAGCTGGTCGGTCCATGTCCCGCGCCGACTCCAGGAGTTGCGCGTCGACATCGCCAAGACCAAGGAGGCCCTGGCCACCGAGCTCGACCGGGACCCCACCGTCCCCGAGCTCGCCGAGCAGCTGGGGCTGAGCGAGGGCGAGATCACCGAAGGCATCGTGGCGGCCAACGGCTACACCGCGGGGTCGCTGGACATGCCGGCCGCTCCGGCCGACGCGGGACAGCACAGCGCGGCAGGGCGCACGTTCGCCGATGTGCTGGGCAGCCCGGACCCCGCGATGGAGACGGTGGAGAACCTGCACACGCTGGCTCCGTTGCTCGGGGACCTGGACGAGCGTGAACGCCGCATCATCGACATGCGGTTCGGCCAGGAGATGACGCAGTCACAGATCGGCGCGGAGCTCGGCATCTCGCAGATGCACGTCTCCCGGCTGATCAGCCGGATTCTGCACAAGCTGCGCGACGGCATGTTCGTCGAGGAGTGAGCGGGGCGAGGGGGCTCCCGGCCGAAAGCGGCCGGGAGCCCCCTCGCCATTTCCCGGCACCCGGCACCCGAACATTGCGGCCCGATGAATTCACCATGGGGCCGCGCCCCCCAGGCAACCCGTCGGCCCCTCACCCCGCCGGCCTGCGCGCTCCACCACCGGCGGCGCATCCGGGCAGGTCGAACGGGCCGGAGACGGCGACAGGGCGGTGGGCGTGCCAGGCCTCCCGTCCTTCCGGCAGGCACTCGGGCCGTACGGGGCGCTGTTGACGCCCCCCTGAGCCACTGACACGCTCTCCCGCATGCCCGCGACTACGGTTCTCTTCTCGCGGCGCCACGTCGATCTGGGACGCCTCGCGTCCGCCGCGTGTCGTCGCGGCCATTGCCGCGCCCCGGCGCCGTCGAGCGGCTGACCCGCTCCGGCGCCGACGCGACGACGATTCCCGCGCGCCGGCCACAAGGGGCCCGGACGGTCCGGCTCCGGATCCCGACGACGCCCCGGCCGCTGCCCGGTCCCCCTCCGTACCGAGAACCGCAGAGGACCACCATGAGCCAGCCCGTCGACTCCGTCACCGCAGGCCACACGCCCGAGGACACCGACCGTCAGGAACCCTCGGCCGCCTGGTCCTTCGAGACCAAGCAGATCCACTCGGGCGCCACGCCCGACGCCGCGACCGGCGCCCGCGCGGTGCCGATCTACCAGACGACCTCGTTCGTCTTCCGCGACACCCAGCACGCCGCGGATCTGTTCTCGCTGGCCGAGCCCGGCAATATCTACACCCGGATCCACAACCCCACCCAGGACGTGCTGGAGCAGCGGATCGCCGCCCTGGAAGGCGGAGTCGCCGCGGTGGCGCTCGCCTCCGGGCAGGCGGCCGAAACCCTTGCCCTGCTGACACTGGCCGGCGCGGGCGACCACATCGTCTCGTCCACCTCGCTGTACGGCGGCACGTACAACCTCCTGCGTCACACGCTCCCCCGGTTCGGCATCGAGGTGTCGTTCGTCGACGACCCGGACGACATCGAGGCGTGGACGGCGGCAATCCGGCCGAACACGAAGGCGCTGTTCGCGGAGACGCTGGGCAACCCGCGCGGCGACGTCCTCGACATCCGGGCGGTCGCCGACGCCGCGCACGCCTCCGGGGTACCGCTGATCGTGGACAACACGGTGCCCACCCCGTTCCTGCTGCGTCCGATCGAGCACGGCGCCGATGTCGTCATCCACTCGGCGACGAAGTTCCTCGGCGGCCACGGCACCACGATCGGCGGCGTGGTGGTCGACGGCGGTACGTTCGACTTCGGGGCGCACGCCGAACGGTTCCCGGACTTCAGCTCCCCCGACCCGAGCTATCACGGTCTGCGCTACTGGCTGGACCTCGGGCCCAGCGCCTTCGCGGTCAAACTGCGGGTCCAGCTGCTGCGCGATCTCGGCCCTGCGCTCTCCCCCCACTCCGCGTTCCTGCTGTTGCAGGGGGTGGAGACGTTGAGCCTGCGACTGGAACGGCACACCACGAATGCCCTGGCGCTGGCCGAATGGCTGGAAGGGCGCGACGAGGTGTCGGCCGTCCACTACGCGGGCCTCAGGTCGAGCAAGTGGTACGAGGCGGGGCGCCGTTACCTGCCGCGCGGCGCCGGAGCGGTGCTCGCCTTCGAACTGCGCGACGGGGTGGAGGCGGGGAAGCGGTTCGTGGACGCGGTCGAGCTGTTCAGCCACCTCGCCAACATCGGCGACGTACGGAGCCTGATCATCCATCCGGCTTCGACCACGCACAGCCAGCTGACCGAGGAGCAGCTGGCCGCCACCGGGGCCACCGCCGGGCTGGTCCGCCTCTCCGTCGGGCTGGAGAACGTGGACGATCTCAAGGCGGACCTGGACGCGGGGTTCCGGGCCGCGAAGGCGGCGTCCTGAACCGGACCGCCCCCTCGCTCACACTCCCCCTCCCGCCGGCCACCGGAGGCCGGCGGGAGGGGGATCCGCCCGGCCGCCGCTCCTGGTTCCGGCCCGAGCGGCCGCTGCCCCTGGAGTCCGGCGGCATGCTGCCGGGTGTCCGGCTGGCGTACGAGACATGGGGCCGCCCGGCAGCCGACGGCTCCAACGCCGTGCTGGTGCTGCACGCCCTGACCGGTGACAGCCATGTGGCCGGGGCGGCGGAGCCCGGGCACCCCACGGCGGGCTGGTGGGACGCGCTGGTCGGTCCCGGCCGGGCGCTGGACACCGACCGGTGGTTCGTCGTCGCGCCGAACGTGCTCGGCGGCTGCCAGGGCAGCACCGGTCCGTCCTCCCGGCGACCCGAAGGGGCGCACTGGGGAGGCGACTTCCCGTACCTGACAGTCCGTGACCAGGTCGCCGCCGAGGCGCTGCTGGCCGACGCGCTCGGCATCGGGCGATGGGCGGCCGTGATCGGCGGCTCGATGGGCGGCATGCGCGCTCTCGAATGGGCGGTGGGCCGGCCGGAGCGTACCGGAGCACTACTGGTGCTGGCCGCGCCCGCCGCGGCGTCGGCGGAGCAGATCGCCTGGGGGTCGCTGCAGATCTCCGCGATCCGCTCCGACCCGGGGTGGCGCGGCGGCCACTACCACGACGCGGCCCCGGGCGAGGGACCGCATCGCGGCCTCGGCCTGGCGCGCAGGATCGCCCATGTCACCTACCGCAGCGAGCCTGAGCTCGCCGCCCGGTTCGGCGGTGATCCGCAGCCGGGTGAGCAGCCGTGGCACGGCGGACGGTACCGGGTGGAGTCGTATCTCGACCATCACGCGGCCAAATTGATGCACCGCTTCGACGCGGGCAGCTATGTGACCCTGACCGCGGCGATGAACGGGCACGATGTCGGGCGTGGGCGTGGTGGTGTGCCTCAGGCTCTGCGCCGGGCCGGGATGCCCGCACTCGTCGCCGCGATCGACTCCGACCGGCTCTATCCGCCCGCCCAGCAGGCGGAGCTGGCCGCGCTGTTGCCCGGGGCCGACCGGATCAGGACCGTGGAGTCCCCGCACGGCCACGACGGCTTCCTGATCGAGACGGGTCAGGTGGGAGCGCTCGTACGGGAGTTGCTGCCGGCGGCCCGGCCGGAGCCGGAGCCGGATCGCTGAATCCACCCCTTGCTGTCCCCATCCACTAGCCCCCTGGAGATGTCCATGAGATCCGTTCCGCCGTCCGAGGCCGCCTACGACGGAATGCGGCTGCGTCAGTGGTCGCGAGGCGCCGCACGCTCCGCGGGGATCGAGCGCCGTGATCTGCTCCGGCTGGTCGCTGCGGCTTCGGTGACAGGCCCACTGGCCGGGCTCGCCGCCGCTCCCGCGCACGCGGCGTCCGGGACCGCGTCCGCCGCCCCGGGAATCGTGAAGCCGCTGCCGCCCGAGGTGTTCACGGTGCGCGGCACCAACGCGGAGACGAACTTCGCGGCGCTGCGCGACACCGGGCTGCTCACACCGGCCGACCGCTTCTTCGTGCGCAACCACACCGTCACTCCGCGGATCGACGCGTCCACCTGGCGGCTGAAGATATGGGGCGACGGGCTGAAGGGCCCGGCGGTGGAGTTCACGTACGACGAGCTGCGGGCCCTGCCCTCCGTCACCCGTACCTCGTTCGTCGAGTGCGCGGGCAACGCCCGCAGCTACTACACCACGCAGCAGGGCCAGCAGGTCAGCGGGACCGCCTGGACCCTGGGGGCGATCGGCACGGCCCGCTGGCGCGGGGTGCGGCTGGCCGATGTACTGCACCGCGCGGGCATCACCCGGCACGCGGTCGACGTGCTGCCGCGCGGTCTGGACGACGAGGTGGTCAGCGACGGAATCAATCTCGGACATGTGCGCAGGCCGCTGCCGGTGGCCAAGGCGCTGGACGACGTCCTGCTCGCGTACGAGATGAACGGCGAACCGCTGCCTCCCGACCACGGCTATCCGGTGCGGCTGATCGTGCCGTCCTGGATCGGGATCGCGAACATCAAGTGGATCGGCGACATCGAGGTGAGCGCACAGCCGCTGGTCTCCCCGTGGAACACCGGTCTCTACCGGCTCTTCGGCCCCGGCTACCCGGCGGAGGGCAGCGCACCGCTGACCCGCCAGACGCTGAAGAGCGCCTTCGAGCTGACGCCCGGCGCGACGTTCCCGGCCCGCCGGCGCCAGGTTCTGACGGGGCGGTCGTGGTCGGGCGGGGCGCCCGTGCGTACGGTCGAGGTCAGCACCGACGGGGGCGTGCGGTGGCGGCGTGCACAGCTGCGCGACGAGCCGCGGAGCGGGAGCTGGGTGCGCTGGTCGGCCGACTGGCTGCCGAAGGATCGTGGACCGGCCGTCCTGCTGGCGCGGGCGACGGACCGCTCGGGCCGCACCCAGCCGGAGACCGCCGTCCACAACACACAGGGCTACCTGTTCGACGCGGTGGTCCGGCACGAGGTACAGGTCGTCTGACGGTACGGCAGGGCCCGGGTGCCGGAGCGGCAGTCCGCTCCGGCACCGACGGGAGGACGGGGGTCAGGCACCGTCCTTCTCGGCGGGCCGGCCGGCGTAGTAGGTGGCGATCATGTCCTCGTCGCCGTGCCCCGCCGCTTCGGCGCGCTCGAAGCGGGCGGCCGATGCCTCGGTCAGGTCCAGCCGGACACCGGAGCGTTCGGCGGCGTCGAGAATGAGACGGGTGTCCTTGAGGGCCGTGGACACGGCGAAGCTCGGGGTGAGGTCCCCGGACAGGACCGCGGCGGACTTGCCGTGCAGATAGGCGGAGTCGAGCGGCCCGCCCTTCATGACGTCGAGGAACGACTGCGGGTCTACGCCCAGTCCCTCGGCGAGGTTGAGGCATTCCGCGACGCCGCCCACCATGTTGATCACCCAGGTGTTGACCACGAGCTTGAGCCGCGAGGCGGCTCCCGGTTCCTCCGCCACCCAGACGGTGCGCTGGCCGATCGCATCGAGCACGGGTCCGGTCACCGCACGTGCGGCGGAGGGCCCGGAGACGAAGACGGTCAGCGTGCCCTGCTCCGCGGGCTGCCTGGTGCCGGAGACCGGGGCATCGAGGTAGACGAGGCCGAGGTCCGCGGCGCGTTGCGCCAGGTCCGCGGTGGCCTCCGGCCCGACGGTGGAGCTCTGCAGAAGGACCTGGCCGCGGTGCACCCCGTCGGACGCGGCGGTGAGCGCTGCGGCGACGGCGGTGCTGTCGTTGAGCACGGTGAGCACGACGTCCGCCCCGCGCACGGCTTCGGCCGCGGTGTCCGCGACCGTGGCACCGTCGGCGGCGAGCGGGACCGCCCTGGCGTGCGTGCGGTTCCAGACGCGGACTTCGAGCCCGGCCCGCAGCAGGCTTCGGGCCATCCCCGAACCCATGATTCCGGTGCCGAGCACGGCGACGACCGGCCGCTCCGGTACTGCCTCGGCTTCTGAGGTCATGAGGGCCTTTCCCTTCGTCGGCCGCGCAGAATCCGTCTCGCGGCGCTTCGTGTGCTCAGGATTGCCGCAGCGCGCCGTCGAGAACGGCAGCGTGCACGGCCCTGGCGAGTCGTGCGCCCCAGAGCGAGCGGGGCCCCGCGAACGGCTCGCCCGCGGTTGCATCCGGGGCGGGGGCGGCGATGCAGACGGAGTCGGTCGGAGTGCCGGAGCAGTCGAGTCCGGCGTCCAGGAGCGCCTGCACCTTGGCTTCGGTGGCGGTGGCGACGGCGTTGACGAGTGCGGCGTCCGACAGGGGAACGGGAAGCGTGACGACGATGTTGACCGTCCCCGGCAAGGGCGGCCCCTCGGTGCCTTCGGCGGGAACCGCCGCCCAGCCGCGCACCCCGAGGCCGCAGGTGGCGGTCGCGGTGACGTCCTCTTCGGCGGCGACGGTGTACGCGGTGACGTCGGCGGCCGTCATCAGTCCTGCGCCGGGACCGCTGAGCCGTTCGGCGGCGGCGATCTCGGCAAGGTGCCGGTCGGGGTCCATGCGCGGATAGCCGCCGGGTACCTGGGCGTTGAGGATCCAGTCACGCGGGCCGATGCCGCCGCCGAGTACGGCGCTGCTGCACACCCGCCACCCGGGCCCCAGCCGCCACACGAGATGGTGCAGCTCCTGACCGTCCTCGCGCCGGGCCAGCAGCTCACCGCGCTGTTCGGGCAGCCGGATGCGTACGGAACGGATGGGGTACCCCCGGTGGTGCGGCTGGACGGCGGTCGGCGTGGGACCCGTCGATCATAGGCGCCGGGGCAGGGCTCCCCAGGGGGCGCCCTGCCCGTTGCCGCGGGTCCGTTGCCGCGGGGGTCAGGCTTCGCCGCGGGCCATGGCGATCAGCCGGTCCAGTACGGCGGCGTCGGCCCGGACGCCGTCGTGGGCGTAGGCGTCGGTGACCCAGGTACGCAGTCCGCGTACGGCGTCGGCGGTGGTCAGGGCATGCTCCCGGTCCACGTACATGTCGTCGTGGTAGACGGCGGCGACGACGGGGACCTCGTTGGCGGCGAGCCGGTCCAGGTCGTAGAGGGCCGGCCAGTCGGTACGGGAGGCGAGCGCCTCGGCGGCGCCGCGCAGCGGAACGAGCGCGGGGTCCTCCTCGAACTGCCAGGGGTAGACCATCTCGCCGGTGAACCGGAGAGGGCCACCGGCTGTGGCGTCGAACGCGGGGGACTCCTGGCGGATCCGGTGGGCGGACCAGTCGGTGGGGCGGCCTCCCTGGGCGTAGATCGGCTCGTGGAGCGCGGCGTACAGAGGACGTTCGGCGAAGGACACGGCAGCGTCGACGCCCCGCAGGAAGGTGTCGGTGAGAGCCGGTCCGTCGGCTCCGTCGGTGAAGGCCGTCTCCAGGAGGTAGTGCAGCGAGTCGAACTTGGCCGCGGTGCCGAACGTGATGCCGAGGGTCTGGAAGCGGCGCACGGTGAGGCGTTCACCGGTCGGCATGCGGACGTCGTGCGTGTCGAGGTGTGCGGCGACGGCGTCGGCGAGTGCCTGGTCGCCGGGGTAGCGCGTGAAGTAGCGCTCGTTGTGGGCGAGGGTGCGGGCGTAGGCGGCGCGGTAGACGTCGTCGGCGTGACCGGTCAGGGTCGGCAGCCCGCCGGTGATGTAGGCCTGGGTGAGACCTTCGGGGGCGAGGCTGAGATAGGTGAGGGTGGTGAAGCCGCCGAAGCTCTGTCCGAGGACGCTCCACGGCTGTTCGCCCTGGAGGTGGCGGCGCAGGAGTTCCGCGTCGCGGACGATGGAGTCGGCGCGGAAGTGCGCGAGGTGACCGGCGACGGCCCGGTGATCCGTTCCGAAGCGGGCCAGGGTGACCCGGTCGGCCGGGGTGGAGCGGCCGGTCCCGCGCTGGTCCAGCAGGACGACCCGGTGGTCGGCGAGGGCGCGGCGCAGCCAGGCGCCGGAGGCGTTGGGGCGCTCGGCGCGGCCGCCGGGGCCGCCCTGGAGCCAGAGAAGCCGGGGCAGGTCCTCGTGCTCGCGGCCCTCGGTGACGACCTCGCGGGCGAACAGGCCGATGGCGGGGCCGTCCGGGGTGTGGTGGTCGAGCGGCACGTCGAGGGTGTGGTCGGTGCAGACCAGGCCGCCGTGGCGGTAGGAGACGGGGGCGGGGGTGGACATGGTGCTCCTCTTACGTCGCGCAACTCGCGTCGGCGGAACGGTTTCACGGGTGGCGGCCGGGCCCGCACCGGGGTGGTGCGGGCCCGGCAGCCGGGGGGTTGCGCAGGCCCGGCCACGGGGGCCGCGGGCGACTGTCGGGGTTGCCGGGTCAGTAGCCGGCGACGCCCAGGTCGCGGCAGATCTCGACGAGCTCGGGGTGCACATAGCGCCCGTTCTCCTCGATCGCGACGCCGTCCAGGTAGATGGACGGGCCGAGGACGCTGCCGTCGGTGTGGGCGGCGGCGACCCACGGCTCGCCGCCGATCCAGGCACCCTTGGTGCCTATGCCGAGCTCCACGCAGCCGAAGACGCGCTCGTCCTCGACGATGCGGCCGGTCGGGGCGAGGACGCCGGGGTTGAAGCCGAGCGACCAGTGCGCGACGCGGAACATGTTCGGGTCGTCGAAGGACTCCATCCAGCGCCGGAAGGTGTCCGCGTCGGCGCCGCCCTCGATCTTGGTGACGACGCCCTTCTCGACGGTGCAGCGGACCGGGGAGCGCAGCAGACCGATCTCGTCCGGCGGCCACAGGGCGCCGTCGAAGACGAGTACGCCGTCCTGGGTCTCTTCGAGGGGGTTCCACGAGATCTGGCCGGAGAGCATCACGGTCTCACCGGGCTTCTCGGCGGGCTTGCCGCGCAGGTTGATCGGCCGGTCGCCGTTGCGGCCGACCAGGTCGGTGCCGTTGGCAGAGGTGATCCGGACCTCGTCGGCGGCCTCCAGGAGGGCGACCAGCGCCTTGCCGAGGCGTATGACGCCCTGGAAGTCGGGGCGGCCGACGGTGGCGACCAGCATCTGGACGTCCATCGCGGTCAGGTTGGTGTAGCGGCAGCCGTTGGCCATGGCGGCGCGGAAGGCGTTGGAGTGCATCAGGTACGAGACTGCGAACTCGATCCATACGTCGGCGTCGGCGATGGCTCCGGCCACGGGCCGGGGCGGCTCCATCGAGGCGCCGGGCAGCGTCTCGTACCAGACGACCACGGGGTGGGCGCCGGCGGCGGCGACGGCCTGGGCGGTGGCCTCGATGACGCGACGGTCGCTGCTGGTGTCGCCGGTGAGGACGACGTGCTCGCCGCGCTTGACGAGCATGACCTCCTCGACGAGCTTGCGGGCGGCCAGAGCGAGTTCGAAGCTGAGGTACTCGGGACGCGGTTCGAGCCTGCTGTACATGTCCACGGGGGGTTCTCCTTGCCATGCGGGTGGTGCTGAGTGGTGCGGTGGTACGGAATGTGGTTCAGGTGGTGGCCGACCGTCAGGCCTTGAGGATCTGGGCCGAGTCGCCGAGCGAGCTGCCCGCGATCAGTCCGGCACCGACCAGGTTGAGTTCCTCGTCGGCGGCGGGGCCCCGCAGCTTCCGGTAGCCGACCCGGACGACGAGGGCGCCGAGGACCAGCCAGCAGGCCTGCGGGGTGAGGATGAGCAGACCGGTGGCGAGCATGACGCCCATCTGCCGGCGAGTGCCGCCCAGCAGTTGGATGGCGGCGCCGGGGATGGCCCAGAGGAGCATGGTGCGTACCGCGTCCGGGTCGCCGAGTCCGCTCTTGATGGTGTCGGCGTACACCTTGGCGACGGGCGGGATGAGGCCCTGTCCGAAGTAGGAGCGCCAGGCGAGGGCGACGACGACGAGGGCGACGGCGAATCCGATGAGGGCGGCCAGGAACTGCTGCCGGCGGCCCTCGCGCTCGAAGGGGTCCCAGGGGCGGTGCTCGCGTCGCAGCAGCCAGCCGGCCTTGAGGTCGTAGCCCATGTCGGCGAAGGCGGGTCCGGTGGCGGAGACGTACCCGACGAGCAGGGCGAGCGGCACGGACGGGATGCCGATGGCGAGGCCCAGGATGAGGAAGATCAGAGTGACGGCGAAGGATGGGAACCAGCCGGACTGCATGGCGGCGAGGCCGACGATCAGTTCGTGGACCAGGGCCGCGAAGGCGGCGAACAGCACCCAGCCGACGATGCCGAGCGGGCTCATGTCGCCGATCAGCCCGCCGAGGACGGCGAGGACGACGGCGCCCCCGGTGAACAGCGCGTAGCCGCGGATCAGGGAGAGGCGCAGGGCACGCTCGTCGACGGTGTAGGCGGTGCTCGGGTCCGTGTCCCGGACGGTCGCGACGCTCGAAGCCTCCGCGGCGGCCTCTTTCCGCTTGCGTTCGCGTCGGCCTATGAGCAGGTGGACGGCCTGGCCGAGGGCCACGATTCCGGCGCCGACCATGACGCCGTGCGGGATGTAGCCGACGCCGAGATCGGTGTGGAGGACGTCGGGGCTGTACTGGCGCAGCATCAGACCGATGCCGAACATCATCAGCGCCCACACATTGCCGAGGAAGGCCACACCGGCCGCGGAGAGCGGCAGGCTGAAGAGGGTTCCGGCGAGTCCGACCGCGGTTCCGCCGGCCAGGACCAGGGCACGGCGTCCTCCCCGGTCGCCGGCCTTGATGGTCTCCGCAGCGGCGGTGCCGGGCGGCCAGGCGGCGTCGGCGGGCAGCAGCCGGGAGCCGAAGGCCCGGTAGAGCACCCAGGCGTCCACGACGAGGCCGATGAAGGCACCCGCGAGCATCGGCCAGACCAGGTCCTTGCGGCCGAAGACGTACGGCACGGCGACGGATGTCAGCAGAGCGTTCGCCGAGGCGAAGGTCGCGGCGGAGATGGCGCTCTGGGCGAGGTTCTGCCGGTGCACGGAGCGCATCCGGCGCAGGAAACCGAGTGGTATGCGTCCGATCAGCATGGCGACGAGTGCGCCGACCACGGAGGTGTTGGCGGAGATGCCCAGCTTCGAGACCAGGTCGATGCCGATGACGGCTCCGACGGCGGAGAGCACCACCAGGATGACCAGCAGGACGGGTTCCATCACCCTCGGGTGCGAGCGGGTCTCGTCGGGGCCTGGCGGCGGCGGGGCAGGGTGCGGCGCGGAGACGTGGTGCGCCATGAGGCACCCCCTTCGGTGAGCAGGGCTGGGGAGGTCGGTGGCCCCGGCGGGATACCCGGCGGGGCGGGGCCCGGGGCAGGCCGGCGGCGCGGGGCGGCCGCGGTGGGGCGGAAAGTGCGAGGCGCGGGCTCAGCCGCCGAGGGCGGCGGTGATCTCCGCCGCTCCGGCGCGTACCTGCGTCACAAGGGTTTCGGCGGCCCGGTCCACACGGTGGGAAGGGCCGATGACCGTGAGGGAGGCGGGGACTCCGTCTCCCTGGAAGACGGGGACGGACACCGCAGTCACGGCTTCGTCGTACTCGCCGTGGCTGATGCAGTACCCGTCGGCACGGACCTGTGCGTAGCAGGCGAGCAGTGCGTCCAGGTCCGTGATGGTGCGGTCGTTGAAGCGCGTCAGTCCGGTGGCGCCGAACATCTGCCGGATCTCGCGTTCGGGGTGGTACGCGAAGAGGGTGTGCCCGGACGCTCCGGCGTGACCGGGCATGACCGCGCCGATGATCGCCGTGTAGCGGACGGGTCCGGTGCCGTCGACGGCGGCCTCGCAGCGGTAGCTGCCGCCGTGCGGGACGTTGAGGACGACGCTCTCGCCGGTCTCGCGGAGCAGCCGGGCGAGTATCGGCCGGGAGATCGAGGACAGCACTCCGCTGTGCTCGCTGACCCGGGCCAGCCGGGAGAGGGCTGGACCCGGGCGGTAGCGACGGCTGTTGTCGTCGCAGAGCAGGAAGCCGCGCGCGCTCAGTGTGGTGAGCAGGCGCTGGACGACGGCCTTGTCCCAGCCGTGGTGACGGGCCAGTTCGCTGACGCCCCACTCGGGCCGCTGCTCGGTGAAGGTGAGCAGCACGAGCAGAGCCCGGTCCACGGTCTGCAGCACGCCCGGGGCCTGCTGTCCGGCCGGTGCCGGGTTGGTGGTGTCCGTGCCGTGCTCAGCCATGGGGCCGGGCCTCCTTCGTCCACATCGTTCCGTCTGCCGGTTCTGTCTGTCGGCGCCGGTCTGCCGGCCTGTCGAGCCGGCCTGTCGATCTGCCGGCCTGCCGATCTGCCGGTGCGGAAATCGCAACGCCGTTGCGATTTCTGGCGAAAGGATGCGGCTGCGCCCAGCGGGTGTCAAGGGTTTCCCGGAAATTCGCCCCGGCGGCGGGAACCGCCTGTTCAGGGGCGGTTACGGGCGGGTGCGCGGAGCCCCGTGGGCATGTCACGCAATTCGGCGCCGGCGGCCTCCTCCCGGGAGCGGGGCCGGGAGGCGCCCCGCGGCCCCGTTCACCCGATTGGCCTAGTAGGCCCGTCGGCCCCTCACCGGCATCGCACGGGGCCTGCACCGACGTGGGGCGGGTGCGGCACCCGGCGTCCGACGGCCGGGCGGTTGCAGCGTCCATCCGGGTGAGGCGCGATGGAATCCGGACGCGCCTCCCCTGCTGGACCCACCCACAGGACGCGCCCGGGCGAGGAGGAATCGGTTATGGGAGCCGCTGACGGTTTCACGGATTCCGGAGAGCTCGACGGCCTGACGGTGTACGACACCGAGGGCGAGAAGATCGGCAACGTGGGGCGGGTGTATGTCGACGACAACACCGGCCGGCCGGACTGGATCACGGTGAAGACCGGTCTGTTCGGTATGAAGGAGAGTTTCGTGCCCCTCGCCGGAGCCCGTCGCGTGGGCTCCGACCTGCACATCTCGCATCCGAAGGACCGGGTCAAGGAAGCCCCCCGTGTGGACGCGGACGCCCATCTCTCCGTCTCCGAGGAGGAGGAGCTCTACCGGCACTACGGCCTGAGCCGGAACGCCAAGGCCAATATCGCCGACCGTGCCGGGGCCGGCGGCACCGCGAGCGCCGACGCACCCACGACGACCGGGACGGGCACCATGGGCGCGGCCGGAGCCGGCGCGGCAGCCGGGGCCGGGGCCGGGGCCGGGGCCATGGGCGCCGCGGGCACGGGGCGCACGACCGACCGGACCACATCGGCCGGCATGGCGGGCGCGGGCACGGGGACCGGCAGGCACCGCGACACCGAGACCTCGGGCACGTCCCGTCCGCTGGTCGGAGCCGGGGCGGGCACCGAACGCTCCGCCGCCGACCTCGGCGGCAAGGAAGAACTGATCCGCTCCGAGGAACAGCTCCATATCGGCACCGAGGAGTACGAGAGCGGCAAGGCCCGCCTGCACAAGTACGTCGTCACCGAGAACGTCACCCGTACCGTGCCCGTGTCGCACGAAGAGGTGCGCGTGGTCCGGGAACCGCTCCGGCCGGGCGACAAGACCGGCCGGGCCGACATCAACGAGCAGGACGTGGAGGTCACCCTGCACGCCGAACGCGCCACGATGCGCAAGGAGACCGTGCCGGTCGAGCGGGTGCGGATGGAAACGAAGAAGGTGACCGAACAGAAGGAAGTCTCCGCCGAACTGCGCAAGGAACAGATCGACTACGCGGACGGCGCCACCAAGAGTGGCAAGGACATGGGTGGCAAGGACATGGGCGGTGAATCCGGTCAGGGGCGGCGCCGCTGACCCCCCGCGCACCGCTCCGCACGGCCGTACCGCACCAGCGAGGGGCGGGCCCCGCACGAGGGTCCGCCCCTTGCGTTCCACGGCACGAGCACCCGGGCCACCGCAGAGAGCCGGACGTCGGACCCGCTCCGGAGTCAGGCCCGCTGAAGCCCGCTGAGGCCTGCTGAAGCCCGCTGAGGCCTGCTGTGAAGTCAGGCCCGTTGTCGAGTCAGGCCCGCTCCGGACGAAAGCGGACCGAGGGCCGCCCCTGTGGTCCGTCCGGTGTCACGACGGCGGACACCCGGTAGACATCGGCGATGAGGCCCTCGGTGATCACCTCCGCCGGGCTGCCGCCCGCGACCACCCGTCCCTCGTTCATCACCACGATCCGATCACAGAACATCGCGGCCAGATTGAGGTCGTGCAGGGCGACGACGGCGGTCAGCGGCAACGACGTGACCAGGGACAGCAGTTCCAGCTGGTGCTGGATGTCCAGATGGTTGGTCGGTTCGTCCAGCAGCAGTTCACGCGGCTGCTGGGCCAGCGCGCGGGCGATCTGGACGCGCTGGCGCTCCCCGCCGGAGAGTGTGTGCCAGGACTGGTAGCGGCGTCCGGCGAGGCCGGTCCGCTCCAGCGCCTCACGGACCGCCGTCTCGTCCGCAGCCCCCGGCGCCGACCAGGCACGGCGGTGCGGGATGCGGCCCAGGCGTACGACGTCCACGACGCTCAGCTCGACCTGCGTGACGGCGTGCTGGTCGACCACCGCGACCCGTCTGGCCACGGTGCGGCGCCCGACGGCGGCCAGCGGATCGTCGTCGAGGGTGACCACGCCGGCGTCCGGGGCCAGGACTCCGGCCAGGATCCGCAGCAGGGTGGACTTCCCGGAACCGTTCGGACCGATCAGCCCGATGGTGGCGCCGGGCGGCGGGGCGAGCGAGACACCGTCCAGGATGAGCCGGCCGCCCGCCTCCCTGCTGACCCGGTCGGCCCGCAGGCCGCCGGGGGTGGCCGGAGTCATGGGGCCCGCCGGGTGCGGTAGAGGACCAGCACGAAGGCTGGTACCCCGATCAGGGCGGTGACGACTCCCACCGGAACCTCCTGCGGGTCGAGGACGGTCCGGGCGAGGGTGTCGACCCAGACGAGGAAGACGGCCCCGGCGAGCGCGGTGACCGGCAGCAGCCTGCGGTGCCCGGAACCGGTGAGCGCACGGGCCGCGTGCGGCAGCACCAGTCCGACGAACCCGATGGCACCGGCCGAGCTCACGAGTGCGGCGGTCAGCAGCGCGGTCGTGCACAACAGGACGATCCTGGTACGGCCGACGTGGACGCCGAGGGTGGCCGCCGCGTCCTGACCGAAGGCGAAGGCGTCGAGCGTACGGGCGTGGCCGAGGCAGATCAGCAGCGTCACGGCGAGCACGGCGGAGCAGATCCACACATCGCTCCAGCCGACGCCCCCGAGTGAGCCCAGCAGCCAGAACAGCACCCCGCGGGTCTGCTCGGCGTCGGCGGCGGTCATCACGACGAAGGAGGTGAGCGCGGAGAATAGCTGCATGGCCGCGACCCCGGACAGCACGACACGGTCGGTGCTGCCGCCGAGGGTGTGGCTGAGCAGCATGACGAGGGCGAAGGAGCAGAGCGCCCCGATGAACGCCCCGGCCGACAGGGAGACCGCTCCCCCGCCGACGCCGAGAACGACGACGACGACCGCGCCGGTCGAGGCCCCGGAGGAGACTCCGAGGACGAACGGGTCGGCGAGCGGGTTGCGCAGCAGCGACTGCATGACGGTTCCGCAGACCGCGAGCCCCGCGCCGCAGACGGCGGCGAGCAGGGTGCGCGGCATACGCAGGTTCCAGATGATGCCGTCGCGGATGGGGCTGAGCCGCGACTCACCGGCACCGAGGTGGGAGGCGACCGTGGCCCAGACGTCGGCGACGGAGATCCGGGCCGGGCCGATGGTGACGGCGACGGCGACGGACAGGACGAGCAGCAGGAGCCCGCCGGCCCACAGGAGTCCGCCCCGGACACCCCAGAAGCCCCTGAGGCCCCGGACACCCCTGAGGTCAGGCCGGGCGTGCACACTCGCGTCCTCGCGCGGTGCCGCCGCCTGTTCGGTGTCCGTCACCCCGCGAGCCCGAAGGTACGCAGGCCGGCGGCCACGCGCTCCACACCCTCGACGGTCCGGATGGTCGGGTTCATGGCCTGGCCGCTGAGCAGCACGTAACGCTTGTGCCGGACGGCGTCCATGTTCTTCGTGGCGGGGTTGGACTCCAGGAAGGCGATCTTCTTCGCGGCGCTCTCGGCGGTCTGCGACTTGCGCGTCAGGTCGCCGATGACCAGCACGTCCGGGTTGCGGTCGGCGACGGTCTCCCAGTTGATCTGGGGCCATTCCTCGTGGGTGTCGTCGAAGGCGTTCTCCGCGCCGATCTCCCGGGTGATGATTCCGGGTGCTCCGCAGCAGCCGGCCAGGTAGGGGGCCTCGGAGTTGGCGAACCAGTACATCAGGGAGGCGCCGGAGGCGTCGATCCCTCCGGTCGCCTTGCGCACCCGGGCACGCAGCTCCGCAACGAGTTTCTCGCCGCGCTCCGGAACGCCGAACACCTTGGCCAGGTCCCGCACTTCGCCGTAGACGCTGTCCATGGTCAGGGCGCCGGTGCGGACACCGTCACCGTCCTTGCTGTTGTCCTTGGCGGTGCAGTCGGCGGGCGAGACGTAGGTGGGGACACCGAGCTTCTCGAACTGCTCCCGTGGGGCGACACCGCCCTTGGCGAGCGTCGACTCGAAGGATGCGCTGACGAAGTCGGGCTCCTGATCCAGGACCTTCTCCGACGAAGGCCGGTTGTCGGAGATCCTCGGAATGCCTGCGTTGGCCTTCTCCAAGCCCTTCAACACCGGGTCGGTCCAGGTGGCGGTGGCGGCGAGCCGGTCGGCGAGGCCGAGCGAGAGCAGGATCTCGGCCGATCCCTGGTCGACCGGCACGGCACGCTTCGGGGCGGCGTCCACGGTGACGGTCCGTCCGCAGTTCTTCAGGGTCACCGGATAGCCGTCGGCTCCCTGGACCTTGGCGGCGGTACTGTCCTTGCCGCCGCCGCAGGCGGTCAGCAGGATCAGGGCAGCAGTGAGCAGGGCAGCGGTGCGGGCGGGGCCAGCTATGGGCGGCACGAAGTACCTCGGCGTCTCTGGGCCCATGCGCGGGGCCCGGTGTACGGAGTTCCGCGATCCGGTCCCGGACCGCGGGTGCCAGCAGGTCTTCGGACTCGGGTTCACGCGGACGGGACGCCTTCCCGGGAAACCGTGGGTCTCCCAGTGGCTGTGGCCCCGCCCGTCCCCCTCACCGCTGCGCGTCAGTTCCGGATTCGCACCGGATTCCCTGACCCCTACGTGGAGTTCGACTGGCTCTCGGCACGCTACCACGAGCCTCTGCGCAGCTCAGCGGCGGTGCGCCCGGGTACGAGCGGTGGGGCGGACGGGGCGTCGGGGCGGTGCGGCGTGCCGCGCACCGCCCCGACGCCCGACTGCCCGGACGACACCCGAGCGCCCCTACGGCGCCCGAGCGTCCGGACGAGGCCCGGGCGTCCGGACGGCCTCGCTCCGGTCACGCCTTGCGGTGAACCGATTCGCCACCGTGCGTGCGCGCCCTCTCGCCCCACCGTGAGAGCAGCGCTGCGGTCCCCCAGAATCCCAGCAGGACGACGCGGACGCCCAGGCACCGGACCGCTTCCGCCGCCCTGTGCGGCAGCGCTGCGGCTCCCTGCTGCGGTGTGCCCGTCATCGCGCGCCCCCGGCAGGTTCCCGGTCCGCGGCA
Source organism: Streptomyces sp. NPDC087901 (assembly GCF_044742205.1). Taxonomy (NCBI): domain Bacteria; kingdom Bacillati; phylum Actinomycetota; class Actinomycetes; order Kitasatosporales; family Streptomycetaceae; genus Streptomyces; species Streptomyces sp. NPDC087901. The sequence continues at coordinate 356,109 of NZ_JBIUUC010000005.1, forward strand.
GTGTGCCAGGAGGCGCCCGGGTCGTCGTACGCGTCCGTGTAACGGGCTCCCGCGATGGGCCAGTCGGCGAGCAGTTCACCGGGCAGCGCGAAGGACTCGGCGAGTTCCGGCAGATGACCGCTCACGACGGCGATGAGCTGCTCGGTGACATCGGTCAGTCCCTCGACCTGACCGGCGGTCAGGTGGCCGGCGGCCAGCAGATCCCCGCTGTTGCGCGCGACCCAGCGCAGCGCGAACAGCCGGGCCAGTTCGCCCAGCCGCTCGCGGGCCTCGCCGCCGGGCAGAGCCGTGAGCGCGTGCTCGTACGCGTGGGCCGCCTGCCGGTACGCATGGGCCTCGACCCCCCGCAGAGCGGTCCCGGATGCCGCGTTCCAGCGCTCCAGCGGGTCGCCGTGCGGTACCCGCGCCATCCGTGCGGCCGCCCGGGCGAACCAGATGCGCTCCACCTGGTCCAGAAGCCGGCCGAGGAAGCGCAGGTCGGTGAGGTCGCCGCCCGGCGGAGCGGCCGCCGGCCCTTCGTCCGGGTCCCGTGCGGCCTCGAAGAGCAGGCCGGCGGCCGCCCTGGAGTGGATGGCCAGGTTGTCGCCCTCGGCGGTGATGGCGCCCTCGACGCCGGTGACGAGTTCGCTCATCCCGTTGTTCTCCAGCAGCCCCTGGGCTCCGCACCTCTCCCGGCATTCGACGATGACGGACCGGGCCTGCCACGTGATCCACCCCTTGGCCACGTCGACCAGCCGCTCGGCCTCCTCCCGGCCCGCCGGCGGTCCTGCCGCCGCCGCCTCCCAGCGGTCGAGGACCCGCCGGTGCAGCAGGCTCATCGCGAAGACGGTGGCCATGGCCTCGGCGAGCGGCCCGTGGTGGCTGCGGTGCGCGATCACCGGGACGGGCGGCGAAGGGCGGCCACCCGAGACGAAACGGTGGCCGCCGTAGCGGACGGCGACGGCCAGCGTGGCGCGTGCGGACCCCACCGCGCTGGCGCTCATGCAGATCCGGCCCGCGGTGACCCGTCCGATCGACGCGAGAAAGCGGCGCCTTCGCCCCTCGGTGTCGCTGCGGAACACCCCGTCCTCGCCGACCCGCCCCTGCACGCCGCCGAGCAGCGCCCCTCGCCCTACGAGGACCTGGTCGAAGGAGGTCAGACAGTGGTCGACGGGACTGCCCATCCGTGCGGGAAGCCGGCGCACCCGCACCCCTGGCAGGGCCCGGGACGCGTCGGTGAGCGGCACCAGCAGCAGGAAGACTCCGTGATCGGCACCCCCGACGATCAGCCGGGCGGCGACGAGCCCCGACTTGGGGCCGCCGGCCGGACTGGTGTTGGGCATGAACTTCTGTGCACCGGCGTGCGGGGTGTGGAGCACGAACCCGTCCCGGGCGGGGTCGTAGGTGGCGGTGGTCTCGACGGCGGCGGCGTCGTTGCCGTGCGCCACCTCCGTACAGAGGAACGTGCCGATCCGTCGCAGCCGGAGGAAGTCCGACAGATCGCGGGTGCTGTCGGCGTCGTGGTCCAGAAGGCTGCCGAGGAAAAGGTTGTAGTGAATGCCCGCAACGGTGGTGAGGGCCGGGTCCACAGGGGCGAGCCATTCGTGCATGGCGGCCAGGGCTCGCGGATCGGAGGCCGGCCTGGCGGCGCTGTCCAGCGCGCTGTTGAGCGTGCGCAGCCGTGCGTGGGCGAGGGCGAGCCTCTCGTCGGGGGTAGGACCGGGAGGCGGCCAGAGGGGCAGGCGGAACGGTTCTGTGGTGACGAGCCGGCGCCAGAAGCCGTGCTCGCGGCGGGCGTCCGGACCGAGGAGCGCTGTGCTGAGCAGGTCGGCGACCGGCCCGGTTCCGGCTCCCGAGGGGCCAGCGTTGTCGAAAATAGTGGTCATAAAAGAACAAACGATCAGGAAACGTCCAGGACACCCCCACAGCCGGGGTCCGAGACAGCTCGCCCCTGCCCGGCGGGGCCCGGAGGACACCGTACCGGCCGCCATCCGTCACCTGTATGCAGCAACCCACCGCGCTGTGCGGGCGGCCAGGACATCCCCTTGGGTCATGGAACGGGACCCCGGTCAGTCGGCCGCACCGGACGAGCACGCCGAACTGGAAGCCCTTCGGGTACGGGTGGCCCAGCTGGAGGCCCGTGCCCCGGCCCGGCACGGGCTGCGGCTCCGTTCGTTCTTCGCGGTCCTGCTGATCCTGGTGGCGGCCGTACTGACACCGCTCAGCATCGTGTCGAGCTGGGCGAGCGACGTCGCCGGGGACACGGACCGCTATGTGGCGATGATGGATCCGCTGGCCTCCGACCCCGACGTGCAGGCGGCGGTGACCGACCGCGTCACCGCCGCCGTCATGACCCACCTGGACATCGACGCGCTGCTGGCGGACGTGGCCCCCGCCGACCGGCCGGTCGTCGACAAGGCCCTCGAGAAGCTCGGCGGCCCGCTGACCACGGGTGTCACGAACTTCGTGCACGGAACCGTCGAGAAGTTCGTGACCAGCGACGCCTTCGAGCGGCTGTGGAGTGACCTCAACCGGCAGGCGCACGTCTCCGTCGTGAAGGCGCTGACGGGTGAGGGCGGCGGCGCGGTGAAGCTGACCGACGACACCGTCACCCTGGACCTCGCCCCGGTCATCGACCGGGTGAAGCAGCGCCTCGTCGACCGCGGTCTGACGGTCGCCGAGAAGATCCCGGAGATCCACACCAACTTCACGGTCCTGACCTCCGACTCGGTCGGCAAGGCCAAGCAGGCGTTCCGGGCGCTCGAACTCCTCGGATTCTGGCTTCCCGTGTTCACGCTGGTGGTGGCAGCGGGCGGGGTACTGCTCGCGGTGCGCCGGCGACGGGCCCTGGTCACCGCCGCACTCGCCGTAGCTGCGGGTGCCGCCCTGCTCGGGCTCGGCCTGTGGGCGGGGCGCGCTTTCTATCTCGACAGTCTTCCCTCCGACTTCTCGCAGCCGGCCGCGGGTGCGGTCTTCGACGCGCTGGCGGGATATCTGCGCGCCGGGGTCCGGCTGGTGGTGACCGTCGGTGCGGTGGTGGCGCTCGCGGCCTGGCTCACCGGCAGTGGCCGGGCCGCGACCCGGGTCATGGCGATGTGGAGCGGCGGCATCGGGGCCGTACGGGACGCGGCCGGCTTCACGGGCGGTCGGGTCGGCAGGTGGGTGCACCGGGCCAGGCGGCCGCTGAACTGGACCGTGGTCGTGGTGGCCGTCGCGGTGCTTGTGGCGTGGGACCGGCCGACCGGCCTGGTCACGGTGTGGATCGCGCTGTGTGCCCTGTTCGCCCTGGTCGTCGTCGAGTTCCTCGACGACGACAGCACTCCGCACCTGGCGGAGCCGGGTAACGGGCGGGTGGCGGGCGGTTCCTGAGGCTGTCCCGCAGTTCCTGGTGAAATCGGCGCACGTCGTCGGCTGCGTGCGTCGCAGGGCGGAGGAGCGTCCCCCTGCTCAGCGCCTCTTGCTCGTGAGGGCCGATGCCACGGGCGCGGTGGGCGGGCTGCGCAGGGCGCGCGCGTGGATCATCGCCGAGACCGGAGCGACCAGGAGGTTCGCCGCGTGGCAGGGCCACCGTCCCCGTGGGGGTGACGGTGGCACCTGTCGTGCTTCACATCCGGCCGAGCGCCGCGCCGAGTTCCGCCGCACCGGGCGGGTTGGCGCCGGCCCGGGAGACGGTCACCGCCGCCGAGGCGGCCGCGTGCCGCAGGACGTCGGTCACGGTGGCCCGGTCCAGCGACCGCAGCCTTTCCCGGCCGTGCGGCCCGAGCAGTCCGTGGGCGGCGAGCGCGTGCAGCGTGCCGGACATGAAGGCGTCCCCCGCCCCCACGGTGTCGACGACCTCGGTGGTCAGCGCCTCGACACTCACCCGGCCGCCGGGCAGGACCGCGAAGGCCCCGTCACCGCCCCGGGTGACGAGGACGACGGCCGGGCCGCCGGCCAGCCACCGCTCGGCCACCTTCACCGGGTCCTGGCCCGGATACAGCCATTCCAGGTCCTCGTCACTGGCCTTCACCACATCGCTGAGCGCCACGCAGAGCTCGACCTTGCGTACTGCGGCCTCGTGGTCCCCCATCAGCTCCGGCCGCACGTTGGGGTCATAGCTGACGGTCGCGGCGGCCCGCAGCGACTCGACGGCGGCTAGGACGGAGGCCGCACCGGGTTCGGTGACCGCCGCGATCGACCCGGTGTGGACGTGTGCGGGCGGCCGGTCCAGGGAGACCGGGCCGAGTGTCCAGGTGATCTCGAAGGTGTACGCGGCCTGACCCGCACCGTCCAGCGTCACGGCGGCGGACGGGGTGGGGGCGGTGGAGCCGTCCGTGCGGACGTCGACCCCGGCTCCGGCCAGGTGGTCACGGATCAGCTGCCCGTTCGTGTCCGGCCCGAGCTGGGTGAGCAGGGTCGCATCGTGTCCGAGCCTGGCCAGGCCGTACGCGACGTTGGCCGGGCTGCCGCCCGGGTGAATTCGGTCGGCCGCACCCGGCAGCCGGACGATGTCGGCGACGCATTCGCCGATGACCAGCAGATCGAGTCTGTCGAGCATGAGGGTGAGGTCTCCTAGAGTGCGGTGACGTGGGTGTCCTGGTAGGCGGCGCGGCCTCCGAACACATTGAGCCCGATCCTGCCGCGTGTGTAGCGGCTATCGGTCACATCGAGGACCGGCCGGCCGTCGACGAACACCTCGATACGCCCGCCCCGGGCCAGGATCCGCAGCGTAAGAGTGACTCCCATCCGTATCAGCAACGGCGTTTCGGCGAGTACCGTCGTCCGTCCGGCGTCCCGGCGCATCAGCCGGACCGTCCGCAGATTCGGATCGAGGTTGACCGCGTATCCGTCGGCGATGTCGGGCGTGGTGCGCAGGAGAACCGATCCGGCGCCGCTCGTCCCGTCGGGGCCGCCGAAGCGCACGAGCGTGGTCAGTTCCAGATCGCCGTACTCGGTGCCGGAGACACTGGTGGAGTCCCGGTCGAATACACCGGTGCGGCCGGCCCCGGTGGTGGTCCAGTGGCCGGCCGGTACGACGGTGAGGTCACCGAGGCCGCTGCTGCGGAAGGCCCCACCGGCCTGGAGTGCGGGCGTTGCCGGGTCGTCACCGGTCACCCGGAACACGTCCCGGAGGCGGTGGATGTTCAGCGTGACGATCCGGGCCGTGCCCCCGGTCGCGTAGAACGCCATGCCCTGATCGGACGGCCTGGGGAACAGCAGGCTGCTGATCGTGACAGCGCCGTCGCCGCCGAAGACCTCGACGGACGAGGTGTCCATGAACAGCCGGATACGCAGGCGCCGTTCGCCGCCGGACTCGGTGAGCCTCAGCGGTGCGGAGGTACGTCCGGCGAAGTGTTCCGTGAAGTCGGCCACGCCTGCGGCGGTCCGGTCCACGAACAGTTTCCCGGCACCGGCGTCGTAGCCGATCACCGTGCTCCGGTCCTCGCCGGTACGGAGCCGGAAGCCGCATTCGGTCGCGGCGCCGGTCGCCGGGAGGGCGATCTCCGCCTCGATCTCGTACGAGCGCCCGCGTTCGGCGGCGAGCGGGTTGGCCGACTCCGGGCCGACGGCGATGTCCCGGAACGTGGTCCTCGTCGTGCGCAGGGCCTCGGTCTCCGCGGCGGGGAGCTGCACGAGTCCGGTGGCGGAGAGGGTGAGTTCGCGCGGCAGGCCGAGCTGACCGTTCCATGCGCCGGTGGGGGCGCTGAAGGCGTAGTCCCAGTTGCTGAGCCAGCCGAGCTGGACCCTTCTGCCGTCGGGCAGTCCGGCGAAGGTCATGGCGGCGTAGTAGTCGCGGCCGGCCTCGGCGCGCAGCGGGGTGCCGGCCTCGTTGGTGGTGGTGAACGTGGTGCCGTTCCATTCACCGAGGAAGTACTCGGCGGCCGATCCGTCGGTGGCTCGGACCGCTCCGGTGGAGAGCACGAGCACCCAGCGGACCCGGTCCGGGTCGCCGTCGACGCTCAGCGGGAAGAGGTCGGGGCACTCCCAGACGCCGCCGGTCACCCAGTCCCCGTAGCCGAAGGAGGAGCGGTACGCCCAGTGCAGCAGGTCGGTGGAGGTGAAGAAGCGGACGTGGTCACCGCCGGAGACGACCATCACCCACTGGCCCCGCTCTTCGTCGCGCACGACCTTGGGGTCGCGGAAGTCCCAGTCCCCGTCCGGGCCTCCGGGGTTCTCCACGACGGGCGCGGTGCCGTACCACTGCCAGGAGCGGCCCCGGTCCTTGCTGAGGGCGGCGCGCACGCACTGGTTCCCGCCGGGCCGGTCAGGGTGGTAGCTGGTGGAGAAGGCGAGCAGGCCCGAACCGCCGTCGAAGAGCCCGCTGTCGTCGTCGGTGTCGGCGACGCACGACCCCGACCAGGCGTGACCGAAGACGGAGACGGGCAGCGCGACGGGCAGCGCCCGCCATTGCAGCAGATCGGTGGATACGGCGTGCGCCCACTGTCCCGCGTCCTGGTGGAAGAGGTGGTACTCGCCCTCGTGATGCACCAGCCCGTTGGGGTCGCTGGTGCGCGAGGCGAGCTGGGTGTAGCGGTACGCAGGCCGGTAGGCGTCGGTGAAGTAGGTCTGCGGGGTGCGGGCCCTGACGTTCTGGAAGTGGGCCGGGCCGCCGTGCGCGATCAGGCCGACGGCGCTGCCGCCGGTGCGGGAGACCCGGGCGGTGAGAACGTCGACGCCGTCCACGCTCACCGTGAGGTCCGCGCCCAGGGCACGGGCCTCGGTCCGGTACACCGAACCTGCGGCGAAGGGGCGGACCGGGTGTGCGGCCCGTCCGAGTCCGGTCCCGTCCGTGCGGTCCAGGAGCCGTACGCCGGAAGCCTCCAGCCGGATCTCGTAGCCGCCCGCACCGGCCGCGTCCGCACGCACCACGAGCCCCGCGCCCGAAGCGCCGGCCGGAGCGATGTCGGCGCTGATCAACACGTCCCCGCCGGGGAACGGTGCGACGCTCAGGGCTTCGGCACCCTCGGCCCGCACGCCGCGCAGATCGGGGGTCCAGCTCCCGGAAGCCGTCGACCAGCCCTGGAGGTCCGTCACGAGGGCGCGGACGGCGATGTTCTCGAAGGAGACGGATCCGTTGTATGCCAGGACGCCGATCCGGCCCGCTGGGTGGGCGGAGTCCTCCGCCGTGATGACCGGGGCGTAGCCGTCCGGGGTGATGAAGTCGGTCTGCCAGTGGACGGCGAGAGACGGGCCGTCGGCCTCGACGCGGAGCCGGTACACGGTGTCCGTCGCGATGGAAGTGCTGTACGTGCCGAGCGTGATGTCGCCGTCGATCCGGTAGAGCCGCAGCAGGTCGCGGTTGGGGTCGATCTGGACACCGTATCCGGTCGTGCCCCGGTCGTCGGTCCGCAGGAGGAGGGCCGCGACGGTGTACGGATCGGTGATCAGGACGTCGGCCTGAAAGCCGGTGTCGTAGACCCGGGTGGCGGCCAGGGCGCGACAGTTGGTGTCGGCGGGGGCCTGGGCGTGCCAGCCGAGCGTGGTGGCGGTCCAGGTGCCGCCGTCGGTGGTCCATCCGGTGGCGTCGGTGGTGACGGTGCGCACGCCGGGTGGGCCGAAGGCGACCGTTCCGTTGTAGGCGTGCAGTCCGGCGGTTCCGTGCGCGTAGGCGGTGTCGTGTGCGGCAAGGATCTGCGTGCCGTCGAGGAGGACGGTCAACTCGGTTCCGTTCAGACCTATTTCGAGGAGGTAGTCGGTCCCGGGTGCGAGGGCGGCCGGGGCCGGGGGGACGAGGTCGCGGCCGGTGGCCAGGTCGTACAGGCGGATGCGCCGAAGGTTCGGGTCCAGGCTCGCCGCATATCCGGCCGATCCGTCGTCGGTGGCGCGGACGAGCAACGAGCCCACGGCGTAGGGCGATCCGGGGTCGACGGTGATCCGGGCCGCGTAGCCGGCGAAGGCTTCGACGCGTTGCTCGGAGAGGGCGACGGCGTTGCGCTGGGCTCCGGTGACGACGCGTTGTCCGCCGTCGTCGGTGCGGGACCAGGTGCCGGTGAGGCCGAGCGGGTCGGGGACCGGGGCGAGATCCCCGGCCGGCACGGCGGAGCGAGGGGTGGACGGGGGCGCGGCGGAAGCCCGGCCGGCCCCCGCGAGGGGGGCCAGCAGCGTCAGGCCGGCCGAGGACAGGAGTGCACGCCTAGAGATGGACATGGTCGTCTCCTCAGGGTGGGGGAAGGGCGGGCCCGTTCAGGGCCAGAGGGGGCGGGGGCCGTCGAAGAGCGCGGCCATCCGCCAGGCGTCGAACCTCTCCACGACGACGGTCCCGGCGGCGGAGATCCCGACTCCGAGCGCGTCGGGGCGGGTCGGGTAGATCCGGGCGGCCAGCGCGCGCCCGTTCGCGAAGATCTCCAGCGCGGAGTGGTCGACGAGCACTCGCAGGTCCACGGCCCCGTCGCCCGTCAGCGGCACCTCTCCGTAACGGGGTTCGCTGTCGACGGACGGGTCGAGGCTGCTCGACTCCCGGTGCAGCCGCAGCGTTCCCGCGGTGCCGTCCGCCGGGCGCGACACCTCGATCACGGTCCGTTCCGCCCCGTCCGCGCTCTCGCGCACCACGAGCCGGGCCGCCCCTCCCGGGGCGACGCGCAGCGTCGTCTCGATGTCGAGCTGGTCTCCGCTCACTGCGTCGAGGTGTACGTGTGTCCCGTCGGTCACGGTGAATGCGCCGGTGCGCACCGCGTCGCGGCGCAGCCGGGCGAGTTCGGGCACGAGTTCCTGAGCCAGCTGACCGTCGCCGCCCAGGGTGACGACGCGCGGCAGGGACATCACCCCGCACCAGCCGGCCGCGGCCATGGCGTCCTCGTCGCGGCCCTCCTGGAGCCAGCCGAACATGATACGCCGGCCGCGTGCGTCCCGGGTGGACTGCGGGGCGTAGAAGTAGCGCTGCCCGTAATCCAGCCGGTGGAGGGTGTGCGGGGTGAAGGTGTCGCCCTCGTAGCGGCCGGTCCAGTAGAGCGGGTAGTGGGTGGTCCCCTCGTCCCAGGCGGAGAAGGCGAGGATGTCCGCGCCATCGATCCGGAAGAGGTCGACGCACTCCCACATGGTGCCGGTCCAGTCGAGGTCCGCGGCCCTTCCACTGCTCGCGTCGCCGGTGAGGAGCGGGCCGACGTAACGCCAGTCGCGCAGGTCCTGGGACTCGTACAGGAACGCGGTGCCGCCGACGCCGCGGATGCCGGATCCGACGAGGTGGCGCCAGGTGCCGTTCTCGCGCCAGACGCAGTGGTCACGGAAGGCGGTGAGATCACCCTCGGGCGGGGCGCCGATCACGGGGTTGGCGGGGTCCTTGCGCCAGCTGCGCAGGTCGGGCGATCCGGTGGCGACACAGGGCAGTTCGCGCTCGCCGTGCCGGCCGGAGTAGACGAGGGTCGGTGTGCCGCCGTCGTCGACGAGGACACCGGACCAGCAGCCGTCGCGGTCGGGGCCGTCGCTGCCGGGCACCAGGGCGACGGGTTCGTCCGTCCAGCTGACCAGGTCGCGGCTGGTGGCATGGCCCCAGTGGATGCGGTGGTGGGCGGCCGCGAGGGGGTTGTACTGGTAGAAGAGGTGGTAGACGCCGTCCCAGTGGGCGAGCCCGTTGGGGTCGTTGAGCCAGCCGCCGGGTGCGGTGAAGTGGAAGCGGGGCCGGTGCGGGTCGAGGACGGCCCGTTCGGCCAGGCCCTTCGGCGCGTCCCCGTGGCGGGCGCGGGGCAGGGTGAGGTCGTGGGTCATGATCAGGTGTTCTCGGTTTCCGGGGTGGCCGCGGTCAGAACGCGGCGCGCGGTGGGGGTGGCGGGGGCATAGAGGTGGCAGCGCACCCAGTGCGGCTGGCCGTCGTCCTCGCCTATGACATGGCGGACGGGCCGGGTGCGGCTGCACGGGCCCTCGTCCTCGTAGGGGCACGACTCGGGCGTCAGCACCGCGGCGCGCAGCGCGGCCCGCTCGTCGGGGTCGTAGCCGTGCTCGCGCTCCGGGTCGGGGACGGCGGAGAGCAGGAGCCGGGTGTAGGGGTGCGCTGGGCGGTCCATCAGGGCGAGCGAGTCGCCGCCCTCGACGAGTTCGCCGGCGAAGAGGACCTGGGTGGTGTCGGCGACATAGCGGGCCGAGGCGAGGTCGTGGGTGATGTGGAGCATGGAGATGCCGCGCTCGTCGCGCAGCCGTCGCATCAGGTTGAGGATGCCGATGCGTACGGACACGTCGAGCATCGACGTCGGTTCGTCGGCGAGGACGAGCCGCGGGTCGACGGCGAGGGCGCGGGCGACGGCGACGCGCTGGCGCTGGCCGCCGGAGAGTTCGTGCGGGTAGGACTCCAGCATGTCCTCGGTGAGGCCGACCGTGGTGACGAGGTCGCGCAGTTCGTCCGCCCCGGCGGGCCGCCCGTGCACGAGCAGGGCGCGGCGCAGGAAGTGCTCGACGCGGTGGACGGGGTTGAGGGAGCCGAAGGGGTCCTGGAACACCATCTGCACGGCACCCCGGTAGGCGCGGGACACCCGGCGCCGCTGCGTCCTCAGCACGTCCTCGCCGTCCAGCAGGACCTGGCCCGCGGTCGGCTGTTCCAGGCGGGCCAGGCAGCGCGCCAGGGTGGACTTGCCGCTGCCGGACTCACCGACGAGGGCGACGATCTTCCCGTGCGGGATGTCGAGGTCGACGGCGTTCAGGGCGCGGTGGCGGTCGCGGGAGAGCAGTCCGCCCATCCGGAAGTCCTTGGTGAGCCCGCGCACGCTCATCAGCGGGGTGCGGGTCTCGGTGGCCTGCGCGGTCATCGCGCGCCTCCAGCGGTACGGGCGACGAAGCGCCCGGTGGCCACCTCGCGCAGGTCGGGGATGTTCATCGAGCAGTCCGACCGGTCGTCGGGGCAGTGGGCGTGGAAGCCGCAGTTGGAGTCCGTGCGCGGCAGGTCGGCGAGTCCGGTGAGGTGGACGCGTGGTCCGGTGAGCGGCGGGAAGGCGTTCATGAGCGCCCGGGTGTAGGGGTGGAGCGGGTCGGCGAAGAGCTCTGCGGCCGGGGCGAGTTCGACGAGCCGCCCGCCGTACATGACGCCCATCCGGTGGGAGAGCTCGATCATCAGCGACATGTCGTGGGTGATGAAGAGGACGGAGAAGCCCAGTTCGCGCTGGAGGCCGGCGATCTGCGCCATGATCTCCTGCTGGACGACGACGTCGAGTGCGGTCGTCGGTTCGTCCATGATGAGCAGCGCGGGCCGGAGCGCCACGGCCATCGCGATGACGACGCGCTGGCGCATGCCGCCGGAGAGCTGGTGAGGGTAGGACTTCAGCCGTGCCGGGTCGATGCCGACCAGTTCGAGCAGTTCTCCGGAGCGCTCCCGCGCCTGCCGCTTCCGCATCCGCTCGTGGGTGGTGAAGACGTCGCCCATCTGCTCTCCGACGGTGAGGACCGGGTTGAGGGAGTTCATCGCGGACTGGAACACCATGGAGATCTCGCGCCAGCGGAAGGCGCGCAGCTCGCGCGGGTCCATGGCGAGGACGTCGCGTCCCTTGAACGTGACCGATCCGGCGGTGATCCGGGCCGGCGGCTTGAGCAGGCGCATCAGGGCGTTGGCGACGGTCGACTTGCCGCAGCCGGACTCCCCGGCGAGGCCGAAGACCTCACCGGCGCCGATGGTGAAGGAGATGTCGTCGGCGCCGACGACGCTGCGGCCGTCCCCGCCGTACTCGACGCGCAGGTTCCGCACGTCGAGCACCGGATCAACCGGATCGAGGGAGAGCCCGGGGTGGTGAGAGGGCGTGGTCATCGTTCAGCCCTTCCGGTTGCGGTTCTTGGCGCGGCGGGCACGCAGGCGCGGGTTGGTGATCTCGTCGACGGCGTAGTTGACCATCGCGAGGGCGAAGGCGACGAGGGCGATGCAGAGGCCGGAGGGCACGAAGGCCCACCAGGCGCCGGTCATCAGGGCGCCGTCGTTGCCGGCCCAGTAGAGGTTGGTGCCCCAGCTGACGACGGACGCGTCGCCCAGGCCGAGGAACTCCAGGCCGGCCTGGGCGCCGATACCGAAGATGACGCAGCCCAGCAGCGTCGTCATGACGACGGACGCCATGTTGGGGAGGATCTCGCGGAACATGATGCGTACCGCACGTTCACCGGTGACGACGGACGCGGCGACGAAGTCCTTGCCGCGGATCGATGTGGCCTGGGCGCGCAGCACCCGGGCGGAGCCCGCCCAGCCGGTGACGACGAGGACCAGGATGACCGTCGCGGTGCCCGGCGGCATGAACGCGGCGAGTACGACGAGCAGCGGCACTCCGGGCACCAGCAGGAAGATGTTGGTGACGAGCGAGAGCACGTCGTCGACGACGCGGCCGAAGTAGGCGCCGGCCATGCCGACGAGCACGGCGAGCGCGGTGGCGGCCAGTCCGACGCAGAACCCGACGAACAGGGAGCTGCGCGCACCCCAGAGGGTCAGAGCGAGGACGTCCTGTCCCTTCGCGGTCGTCCCCAGCAGATGGGAGCCGGACGGGGCCGAGGCGCCCAGGCCGTTGATCGTCGACGGATCGCCGGGGGCGATCAGGGGGGCCAGCAGGGCGGCCAGGACGAACAGCACCAGGACGACGGCGCCGGACAGGGCCTTGCGGCTGGCGAGCAGGGAGCGCAGCAGTCCGGCCCGGTCCCGGCGTTTCGGGGCAGCGGCGGCCTGTGGTGCCCGCCGGGGCACGGCGGGCTCCGTGAGGGAGTCGAGGGCACTCATGGGTGTTCTCCTTGTCCGGCCGCTCAGCGGACGCGCACACGCGGGTCGAGTCGGACGTAGACGAGGTCGACGAGGAAGTTGGCGACAAGTACGGCGGCGGTGATGGTGAGGAAGATCCCCTGCATCAGCGGGTAGTCGAGGCCCTGGACGGCGGCGAGCAGCTGGAAGCCGACGCCCGGATAGGCGAAGACGACCTCGGTGAGCAGCGCGCCGCCGACCACGAATCCGAGCGCCATGCCGAAGTTGGTGACGGAGGGGAGCATCGCGTTGCGTGCCGCGTACCGGAACATGATCCGGCTGGGGCGCAGCCCCTTGGCCTCGGCCATCGTGATGTAGTCCTCGGCCACGGTGGCGATCATCGTGTTGCGCATGCCGAGCATCCAGCCGCCGACCGAGACCAGGACGATGGTCAGGGCGGGCAGGAAGAGGTGCGAGGCGGCGTTGGAGACGAAGGCCCAGGACAGGTCGGGGCTGAGGCCGACGTCGAAGGCGTGCCGCATGGGGAACCAGCCGAGGGTCATGCCGAACAGGTAGAGCGCGCCCATGGCGAGCCAGAAGTACGGGAACGAGCCGGCGAAGACGAGCAGCGGCGGGAACACCGAGTCGAGGACGCCGCCGCGCCGCCAGGCCGCCAGGATGCCCAGCAGGTTGCCGATGACTGCGGCGATGACGAGGGCGGTGCCGCCGAGCAGCAGCGTCCAGCCGATCTGGGAGGCGATGACCTCGGAGACCGGGGTGGGGAAACGGGAGATCGAGATGCCCATGTTCCCGGTGCAGACGTCCCTCACGTAGTCGAGGTACTGCTGCCACATCGGGCGGTGGTCCAGGCCGAAGAGCCGGCGGAGCTGGTCGAGCTGCTCGGGCCGCATCTGGCTCTGGGAGCGGGCGAACATCCGGGAGACGGGGTCGCCCGGCATGAAGCGCGGCAGCATGAAGTTCAGGGTGACGGAGGCCCAGAAGGCCAGCAGGTAGAAGCCCAGGTTGCGCAGGAGGTAACGCACTGGTCCCTCTCCGAATCTATGAGGGCCGGCGGCCCGCCCGGGATGTCGGCGCGGGCGGGCCACCGGAGTGGCGGGGTGACCGTGCGGTCAGTTCTTGACGGGCTTGAGGCTCGTCAGGACGAGGACGGTGGTGTCGCCGCGGTTGGTGAGCGTGGCGTACGGGTTGTCCTCCGTGGGCCAGCCGGTGAACCGGGTGTCGGTGTAGGCGCCCCACTCCGGGCCGGGGAACAGCGGGACGACGGGGGCGTCCTCGTCGAACAGCTTCTGCAGTCCGTCGACGGCGGCGCGCTGCCCCGCCTTGCCGGACGCGGCGGCGAAATCGTCGAGGAGCGCGTCGGCCCGCTTGTCGCCGAAGCGGTGGTAGTTGCTCACCGTCCTGGTGCCGGCGGGCTCGACCGATTCGGTGCCCATCGTGGTCCGGTAGAACTGGAACGGAGTGGCTCCGTTGTCGCTCCAGACGATCCCGGTGTCGTAGTTCCCGCTCTCGTAGTCGCTGACGACCGCGGCCCAGTCCGGGGACTTCACCGTGACCGTGACGCCGATCCCGGCGAGGTTCTGCTTGATGATGTTGGCGACGGACAGCCAGTCCGAGGAGGCCGAGCCGACCGAGAGGTCGAAGGCGAACGGTTTGCCGTTCCTGAGCTTCCGCTTGCCGTCGGAGCCCTTCCTGTACCCGGCGTCGTCGAGCGCCTTCGCCGCAGCGGCGGCGTCGTGCTTCGTCCAGGTGCAGGAGGCGGCGCGCTTCTTGTCGCGCCACGTGTCATAACCGCCGGACAGGCCGGTGCAGTCGGCGGGCTGCGTGTAGCCGTTCATGCCGACCTTCGTGACGCTCTCGCGGTCGACGGCCCGGCTCAGCGCCTTGCGCACCTCGACGTCGTCGAACGGCGCCTTGGTGGTGTTCATCGCCCAGTCGACCATCGAGCCGGTCTTCGGGTACCAGTAGGTGTTGTGCTTGGGATCCTTGGACACGAAGCTCTTGGCCACATCGGGGATGAACGACTGGGTCCAGTCGGCCTCACCGTTGACAAAGGCCAGGTTGGCGCTGTCGTTCCCCGAGAAGCCGAGCACCCGGATGCCTTCGATCCGCTGCTTCTCCGGTTGCCAGTACGAGGGGTTCCTGCGGAGCTCGTAGGACTGGCTCTGGAAGTTGGCGACCTGGGTGTACGGGCCGGTGCCGACCGGATTCGGGTTGGTGTCCTTCGCCGGGTCCTTGACCTTCTCCCAGATGTGCTTGGGCACGATGATCTGCTTGCCGAGCTCGAACAGACCGGGCGAGTAGGGCTTGGTGAGCGAGAAGACGACCTTGTTCGCACCCTCGGCCTTCGCCGAGCGCAGGTACTCGTAGCCGCCGAGCAGCTTCTTCTGCAGACCGAAGGTGTACGCGACGTCCTCGGCGGTCAGCGGCTTGCCGTCCGACCACTTCACGCCGTCGCGCAGGGTGAAGGTCACCGTCCTGCCGTCCGCGGACGTCTTCCAGGACGCGGCGAGCCACGGGGTGGCCTTGCCGTCGGCGGGGTTGTAGACGAGCATCGCCTCGTAGATCGCCTGGGTGGTCATCGGGGCCACCACCTGGCCGGGGGCGAACGGGTTGAAGTTCCTGGTGAAGGTCGCGAAATCCTCGCGGGGAATCGTCAGGAGCTGGTGGCCGGAGGTGTCCCCCGCGGTGTTCGTTCCGGTGCCGCTGCAGCCCGTGAGCAGCAGGGCCGCGGCGAGGGCGGGAGCGACGAGCACGGCGGGCCGGAGGCGGCCGGCGCGTATCGACGGTGCCATAATGTGGTTTCTTCTCTCTCTTCAATACGCCGAAGACGGGTGAGGGTTCCCGTCGGACTGATTCGCAGTCAGACCGACGAGCGTTCGATCAGCGGGCAGTCGACCGTCACCTGTGTGGTGGTGAGCGGCTGACCCGCTGTGAGGGCGCCGAGCATCTCGACGCCCTCGGCCCCCATAGCCTCGAAGGGCAGGGCGACCGTGGTGAGCCCGGGCCGCAGGTAGGCGGCGATGAGCTCCTGGTTGTCGAATCCGATGACGGCGATGTCGTCCGGGATCCGCAGTCCGCGTTCCTTGATGGCGTCGTAGGCGCCCATCGCCGTGCGGTCGTTCCCGCAGAACAGCGCCGTGGGGCGGCCGTCCTCGCGGTCGAGCAGTACGCAGGCGGCCGCGTACCCGCCGTCGGCGGTGGCGTGGCCGGGCACGACGAGGCTGTCGTCGATGCCGATCCCGGCCTCGCGCAGCGCCTGTTCGTACCCCTGGCGCCGGCCGACGGCGGCCGGAATGCCGGTGTCGAGGTTGATGAACCCGATCCGGCGGTGGCCCGCGTCCAGCAGCCGCCGGGTGGCGGTGTGACCGCCCGCCACCTCGTCGGGCACCACGGATGGCAGGGCGCCGTCCGCGTCGAAGCAGTTCACCAGGACGACCGGCACCTCACGGGCGGCGGGCGGCAGGGTCACGGCGCGGTGCCAGGTCGTGGCGTACAGCAGACCCTCGGCGCGCTGCTCCAGCAGCTTGTCGAAGGCCGCGGCCTCCATCGCCGGATCCCGGTCCCCCGCCGTGATGAGCAGGAACTTCCCCTCGGCCCAGGCCCGGTCCTGGGCTCCCTTGATGACATCGACGGCGAAGGGCGCCGTGACGATCTCGGTGATCAGGCCGTACCACTCGCTGCGCTTGGCGGCGAGCGCCCTCGCCCCGGCGTTGGGCCGGTATCCGAGCGCCTCGATCGAGGCCCGGATACGGACCCGGGTCTCTTCGGGGATGCCCGCGTCGGCCCGCTCGTTGAGAACGAAGGAGACGGTGGTGCGCGAGACGCCGGCATGGCGGGCGACATCGCTCATCGTCACGCGTCGCGCCTTGTTCGTGGCCACTTCGGATACCCCCTGCGTCCCGCCGGAGCGGACCGCCGATTGGTTACGCGCTTTAGTAACGCGCGTTAGTAGGATGTTGCACGCAAGTTACGAGGGGTTGGCCAACCATGTCAAGAGGGGTGACGGACAGAGTCCCGCGGGCTGGTCGAGCGGGCCGGAGGACTCGGGCGCGTGTGGGGAGGGGGCTCGGGCCGGTGCGCGGGTCAGGAGGCGTCCGTGCCGCCCTCCTCGCCGTACCTGCGCTCGAATTTGGCGACCTGCCCCTCGGAGTCGACGACCCGCGCCTTCCCCGTGAAGAACGGATGGCTCTCGGCCGAGATCTCCACGTCGATGACGGGGTAGCTGTTGCCGTCGTCCCAGTCGATCGTCTGCTCGCTCGACGCGGTGGACCGGGTCAGAAAGGCATAGCCCGCCGAACGGTCGCGGAAGACGACGGGGCGGTACGAAGGATGCTTGTCCTGCTGCATGCCTGCTCCTGGAGTGTGCGGGTACGGGCGCGGTGCTCTCCCGGCCAGCCTGGCCAACCGGGACGGCCCTCGCGATCGCACACGTCCGTCCGGGGCATCGACGGGGCGGGCCGGCCTCCGAGCGACCGGGCCTGTCCGCCTTCGCGCCGCTACGCCTCCAGCGCGTCGGCCACCAGGTCCAGGAACCGCGCATGGGCCCGGGCACTGCACACCGGCTCGGGGTTCCACGGCACCACGCGCGCGGAGCGCTCGACCGACGTCCAGCGCTCGTTGGTCCGAAGCTCGTCGAGCGGGGTGGCATTGGCCCGGATGTCGGCGAGCACGACGGCCGGGCGCAGCGCCGCGGCCTGCGCCCAGCCGACCGTGGACCAGTTCGCACCGGGCCCCTCCGCGGGTTCCACGAGGCAGACGCCGAGCTCGGCCAGGACCCGCAGCTCGGGCCACATGCGGGGGCGGGCCAGATGTGCCTGTTCCTGACCGGCCGGGGACAGGGCGAGGACCCTCGCCCTGTCCGCGCCCGAGGTGAGGGCGCGCAGCCGGTCCCGGGCGGCGTCGAGCTCCTGTGTGGCCGCCGCGGGCTCCGCGGCGCCGAGCGACCGGGCCAACTCGGCGAACCGGTCACCGATCTCCGCGAGGGTGCGCGCCTGGCCGACGTCGATGACGACGACCGGGACGTGCCCCTCCAGGTGCTTGGCCGTCTCCGGATCGAGGCCGTAGACCTGGCCGCCGCCGTAGCTGACGGCCACCACGAGGTCCGGCTCACCGCTCAGCAGCGCGTCCACGTCCAGCGTGGCGCCCGCCCCGGCGTACGCGACGTCGGTCAGGGGCAGCGATCCGGTCTTCGCCGCGTCCGGCACCGCGGGATCGTCGTGCCCCGAGCCGAATATCCCGCTCGGGCGGATGCCGTGATCCCATAAGGTCGCACCGGCCTGGACATAGGCGAGGACCCGCGTCGGGCGCCTCCCGGCACTCGCCACCTGTCCACGATCGTCGGAGAATTCCCACACGGTCCGCTCTCTCACTTCACATACCTCTCGCCACTGGCTGCCCGCCCCCGTCGCGGTCTCGTCCCGGACTTCCTGCCCAGCGAACCCGCGTGGCACCCACGGCGGCGGCGATGGACTACAGGTCCGCCACCGTGGAGCGCACGAGGTAGGTGACGGGGCCGGGGTCCGGGACCTCGATCTCGGCGAAACCGAGCCGGTCGTAGAACACCCTGGCCGGGGTGTTGGCGGTGAGCATGGACAGGTGAACGCCCTTGACCCCCTTGGCGTTCAGGGCCGCGAGGAAGGTGCGCATCAGCTCTTTCCCGTACCCCTGGCGCTGCCAGTCGGGCAGCAGGTCGATGTGCAAGTGGGCGGGGTGGTCCGCGAGTTCGGGAAGGACCATCCGCTCCGGGTTGTGCAGGAGGCCGATCATCTCGTCGCTGGGAGTCCGCGGCGCTCCGTCCGGCCGCGGGTAACGGTCCTCGACCAGGGGCAGCCAGCGCGTGCGGAAATCCGTCACGAAGCGCGGTGTGTCGGCGGTGCCGAGGATGTATCCGACCGCCCGGCCCGTCCCGTCGTCGAGAACGAAGGCCAGGTCGGGTTCGAGGTAGGCGTAGGGCGCGGCGAAGACCGACGGCATCAGCTCGTGGTCCGGGTACAGGTGCCGGGAGTCTCCGCCGTTGTCGGCCGTGCGGACGCAGATGTCGGCGAGGGCCGCGCGGTCGTCCGATTGATAGGCCCGTGGGCCGGGAAGCAGGGTCACCGGCCCATCCTGCCGATCCTGAGAGCGCTCCCACAAGGCGCCGGGAAGGATTTCGTCGCGCACCACGGCCGCGTCGGCCGACCGGAGCGTCAGCCGTTGACGGCCGTCAGCAGCACCACCGCGTCCTCCAGGGCGAGGAGCCCGTGCCGTTCCTGGGGGATCGGGTGCAGCTGTCCGGCGGCGAGTTCCACGTCGCCCGACCCGGCGGTGAGCCGCACCGAGCCGCGCAGCACCTGCAGGGAGGCGGCGGGCGGGGCGTTGTGCTCGTCGAGGGCTCGGCCCGAGGCCAGCGCGATGACGGTCTGGCGCAGCGGGTCCTCATGGAGCAGGAGGTGGGCGCTGCGGCCGTGCGGGGAGGTGCGGGCTGCGGCCAGGTGCTCGTCGGCCAGGGCATTCAGATCATTCGGTGCGTCCATATGCCCCACTGTGCCGCAGCCCTCTCTCCCCCGCGATCCTGCGGGACCCGGTCGTGCCGCGCGCGACCGGGTCCGTCGGCAGGTGGTCCTCGGCCCGGCGGTCAGACGCGCAGCCAGACCGCGGTGTCCTGCGGCAGCCTCCCCGCCTCGTCCAGGGGGCCGCTGGCCAGGAGGATCCTGGTGTGCGGGGGCAGCTCGGCGGCCTCGGCGGCCAGGTTGACGACGCAGACGAGACCGTCGGTCCGGGTGAAGGCGAGCACCTCGGGCGCCGCGTCCAGCCAGGTCAGCCGGCGTATCCCGGGCTCGCCCGCCGTGTCGAACCCTGGTTCGGTCCGGCGCAGTCGCAGGGCCTCGCGGTACAGGCTGAGCATCGAGTCCGGGTCGCCGCCCTGAAGGTCGGCGGCGTACGCGGACCAGCCGGCCGGCTGCGGGAGCCAGGGTGCGGTGGAGGCGCCGAATCCGGCGTGCGGTTCCTGCGCCGACCAGGGCAGCGGTACCCGGCAGCCGTCGCGTCCGGGGTCGGTGCCGCCCTTGCGGAAGTGCATCGGGTCCTGGATGCGGTCCAGCGGGATGTCGGCCTCCGGCAGTCCGAGCTCCTCGCCCTGGTAGAGGTAGGCGGCGCCGGGCAGGGCCAGGGAGAGGAGCGCCGCGGCGCGGGCGCGGCGGGTGCCGAGGACGAGGTCGGTGGGGGTGCCGAAGGTCTTCGCCGCGAAGTCGAACCCGGTCTCCGCCCGGCCGTAGCGGGTGACGGTGCGGGTCACGTCGTGGTTGCACAGGACCCAGGTGGCCGGCGCGCCGACCGACGCGTGCTCGGCGAGCGTGTCGTCGATCGCGGTCCGCAGCAGCCCGGCGTCCCAGGGGCAGGCCAGGAAGTTGAAGTTGAAGGCGGTGTGCAGCTCGTCGGGGCGCAGATAGCGGGCGAACCGCTCGGTGTCCGGGAGCCACACCTCGCCGACGAAGACGCCGCCGTACTCGTCGGCTATGGCACGCCAGGAGCGGTAGATGTCGTGCAGCTCGTCACGGTCGACGAAGGGGTGCGGGTCGCTGCCCCGGACGAAGTCGGGCAGCGCCGGGTCCTTGGCGAGCAGGGCCGCCGAGTCGATCCGGACGCCCGAGACCCCGCGCTCGAACCAGAAGCGCAGCACGTCCTCGTGTTCCTGACGGACCGCCGGGTGTGCCCAGTTGAGGTCGGGCTGCTGGGTGGCGAAGAGGTGGAGGTACCACTCCCCGTCGTCCAGCCGGGTCCAGGGTGTGCCGCCGAATTCGGAGACCCAGTCGTTGGGCGGGATCTCGCCGTCGGCGCCGCGCCCGGCACGGAAGTGGAAGAGGTCGCGTTCGGGGCTGCCGGAGCCGGCGTCGAGGGCGGCCCGGAACCACGCGTGCTGGTCGGACACGTGGTTGGGAACGACATCGATGATGGTGCGGATGCCCAGTTCACGGGCCTCGGCGATCAGCTTCTCGGCCTCGGCGAGGGTACCGAACGCCGGGTCGATGGTGCGGTAGTCGGCCACGTCGTAGCCACCGTCCGCGAGCGGTGAGAGGTACCAGGGGGTGAACCAGAGTGCGTCCACGCCCAGTTCGACGAGGTAGGGCAGCTTGGCCCGGACCCCTGCGAGGTCGCCGGTGCCGTCACCGTCGCCATCGGCGAAGCTGCGTACGTAGATCTGGTAGATGGCGGCGTCTCGCCACCAGTTCGCGGTGGCCTCGGACGGACGGTTGGCTGCCACGTGGCGTTCCTTTCGGGCAGGTGGGACTCCGCCGCCGGCCCGGCGAGCGGGGCAGGACGGGAGGGCCGGCGGCGGAGTGCTGAGGGGAAGGCGGCGGACGGGACCCCGGCGTTGCGGGGCACGGTCCCGGAGGGGCATGGCCCTAGCCCTTGAGGCCGCCTGCGGTCAGACCGCTCATGATGTTGCGCTGGAAGAGCAGGAAGATCAGCAGCGTCGGTATCGACGCGATGGTGAGCGCGGCGATGAGGACGTTCTCGGGTACACCGCTGGCCAGTGAGTAGATGCCCACGTTCAGGGTCTGCTTGCCGGGGTCGGGCAGGGTGAGCATCGGCCAGAGGAAGTCCTTCCACACCCCGACGACGGCGAAGATGGAGACGACGCCGAGGATCGGCCGCGAGATCGGCAGAACGATCGAGCGCAGGGTGCGCAGCGGCGACGCACCGTCGATCGCGGCGGCGTCGAGGAGTTCTCGCGGGATGGAGTCGAAGAACCGCTTCAGCAGGAAGATGTTGAAGGCGTTGGTGACCGACGGAAGCCATATCACCCAGGGCGAGTTGACCAGATTGCGCTGGAAGACCGGGACGTCCAGGACGGTGAGGTACTGGGGTACGACCAGTACCGTGGCCGGGATCATCAGGGTGGCCAGCATCATCCCGAGGATGACCTTGCCGAACACCGGCCGGAGCTTGGACAGCGAGTACGCGGCCGCGACGTCGAAGACGAGCTGGAAGGCCAGCGCGCCGAAGGCGTAGTACAGGGTGTTGAACAGCAGCTTGGACAGGTCCATCACGGTCCAGGCCTGGCTGTAGTTCTCGGTGTGGAGCGAACTGGGGAAAGCGGTGGGCGGGCTCTGCACGACTTCCTGGGTGGTCTTGAGGCCACCGGTGACCATCCAGTAGAGCGGCCCGAGGAAGGCCACCGTGAACAGGATGATCACCACGGTGAAGACGATCCAGTAGAAGGCCTTGCCGCGGGGTCTGCCGAGCTGGGCCGGCGAGATCAGGGTCCGCTGGCGCCCGAGGTCCGCAGCGCGTCCGGACCCGCGCCGGTCCGCTCTGCGCGCCTCGCTCCCGCGCCGGGAGACAAGCGTGTTCGATGCCATGGTCGTGCTCCCGTCCTAGTCTTCGCTGCTGCGGCTCAGTCGTACGTACACCGCGGAGAATCCCGCGAGGACGACGAGCAGGACGAGGCCGAGTGCCGCCGCGCTGCCGTAGTTGTTGAAGTTGAAGGCGTACTGGTAGATGAGGTAGACGACGGTGGTGGTGGAGCCCTCCGGGCCGGCGCCGTTGGTGAGCAGGAACGGCTCGGTGAAGACCTGCATCGTCGCGATGACCTGCATGAGCAGGAGCAGCGAGAGGATGAGCCGGGTCTGCGGGATGGTGACGTGCCAGACCTTGCGCAGCAGCCCCGCACCGTCCAGTTCGGCCGCCTCGTACAGCTCCCCCGGGATGCCCTGGAGTGCGGCCAGGTAGATCAGGGTCGCGCCGCCCATGTTCATCCAGGTCGCCGCGATGACGACCGAGAGCATGGCGGTGTCGGTGTCCTGGAGCCACTGCTGGGCGGGCAGGTGGAAGACGTCCAGGATGCGGTTGAAGAGTCCGTATCCGGGGTCGTAGAAGTACTTGAACAGCAGGACGGAGGCGACGGGCGGCAGCATCACGGGGAGGTAGACCAGCAGCCGCAGATAGCCCTGCCCGTGCCGGAACTCGTTGAGGACGACGGCGACGACGAACGGGACGACGAAGCCGAGCAGCAGGGCGAGAACGGTGAACAGCAGGGTGTTGCGCCAGGCCTGCCAGAACGCCGGGTCGTTGAAGACGTAGGTCAGGTTGGACCAGCCGGCCCAGGTGGTCTCGCCGTTCTCGGTCTTCTGGAAGGCCAGGACGAACTCCCGGACCATCGGGTACCAGGAGAAGAGCGAGAAGCAGAGCACCGCTCCGATCAGGAAGCCGTGTGCGGAGATGTTGCGGCGCACGGCGCGCAGGAACTCCTCGCGGGCGGAGTCCCGGCGGGCGGGGGCCGGATGTCCTGGGCGGGGCCCGGTCTCCTTGCGGGAGGACAGAGTAGGGGCCGACATGGTGTGTCTCCTCGGTGCCGGTGAACTTCGAGCGCAGTCGGACGGGTCCGGATGCGGGACCGGGTCCGCGTGACCCGGTCCCGCGCGTCCGTTACTGGTTCGCCAGAACCTGGTTGACCTGCTGCTCGGCGGTGGAGAGCAGCTTGTCGATGTCGGCGTCCTCATTGGTCAGCACGCCGGACATGGCGTTGTCGAGGATCTTGTAGATCTCCTGCGCCTTCGGCGGCTCGGCCTTGCCCTGGACGGGGTTGTCCATGAAGGCCTTGAAGTTCTCGATGGGCATCGAGGCGTTGGCGGTGCGTGACGCGTCGTCCTCGGCCTTGCTGTCACCCAGGAAGAAGTTCGGCTGCGGAAGCCCGACGGGAAGCTTGTCGGCCTTGGTGCGGGCCCAGTCGAACTGGCCCTTGCCCGGGCTGAGGTTCTTGAAGTTCAGCCAGGCGACGGCGGCCTTGATCTGGTCGGGCGAACTGCCCTTCTTGATCATGTAGTTGTTGCCGCCGAACAGGGTGCCCTTGGCGCCGGGGATCGGGCCCAGGCCGAAGGTCTCGTACGTGGCTCCGAGCTGCTGCACCATGTATGCGATGTCGTCGGGGGCGGCGAGGAACATGCCCAGCTTGTCGCTGGATATCTGCTTCTGCAGGTCGCCCCACTTCAGCAGCTGGGTCTTGCCCATGCTGTCGTCCTCCCACCGCATGTCGTGCAGTTGCTGGAGGACCTGCTTGCCGGCGGCGTCGTTGAAAGCGGCCTTCTTGCCCGAGGCGTCGACGACATCCCCACCCAGGCCGTACTGGGTGGCGGCGAAGTGCCAGCCACCGTTATTGCCGGCGCTGTACTCGCCGAAACCGGCGATGCCCTTGCCCAGGGCCGCGATCTTCTTGGCCGCGGTGCGGACCTCGTCCCAGGTGGCGGGCGGGGTGTTCGGGTCGAGACCTGCCTGCGTGAACAGCTTCCGGTTGATCATCAGGCCCATGGTGTAGTTGCTGGTCGGCAGGGCGTAGAGCTTGCCGTCCTTGCGGGCCACGTCGATGACCTGGGGCTGGATGTCCTTCAGTGCGGGCACGGTCTTGTCGGTGACGTAGGCGGAGATGTCCTCGGCTCCGTCGTTGTCGAGCACCTGCTGGAGGTCGGTGAAGTACGCGTAGAAGACGTCGGGTTGCGACTTCCCCTTCAGCATGGCGGTGAAGCGGGGCGGCTCGTTGCACTGTCCGGAGGTGGACTTTCCGTTGATCGTGACGTTCGGGTACTTCTTGTTGAACGTCTTGATGTCCTCGTTCCACTCGCGCAGCTCCGCGGCCTTGGCCGCCGGCGGCATGCAGTCGATCGAGATCGTCACCTTCGCCTTCGGGTCGAGCGGGGCGGAAGGGTCGGACGATCCCTTGGACGCACTGTTCGAGTCCCCGTCCTTGCTGCTGCTCGTGCCGCAGGAGGCGAGCGAGGTCAGGGCAAGTGCGGTGACAAGGGCAGCCGCGGAGGCACGGCTGATACGGCGTGTGCGGCGCAACCCAGCACTTCTCATCGATGGTCCCCTTTGGGCATGAGCGTGGATGGCCCTCGGCCGACTCTCTGCCGGGGCGAGGCACACTCAACCAGCGGTGACATGTGAACGCAATATCTCGCGCAGTTTTCGTAAAAGTTTGACAGCACTCCGCACGCGGCGTGCGGCGACCGCGCGTACGCAGCACGGGGCGCCGTCCGGCAAGCCGGACGGCGCCCCCGGGAACGGTGTCTGTTACGGGTTGACGTTGATCTTCATGGTGGACGTCGTGTTCTTCACGTCCAGGGCGTTGCCGCTGAGCTTCAGACCGTTGAAGGTCACCTCACCGACGGCGGGCCCCTGGCCTGCCTCGGGCATCTCGTTGGCCCACAGCCCGAAGCCGGACTTGGCGTCGTAGGCGTCGCCGCTCTTGCGCGCGCCGGAGATCGAGATGTCGGTCAGGATCGTGTCCTTGATCGGGAACTGGGGCTGTCCTCCTACGTAGTTGGTCTGGAACATGATGCCGCTGTACGTCGGGTCGACGATGTCCACGTGGTTGATCCGGATGCCCTGGAAGACCTTGGAGGCGGAGAACAGCCAGATGCCGGGGAAAGTCTGCGACCCCCAGAAGTGGCCGCCGGAGCGGAGCACGGAGACGTTCTCGACCGTGGTCGGATCGGTCCCGAAGCCGTTCATCGGGTAGCCGAAGTCCAGGGAGCTGACCGTGATGCCGGAGTAGACCAGGGTGTCCGCGATGAGGATGTTGCGGAAGGTGTTGTTGTACCCGCCGTAGACGGCGACGCCCGCGGCCCGCCAGGTCAGCAGGGAGGTGAGGTTCTCGTAGACGTTGTTCTTCATGTCTGCGCCGCCGGAGTCGATCGCCGAGAACAGCGCGAAGCTGTCGTCACCGGTGGCCCGGGACTCGTTGTTGACGACATGGTTGTCCGTCGAGCCGTTGGTCATGTTGATGCCGTCGGCGAACGTGTTCCGGATGCGGGAGTTCCTGATGGTGATGCTGTCGGTGTTGGCGCCCCAGTAGAGGCACACCTGGTGCTCGTTCCAGACATTGTCGATCACGATGTCCGAGACGTTGGAGAAGTCGAACACCTTGCCGGGGCCGTCGATGCGCGAGGTGTAGTTCCCGAAGTACGCGAAGTTCGCGAACGACGAGCCCTTGGCACTGGCCTCGGCACGGAAGCCGTTGTCGGTGTTCTCCTGGCCGGAAGGCGCGAAGAACCTGGTGTACCAGGGACCCGCGCCGAGGACCTTGACGGCCTTCCCGTACACCTGGAACTTGCTCGCGGTCTGGTAGTCACCGGCCGGCAGGTAGACGCCGACCAGCTTGCCCGTGGTGTCCATCCGGACCTTGTCCAGGGCGTTCTGGACGTCCTGGTGGGTGAACCCGGCAGGAACGGCATACGCGGCCGCGTCCGGGTTCGGGATCTGCGTCGCCTGCTCCAGGCTGATGAAGTCGATCGCGTACGTGCTGGTGTTCGCTGCGTCCTTCTGGAGCCTGATCCTGCTGCCGGCCGGGACGGTCCTGCCCAGCAGCATGTTCGCCTCGTCGTAGATGTGCCGCGGCGAACCCGAACCCGGGGAGTTGCCCGGACCGGTCTCGGCGCCGTACAGCCACGCGTACTTCGAGGTGAGGTCGATCGCCTTGAGGAAGGTTCCGTCCACATAGACGTTCAGCTTGGAGTCGATGCCCCCGCCGCCCGCGGAGTCCGGGATGGAGAAGCGGGTCACCAGGGAGTTGGTGCTCGCCCTGGTGGTGAACTCGACGTAGTTGCCGGTGCTGTTGAGGGTGACGGCCTTACGGCCGGATGCCTCGCCCGCGACATCGCCGACGGTCCTGTTCGGGCCGACGACCTGCGCGCCGCCGCCGGTGACCCCGTCCTCCGCCTCGTACATGTCGTACGGCATGTTGGCGCCGCGTCCCACGAAGAGCGAGCTGGTGGCGGTGTTGTTCTCGCGCTTCACCGGGAGTTCGTTGGTGTCGTCGGCGATCACCGTCTTCACGGAGTACGAGCCGTTGACCGCCGTCCAGCTGCCCAGGCTCACCGGGGCGCCGGTCGCCCCCGCGGCTATCGCCCCGGTGTAGGTGCCCGTGAGGGTCTTCACCGTGGCGCCCTTGGAGTCGAGCAGGGTCAGCGTGATGGCGTGGCCGCCGGCGGCGGACGCCACCGTGCCCTGGTTCTTGATGGCGACCGAGAAGGCGACGTTCTGACCGGCGGACGGGGCCGACGGAGAGGTACTGACCCCGGTGGAGACCAGGTCCGAGCTGGCGACCGGCTTCACGACCAGGCCGGTCGTGCTCGTGTAGGTGTTGTCGGTCTCGTTCTGCTCGATGACCTCGTTCGCCGGGTCGGCGACCGCGCTCAGTGCGTACGTGCCCGCGTCGCGCGGCCCGATGTCGGCGCTGACCTGGGCGGAGGCCCCGCCCGCCAGCGCGCCCACGGACGCCGTGGCGACCTTGGAGCCGCCGAGCCGGAACTCGACCTTGCTCGCCGGTGCCGCGACCGAACCGCTGTTGCGCACCGTCGCGGTGAGCGTGACCGGGTCCGACTCGACCGGCGCGGACGGGGCCGCCGTCACCGAGCTGACCTGGAGGTTCGGGTTGGGTGCCGGAGCTCCCAGCACCTGGAACTCCGCGACCTGACCGGCGCCCGATCCGGTGTTGGAGGTGAACTTCAGCTGGACGTCGGCGACCCGGCCGCTGACCGGAATGGTCACCGTGTTACCGCTGCCCGGGCTGAACGCGTAGTCCTTGGCCGCGACCAGACTGGTGAACGCCGAGGCACTCTGCTCACGGCCGAGCACCTGGATGTTCTGGGTCCTGGCCCCCCAGCTGCTGTCCGGGTTGAGCTTGACGACGACGCTCTCCGTGTCGGCGTTGGCACCCAGCTTCACCGTCAGGGTGTTGGGGTAGCTGCCCCCGGCACCCTCCCAGTAGGTGGTCACGCTGTTGTCGTTGGCGTTCTCCGCGACGAACGTGTGGACCACGGACGAGGCGGTGATGGGCTTGCCGATCGCGAGGTTGGACGCCGTGCCGGTGCTGCCGTTGCGGGTGACGGTGTTGCTGTCGCCCGAGGCGTTGCCCGCCGCGTCCTTGGCCCGGACGGTGTAGGAGACCGTGGTGCCGGTGGACTGCGCGTCCGTGTAGGTGGTGACATCGCCGGCGACGCTCTTGCGCAGCACGTTGTTGGCGTAGACGTCGTACCCGGTGACCGCCTTGTTGTCGGAGGACGCCTGCCAGACCAGCTTGATCTGCCCGGCGGTCGCCTCGGTGAAGCTCAGGCCGGCCGGTGCGGTCGGCGCCTGGGCGTCGCCGGTGCCTCCCGTCCGGGTCACGGTGTTGCTGTTCGCCGAGACGTTGCCCGCCGCGTCCTTGGCGCGGACGTAGTAGGACACGGTGGTGCCGGTCGGGCGTGTGTCGGTGAACGTGGTGACGTTGCCGGCCACGCTGGTGAGCAGTGCGTTGTCAGCGTAGATGTCGTAGCCGGTGACGACCGTGTTGTCCGTCGACGCGTTCCAGGTCAGCTTGATCTGGCCGGTGGCCGGTTCGGTGTACGCCAGCTGCGAGGGTGCGGTCGGCGCCTGGGTGTCACCCGACTCGGGGCCGTAGATCTCCAGCTCGGAGACCTGGGCGCCCGGCTGGACGGTGTTGGCGCTGACAAGCACGCGCACATAGCGGGTGGTGGTGGCGTCGAAGGAGACCGTCGCCGACTCGCCGGCCGTGGGGCTGAAGGTGTACGCCTTGGGCTGCGTCACGTCGCTGAAGTCCGTGCCGTTGGTGCTGCTCTGGATCTTCAGCGTCTGGCTGCGGGTCTCCCAGCCGTCCGGCAGTCGCAGGACCACCCGGTCCACCCGTACCGAGGAGCCGAGGTCGGCCTGGATCCACTGCGGCAGCTCGCCGTTGCGGCTCTCCCAGTAGCTGGCGGCGTTGCCGTCGTTGGCGTGGGCAGCCACGTAGGTCTGGGTGTAGCTGCTGGCCGTGAGCGTGCGGCCGGCCGCGAGGTTCACCGACGACTCCGCCGCCGCGCGCACCTCCAGCTCGGCGAGCTGGCCGTTCTTCGACGCGGTGTTCGCGGTGATGTTCGCCCGCACGAACCGTGCCCGGGTCGCCGGGATGTCGATGGTCACCTTGTTGGAGCTGCCCGGCGCGAAGGTGTAGACCGCCGAGGTCTTCAGCGTGGTGAAGCTGGTGCCGTCGGCGCTGCCCTGGAGCGAGAGGGTCTGCCGGCGGCTCTTCCATTCCCCGGGAAGCTTCAGGGTGATCCTGTCGATGCGGGTGACCTTGCCCAGATCACTCTGCACCCACTGGGGCAGGGCACTGCCCGACCCTTCCCAGTACGTCGACTGGTCTCCGTCTGCGATGTTTCCGGCGGCTCTCCCGCCGACGGCACTGCTCGCTGCCGTCCTGTGACCGGCTGCGATGTTCGGACCGCCGGCAGCCGACGCGCTGAGCGCCGGCCAGCCGACCACGAGCAGGCTGGTGGTGAGGGTGGCGGAAAGGACCCGCCGTCGCCAGCGTTGCGTTCTCATATGTCCCCGATCTTCGGCCTCGGCGCAGGGCGCGACCAAGGCGCGGCTCTGTCTGCGTACCTGTTGAGGCATGAATTCCTGCACCAACAGGATGGACTTTTGCGTTTTGCGGTCAGAGAGTTGCAGAGAATTGAGAACGCGTCCACTGTTGCGACAGAAGAAGGAACCTAAACGGACTACACCGTGCCGCTACAACTAGCGTGACAATCAAGGCATTTGGCGCCACAGTGACCAGCCGTCCACCCACCCCCACTTCACGCAAAGAATTTGCGCATATATGAAAGGCGCTGAAAGGTGCCAGTTCGGAGGGGGAGGCGGGGTGGCCGGGCGGCTGGGTGGCCAGGCGGCTGGCTGATCGGAGCGTCTCGACGCGGCCGTCCGGAGAGCCTTAGGGTCGGTCTGCTTGTACGTCCGAGACCATCCGAGAGATCCCTGCCCGGCGATGGGAGTCGGCGTGGGGTGTGCGTCCCTGCTCCCCGGCGCCATGCGGTCTCGGTGACGGCCTTCGCCGTGGAGCGCGGCGCGGCGGAGACGGCCGCGCCGCTCTACGTGCTGTCCAACTGCGCCGGCCTGCTGGCCGGCTGGCTCTACGGTCTGCGCCGGTGGCGCGGCGCACCGCAGGTACAACTGGCGTTCATGACAGCATGGTTGGCGCTCAGCTGCCTGCCGCTGCTCGCGGCCGGCTCATGTGCGGAGCTCGGGCTCGGGCTCGTGCTCGTTGTCACCGGCCTGGCCGTCCCCCCGGTCCTGGTGCTCTCCTCGGTGCTCACCGCGGCGTCCGTGGACCGGGCCGCTCTGACCCAGGCGTTCACCTGGCTGAACTCGGCGAGCGCCGCAGGATCGGCCGGTGCGGCAGCGATGTCCGGACGCGCGGTGGACGCCTCCGGGGCGCACGGCGGCTTCGCGATCGCCGCGGCCGCCACCGCCGCCATGGCAGTACTGGCCGCGGCCCATGCGCGCGCCGCCTGGGGCCGGCGCATCGACTCCGGTCCCCCGCCTCACCGATCGACGAGTTGATCACGACTCGACGACGAGCGGGGCCCGGTGGCCTCGGACCCCGCTCGCCTCCTCCGGTTGCGCACGCCCACCGGCTCAGCTCACCGGCTCAGCCCATCGGTTCAACGCTCCGACGTTCAACGCGCCGCTGGAGTCGGCCGGTTCAACCCACCGGTCAACGCGCCGCTGAAGCAAACCGATTCAACCCGTCGCTGGAGCCTGCCGGTTCAGACCGCCGGGCTCCAGCGGTATCTGACGTCCGGCTCGTTCTCCTCGTTGCGGCTGCCGTCGTCGAACTCGACGGCGGTGAATCCGTGCCGCTCGTAGAAGGCGCGCGCACCGGAGTTGCGCTGGAAGGTGTGCAGGGCGAGCCCCTGCGGGCTGCGCTCCCTGGCCTTCGCGAGCAGCAGCGTTCCGATGCCCCGGCGCCGCGCGTCAGGGCGCAGATAGAGGTGCTCGAGCTCATCGCCGTCGACCGAGACGAAGCCGACCGGCTCCGCCTCTCCCCCGCCCTCCGGGAGCTCGGCCACCCAGACGTCGGTGTCGGGCAGTACGACGTGGGTCATCCAGCCAAGTGTCGCCTCGTCACTGTGCACCCGGGTCAGGTACGGCATGGCGGCGGCGCGTGAGTCGAGAAAGATCCGGGTGAGGCGGTCGGCGTCCTCGACGCGTGCCTCCCGCAGCATTACCGGGTCCGTGTGCGGGTGGCTGTCCGATGACATCCGGGGTCTCCTGTCCGAAGGGGCCGGTGGCCCGAAAGGCCCGCCGCACCTCGTGAGCGCGATGAACTGGCCACACCGTGATCGAACATACGTCGGACCCTGTCCGGATCTCCATAGGATATCGGTGACCGCTCCGCCGTGACACGCTCTCACGGCGCCCTCCCCGGCGAAGGAATCGACGTAACGGTGTATCAGCCCGGCATGTTCGCGTTTCCCGAGGACCGCCAGCGGATCACACCCCTCCGTCCTCCGCCCGGTGTCCCCTCACTGTGGCTGGTGGACGCGGTTCGGCACGGCGGGCATGCGCAGCGGCTCGCCCCGGAGATCCTCGATGCCGGTGAACTCGACAGGGCGGCACGTCTGGCCGTCGCTGCCGACCGCAGTTGCTATGTCACTGCGCATGTGGCCCTGCGGCTGCTGCTCGGGGCCCGGCTGGGCGTCGCTCCCGGTGCCGTGCCTCTCACTCGCGAGCCGTGTCCGTCCTGTGGTGGCCCGCACGGCCGCCCCGCGACCGGCGGTGGTGTGCATTTCTCCCTGTCGCACACGCGCGGAGTGGCGCTGCTGGCGTTCGCGGACGTGCCGGTGGGAGTGGACGTCGAGCGGGTCCCGGAGCCCGGGGTCGTGTCCGGGATCGCCGGTCAGCTGCACCCGGCGGAGTCCCGCGAGCTGGCGCAGCTTCCCGACGAGCAGCGGCCGGCCGCCTTCGGCCGGGTCTGGACCCGTAAGGAGGCCTACCTGAAGGGCGAGGGCATCGGCTTGGCCGGCGGCCTCGCGGCCGAGCACGTGGGCACCGGTCCCCGGCCCGGGCCTGGCCCGGCGGGCTGGACGGTCACCGATGTCGAGGTGCCCGCCGGATACGCGGCGGCGGTGGCCGTCCGTGCGGCGGGGCGGCCGCCCGCCCATGTCGGCGACCGGCGAAAATAGCGGGGCGGGCAGATCGTACCGACCGACCGATACGGAGGAGTGGCAGATGCCGCAGACACGAGCCGGACAGCAGGCGCGTCCGGAGGACCTGACCGATGTGGCACGGCTGGTGACGGCGTATTACACGCTGCACCCCGATCCGGCCGAACCTGGCCAGCGGGTCGCCTTCGGCACCTCGGGGCATCGCGGGTCGTCGACGTCCACCGCGTTCAACGAGGACCACATCGCGGCGACGAGCCAGGCGATCAGCGAGTACCGGGCGCTGCAGGGCACGGACGGGCCGCTCTTCCTCGGGGCCGACACCCACGCACTCTCGGAGCCCGCGCGGGTCACCGCCATCGAGGTGTTCGCCGCGAACGACGTGACCGTGCTCATCGACTCCGCCGACGGCTACACCCCGACGCCGGCGGTTTCGCACGCCATCCTCACGTACAACCGCGGCCGCGACGCGCACCTCGCCGACGGTGTGGTGGTCACCCCCTCGCACAATCCGCCGGGTGACGGCGGGTTCAAGTACAACCCGCCGAACGGCGGCCCGGCCGGATCGGAGGCGACCGGCTGGATCCAGGACCGGGCCAACGAGATCATCGCCGGCGGTCTCAAGGACGTGCGCCGCATGCCGTACGTCCGGGCGCTGGCAGCTGCGTCGACCGGAACGTACGACTTCCTGGGCACCTATGTGGAGGACCTGCCGTCGGTGCTCGATCTGGACGCGGTGCGCGCGGCCGGGGTACGGATCGGCGCCGACCCGCTGGGCGGTGCCTCGGTCGCGTACTGGGGCCGCATCGCCGAGCAGCACCGGCTCGACCTGACCGTCGTCAATCCGCTCACCGATCCCACCTGGCGGTTCATGACGCTGGACTGGGACGGCAAGATCCGGATGGACTGCTCCTCGCCGTACGCGATGGCCTCGCTCATCGGGCAGCGTGACCGCTACCAGATCGCCACCGGCAACGATGCCGATGCGGACCGGCACGGCATCGTCACCCCGGACGCGGGGCTGATGAATCCGAACCACTACCTCGCCGTGGCCATCAACTACCTGTACACGCACCGGGACCGCTGGTCGGCGGGTGCGGGCATCGGCAAGACCCTGGTGTCGTCCGGCATGATCGACCGGGTAGCCGCCGATCTCGGCCGGCGGCTGGTCGAGGTGCCGGTCGGTTTCAAATGGTTCGTGGACGGCCTCGCCGACGGGTCGCTCGGCTTCGGTGGCGAGGAATCGGCCGGGGCCTCGTTCCTGCGCCGTGACGGGTCTGTCTGGACGACGGACAAGGACGGCATCCTGCTGGCCCTGCTCGCCTCCGAGATCCTCGCGGTCACGGGCGATTCGCCGTCCGAGCACTACGCCGCGCTGACCGCCCGGTTCGGTGAGCCGGCCTATGCCCGGATCGACGCCCCCGCGGACCGCGAGCAGAAGGCAGTGCTTGCACGGCTGTCCCCCGAGCAGGTCAGCGCCGACACCCTGGCGGGCGAACCGGTCACGGCCGTCCTCACCTCGGCGCCGGGCAACGGGGCGGCGATCGGTGGAATCAAGGTGACCACGGAGAACGCCTGGTTCGCGGCACGGCCGTCGGGCACCGAGGACGTCTACAAGATCTACGCGGAGTCCTTCCGGGGCACCGAGCACCTCGCCCGCGTCCAGGAGGAGGCCAAGGCCGTCGTCTCCGACGCCCTGAACGCCTGATGCGAGCCGTCTCCCCCCACACATGCCGGTACGGGGGGAGACGGCTTCGCTCCTCCCCCGCACGCCCCCGCACACAGTCGGCTGGCTGGGCACATAACCGTACCGGTCGATAGAATTCGGGCATGGGAGAGCGGCCTGTCGCCCCGACTGCGCCCGAGCTGGTACTCGAAACCGACGCAGGACCCACGGTGATGAGTCCGAGCCGGGAATACCACGTCGGCCGCGACCCTTTGAGCGACATCGTCATCGACGACGGCCGGGTCTCGTGGCATCACGCGGTACTCAGGCCGCTCGACGGCCACTGGTCGATCGAGGACGAGGCCAGCACGAACGGCACCTACACCGGCGGCCGGCGCATCCATGAATCGGACGTCGGGCCCGGCACCCTCATCCGCTTCGGCCATCCCGAGGACGGGCCACAGGCCGTGCTGAGGGTCCGGCCCGCGCCGGCGCCCGCACCGGACCGTCCGTCGGCCGTCTCCATGCCCGCCGCGACCGGCACGTTCCGGCAGCCGACCACCGTACGGCCGTTGCCGTCCCGCACCGTACGGATCGGCCGCGGGTCCGGGAACGACCTGGTCGTCGACGATCTGAGCGTCTCGCGCCGCCATGCCGAGCTGCTGTCCCATACGGACGGCACGTACGAGATCGTCGACCTCGGCTCGCACAACGGCACCTTTCTCAACGGCCAGCCTGCCGACCGTGCACCCGTCTCCCCCGGAGACATCGTCGGCATCGGGCACTCCGCCTTCTGCCTGGTCGGGGACACGCTGCAGGAGTTCGTCGACACCGGTGAGGTGTCGCTCGACGTTCAGGACCTGGCGGTGACCGTCGACAGAGGCCGCAGGACGCTGCTGGACCATGTCACCTTCCCGGTGGGCGAGAAGTGCCTGCTGGGTGTGGTGGGGCCCAGCGGCGCGGGCAAGTCCACACTCCTGAACGCCCTGACCGGACTCCGCCCCGCCGACGAGGGGACCGTCCTCTACGACGGCCGGGATCTCTACCACGACTACGCCGAACTGCGTCAGCGCATCGGGCTGGTGCCCCAGGACGACATCCTGCACGCCCAGCTGACCGTCCGCAGGGCGCTGGGTTACGCCGCGGAGCTCCGTTTCCCCCAGGACACCGCAAAGTCGGAGCGCCGGGAGCGGGTCGCCGAAGTGGTGCGCGAGCTCGGACTCGAACAGCGGGCCGGCCAGCCGATCCACAGTCTCTCCGGTGGCCAGCGCAAGCGGGTGAGTGTGGCGCTGGAGCTCCTGACGAAACCGTCGCTGCTCTTCCTCGACGAACCGACGTCGGGCCTCGACCCCGGCATGGACCGCTCGGTCATGCACATGCTGCGCGACCTCGCCGACGACGGGCGCACGGTCATCGTCGTCACGCACAGTGTGCTGAGTCTGGACGTGTGCGACCGGCTGCTGGTGCTCGCACCCGGCGGGAAGATCGCCTACTACGGCCCGCCCGAGGACGCGCTGGCCTTCTTCGGCTTCGCCGAGTGGCCGGAGGCATTCGAGGCCTTCGAGAACGACCGCGACCGGCCCTGGGCCGAGGAGTACGCCGCCTCCCCCTTCCACCGGCAGTACATCGACAACGCCAGTTCACAGCCCCAGCTGCCGCACGCCGCGGCCGCGGCGGTCGCGCCGCCCCCGAAGACCCGCAGCTGGAGTGCGCAGCTGCGGACCCTCGTGCGGCGGTACGCGGCCGCGCTGAGCGCCGACCGGACGTTCCTCGTCATCATGATCGCGCTGCCGTTCGTGATGGGCGCCATGACACGGGCCCTCGCCGGAAGCCGGCTGACCCAGGAGACAGCGATGAACGCGCTGCTCATCCTGTGTGTTGGCGGTGTGCTGACGGGTGCCGCCAACGCCGTCCGGGAACTGGTCAAGGAACGGGTGATCTACCAGCGGGAACGTGCAGTCGGCCTGTCCAGATCCGCGTACTTGATGTCCAAGGTCGTGGTCCTGGGCACCATCACGGTGCTCCAGGCCGTCGTGCTGACCCTGGTCGGTCTCGTGGGTGTCGATCTCAACGCCCCGGGCGGGCAGGGGGTGCTCCTGCCGCCGCTTGCCGAAATCACCCTGACGGTGGCCCTGTTGTCCTTCACCGCGATGATGCTGGGCCTCCTGGTGTCCGCGCTGGTGCGCAAGGAGGAGGTCACCATGCCCCTCCTGGTGCTGCTCGCGATCGTCCAGGTCGTCTTCTGCGGCGCACTGCTGAAGCTGCACGGGGTGCCCGGCATCGAGCAGCTGTCCTGGCTGATCCCGTCCCGCTGGGCGCTGGGCGCCATGGCAGGGACGATCGGCCTGGCCAGGATCGTGCCCGGGAAGCTGACCGCGGACCCCCTGTTCGAGCACTCCGCCGGAATCTGGCTCCTCGACATGGGGATGCTGGTGGTGCTGTCCGCCGTCTTCGGATTCGCGGTGGCCAGGCTCCTGCGCCGGCACGAGCCCGCCATCATGCGGAAGTAGGAGCGGCCCATGGAGAGCGAGGACTTCCGTCCCACCCATGTCGTGCCCCGGGACGGACTCCCGGCCTGGGAGGCGCCCGACGTCTCCCGGCCCACCGAACCGCTCGACCCGCTGCTGCCCGTGCAACTGCTCGACCGGCGCGGCGACTGGGGGCAGGTGCTGTGCGCCAACGGCTGGTCGGCCTGGGTCGACGGCCGGCTCCTCGTGTCCGTGCCGCACGACCCACCGCAGGCCGGTCAGCCGATGACCCGCACGGCGGACCCGCGGCCGCTGATGGCCCGGGTACAGGAGTCGCTGGACCGGTTCCGCCGGGCATCCGAGGAACTCGCCGAGGGCCGCATCGACGGTGAGACCTTCCGGCGCCGCACCCAGGGGCTGCGCGCCGGCGTGGTCGTCGACGGCGAGGCCGTGTGGCTGTACGACGCGGAGCACGAGCGCTGGGTGTACACCGACGGAACCCGGCTGAACACCTACGCGGCGGCGGGCGGCCCCGGCCGCCCGAGCCGGGCCCCGCCGGACGGTGGTCCGCAGGCGCCCGCACAGGCCCCGGGACCGGAGGCGACCCGGCTCGTCGACCCCGCCGCGCATCCGCGGACCCGGCCGGGTGATGCGTGATGGCCCCGGCCACCGGCCCGCCGGACGACTCCTCGCTGCCTCCGGGACGGCCCTCCGACCTGATCGGCCGGCAGATCGCGGACTACCTGGTGGAGGGCGAGATCGGCCGCGGCGGGATGGCGGTCGTCTACCGGGCCAGGGATCTGCGGCTGGACCGCACGGTCGCGCTCAAGCTGCTCGCCCCCGAACTCGCCCGCAACGACACCTTCCGCAAGCGCTTCACACATGAGTCGCGGGTGGCGGCCGCGATCGACCACCCGCACATCGTGCCGGTCTTCGAGGCCGGTGAGACCGCGGGCATCCTCTACATCGCCATGCGCTACGTGGCCGGTCAGGATCTGCGTGCTCTCATCGACCGGCAGGGGCCGCTCCCCCTCGGGACCGCGGTCCGGATCGCGGCCCAGGTGGCGTCGGCGCTCGATGCCGCCCACGACCACGATCTGGTGCACCGGGACGTCAAACCGGGCAACATCCTGGTCGCGGCGGGCACGGACAGCGACCATCCGGAGCATGTGTACCTGACGGACTTCGGCCTGACGAAGAAATCGCTGTCGCTGACCGGGTTCACCTCCGTGGGCCAGTTCGTCGGAACGCTCGACTACGTGGCGCCCGAACAGATCTCGGGCCGCCCGGTGGACGGGCGCTGCGATGTGTACAGCCTCGCGTGTGTCGTGCACGAGACGATGGCCGGCGCCCCGCCGTTCCAGCGGGACGACGACATGGCACTGCTGTGGGCCCACCAGTTCGATCCACCGCCGCCGCTGACGGGGCTGCGCCCGGACCTTCCGACGGGCATCGACGCGGTGCTGGCGAAGGCCCTGTCCAAGAGCCCGGACGACCGCTACGACTCCTGTCTGCAGTTCGTGGCCGCGCTGCGCGCCGCGGCCCGGGGCGAAGTGCGGGACGCCCATCCGCCGACGCAGGTGGACCGGCGGATCGGCGGATGGCAGTCGGGCCCCGGACCACCGCCCGCGCCTCCGCGGTGGGCGCTGCCCGTGTTTCACGGGCGGTCCGGGCCCTGACGTGTCACGGGGTCGTCCCCACCTCGCCGCGCCGGTGGACGCGGGCCGCGAGCAGCGCGCCGATGAATCCGGTCACGAGCCCCCACAGCAGGGCGAGTCCGAGGGCGCCCCAGAGACGCGGGCGCAGCAGGACCTCGCCGCCCAGCCCGCCGCCGAGGTCGCCGAGGCCCAGCAGGGACAGTCCGTAGTGCGCGGAGATCCTGACGAGCAGGCACACGGCGAGCACGGTGAGGGCGAGCGCCGCCGCCATGTGCAGGGCGTGCTGCCAGGGGCGCATCCGGGCCGGTGAGCGCGCCGCCATCAGGAAGGCGGCCGCCAGGGTGAGCAGTGCGGCAGCGACGACGCACCACCAGACGCGGCCGTCCTGCTCGGCGAGCGTGCTGATGTTCAGGGTGGAGAGGTCCGGAGTCCGCAGGACGGAGTCCAGTACCTGAGGCATCGGGAGCCCGAACGGCCCGGCCACCTTTCCCTCCCAGGACGCCCCGAGGCCCAGCGTGAACACCAGCCAGACGAGGTTGGGCAGTCCGAGCAGGATCACCGCGAACGTCTCGGCCGGCTGCCCTCGGGTCACGACGACGACGAGTGCGATGACAAGACCCACCAGCACGTAGGCGAGCAACAGCGCCACCATCGCGTACGCGGCCGGGCGCACCGATTCCTGAAAGCGCACCAGCCGGACAGGGAGCGGCGCGCCGGGCGAGACGAGCAGGGCCAGGACGAGGACGCCTGCCAGCCAGAACAGACCGAGGACGAGGGTGAGCGGGATCTCGGCCCGGAATCCGACCCGTGGCGAGGCGTCGAGCACCTCACCGATGACTCCGCCCGTCGGGTCGGCGCCGGAGATGTCGAAGGTCTGCCGGGCCAGGAGGGACAGGCCGATGAGCACCAGAGCCCACAGCAGCGCGATCCGGCCGGCCCAGCCGACCAGTTCGCGGCTTGTGGCGACGGCGCGGTGTCTCAGGGGGCGCAGAAATCCGGCGGCGAGGACCAGCGCGCCGACGAGGGTGACCGAGAGCGGCAGCGCCGAGATGTCCGCGTGCGTCCTGGCGAGTTCCCCCGCGTTCCCCGACAGGGCGACCGACCCGCCCGCCGCCATGACGACGACGGCCGCGACCACGCGGGGAAAGGAGCCGCCGGGGAGTTCC
The DNA here is from genome assembly GCF_044742205.1 of Streptomyces sp. NPDC087901. Classification (NCBI taxonomy): domain Bacteria; kingdom Bacillati; phylum Actinomycetota; class Actinomycetes; order Kitasatosporales; family Streptomycetaceae; genus Streptomyces; species Streptomyces sp. NPDC087901. The sequence continues at coordinate 394,630 of NZ_JBIUUC010000005.1, forward strand.
GCCGCGCCGGCCGCCCACAGGCCGAGGGCGGCGGTGATGCCCATGACCACGAGTCCCGCGAGAACGGTCAGGAGGGCGTCGCCCCAGCCGTGTGCGACGCGGACTCCCGCACCTCTCCGGCCGTCCGATCCCTGTGTGCTCACGGGCCCACGCTAGGCAGCCGCGCTGCGGGCCGCCCCTCGGGTGGGCCGACCGCGTCGGCTTGCGGGCCTCACCGGTGCGGGGAACACAATGGCTGATACCTGAAGAATTCGGTAACGACCCTGGTAGGGGGAAGATGAGCCGTGAGTGACCAGCCCCCGTCGTCCGGCCGCCCCACGGGGCCGCCCTCAGGACCGCTTTCTGGCCCTTCGCAGGAGGGGCCCGTCCCGCCGCCTCCCGAGCGCCCGTCCGGTCCGCCGGCCGGTCCGCCCTCCGGCGGCAGCCATGGCGGACCCGGTGGTCCGGGCGGTCCTGGAGAGACCCCGCAGGACCCGGGGCCCGGCCCCCGCACCCCTTGGTGGCGGTCGGTCCCCAAGGTGGCGACCATCGCCGTCGCCGTCGTGGCGGCCGTGGTGCTGGCCGTCGTCCTCACCCGACCGGACGGCTCGGACTCGGCGGGGGGCGAGGTGTTCCTCCAGGCGGCCGGTTCGGCCGGCCGCGAGCCGTTCACCGGCTCGACCGCGCGCAGCGCATCCGGCGACGCGACGCCGACCGCCGTGCCGAGTCCGGCGTCGAGCGCCTCCGGAACGGGGAGCAACGTCACCCAGGGCGTGGACGGTTCGGCCCCCGGCCTGTACGGCGGCACTCGCAAGGTGGCCAGTTGCGACGTGGAGAAGCAGATCACCGCTCTCACGGACCAGCCCGCCAAGAACAAGGCCTTCGCCTCCGTCGAGGGCATCGGCCCGTCCGGCGTCCCGGCGTATCTGCGCGCGCTCACACCGGTCCAGCTCCGGCTCGACACCCGGGTCACCAACCACGGGTACGAGAACGGCGCCGCTACGAGCTACCAGGCAGTGCTCCAGGCCGGTACGGCGGTCCTGGTCGACGACCGCGGTGTACCGAGGGTGCGCTGCGCCTGCGGCAACCCCTTGCTGCCGCCGGTCGCGCTGAAGGGCACGCCGGAGGTGAAGGGCGATCCCTGGCCGGGCTACCGGGCCTCGAACGTCGTGGTGGTGGAGCCCGCTCCCCAGCCGGTGGACGTGTTCGTCATGTTCGACCCCCGGACCGACGGCTGGTTCGAACGGGACGCCGGTGACACGGGCGACGGCGACAAGAAGACCCACCCGCCCGCCGACTCGAGCGCCTCCCCGTGTCCGCCGAAGTCCGGCCGAGGTACGGCCGCCCCCTGCCCCTCGGATTCTTCCTCCCGTTCCCCGGGGTCCGATGAGCCGTCGTCACCCTCGACGGATTCCGGTGAGCCCTCCACCGAACCGCCCTCGCCGCCGCCGACGTCCGAGGAGCCGCCTCCCTCACCTCCGCCCTCCTCCGAGGCCCCGCCGCCGACCTCTGAGTCGGCCCCGGAGCCCGTGACACCGCAGACCGGGGAGTCCGAGGCTCCACCGCCCGCCCCGCCGGCCTCCGGTGACGGGGCCTCGGACGGGTCGGTGTAGCGGCCGTTCCGGCCCGCCGGTCCCCCGGCGGGCCGTCCGTCGGTCAGGGCGTCGACACCGTGGGCCTCGGCGCCGTCGCCATCCCGCTCCCGATGAAGAAGCTGGGGTGCGGCGGCTGGTTGTACGCGGTGTTCTGCCAGGCCAGGGCCGTGCGGTAGGTGGTGTCGTGGAGCAGTGTGGTGATCTTCGTGGCGGTCTCGTACGGCGTGGAGTAGATCCGCAGAGCGGTGTTGTCCGTGGTCGCCCAGACCACTTCCTCCCGCCAGTCGCCGAACAGGTCGCCGGAGATCGCGGGGGTGGCCTTGGTCCCGTTGTTCGAGTGGACCGATGCCCCGGTCAGCTGCCGGGTGTCGGCGGAGGTGCCGTACTTGTCGATGTGGGTGCCGTCGAGGAGTTCCCGGGTGGTGTCGCCGTCCCACCAGGACAGGAAGTTGGCGCTGGAGGGCTTGCGGCTCGCGACGACGGTGCCCTTGGGGCTGCGCACCCCGTCGGCCGCGGACGACCAGGACTCGGCGCCGGCGCTGCCGGACCAGATGTCGTCGCTGACACCGCGTCCGTTGTCGCCGTTGGCGGGCGTCGACCAGATCAGCTGGCCGGTCTTCGCGTCGGCCATCCAGGACGAGGGTTTCGAACTGTCCTCGTCGACCTTGAACTCCTCGAGACCCGCGCGGGACGGGTCCAGGTCGCCGACGTGCATGGCGTCGCCGTGGCCGTTCTTGGTGGTCCACAGGGCGTTGCCGTTGTCGTCGACGGCCATGGCGCCGTAGACGATCTCGTCCTTGCCGTCCGCGTCGACGTCGGCGACCGACAGCTGGTGGTTGCCCTGGCCGTCGTATCCCTTGCCGGAGTTGGTCGAACTGTTGGTGTCGAAGGTCCAGCGCCGGGTGAACGCTCCGTTCCGCCAGTCCCAGGCGGCGATCACCGTACGCGTGTAGTAGCCGCGGGCCATGATCAGCGAGGGCCGGGAGCCGTCGAGGTAGGCGGTGCCGGCGAGGAAGCGGTCGACGCGGTTGCCGTAGCTGTCGCCCCACGAGGAGACGGTGCCGCGCGCGGGGACGTAGTCGACGGTGCCCATGGCGGCACCCGTCCTGCCGTTGAACATGGTCAGGTACTCGGGTCCGGACAGGACGTAGCCGGATGAGTTGCGGTAGTCGGCCGACGCGCTGCCGATCACCGTGCCCTTGCCGTCCACGCTGCCGTCGGCGGTCTTCATCGCGACCTCGGCCTTGCCGTCGCCGTCGTAGTCGTACACCTGGAACTGGGTGTAGTGCGCGCCCGATCGGATGTTCCGGCCCAGGTCGACACGGAACAGGCGGGTGCCGTCGAGCTTGATCCCGTCGACGATGGTGTTGCCCGTGTAGCCGGACTGGGAGTTGTCCTTGGCGTTGGTGGGCTGCCACTTCAGTACGAAGTCGAGTGCGCCGTCACCGTCGAGGTCGCCGACGGACGCGTCGTTGGCCTCGTAGGTGTAGGCCACGCCGTCGGGGGTCGTGCCGCCGGCGGGCGGGCTGATGGGCACGTCCTTGTAGCCGCTGCGGAACTGCACGGCGTGGACGGAGTCGCTCTGCTCGACGCCGCCGACGATCGCGCGCACCGTGTAGTCCGCCGAGTCGGGGGCCCCGGCATGGAAGTAGTTCGTCGAGCCGGTGACCGGCGAGGCGTTGACCTTGGTGCCCGCCCGGTAGACGTTGAAGGACACGTCGTCGGCGTCGGTGGCGAGCCAGCGCCAGCTGATCAGGTTGCCGGCGTCGGTGTGGACGCTGACGACGCCGCGGTCCAGCGCCTCCGCCTGGCGCAGGGTCGCGGCCTGCGAGGCCTGGCCGGTGGCGACCAGTCCGGCGGCGGCCAGCAGACCCGCCGTGACGGCGCCGATCAGGGTACGGGTGCGGGTGCTGCGGCGTCCGCGGGGGGAACGGGGATGCTCAGGAGCCACGGTGCGTGCCTTCCGGAGTGGGGGTGGGTCGGGTACCTCTCAGTGCCCGCCGGGACCGAAAAGGTTGCCGCCCGTGCGTACCGGATCTGAGGCGGCAGCCCGGAGAAGCGTTCACCCGTATGCCGCGGCGCGGTGGCGGGCCGGGCGGGGTGTGCGCAGGCTGTCCGCAGAGCTGCCGATTCGCAGGGGCGGCGGAGCCAGATGGGGGTACGACGTGCCGGACGCCGGTGCACCGGTCCCAGGGATGCCCCGGGCCGACGAGATGGCGAAGGCGCTCCTGGACACACTGTTCAGCCAGTCCGCTGTGGGACTGCACGTCCTGGACACGGACCTGCGCGTGGAACGCGTCAACGCCCTGTCCGACGCGGTCGCGCCCGAGCGGATCGTGGGACTGTACTTCACCGAGGCGTACCGGCTCCATGACCCCGGGGAGTCGGAAGAACTGCTGCGCGGCGTGCTGGAGAGCGGTGTGCCCGTCCTGAACCATGTGATCCTCGGCCAGCTCATGGGGGCGCCCGGGCCCGACCGCAGTCTGCTGGTCACCGTCCACCGCCTCGACGACCCGGCCGGCCGGCCGCTCGGGCTGCTGGCCGCCGTCGTCGACGTCAACGAACGGGAGAAGTCGCGCGCCCGGGTGGACGCGCTGGCCGCGGTCCGCAGGAATGTGGGCCACTCCCTCGACATGGAGACGATCTGCCAGGGTGTCGTCACGGCACTTATGCCGGAGTTCGCGGACTTGGCCGTGGTCGAGGTGGTCGACGAGGTGCTGCGCGGTTCGAGCGCACCGCTCAGCCCTGTGCGACTCGATGTCCCCCTGCGCCGCGCGGCGCAGGGGGGGTCCGACGGGGACACGGCGGTGGGGGTGATGCGGCAGCTGCCGGCGGGTACGCCGTACGCGCTCGCCGCCGGCGATCTGCGGCCCCGGCTCGTCCAGCTCGGCCCGGGCACCCCGTGGCTGGACTCGGATCCGGTCACCTCGCACATGGTCACGTCGACCGGCGCGCACTCCCTGATCGTGGCGCCGATGAAACTCCACGGGGCCTTCCTCGGCCTGGTGAGCCTGTACCGCTTCCCCGGTTCCGAGCCGTTCGACGAGAGGGACCTCACGCTCGCGCTGACGGCAGCCGCCCATACGGCGCTGAGCATCGAGACCTCGCGGCGTTACGCCCACGACCATGTGATCGCCTCGACCATCCAGCGCAGGCTCCTGCCCCAGCTCAACGGCGACCGGATCGCCGTCGAGACCGCGCATGTGCTGCTTCCGGGACGCAACAGCGGCTGCTGGTTCGACACCATCGGGCTGTCCGGTGCCCGGACCGCGCTGATCATCGGCAACGTCGCCGGGCACGGGCTCCAGACCGCCATCACCATGGGGCAGCTGCGTACCGCTATCCATGCCCTGGCCGGTCTCGACCTGGACCCCGACGAGGTACTGGCCCGCCTCAATGACACGGCCGACCGCCTCGCGCGGGAGCGCCGGTCGCTTCCGCCGGGTGACTCGCTGCACCGCCAGCCGCTGACGGCGACCTGTCTGTACGCGGTCTACGACCCCTTCGCCCGGACCTGCACGGTGGCTCGGGCGGGGCATCCGGCGCCGGTCGCCATCCATCCGGACGGCCGTCCGATCGCCCTCGACGTGCCCGAGGGGCCGCCGCTGTTCTCCGACGACAGCGCACCGTTCGCCACGGCGACGATCACACTCGACGAGGGCAGTGTGCTGGCCTTCCTCACCGGTTCGCTGCTGTCCGGCGACCGGTCTGTGACCAGGGTGCAGGACGCGCTCGCCTATCCGGACCGCCCCCTCCAGGACCTGTGCGACGCCGTCGTCTACAACCAGCCCCCCGACGCCCACCCGGACGGTGCCGCGCTCCTGCTCGCCAGGACAGGTGTCGTCCCGCCCGACCGGGTCGCGACCTGGGAACTGGCCCACGACCGGACCACGCCCGCCATCGCCCGCACCCTGGTCCGCGACCGGCTCGAGGGCTGGAACCTCGACGAGGAGACGATCGAGGCGACCGAGCTGATCGTGAGCGAGCTGATCACCAACGCGGTCCGGTACGGAACTCCGCCGCTGCATCTGCGGCTGCTGCTGGACCGCACCCTCACCTGCGAGGTCCACGACACCAGCCCGGTGGCCCCGCATCTTCGCCATGCCCGCACCGTCGACGAGGGCGGCCGTGGCCTGTTCATCGTCTCCCAGCTCGCCACGCACTGGGGCACCCGGTACGGCACCGACGGGAAGGCCCTGTGGACCGAGCAGGAGATCCCGTCCGACGGCGCTTCCTGACGGGCAGGCACGGGCCTCGGGCGGCTCCGGCTCGCAGCATTGTCCGGGGAGACGGAGCATGAGGGCATGGGCACGGGCATGGGCACGGGCATGGAGACCTTCCGCGAGAAGCCGCACCCCCTGCGTGCCGTCGCGTTCGTGCTGGCCGCCCTGTGCACGCTGGTGATGGCCCTGACCGCGACTGCGCGCAGCACCCTGGTCTCGCCGTCCTTCTATCAGTCGGTGCTCGACGGCCAGGGGGCCTATGACCGGTTGTACGACGAGGTGCTCGTCGACCCCGAGGCGTCGGGCGTCACCAGGGACCTCCTCGCGCGGCTGCCGGTCCCGGAGGCGATCATCACCTCGAACATCAAGGTGGTGCTGCCTCCGGAGAAGGTCCGTGACCTGACCCACCAGCAGATCGACAGCGTGGTCGGCTATCTGCGCGGTGACGTCGACACGCTCCGCCTGACCGTGGATCTGCGGCCGGTCGCCGCCAACCTCGGCGACCTCACCCAGATCTACTTCGGCGATCTCGTGGCCTCGCTGCAGAATCGCGCCGAGCCGGACTTCGCCGCCTTCTCCGCCGATCTCGACCGGGCGCTGGAGGGTCTGGTGGCCGGGCGGATCCCGGACGGTCTGCCGGCGCTGCCGCTCTCCGCCGGGCAGGCCGAGCAGGCGACGGACGCGCTGCTGCGGTCCGTACCGGCGGACAGCCGGGCCGCGCTGCGTCCCGAGGTCTCGGTCGCCCTGGCCGAGGGCGATGTGGCCACGGCGCTGGCGGCGGTGGCCCCCGAAGCGGTGACGGCACGGACCCGGGCCTCGGCGGCCGAACTGCGGGCCACGGTCGGCGAAGGCACCTGGGACGTGACCCAGGCGCTCGCCGCGTCGGGGAACGATCTGGACGCCGTCCACCGGGCGCGCGCGGTGACGCACGAGGGTCTCGGTCTGGTGGAGGCGATCGCGGCCGTGCTGGGCGTGGCCTCCCTCGCCGTGCTGTGGTTCGCGTCCGCGGCCGGTTCCGGCAGGAGGCTGATGGTGATGGGCTGGGCCCTCGCCTCGGGCGCGGTCCTCACCGGACTCGCGGTTCTGATCGCGCGCCTGCTCACCGGCGGACGGGTGGTGACCCCGCCGGACTCCTGGCCGTCGAGCGTGACCGCCCTGGTGGACGACCTCCAGCATGCCGCCTTCGACCGGATCGCCGTCACCGCGCTGACCGCCGCACTGGTCCCGCTGGTGATCGGAGCGCTTCTGGTGGCGGCGGGCTGGGCCGTCCGGACACGGCCCCGGGCCGCGTTCACCGTGCCGCGCGTCCGGGCTCTGGCCGCGGGGGCCGGCTGCGCGGCGATGGCCGGGGTGCTGCTCGTACCCCTGGGCGTGAACCAGCCCGTGCCTCGCGCCTGCCAGGGCAGCGCCCGGCTGTGCGAGATGCGGTATGACGAGGTGGCTTACGTGACGTCGCACAACGCCAACTCGACCACGTACGACCGCTTCATCGGACCGCTGCAGGACCCCGACATCACTGCGCAGCTCGACGCGGGTGCGCGTGCGCTGCAGATCGACACGTACCACTGGGAGACGTCGCAGGAGATCACGGAGCGGCTGGACACCCCCGACTTCTCCCCGGAGCAGCGGCGGCTCATCGCCTCGGCGATCGACCGGCTCAACCCGCCGCGGAAGGGCCTGTGGCTGTGTCACGCCGTGTGCCGGGCGGGGGCGATCGAGCTGGTGCCCACCCTTACCGCGCTGGGCACCTGGATGCGGGAGCATCCGGGCGAGGTGGTCACGCTGATCGTGCAGGACGCGATCAGCGGCGAGGAGACCGAACGGGCCTTCCGGCAGGCCGGACTCGATGACCTGCTCCACACACCGGACCCCGACCCGGACAAGGCATGGCCGACGCTGGGCGAGATGGTCGACAGCGGCCGGCGCCTCGTGGTCTTCGCCGAGAAGGCCGACGGGCCCGCGCCCTGGTACCGCAACTTCTACCGGTACGGGATGGAGACACCGTTCGCCTTCCGCTCCCCCGCCGAGATGAGTTGTGTCCCGTACCGCGGGGACACCGGCAAGCGGCTGTTCCTCTTGAACCACTTCATCACGGTCGCGGGCGGCAGCCGGCTGGACGCGGGAAAGGTCAACGCCCGTGACTGGGTGCTGGACCGGGCTCACCGGTGCGAGCGGGAACGGGGAAGTCCCGTGAACTTCGTCGCCGTCGACTACACGACGATCGGGGATGTGCGCGGGGCGGTGGCGGCGCTCAACGAGGAGCGTGCGGCGGCCGCCGGCACCTCCTGATGCGGACACGGGTGCGGCGCACCACGGCGGTCGGGCCGTGGTGCGCCGCGGTCAGGCCATCGGCGGCCGCCCCGGGTTCAGTGGGCGGGCCGCCGACGGGTCAGCGGTGGCCGCCGTAGTGGTGGCCGCCGTAGCGGTGGCCCCAGGACTTGGAGTCGACCTTGTGGCCGTTGGCGTCCCGCAGGGTCGCCGTGTCGCTGTTGTCCCAGACGTAGCGGCGGAGGTCCTGGTAGACGTCGGTACGGCTGTCGCGGCCGACACCGGTGTGCACACGCACCGAGGAGCGGCCGGGCAGACGCAGGTCGAACCTGTAGGTGCGGTGGCTCTCGTCACGCAGGGTCCAGCCGCGCAGGTTGACCGAGTGGCGGCTCGTGTTGGTGACGGTGACCCACTCGCCGTTCAGGCTCCGGTTCGAGCCGTTGTCCCGGCCGGGGCTGTTGTACTGGATCTTGCCCAGAACAACGGCCGAGCGGGAATCGTGGCCACGGCCGTGGCCGTGGTCGTGGTCGTCTGCGACCGCCGGGAGGGCGGCGGCGGCGACCAGCGCGCCGGAAGCGAGAACAGCAGCGGTGATCCGTCGTGCGGAACGGGACATGAAGACCCCTCAAGTGCAGGCTCGGACCCTGCGGTCCGGGCGTTGTTCGGCCCCGGCGTGGTGCCGGGAAGGCAAACCTTGGCCCCAGTCGCCCGGCGCCCGGACACCACTCCGGCACGTGTTACGAGATGCAGACATTTCCGTCACACGCGGTTGTACGCGACATCCACCGAAACCTCCGGGTACCTGTCAATCGCTGTCCGCTGCACCCACCCGCACGGCACCGGGTTGACGGAAGCCGGCACACCTCCACGCCTCCGCCACACTTCCTCCCCACCTCGGCCACCCGGGCCCCAGGACCCGTAACAGCGGCCGCCCGGCCGGATCTGAACGCCCGTTCCGTTACCCCGGGAAAGCAGCACGGAGGTTCCCTCGAACATCGATCGAAGCCCGTGATTGCGCGGATCCGCCGGGAGTGGTTGAGTGGTACTCAAGGTATGAATCGAGGTTCAGAACATCATGGCCTACCGATCCACCGCCCGTACCGAGGCGACCCGGCTCGCTCACCGGGCGCGACTCCTGGACGCCGCACGGGAGCTGCTCACCGAGGGCGGCTACGCCGCGGCGAGCATCGCCGCGCTCGCCGACCGCGCCGGCGTCGCCACCGGCAGCGTCTACAACCACTTCGCCTCGAAGCAGGAGCTCCTGGCCGCGGTCTTCCGCCATGTCGCCGGTCACGAGCTCGCCGCGGTGCGTGAGGCGGTGGAGGCGGAAAGCGGGGCGGCGCAGCAGGTGCGGGCGCTGGTGGAGGTGTTCTCGTACCGTGCGCTGCGCAGTCCGCGCACGGCGTGGGCGCTGCTGGCCGAGCCCGTCGATCCGCTCGTCGAGCAGGAGCGGCTGACCTACCGGCGCGGCTACCACGCGCTCGCCGAGTCGGTCGTCGCCGCGGGTGTGGCAACAGGTGAACTGCCCGCCCAGAACCCCCGGCTCGCGGCCGCGGCCGTCATCGGCGCGGTCAGCGAGGCGCTGCTCGGCCCGCTCTCCCCCGTCGGCGAACGCACCGACCCGGGCCCGGTCGTGGACGGCATCACGGCGCTGTGCCTCAGGGCCGTCGGGGCCCCCGCCGGCTGACCCGGGCGACCCGCTGCCGCTGCGCGCCGAACGTCCCGAACCCCAGACAGGAGTCCCGCCATGACCACCACCGCAACCCCGGCCGTCCCACACCCCGAGGCCGGCGCACCGCACCGCACGCACGAGGTCACCAACCAGGCGCCGCCTCGCACCGGCCTCGACGAGTACGGCACCAACACGCCCCTCACCGAGGCTGTCGACGCGTACGGTGCGGGGTGGCACGGGCAGGAGCTGCACGGGATCGGCCGGCTGGTCGGCTCGGAGGCGTTCCAGCACAACGCCGAGCTCGCCCACACCTCCCCGCCCGTCCTGCGCACCCACGACCGGTACGGCAACCGGGTCGACGAGATCGACTTCCACCCCGCCTATCACGAGGTCATCGGCGCGGCCGTGGAGCACGGCGCACACACGGCGGGTTGGGCCGATCCCAAGCCGGGAGCCGCCGTCGCACGGGCGGCGACGTTCATGCTGTTCGCCCAGATCGAGCCGGGCCACGCCTGCCCGATGTCGATGTCGCACGCCGTGGTCCCGGTCCTGCAGCGCGATCCCGAGGTCGGCCGGGACTGGCTGCCCGGACTGCTGAGCCGTTCGTACGACCCGCGGCCGCTCGCCCCGGCCGCCAAGCCGGGCCTGACCTTCGGCATGGGGATGACGGAGAAGCAGGGCGGGTCCGACGTCCGCGCCAACACCACCCGGGCCGTGCCGGTAGCCTCCGACGCGGACGGCCGGGCCCACCTTCTGACCGGCCACAAGTGGTTCTTCTCCGCCCCACAGTCGGACGCCTTCCTGGTTCTGGCGCAGGCAGAGGCGGGCCTCACCTGTTTCCTGGTGCCCCGGGTGCTGGCCGACGGGACACGCAACACCGTCCGGGTCCAGCGGCTGAAGAACAAGCTCGGCAACAAGTCGAACGCGTCCAGCGAGGTCGAGTTCGACGACACCTGGGCCGTGCGGGTCGGCGAGCCCGGCCGGGGTGTTCCCACGATCATCGAGATGGTCAACCACACCCGCCTGGACTGCGTGCTCGGCACCACGGCGGGCATGCGCCAGTCGGTGTCCGAGGCGATCTGGCACGCACGCCACCGCAGCGCGTTCGGCGCGCGACTGGCCGACCAGCCGGCGATGACCGCGGTCCTCGCGGACCTCGCACTGGAGACGGAGGCCGCGACCTGGACGTCGATGCGGCTGGCCCACGCGTACGAGGCGGACAGCGGCGAGCAGGAGGCGATGTTCCGGCGGCTGGCGACCGCGGTGTCAAAGTACTGGATCTGCAAGCGGGGCCCGCACCACGCCTACGAGGCGCTGGAGTGCCTGGGCGGCAACGGCTACACGGAGGACTGGCCGCTGGCGCGCCGCTACCGCGAGCAGCCGGTGATGGCCGTGTGGGAGGGCTCGGGCAATGTCATCGCCCTCGACGTGCTGCGTGGGATCGCCCGGACCCCGCAGTCCCTGGAGGCGTTCTGGGCCGAACTGGACGGCATGTCCGGGGCGAGCGCCGTACTGGACGCGCACATCGGCCGGGTGCGGCGGGAGCTCGCCGAGGACCTGCGCGACCCGGTCGCCGCGCAGACCCGGGCCCGGGCCACGGTCGAGGGCATGGCGCTGGCGCTGCAGTCCTCGCTGATGCTGCGTCACGCCCCGGCGCCGATGGCCGAGGCGTTCGTCGAGGCCCGGCTCGGTGAGGGCCGTGGCCACCAGTACGGGATCCTGCCGCGGGGCACGGACGCGGCCGCGGTCGTGGCCCGGCACATCGGCGAGGCCTGAGCCCGCGGCCGCGGGCCGGGGCCGCGTCTGCTGCGCCTTCAGCGCGAAATCGGTGCCCTGCGGGCGCGGGCCGGGGCCGCCCGGTCGATCGCCTCTGCCCGGCCGGCCGTGTCCGTCACGGTCCGGCCGGCCGGGCGGGGTGGTCCGCGGGCCCGGCCCTGCGCCTGCCGGACCAGCCGAGCAGGACCACCGAGCAGACGGCGGCGAACGCGCACCAGGTGGAGATGAACTCCAGACGCCACAGCGCGGCGCAGACCGCGGCCCCGCCCGCGACCAGCACGCCCAGCCATGCCAGCACCCGGTCGCCGGACAGGAGCAGCGATCCGACGGTGGCCAGGAGGTAGCCCGCCACGAGCAGTTCCGGCCGCGGCAGGTCCAGGACGTACCCGAGGGTGTGCCCGCGGATCTGCGCCGTCACCGGCCGGGCCGCCAGGCTGTACGCGAGAGCGGCCGAGGTCGCCGCCCCCGCCGCCAGCGGGACCACGAGCCGGCGCCGCGTGTGCGGCGGGGCGGCGCACATGACGCCCAGCGGCACCCACAGTGCCAGGACCGGCAGGGCGATGACCGCCCAGGCCACGGTGGCCGGACCGGCACCGCCGTCCGACCGCCAGACCACGGACTCGATGATCTGATGGGCCCCCAGGAGCAGCGGCAGCGCCGCCAGCGGAAGGTCCCGGGCCCGGCGGGTCCGGGCCACGCAGGCCGCGCCAATCGCCGCGATCGCCGTACCCGCGACGAGATCGGCGGTCGCACTCCAGCACATGGCGCCACCCAGGGGTTCGTCATATCCGTCGGCCGGTCTCCGCCGCGGCCGCTCCCCCGGTCACGCTACGGCCCGGCCGGGCGGGTGCCGAAGCATGACACTCCCACTTCTTGACCGGTGCATGCCGTTGACGTACCGTCACCGCTGTTCTCATACAAGAACTCGGTTCACCATACGGAACATCAGGAACGTCGTTCCGATGGTCGAGGGATTGCCTACCACCGCACCAACCCACTCATTGGTGCCTGCGGAGGACACCGCAGGCGGTGAAAGGAATACCCGTGCGTACCAGAAATCAGCATGCCAGACGCAGAGGCAGCCGGGCAGCCGCCTCGTTCGTCGCGATCGCCTCGCTCGTTCTCGCGGGACTCACGGCACTCTTCGCGACCGGTTCCGCGACGGCGGCCCCCGCAGCCGGCTCGTACAGCCTGTCGAACGCGGGCAGCGGACTGTGTCTGGAGGTTCCCGGCGCGGGAACCTCCGAAGGCGTCCAGCTCGGACAGCGGTCCTGCAGCGGCGCGGCGAACCAGTCGTGGCAGCTCAAGGCCTCCGGCAGCGGCTACACCCTGACCGCCGCGCACAGCGCCAAGTGTGCCGGGGTCCGCGACGCCTCGACGAGCGCGGGCAAGGCCGTGGAGCAGCAGAGCTGCACCGGCGGAGCCGGCCAGGTGTGGACGCTCGCCCAGGTCAGCGGCGACACGTACCAGGTCGTCAACGCCAACGGCGGCAAGTGCCTGAACGTGAAGGACAGTTCGGCCGCGGCCGGCGCCCTCGTCCAGCAGAACTCCTGTGACTCGGTGACCAGCAAGCGCTGGACGTTCACCGCGGCCGGTTCGACCCCGACCGACCCGCCCACGGATCCGCCGACCGACCCTCCGACCGACCCCGGCTCCCCTCCCGCGTGGCCGACGGCCACCAGCAGCCAGGCCGTGACCTCGACGATGAAGGTCTCCGGCACCTACGACGGCGGTCTGAAGCGCTTCTACGGGAGTGGCGACCTGGGCAGTGACAGCCAGGACGAGGACCAGCCGGCCCTGATCGAGCTTGCGGACGGCGCCACGCTGCAAAACGTCATCCTCGGCTCCCCCGCCGCCGACGGCGTGCACTGCCTGGGCGCCTGCACCCTGAAGAACGTGTGGTGGGAGGACGTGGGCGAGGATGCCGCCACCTTCCTCGGCAGCTCCTCCTCGCTGGTGCGCACGATCGACGGCGGCGGCGCGAAGCTGGCGGACGACAAGGTGTTCCAGCACAACGGGGGAGGCACCCTGATCATCAAGAACTTCCAGGTCAGCGACTTCGGCAAGCTCTACCGCTCCTGCGGCAACTGCTCGACGCAGTACGGCCGGCACGTCCAGGTGCAGAACGTATGGATCACCGCGCCGGGCGACGGTCTCGTGGGGATCAACCCCAACTACGGTGACACCGCCCGCCTCTCCGGCGTGACGATCTACGACGACGGCGACCGGGACATCGACATCTGCACCAAGTACAAGGGTGTGACGAGCGGCGAGCCCACCAAGACGGGCACCGGCCCGGACAGCACGAACTGCCTGTACGCCACCTCCGACATCACCTATGTCGACTGATCACCGGTGACGTACCGGGCCCGCCCGCCCCGGACACCGGGGCGGGCGGGTCCACGACCGTGGCGATGCCCCGCCGGCAGCAGCCGGACCGGTGTCAGGCCGTCGCGTCCGACCAGGCGTACGGCGGCGGCACGGGCCCGTCCCCGGATCCCGCACCTGCCTGCCCCAGCTCGCGGTCGGCCACACTCATCAGCTGACCGGCGACATCGCGCATCGCGCGGCTGGCCGCCAGTTCGTCACCGATGGCGGGCACGTCCGGGTCCTGCGGGCTGCATCGGGCGACCCCGTGGCCGGTGAGTCTCGCCGTGCCGGTGTCCAGCACCGCCTCCGCCTTCGTCGTCCCGTCGTCCTCCGACAGATCGACACGGACCGTCCACTCCATCGTGCGATTCATCGCGCACCTCCCGGGCCGCACCGGCAGGCGGGCGCCCGCCGCCGTACGGGTCCATTCCCAGCATCCACCCAACCGGCCCCGCACGCCCGTTCCGGCTCGGCCTGCGCGGATCCCCTGACCGAAATAGGATGCAGGGACCACGCCCGCAGCCGCCGGGCCGCGGCCCTTGCCCTCCGGGTCACCAGCGTCGGGCTCCCGGACCGACCCGCCACGACGGAACTGTGGCGCAGATGGCCACCACCTGCCCTGCGGAGAGGCCCATGAACCGGCGTCGCCCTCCCCGCCCGGCCAGTGCCGAGGAACTGCTCACCACCCTCCAGCACCTCACGTCGCAGGCGCGCCGGGAGGTCGAGCTGCATCAGGCGCGGGTGGAGCTCGCCGAGGCACTGCAGCGCGGGATGCTCCCCTCGGTCCTGCCCGACCTGCCCGGCCTGCAGACCGCCGCCCGGTACACCCCCGCGCAGAGCGGCCTGGACATCGGCGGTGACTGGTTCGACGGGTTCCTGCTGCCGGACGGCTCACTCGCCTTCGCCATCGGGGACGTGCAGGGACACGACGTCGAGGCGGCGGCCTTCATGGGCCAGATCCGGATCGCGATGCGCGCGCTCGCGACCACTGCCACCGATCCGGGCGAAGTCGTACGCCGGACCAATGACCTGCTGCTGGCCGTGGACTCCGGCCCCCTGGCCACCTGCACCTTCGTCCGGCTCGATCCGCGGACCCGGGAACTCCAGAGTGCCCGTGCCGGTCATGTGGGCGCGGTGTGGGCCACGGCCGACGGGCGCTCCGGCGTCACCGAGGACGAGGGCGGTCTGCCGCTCGGGATCCAGAGCGGTGAGGAGTACCCGGTCACCACCCGGCGGCTCACGACCGGCGGGGCCTTCGTCCTGCTCACCGACGGTGTGATCGAAGGGCCGTCGTACCCCATCGACGAGGGACTGGACGCCGTCGTGCGGCTGGTGAGCTCGCGCGTCGGCGACAGTGCGGACGAGCTGGCCGACGCGATCCTGGGGACGGCGGAGCGTACCGGGCACACGGACGACGCCGCCGTGCTCGTCCTGCGCCACGAGGCATTTCCCGCCGTCTCCGGATGAGGCCGGGGGGACCGGCGCGTGTCACGCGGCCGCCTCTCGTCACAGCCGGTGTCTGATGAGAACCGTGATCCGCAGCGAGAGGCACCGACGCACGGCCGTGGCATTACTGCGCATCCTGGCCGTCGCCGGTGCCTACTACGTGGCCGCGGACCTGGGGCTGCTCCGTAAGGTGACCGTCCACGGGGCGGTGATCACTCCGTTGTGGCCACCGACCGGAATCGCGCTGAGCGCCCTGCTGTACATGGGGCTGCGCGTCTGGCCCGGGATCGCGCTCGGCTCCCTGCTCGTCATCGCCACCCTCAGCGGATCGGTGACGGCGTCCACCGCCCTCGTCGTGGCGGGCAACACGCTCGCGCCCGTCTGCGCCTTCCTGCTGCTGCGCAGAGTCGGCTTCCGCACGGAGCTGGACCGGCTGCGCGACGGTGTCGTCCTGGTCTTCCTCGGCGCGATGGCCGGCATGGTCATCAGCGCGACCACGGGAACCGTCGTGCTGCTGGCCGACGGCAAACTCCCCGACGGGTTCTGGTCGGTCTGGGCGGCATGGTGGGCCGGGGATGTCATGGGCGTCCTCGTCGTCACCCCGCTGCTGCTCGTGCTGCGCAAGGCGCGGATGCCGCGCGCCTCCGACCGGTGGGCGGAGGCGGGGGCGCTGCTGGTCGTCGCGGTGGCGGGCTCGCTGCTGGCCACGCGCAGTTCGCTGTCGATGCTCTACCTGCTGTTCCCGATCCTCATCTGGGCGGCGCTGCGCTTCCAGCTCGCCGGCAGCGCGCCGTGCGCCCTGCTGATGTCCGTCATGGCGATCATCGCGGGCACGGAGCGAGTGGGACCGTTCGCGGACCACACCATCATCGAGGTGATGATCAACCTCACGATCCTGAACGGGGCCGTCGCGCTCACCGCTCTGCTGCTGGCCGCCGTGGTCGCCGAACAGCAGAATGTGCGGCGCCGGATCGAGCAGGCCTGCGAGGAGCTGGCCGATGTGGTGGAACAGCTCGCCCCGGGCAGATCCGCGGCCGCCTGGCCGTCCCGGGCCGGAGAGGAACGCGAGAGCCGCTGATCCCGCAGGAGCGGGGCCGGCCCGGGACGCAGCACGGGTTCACTGGGGCAGTTCCGGCCCAGCAAGCCGACTGGGAGGCGGCCGGAGGTCACCTGGGGAAGTTCAGGTCCAGGAAGTCGTTGCGGAACGTGCCTGCCGGGTCGTAACGGGCCATCAGCTTCTCGAAGTCCTCGTACCGCGCGTACAGGGTGCGCAGGACATCGGGGGCGGTGCCGAAGACCTTGCCCCAGTGCGGGCGGGCACCGAACGGCGCCAGCGCCTCCTCGATCTCCGCGAGCACCGGTGCGACGGCCTCGCCGTCGGGGACCCAGGTGAAGTGGAAGGCCACCGAATCACGGCCGGACGCGGGGCTCAGCCACAGGTCGTCGCCGGCCACGGTACGGATCTCGGAGATCTGCAGCAGGGGGATGATCCGCTCCCGGAGCCGGCCCACGGCCTCGTACGCGGCGGCGGCGTCCTTCCGGGCCACGAAGTACTCGGACTGCAGTTCGTCGCCGTTGCTCGGGGTGAACTCGAGCCGGAAATGCGGCAGGCGCCGGTGCCAGGCGCCGGGGACCCCCTCCTGCCGGGTGCAGTTCCCGGCCGGGACCCCGGGGATCGGGTGCCGCGGACCGTCGGCGAGCCGGGCGCCGAGCCACTCGGCCGGAGCCTGCTGCGGCCCCTCGTGCCCCACCCGCTGCTTGAGCCACACCTGGCCCACCGGCCCCGGCCGCCAGTCGGTGAAGACGCTGACGCTGTACGCGGCCGACATCACCTCGTCGAATCCGCCGGTCAGCACGGACTCGGGCAGGTCCTCGTAGACCCACTGCTGGACGTCGAAAGCAGGCACCAAATCCAGTGTCAGCCGGGTCACCACGCCCAGGGCTCCCATGGACACCACCGCACCGGGGAAGTCCGCGTCGCCGCGCCGCAGGGTGACCGTCCCACCGTCCGCCGTCACCATGTCCAGGGCCCGGACGGCCCCCGCGAGAGAGCGGTTCCCGACGCCCGAACCATGGGTTCCGGTAGCGCAGGCACCGGCCACCGAGATGTGCGGCAGCGAGCCCAGATTGTGCAGCGCGAAGCCGCTCTCGTCGAGCTCACCGGCGAACTCGCCGAAGCGGAGCCCCGCACTGACCGTGACCGCCCGCGCCGCCGGGTCGATGTCGACCGTCCGTGGCAGCCCGGCCACCGAGACGAGGTCTCCGGCGGTGTCGGCGACCGTGTTGAACGAGTGCCGGGTGCCCAGGGCCCGCACCGTGGTGGAGGCGGCGACCGTCTCCTGCAGTTCGGCCTCCGTACGGGGCATGCACAACCGCCTCGCCCCGAACGTGATGTTGCCGGCCCAGTTCGTCTCCGCGGGAGTCACCGTGCGTTCCTCTTTCGCTCGTGGCCGGGCACTGTCCCCGGCACCGCATTCTCCCAGACAGCGGCAGGTACAGCGGAGGCGAGCGGCCCGTAGCGATCAACCCTGGCACCACGCAACGTAGTTGGCGGGTGAAGGTACAAATCCGCACACCATCCGGTTCCGGCAGGACCCAAATACCAACAGCCGACCACAGAACCTGAGATCCGGTACGGAACGGGACGAGTCCCGGATCATCTCGCATGTCTGAACTTCACTGGAACTCCAGCGAAATGGCACGTGTGTGGATATCGTGCACCGAGCGATGGCGCATCCGTCAGTCCACAGGATCGGCGGATGCGTCCCGTTTGTGGCAATGCAACTGTGACTGGGGGGTTCATGGGGCATGTCGAGCTACCCGAATCCGAAATATCAGGACCCGTGGGACTGGCGGGGGCGCCTCGTCCACGGACCGCTTCGCACAGGCCTCGCAGCCAGGAGTTCGACCGGCTGCGGCAGGGCCGGACCGTACAGCGCGACCGTTCCGCCCGGCCTGGGCCGAGAAGAAGACCGGGCCGGTATCTGCCACTCGTCATCGGCTTCGACCTGTTCGGTCTGGGGATTCCCGCCTGGCTCGTCCTGCGCACCGACGGACAGCCCAGGGCCCTGGCCGGCGCGGCCGCAGCCGCGATGGTGTGGTCAGGCGTACGGGCCGCGCGCGGCCGGTACGCGGTGCGGGGCACGGGCCGGCCACCGGGTGCACCGACCGCCACCGGGGACTGGCTGCTGCTCATCGGACTGATGGCGGTGCTCTGGACCGTGGCCGACGGCACCATCGATCCGGCGACGGCCGTCGTGGCGCTGATTCCGGGCCTGCTGACGACGGCGGCGGTCTCCGGAGTGCGGCGGCTGCCGTGGTCCGGTCGGTACCGGACGGTCCGCCGCGTCCTGGTGGTCGGCGAGGCCTCGGGGGTGGACCGGGCGGTGCGGCTGCTCGATTCCCGGGCGGATCACGGCTACCTCGTGGTGGCCGCCGTGCCCGTGGGGACGTCGGCCCTGACCTGCGAGGCTCCGGTGCCGGGGCGGCTCGCGCCCGAGCCCGCCGACGACGACGCCTCGACGGTACTGGGTGCGGCCTTCGCCCACGAAGCGGACATGGCGCTGGTGGTGCCGGGGCCGCAGCTCGCCGAGGAGCGGTTGCGGCGACTGTCCTGGGGGCTGCACGACGGCGGGCTCGACCTGTCCGTGCTGTCACACCTCTCGGAGGTCGCCGACAGCCGGGTCCGCCCCTCGTCGGCGGCCGGGCTGACCCTGCTGCACATCGTGCCGCCGCTGCGGCACGGCCCGCAGCAGGCACTCAAGGCCGCGGTCGACCGCACCGGCGCGGCTCTCGGCCTGATCGCCCTGGCCCCGCTGCTGCTGATGATCGCGGCCGCGGTCCGGCTGACTTCGGCCGGACCGGTCTTCCACCGGCAGATCCGTAAGGGGCAGCACAACCGGCCGTTCACCATGTGGAAGTTCCGCTCGATGGTGGTGGACGCCGAGCAGCACAAGGCGCAGCTGGTGACGTCGAACGAGAACGACGGTCCGATGTTCAAGATGCGCCGGGATCCCCGGGTGACCCGCGTCGGCCGCCTGCTGCGCCGCTCGTCCCTCGACGAGCTGCCCCAGCTCTTCAACGTACTGCGGGGTGACATGTCCCTGGTCGGCCCGCGGCCGCCGTTGCCGGACGAGGTGTCCCGCTACGACGAGCGTGAGCTGAGGCGGCTCGCGGTCAGGCCGGGCCTGACCGGCCTCTGGCAGGTCAGCGGACGGTCCGACCTGTCCTGGCAGGAGACCGTCTCGCTCGATCTGTGGTACGTCGACAACTGGTCGGTGGCCACGGACATGGGACTCATGGCCCGTACGCTGCGCGCCGTCACCGACGGCCGCGGGGCGTACTGAGCACGGGCGGCGTCGGATGAGAGAGACGAGAGCGGGCCGGGTGGGCGGTCGCGCAGTCGCGACGGTCCACCCGGCCGCAGGGTCCGGCCCCGGGAGCGGGTCAGACCTGTGCGCCCTGTCGTTCCAGCCACCAGGCGTAGGTCCGCGCGATTCCGTCGCGCAGCGGGATCTGCGGCTCGAAACCGAGGGAGGAAAGCCGGGACACGTCCAGGAGCTTGCGCGGAGTGCCGTCCGGTTTGGCTGTGTCCCAGTCGACCCCGCCCTGATACGACGTCACTTCCGCGATGGTGGAGGCGAGTTCACGGATCGTCAGGTCCGTGCCGGAGCCGATGTTGACGGGCGCGTCACCGTCGTACCGCTCCAGCAGCAGAACGCAGGCGGCGGCCAGGTCGTCGACGTGCAGGAATTCACGTCGGGGGCTTCCGGAGCCCCAGAGCGTGACGGCCGGGGCGTCGCTCTGCCGCGCCTCGTGGAAGCGGCGGATCAGTGCGGGCAGGACGTGCGAGGTCTCCAGGTCGAAGTTGTCGCCCGGTCCGTAGAGATTGGTCGGCATGGCGCTGATGTACGAGGCGCCGTACTGGCGGCGGTAGGACTGGGTCTGCACGATTCCCGCGATCTTCGCGAGGGCGTAGGCCTCGTTGGTCGGCTCCAGGGGGCCGGTGAGCAGTGCGGTCTCGGGGATGGGCTGCGGGGCCAGTCTGGGATAGATGCAGGACGAGCCGAGGAAGAGCAGCCGCTCGGCCCCGGCGGCGTGCGCGCCTGCGATCACGCTCAGCTGGATGCGCAGGTTGTCCTCGATGAACTGCACGGGATACGTGCTGTTGGCCATGATTCCGCCGACCTTGGCGGCGGCGAGCACCACCGCGTCGGGACGCACATCACGCAGAAAGGACCCGGTCCGCTCGGCGTCGCGCAGGTCGAGGCGGTCGCGCCCGCGGGTGATCACTTCATGGCCGTCGGCGGTCAGTCGGCGCACCAGCGCCGAGCCCACCAGACCGCGGTGGCCGGCGACGAACACACGGGCGCCGGGGCGTAGCAGGGACGGGACGGATTCCTGGGGAGGGCCGGGGAGATCAGTCGTCATGGCTCGGATTGTGCCAGCAGCTGTATGACGCGGTGACGTTTTGCCGCAGATCACTCAAACTCTGAAATTTCGGCGTTGCCCGACCGCCTCTCAGGCGGCCGCAGAAGGGGGAGACATGGCGAAGACCGCGCTCATCACCGGCGTGACCGGACAGGACGGTTCGTACCTGTCCGAACTGCTGCTCCAGAAGGGATACACGGTCCACGGCCTCATACGCCGCTCGTCGAGCTTCAACACCGAGCGGATCGACCACATCTACCAGGGCCCGGAGGAGGAGAACCGCTCGTTCGTGCTGCATCACGCCGATCTCGCCGACGGGGTGGCCCTGGTGAACCTGATGCGCGACATCCGGCCCGACGAGGTCTACAACCTCGGCGCGCAGTCGCACGTCCGGGTCTCCTTCGACGCCCCGCTGTACACGGGTGACGTCACCGGTCTGGGGACGATCCGGCTGCTGGAGGCCGTGCGCGCCAGCGGCATCGACACCCGTGTGTACCAGGCGTCCTCGTCGGAGATGTTCGGCGCCAACCCGCCGCCGCAGAACGAGCAGACCCCCTTCCATCCGCGCAGCCCGTACAGCGTCGCCAAGGTCTACTCGTACTGGGCAACCGTCAACTACCGTGAGGCGTACGGGATGTACGCGGTCAACGGGATCCTGTTCAACCATGAGTCGCCGCGCCGGGGCGAGACCTTCGTGACCCGGAAGATCACCCGCGGGGTGGCCCGGATCAAGGCGGGTCTGCAGACGCATCTGCACCTGGGGAACCTGGACGCGGTGCGCGACTGGGGGTACGCCCCCGAGTACGTCGACGCGATGTGGCGGATGCTCCAGTGCGACACCCCGGACGACTACGTGGTGGCGACCGGCGAGGGGGTCAGCGTCCGGCAGTTCCTGGAGTACGCCTTCGAGCACGCCGGTCTCGACTGGCGCGAACACGTCCGGTACGACGCGAAGTACGAGCGCCCCAGCGAGGTCGACGCGCTGATCGGGGACGCGTCCAAGGCCGCGGAACTGCTGGGCTGGAAGCCCGCCGTGAAGTCGCAGGAACTGGCCCGGATCATGGTCGACGCCGATGTCCGGCAGCTGGCCGACCAGCTCACCGGAGCCGCCGTGCGGGTGGACCGATGAGCTGCCACGGGCGTCTCAGACGCAGCCGCAGCGGTGTGTTCACCGCCGTTCTCGCCCTCACGGCCGGAGTCCTGACAGCTTCCGCGGTCACCGCTCCCCCGGCCGCCGCGCTCACTCCGCCGGTCGGCTTCACCGCCGACAACCTCGCCACGTACCAGACGAACGGCATCGTCTGGTCCCTCGCCGAGGCGAACGGAGTCGTCTACGCGGGCGGCACCTTCAGCAATGTCCGCCCGGCCGGCTCCCCCGCGGGCAGCAACACCACCTCGGCGGTCAACTTCGCGGCGTTCAACGCGGCCACCGGCGCGCCCGCCGGCTGCTCGCTCTCCTTCACGCGCAGCAGCGGCACGGCGACGGTGCGGGCGTTCGCGGTCTCCCCCGACAAGTCCACGCTGTACGTGGGCGGTTACTTCAACGCGGTGAACGGGACCGCCGCCAACGGCCTGGTCGCGGTCAACACCGCCACCTGCACGCCGCGTCCAGGGTTCGCACCCAGCTTCGGGGCGACCGTGCGGGCCCTCGACGTGGCGGCGAACGGCACGGTCTACGCGGGCGGCGACTTCCAGAGCGTCAACGGCCAGACGCGCCGCTTCTTCGGCGCGGTCACGGCCGCCGGTGCGCTGACGGCCTGGAATCCGGACGCCGATGATCCCGGCAGGACGCTCAAGGTCACCCCGGACGGGCAGAGCGTGCTCATCGGCGGGGACTTCGTCACGGTGGGCGGCGCGAACTCGCACGCTCTCGCGGTGACTTCCGCCGGTACGGGCGCGCTGACCCGCGCGTACACCAACAGCTTCATCCCGTCGTCCGCCGTGATCAAGGACATCGTCACCGACACCGCGTCCGGAGGGTGGTACGTGGGCGGCGAGGGTGTCGGCGGCGCCTCGTTCGACGGACGTCTCGCCATGGATCTCACCACGTTCGACCAGCGCTGGCGGGACACCTGCCAGGGCGCCACACAGGCGCTGCGGGTCTACCGGGGGGTGCTGTACGCGGGCAGCCACGTCCACGACTGCTCCACCATGGGAGGTTTCCCCAACCAGGTCCGCAAGCACCTGACCGCGCAGTCCGTCGACGATCCGGCGATGCTCGGCTGGCTGCCGGACACCAATGACGGCATCGGTGAGCCGGTGGGACCGCGGGCACTGACCGTCTCGTCCCGCGACGGACGCGATTTCCTCTGGGTGGGCGGCGAGTTCACCACGGTCAACGGAGTCGCGCAGCAGGCACTCACCCGGTTCGCCGACTCCCCGGACACCGGGGCGCCCTCCGCGCCCGTGGTCAGTCTCTCCGCGCCACGGGCCGGCGCGGTGCGGGTGAGCTGGCGGGCGAGTCTGGACCTGGACGACAGCCGGCTCACCTACCGGGTGTACCGCAACGGCGGATCGACGCCGGTGCACACCACGACCGGCTCCTCGCTGTTCTTCAGCCGGCCGCAGCTGACCTTCACGGACACCGACGTCGTGGCGGGCCGCAGCTACGCGTACCGGATCACCGCGAGCGACGGCACCAACACCAGCGCGCTCTCCGCGAACGCCTCCGTCGTCGCGTCCGGTTCGGCGAGTCCGTACGCGGAGCGTGTGCTCGCCGACGGGGCGGACCTGTACTGGCGTTACGACGAGGCGGGCGGCTCGTTCGCCTCGGACGCCTCGGACAACGCCGACGGCGGCGTGTACATGAACACCCCCTCGTACCGCTCGACCCCGTCCGCCGTGACCGGCTCCACAGCTCTCTCCCTCAACGGCACCGACGAGTACGTCTACAGCGACCGGCTGCACCACTACACCTCACCGACCCCGTACTCCATCGAGACGTGGTTCCGCACTGGCACGACCCGCGGCGGGCGGATCGTCGGGTACGGCAGCAACATCGGCACCGCCCAGGGGCACACCAGCGGGATCTCCGACAAGATCCTCTACCTCACCGACAACGGGCGTCTCGCCTTCGGCGTCCAGGTCGGCAGCTCCAGCAGCCGTCCGACGATCACCTCGGCCGGCTCGTACAACGACAACGTCTGGCACCACGCGGTCGCCACCCAGGGCCCGTCCGGCATGCGCCTGTACGTGGACGGCGTACAGGCCGGCACGAACGCCACCACCGGCAACCGGTCGTACAACGGCTACTGGCGGGTGGGCGGGGACGCCATGACCACCGCCTGGCCGAACCGTCCCACCAGCACCTACTTCGCGGGACAGGTCGACGAGACGGCGGTCTACCCGTCGGCGCTGACCGCCGCTCAGGTGGCCGCACACCACAATCTGGCCGACACCCCGTCCGGGCCCGGCGACACCACGGTCACGCTGGCGCCGACGGAGGACGCTTACGTCAACGGTGTCGCGGCGAACACCACCTACAACGACAGTCAGCTCGCCTCCCGGGGCACCACGCCGTATCTCGGGTACCTCCGCTTCACCCTGCCTGCCGCCCCGGCCGGGCAGGAGCTCAAGAGCGCCCGGCTCACCTTCCGTACCTCGTCGGACTCCACCGCGGGCTCGGCCGACAGCCACACTCTCGTGCCGGTCACCGGCGCGTGGACCGAGTCGGCGGTCACCTACAACACCCGGCCGTCGCTCGCCGCGACGGCGCTGGGGACCATCTCCGGCGCGACCGCCGTCTCCACGGACTACTCGGTGGAGCTGAACGCGCCGGCGCTGGGCGGAGCCCTGGGCTCCGCCTACTCACTCGCCCTCACCAGCAGCGGGACGGACAGTCTCCGCATCTGGTCGAGCGAGGTCGCAACCGCGGCCTACCGGCCGCAGCTCGTTCTCACCTTCGGAGCTGAATGATGAACGAAAGTACGGGGCGCAGACCTGGCGCACGCGGCCGCACGCGTGCCGCGGCCGCCGCGCTCTGCCTGCTCGCCGGGGCCCTGAGCGCCGCCGCTGCCGGGGGCTCCCCGGCAGCGGCCCTCACCCCGCCGGTGTCGATCACCGCGGACGACCTGT
This sequence comes from Streptomyces sp. NPDC087901, assembly GCF_044742205.1. Lineage (NCBI taxonomy): Bacteria > Bacillati > Actinomycetota > Actinomycetes > Kitasatosporales > Streptomycetaceae > Streptomyces > Streptomyces sp. NPDC087901. The sequence continues at coordinate 419,463 of NZ_JBIUUC010000005.1, forward strand.
CCACCTGGCAGACCAACGGCATCGTCTGGTCGATGGCCGCGTCGGCCGACGGGGTGGTCTACGCGGGCGGCACCTTCTCCACCGTACGGCCGCCGGACGCAGCGGCCGGCACGTCCGAGCAGCCGGCGGTGAACTTCGCCGCGTTCGACGCCGCGACCGGCGCGCCGACCGGCTGCAGCCTGTCGTTCACCCTCTCCTCGGGGACCGCGACCGTGCGGTCCCTCGTACTGTCCCCGGACGGCGACACCCTTTACGCGGGCGGTCAGTTCGGGGCGGTGAACGGGGTCGGGGTCAGCAACATCGCGGCCGTCGACACGGCCACGTGCACCCCCCGCGAGGACTTCAAGGTCGCCGTGTCGGCGACCGTACGGGCGCTCGCCGTCACCGACGACACGGTGTATCTCGGCGGTGACTTCAACAGCGTCGCGGGGCAGACCCGCAACAAGTTCGCCGCCGTGACCACCGGCGCCCAGCTCAAGCCGTTCACCGCGAACACGGACGAGGTCGGCCGGGCCGTGGAGATCACGCCCGACGGTCAGCACGTGGTGATCGGAGGAGACTTCTTCACCGTCAACGGGACGAACTCGCACGCGCTGGCCGTGGTGGACGCGACCACGGGTGCCCTGGACAAGAGCTATCCGGGGTTCATTCCCAACACCTCGACGGTGCAGGACCTCACCTCGGACGCCACCCAGTTCTACACCGCCAACGAGGGCACCGGCGGTGGTGTCTTCGACGGCCGGATCGCGCTCGACCTCGCCACCTTCTCCCAGGTCTGGCGCGACACCTGCCTGGGCGCCACGCAGGCGCTGCTGGTGCACGACGGCGTGCTGTACAGCGGCAGTCACGCCCATGACTGCGCGTCCATGGGTGAATTCCCCGACCAGCCGCGCAAGCACCTGCTGGCCCAGGCGGTCGACGACCCGAAGCTGCTGCCGTGGTTCCCGGACACCAATGACGGCATCGGCGAGCCCGTCGGTCCGCGGGTGATGGCGCAGACGGACAAGGGCGGTCACCACTACCTGTGGGTGGGCGGCGAGTTCACCACCGTCAACGGCGCCGCGCAGCAGGGGCTGACCCGGTTCGCCGACGGCCCCGACACGGGGGCGCCCTGGGTGCCCAACGCCAGTGTCTCCACGGTCCGTACGGGCGAGGTGGACGTGAACTGGCAGACCAGCTTCGACACGGACGACGGGGCGCTGACGTACCGGATCTACAAGGACGGCGCGAGTACTCCCGTCCACACTGTCACGGGGTCCTCGCTGTTCTGGGACCGTCCGCAACTGACGTGGACGGACCAGGACGTGGCACCGGGTGAGACGCACACGTACCGGATCAGTGCGAGCGACGGCACCAACACCAGCGCCAAGTCGCCCGCGGTGACGGCTGTCGTGGCGTCAGCGGCCGAGGCGTACCCCGCCAAGGTGATCGCCGACGGCGCTTCGCTGTACTGGCGCTACGACGAGGCCACCTCGACGTTCGCGGCCGACGCCTCGGGCGGCCTGGACAACGGCTTCCTGCGCAACGCGCCGTCCTACCGCCAGACTCCGGCCGCTATCGCCGGACCGTCGACCGCGATCGGTTTCAACGGCACGGATGAGTACGCCTACAGCAACAGGCCGCATGCCCAGCCGACCACGTTCTCCACGGAGACGTGGATCAAGACCACGACCACCAGGGGAGGGAAGATCATCGGCTTCGGCAATCTGACCATGGAGAACAGCGGAGTGCACGACAAGCAGGTGTACATGCGCAATGACGGACGCCTGATGTTCGGGGTCTACAGCGGTGGCTACCGGACGGTGACCACCTCGGCCGCCTACAACGACGGGGCCTGGCACCATGTGGTGGCCACCCAGGGCTCCGGAGGCATGGCGCTCTACGTGGACGGGCAGCTGCGCGCCTCCAACTTCCTGTACACCGGCAACCGGAACTACCAGGGCTACTGGCGAGTCGGCGGGGACAACCTGGCCGGCTGGCCGAACCGCCCGACGAGCAACTTCTTCGCCGGTCAGATCGACGAGACGGCGGTCTACCCGACCGCGCTGAGCGGTGCGAAGGTAGCCGCCCACTACGCGCTGAGGACAGGTGAATGAGGTATCCGTTCCTGGCCGGCGCCGCCGTCATCGTGATGACGGCGGCGCTGGCCGCCTGCGGCTCGTCCTCCGACGAGAAGGCGGAGAAGACGGCCGCCGCGGGTCCGGCGGCCTCGTCGGGCCCGGAGGCCGGCTCCGGGAGTCCTTCCACCACGGATCCACAGACCTCCTCCGCCACCAGCGAACCCCCGAAGCTGCCTGAGACCGAACTCACCCCGGCCACCGGCTCGTTCACGAAGAAGCAGAAGGAGTACCTCGTCGACCGGGTGCCCAAGGGCATGGACCCGGCCGCCGTGCTCCAGACCGGACAGGAGACCTGCGACCGGCTGACCTATCTCGTCAAGGTGGACCGGGACACGGCCGTCGGCGCGATCGTCACGGGTGAGATCGCCGACGCGAAACCGGCTGTCGCGCACCTGTGCGTCCAGCACCAGGACCTGGTGGAGCGGGCGGCCGGAGGCTACGCCGACGGGACGTACGAGGGCAGGCAACTGCGTCCGGGGCGCTACCGCGACGTCACCCCCGCCAAGACCTGCAGCTGGCAGATCGCCGGGGCGAACGGGAAGGACCTGGCGTCGGGCTCCTCCGACGACGGGAAGCGGACCGCGATCACGATCCCGGCGGCGGCCCGCTCCTTCACCTCCACAGGCTGCTACGCCTGGCTGCTCGAAGGAGACAACGGATGAGCAAGCTGCCCATAGCCGTGGCGATCCCCACGAAGAACGAGGGGCTCAACATCGCCGAGGCGGTGAAGTCGGTCCTCGGCCACTTCGAGGCGGTCGTCGTCGTCGACTCGCACAGCAACGACGACACGGCGAAGATCGCCGCGGAGTGCGGGGCCGAGGTCGTCCTGTACACCTGGGACGGCGGGCACCCCAGGAAGAAGCAGTGGTGCCTGGACCATGTCCGCACGGACCTGGACTGGATCCTGCTGCTCGACGGGGACGAACGGCTGAGCCCCGGGCTGCTGGCGGAACTGCGGCAGGTCTTCGCCGATCCGGCCGCGCCGAGGCCGGCGGCGTACGACATCCCGCTGGGATACTGGTTCTCGGGGAAGCGGCTGCGGCACGGATACACCATCCGCAAGCGCTCGTTGACCGACCGTACCCGCAGTCACTATCCGGAGGTGGGCGACCTCGCCGCGCCCGGCATCGGCGAGGTGGAGGGGCACTACCAGCCGGTGGCGGAGAGTGCGGGGTCCCTCCGCAACCCGATCGAGCACCAGGACCTCGACCCGGTGACCGCCTGGTTCGAGCGGCACAACCGGTACTCGGACTGGGAGGCGTGGCTGGAGCACCATCCCGACGTGAAGGAACAGGTGCGCCGGGTCAAGTCCCGGCAGGGGCAGCTGTTCCACAAGGCGCCGTTCAAGCCGCTGGTGTCCTTCGCGTACATGTACCTGTACCGGCGGGGATTCCTGGACGGGCGGGCGGGGTTCGACTTCGCCCTGGCGATGAGCTTCTACCGATGGCAGATCGCGCTCAAGTCGCGTGAGACGCCTACTGCTTGAGTCATCCGCGCTTCCGGCGGACCACGTCCTCGTAGGTCCGCCGGAGCGTCCCGGTCACGACGTCGATGGTGAAGTGCTCGTTGACCAGCTCCCAGGCGGCCTGCCCCGCCTCGGCGTTGGCCTCGGGCTCCAGCAGTTCCAGGACGGCCTGCGCGACCTTCTGCGCGTTGGTCTCGTCCTCACCCACCCGGCTGTCGATCACCCGGCCGGCTCCGGCCTGCGCGACGTCCGGGCCGAGGCCGCAGGTACGGGTGATGACCACGGGCGTGCCGACGGACATCGCCTCGAGGACCGAGACGCCGAGGGGTTCCTCGATCGACGGCAGTACGTACACATCGGCCTGTCGTCCGGCTGCCAGCACCTCTTCGTGGCCGAGCGGCCCGACATGGTCGAGCGAGTCCAGTACGCCCAGGCTGCGGGCCAGTCGCAGCGTGCCGGGGAGGGCGCCGGTGTCGGGACCGGCCAGGACGAAGCGCGCGTCCGGGTGGGTCGCGAGGACCGCGGGCATCGCGGCCACGAAGTCCTCCGGCCGCTTGCGTTCCTGGATCCGGGCGAGGAAGAGCACGGTCGGCGGGCGGGCCGGGTCGCGGGCGGGTTTGAGCTCCTGCGGGCGCACGCCGTTGACCAGTCGCACCGTCCTGGTGAGCGCGACGGGGGCCGCGACGGCGTTCACATCGATCCGTTCGGCCTCGGTCAGGTGGAGCACCGCGTCCGCGCCGCGCAGAACCTTCCGTACCCCCAGCAGGTCGGTCAGTTGTGCCACGCGCTTCTGGGTGGGGTCCACCATGCCGTGCGTCTGGACGACGAGCGGGGTTCGGGTGGCCAGCGCGAGCAGCGCGGCGGGCAGCGTCACCAGGTCGCGCATCAGGTGTACATGGACGAGGTCGGCGCCGCGCATCATGCGGCGCGCCGACATCAGGAGCGCCCCGGAGGTGATTCCGCTGACCTCGAACATCGGCAGCAGGTGACGGGCCTGGAAGAGGTGGACGGGCACCCCCTCCACGGCGCCGGGCAGCGGACCGTCGAAGCCGTCGCCCAGGGCCATGATCCGGGCGTCGTCGCCCCCGGCGCGCTGGACCTTCGAAAGGTTCAGGGCGACCCGGGTCGGACCACCGAAAGCATGGTCCGGGGTGTGCAGCGTGACGATGTGCAGGATCTTCACCAGGGTTCCCCTCAACCTCGGCCGGCTGTTCACAGACTAGTCATCACATCACCTCAAGTGGGTTGATTCGTTAAGGTGTTCAAAGGGTCACAGGCTCGCGGAACGGGGGAACGATGACGTCCGTGCACGGGGCACCGCCGTCCGCGCCCGTACGGGGCGGCAGCCCGCGCCCGTCGGTCGAGCCGCCCGCCAAGCCGATGTCCTGGGCGATGCTGTCGCGGGCGATGGCCGTGCCGCTCATCCTGGGGCTGGTCTGCTTCCTGCCTGCGCTGATCGCCGCCCAGCCCGGGACCGGTTCCCGGGACACTGCGTACTGGCTGCAGCTCGTGCTGACGTGTTACTCGGGGGCCCGGCTGGCCACCATGGTCCTGTCCACGCGGCGGCGGCTGCTGCAGGGCGTCTTCTGGATGTTCGTGTACATCGCGATGGGCGTGGCGCCGTTCGCCCAGGCGGTCATCGGTCAGACGCCGACGCCGGCGGTCGGGCCGCGGGCCGACCTGGTCACGGCGATCGCCCTGATCCTCGTGGGGTGTGCGGCCTTCGATCTCGGGGCACTGCTGGCGTCCCGGCGTCCACTGCGGCGGCGCGCCCCAACCCGTGAAGGCGGAGGCGGCGGCGGCCCTGCCACGGCGCACCCGGTCAGGCTGCGGCTGCTGGTGCTGCTCGCGTTCGCGGCGAGCGGCTACTACGTGCTGAAGCTCGGCGGGCCCGCCGTGTTCTTCTCCAGCAGGCAGGAGATCAGCGCCTCGGTCGCGGAGAGCGGGGTCGCTTCCGGGGAGTCCAATGTGGGCTCGGCGTTCCTGAAGGGTTTCGGTACGGTGCCCGCACTGCTGGCGCTGCTCTTCTACACCCGACGGCTGGTGACCTCGCGCCGGGCGCGGCGCGCGCCGTCCACCGTCCTGGTGTGGATCGCGCTGGCAGCCGTAAACCTGGTAGTGAACAACCCGATTTCCAACGCCCGTTACTGGTTCCTGACGGTGCTGGTCTCGCTTTTGTTCACGGCGTTCCCCAGCAGTGCGGCGATGTACCGCTCGGTGCTGGCCATGGGGGTGATCGGCGCCCTGGTGCTGTTCCCGTACGCGGACCGGTTCCGCTACGACGACACCGGGTACCGGCCTGTGCAGTCCTCTTCGGTGTTCGAGCCGCTGGCCACCAAGGACTACGACCAGACGGTGATGTTCGCCAACACCATCTCGTGGGTCGATACCCGTGGTCACACGTACGGCCGCCAACTGGCGGGCTCCGCTTTCTTCTTCGTGCCGCGGGCGGCGTGGAGCGGCAAGCCGGAGGACACCGGGGTGCGCGTCGGGCAGTGGATGGGGATGAACATGACCAACCTCTCCGCGCCGCTGTGGACCGAGCTCTGGGTCGACTTCGGGGCGCCGGGCATGGTCGGCGGTCTCGCCCTGATCGGTTACGCCGCCGCCCGCACCGACCGCCGGTACGCGCGGGCGGTGTCGCGCGACGGCCCGGGGCCCGGCAGTGTCCTGGCGATCACCGCGCCGCTGATCGCGGGATACACCTTCATCCTGCTGCGCGGCCCACTGCTCCAGGCCGTGGGGAAACTGGCCATCGCGGCGCTGTGCCTCGCGCTGGTCACCAGTTTCACGGACCGGAGCCGGCGGCGGTCGCACTGACCGGGGCGAGCCCGGGCTCGCCCCGGCGGGTCAGCCTCGCCACCCGGGTCCAGGTGGCGACCGCCTTGCAGACGGAACCCAGGCACAGGCCCCAGGCGGCGCCCGTCACTCCGCCGAGGAGATAGCCGCCGGTGAGGAAGGCCACCGCGGCAAGGGAGAAGACCACCTGGATGGAGAGCGTGGTGCGTGGATCGAGGAGTCTGAGCGCCAGCAGTCCGCAGGTGCCGACGGCCATCGCGGCGTACTGACTGCCGGTCGCCGGGAGCAGTGCCGCGGCCGTCGGCCAGGTGTCACCGAGCAGATGCCGGCCGACCGAGCCGGGCAGCAGGGCGAGGACGGTGGCCCAGCCGGCTGCGGTCAGTGCCAGGACGGCGGCCAGCGCGGCGGTGGCCCGCACCCTGAGCCGTTCGGTGGCGAGCCGTCCGATGAGCGGGGGGCCGAAGCCGGTGGCCGAGGTGAAAAGTACGTTGAGCGGGCCGAAGAGGGTGGTGGCGCCGCGCAGGGCGCCGACGAGGAGGGGGTTGCCGACCGCGCCGAGCCCGAGCACGGAGAGCTGGCTGGTCGCATTGCCCACGCCGAACTCGACGACGAACCGCCGGCCGAGGTGCCCCTTCCTGAGCAACGGTCTCAGCAGCACCGGGGTGCCGGCCGTCCTGCGGTGGAGCATGGCCGCGGAGAGCAGGAGCGCGGGCAGGGCGGAGAGGCCCCAGACAACGACCAGCCGCGCCGCCGGGGTGCCCTGCGGCTGTACGGCCAGCGCACCGAGGACACAGACCAGCCGGAGCGTGTCGGCGGCCAGCGCAAGATGCTGTGCGTGCAGGGTGGCGAAGGCGTAGCGGGCGGTGTCCTGGGCGAGGACGGCGGGCAGCACGATCCCGAGCATGGTCAGGGCGCGCGCCGTCTCCCCCGGCAGCATCGCGCAGACGGCGGCGAGCAGGCCGCCGACGGTGGCCGAGACGAGCAGGGTGAACCCGAGCGCGGACCGGCAGGCGCCGCGTGTCTCGTCACTCGCCCCGCGGCGCAGCACCAGTGGCTGGCCGGTGTAGGCGCCGGACACCCCGAGGAGCACGGTGAAGACGAGGTAGACGGCAGAGAAGCGGGCGAAGTCGGCGACGGTGGAGAGCCGGGCGGCCACCACAAGCACCAGGATGTTGGTGAGCGCGGCCACCCCCTGGTCCGCGACCGAGCAGACGACCGCGGTGCGTGCCCTCATCTGTGTCCCGCGGTGCTGCTGTGGTCGCTGCCGCCGCGCCCGTCGCCACTGTCCAGTGTGCGCAGACCGAGTGTCTCGGTGGGGTCGCCGGTGTGCCCGGCGCCGTCCGCCCGGTCGGGGCCGTTCGTGTCCCCGCCGTCGCGGCCGTCGTGGCCGCGCGGAGGTGTCTGCCTGCCGCGGCCTCGGCGTTTGGCCGTCTTCCGGCGGGACCGGCGCTCCAGGCGTCCGTAGCCGGGGTGGAGCAGGGTGCCGAGCACGGAGCCGCCTGCCGCGCCGATGATCTCGCGGATCCGCTCCAGGTCGCTGCGGTGCACCTCGCGCGGGTCGCAGACCACCACGACACCCTCGACGCGGTCGATGAGCGCGACGGCGTCGGCATACGAGAGCACGGGCGGGGCCAGCACGATGACGACGGCTCCGGGCCGGCCCCCCTCGGCCAGGATGCGGCCGACGGGCGCGGAGGTCAGGGCGCGCGGCACGTTGTCCGTACGGCGGCCGGCGATCAGGGTGAACGCCCCCGATCCGGGTACGTCCACGTTGGTGCGGCTGTCCGACGGCCAGGTGCGCTCGTCACGTTCGGCGGCCCAGCTGGGCCGGCCGCCGCGGCCCGCCGCGCCAAGCTCCGTGGCCAGGGACGGGGCCCTCAGATCGGCCTCGACCAGCAGGACGTCGCGGCCCATCTCGGCGAAGGCGGCCGCGAGGTTGGCCGCGGCGGCGGTCGCCATGGCGTTGTCCCCGCGGGGCGCCGTGACCAGGAGCCGGCGGCGCTCGGTGAACGAGGGGTCGTACGCGAGCCGGAAGGCCACCGCCCGGTACTCCTCGGCCAGTCTGCTGTCGCCGCGCCCGATGGCGAGCAGGGTTCCGGCCGCGGCTCGTTCCCTGGGCAGGGTGCCGAGCAGCGGGGCGCCGAGCGAGCGGACGAGCTCCCTGGTGGAACGGACTGCGGGGTCGAAGACGAGCCGTACCCAGGACAGCAGCAGGCCGAGCGCCAGGCCGACCACGCCGCCGAGTCCGAGGAGCAGGGGCAGCCCGGCGCCGCTGGGCGTCTCGGGTACGACGGGCTTCTTGTTCAGATAGCCCGGTGTCGTGTCGAGCGCGCGCAACTCCGAAATTTTCTGGCTCAGTTCGGAGATGGAGACGATGAGGTTGGCCCGTGCGCTGGTGACGTCGTTGCCGACGGTGCCGGTCTCCTGCTCGGCCAGCCGGTCGCGTTGTTCGGTGAGCGGCTTCAGCTGGGCGCGGTAGCCGTCGACCATGTTGTCGATGCTGTTCTCGGTGCGCTCCCGGCGTATCTCCAGATAGGCCTCGGCGAGTGCCTGGGCGCGGGCCTTGGCCTGTTCGGGCGCGCGGCCGGTGTAGGAGAACCTGAGGACCAGCGTGTTGGGCGGGTTGGTGACCTGGAGTCCGGAGAGCAGCGTCCCCACCTCCACGGCGTCGCCGGACTTCGCCAGCGAGCCGACGGCCACGGTGCCCACGGCGTCGCTGACCGCGGTCTGGCGCTCGGAGCCGATGTTGATGCCCTTGTCGGCCGAGGCGCCCGCGGCGAAGGGGTCCGAGGTCGCGGAGCGTACGGACACCTCACCGGTGGAGGTGTAGGTGTCCTCGCCGCTCAGGGCCAGCCAGCCGGCGCCGAGCAGTCCGACGACGACGCCGCACGCGAGCAGGGCTCGGTAGCGCAGGAGCTGGCGGAACTGGTCCCGCAGCAGCGCGGGTTCGTCCTGGTCCTCCAGGGCGCGGATCGGGTGGGTCATCGGCGGTCTCTCCCTTCGGCGTCCTGAAGGACCTCGGTGAGCAGTGCGTCGAAGCGGGCGAGCCCGGCTTCCCGGCCGAGGTGGCTGGCCACGTACCGGGGTCCGTGGGAGCCGAGTTCGTCGGCTGCGGCGGGTTCCTCGATGAGCTTGCGGACCGCTGCGAGTACCGCGGCCGGGTCCTCGGGCGCGACGAGGAGTCCGGCGCCCGAGCGCTGCACCTCCTGGGCGGTGCCGCCCCCGTCGGCCACGGAGGCGATGACGGGGCGGCCCGAGACGAAGTACGAGGTGAGCTTGGAGGGCACGCTCATGTCGAGCACGGACGCGCGCTGGGTCACGGCGAGGACGTCTGCGGCGGCCAGGACGTCGGTGAACTCGTCCGCGCTGGCGGGCGGCAGGAAGTCGATGTTGGTCAGGCCGGACGCGCGGGCGAGCAGGGCCTCGCGCTGATTGCCGTCCCCCATCAGGACGATGCGGATCCCGGGGGCGAGCCGTGCCGCGTCGACAAGGACCTCCAGCCCCTGTTTGAGCCCCATGTTGCCGGAGTGCAGGACGACGGGGGTGCCCTCGCGCCAGCCGAGGCGGGCCCGGGTCGTGGCACGGTCGGCCGAAGGCGCCTGGACGTGGCTCCAGTTGGGGACCAGCCGGATGCGGTCCGGGTCCACCCCGTAGGCGGTGACCCGGGGGACGAAGCTCTCGTGGATGACGCCGACCAGCGTCGCGGCCCCGAGCGCGTACCGCTCGGCCCGTGAGGCGAGGGCGGCCGCCCGGCCGCCGCCCCTGATGCCGCTCTGCGCGGCGGCGGCGCCCATCAGGTCCTGCACGACGGGTATGTAGGGGACGCCGTGTCGACGGGCCAGCCGGGCGCCGATGACGCCACCGGCGAGGCTCGGCAGCTGGGAGATCACCGCGTCGGGCCGCAGTGCGGGCGGGGCTGCGAGGCCGTGCGCGAGCACGCTCGCCTCGAAGGCGGCTCTGCGCAGGGCGCTCTGCCGGGGCGGCACATAGTGTCTTCGCCGGTGGACCGTGACGCCCGAGCGCCGCTCCTCGGCCCGCCACACCCCCCGGTAGGGCGCCTCGGTCCGCCAGGACGGGTAGTGCGGCATGCCGGTCAGCACATGCGTGTCGGCCCCTGAGCGGGCCCAGTGCTCGGCGAGCTGGGCGGCGTACGGGCCTATGCCGGTCAGCTCCGGCGCGTAGTTCGTCGAGACCACCAGCAGACGGCGGCCGTCGAGCGGTCTGTGGTGCTCTGATTCTGGCATCGGACGATCGCCTTCCCCCGGAGCCACCTGTGTTCCCCCCAAGGAACAGCCCCAAAAGTGAGCTTATCCGTTCACGAGATGCGCAAGTGGTCTTCACAGTAAGGTCGTTGCACGATCAACACCGATACCGATATCCCACCGGACCGGATGCCATGTCCGGACACCTTCCGGTGGGACACGGACATCACGTTCACACCGTGGGGGGAGAGAACGGATGGTGCACAGGGTCGGCTACGCGCCGGGGGTCTACGACCTGTTCCACATAGGCCACCTCAACATCCTGCGACATGCCCGCAGTCAGTGCGACTACCTGGTCGCGGGGGTCGTGTCGGACGAGATGGCCGCACTGGCCAAGGGCCACAAGCCGGTCATTCCGCTGCCGGAGCGGCTGGAGATCGTCCGGAGCGTGCGGTACGTGGACGCGGCATTCGTCGAGACCGTGCCGGACAAGGTCGAGACCTGGCAACAGGTCAGGTTCGACGTCATCTTCAAGGGGGACGACTGGCGCGACACGGAGAAGGGAAAGCGCCTCGAACGCGACTTCGCCGAAGTCGGCGTGGAGGTCGTCTACTTCCCGTACACCGTGCACACGTCCAGCACCCAGCTGCGCCGGGCGCTGGACACGCTGGTCAGTCTGCCCGGAGCGCTCTCAGCTCCCTGAACCACTTGCCGAGGAACGCCACCAGGAACAGCGCGTGGACGGCGGCGAGCACGGCGTATCCGGTCCGGAACGCCGTCTCGTCGCCGAGCAGCAGGAACACCAGGCAGAACACCCCGTAGTCGGCCGGCAGCAGCGCCACGGCCCGCAGCCGGGAGACCGGTGCGGGCACTGCCGCCCCGCCCGCCGGAGCGGGACCGGCGGCCGCCTTGCCCAGCTGCTCACGCAGCAGCCCCGCGCAGAACGTGAGCACCGCGACGAACAGGAAGCCGAGCGGCAGAAGCAGCCAGCCGTCCGCCGGCAGACCGAAGTAGCGGTGGAACGAGATCAGTACGACGGTGTGGACCAGGATCATCTTGGCGCAGTCGACGACGTGGTCCAGCCATTCTCCGTCCGGCCCGCCGCGGCCGGTGAGCCGGGCGAGCTGCCCGTCGGCCGAATCGAGCGCGAAGCCCACGGCCAGCCCCAGGTAGACCAGGACGGCCAGCCCCCAGGAGGGGCGGACCAGGGCCACCGCGGCAAGGGCGGCGAAGGTGAACGCCGCACTCACCAGGGTGACCTGATTGGGTGTCATACCCAGGCGGAACGCGGCGGCCGCGAAGATCCGCCCGGCCGGCCGGTTCACGTACCGCGAGTACAGCGACACTCCCTTGGCCGACTTCTGCGCCCCGCGCAGCTCACGCAGCACCGTACCCGTGCTTTTCATACGCCCCCCAGCGTGTCGCCGTTCCCCACAGCTCCGGCGGCATCTCGGACCTCGCCGCCGGAGCCGCATCATGGCACGCGCATCCCCGCGCGGGGGCGGGATCACCACGAACCGGCGCGGACCGGCCAGGAGGGGCGTCGTGCGGGTGCCCCGGGTCAGGCGGTGGCGGTCCGGCACTCCGGGTGGCCCCAGCCATGATCGTTCTTGGCGATCATGTCCTTGGCCGCGTACGCCTTTCCGCAGTGGCACCGGCCGGAGAACTTGGCGCGGATGGTCGCTCCGGCCCGGGCCGCGCTCCCTGTCTTCTTCGTCGCGCCGCCCGCCTTCCGTCCCTCGGTGGCACGGGAGGGCGCAGGAACCGGCAGGTCCGCGGAGCCCTGCGAGGTGCCTGCCGCGCGCTGCGCGACGGCCACTTCGCTGGCAGCCTGGTCGGCCAGGGCGTTCAGCGGGTCGCCGTCCACCTGATGGGCCGGCACGTAGACGAACTCGACGGCCCGGCCGGTCAGCAGGGAGTCGATGCGGGCCACCAGGTCGCGGTTGGCGACGGGTTTGCCGGCCGAGGTCTTCCAGCCGTTGCGCTTCCAGCCCGGCAGCCACTTGGTCACCGCGTTCATCGCGTACTGCGAGTCCATCCGGACTTCGAGCGCCACGGCCGGGTCGAGTGACTCCAGCAGTTCCTGGAGGGCGGTGAGCTCGGCGACGTTGTTGGTGGCCGTGCCCAGCGGCCCCGCCTCCCACCGCAGCGGCCTGCCTTCCGCGTCGGCCACCACATAGGCCCAGGCCGCGGGCCCCGGATTACCCTTCGACGCCCCGTCACACGCGGCGATCATGCGCTCGTTCATACCCCTGATCATGCCAGCCGGCCGGCCCGGCTCACGCCGGTCCCGAAGCACGGTGTCCGCACCACGCCTTGCCAGGGCCTTCGCGCGCACCCGACCCCGCGAGCCCGGCATGATCCAAACCTGAGGCCCTGGGCGCCGCACCCGCCCCACCTGCCACTCTCACCGTACGTGACGCTTCGGGGTGCGCTGCTCACGCAGCGCTGCTTCTCTGAAGGGGCCCGCTCTTCCCTACCGTTCAAGGAGCGACGATGAGCGTTGCAGGAGAAACCGGCCGAGCCCAGCAGATGCGCGAGAAGGCCAGGCACATGACCGAGGCCGCGGAGCGCACGAGCGATCCGGAGCAGCGGCGCCGGCTCCAGGAGAAGGCCCGGAAGCTGCACGAGCAGAGCGAGCAGCAGGACGTCCGGGCCGGCAGCGACCGCCCCGCCTAGTCACCGCGGCGCACACGCGAACGATGGGCTGCCACCCTTCCATGAGGGGGTGGCAGCCCATCGGCGTACGTGCGCCGCGCATGCGCCCGCCCAGGACACCGAAGGCCCGCCCAGGGGAGGTTGATCACCGCTCCCTACGATGGATCCTCACGAGGACGCCGCGTCGTCGTCACACAGGAGCGAGGACCATGCATGAGCCACCACCCGGTCACCGTGGTCACCGGCGGCAGCCGCGGCATCGGAGCCGCGGTCTGCGTACGTCTGGCGTCCGACGGCCATGACATAGCCCTGGGCTACCGCTCCGACGCGTCAGCGGCGGAGAGTGTCGCCGCGGTCGTACGGAAGGCCGGCAGGCGCTGTGTCGCGGTTCGGGTGGACACGACCGACGAGGCCGCCGTCGACCTGCTCTTCGACACCGCCGCGGCAGAGCTCGGCCCGGTCACCGGTCTGGTCAACAACGCCGGGGTCGGCGGCCCGACGGGACCGCTCGCCGACGCCGACGCGGCCGGGCTCCGGCGCGCCCTCGACGTCAACGTCGTCGGCTACCTGCTCTGCGCGAGGCGCGCCGTGCGCGACATGAGCCGGTCGGGCGGCGGGGCCATCGTCAACATGTCGTCGGCGGCAGCCACGCTCGGCAGCCCCGGCGAGTACGTCCACTACGCCGCGGCCAAGGCAGCCGTGGACACGATGACCGTCGGACTCTCCAAGGAGGTCGCCGCCGCAGGGATCCGCGTCAACGCGGTGGCCCCGGGGATCATCCGGACCGGTTTCCACGCGGACCCGGAACGCCCCGACAAGGCTGCCGCCGGGATCCCCCTGGGCCGGCCGGGAGCGCCCGAGGAGATCGCCGGCGCCGTCGCGTGGCTGCTCTCGGACGACGCCTCGTACGCCACCGGCGCGATCCTGAGGGTGGCGGGCGGCCGCTGACGTCCGGTTGTACCGTGCAGCGGTGACCGGTCCCGGCGGGCTTCCGCTGCTCTTCCTCGATGTCGACGGCCCCCTCATCCCGTTCGGTCCGCGCACCGGCGGGCACCCCGTGTACCCGGGAGGGCGGCACCCACCGGCAGCCGGGGCGAATCCGCTGCTCGACAGGATCGACCCGGCTCTCGGGCCCCGGCTCACCGCGCTCGCGTGCGAGCTGGTCTGGGCGACGACGTGGGCGGACGAGGCGAACGCGGTCGTCGCACCGCGACTCGGGCTTCCGGAACTCCGTGTGGTCACCTGGCCTGCCCCTTCGGAGGAGGATGAGCGGGATGCCCGGGCGGGACTCCACTGGAAGACGCGCACTCTCGTCGACTGGGCCGCGGGGCGCGCCTTCGCATGGGTGGACGACGAGATCACCGAGCGGGACCGGCACTGGGTGGCGGCCCACCACGGCGGGCGGGCCCTGCTCCACCGCGTCGATCCCGGACTCGGCCTGACCGACGCCGACCTGCGGCTGCTCGACATCTGGCTGCGGACGGTGTGAGGGCCGCACGCCCGGGTCACACCGGGGCGGTGCCGCGCACCAGCAGAAGTGCCACGTCCGCCCCCGCGACGACGGCCGCCGCGGCGAGCGGCGCCTTGCGCCAGGTCCGGGCGAGCAGGAGCCCCGCGAGCGCCACGGGAGCCGCGACGGCGAGCGTCACCACTCCCCACGGGCCGGCCGGGCCCGCCGGGCCGAGGGCCAGGACCACGGAGGCCGCCACGAGGGGGACCGGCAGCAGCAGTCCGGTGGCGGTGGCGCCCAGCCGGTGCGGAAGGCCGGTCACACCGTTGCTCAGATCGTCCTCGATGTCGGGCAGGACATCACCGAGGTGAGCCGCCAGCCCCAGCAACGCACCGGCGGTCACCGCCCACCACGTCGGCCCGGGGCGGGAGGGCAGGGTCAGTGCGGCCACGGCGGGCAGGGTGCCGAACCCGATGACGTACGGGAGCCAGGACAAGGCCGTGGCCTTCAGCTTCAGGTTGTACGCCCAGGCAGCCGCCACGGCCGTCAGATGCAGCACGCCGGCGAGCGGGCCACAGGCCAGGGAGAGCGGAACGCACAGCAGGGCGGCGGTGAACGCCGCCGCCCAGACCGCTCCCCTGCTCACCGCCCCCTCGGCCACCGGTTTGCCTCTGCGTCCGGAGGCGGCGTCCCGCCGGGCGTCGAAGGCGTCGTTGCACCAGCCCACGGAGAGCTGGCCGCTCAGCACGGCGGCGACGAGGAGGGCGCAGCGGATCCCGTCGAGGCCGACGCCCGCGCCCAGGGCGCCCGCGGTCGCGGTCACCGCGACCACCGGCCCCGGGTGGCAGGAGCGGGTCAACGCTGCTGCGCGGCGGAGCGGCCATGCGGTCGCGGCGTAGGCGCGGGACGGGTCCGGAGTGCCCATGCCGTGATCGTAGGTACTCCGGACACCGCGAACCTGACAGCCGCACGGGTTGTTTGCAGTGTTTTGTTCCTCATGTGGGGCAAGGTTGGGCCATGACGCCTGAGAAGCAGGGCCCGGGATGACCCGGATCGCAGCCGTGCACGGCACCCTGGCCCCGTACCGTCACACCCAGCGCGAGGTCACGGACATGGTGGCCCGCACCTGTCTGCCGCCGGGGGCCGACCGTCGGGTCCTGGACCGCCTGCACGAGAACGCCCGGGTGCGCACCCGGAACATGGTGCTGCCGCTGGATCGCTACGCGGAGCTGGACGGTTTCGGCGACGCCAACGACGTGTTCATCAGGGCGGCGGTTGACCTGGGTGCCGAGGCGTTGCGCGGGGCGCTGCGGACGGCGGGGCTGCGGCCCGCCGATGTGGACCTGCTGATGTTCACCTCCGTCACCGGGGTGGCGGCTCCCTCCGTGGACGCCCGGCTGGTGGGGCGCCTCGGCCTGCGGCCGGATGTGAAGCGGCTGCCGGTCTTCGGGCTCGGCTGCGTCGCCGGGGCCGCCGGCATCGCGCGGCTCCACGACTATCTGCTCGGCCGGCCCGACGACGTTGCGGTGCTGCTCTCGGTCGAGCTGTGTTCCCTCACCTTCCAGCGCGGCGACGCGTCGCCCGCCAACCTGGTGGCGACCGCACTGTTCGGTGACGGTGCGGCCGCCGTGGTGGCGGTCGGCGAGGGCCGGGGGTCCGCTGCCGGGCCCGAGGTGGTGGCCACCCGCAGCCGGCTGTATCCGGACACCGAGCACGTGATGGGCTGGGACATCCGTGATTCCGGCTTCAAGGTGGTGCTCGATCCGGGCGTGCCGGATGTCGTGCGCCGCTATCTGGCGGACGACGTACGGGACTTCCTGGCGGAGCACGGGCTCAAGCCGAAGGACGTCGCCCACTGGGTGTGCCACCCGGGCGGTCCCAAGGTTCTGGAGGCCGTCACCGATGTCCTCTCGCTCCCCGACGGCGCGCTCGACGTCACCTGGGACTCACTGGCCGAGGTGGGGAACCTGTCCTCGTCCTCGGTGCTCCACGTCCTGCGGGACACGCTGGAACAGCGGCGGCCCGAACGGGGTTCGCCCGGCCTGCTGATGGCCATGGGCCCCGGATTCTGCTGCGAACTGGTGCTGCTGCGCTGGTAGGTCGGAGGACACATGATCTGGTACAGCGCACTGGTGCTGGCCGTGGCGGGCGAACGCCTCGCCGAACTCGCCGTCGCCCTGCGCAACACGCGCTGGGCGCTGGCCAGGGGCGGGACCGAGTCGGGTCGCGGTCACTATCCGGCGATGGTCGCCCTGCACACCGCACTGCTGGCGGGGTGCCTGGCCGAGGCCGGACTGGCGGACCGGCCGTTCGTGCCCCTGCTCGGCTGGACGATGGCAGCCGTGGTGGTGGCCGCACAGGCCCTTCGCTGGTGGTGCATCCGTACGCTCGGACCCCGGTGGAACACCCGCGTCATCGTGGTCCCGGGGCTGCCGCTGGTGACCGGCGGACCGTACCGCCTGCTGCGCCACCCGAACTACGTCGCCGTCGCCGCCGAGGGGATCGCGCTCCCGCTCGTCCACGGCGCGTGGGTGACCGCGGTGCTCTTCACGGTGCTCAACGCGGCGCTCATGGCCGTACGTGTCCGGTGCGAGGAGGCGGCGCTCGCCTCCTCGCCGGCCGGGGGCGTGCCGGCGTGATCGATGTCCTGGTCGCGGGCGGCGGCCCGGCCGGCCTGGCGGCGGCGATCCGGGCGGCCTCGCTCGGCATGGAGTGCGTCGTCGTCGAACCCCGCACCGCCCCCGTCGACAAGGCGTGCGGCGAGGGCATCATGCCCAGCGGGGTCGCGGCGCTACGGGCCCTGGGCGTAGAGGTCTCCGGCCACCCGTTGCGCGGGATCCGCTACCTGGAGGGCGCGCGCAGCGCGGAGGCCGAGTTCCGTGGCCGGACCGGGCTCGGTGTCCGGCGGACCGCACTGCACACCGCGTTGCACACGCGGGCGGTGGAACTCGGCGTGCGGATCGTGCCGGACAGGATCGCGGACGTGCGGCAGGGCCACGACCGGGTGGCCGCCTGCGGGCTGACCGCCCGCTGGCTGATCGCGGCCGACGGGCTGCACTCGCCCGTGCGCCGCGGGCTCGGCTTGGACGGCCCCGGCGCGGCGGTGCGCCGGTACGGGCTGCGCCGGCACTACCGCGTCACCCCGTGGACGGAGTTCGTGGAGGTCCACTGGTCCCGGCACGGCGAGGCGTACGTGACCCCGCTCGGGGACGGCCTGGTGGGCGTGGCCGTGCTGAGCGGGGAGCGGCTTGCGTACGAGAGGCATCTGGCGGCTTTCCCCCGCCTGGCCGCCATGCTCCTCGGCCGGGACACGGGCCCCGTGCGGGGAGCCGGCCCCTTGCGCCAGCAGGCGCGGGCGCGACAGGCCGGACGGGTCCTGCTGGTCGGCGACGCGGCGGGCTATGTGGATGCGCTGACCGGCGAGGGGGTCGCACTGGCCGTGGCGACGGCCCGTGCGGCAGTGGACGCGCTGGCATCCGGCCGCCCGCAGGACTATCCGGCCAGATGGGATCATCTGACCCGCCGTCATCGACTGCTCACCGCAGGACTGTTGGCGCTCGCCCGGCGTCCCGCCACGGCGCGGATGATCGTTCCCGCGGCGCACCGGGCTCCGGCCCTGTTCCGTGCGGCGGTCCGAGCCCTGCAGTAGGAGTCCCGGCCGCGCACCGAAAGGCGGGGGCGGGGAAGGGGCGGGGCCGTACGGAATCCGGGCAGGCGCAGGTCAGCGGCCCGACTGGTGGCCTCGTACCCCCCAACAGCACATGATCATCGTGAAGTTGCTGTGGCAGACTTCACCGTAGGAACGGTTTCACCTCATCTGTAACGGAGTTCGCCATGACGGCAGAGACGTCCCAGACCCCGATAGACACCAGCAGGCCGCAGTCGGCGCGCGTCTACGACGCACTCCTCGGTGGCAAGGACAACTACCCCGTCGACCAGGCCGTGGCGCAGCAGCTGCCCATCGAGGCGAAGATCGGCGCCCGGCAGAACCGTGCGTTCATGCACCGTGCCACGGCCTGGCTGGCCGGAGAGGGCATCGACCAGTTCCTCGACATCGGCACGGGCATTCCGACGGCGCCGAACCTGCATCAGATCGCCCAGGAGATCAACCCCGTCTCACGGGTGGTCTACTGCGACAACGACCCGATCGTCCTGCGTCACGCCGAGGCGCTGCTGATCAGCCGGCCCGAGGGCGCCACCGACTACGTACCGGCGGACGTACGCGAACCGGACACCATCATCGAGGCGGCGCACAAGGTGCTGGATTTCCGGCGCCCCGTCGCCCTCTCGATGCTCGGCCTGCTGCACTTCCTGCCCGACGACGTCGACCCGGTCGGCATCGTCCGCACGCTGACGAGCGCACTGGCCCAGGGAAGCCATGTGGTGCTGTCCCAGGGCGCGTCCGACGTCAACCCGGAGCGGGGGCAGCAGGGCGCCGACGAGTACGACAAGGGCGGCATCCGGCTCGCACTGCGCACCCGGGACGAGTTCGCCCGGTTCCTCGACGGGCTGGACATCGCCGAGCCCGGCCTGGTGACGGCCCCCGAGTGGTTCCGCGGGACGCCCGCACCGGAGCGGGAGCACAGCGGACTGTACGTGGCCGTCGCCCGCGTTCCGTAGCGGAACAGCGGAGCAGTCGAAGAAGGAGAGATACCAGGATGGATTCGGAACAACGCCCCACCGCCGCATCAGTTTTCGACGCCCTCGGTGCCGAATACGAGCGTGCGTTCGCGGGCTCCGCCGCGCACCGCGCGTCTCTGGAGCTCCTGCTGGAGCAGCTCGATCCGGGCAGCCGGGTGCTGGACATCGGCAGCGGCACGGGACGGCCGACCGCCCAGGCCCTGACCGACGCCGGCCACGAGGTGCTCGGCGTCGACGTCTCCCCCGTGATGGTGGACATCGCGTCCCGGCAGGTGCCCGCGGCCGAGTTCCGCTGCGCGGATATCCGTGAACTGCCTTTGGCGGACGGGAGTTTCGACGCGGTCTGCGTGTACTTCTCGCTCCTTCAGCTCTCGCGCGCCGAGCAGGCGGACGTACTGCGTCTGACCGCTCGGGCGCTTCGGCCCGACGGGCATCTGGCCGTGGCGACGGTGCCGCTGGACGTGGAGGGGGTGAGCGGCACGTTCATGGGCCAGCCGGTGCAGGTGACCAGCTTCGGCGAGGACGCGTTCACCGAGCTGGTGACAGGGGCCGGATTCACGGTCCTTGCGCAGGAGACCGACCTGTTCGTCCCGGACCATCCTGCGGCGGTGCCCGAACCGCATCTCTTCGTGCTGGCGCGGCGGCGCAGCTGACGCGGCTCGGCAGACGCGGGCTCGGCAGACGCGGGCTCGGCAGACGCGGGCTCGGCAGACGCGGGCTCGGCAGACGCGGGCTCGGCAGACGCGGGCTCGGCAGGCGCGGGCTCGGCAGGCGCGGGCTCGGCAGGCGCGGGCTCGGAAAGATTTTCTCGCGGATGTGTCACGTTTCCCCACCGGGGCGTTTCAGTGCAGTGCCGGACCGGCCACCGAGGCCGGCGAGAACACACCGGCACCCGCCGCATGAGGAGCCTCCACCATGTCCGTCGCCCACGTCGTCGTCACTCTCGTCGCTGCCGCCATGGCCGGGTACTCGGCCGGCGCCCTGCTCTTCCGCGCCCAGTGGGTCGTCCAGGCCCTGACCGACTACAGCGTCCCCCGCTCCTGGTGGACCTGGCTCGGTGCGGCGAAGGCCGCCGGGGCCGTGGGCCTGGTCGCCGGATTGTTCGTACCGGTCGTCGGGTTCCTGGCCGGGGCCGGCCTAGTGCTGTACTTCGCCGGTGCGGTCGTCACGGTGATCCGGGCCCGCTGGTACACGCACATCCCCTTCCCCCTGGTGTACGCGGCGCCGGTCGTCGGGGCCATGGTGCTGGGGCTCGCAGCCTGAACCGCCCGGCCTCGGGCGGCGGGGAGGGCGGCCGGTTCAGGAGTCACGCAGCCCTCCCGGGTCGCGGTGGGAAGCGATGTGCAGCGCGATGCGTCCGTGGCTGTGGCGGTCGATCCCGGCGGCGAGAGCCTCCCACTCCGCGAGCTTGAACTTCCTCGCGTCGGCCAGGTGCTGCCGTCGGTGGCCGGCCCGCGCCGCATCCGAGAGGATCGCGTACAGCGCCACGACCGGATCGTGCCGGTCGTTGTCGAACACCAGCAGGGCGATGTCCGGCCAGCGCAGTTCGTGCGTGGTCACCCACGCGATGCGGCCACCGGGAGAGCGTCGTTCCTCGCGGACGGTGACGGACTCCCGGTCCACTGTGATCCGGATGCCGCCGGCGCCGACGGTGACGGGACCGCTGGCCGCGTCCGGTGCCGCCTGACGGCCTCCGGGCGTGGCGGCCCCCGTCCCGGAGCCCGGCGGTGTGGAGTCCGTCCGCTGCCGGGGCGGTGCGGCCCTCGTGCCAGGACGCGTCGGCGGCCCGGCGATCCGTACGGAGAGGAACAGGTCCCCCGCCGACACCGCACCTTTCCCCGGCGTGCCCCGGCCGCGGAGCCGCAAGGTGCTCCCGTGCCGCACCCCGACGGGGATGCGCATCGTGACGGTCCGCGGGCCGCGACGGCCCAGGCCGCTGCCCCAGCACCGCGGGCACCTCCGTCCCACGCCTACGGTGCGTACCCCGGTGCCGGAGCAGTGCGGGCAGCGGGACCGGGCCCGGTAGCCGACGGACGTCGTGCCGCCCCCTTGGCCTGCTCGGGGGTCAGCAACACCTGGGCACGCACCGGCCCCCTCGAATGACTGCCCCACACGGCGAGCCCGCAGGCGCCGAGCATGAACAACGAGCCGACGACCATACCCACCCGGCCCGCAATGTCTGGGGCCCGGCCCACGTCCTCGACCTCGTCCCGGGTGAACCTGTGGTGGGAGGACCCGGCGTCTCCCTCGGTTGCCGGGACCGTCACACAGGTGTCGCCGACGACAACACCTACGTCGCCGGCGCACCTGACACCTGCGCCGAGCAACATGCCGAGCCCCCAGACAAGGATCAGGAATCCGACGACAAGCATCCCCAGAGACCTTTCGCGCCTCTTACTGTTCGCCACTGCTCCCCCAACCGACGTATGCGCCTCGGTCCACGGCCCGCGCCCGGTCCGCGTTTCGGTGACACGCCGGCGCACGGGCATGTCTGTTCTGACGCGCTTCTCCTGTACGGCAGTTGCACCTGCCCAGGGCCGAGCGTGCCGGGCCCGGCCAGGTGTGTTCCGGTGCGGTGCTGCCCGCCACTGAGATGCCGAACCTCGCACGAGGCAATACCGTCCAGGTGGCTCATACCGCGCTTCGGGAGGTGCTGATGCGGAAGGCGAGTCACGCTCGATGCCGCGCCTCTCACGGATTCCCTCGGGGGACGGCGGGCCAGGGATGTGCGCCGGGGGCCCCGCCCGTTGCGGCGTTCACCCATGCGGCGGTTCGTCGCGCGGCGGCCGTTCTGCTCACCGTCTCACTCGCGCTCTTCGCGCTGCCCCCGCCTTCGTACGCCGCTCCCCTTCTCCGGCCATCGGGCAGCGGCGGCGCCGTCGCCGTCGCCGTCGCCGAAGGGTGCGGCGAGGGGCCCGCGTCGTGCCACGGCGGCGTGAAGTGGCTGTACCGGTACAACTACTCGCTGGGAGCGCACCCTTTCACCAGCGCCCACGACGTACGCCGGCAGCTCACCGACAACTTCTGGCTGTTCCCGGTGAGCGGTGGATGTCCGGCCCGGATCCGGCCGGCGGACGAGTGCGATCTGCTGGGCGGAAACCCGGTCCGGGTGGAGGCCGTCGGTGACACCGACCTGCAGATCGCGACCCTGCCCGGCCACGATCTGGGCGACGGTCTGCACATCCGGTTCGCGTTCACGCGCACCTTCGGCTTCCACTACCTGGTCGTGAGTGCCTGGCAGGACCGGCCGACGCGGTGCACGGAGGGGGTGCTGTGCGGTGCGGCGAGCCGTGCGGGTGCCTGGGTGCTCTGGAAGGTACTTTCCGGCACGCTGGCCATCACCGCGTACGCCGCCTGACCGGCCGGGCGATTCGCCGCGCGGGGCTCTACTTCCGGGTGCCGCCGCCGATGCCGTCCGTCTCCTCTTCCGGTGTCGCCGCGTCCAGTGCGGCCGTGAGCCGGTCGAGGCGGTCCCGCAGCTCGTTGATCTCGTCGAGGTCGAAGCCTGTTGCGGCGGCGATCCGGCGAGGCACGAGCAGTGCCCGCTCGCGCAGGTCCGTGCCCTCGTCCGTGAGGTGCACGTGCACGGAGCGCTCGTCGCGGGCGCTGCGTTCGCGCCTCACCAGGCCCGCCGCCTCCAGTCGCTTCAGCAGCGGCGACAGCGTGCCGGAGTCGAGCCGCAGGTGCTGCCCCAGCACCTTCACCGGCAGCTCGCCGCGCTCCCAGAGCACCAGCATCACGAGGTACTGGGGGTAGGTCAGCCCCAGATCCTTGAGCAGCACCCGGTAGACGCTGCCGAAGGCGCGCGAGGCAGCGTTCAGGGAGAAGCAGATCTGCTGGTCGAGGCGGAGGTAGTCGGCCTCGGACGAGGCCTCGCGGGTGGAGCTGGGCGTGGCGGTCATGGGTTCAGCATAGCGCCGCACCCGCCATTTGATTGTGCACAACTGAGTTGTGTGCTTCACTTCAGGGGAAGCGGCCGGACATCGCCGCCGGAACATGACCTTCGAGAGGGAACGGTTTTCATGGAATCGATCTACACCGCCGTCGCCACCGCCACCCACGGACGTGACGGCCGCGCCGTGAGCTCCGACGGCAAGCTGGATCTGCAGCTGGCCGTCCCGGTGGAGATGGGCGGAAACGGTCAGGGCACGAACCCGGAGCAGCTGTTCGCCGCCGGGTATGCCGCGTGCTTCGCGAGCGCCCTGGGCCTCGTGGGCCGTCAGGCGAAGGTCGATGTGACCGACGCCGCCGTGACGGGTGAGGTCGGCATAGGCAAGCAGGGCGAGGGCTTCGGTCTCGCGGTCACGCTGCGCGTGGAGCTTCCCGCGTCCGTCGACGAGGCCACCGGCCGCAAGC
Organism: Streptomyces sp. NPDC087901; assembly: GCF_044742205.1. Lineage (NCBI taxonomy): Bacteria > Bacillati > Actinomycetota > Actinomycetes > Kitasatosporales > Streptomycetaceae > Streptomyces > Streptomyces sp. NPDC087901. The sequence goes on from NZ_JBIUUC010000005.1 coordinate 443,154, forward strand.
TGGTCGAGCAGGCTCACCAGGTCTGCCCGTACTCGAACGCGACCCGCGGCAACATCCCGGTCGAGCTCGTCATCGAGTAGTCGAGCAGCGGATTCACGGCGGCGACGGGCACGCGTCGCCGCCCAGCCCGCGGCGGAAGCCTCCGGGTGGGGCGTGCGTCAGGCGTGGAAGCCGTTGCAGACGACGGAGGCGTACGCCGAGGGCCCATCCTCGACGTGATAGATCACGACGGTCCAGTCGCCCCGGTCGTCCCCCACCGGGATCGCGTCGACGGCGCGGTCACCGAAGTGGGCCCGGAAGTCGTCGGGATACCTGAGCCTGACGGTGCCGCCGGAGGACCAGCGCGCGTAGAGGTCGACCGGCTTACTGGTGAAACCGATGCCCTTGCTGACCGCCGTGAGCGGCCGGCCGGTGGCACGGTCGGTCTCATGCGGGGGCCGTACCCCGACGGAGACGTAGTAGGGCTTGGGCCGTTTGCCCTCCCCGACGTCCTTGGGGCGCATCGACACCGTGGCCGTGTCCGAGCCGGTCGTGTGCGTCACGGAGGACGTCAGGCCGTCCGGCGGCGATTCCTCGGGAAAATCGTCCGGATCACAGGATCCACTCCCCAGGGCGGCCTGGTACGAATCCGGCGACAGGGTCCAGCGGTCGTGCGAGACACGGTCGTTCGCCAGGTAGTCCGGAGGCCCGGCTGCCGGACTGTCACCGCCCGGACTCCTGCCCGCCGGACTGGACGCGGCCGGCTGCCCGGACAGGGTGGCCTCGGGCCTCGCCGTGCCACCGCCCTCGTTGCCCGATTCGGGGAGCAGCCAGACCGTCAGCGGTGCGGCGAGCGCCACCGCGCACACCGCGAGCCACGTCGTGCCCCTCGGGGCGCGGCCGGGACGGCGCTGCGGGTCCGGGCGGTCGGACGGGGCGGTGGTTCCGGGCGACCGCGTGGACTCGGTCACCGCAGGTCCCCCGACCTCCCGCGTGGCCGGCCCGCCTTCCTCCGGCCGGGTACGGACCCCCGTTCCCGCGGCCCGCAAGGTGTCCGGCTCCGGCCCCGTTCCCGGCTGCGGGTGCGCATTGGACGCCGTGGACGTCATGGCTCCGTGCTCGAGCGCGGGGCCGACCGCCTGCGCCACGGCGCGGTAGTGGGGATCCGACGCCAGCGGGGAGTCCACCGCGCATCCGGCGATCACGGCGGCCGGGTCCGGCCGCTGCGCCGGATCCTTGGCGACGCACGCGCGGATCAGCACGGCCAGTTCCGGCCGCACCCCCTCCAGGTCGATGTCCTCGTACACGGTCCGGAAGTTCACGGCCGCCGCGTCGCCTGCACCGTACGGGGGCCGGCCGGTCGCCGTGTAGGCGAGGGTCGCGCCCAGCGCGAAGACGTCCGCCGCTGGCCCCACCTCGTTGCGCAGCAGCACCTCGGGGGCGGTGAAGCCGGGCGTCCCGGACGCCACCCCCTCCCGTGTGAGGATCGTCTGCTCCAGTCCCCGCGCGATCCCGAAGTCGATGAGCTGCGGCCCCTGCGGCGAAAGAATGACGTTCTGCGGTTTCAGGTCCCGGTGCGTGACTCCGTACACATGGACGGCGGCCAGGCCCTCGGCCAGCGCGGCGAACAGGCGCAGCGCACTGTCCGGCGGGAAAGGTCCGCTCGCACCGACGGCGCCGCGCAGGGTGGGCCCCGAGACGTACTCGGTGGCCAGCCAGTAGGGGGACGTGTCGAGCGAGGCCTCGATCAACTGTGCCGTGTACGCGCTGCGCACGGTCTCGACCGTCGTGACCTCCCGCCTGAAGCGGACCAGCGCGTCGGGATGATCACTGATCTCGTCGCGGATGACCTTCACGGCCACCAGCCGTCCACCGGGAGACCGGCCGAGGTACACCTGCCCCATGCCGCCCGCCCCGAGACGGGCAAGCAGCTGGTAGGCGCCTATTCGCGCGGGATCCTGAGGTCGCAGTGCATCCACGGCCCGACTGTGCCACATCCGCCCGCGCGGCGGACCGGCAGGCGACAACTCACGCCGTACTTCCGGGCGATGGCCCACCGGCACGGGGAATCGGGAAGAACCGCCACACCCTCCTACGGTGCATCCCACCGGTTCAGCCCTCGGCGTCCGCCCGCTCCCCCGATGCCGCCCCCGCATCGCGGGCCGAGTCGGCGATGGCCTGGAGCGCGGCGACATGTCGGACCAGGGCGTCCCTTCCGGCCGGCGTGAGCGAGAGCCATGTACGGGGACGCCTGCCGACATGCCCCTTGCGGATGTGGACATAGCCGGGGGACTCCAGGGCCGTGGCGATCTTGCTCAGCGCCGAGTCGGACAGGCCGCAGCGGTCGCGGACAGTCGCAAAATCGGCCTCGACGCATGCGGAAAGGAAGGCCGCGACCGCCAGCCGGCTGGGGTGGTGGACGACCTCGTCGAGGGCGGGCCCCGGTCCTGGGTCGCCGGCGGCGGTCACACGCCCGCCTGGATCCCGCGCCGGGTCCGGCCGCCGCGTGCGGCGACCCGGCCCCAGGTTCCTAGTCCGACGACCACGGCCACGACCGCCGTGGTGACACCTCCACCGGCCCCGAGCAGGGCACAGACGGCCCACGCCGCACCGGCTGCGACAAGTTGCACGAGGACCTCGACCAGGTTGCCGCGCCGGAAGCGGGCGGAGAGCGGAAGCCGTACTCCGGTGGCGTGCGTCCGGGTGCGCATGAGCAGCAGGGACACGGCCCAGATGACGACGGCACCCGCCCACACCGGGCCCGGACGGCTCGTGTGGGTGAGCCCGTTGCCGACCACCACGACACCCGCCGCCACGGCGAGAGCCGCCAGCGGGCCGTACCACCAGGGGCAGGCCACCTTTCCGGGCAACGCCTTGGCGGACTCGACGGAGGCCAGCGCCTGGACCGCAGCCCGGGCCGACATCTCCTGGTCGTGCGGAGCGGACGTAGCGCCTTCGTGCATGGACATCGACTGCAACACCTTCCGGACAGAAAACCCTGGGTTGCATCATCGCATGTACTTTCCTGCATGGAAAGTACATGCCGATCGGACAGGACCGCACCGGTCCGGATGCCGTCGGCACTCCGGGGCCTCAGCGAGGAAGCGAGAGCTGCGTGGACACGCGTACAGCGGAGGACAGCAGCCCTTCCCGGACCTGAGAGGTCCGGTACATCCGGTCCGACCGGAAGGAGATCCCGAGGGACCCGACCTGATCGCCGCTGTACACGGGCACCGCGACGCAGGTGGTTCCGCGGGCGTACTCTTCCCGGTCCATGACCAACGGCGCTGCCGACGAGGCGTCGAGCTGCTGGATCAGTTCGTCCTCGCGCGTGATGGTCCGGGGTGTGAGTCCGGCGAGGGAGTGCCGGGACAGATAGTCGGCCCGCGCCTCCTCATCCAGTTCGCGCAGCACGCTCTTGCCCAGGGCGGTCGCATGCCCGGCGTCCTCGAAGCCCGCCCAGAGGTCGACCCGTGGAGTCCTGGCGCTGTCGACGATCTCCATGACCCGGATCTCGCCGTCCACGTACAAGGTCAGATAGACCGCGGCCGAAAGATCGTTCCGCAGCGCGGTGAGAACGGGGCGCACGCGCCCCGGCAACTCCTGGCCGTCGCGTCGCCCACCCGGCCCGGTGCGCGTGGCGGCAAGGGCGTACGTCCCGTCGCCCAGATCCGTCACGAACCCATCCCGGGCCAGCCCGGGCAGCAGCTCATGGACCGTGACCAGGGGAAGCCCCGCTTCCCGGGCCAGCTGCTGTGCGGTGGCCTCGCCCGCTCGCGCCCCGACGGTCTCCAACAGGCGGAGCGCACGCCTGACGGCCGTGACAGGCTCAGGTCCGGCTTGGTCGGCCATGTCCCCAAGCATCACCCCGGGGCCCGGGAGCGGCAAGGCGTCCCGCCGCGGGGCGCCGGCGAGGCCCTCGGCGCACGGGCCGTCGGGTCGACGTGACCTCGGACCGCCCCCCTCGCCCACCGCGCCCGGGACCGCGGGACACCCCGGCGAACCACCGCACACCCACCCGCGCAAGCGGCCCGCCCCGGCCCACCGCAGCACCAGGAGCGACAGGGAGTGGCGGCACCTGCGTCCCGACCCCTTCGGGTCAGCCCGTGACGATTCCGGCGACGAGGTTGATGGTGGTGGCGAGGATGCTGGCGCCGAACACGTACGACAGCAGACAGTGCCTCAGGACGATCGCGCGGAGCGCGGTGCTCGACACGTTGGTGTCGGAGACCTGATAGGTCATTCCGAGGTTGTAACTGAAGTAGAGAAAGTCGACGTAACGCGGCGGGTCTTCGGAGTTGAAGTCGATCCCGCCCTTCGGCACCCGGTAGTAGAAGTACGCGTAGCGGGTGGCGTACATCAGATGGAGTGCGGCCCAGGCCATGAACACTCCGCACAGCGCGGTCGCGGCCGCGGCGTGGTTCAGGTCCGACCGGCCGACCAGGAGCAGCAGCACGATGCCGACCAGCCCGCACAGGGCTGCTGCGACGACGACGAGTTCCTCCGCGACGGGGCGGAACTCCTCTCGCCGGGCGTTGCGACGGGTGGTGGCGGGATCCATGGGCCACAGGACGAGCCAGCCCGCCCCGACGAAGAGCGTCTGCACCGCGGTGATGCCGGCGAGCAGACCCAGCGGGCTGTTGGTCAGCCTGCCGACGACCACGCCGATCACCGCTCCGGCGACCGCCGAACCGGCGAGTCGGGGAACGGCTGACAGCGGCAGCAGATGCCTGGGGAACTTCAAGATCGACCGCCTCGCCGGCTCGATGAAGGTCTCGGACGTCCCGTACGGCCACGGACCCGCCCGGAGGCCGCGAAGGCCGCCGTCCCGTGGCAGTACAACCCGATTCCGAGACCTTCGCCACAGGGAAGGAACCCCACCGTCGCCCGGCACCGGAGTCCGGCGCGGCAAGGTCTCTCCGGCCGGATGGCGGGGGTGTGTCCCCAGGCATAGCCTGCCGGAAAGCGTCGTTCTGTCAGCCACCCCACATGGTTGAAGGGTTGAGAAACTTGAGCGCCAACGGTGACGGCCAGGAACCCCGGGAGCCCGAAGTCGGCCCCGCTCCGGAGGGCAATCCCGAGTTTCGGCCCTACCACCACCCGGCGGCGGGCTGGGGCGCGGCCAAGAGCGTGAGCCGCTTCCTGGTCCGCGAGGGAGCACTGGTGGACGGTCCACGGGCGATCATGCGGATGAACCATGAGAACACCGGGTTCGACTGCCCCGGATGCGCGTGGCCCGACGACACCAAGGGGCTGCACCTGGACATCTGCGAGAACGGCATCAAGCACGTCACCTGGGAGATGACCCGTAAGCGCGTCGGACGCGAGTTCTTCGCCGCCCACTCGGTGACCGAGCTGGCCGGATGGAGCGACTTCGACCTGGAGAACCAGGGCCGGCTGACCGAGCCGATGGTCTACGACCCCGGGTCGGACCACTACGTCCCGATCAGCTGGAAGGACGCGTTCGAGCTGGTCGGGCGTACTCTGCGCGAGCTGGACAGTCCGAGTCAGGCCGCGTTCTACACCTCGGGGCGGCTCGGCAACGAGGCCACGTTCCTGTACCAGTTGATGGCCCGCGAGCTGGGCACGAACAACCTGCCGGACTGTTCCAACATGTGTCACGAGGCGAGCGGCCGCGCCCTCACCGCATCCCTGGGTACGGGCAAGGGGACGGTCGACCTCAAGGACTGGGAGTCCGCCGACGCGCTGTTCATCCTGGGGGTCAATGCCGCCTCCAACGCACCGCGGATGCTCACCGCCCTCGCCGAGGCCCACCGCCGCGGCGCCCAGATCGTGCACGTCAACCCTCTGGTCGAGGCGGCGGCCACCCGCACCATCGTGCCGCACGACTTCGTGGACATGGCCCTGTTCAAGCCGACCCGGACCAGCACCCTGAACCTGCAGCCCCGCATCGGCGGCGACATGGCGCTGCTGCGCGGCATGGCCAAGGTGATCCTGGAGCAGTCCGCGACCGACCCCAAGGCGCTGGACCAGGAGTTCATCGACCGTCACACCGCCGGATTCGAGGAGTACCGCACGCTGTGCGAGGACACGCCGTGGGAGGAGATCGAGACCCAGTCCGGTCTGAGCCGCGCCGCCATCCTCAAGGCAGCGCGCGTGTACCGCGAGGCCGACCGCTCCATCGTCAGCTGGTGTCTCGGCCTCACCCAGCACGAGCACGGCGTCGACACCGTCCGGGAGATCGTCAACCTGCTCTTGCTGCACGGCAATCTGGGACGCGAAGGGGCGGGCCCCTCCCCCGTACGAGGACACAGCAACGTCCAGGGCAACCGCACCTGCGGCATCGACCACCGCCCCACCGAAGCGTTCCTGGACCGCCTCGGTGAGGTGTGCGGCATCGAGCCGCCCCGTGAGCACGGTCTGGACACCGTCCGCACCATCCAGGCGATGCACAGCGGCGATGTGAAGGTGTTCATCGGCATGGGCGGCAACTTCGCCCTTGCCGCGCCCGACACCCCGTACACCTACGAGGCGCTGCGCGCCTGCGACCTCACCGTCCAGGTGAGCACCAAGCTGAACCGCAGCCACATCGTCCACGGCGGCCGGGCCCTGATCCTCCCGTGTCTCGGCCGCACCGAGAAGGACCATCAACGCAAGGGGATCCAGAGCACGTCCGTCGAGGACTCGATGAGCATGGTCCATCTGTCGATCGGCATGAAGCGCCCTGCCTCGCCGCACCTGTTGTCGGAACCGGCCATCGTCGCCGGCATGGCGCGCGCAGCCCTGCCCGACAGCGTCACTCCCTGGCACTGGTACATCGAGGACTACGACCGCATCCGGGACACCATGGCCCGTGCGCTGGACGGCTTCGAGGACTTCAACCGCCGGGTGCGCCTGCCCCTCGGCTTCCGCATCAAGCAGCCCGCCCGCGAACTGGTCTTCCTCACCCCGTCCGGGCGCGCCGAGTTCTCCGCCGCCGTCCTGCCCGACGTCGTTCCCGCGGCAGGCACCCTCGCCCTGGGGACCATGCGGTCCCACGACCAGTGGAACACCACGATCTACTCCGACAACGACCGCTACCGCGGCATCAAGAACCTGCGCACGCTCGTCTTCATGAACCGGGCCGACATGCGCGAACGCGGCATCGCCGACCTCGGCCCCGTCGACATCACGAGCACGGCGAAGGACGGCAGCCGACGGTCCCTCAACGGCTATCTCGCGATCCCGTACGACATCCCCCGCGGCTGCGCAGCCGGCTACATGCCGGAGATGAACGTGTTGTGCGCGCTGAGCGACTACAGCACCCAGAGCGACCAGCCGATCATGAAGCACGTCAAGGTCACCATCGGCCCCGCCGTCTGAGCGGGAGCGGGCGGAAAGCCCGGCGCCCGGCAGCAGTTGCTGTCGTGCCGGAGGAGGTACGGCCCGTTGCCGTACCGCCTCCGGCCATATGAGCCGGCCACATGATCGTTCGGGTTCTAATCGACCCGCACTTCGGTGTTCTGACCTGCGTGCAGCAGCCATCGACCGTCGTCCTGCTTCGTCATGACGTAGAGCGGAGAGCCTTCCGATTCGCCGTCCGGCGAGTGGTGGACCTGCCGGACCTTGACGGCCGCCACGTCGGGCCGCAGGAATTGCGTGTGCACTGCCTCGTAGGTGATCTCACCGTCCCAGCGGGCTGCGGGCAGCACGGCACGGGTGAACTCGGCGATCGCCTCGAAGCCGATCAGGACCTTGCCGTGGCCGGTCGTCCAGAGGGCGTCGGGGTGGAAGAGTGCGAGGAAGCCTTCGACGTCTTTGGCGCGCTGAGCCTGCTCGACCGTGGTCACGACCTGTTCGATGGCTTTGATGTCTGCGGATTCTGTGTTCATGCGGATCACTCTGGGACCTCAAGCAGACTTGAGGTCAAGCCCTGCCCAGTGGCGTACTCTCGATCAATTTCCGCACGTGCCCAGGCCTGCCGGCACCGGCACCGGCAGGCCTGCGCTCCGGTGCCGTCAGTCGCTGTAGACGCCGACCTCTTGGAGCGAGTAGCCCCACTTGGTGCCGCGCTCCAGGCCGTGGATTCGTACGTAGCGGGCCTGAGTCCGGGTGAACCACGCTGTGTCCAGGCCGCCGTCACCAGCGGTCGTCGACCATGCCGTCTGCCAGTTCTCGCCGTCCTGCGACAGCTCGACGCGGTACGACTTCGCGTAGGCCGCCTCCCAGTCGAGAGTGACGCGCTTGACCGGCTTCGCGGATCCGAGGTCGATCTTCAGCCACTCGTCGTTGTTCCACTCGCTGGCCCAGCGGGTGCCCTCGTCTCCGTCCACGGCCTGGCCGGGAGCGAAGCTGACGGCCGGGTTCCACCACTCCGATGTGGACGCCGAGGCGGCCGCACCCGAGGCCAGATTCACCCCGGACTTGTGCTTCTCGGCGTTCCCCCAGGTGCGCAGGTAGGACTCGGCACCCGTGAAGAGATCGTCCACCACCTCCTGGCCGCCGACGATGCGGATGTCCTCGATCCAGTCCGGGACCATGCCGTAGTGCGCCGCGCCGTCGGTATTGAAGTCCCATGTGCGCTCGCCGGTGGTCTGCTTGTCGATCACCGAGCCGCCGTCCGTGCTGCGGAAGGGGTACTTCACCGGGTTGGGGGTGTCCCCTCCCCGCGGGGCGGGCCAGCCGCCGACGCCGTTCATGTCGGTGCCGTAGCCGTAGCCGACCTGGTACTTCTCGCGCAGCGCGTCCGTACGTCCGGCCTCCGCGCTGAACGCCGCGGAGCCGCTCATGTACTGGGCGGCGAATCCACCGAGCTTGTAGAGCCGCTCGGTCCACCCCAGGTCCATCCAGCTGTGCGAGGAGATGACGCCCGGGTACGACTCGGACTCGAGGACGTCGAAGGCCTGATCCGCGGCCTTGACGCTCATGTGGTCGAGCTCCAGCATCATGTGACGCTTCATCAGTCCACGCACCGCGTACTCCCCCAGGCCGGTCAGCCCGCGGGTGTTGCACTGCGCGTCCGAGGCGTACGCGGGGACGGCCACCCCGCTCGGCAGCAGCTTCTCCGCCTCCGCCGCCACCGCGTTGCCGATGGGGTTGTCGTGCTGTGGACCGCGGCAGGTCTCCGTCTTCCAGAAGGTTCCGGTCGACAGGAACTGGCCCACGTTGATCGCCGTACCTAGGGCTCCGGAGTCGTACCGCACCCCGCACAGGGCGTTGTCGAACTTGTGGCACAGGAACATGCTGCTCACGCCCAGTTCGTGCAGCTCGTCCAGGCCGCGGTCGATGTCCTCCTTGCTGCACTGCGCAATGTCCAGGATCTGCTTGCAGCCGAACGGCTCGGACGTCTCCACCCCCAGGACGACAGCCAGCTTGCCCTGCTCGATGACCTCGCGGGCCTGCGCGCTGCTGGTGACGATCCGGAACCAGCCCTTGCCGGTGCCGCCGTACATCTTGTCGATGAAGGCCTGCATGTCGTACGACTTCTTCGCCTCGAGACGGATGGCGGTCATCTCGTCACAGCTACGGTCCTTGAAGAAGTAGACCGAGCAGATCACGCCGTTGGTGACGAGGTCGTTGACCAGCACCCGCTGGCCGCCGCGCCATGCCCGCTCGATCTCGGCGTAGTAGTTCTGCTGGTGAGTCAGCGAGTCATGGGCAGGCCAGTCCTTGAAGGTGGGCCACCCGTCGGGATCGTGCCTGCCGTCGCCGCCCTTGGTGACGAAGTCGAAGATGGCGAGCGAGCCGTCGGGGTAGTGCTCGGGGCAGTCCTTGAGCGCATCAGCGACGCCCTGCTCCGAGAACGGCTTGCCGCAGATCAGCCGGCCACCGAAGCCCTCGTTGGCCATGATGTGGTCGTGGGCGTCGACGAAACCTCTCACGCGGCCCTGGGCGTCGGTGCCTTTGAAGGGCTCGCCCGTGACGTCGATCTGCGCATCGGGCGCGGGCCGCGCGGTCGGGGTCCACCAGCCGCGGTCGGGCTCTGCCGCGGAGCTCGGCATCGGGCCGAGCACCAGGGACATCACGGCGAGGAGCAGTGACACCACCGTGAGGGATCTGAATCTGCGACGCGGAGGTTGAGCCATGGTCATCACTCACTTCGATTGGCATGCCCACTGCAGTTACTGACGGGTTTTCAGAATCGCGACCACGGTCGACGGAGTCAACGGTCCGGACAAGGAAACCTGAGGATTCCTCAACTTCCCCGAACTCCCGTGCGGTTGAGGCTAGTTGAGGGCTGATCGCATGCCGAATAGACCGGCCGGCCGGCCGGGTCCGCCCGCCACCGTTCCGGACGGACGGCCCGGCCGTCCGGCTGTTCGTCAGGCCACGCCGCGGATGCGGTTGACGAGGAGACCGCCGATGAGGATGACCAGGGCCGCGGTGGCGTAGAGGCCGGTGTAACCGCCGAGGTGGGTGATGATCGGCGAGGCGAGGGCGGGGGCGAGGACCTGCGGGCCGGAGTTGGCGATGTTGATGACGCCGAGGTCCTTGGCACGGTCGGTGGCCTCTGGCAGGACCTGGGTGACCAGGGCCTGGTCGACGGCGAGGTATATGCCGTAGCCCGCGCCGAGGACGGCAGCGGCAGCGATGGTGGACGGCCAGGTATGAAGCAGGGACAGCAGCACTGCCGCTGCGGCCATGACCAGCGAACAGAGGACGACGAAGACCTTGCGGCGTCCCATGCGGTCGGACAGGACACCGGCGGGAACGGCCGTGAGTGCGGCGCAGAGCGTGTAGACCACCGTGAGGATCAGTACGCCGGTCCCGGGGTCGCCGTAGTGGACGGCGTCGGCGAGGAAGTAGAACAGATAGAGGGTGCCGAGGGCGTTGCCGAGGTTGATCAGGAAGCGGGTGAGCCAGGCCCAGCCGAAGTCGGGGTGCCGCCGGGGGCTCACCCAGAGCGAGCGGGTGAAGGCACGGGCGTCGAAGGCGGGGCGCAGCGCCCGGGTCAGAGGCGGCTCGGAGTGGCGCAGCACGAAGGGGAGGGCGAGTGCGACGGTGAGCACGGCGAGGGTGGCGTAGCCGGACCGTACGCCGGTGATCAACAGTGTGGTGATCAGCGCGCCGAGGACGAGGCCGAAAGACTGCGTGAGGCCGGTCCAGCCGGATACCTGAGCGCGTTGGGTGAGCGGCACACGGTCGGCGATCGGGGTGGTGACCCCGGCCAGCATCGCGTTCAGACCTGCCTGCGCGAGGCACCAGCCGACGGCGACCCCGGCCACTGTGTGCTGAGTGGCGGTGATCGACAACCCTCCTGCCCCGACGAGGGCACCGCCGAGTATCCAGGGCCGACGGCGGCCGAACCGGCTTGTGGTGCGGTCCGACCATGCCCCGGCGAGCGGGTTGGCGAGCACCGCGACAAGCGCGCCGAAGCCGGTGACGAGCGAGAGCGCATCGTTCTTGCCGTGCGGATCGATGTGCTCCAGCTGAAGTGGCAGCAGGATCTGAATGGGGGTCATGAACGCCATGAAGACGGCCAGCGTGGCCAGCGAGAGGTCCACCGTCCACACGGCCCCGACCGGGGAGGTGGGCTCGGCGTAGACGGCGGCGTCGTCCGCTGCGGGGGCGTGGGACATGACGGCTCCGTTACTCAGGACCGCTGGGAGGCGATCAGGTCGCGGTACCACTCGAAGCTCGCCCGGGGCGTGCGACGTCGGGTGGTGAAGTCGACCTCGACCAGGCCGAAGCGCTGGTGATAGCCCTCGGCCCACTCGAAGTTGTCGAGCAACGACCAGGTGAAGTAGCCGCGCACGTCCACCCCGCGGGACACGGCGTGGGCGATCGCGGTGATGTGTCCGGCGAGGTACTCGATGCGCGCCCGGTCGTCCAGCCCGGCCGGCTGCGAGCAGCCGTTCTCGGTGATCCACACCGGTGGGAGGGCGTTGCCGTAGCGGGCTTTGAGGCCGGTGAGCAGTTCCGTGAGCCCGTCGGGAACCACCGGCCAGTCGAACGCGGTTCGCTCGTACGGCTCCGCGGGCTCGGCCAGGTCGAAGGGCAGCGGGGAGGCAGGATCGGCCGGGGCGGTGACCCAGGTGGGGTTGTAGTAGTTGACGCCCAGCCCGTCCAGCGGTGCGGCGATCGTGGCGAGATCTCCCTCGCGCACCACCCCTCCCCAGCTCGGGTCGGCCATACCGTAAGCCGACAGGTCGGGATAACTCCCCAGCAGCAGCGCATCGTTGAAGAGTCGGTTGTGCAGGGCGTCGTAGGCGGAGGCCGCGGCCACGTCCTCGTCCCGCTGGGCGTCGTGGCGCAGGCGGACGGGCGTGCAGTTGTTGGCGAGCAGTATCTGCCCGCCCGGGACGGCGGCTCGCAGCGCCGCGGTGGCGAGGCCATGGCCGAGCAGCTGGTGATGTGCGACGGGCAGTGCGTCCAGCATCAGTGCGCGGCCCGGGGCGTGGACACCGAAGCCGTAGCCGAGAGACATGTGGACGAAGGGCTCGTTCAGGGTGATCCACCGCTTGACCCGGTCCCCCAGCCGTTCCGCGACCACGGCCGCGTACTCGGCGAACCGATGGGCGGTCCCGCGGTTCAGCCATCCGCCCTCGTCCTCCAGGGCCTGCGGCAGGTCCCAGTGGAACAGGGTTGGTGTGGGCTCGATCCCGGCGTCGAGCAGCGCGTCGACCAGGCGGTCGTAGAAGTCCAGTCCACGCGGTTCGATCCTGCCCGCGCCGGTGGGCAGGATGCGGGGCCAGGAGACCGAGAAGCGGTACGCGTCGAGCCCGAGTCGGCGCATCAGTGTGACGTCCTCGTCGAACCTGTGGTGGTGGTCGCAGGCGATGTCACCGGTGTGGCCGTCACGTACGGCTCCGGGGCGCCGTACGAAGGTGTCCCAGATGGACGCCCCCTTGCCGTCCTCGTCGGCGGCGCCCTCGATCTGGTACGCGGCGGTCGAGGCGCCCCAGGTGAAGTCGGCCGGGAGCCGGGGAAGTCGAGTGGCATCGGTGGAACTCGTCGTCACTGGCGCCTGCCTTCATCGGTGATGCGCGAGTCGCCCAGGCTCGGTCGCCCGCGCGCGGCTCCGGAATCCTGCCGAAGGCCGCGCTTCGACGCCCCAACGGCAGCCTGGAGGCGGCTGTTCGTGACCGGGGCACGCCGTCCGAGGTGGGCCGCAACATAACATGAACTCTCGTTCACGTTCTATGGGTCGGACCTGGCCACGATCTGGCCGGCGGGGAGGGGCGGGGAGCGGCTCGGGCAGTGGCAGCGCCGACCGGGATCCGGGGCGAGTGCCGAGGCCGAAAGCACGGTCCACAGCGGCGGGCCCCAGATGGCGGCAGAGCGGGGTGGCCGACTCTGCGAGCCCCGGAACCGGCCCCCGGCCAGAGGACCTCGGGCGGCCGGGCTCGGCGCGCGCGAGTGGCCGGGCAGGGCCTGGCCTGGATGACTGTCCGTGTCACGACGCCCAGGGTGCGAGCCGGTCAGCCGCGGTGCCGGCCGGCCCGGCAGTCCGGGCCCGCGGCCCGAAGCCCGGCGAGCCGCCGAGCGCCTCGGTTCACCCTTGAGCGGCCGTCAGCCGGCCTCGCAGGTCCTCCCAGTAGGCATTCAGCATCCGCTTGAGCTCGTCCACTGTCTCCAGGTCCGGCTCGCCCTCGCTCTTGAACACTTCGTGCAGCACCGCGTTGGCGGCCCACACCACCATCCGCGTCGCCCGTTGCGCCCGTTGGCCGCCGGGTCCGCCGGTCAGGTGTTCCACGATGCGCTGCAGGCCCTCGGCGATGTGCGTGTTGCTCGCCTCGTCCGCCCGGGCGAGCTCGGGACTGAGGTGCCGCCCTGCCCACAGAGCCATGCCGCCCGCCTGGGACCGGAACAGCTCGGCGTAGACACCGACCATCATGCCGACCGGGTCGGACAGTTCGCCCTCGACCGTACGCTCGACGAGTTCGTCGATGGCGGCCTTGAAGGCATCGAGGTACCGCTGACCCAGCGCGTCCACGACGGCGCTCTTGTCCGCGTAGAACTGGTAGATGCTCCCGACCGGCGTGCCCGCCTCCTCGGCGATCCGCCGCATCGTCAGCGCCTCGTACCCCTCCTGGGACAGGATCCGGTCGGCCGCGGCGAGGATGGCCTCGACCCGGGCCCGGCTGCGTGCCTGCTGAGGCTGCCGCCGTAGCCGCGCCCGCGATGCCGGCTGCTGCTCGCCTGCTTCCGTCACCACGTGCCCCCGGTCGTCCGATGCCGCGAACGTTACACGCGGCCACGGAGCGGGGGCCGGCCATGCTGCCGCCCGCCGGCCAGGACGCCCCGACCGGCTTCGGCACCACCACGTCACCCACATCACCCCCGTCACCGCCGCCCGCCCCGCACCGGACACAGACGCGGAGCCCGGCGAAGCGCTACTGGGCGGCGTCGTTCCGGCGGTGTCCTGCCGCTCCACGCCGAACCCGGAGCGCCGCGAGAGGATCTCGACGGTCTGCTCGATCTCCTGGGCCCGGCCGGGAAGCGGTCGAGCATCTCGCTGAAGGGGTCGGACGGACCGAAGGGCGAACCGAACGCCATCGAGGGCCCGCGCCGTAACGGCCCGGGCGACCGGAGACACCCGCGATCACGGCCGGGCAGGACGGCGGATCCTCACCGAGACCCCTGCCATTCAGGTTAGGCTAAGCTAACTTTTCGAACGGGGTGGGGTAGACATGAGACCGGTCCTCGCAGATCGAATGAACCCGGAAACGGATTCCTCGACCGGGGCCGCGGAACCACGGCACCGCGTGGTCGTCGTCAAGTTCGGCGGCAACGCCATGGTGGACGCGAACCTGCAACGCCTCTTCGCGCAGGACGTCGTGGAGCTGTGGCACGCGGGCCTGCGCCCGGTCGTCGTGCACGGCGGCGGGCCCCAGATCAGCGCGATGCTCGACCGCCTCGGCCTGGAGAGCCGCTTCGAGGCGGGCCTGCGCGTGACCACGGCGGAAACCATGGAAGTGGTGCGCATGGTGCTGTCCGGCCGCGTCCAGCGGGAGCTGGTCGGCCAGATCAATGCCCACGGGCCCTTCGCCGTGGGCATGACCGGCGAGGACGCGCACACGATGACGGCGGTACGGCGGCCGGCCTATGTGGACGGCCGCCCGGTGGACATCGGTCTCGTCGGGGACATCGTGGACGTGAACCCGGACATGGTGCGCACGCTCCTGGAACAGGGGCACATCCCGGTGGTCTCCCCCGTGGCCCGCGGCGAGGACGGCCAGGTCTACAACGTCAACGCCGACCTTGCCGCGTCCGCGCTTGCCGTGGCCCTCCGAGCGGAACGGCTGGTCATGCTCACCGATGTGGAGGGGCTGTACGCGGATTGGCCGCGCAGCACCGAGGTGATCAGCCATCTGCCGGCCGACGCACTGGCCGAGCTGCTGCCGGGGCTCGCGAGCGGGATGCTGCCGAAGATGGAGGGCTGCCTGCGGGCCGTCCGCGGCGGCGTGCCCCGGGCGCAGGTGCTCGACGGCCGGGTGCCGCACGCGGTGCTGCAAGGCGTACTCGGCGAGAACGGTCCCGGCACCACTGTGGTTCCAGGCACCGCCGTCGCACCCGGCACCGGCCCGGACCGCGACCTGAGCACCGTATGACCACACCGCCGGTGACGGCGCGCCGCGGACCGCCACTCGGCGTCAGGGGCGGGACAGTCACGGCACCCCGCCCCTGACGCCGCCACGCTGCACCGCCCTCTACACGGCCCTCGCGAGGATCCGCGCGTTGCGCCGCGGATCCAGCGACTCCGCCCAGGGCCGGGGCGCCAGACATGCGGCCGTCGAGGTGAACCCGTACCGCTGGAACAGCCGTCCGCCGCCGGTCGTCGCGGTGAACAGCGCACCGAGTGACAGGGCGCGCGCCCTCGTCAGCGCGGTGCGCAGCAGCACCGCTCCTACTCCGCACCCTTGCTGACGCCCTGCCACACAGAAGTTGTACAGAACGCCCGCGGGTGCACCGCACCCGGCCGGACCGGCCGGGTACACGCACAGGCCCACGCAGCCTTCGAGCCGGCCTCCGGGACCCACGGCCACCAGGAAGTCGGCCGCTTGGGCGGCGTAGAGCGAGACCGGCCGCTCCCGCAGGGCGCCCGAACGAACGAAGGGCCGGGAAAGCTGGGCGAGTTCGGCAGCATCCTCCGCAAGGCCGAAGCGCACGGAGGGCGCCGGCGCGCGGAGCACACGCGCCGGAGGGGCGGGGCTCGACGTGGCCGTGGTCAACGTGTCAGGCGTCCATGGACGCCGCGAGGGACCGCGGCCGCAGATCGGTCCAGTTGGTCTCGACGAAGTCCAGGCACGCCTCCCGGGTGTTCTCGTCGAAGGCGATCGTCCATCCTCCGGGCACCTCCGCGAAGGACGGCCACAGCGAGTGCTGGCCCTCACCGTTCACCAGGACCGTGAACCGGCCCTCGGGGTCGTCGAACGGGTTGGTGCTCATGCGTCAGTACCTCCTCGGTTCCGACGGGCCGGTGAAAGCCGCGTCGAGCGTGTGCGTCAGCCCGCCGGGCTGGAAGGAGCAGTCAAGCTTAGGTTAGGCTCCCCTAATTGATGCGAGCTTAGCCTTTCCTGCTTCCCTCTCACAAGGAGACGTTCATGCCCCCGGTGACCGAACGGATCCGCACCGAGAACGGCTTCGCCGCGTTCGGCCTGCCCGGCGCACCCGGTACCGACGCGTTCTGGGCGGCGGCGCGGGGGCCCGCTTCGGTACCGGCCGGCGACGGCGGCTGGACAACCCTGTTCCTCTGGCGCGGCTCCCCCGCGACCATCGGCTTCGAGAGCTGGTCGGAGCCGGTGCCCCTGCACCGGTGGGGCGACACCGACTGCTGGTACGCACAGGTGCCCATGCCCGCACGGCTGCGGGTGACGTACCAGTTCCTCGTCGCCGACGAGGCGTACGCCGACCCGTTCAACCCGGCCGGGGCCGGCGTCGACCGTTCCGTCGTCGCGACCCCGGACGCCCCGGCGCAGCCGCACTGGCCCGTCGTCGGCGCCGACGACGTCCTCCCCGTCCCCCGCACCCGGCTGCGCTGGAACAGCGAACGGCTCGGCGGACGGCGGACCGTGCGCGTCCACCCGGTGGGTGGCGGCGGACCGGTGGTCCTGCTGCTCGACGGCGACGACTGGCTGTACCTGCACCCGGCCATGAGCGCGTTCGACTCGGCCGCCGCGAGTGGCGAGATGCCGCCCGTCACGCTGGTCTTCCTGCCGGCCAAGGACCGGGCGGCCGAATTCGCGTACGGCACCGCGCTGTGGGAGGCGGTCCGGGACGAACTGCTGCCGCTGGTGGCGGAGTCCGGAGTGACCGCGGACCTGGACCGGCTGGTGGTCGCGGGCCAGAGCCTCGGCGGGCTGAGCGCGTTGAGCGCGGCACTCGAGTTCCCGGAGCTGGTCTCGCGCGTCGCCTGCCAGTCGGGGTCGTTCTGGTGGACACCCGGAGCGCTGGACGGGGACCCGCTGGGCGGCCCGCCCGGCGGCGCGATGGCCGCACGTCTGCGGGAACGCCCCGACCTGTCCGGTCTGCGGATCGCGTTCGACGCCGGGGAGCACGAGACGCGCATGCTGCCCCACTGCGAGCCGGTCGAGACCCTGACCGAACAGGCGGGCGCGACCGTACGGGTGTCACGGTCGGCGTCCGGCCACGACCGGGCCGGCTGGCGGCACGCCCTGCTCAGGGATGTCGCCTGGGCACTCGGCTGACGACCTCGTGCACGACAGGAACCGTCGCCGCATCCGTGCAGGTCAAAGGCTCAGGCGCCGCGAGGACGCAAGCCGCTGACCTGCGGCGACGCCTATCGTGCGGGAGGCCGTGAGAGCTGTCCCGCAGTTCCTGGTGGATCAGCGCGCGGCCTCGGATGCGGTACGTCGCAAGGCGGAGGGACGCCCGGACACCGGATGTGTTCGGGCGTTCCGGCAACGCGGCGAGGTGCCGTTGTTGTCGTCGCCCGCCCGCCCGCCCGCCCGTCAGGAATGGCGGGACAGCCCTGAGCGCCCTACCTGGCCACCGCCCGGCAGTAGGCCTCGTCCGTGGCGAGGAGGTTGCGATGGGTGTCCTCGGCCGTGATGACGCCGTCGTCCAGGACGAGGACCCGGTCGGCGGCGTCCAGTACGGCCGGGCTGCTGGTGATCACGACGGTGGTACGGCCCCGGCGCAGCTTCGCGAGGTTGCGCGCGATGAGCTGTTCGGTGACCGCGTCGACTGCCGTGGTCGGGTCGTGCAGGACCAGGACGTCGGTGTCGGCGGCCAGGGCGCGGGCGAGGGACAGCCGTTGGCGCTGCCCCCCGGACAGGTTCGCGCCGCGGTCGCGGACGCCGTGGTCGAGCCCTGCGCGGTGCAGGGCGACGACGTCGGTCAGCATCGACGCCTCGACGGCCTCGGGAACGGTCCGGCTGGTGCCCGACGGATCGATGTTCGTCCGGAGGGTGCCCGCGAAGATCTCGGCGTCGTACGGGTTGACCAGCATGTGCTCGCGGACCGCCTCGACCGACAGGTCCGCGAGCTCCCGCCCGCTGATCCGTACCGCTCCCTCGTAGTCCTGCGGCGGGACGTTCACCGCCAAAACCGAGGCGAAGTCGGCTGCGGCGCGCGGCTGGTAGGCGGCGATCGCGATGAACTCGCCGGCGGGAACCCGCAGCTTCAGCCCGCGCAGCGTCCCGTACCGGACGCCGTCGATCTCCAGGTCGCCGCCCTCGGAGGGGCGTTGCGGCCCCGGCTCCGCCACCGGCGGGGCGGACAGCACCAGCGCCATCCGTTCGGCCGAGGCCCGCGCCATCATCACGTACTTCGGCATCTCCGAGAACATCTTCAGCGGTTCCATGATGAACTGCGCGAGGCCCACCGCCATGACGAGTTCCCCGATGGTGATCTGACCGTCGAAGGCCAGCCAGCCCGCCGTCAGGGTCACGGCGGCGGCCAGGACCGCGTTGAGGGCCTGCGCGGCGCCGGCGTACACGCCGTTCACTCCGGCCACGGTGATCGCCTGGTGCCTGGCCTCCGTGCTGACCTTCCGGTAGGACACGAACGCCGCGTGGTTGCCGCCGAAGCCGTGCAGCGGGCGCAGGCCGGTGATCAGGTCGGCGACCTTCGCACCCGCCCGCGCCACCCGGGCCTGCTGCTCCTGGGTACTGGCGCCGATCCGCTTGGACATCACACTCAGGATCGACAGGATCACCACGGTTCCCATGATCACCAGCAGTCCGAGCCGGAGGTCCGCCAGGCCGAGTGCGACGGCGGCGACCAGCACCGCGACCAGCGAGCTGATCAGCAGCGGCACCACCTCGATGATGTCGGCGGTCGAGTCCGCGTCCTCGGTGGCTATGGTCAGCACCTCACCGGACTTCAGACCGATGTCCCTGTCCACCGGCTGGAGTCCGCACGCCGCGACTTGCACCCGCCACCGGTGTGCCTCGGTCGTGTTGGCCTTCTGCAGGACGCGCATCCCGAACCGCCACGACAGCGACACGGTCGTGATGATCACGGCCAGCGCGCCGATCGACAGCCCGAGCGAACCGGGGCTCCGGTTCTGCAGGGTGTGTTCGACGATCAGACCGAGGGCGATGGGGAAGGCGGTCTCGCCGGCCTGGTACAGGCCCATGAGAACCGTGCCCCAGGTCATGGCGCCGACATTGCGGCGCAGCGCGGTCCGCAGGATGTCGGCTCCCCGGAGGGTCCGGCGGGTGTCAGGAGTTGGCATCGAGGTGACCGGCAATCGCTTCGGGGGTTCGCAGGGTGAACAGATCACGGATCGTGATCACTGGACCGTACTCCCGGCGGAGCAGCCCGATCAGACGAACCGCCAGCATGGAGTGCCCGCCCAGGGACACGAAGTCACTGACCGCGCTCACCTCGTCGTCGTCCAGGTCCAGCGCCTCGGCGAAGAACTCGCACACCGTGATCTCGGTCCCGGTCTCCGGTGCGCGCTCGGCGCCGGTGGTCAGCACGCCCAGCGGCCTGGCCTCCGGCAGCGCCTTGGTGTCGGCCTTCCCGTTCACGGTCAGCGGGATGCCGGCGACCTCGGCGTAGTGCGTCGGCCGCAGGAAGTCGGGGAGAGCCGCGCCCACTTCGGCGGCGACGGTGGCCGTATCGGAACCGTCGAGCACCAGGTAGGCGGCCAGCCGGTAAGCGCCGTCGACCTGCGGGTCGGGCTGGGCGACCGCGGCGGCGAACCGCACCGCCGTATGGGCGGCGAACGCCGCCTCGACCTCGCCGAGTTCGACCCGGTGGCCCCGGATCTTGACCTGCTGGTCGGTGCGGCCCAGATACATCAGGTTTCCGTCGGGCCGCCGGATCACCAGGTCCCCGGTGCGGTACATGCGCTCACCGGGTTCGCCGAACGGGCACGCGATGAACCGGTGCGCCGTCTGCGCGGGCTGCCCGAGGTAGCCGCGCGCGATGCCGATGCCGGAGACGTACAGCTCGCCGGGAACCCCGTCCGGCAGCGGACGCAGCCACGGGTCCAGCACGTACACCTCGGTGTTGTCGATCGCGACGCCGACGACCGGGTCCTCGCACTCGAAGGTGCCGACACCAAGGGTGTTGATGGTGTACTCCGTGGGTCCGTACAGGTTGTAGCCGTCCGTCCCCCCGGTCTCCGCGAGCCGCTGCCACAGCGTCGGGGTGACGGCCTCACCTCCCAGCAGCACCAGCGCGGGCCGTCGTCCGGGCTGGTCGAGCAGTCCCTCGGCCACCAGTTGCTGCGCGTAGGTCGGGGTCACGTTGATGACGTCGATGCCGTGCTCCAGGCAGTACTCGACCAGCCTGGGCGCGTCACGGCGCAGTTCCTCGTCGCAGATGTGCACCTCGTGTCCGTCGGCGAGCCACAACAGCTCCTCCCACGACATGTCGAAGGCGAACGACACGGTGTGCGCGATCCTGAAGACCCGGTTGCCGTGCTGCGCCAGTACCGGTTCGAAGATGCGGCGCTGATGGTTGATCAGCATGTTGGTGAGCCCTGCGTACTCGGTCACCACGCCCTTGGGCTTCCCGGTCGATCCGGAGGTGAAGATCGTGTACGCGGGATGGCGCAGCCGGTCCGGGTCGTCGGGCGCGAACGTCACGTACGGCTCGGCCTCGGGCAGCGGGCGGTCGAGCTCTATCAGGTCGCCGGTCAGCCGGGGCGATACGGCGCTCACGGTGAGGGTCACGTCCGGGCGGGCGTCGTCGACGATCGCGGCGATCCGCTCGTCCGGGTGGTCGAGCTCCAGCGGTACGTACGCGGCGCCGACGCGCAGCACGGCGAACAGTGCCACGATCGACTCGAGCGAGCGCGGGATCGCGAGGGCCACGGTCCGCTCCGGTCCGATGCCGCGCCGGGCAAGCACCCCCGCCACCGCACGGCTCCGGTCCCGGAGTTGGGCGAAGGTCATGGCCGAGCCGTGGGCGACCAGGGCGACGCGCCGCGGGTCGCGGTCGGCCGCCCGGTCGAACCGGTCGACGACGGTGTCCGTCCCGATGTCCGTACGTCCGGCGTGCTCGGGAGCCGGGCCCGGGCCCGGCAGGGATCCGACCGGGCCGGTCGTCCTGGCCAGGTCCTCCAGCACACGCAGGTAGTCGTCGAGGAGGCGACGGGCGTTCGCGGGGTCGTCGTCGCGGTGCTCCAGCTTGACCGTGAGCCGGTCGCCGGGCGTGACGACCCAGGTGAACGGGTAGTGGGTGGAGTCGTCGGCCTGCACCGAAGTGATGCCGTGCCTGGTGTTCATGGCGGCGAAGGCATCCAGGTCCAGGAAGTTCTGGAGCACGAACAGGTTATCGAACAGGCTGTCGTGGCCGCCCGCCCGCTGGATCTCGCCGAGACCCAGGTGCTCGTGCTCCATCGCCTCGACCCGGGCCGTCTGAACGGCCGTCAGGTACTCCCGGACTGTGTCGCCTGGCCGGGCCCGTGTCCACATGGGCACGGTGTTGAGCAGTACGCCGACGATGCCGGACAGGCCCTCGCCCTCCCGGCCGGAGACGGTGACACCGAACACCGCGTCGCTCCGGCCGGTGTGCGCGCCCAGCAGGAGCCCGAACGCCCCGGTCAGCACCGAGTTCAGCGTGACGCCGTGCTCCTTGGCCGCGTCCCGCAGCAGGTCCGACAGTTCGGCGGACATCGTGTGCACGAGCGCACGCGGCAGCGCGTCCGAGACGGCCGGCCGGGGTCCGGCGAGCAGGGTCGGCCCGGTGAGACCGGCCAGGTGCTGCGACCAGAAGCGTTCCGAGTCGGCGGGGTCCTTGACGGCCAGTGTGCGGGCGTAGTCCTCGAAGCCCGGCGAGAGCGGGGTCGCGTCCAGCGGTTCTCCCGCGACGACGGCCCGGTAGGCGTCGAACAGGTCCCGCAGCAGGATCTCGCGGGACCAGCCGTCCCACAGCAGGAGGTGGTAGCTCAGCAGCAGGCCGTCCCGGTCGTCGGGCAGACGCACCACGGTCAGCCGGACCAGCGGCGGCGCACCCGGGTCGAAGCCGGTGTCGCGGTCCCTGGCCCGCAGGGCCTCGGCCTCCGCTTCCGTCTCCAGGGCGACGGTGCGGACATCGACGCGCCGGCCCGCCTTGAGGACCTGGACCGGGTTTCCGCGGTCGTCGGTGGTGAAGCCCGCGCCCACGACCGGGTGCCGTGCGATCACGTACGCCATCGCCTCGGCCAGCGCGTCGGTGTCCAGGCGGCGGTCGAAGGTGAAGTAGCTCTGCGCGACGTAGTGCCCGGCCGTACCCGCCATCTGAGCCTGGAAGTACAGGCCCCGTTGGAGGGGGGTGACCGGTGCGGTGCGCTCGGCCGTGGCGGAGGCGTCCGCGATGTGTTCCAGTGCGCTCCGCCAGTGCCCGGTGATCTCGTCGGGGATGCCGTCGGCGAGGGTGAATGCCGCGTGCAGGCTTCCGGTGGCGTCGTCGGTCCACGCGTTGACCTCGACGGCGTACGGGCTGCGCTGATCCGCGCCCGTGATGTGCAGCGCCTGCGACTCGCCGCCCCGGCCGAGGTAGTTGAACAGCACCTGCGGCTGGGCGGTCAGCAGCGGGGCCGTCTGCGGGTTGAGGTACCTGAGCCGGCCGTAGGCGACGTGCCCGTCCTCGTCCGGCTGACGTGCGGCGGCTTCGCGCGCCGCCTCGACGGGGTCGGTGTGCGCGGTGAGCCGGACGGGCGCGATGGCGGTGAACCAGCCGACCGTACGGGTGTAGTCGTGGTGTTCCAGGACGGGGACCCGGCCGTGCCGCTCCAGATCGATCGCGAGATCGGTGGGCGAGGGCTGGACCCGGGTCAGCGCGGCGCGGAGCGCGCCGCACAGCAGCTCCGTGAGACCGACGCCGAGCGCGGCGGGCGCGGTACGCGTCACCCGGTCGCTCGCCTCGGGCGTGAGCACGACGGTGGTCTCGCGCAGGCCCTCCACGGAGGGCAGCAGCACGGGCGCCCCGAGCGTGGTCAGCCAGTCCCCGAGCCCGGCCGTCCGGGCGGACCGGGCGCCCATCGCTTCCGCGTACTCGGCGTAGGACGTGGTGGGCGGTGCCAGGGGCGCGCCGCGCAGGGCCGTGGCCAGGTCGTCCAGCAGGACCAGCCAGGACACCGCGTCGACGGCGAGGTGGTGCACGGTGACGACGAGGGTCCTGCTCGCCGCGAGCCAGGAGAACGCGATGACGTCTCCGGACTCGGGGTCGAGGCGCCCGGCGGCTTCGTTCGCGGCGGTTGTCACGTCGGCCGTCTCCGCCTGGACGACGGTGACCTCATGGCCGGGTTCGGTACGCAGGGCCCATACTCCGTGCGTAACGTCCAGCCTCAGCCGGAGGACCGGGTGCGCGGCCACGACGGCGTTCACGGCGCGCCCGATGTCGGCGAGCCCGGCGTTCTCCGGGACCACCAGCGACCTGGCCTGGGCGAACCGGTCGAGCGAGCCGCCCAGTTCCCGTCGGCGCAGGATGACCGGTGTCGGGGCGAGCGGGCCGTCCGCACGGCGAACGGGTCCGACGGCGGCGGCCTGCGGCGTGCGTGTCTCCAGCTGCTCGGCGAGCGCGCGGGGGGTCTTGAACAGGAAGACGTCCCGCGGCGCGATCGACAGTCCGAGGGCCCTGGCCCGGTTGATGACGGTGATGGCGAGGATGCTGTCGCCGCCGGCCATGAAGAAGTCGGTGTCGGCGTCCACGCCCGAGCCCGGCAGCGTCTCGCCGAAGATGCCGGTCAGTGCGGCGAGCGCGGAGCCGGTCGCGGCCTCCGGGACGGCGTCCTGCGCGGCACGCGCGGTCAGAGCCTTCCGGTCCAGTTTGCCGTTGACCGTCAGGGGCAGCGCGTCGACCGTCAGTACCTGGCCCGGCACCATGTGCCCGGGCAGCGTCGCGGCCAGGAGGCCGGTGAGGTCACCCGGCGCCCGGCCCACGACGTGCGCGACCAGATGGTCGCCGCTGTCCGCCACGGTGACGGCCACGTCGGTCACTCCGTCGAGTTCCCTGATCGCGGACTCCACCTCGCCGAGCTCGATCCGGAATCCCTTGAGCTGGACCTGGTCGTCGGCCCGGCCGGCGAACTCCAGCTCGCCGTCGAGCGTCCGGCGGGCGAGGTCGCCCGTGTGGTACATGCGGGAGCCGTCGCCCGCGAACGGGTTCGCCACGAACCGGCCCGCGGTCAGCCCCGGCCTGCCGAGGTAGCCGAGCGACACCTGATCGCCCGCGACGTAGATGGCTCCCACCCGCCCGGGCGGCACCGGCCGGAGCCGGTCGTCGAGCAGATAGGTGTCCAGACCGGGGATCGGACCGCCGATCGGGCTGACGGCGGCGTCGGCACCGAAGTCCTCGTCGGTGAGCACTCGGTGGGTGACGTGGACGGTGGTCTCGGTGATGCCGTACATGTTGACCAGTTCGGGCGAGGCGGTGCCGTACCGCTCGGTCCAGCCGCGCAGCCGCGCGGGATCGAGTGCCTCGCCGCCGAAGATGATCCGGCGCAGAGCGGTGGCGGGTTCACCGGCATGCCGGTCGGCCTCGATGAACCGGTAGAACGCCGACGGGGTCTGGTTGAGCACGGTGACTCCACGCTCGCGGACCAGCCGGTGGAAGTCCACCGGGGAACGGGTCAGCGCGTAGTCCGGCACCAGCAGCTCGGCGCCGTGCGCCAGCGCGCCCCACAGCTCCCAGACGGCGAAGTCGAAGGAGTACGAGTGGAACTGGACCCACACGTCGTGCGGGCCGAATCCCATGTCGGGCCGGGTGTTCGCGAGGAGCGTCACCACGGCGGTGTGCGGGACGACGACGCCCTTGGGCCTGCCCGTCGATCCGGACGTGTAGATCACGTACGCGGGATCGTGCGGGCCGGGCCGTGCGGTCACCGGCACCGGCTCGTCCGCCTGCGGCAGTTCGTCCCCGAGCACGAGCACACGGGCCTGTACGCCCGCCCGGGTCAGCAGCCCGGTGAACCGCTCGCGCTGCTCACGGTCGACGAGGACGGCCTGCGGCGCGGCGTCGGCGAGGATGTACTCCAGCCGTTCGTCCGGGTAGGCCAGGTCCAGCGGTACGTACGCGCCGCCCGCGGTGACGATGGCGACCAGGGCGACGACCTGTTCCAGGGAGCGCGGGACGGCTACGGCGACGCGTCTGCCCGGTCCGACGCCGGCTGCCCGCAGAACCGCGGCCAACTCATCCTTCGCCGTGGCGAGTTCACCGTATGTGAGCGAATCGGTGCCACCGTCGAGGGCGCACTGGGTCACAGCGACGGCGGTCGGGTCGCGGTGTGCGGAGGCGTCGAACAGCGCGTCCAGTGTCGTCGGGGCGACCGGTGCGGGGCGCCGGGTGTCCTCGGCTGCGAAATCCTCGATCAGGGTGTCCGGCCGGGTGAGCAGGCCGGTGAGGGTGCGGGTGAACGTACGCAGGATCGTCTGGGCGGTCGGATCCCGGAGCAGTTCCCCATCGTAGATCAGGTTGAAGCGCGGGCGTCCGTCGAGGGCGCGTTCCACGACCAGCGTCAGCGGGTAGTGCGGGGCTCCCTCGTTCACGATGCCGGTGATGACCAGTTCGTCGCCGGGCACGCGCAGGGAGGTCACGTCGGTCGCCACGTCGAACACCACCAGGGTGTCGAAGCGTGCGCCGGCGCCTGCCTGCCGGCCGATCCTCGCCAGCGAGACGTGCTGGTGCGGCAGCACGGCGCTCTGGTGCTCCCGCACCGAGGCGAGCAGGCCGGACGCCGTCGTGTCCGCACCCCACCGGGCGCGTACGGGAATCGTGTTGATGAACAGGCCCACCATCTCCGCGATGCCGGGCACCTCCGCGTCACGTCCGGACACGGTGGAGCCGAACACCACGTCCCTGCCGTGCAGGAGGCCGCCGAGTGTCACCGCCCAGGCGCTGTGCACGGCGACGCTCAGCGGCACGCCGGCCGACCTGGCGGCCACGTCGATGTCGTCGGCCGGCTCCACGGCCGTGTCGGCGAAACGGTCGGACGGGGTGTGGTCCTCGGCGACCAGTGAGGGGCCGGGCAGTCCGGCGAGCTGGTCGCGCCAGACGCGGTCGCTCTCGTCGTCGTCCCGTGCGGCGAGCCAGTGCACGTAGTCGGGGAAGCCGCCGACCTGGTAGGCGGTCCCCGGCCGGTGGTACTCGGCCAGCAGCGTGCGGAGCATCGGCGGTACCGACCAGCCGTCGGCGATGATGTGGTGCACGGTCTGCACCAGCACGTTGCGGCCGGGGCCCTGGCGGATGAGCGTGTAGCGCATCAGCGGTCCGGTGGCCAGGTCGAACCCCGCGCGACGGTCCCGCTCGGCGTAGTCGTGGATCTCGGTGTCGGAGATGCCGGGACGGTCCAGCGTGGTGAAGGGTGCCTCGGCTCCGCTTTCCAGCACGGAGACGACGCGGCCGTCGGCGAGGGCCACGAACCGGGCGGCCAGGTTCGGGTACAGGGTGAGCAGGCGGGTGGCGGCCGCCGCGAGGCGTCCGGCGTCCACCTCGCCGTCCAGCGTCAGCAGCTGCTGCTCCACGTAGCTGCCCGCCGAGTCGTCGTCGAAGACCGAGTGGAAGTACAGGCCCTCCTGCAACGGGGTCAGCGGCAGGATGTCGCGCAGTCCGGGGCCGTCCAACGCGTCGACGTCGGTCTGGGTGAGCGGCACCAGGCCGAAGTCGCTGGGCGAGTGGCCGCCCTCGTCGAGTGCGGCCAGGCCGGCCAGGGCCTCCCGCAGGTACTCCCCGACCGTCGTGATGTCCTCGTCGGTGAACATGCCGTCGGGCCAGGAGATGGTGGTGACCAGTTCGTACGCGCCGGTCGCCGCCGGTTCCGCGATGAGGTTGAACTCCAGGGCACGCGGCAGGCGCATCCTCGGGTCGCGCTTCTCTCCCAGCTGCCCCGCGGTTCCCGCGAGCTGCCAGTCCCCGGAGGTGTCCGAGTCGAAGCGGCCCAGGTAGTTGAACAGCACCTGGGGTGCCGGTGCGTCGAACCGGGTGTCGTTCAGGTACCGCAGGGCGCCGTAGGAGAGACCGTTGCCCGGCACTCGGGCGAGGTCTTCCTTGACCGCCTTGAGCGCGGCCGCCAGGTAGGCGGGTGAGGTGGGACCGGCCGCGGCGCCGGGGTCGACGGTCACCGGGAAGAGAGTGGTGAACCAGCCCACGGTCCGCGACAGTTCCGGCTCGAAGCCGGCGGCGTCCGCGACGAACCGTCCTTCGCGGCCGTGGCCCTCCAGTTCGATGTGTGCGAATGTCTGGTCCTGGCCGAGGTCGCGGCGCCACCGAGCCAGGGCGACGGCGAGCGCGGTCAGGAGTACGTCGTTGACACCCGCGTGGAACTTCGCGGGGATCTCGCTGAGCAGCGCGGCGGTGACCTCGGGCCCGACCGCAACGGTCCGCTCCCGTTCCCGGGCGACGGTGTCGGCCTCGGACAGCGGGCGCCTGCCCAGCGGTCCGTCCGCTCCCGGCAGGGGGCGCCCGAAGTAGGCACGGTCCGCGTCGAACGGGGTACGCCCGAGCAGCTCCGTCCAGCGCCGGAACGAGGTCCCCACCGGGGGCAGCTCGACCGGTGCACCCGAGGTGAGCTGACGCCATGCCGTGGCCAGGTCCTCCATCAGGACCCGCCAGGACACACCGTCGACCACCACGTGATGGACGACCACGACCAGTTGCCGTGCTTCGCTGCGCCAGACGGCGCGCAGCATCACACCGTTGTCCGGGTCGAGGCCGTCGGTGGCGAGCTCGACGCATGCGTCGAGCGGCCGGCCGCTCTCCTGCCACCCGGCGACGGCGCCGTCCGCCTCCGGTATGTCGAAGCCCCAGCGGTCACCGCGCACCAGCCTGGCCCGCAGCATGTCGTGCCGCCGGACCACGGCGGTGAGGATCTCGTCGAGGGCACCGGCGGTCAGGTCCGCCGGGGTGTTGAGCACCACCGACTGCACGAAGCCGTCGACCGCGTCCGTGGTCCCGCCGAGCCACTGGACGATGGGCGATCCCACGACGGACCCGGTGGCCACGTCGTCGTCCTCCACCGGGGACACGTCCTCCCGGCTCGCCACCGCGGCGAGCGCGCCCACGACGCCGTGGGTGAAGATCTGCCGTGCCGTGACGTAGAGACCCGCGTCACGCAACGCACTCAGCAGGGAGATCGCCAGAATGCTGTCTCCGCCGAGCCGGAAGAAGTCCTGGTCGACACCGACTTCGTCCAGCCGCAGCACCGCGGCGACCGCCTCGCAGACCAGGCGCTCGTTCTCGGTGGCGGGCGCGGCGACCGGCCCGTCCGAGATCACGGGCTCCGGCAGCGCGGCCCGGTCGAGCTTGCCGTTGGCGGTGAGCGGGAACTCCTTCATCACGACGGTGTGGGCGGGCACCATGTACTCCACCATGTGCTCGACGGCCCACGCCCTGACCTCGTCGGCGTGCAGGCCCTCGCTCCCGGCGGCAGGGATCACGTAGCCGATCAGGTAGGTACCGCCCGCCGAGTTCTTCCTGGCGACGACGCAACTGTGCCGTACCCCGGGGTGTTCCGCGAGACCTGCCTCGACGTCCTCGATCTCCAGCCGCATGCCGCGGATCTTGATCTGGTTGTCGGCCCGGCCGAGGAAGTCCAGCGAGCCGTCCGGGGCGAACCGGGCGAGGTCGCCGGTCCGGTACAGCCGGGAACCGTCCCCGGCGAACGGGTTGGCCACGAAGCGGGAGGCGGTCAGGCCGGGTGCGTTGACGTAGCCGCGCCCCAGGAGGAACCCGCCCACGTACAGCTCGCCGCCGACGCCGACCGGGACGGGCCGCAGTTCGTCGTCCAGTACGTAGAGCTGGGTGTTGGGATTGGCTTTGCCGATGGATGTCGACAGTCGCTCCGCCGCGCCCCGGTAGATGACGTGCGAGACGCCGATCGTCGTCTCGGCGGGGCCGTAGCCGTGGTACATGGGGATGTCGAGCCGGGTGCGGAAGCGCTCGTAGAGCTCCGGGGTCAGCACCTCGCCGCCGCACCACACGTGCCGCAAGCTGTCCAGCCGTCCGGAGTCCCCCGCCATCTCCAGCAGGACGTCCAGCATGGACGACACCAGGTAGGTGAAGGTGACGCGCTGTTCGGAGATCACGCTGAGCAGGTGGTGCGGGTCGCGTTCACCGCCCGGCCGCAGGACCACCAGCCGGCCACCGCACACGAGCGGCAGGAAGATCTCGTTGATGGAGATGTCGAAGGACAGTGGCGCCTTGAACAGCGACGCGTCGTCGTGGCCGAAGTGCAGGATCTCGTCGACCTGCCACAACAGGCGTTCACTGATCGCCTCGTGACGGATCATCGCGCCCTTGGGCCGGCCTGTCGAACCGGACGTGAAGATCACGTAGGCCAGGGCGGGGCCGGGCACGGCCACCCCGGTCCCCTCGGCGGGGTGGGAGGCGAACCCCCAGTCGTCGAGGTCGACAGCGACGGCCTCCGGCTCGCCCTGACCTTGCTCGCCCGAGCGGTTGAGCTGGAGCACGACCCGGGCGTCCTCGACGACGACGGCCCGGCGCGCGGCGGGCCACACCGGATCGAGCGGGACGAACGCGCATCCCGCCTGGAGCACACCGAGCAGACCGATGACCATGTCGGCGGAACGGGCCAGCGAGATACCGACGACCTGTTCGGCTGCGAGTCCGCGTTCGATCAGGTGGTGCGCCAACTGGCTCGCAAGTTCTGCTGCTTGACGGTAGGTCAGGGAGCGGTCTCCGTCCACGATCGCGACGGCGTCGGGCCGCGCCCGCGCCTGCTCGCGGAACATCTCCACGATGGTCGGGCGGACCCGGCCGGCCTCGGTATCGTTCCACTCGGCCAGGGCCTCGATCCGCCCGGCGATCCCGGAGGGGCCGATGGTCCCGAGGGGCCGGTCGGGGAAGTCCGCGAGGTCGTCCAGGGCGAGCTGCGCGTCGGCCGGCGCGACACCTTCGGGTACGGCGATGCTGCGACCGTCCGCACCGACCTCCCAACCACCCTTTGACGAACCGCCGTTGTCGACCCACCCGAGGACGTCGGCGAACAGGGTGGCGGGGGTGAGGTCGATTCCGTCGGGGCTCCAGCCGGTCGCCCAGTAGGACAGACCGACAGCGCATGCCGTGGTGACGGTCCAGTCGCTGTAATCGCCGGTTCGCCGGCGCAGGCCCGCCAGGGCCGCGTCAGAAAGCAGTACGGGACGAGCGCCCGGTTCCATCATCGAAGACTCCGCTTCCCATCCGAGATATGCGACTGAGCCTAGCCTAACTAAGGCTTACCTAACTACCCTCTCGCCAGGCCCGCCACAGTCGTGCGTACCGGCCGCCCAGAGCCACCAACTCCTCGTGCGTCCCCTGCTCCACGACCCGTCCCGCGTCCAGCACGGCGATCCGGTCCGCGGCCATCGCCTGGGTCAGCCGGTGCGCCACGAACAGCGTGGTCCGGCCCGCGCAAGCGGCGAGCACGCCCCGCTCCAGCTCGGCGGCACCCTCACTGCCGGCCTCCGCCGTCGACTCGTCCAGGACCACCACCGGAGACCGGGCCAACACCAGCCGGGCCAGGGCGATCTGGGCGACCTTGGTGACGTCCAGGCGCTCGCCGCCCTCGCCGACCATGGTCCGCAGCCCGTCCGGCAGCGCGTCGGCCCACACTCCCGCTCCGACCGTCCGCAGCGCGTCCGTCAGCTCCGCGTCGGTCGCCTCCGGCGCGGCCAGCCGCAGATCGTCGGCGAGCGGACCGGAGAACACGTGCGTCTCCTGCGTCAGGATGCTGACCAGGGCCCGGGCTCCGGCCTCGTCCAGACCGGCGAGGTCATTCGATCCGATCCGCACCGAGCCGGACTGCGGGGTCCCGATACCCGCGATCAGCGCGGCGAGGGTCGACTTGCCCGCACCCGTCGCCCCCACCAGAGCGAGGGAACCACCGGCCGGAATCGTCAGACTGACGTCTCTCAGGACCGGATCCTCGGCATCGGGATAACTGAACGTCAGCCCCTCCACCGTCACTTGGTACGGAACGGAGTCCGCGGGCGCCACGGTGGCATCGCCCACCAGGCGGTCCTGCGCGCCCTCCCCCAGCACCCCGACCAGCCGGGTCAGGCTCGCGCCCGACTTCTGCGCCTCGTCGAACGTGAACATGATGGCGCCGAGCGGCGTGAACAGCCGGTGGAACATCAGCGGAGCGGCCGACACCTCGCCGAGCGTGGCCGCATCACCTTCCAGCAGGGCATATCCGACCAGAAGGATGAGGACCAGCCCGATGAACTCGGCACGGTTCTCCCTGCCGACGAAGCGGCCGAAGAACCGGAACACCTTGATGCCGAGTTCGCGCACCCGCCACGACTCGCTCGTGACCTTCTCGCGGAACGCACCCTCCAGGCGGTAGGCCCGGACCGTGTCGATCCCGTTCAGCCCGCTGATCAACGCCTGCGCCCGGTCGGCCTGGGCCGCCCGCTGCTTCCGGTAGAGCGGCGCCGACCGGGGAAGGTACCAGCGCAGGGCAAGTGCGTACGCGGGCAGCGCGCCCGCGCCGGCCAGGCCGAGCCGCCAGTCCAGCCCGAACATGCCGGCTGTGGCGATGACGACCAGCATCCCTGCCGTGAACACGGTAGGGATGGCCGAGCGGATGCCCCGGGACAGGACAGCCACGTCGTCACCGACCCGGGAGAGCACGTCTCCCCGGCCGACCTGCTCGATCCGCGCGCTCGGCATCCCCAGCACCGCGCGGACGGCGCTTTCCCGCAGCCGGGCGAGCAGGTCCGCGCCCAGTCGCCCGATCAGGTACGTCGATCCCGCGGTGGCCGCCGCCCCGAGCAGCGCGGCGGCCACCATCAGCACCCCGATCCTGACGAGGAGCGAACGCGATTCGCCCTCGACCACCCCGTCGACCACCTGGCCGAGCAGAAGTACCGGGAGTACCTGGAGCGCCGCCCCGGCGACCGTGGTGAGCACGGTGGCGGTGGCCAGCCACGGCACCTCACGGCAGTGTGCCGTGATCCATCGGGTGGCCTCACCCCCGGTCGCCGTGCGCAGGGTTGCCGGGGCGGAGTGGGTTCCGGTGGCGCTCACACGCACGCCGGTGCGAGCCGGCCGGGAGTGTCGGCCGACGTCACTGGTCGACCGACTTCACGAGCTCGTCGATCGCGTACGGCAGGGACAGCAGGGTTCCCTGGGACATGGCCGCGCCGACCGCCGGACCCTCGCTGTCGAGCATGTACGACACCCGGCCCTCCTTGACGGCCTTCAGGTTGCCGAACAGCTCGGACTTCTTCATGGCTTCCTGGTCGGCCTTGTCATTGATGACGAAGATGCGGTCGACGTCGACGAGGTCCATGCGCTCCGGGGAGAGCTTTGTGTAGAACGAGCCGCCCGCGATCTTGTCGATCTCCGTCGCGCCCTTGTAGCCGATGCCCGTCACCAGCCGCCCGCGCACGTCGGTGGTGGTGAACGGCGCCACGGACTTCTCGTACCAGGACAGCGCGACGGCGGTCTGCTTCGCGAACTCCGGGTGGGCCTTGGCGGCCGCGTCGAGCCTGTCCTGGATGCCCTTGACCAGCGCGGTGCCCTCGCTCTCCTTGCCGAGCGCCTTGGCGATGTGGACGGCGTTGTCCTGCCACGGCCCGCTGAAGGGCTCCTTCTCGGCCTTGGTACGGCCCACCGTCGGAGCGATCTTCGAGAGCTTGTCGTACGCGGCCTGGTCGACCTCGGAGTAGACCGCGATGATCAGGTCCGGCCGAAGGGCGGCGATCTTCTCGTAGTTGGGGCCCTGGTCACCGTTCTTCATGATGACCTCGGGCCGGGTGTCGCCCCACTTGTCCTTCACCCAGGGCCACTGGGTGTTGATGTCGGGGGACTTGCCGGCGGGGTTCTCGTACTGGTCGACCATCCCGACCGGCTTGATGCCGAGCGCCAGGATGGCCTGGTCGTCCGTGTAGCCGACGGAGACGACCCGCTGGGGGGCCTTGGTGATCTTCGTGGATCCGAACGCGTGCTCCACGGTGACCGGGAACGCACCGGAGGCCGCAGCCGGAGCCTTGCCGCTCGCCTTGTCCGTGTCGTCCGTCGAGTCTGAACCGCATCCCGCCAGGAGGCCGATGCCGAGGGCCGCGGCGGACACCGTCGCCGCCAGCCGCCGCCAGGGCTTCGTGAGCATCGTTCTATGGGTGAGCATCCGGAATCCCTTGCTTTCGCACTGTCCACTGACCCCGTGTAAGGGCAGCCAAACCTTACCCCGACCGAGTGAGGGCAGCCTAGCCTAACTGGCGTATCTCCCCTGTCCGAAACCTAGTTGAGATGTACGTGGGTGCGGCCGATCGGCACGATGAGAGGCCGGTCGCCGACCGGGTCGTCGATCACCATGGCGCGCAGCCCGAACGCCTCGTGCAGCAGCTCGGCGGTGATGACGTCCCGCGGGTGCCCCTGCGCCAGGATCGCCCCCTCCCGCATCACGACGAGGTTGTCGCTGTACCGCGTGGCCAGATTGAGGTCGTGCAACACCATGACCACGGTGCATCCCGACTCGTGCAGGTCGTCCACCAGGTCGAGCACATCGATCGCGTGCGCCAGGTCCAGATAGGTGGTCGGTTCGTCCAGCAGCAGCAGG
Source organism: Streptomyces sp. NPDC087901 (assembly GCF_044742205.1). Classification (NCBI taxonomy): domain Bacteria; kingdom Bacillati; phylum Actinomycetota; class Actinomycetes; order Kitasatosporales; family Streptomycetaceae; genus Streptomyces; species Streptomyces sp. NPDC087901. The sequence goes on from NZ_JBIUUC010000005.1 coordinate 476,974, forward strand.
TCGGTGCCCTGAGCCAAAGTCATCGATATCCAGACGCGCTGGCGCTGTCCGCCTGACAGCGAGTCGACGGGACGGTCGGCCAGATCGGACACCCCCGTCATGGCCAGAGCCTTCTCCACGACGCCGGCGTCGTCCGACGACCACTGCCGCAGCCAGCTCTGGTGCGGATGGCGCCCCCTGGCGACCAGGTCGGCCACCGTCAGCCCCTCCGGGGCGACAGGGGCCTGCGGAAGCAGGCCGAGCTTCTTCGCCACATCCCTGGTCCTGAGCGCGGCGATGTCCTCCCCGTCCAGCACCACCGCACCCTTGGCCGGCCTGAGCAGACGCGTCAGGGTGCGCAACAGGGTGGACTTCCCACAGCCGTTGGGGCCGATGATCGTGGTGATCACCCCTGGCGGGATCGCGACGTCCAGATCGTCGATGACCGTCCGGCCCCCGTATCCGACCGTGACACCTCTGGCGGCCAGCCGTGAAGTGTCCCTGCCCACCGACTCGACCTCGGTGGTGGTGTGGTGAACGGCCACAGGCCCCCCTTTCTCCGGGTAGTCCAACTCGTCTGTCATCTATCTGAGGTTCGCCCGCACCAGCAGATACACAAGGAAGGGGCCGCCGATCGCGGCGGTGACCACACCGACCGGGAGCGAGATCGGCAGCGCCGAGCGCGCGACCAGGTCGGATCCGGTCAGCAGCAGTGCGCCGACCAGTCCGGAGGCCACCATCGGCGGTGTGGGGCATCTCGCCAGACGCATCGCCACCTGCGGCGCCACCAGCGCGACGAACGGGACCGGGCCCGCCGCGCTCACCGCCACCGCGGCCAGCAGCACCGCGCACAGCAGCAGGACGGCCCGGACCATCGTGTACCGGACACCGAGGCCCGCGGCGACCTCGTCCCCGAGGTGCATCGGCTTGAACTGGAACGCGACGCAGGCCACGACGACCATCAGGACGAGCGAACACCAGAGCGCCACCCGGACCTCGTCCCACGACCGGTTGTCCAGCGAGCCGACCAGCCACGCCTGCGCCCGGGCCACGTCCCTGATGTCCGCGGAGACCAGCAGCCATGTCGTGACCGCCTCCGCCATGGCGCTCACCGAAATGCCGATGAGGATGAGCCGGAAGCCGTCGATCCCCCGTCGCCACGCCAGGAAGTACACCAGCAGCCCTGCCCCGAGACCGCCCGCGAGCGCCGCAGCCGACACCCCCACGGCGCTGACGACCGCCGCGGCCGTCCCGCCCGACACCGTCACCAGGAAGACCGCGACCACGCTCGCGCCCCCGGTGATCCCGAGAATGTCCGGGCTGGCCAGGGGGTTGCGCGCGACGGACTGGGTGATCGCCCCGGACACGCCGAGCGCGATCCCGACCACGAGCCCGGCCATGGCGCGCGGCATACGCAGATCCATGATCACGAACTCGTCGATCTGCTCGCCCCGGCCGAGGATCGTGGCGATCACCCGGGGGAGGCCGATGGGGAAGTCCCCGACCCCGATGGAAAGGCAGAACACCAGAAAGACCGCGACCGCCAGCACCAGGGTGACCAGCACGATCCAGGGCCGCCATACGAACGACACCTGGCCGAGCCGTACGCCGGGCGCCAACGAGGGCTTCGTCTCTGTCACGTTCATGCGCTCCTGAACTTTCCACGCCACACCAGAGCCGCGAAGAACGGCGCGCCGAGGACGGAGACGACGACACCCGCGTCCAACTCGCCCGGTCGCACCACCAGTCGGCCCACGATGTCGCAGACCAGGAGGACGACGGCACCGAGGAGTCCCGCGTACGGAACCAGCCAGCGGTAGTCCGGTCCGGTCAGATAGCGGGCCACATGAGCGACCATGAGCCCGAGAAACGCGATGGGACCGCACGCCGCAGTCGCCGCGCCCGCCAGCAGGGTGATGGCGAGAATGCCGACCGTCCGGCTCAGCGCGATGTTCACGCCCAGTCCCCGCGCCACGTCGTCACCCAGGTTCAGCAGGTTGAGCGAGGGCAGCATGGCGAGCGCGAACACCAGGCCTACGGCGACGAACGCGGTCACCGGCCAGATCACCTCGAAGCCGACGCCCGCGACGGAGCCGGCGTTCCAGAACCGCAGCGCGTTCAGCGCCTTCTGGTCCGACAGCGCGACCGCGGTCGTCATGGCGGCGAGGAACACGGTGATCCCCTGACCGGCCAGTGCGAGCGTCAGCGGGTTGCCGGCGCCCCTGCCGATACTCGCCAGGCCGAACACGACGACACCGGCGACCGCCGCCCCCAGGAAGGCGAACCAGACGTACTGGAACGGGCTGGTGAACCCGAACACGGCGATCACCGACACCACGGCGAACGAGGCGCCCGCGTTCACCCCCAGCAGCCCCGTGTCCGCGATCGGGTTCCGCGTGTAGCCCTGGATCAGCGAGCCACCGACTCCCAGGGCGATGCCCGCGACGACGGCGAGCACCGTCCGGGGCACCCGCACGGTCCGCACGATGAGCCGGATCTCGGTGAGCCGCTGGTCGGATTCCGGCGCCGCGAACAGCCCGTGCCACACCTCGGCGGGACTCAGCGCACGCGCGCCCACGGCCAGGGACACCGCTCCCGCGGCCAGGAGGATCGCCAGAAGCACCCCGAAACCCACAACCCGCCTCCGGCGGGCCGTCGTTGTCCCCCTGGCCACGGGGCGCTCAACTGCAGTCGTGCTCATGTCGACGTACGCTATCCCTTTGATCCACTCGGACGGCACGGCGGTCCGGAGCCGGTGGCCGGTCCGCGCCGTGTCGTCGCATCGTCTAGCGGGGCGTGCTGCCCGTTCCGCCGGCGACCGGCCGCGCCTCGTCGGAAGCGGGAACGACGCCCCGGTCGAGCAGCGAGTCCAGGATCTCTCCGACCCGAATCGCGGTGTTGGACAGCAGCGCCGACGTGATGCCGTGCGTGTGCTCCGTACCTCCCTGGAGGTAGATGCCGCAGCGCAGGCCGGAGTCCGTCGCGATGCGGTAGTCCCGCTCGACGCGGACGCGGCCCTGGTCGTCCCGCAGGCACCGGTCCGCGACGTCGCCCAGGAGTCCGAGGGGGTCGGCGGGTCTGTAGCCGGTGGCGAGCACCACGACGTCGGCGTCCAGGACCGTCTCCTCACCCGTGACGAGGGACCTCACACTGGCCCGGACGTGGTCCGGTGTCTCCTTGACCTCTTCGAGCCGCGACACGTTGAGGAAACGCAGCCGCTCGGTGCCGAGCACCTTCTCCTGGTACATCTGGCGGTACAGGTCGTCGATCAGGTCGATGTCCACCACGGAGTAGTTGGTGTTGCCGTGGTAGTCCATCAGTTTGCGCTTGACGCCCTCGGGGGCGGCGAAGTACTCGTCGACCGCCCCGGGGTCGAAGATCTTGTTGGCGAAGCTGCTGTCGTCGGCGGGGCTGTAGCCGTAGCGGGAGAAGACCGCGCAGATCTCGGCCCCGGGGAAGCGGCGGTGCAGATAGGCCACATTCTCGGCGGCGCTCTGTCCGGCACCCACGACCACGAACCGCGAGGGCGAGGTGCCCTCCAACGTATCGACCTTCGCCAGCAGTTCGGAGTTGTGCCAGATCCGGTCACCGCGCTCCACGCCCTCCGGCACGAGGGGGCGCAGCCCGGTCCCGATGACGAGGTTGCGGGCGCGGTGAACCGTGAGCCCCTCCCCCGACCGGACCGTCACGTCCATGTACTCCACGGCTCCGTCGTGGACGACGGGCGTGACACCGACGACCTCGTGATCGTAGGAGACCATGCTGTCGACCTGCGCCGCGGCCCACTCGAAGTAGTCGTGGAACTCCACCCTCAGCGGGAAGAGGTTCTTGTGGTTGATGAAGTCGACCAGCCGCCCCTTGCTCTGCAGATAGCAGAGGAAGCTGAACTCGCTGGAGGGGTTCCGGAGCGTCACCAGGTCCTTGAGGAAGGACACCTGCATGGTCGCGTCGTCGATGAGCATGCCGCGGTGCCAGCCGAATCGCGGCTGCTGCTCGAAGAAGTGAGCACTGACCGCCTCCTGGGTGGCGCTGCGTGCGTTGTGCTCGCTGATCGCGATCGCCATCGCCACATTGGACGGGCCGAAGCCGATGCCAATGAGGTCGTGGACCGGTGGTGCGTCGCCAGGACGAACCTGTGACATGTCACTCCCATCGTGCGGGGAAGCCGCCTGTCAGGTGGGGGAACTGCGAAAGACGGGCACGCCGACGGAGTGGCCCGATTGAACTTAGGTGAGCCTAAGCTAATCCAGGGAAGCTGTCGATAGGCCCGAAACGGACAAGCGGGGCATCGGGGGCGGTCAACTTGGTTTCGACTCACGCCCGTTGCCAGATTAGGTAAGCCTTGCTTTACTGGCTGTCGCTCCATTCCTACGCTGAGGAGGAACCCCATGCGGGTCGTCATGTTCGGTTACCAGACCTGGGGGCACCGCACCCTGCAAGCCCTCCTGGACTCCGAGCACGACGTGGTGCTGGTCGTGACGCACCCGAAGAGCGACCACGCGTACGAGAAGATCTGGAGCGACTCCGTCGCCGACCTCGCCGAGAAGCACGGCGTTCCGGTGCTGATCCGCAACCGCCCCGACGACGAGGAACTGTTCGAGCGCCTCAAGGAGGCCGCCCCGGACATCATCGTGGCCAACAACTGGCGGACGTGGATCCCGCCGCGCATCTTCGCCCTCCCGCGCCGCGGCACGCTGAACATCCACGACTCACTGCTGCCGAAGTACGCCGGCTTCTCGCCGCTGATCTGGGCCCTGATCAACGGCGAGCGCGAAGTGGGCGTCACCGCGCACATGATGAACGACGAACTCGACGCCGGTGACATCGTCCGGCAGGAAGCGGTCCCGGTCGGACCGGCGGACACCACCACCGACCTCTTCCACAAGACCGTCGACCTCATCGCCCCGGTCACCACGGCCGCACTCGACCTCATCGCCTCCGGGCAGACCGAGTTCACCAAGCAGGACCGCTCCCGGGCAAGCTTCTTCCACAAGCGATCCGCCGAGGACATCCGCATCGACTGGACCTGGCCGGCACAGGATCTCGAACGCCTGGTGCGCGCCCAGTCCGCGCCGTACCCCAGCGCCTTCGCCTTCCACAAGGGCAAGCGCCTGGAGGTCCTCGACGCCGTGGTGTCCCAGGCCCGTTACGGCGGAACGCCCGGCCGGATCTTCTACCGCGAGGGCGAGGGCGTGGTCATCGTCGCCGGCGCGGACGCCCGTACCGGCCGCAACCACGGTCTGGCCCTGACGCGCGTACGCACCGAGGACGGCCGGGAGATGCCGGCGACGGAGTACTTCACCTCCATGGGCGGCTACCTGACCAGCCGTCCCTGAAGCACGACGGACCGGCGCCCTCGTTCACGCGGTTCCGTCACCGCTCCTGGCGATGCGCGGCGAAGCGGGACGGGGGCATGCCGAAGGCGCGTGTGAAGGCGGCGGTGAACGCGGCCGGAGTGGCATAGCCGATCCGGGCACCGACCTCACTGACCGACGCGGTGCGCAGCAACGGTACGGCCGCGAGCAGGCGGGCGCGCGTCCGCCAGACGGCGGGGCTTTCACCCGCTTCCGCACGGAAGCGCCGGGTGAAAGCCCGTTCGCTCATGGCCACTTCCGCCGCCCATCCGGCGTTGTCGACGCCGACGTCAGGGGCGGCAAGGTACGCCCGGCAGAGCCTTGCGAAGTCTACGGAGGCGGGGATGCCCACGTGGAACGGCAGCGGGGCCAACGCGGCGATCTCGCACAGCAGAAGCGCGGCGATGCTTCCCTCGCGTCCGGACAGGCTGTAGTCGGCCTCGAACTCGGCTGCGGCCAGCAGTAGTTCGCGTAGCAGGGCGGGGACGTCCACGACCGTGCAGGTCCGGGGCCACCAGGGGACGGCGTCCGGCTCGATGTACAGACTCCGGGTACTCACTTCCAGCATGCGGACCCGGTGCAGGGTGACGGCGGGGATCAGCACGGCACGCTCGGGCGGAACGGTCCAGGTCCCGTCGGCGGTATCGACGACCATGACCCCGGTGGCGCCGTAGAGGAATTGCGCGCGCCGGTGTTCGTGCCAGTCCAGCACGTGGCCGGGCGGGTAGTCGGTGCCGATCGGCAGGACGGTCCGGTCGACATGGTCGACATCGGCCAGTGGAACGTTCTTCACCCCTCCACTCTAGTGGCTGACACTCGAAAGAAATGTGCCGACCATCGCATGCGGGCCCTCGCTCGCGCCTGGTGGAGTGGGCGGATGGACATGGTGATGCTGATCGGGGTCGGGCTCCTCACCGGGGCGACGACGGTGCTGTTCGGGTTCGGTGGCGGGTTCGTCGCGGTGCCGGTCGTGGTGTGGGTGGACGCCGCACTCGGCGCCGACGCGATGCGGGTGGCCACGGCCACCTCGGCCCTGGTGATGGTGGTGAACGCGGGGTTCGCGACGGCCGTCACCCCGCGGCGGGTACTCGTCGCGCTGCGCGGCAGCGGCAGGCTCCTGATCCTGCTGGCCGCCGGGGCCTGGGCCGGCGCGCTCGCCACACGCGTTGCGCCGGCCGGCCTGGCCCGATGGGCGTTCGTCGCGTACGTCGCTCTCACCATCGCCGACGTGCTCCTGCGTCCTGGCTTCCTGCGCCCGCGAACCCGGGTCACGGAAGTCTCAGGCGCCCTGCGTCCGCTGCCGGCCCTTCTCGGCGCGCCGGTCGGTGCGGTCGCCGCCTTCCTCGGCGTGGGCGGCAGCGTCATGACCGTGCCCGCCATGCGCCGGGCCGGGCACACGATGCCGATGGCGACCGCACTGGCCAACCCCCTCACCCTCGCCATCGCGCTCCCGGCCGCCGCGGTCTCCCTGGGCGGCGCCACGGGCCCCGCCGTGGATGCCCCCGCGCATCTGGTGGGCCTCATCGACCTCCCCGCCGCCTCGGCGCTTCTCATCGGAGCCCTGCCCGTCATCGCCGTGCTGCGACGGCGCCCGCCTCGGATACCCGACCGCGCCTACGCCTGGTCCTACATCGGGCTCCTTGCCGTGGTGACGGGCGCGATGCTGGTCCCGGTATAACGCACCAGGTTCCCGTCCTGCTGGGGGCCGGCCGCCCCCATTTCCACAGCCTGCCCACGCACATCGGGCTGCGCCTGCTGGAAACGTTCATGGCGCCCGGCGTGACCCACCTCCACTACGAGGTCGTCAGATGACCGCCGCCGCAGGCGAGGCCGGGCTGAACACACGGAAACCGGCGAAGCCGGCTGTGAGCCGGCCGGACATCGTACGCCTCACTTGGCCAGGTCGACCCGGACCAGCGCAGCCGCAAGCCTCGGCAGATCATCGTCGACGACGAGGCGGGCCAGCCCTTCGGGCGTCTTCGGGAGCCCCAGCCCGGCGGCAGCACGGCGGGCCCTGGCGTCGAACGCCGGGCGCAGCTCGGGCCACACACCCTGCGCCTCACGGCTGAAGATATCCGCTCCCACGGGCCCGATCCTGGGAAACTCCTGCAACAGCCCGCGAATCCGCTCCGGATCTCCGCCGGCCTCCTCGCGCAGCCGCCGCAGGTCCCCGCGGTACCGGTCCAGCAAGAGTTCCGCCCCGTCTCCGAGTGCGGTGGCCGTGCTCTCGTCGTAACGACGATAGTGCGCGCGACCCAGGGCATCCACCCGGCCCTGCCAGGAGGATTTCACCATCGCCTGCGGCGTGCGCATCCCCGCTCCGGACAGCTCCCGGGCCGCTGTCACCGCAATGTCGGCTTTGATGCGAACCGACAACAGCACGCACAGGGTCAGCAGCCGGTACAGCGGGGCGGGTGTGTTGCGGAGCTGGATCCCGGCTTCCTCGGCATATGTGCGCCCGTACTCCTCCAGCAGCCGCTTCGCTGTCGCAGGGCGGGACATGGAGCACCTCCCGTGAAGCCACCCGGCGCCGCGGGGCGGCATCGTTCTCGTTGGCCACCGCGTGTCGCAATCCGCCACTGTGTTGTGTTGTGCGCAGGGGCCACCGACCGGCGTTCATTCTACTCGTCCGGTTGAGGGCGGGGGCTTGTGAGAACCCGGGTACCCCGCCGAACGAGCCCTTCGCCCGGGGTCACACGAGCGCACGGCCCGATGGGCGCAGTCATGGCGGCGGTGCCATGTTTCGGACGTGGACCAGTGGCAACCCGGATGTAGGCGGCGCGCATCACTGTCTGCCGTGCGGGCCGCGTGCCCTCAGGCAGAGACCCTATGAGTATGAGGAGGAGAACGCCATGCCGGCAGGATCCAGCCGCAAGCGAGAGCGCCAGTACGAGCACGTGAAGGAGAGCGCCGAGAATCGCGGCGAGTCCACGTACGGCTGCCGCGCAACGCCTACTTCGCCGCCACCGAGGACGTGCCCGTCGAGCAGGCCGCCGGACGGACCGCCGCGCAGATGATCACCCCGTACCCTCCCGGCTTCCCCATGGTGCTGCCCGGCGAAAAGCTGGCCGAGCCCGTGCTGCGCTACCTCCGCACCGGGCCCGACGCGGGCATGGCCCCCCGACCCGGCGGATCCGGAGCTGCACACCGTACGGGTCTGCGCGGACGGGGGCGGTGCCTGAAGGGCGGGGCACCTTCCGGCCCCCTCCGCCGTTCGTGGGGCGGGGCCGCCGCGGTGTCAGCCACGGGTCCTGGACACGCACTCGGCCACCACGGCATGAAGACTGCCCGTGCGCGCGAGTACGTCCCGCTGTGTCCGTGCCCCTGTCCCGCGCTCCAGTACGCGCCCGACCGCGTCCTCTGCGGCAGTGAAGTCTCCATTGTCCTCCAACGCATCGTGGACATGCGCGAGCAGAGCGCCCACCACGTCGGACGCGGGCTCGGGACGCATGGTCGCAGGATGGAGCAACTGCCCATGCAGCCCTGAGCGGCCGGCCTGCCAGGCGGCCATACGCAGGAGGCCTACCCCGACCGGGTCGGGAGGATCCCCCGCGCTCCAGCTGCGCGCCGCCGTCTCGACCAGACCGCGCACCAGCGTGGCGAGCAGCACCGCGTCGGCCGGGTCCAGGCACACGTCCGCGACTCTGACCTCTGCCGTCGGGTACCGGTGCGAGAGCCTCGCGTCGAAATAGATCATTCCCTTGTCGCGCAGTACGCCTGTGTCGACAAGCGCCTGAACTTCTTCGTGGTAGCGGCGCGCGGAGCCGAAGGTCTCGACCGGCCCGGCCGAGGGCCAGCGTCCCCAGATCCTGCTCCGGTAACTGTCATACGCGGTGTCCTGCCCCTGCCAGAAAGGTGAGTTCGCGCTCAGTGCGAGCACAACCGGCAGCCACGGACGTACGCGGTCCAGCACTCCGACGCCCTCCTCGTCCGAGTCCACGGAAACGTGTATGTGGCATCCGCAGGTCAGCTGCTCCTGAGTGGTCAGGCCGAACTTCTCGGCCAGCCAGCGGTACCGTTCCCCCTCCCCGATCGAGGGGCTGACGGGCAGCGGCGCCGTCGCCAGGGCCACCACGTCGGCGCCGGCCTGCGCGGCGCTCTCCGCGGCCTCGGCCCGCCAGCGCATGATCTCGTCCCCGAGCTCGCGCATATCGCGGCACGGCTTGGTGGCGAACTCCAGCTGCTGACGATGGAGTTCCGACTCGAAGGCCGAGTCGCCCTCCGCGCGGCCTTCCGCGAGGGCCAGCACGGCCGTCGACAGGGCCCGGGGCTCACGGCTCTGTGCGTCGACGAGCAGCAGCTCCTCCTCGACACCCACAGTCCGCACCATCGCGTCCTCCCGCTCAGACGCCCTCGGGCGCGCCTTGTCATGTGCTGTCGCACAGCACCCCTGCCGCACGCACGCGCGGGTGCGGTTGTGCCCCACCTGCGTGTCCACTCGGCGCCCTTAAAGGTTCCCCCACAATGCCGTGAGACACCTCCCGGGCACCGGTCCGGAGAGGGCCGGCGTCCCCGGCACCGTGTCGGCCGCTGGGCGAAGCACATCGCTCATCAGCTGTGGACAGGTGATGCACCACGCCAGTCGGAGAGCAGCCGTGCGGCGAGCCGGTCCTCCAGGCGCCCTGTTGCGTCGATGCCGGACACGACGTCCGCCTCCAGGGCCGGTTCCTCGTCCAGCAGGCCTCGGACGACGTCGTGGCGGACGGTCTGTTCGTGGACCGCGTCCGCCTCGACGTGTTCGGTGTAGAAGTGCTCTGCGGCCGGCCCCGCCTCCGCCCGCCGCATCGCGAGGGCCGGGCGCCGTGACGAGGGCGACGAGGTGATCTCCACGGCGGCGAAGTGTCCGGCCGGAGCGCCACGCAGCCGACTGTGCAGGCCGAAGAGGGACATGAGGTTGACCAGGGCGAGCACCTCGGCATGGCCCTCGTCCACGTAGTGGCCGTACGACGTCTCCAGGCCCAGATCCGCCACGAGATCGGCGAACAGCCGGGCGTGCACCCGTCCCGCCCGGCAGGCAGGCAGGCACCGAACTCGTAGTACTCGACTGCGGCCATGCCCGCCTTGGCGCGGCCGCAGTACCCAGGCGTGCGGATCCGCTTCCTTCAGGTGGCACGGGAGCGCTGCGTAGGCGCGGAGCTGGTTCAGCGTGCCGCTCTCCTGGAGAAAATGCGAGACTCCTGTGCCCCGGACCAACTCGACGAGCGGCGCCTCGAAGGTCTCGGTCAGGCCCGCGCCGGGCGGGGCGTCACGACGCAGGGCCGCCTCGAAGCGACGCTTCAGCGCGGCCCGGACCTCCAGCAGGGCCGGATCCCATTCGCTCGCCGGATCCACTCCCGCGAGTGGCGGCGTCGCTCGGGCGGGGGCCGCGCCCCCACCGGGCCGGGGCGCGGCCCCCGTCCCCCCCGTTACGCGGTTCGGATGACGTGCGGTTGCGGGAACCGCGGCACAAACGCAGGCTGCCGGGACCGGGCGGACCATGGGAATGACCGCCGCGATGAGGGGAACCCCGAGGCTGCGGCCCCGGAGGAACGGGATCAGGTACTCCCCGCACGCAGACAGAAAGGGCGACAGCTGATGAGTGACCAAGACGTGAGCAAGCGGAAGGTCCTGGCCATCGTCACCAACTACGGCGTGGAGCAGGACGAGCTCGTCGTACCGGTCGATCACCTGCGCGGATGGGGTGCTCAGGTCGATGTCGCCGCAGTGACGATGGACGCGGTCGAGACCCTCGTCGGCGACAAGGAGCCCGGCAGGACCCTGCACCCCGACCTCACTCTGGACGACGTCGATCCGACGGGTTACGACCTTCTGCTCGTCCCGGGAGGCACGTTGAACGCCGACACGCTGCGCATGCAGGGCTCCGCCGGCCGGATCGTGCGCGCGTTCTCCGGATCCGGCCGACCGGTCGCGGCCATCTGCCACGGGCCCTGGGTCCTGGTGGAGGCCGGCGCCGTCTCGGGGAAGCGGCTCACCTCCTACGCCTCGCTGCAGACCGACATCCGCAACGCGGGTGGCGACTGGGCCGATCAGCCGGTCGTCACGGACGATTCGGGCGGCTGGAAGCTCATCACCTCACGCAACCCGGGTGACCTGGAACCGTTCGTGCGGGAGATCGACGCAGCACTGGCCGTCCCGGGCCTGTCCGGCACCTGAACCGCCGGGCAGGCGGGCGGCCCGCGGCAGACCGGTGGTCGGCCCGCAAGGGGCCGGGCGTGACACGGTTCGGGTACTAGACGGCCTCGGGTACGAAGGGGAGGAAGTGGTCAGCGCCCGCCTCGATGACTCCGTAACTGCTCTCCGGCACTTCGTTCCACTCGCCGGGCAGTCCGCCCAGGGGCTCCGAGACCACGAGGCGGGTGCCTTCGGATACCCCCCTCAGGAAATCCAGGTCCGGGTGCAGGGCCCGCACCGTTTCGACCCTGGTGCTACAGAACAGCGATCTGGACGCACGCAGACTCGAATAGCGGAAAGCCCACAGCCGTTCACCGTCGGCCACCGCCACCGTCATCTGGAGTGGATGCTCCACTCCTTGCTCGTGTCCCAGGCGTTCGATCAGTCCGGCCATGCGCGCCACGGCGCCCGGCACGTCCTGGTCGAGGCCGAAGGTGATGGCCAGGTAGAACATCACCTCCGAGTCCGTGGATCCTTCCAGGGCGGAGAACAACACCGGATCCACGGCCAGGGAAAGCGCGCGACGCAGGCGGTGGAAGTCCGCGACGGCTCCGTTGTGCATCCACATCCAGCGGCCGTGCCGGAACGGATGGCAATTGGTCTCCTGAATCGCCGTTCCCGTGGACGCCCGGACATGCGCGAAGAACATCGGTGACCGTATGTGGTCGGCGAGCTCCCGCAGATTGCGGTTGTTCCAGGCAGGTCCCGTGTCTCGAATGATCGCAGGCGTGTCCCTTTCGGGCCCGTACCATCCGACACCGAATCCGTCGCCGTTGGTCGTCTCGACACCCAGACGCGAGTGCAGGCTCTGGTCGATGAGCGAATGCTCCGGCTTGTAGAGAAGATCACCGAGCACGGCGCTCGTGCCCGAGTAGGCCAGCCATCTGCACATGAGCGACGCCCCTTCCAGATGTGGGCGTGAAGAAACGGACCGCCGTACCGGGGCCACGTCTTCGTCCACCACGCGTCCGGCTGTCGTTGTTCTGACCACGCTACCCACTCCGTGAACCCGTCGCCCGACCGCCCGGCCGGCTCGTCCGCGTACTCAAGGGCGTCACGCCCTGCCCGGACCCTCGCTGAGGGGAGAATCCGGTGGTGCGCCTCGGTGCCGGGGTCGAGAATCGCCGGACGCATGAAGTGGAACTGTCCGACGGGATCGTCACTCTGTCCCCACTGCGCCTGGACGATGCGGAAGCGCACCTCACAGGGGAGGACGAACTGCTTGCTCGCTGACTCAACGGCGGTCCGGGGACACGCGAAGGCGTCGAAGCGTACTTCCGGCACTGCCGGGAACAGGGCGGTGATCCAGGCGGAACCGGAGATTCCCGGATCCGGCGCCGTCGCCCGGCGGGCAGGGTTCATCACCGCCGGGCGGACACACACGAAGGACGGCACACGGTTCGACCGGTACATCCCGGACCTACGCGTCGGCACCCCTGCCGCGGAACAGGCTCAACCGACCTGATCCGTGCGAAGTCGGCCGCCCGGATACGCCGTCCGCGGGCCGCGCTACGCCGGGGTGGTGAGGTGTTGTTCCGCTGCCAGCACCGCCTCGTGCACGCCGGTTCTGCCCAGAAGCACGCACAACGTGTACGCGGCGTCATCCAGTGCCTGCCGCGCCCGCATGTCGGACGGGGCGGCAGTCAGCCGGGACTGGCAATGGCGGAACTCCGCCAGCACCTCCGCCGTCCGAGCCCGGCTCGGCATCAGTCCGACGCACACCGCCCGATGCGACACGGTGCGTGCCATGGCCACAGCCCGGTGCAGCGCCCGCTCCACATGCGCGGGCATCGCGACGCCACGTGCGTCGGCGGCCATGGCGGCAGCCACCTCGGCCGACGTGATGCCCGCCGCCTTCGCCGCCGCGCCCAGTACCCGCCTCGCGTCCCGTGCCGAGCACGGAGTCACAGCCATGACCGTGCCCACCGCCCACGCGGCTCTGGGCTCGTCGATGGGGGGCTGCGCTGCGGACACCACCCCTGCGGTCGAGGGGCTTCTGCCGCCGGACTCGGGGTTGCGGGGGAGGCGAGCAGTCATCATCAGGGCCATTTCTCGACGAGGCGACGGAGGAGTTCCGCGACGACCAATGGGGGACATGCCAGTCTTCGCCCGCCCCCATGTGCTCACAGTTCCGAAACATGACATCCAGGAGAGAAGTGCGCCTGTGGGCCAAGCCGCTCGGGTGACCCCGGGCCACGACCCTTGCTACGGCGGGCGCCGCCCGCACGGACCAGGAGATGGGGTGGCACTGCTCCGTACCCGGCATGAGGAATGCGCGGAGCGCGTTGCGCGGTCCGGGTGCGGCGAAGTCCCGGTCGTGAGCACAGTAGAGGCGGGACCAAGCGGTCAGGTTCGCTGCGGTAGAGGAGAGCGAGGGCGGTTTACGAGTCCGCAGCACGGGGGTCTGTAGTCACGCCCGAGGAGGGTTCTTTCCTGGCTCCGGCGGCGCCGCTGAGCGGGCGGGCCGTCGAGGACCGAATCTGAGCTGGCAGGTCCCCCTCACACAAGGAGTTTTCGATGCCGGCCCTCGGAACGACGATGCCGGTGACCGGCGCGCCCTGCTGGGTGAGCCTGGTGACGCCTGATCCGCACGCGGCCCGGTCCTTCTATACACGGGTGATGGGGTGGGGATTCTGCGACAGCTCCCTCGGGCGCGACTTCTCGGTCGCCATGGCGCACGGGGAACCTGTCGCGGGGATGGGGTACTGCCACGGTCGCGGGCTCCCCGCCCGCTGGACGCCGTACTTCGCTGTGGCGGACGCCGATGAGACTGCGGACCGTGTCAGGGAGCGGGGGGCCACGCTCGCTGTCGGGCCCACGCGGCTGGGGGAAGGACGTGCCGCCCTCGCAGCAGACCGGGACGGTGCCGCTTTCGGTTTCTGGGAGGGGCCGGCACTCGCCTGGACAGTGGGGCAGGGAAGCGCGCCCGCCCGGCTTGACCTCATGACGCGCCACGCCTTCGAGGCGGCCATCTTCTACGCCGGGATCTTCGACTGGGCGAAGCCGGGCAGCGGCTGCACGGTGGACTACGCGCAGGACCACGTCGTGGTTCAGGTCGCGGGCCACACGGTCGCCACGTTGCGCGGCGGAGGCGTCGAGTCCGCCCCTGACCCTAAGACGCGGCCGAGGTGGGTGGTGGACTTCCACGTGGCGGACAGCCGGGCGACCGCAGCGGCAGCCACGGCGGCTGGCGGCCAGTCCTCACCGGCTCCTCCCCCGCTCGGCTGTTCGAACGACGCCTTCGTCATCTGTGACCCCACCGGCGCACTGTTCACGGTCTCAGGCCCCAGCGGGGCATGACGCCGCAGACCCACCGAATTGCGAGGGCCCCCGACGCCTACGACCCCATGCACGTCGCACCGCCTGCCCGTCACGCCAGGCGTCGCACCGATCGAGCGGCGGGCGTGCGACGGCCCACGGTTGTCGGCCGGGGTCCTCGTCAGTTGCAGCGGGGGTCAGGGACTTCCGGTAGCAGCGGGGGTCAGTGACTGGTGAGCTCTCCGGTGAGCTTCCCGTGGAGATCGGCGCTCTGATCGTTGAGGCCGATGATCTCGACGGTCTTGCCGCGCTGGGCGTACTTGGTCTCGATGGCGTCGAGGGCGGCCACGGAGGAGGCGTCCCAGATGTGGGCGGCGGACAGATCGATGACGACCCTGTGGGGGTCGCCGGCGTAGTCGAACCGGCCGACGAGATCATTGGAGGAGGCGAAGAACAGCTCTCCGTTCACGGAGTACACCACGCTGGTGCCGTCGGGGTCCGTGACGGCGGTGACGTCGGCGAGGCGGGCGACGCGCTTGGCGAAGATGACCATCGCGGTGACGGAGCCGACGACGACACCGATGGCGAGGTTGTGGGTGGCGACCACCACGGCCACGGTGATGACCATGACTGCGATCTCCCCCGCCGGCATCCGCTTGAGGGTCTTCGGGGCGATGGAGTGCCAGTCGAAGGTCGCGAACGACACCATGACCATGACGGCGACCAGCGCGGCCATGGGAATGTCTGAGACCACCGGGCCGAAGACGATGCACAGCACCATCAGGAAGGAACCGGCGAGGAAGGTGGACAACCGCGTGCGGGCGCCGGAGACCTTCACGTTGATCATCGTCTGGCCGATCATCGCGCAGCCGCCCATGCCGCCGAAGAACCCGGTGACGATGTTGGCGATGCCCTGACCGATGGACTCGCGAGTCTTGGAGGAATGGGTGTCGGTGATCTCGTCGACCAGCTTCGCGGTCATCAGCGACTCCATCAGCCCGACCAGCGCCATCGCGAGCGCGTAGGGGGCGATCGTCGTCAGGGTGTCCATGGTGAAGGGGACGTCCGGCAGGCCCGGTACCGGCAGCGAGGACGGCAGGGCTCCCTTGTCCCCCACGGTCGGCACGGCGATCCCCGCCGCGATCGTGATGACGGTGAGGACGACGATGGAGACCAGCGGCGCCGGGATCACCCGGGTGACCTTCGGGAAGAACACCATGAGCGCGAGACCGCCGATGATCAGCGGGTACACCGCCCAGGGCACGTCATGCATCTCGGGTACCTGCGCCATGAAGATCAGGATCGCCAGAGCGTTGACGAAGCCGACCATCACCGAGCGGGGTACGAACCGCATGAGTTTCGCCACCCCCATCGCCCCGAGCGCGATCTGGAAGATCCCGGCCAGGATGACGGCGGCGATCAGGTAGCCGAGGCCGTGTTCCCGGTTCAGCGGTGCGATCACGAGCGCGACGGCGCCCGTGGCGGCGGAGATCATGGCCCGGCGGCCGCCGACGACCGAGATGACCACAGCCATGGTGAACGAGGCGAACAGGCCTATCGCCGGGTCGACTCCCGCGATGATCGAGAACGAGATGGCCTCGGGGATCAGCGCGAGCCCGACGACGAGGCCGGCCAGGATCTCGGTGCGCCAGACCTTCGGGTCGGACAGCCAGTCGGGCTTCAGGCCGCGCAGAACAGCGGCGGGCGTCATGACGGAGGAAGACAAGGAGGCGAGTACCTGTCGTGTTCGGGCAGTCCCCCGCCGAGGGGCCGGGAGCATGCGGGAAGGGCGGCGCGAATGGGCCGGGCCGGCACTCCGCGGGCGGCTGCCCCGACGGGCCGGAAGTCAATGGGAGGGACGAAGCGCGGGCGCGCGGCCGGGCAGCTCACATCCGGGGGCGAGGAGTCACGGCGGGCAGGTGGTGGACATCAGCACCATCTGCTCGCGCACGCTCACTCCTGCAAGAATCGGGGCTTCGCCGGGGGCGCCATCGGCCCCGGCGGTGTAGGGGTGAGGCAGCCGGGCCGCCCTCACCGCCAGCAACTCTACCCTAACGTTAGGGTAGAGGTCGGTCGAGGCCGTCCGGGATGCGGCCCGCCACGAGGAGAAGGGGCACAGGACCACCGGCGTGGACGACAGGCACATGCAGATCGGCGAGGTCGCCGCGCGGACCGAACTGTCCCTGCGCACCATCCGCCATTACGAGGAGACGGGGCTCGTCGTCCCTTCCGCTCGTTCACAGGGCGGCTTCCGGCTCTATACCGAGAGTGACGTTCAGCGGCTCATGGTCATCCGCCGGATGAAGCCGCTCGGCTTCACCCTCGACCAGATGCGCGACCTGCTCGACGCGACGGACCGCCTCGACGCCGACGACGGCCTGGACGCCGGCGAACGCGACCGTCTGTTGGACCGTGTACGCGTGTACGAGCAGGCCGCCACGGAACAGGTCGCCAGGCTCCGGATCCAGCTCGCCCGGGCCGAGGACTTCGCCGACGCCCTGCGCACGCGCCTGCCCCGGGAGACCCCGCCCCCCTCTGCCGTACGGCCCTGATCGACTGCACCGGCTTCGCGGGGACAGCACCTGGCCGGGGCACGCGCGCAGGCACCTGTCCGACCGCGCAAGCACCTGTCCGACAAGGCGGGGCAACCTCGGCTCCCGGCTCCTGCGTTCGCGGACAGGGCGTGCTTCCGGGCGGCCCGATAGCGACCCCATGGGCCGTCGCAGACCAACTGGCGTGATCTAAGGGAGTCGTTCGCGCCCGAGGTCCCATCCATCGGGTGCGCCATAGATGTGGGCCTCCCGGCATTGAGCCGCTCGCGCTCCCGGGCCGCTCCTCCTCGGCTCCGGGACGCCGCGGTGTTGCACCGGCCGCCCGTACGCCACGCGCTCCCGAAGCCCGTCGGGGTGCCCCCCGGCTCAGGTGGCGGAACGGCTCGCCAGGTACTCGGTCATGCCCTCGCCGGTGAGCGGGTAGTAGTCGGAGAGGCGCCCGCCCTGGTCGAGGCGGCGGCGGGCGAACGCCTCGCGGTCCTGGTGGAGCAGGGAGTCCTCGGCGAGCGGGATCGCGTTCTGCTGCGGTACGACGACGGCACCGTCCTCGTCGGCGACGATCAGGTCGCCGGGCGTCACCAGAGAGCCGCCGACACCGACGGGCACATTGAAGGCGGACGGGAACAATTCGGTCTGCGAGGCGTAGTGCGGGGTGACGCCGGTGCACCAGATGGGCACGCCGAGCGCGCGCACCCGGGCGGCGTCCCGCACTCGTCCGTCGACCACGATCCCGGCGCCGCCGCGCAGTTTGAAGTAGCGCACGAGCATGTCGCCGAGGCAGCCGGTGAAGTGACTTCCATGGGCCGAGATGACCAGTACATCCCCGGGCTGGATCGATTCGAGAACGCCCCACAGTGGCGTCTTCCGCTCGATGTCCTCCTGCTCCGCGCCGTTGAAGACGTCTTCACGCTGCGGAAGGAACTGCAGCGTGACAGCGCCGCCGGTGACCTTGACGTCCGGTTCGCGGTGCAACGGCACGGGACCGTCGATGAACGTCCGGGTGATGCCCATCTGATGCAGCTTCGCGCAGGCCGTCGCCGCGCTCACGTCCCGGAGAGCGTCCACCATCTGAGAGGTGGGTCGTACGTAGGCGGAGGTGTGGACCGGCGCTCGCATCGATTCGTAGGCCCGGCTCCCCTCCGACGCGCTGATGCCGGGCTCCCCCGTCGACTTGATGCGGGACTCCCCCGTCGACGCCGCTTCCTGGTCCCCAATCGGGTGCATGCACGTGCCTCTCCGCGCGCTCATCGCACGCAACGCCAGTGACATCATCGCCTATCGATGGTAGATAACAGCTAATCGATTAGTGCTGTCAATGCGTCAGGAGCCTCCCATGAACGGTGCCGCCACAGATTCCCCTGATCCCGTCGAAGCCACCGAGTGGTTCGAGGTGGCACGCTTCGGGCTCTTCGTCCACTTCGGTCTCTACAGCCTGGCAGCGCGGCACGAGTGGGTCCGCAGCCGGGAGGCCATGTCCCAGCAGGAGTACGACCGTTATCTGACCAGGTTCGATCCCGATCTGTTCGATGCACGCCAACTCGCGCGTACAGCGCGGGAGTCCGGAATGCGGTATGCCGTGCTTACGGCCAAGCACCATGACGGTTTCTGCCTGTTCGACTCGGCGCTGACCGGCTACACATCGGTGCGTGCGACAGGCCGCGACCTGGTCCGCGAGTTCGTGGACGCGATGCGCGCCGAGGGCCTGCGCGTCGGCCTGTACTACTCGCTGCTCGACTGGCACCACCCCGACTTCACCGTCGACGAGCACCACCCGCTGCGCGGCACCGCGGCCGAGCGGGAGCCCCGCGACATGGAGCGCTACCGCGCCTACATGGAGGGGCAGATACGCGAACTCCTCACCGGATACGGCCCGATCGACACCCTGTTCTTCGACTTCACGTATCCGGAGAAGGGCCCCGAGGAGTGGGGTGCGGAGCAGCTCCTGGCCACCGTCAAGGAACTGCAGCCGGGCATCCTCGTCAACGACAGGCTCGGCATCCCCGGCGACTTCGTCACGCCCGAGCAGTACCAGCCCGACCGACCGCTGGAGCGCCGTGGCGAGCGGGTGACATGGGAGGCCTGCCACACG
Source organism: Streptomyces sp. NPDC087901 (assembly GCF_044742205.1). Classification (NCBI taxonomy): domain Bacteria; kingdom Bacillati; phylum Actinomycetota; class Actinomycetes; order Kitasatosporales; family Streptomycetaceae; genus Streptomyces; species Streptomyces sp. NPDC087901. Next base: position 496,377 of record NZ_JBIUUC010000005.1, read on the forward strand.
CTCAACGGCTCATGGGGGTACGACCGCGACAACCACGACTACAAGGACCCTGAGCTGCTGGTCCGCATGCTGGTGCAGTCCGTCGCCTGCGGCGGCAACCTCATCCTGAACGTCGGGCCCACCGGCCGCGGCTCCCTGGATCCGCAGGCCCGCGCCACGCTCCGGGCCATCGGCGAGTGGACCGGGCTGCACGCACGGTCCGTGCACGGCGCGGGGCCGAGCGCGTTCGAGCCGCCCTCGCACACCATGTACACACAGTCCGGCAACCGCCTCTACCTGCACCTGCCGGTCTGGCCGCTCAAGCACCTTCATCTGCCTGGACTTGCCGGGCGCGTGCGCTACGCCCAACTCCTGCACGACGGTTCGGAGATCCGCTTCCACGAGACGGACGGCACGTCGCACGAGCACAACAACCTCGCACCGCCGAGCCAGCCGTCAGGGACCCTGACTCTGACCCTGCCGATCGGCCGGCCCGACGTACTCCTCCCGGTGATCGAGCTGGAGCTGGACGTACGGCAGTGAACCCGCCGGCCGGGCCGCGTCCGAGCAGGGGACGTTCGCGTCGGACTCCGTCCCGGAACGACCGAGACGACCGAGACGACCGAGACGACCGACGAGATCGAACGGATCGGCCGGCCATGCGGCGAAAGCAGAACTCAGAGGTTGCGGCAGCACCCTTGAAGAAGCAAGAAGCCGGCTTTAGCATCAACAATCGATAGACGATAGGTGTGTTGGAGGCGAAGGCCCCGCCCCGCCTCCAACACATCGCACCACTCGCCGGGCGGCACGCACCCTCGCCGGCCCGCACCCCCTCGCACCGCTGCCCCACCGGGGACTCTGCGGCTGACCAGCAGCTATCGATTATTCACGACTACGCAACGGAGCGTGTCCCGATGAGAACAATGTGGCGCCGCACTTGCGGGCTCGCCGTGGCTCCCCTGGTGATGGCGTCGGCCGTCGCCTGCGGAGGCGGGTCCGACCAGGCGTCGGAGGGGACGACCCTCCGCGTCATCGTGAACATCACCCCGAACCTGACGGAGAAGTACTGGAACGATCTCTTCGCCACGTACGAGAAGTCTCACCCCGGCGTGAACGTCGAGCTCGAACTGACCGGCACGATCTCGGCGGACGCGAAGCTGAGGCAGGACCTGGCGGCCGGCGATCCGCCGGATGTCGCCCAGCAGATCGTTCCGACCGCCCACACCGCCTCCCTCTTCGCCGACCTCTCCGACCAGCCCTGGACCGCCAAGACACCGCTGGCCGACCAGTACGCCGTCGGCGGCAAGCACTACGTGGTCGGCGTGGGTGAGCAGATCCAGTCGCTCGTGTTCTACAACAAGGCCGCCTTCGAGAAGGCGGGGCTCGACGCCTCAAAGATCCGGACGATGAATCAATTCACCATGGCCATGGGTGAGTTGAAGGACGCGGGCTACAAGCCGTTGCAGGCCGCCGGTCAGTGGGTCACCGGATCACAGTTCTCGATGATGGCCGACGCGGGGGTGCTCACCGCCGACCCCGAGTGGACGGCCAAGCGCAACAACGGCAAGGCCTCCTTCGCGAAGAGCGGCTACCTGCCCTACCTCGAGGGGTACAAGGGCTGGATCGACAAGGGCTACCTGGAGAAGAGCGCGCTGGGTCTCACCTACGCGGACGGTCAGACGGCCTTCCTGAACGGCAAGTCCGCGATGTACATCATGGGTTCGTTCTTCGTGCCCGCCGCGGACGCCGCGAAGAAGAGCGACGGCATCGGGGTGTTCACCATGCCGACCGACGGGGCCTACCCGTCCGGTCAGTTCGGCAACATCTCGAACCCGTACGTCGTGGTGAACAGGTCGCGGCACAAGGCCGAGGCACTCGAGTTCGTGAAGTGGGCGACCACCGACCCGGAGGCCATCAAGAGCCAGCTCGCCTCCGACGCGAACCTGCGGGAGGGCTTCACTTACCCGATGTCCAGCCTCGGCACCTCCGTACAGCAGATCCTGGACAAGGCCCCGTCGGTGATCGTGAAGTCCGGCGACAGCCAGCCGATCGCCGGCTTCAGCGACGAGCTCAACAAGCAGGTCCAGTCCCTGTACACGGGCTCGTCCGCCTCGGGTGCGGCCGACGGATTGGACAAGTGGTGGAACTCGCAGAGCTGAACGCGGGGCTGGACCTCCGGGCACGGCGCCGGGCACGGCTCCGCGAAACGGCCGTCTCCTTCGGGATGATGGGTCCGGCCGTGCTGCTCTACACGGTGATGACCGTCGTTCCGGTGGGAGTCGCGGTCTACCTCAGCCTGACCGACTGGGACGGGTTCTCCACCGCCACGTTCACCGGGCTCGACAACTACAAGCATCTGTTCGACGACCCGAGTTCGACGGACGCCTGGTACGTGACGGCGCTGATCGCCGCGGCCGGCACGGTCCTCATGGTGGGCCTGGGGCTCGTGTACGCGCTCGCCCTCAAGGGCCGTTCGCGCACGAACTCCTTCTTCCGGGCCGTCGCCTACTTCCCGCACGTCATCAGCGCACTGATCCTGGGCTATCTGTGGGCGGCGATCCTCGGCACCAACGGTGCCATCAACAACACGCTCGCCAAGTTCGGGATCGAACCACTCGGCTTCCTCTTCGACGAGCAGTTCGCGCTGATCTCGCTGATCGCCGTGATCGTCTGGGCCGGATTCGGCTTCAACGTCGTCCTGTTCGTGGCCGCCCTGCAGACGGTGCCCGCCGAGCTGCTCGAGGCCGCGGCGCTCGACGGCGCCTCCAGACGGCAGATCAACCTACGGATCGTGATCCCCATGATCGCGCCCGTGGTGACCGTTGCGACGGTGCTGAACCTGGTGGGGCTCATCCGGGCGTACGACATCGTGGTCAGCCTCACCGGAGGCGGTCCGGCCGGGTCGACGCAGACGTTCACCTATCTCATTCTCGCCCGGTCCTTCGAGGGCACCAAGGTCGGCTACGCGACCGCGCAGGCGGTGTTCCTGATGGTGGTGTCCGCAGTGTTCGCCCTCCTGGTGACGGCACTGCGCAACCGTCAGGACCAGGCCGCGACAGGAAGTTAGGAGCCGGTGGTGGTTGTACTGGAAGCAGAGGTCCGCGACAGGCCGAAGTCCGCACCGGCCAGGACGGACGAAGCACGGCGGGCGGAAGGCGAGGAGTCCCGGTCGCCCGTTCGGTGGGCCATGCTCGGTGTGCTCCTCGTGGTCATGATCGTGCCGGTCTACCTGCTCGTGGTGAACGCCTTCAAGTCGCAGCAGGACATCCTCGACAACCCGTTCTCCATCCCGCTGGACGGGCTGACCTTCGAAAACATGTCAGCTGCGATCAGCAGCCCGCAGTTCAACGTCATCGACGGCTACGGCTTCACGCTGTTCCTCGTCGTGCTCGTGGACGTGCTGTGCATCCTGCTCGCCGGCCCCGCCGCCTACGCGATAGCGCGCAGCCTCAAACGGCGTACGCAACTGGTGCTGCTGTACTTCCTGGCCGGTACGTTCATCCCGGGCGCAGCCGTGATCATCCCGGTGATCTACGTGCTGCGCGAGATCGGCCTGGCCAACACCGTGACCGGCCTGGTCGCGCACGATGTGTCCTCGACGCTGCCGGTGAGCATCTTCCTGTTCGTCGGCTTCATCCGCACCATCCCGGTGGACATCGACCACGCGGCGACCATCGACGGCGCGGGCCGCTACCGGACGTTCTGGTCCATCATCTTCCCGCTCATGCGTCCCGCGGTGGTCACAGTGCTCATCCTCAACTCGATCGGGATCTGGAACGACTTCATCTCCCCGCAGATCCTGCTCAGCCCGTCCTCCGGGCACTACACGGTCACGACGGCGGTCTACGCCGGCATCAGCCAGTACTCGACCGATCTGACGAAGGTGTTCCCCAACCTTCTGCTCGCCGTCGCACCCGTCGTCATCTTCTTCATCTACATGCAGCGCCACATCATCAGCGGTCTCACCGTGGGCGCCGTGAAGGGATGACCGGGTTCGTCATGCCCCGTCCGGAAAGAAAGCCGAGAGTAGAGAAAGGAGCATGAAGTGCTGAGGAGTTGGAAACCACGGTCCCGCAGAGGGCCGTGGTCCGCAGCCGCCCTGCTCGCATCGCTGGCCATGGTGACGGTCGGCCATCCGGCCGCCGCCCATCCCGTCAGACCCCAGGCGGGCACGGTCTATTACGTGTCGCCCTCCGGCCGGGACGCGGCCGGCGGCAAGACCGCCGAGTCCCCCTTCCGGCACATCCAGAAGTGCGCCGATGTGATGGTGCCGGGCGACACCTGTCTGGTCCTGTCCGGCACCTACGAGGAGACCGTGGTGCCGGCTCGTTCCGGCAGCGCCGGACTGCCCATCGCCTATCGCGCCGCGCCGGGTGCGAAGGTGACGGTGAGCGGTGCGTCGAGGATCGGCGGCTTCGAGCCTGTCACCGCCGCCGATGTCACCGAGATCGCCGCCGCCGACCCGTTCGCCGCCGACTCACAGTTCAGCGCCGCGGTGGCGGACGGGCACATATACAGCACGGACGTCGACCTGGGACCTGACGTGACCACCGTGCAGGTGTTCACCGACAAGAGGATGGGCATCGAGGCCCAATGGCCCTATCCGGGCCTCGACCTGCTGGCCCCCTCGCTCCAGTACGCAGGCGAGGGCAGCGCGGACGCCACCGTCGCCGACGCGGATCTGACCCGCCCGGCGGGGTACTGGGATGGCGCGCGCGCCCTCACCGGGTACTGGTACGTCTCGGCCACCACCACGGTCAAGAGCTCCACCGCCGGCTCGGTGACGCTGGACGCGGCGCCGCCGTGCGTCCACAAGGTCGTGCCGAAGGAGACCCGGTACGCCCTGTCCGGAAAGATCGGTGAACTCGCCCACCCGGGTGAGTGGTTCTACGACCCGGTCGCGAAGCGTCTGTACATGTACGGCACCGACTACCCGGACACCCATGCCGTCGAGGCCAAGCGCCGCACCCTCGGCATCGACCTGACGAACACCTCTCACACGACGGTCGACGGCATCGGCCTGTTCGCCACCACGATCGCCACGGGCCCCTCCAGCACAGGCATCACGCTGGAGGGCATCCAGGGCCGGTACCTCTCGCACTACACGGACATCACCCGGGGCGCCACGGACTGCGGCAGCACGGTGACCCGGGGCGTCGGCGACAGCGGAATCATCCTCGACGGCACCCACAACAAGATCGTGAACAGTGATCTCTCGCTGAGCGCCGGGAACGGCATCGCGCTCCGCGGGCAGAACAACACCGCCACGGACAACGTGATCCACGACGTCGACTACATGGGCACCTACGCGGCGGGGATCGCCGTGCAGGGCAACAGCCAGACGGTCACACACAACACGATCTCCCGGGTCGGCCGCAGCGGGATCAATCTCCAGTGGAACGAGGTGCCCGGCCTCACCCCGGGCAAGGACCTGATCGCGTACAACGACATCTCCGGGTACGCCCGGATGAGCCTCGACGTCGCCGCCGTCTACACCTGCTGCAGTGCCTGGATGATGGGCACCTCCATCGACCACAACGTGCTGCACGACCCCGCGCCGGCCACGACCTCCACCACGTTCGGAATCTCGGGGATCTACGCGGACAACGGCCAGAGCGATCTCGTGATCGCGAACAACGTGGGCTGGGGCAACCGGGAGGGCACCGTGATGCTCAACGGCCTGGGGACCGGATCGCACGACAACGGCGTCTACAACAACACCGGCGGAATGACGCTGTTCTATGTGAAGGAACCGGGGCAGTCGACCGGCACCAGGATCTACAACAACCTCGGTACGATCCGGGGCCTGAGCGGTGCCACCGATGGCGGGCTCGTCCTCTCCGACAACCTCCCCCCGGAGACCGATCCGCTGTTCGTCGACGCGGCGAACCACGACTACCGGCTCACCGCCGGCTCGCCGGCACGCAATCGGGCGATCGCGCTTCCGGGGATCAACGACGGGTCCGTGGATCCGGCCCCGAGCCTGGGCGCCTACCAGTACGGGGCTCCCGAGTGGACCGCAGGCGCCCGCCGCTAGTCCGCACACGACATGGCATGGACCCGACCCGGAGATTCCGGATCGGGCCCATGCCATGTCGATCGATCAATTCGACTCAGTCGCGGTCTTCCTGGGAGTCGTCCGCTTCGTCGCGGCGGCCCTCTTGCGCGGCTGCTTCGTCCCCCGCGCGTCCGGAACGGGCCCGCGACCCGCGGCGTGGTCGGCGAACGCCTGGGCGGCCTTGCCGGGCTCCCCTTCCCTCAACAGGGCGACCAGACGGCCGTGTTCATCCGCCATCGCTCGCCTGTCACCGTCGAAGAGCGGGTCGGAGATGGCACGAAGGGTGCGCAGACTCGGCTCGATGACCTCCCACATACGGGCGAGGAACGGATTGCCCGCGAACTGGCTGACCAAGCTGTGGAACTCGATGTCGGCGTCGCGGAAGCTGCTGACGTCGTTCGTGGAGACCGCCTCGCGCATCCGCTCGACCTGCGCATCGAGCTCGGCAAGCTGCTCCTCCGTGATGTGCTCCGTGGCCAGCTGCGCGGCGAGGCTCTCCAGCGGCTCACGCACCTGTCGTGCGTACTCCGCGTCCTGCGAGGAGACCTCGACGACGAAGTGGCCACGCCGCGGCACATGCGTGAACAGGCCCTCACGGGCGAGCCTCTTGACTGCCTCGCGCACCGGGGCCTGGCTCACGCCGAGCCGCCGCGCGATCTCGGACTCGACCACGCGGTCGTTCGGCGCGAGATCGCCTTCGACAACGGCCTGGCGGAGCAGGTCGTACACCTGGTCCGAGATCAGGGTCTTGCGGAACCGGTCCTTGTTGGTGGCCAGCGTGGAGACGAATCCACCGGAAGCATTTGATGCCATGAATTCCCAATCCTGCACTGGGGCACGTCAGTTGCGACATATTACGTGCCCGTCTTCCCTCGATGGAGTCACACCGAGGTTTCCAGCTGATCGGCCAGCCACTCCAATTTGACTACCTCATGGGCGGGCCCGCCGCCTTCGTGATCGTTGAAGGGATACACCCGTATCTGCTTGTCGGACTGATCAACATTCCGCTGGGCGCCGTAATGGTTGAACGCCGCGTACACCGTGGAGGGCGGGCAGATGCGGTCCATCAGGCCGACCGAGAACAGCGTCGGCACATTCGCCCGCCGGGCCAGGGTGGCAGCGTCGAAGTAGGACATGGTGCGGGCCACCGTGGCCGCGTGCTCGCGGTGCCGCTTCACGAACCTGGTGACCTCGTCGTACGGCGGCATGTCGGTGATCGTCGTCGCGCGCGGGAAGTGGCACAGGAACGGCACGTCCGGCATGGCGGCCACGAGGTCGGGGACGAGGCCCGCGGCGGCGAGCGCGATGCCGCCCCCCTGGCTGGTGCCGGTGACCACGACGCGGGCCGGGTCGACGTCCGGGTGCGTGCGCGCCGCAGCGACGGCACGCACCGCGTCGGTGTACAGGCGCCGGTAGTAGTAGCGGAGCGGGTCGAGCACACCGCGGGTGAGGAAGCCGGGCGCCGCGATGTCGCCACTGGCCGGGTCCGGATCAGGGGTCTCGGCCCCCTGCCCGCGGGTGTCCATGACGAAGTGCGCGTAGCCCGCGTCGGCCCACAGCCGTATCTCGTGCGGCGCTCCCCGGCCGCTGCCGTAGCCCAGGAACTCCACGACGACCGGCAGTGGACCGGTGCGGGTCACCGGGAGATGGAACCAGCCGCGCACGGGGTGGCCGCCGTAGCCGGCGAAGGCCACGTCGAAGGTGTCAATCGTGGCGAGCCCGTTGGGCACCGGATCGAACGTCGCGGCGAGGCCGAACCCCTCCTGCTGTGCAAGGGTCTCCTGCCAGAAGGCGTCGAAGTCGTCCGGCTCGGGAAGAGCCGGGCGGTAGTTCTCCAGCTCGTCCAGGGGAAAGTCGAAATGTGCCATGAGCATCTCCGCGGAGTTCGGGGCCGACTCTCGGCAAGGCGGAGCCGGTCACTGATCATCGCCTATCGATCATCGAGGGAATCGAATCAGGGGCGTTCGAGCACTGTCAACCACGCGGACGGTCAACCACGTGGACGGTCACCGCCGAGGTCGTACACGCGGACCGGGGTCGTGTGCAGTACCCGCTCGCGTTGATCGCCCGTCAGGTGCGCCAGTCCGGGCCGGGACATCGCGAGCGAGTCGGCCCGTGACCCACGGGGCAGGCAGATCGGCCAGTCGGAGCCGATGAGGCAGCGGTCCGGGCCGAGCGTGTCCACCACGTGCCGCACCATGTGTGCGACGCGCCCCGGCGGAGTCCCGTACTGCTGGGTGAGCAGCCCGGAGATCTTCACGACCACGTTCGGGGTGGCCGCAGCCCGCTCGATGTCGCGGTACCACTGGTCCGCCGCCGGCAGGCGCAGGTCCGGCGGGTTGCCCAGGTGGTCGACGACAACCGTCAGCTCGGGGTGCCGAGCGGCGACACCGGCCGCCGCCGTCAACGCCCCCTGACGCAGATTGAGCTCAAGCACCAGGCCCTCCTCGGCCAGTACGGGGACGAGAGCGCGGGCCGGCTCCGGGGTGTCCGTCCACGAGGCGCCGCCGAGCCTCATCCCGTTGGGGCGTGAGGCGCCCCACTCGTGCAGGAGGAGGCGGAACGGGCCGGGCCCGTCGCCGCCGTGGACGTGCAGGTTCGCCACGTAACCGGCCACCAGGTCCGGGCGGCGCAGCCGCAGTCCGCGCAGGGCATGCGTCTCTCCCGCATCACCGCGCGACGCCTCGACCAGCACCGCTCCGGTCAGGTCCAGGCCGGCGCCCGACCGCTCCAAGTCACCCTCACCGAAGGTGTGATGGTGCTCACCGCCTGGCCTGATCCATGGGAATCCCTCAGCCGGATCCCACAGGTGAACATGACAGTCGATCACGATGCGCCTCCTCCTCGCGGCGTGCGGGGCGGCTCCCGAGTCTTGACACGTCGACTCCCCGCCGGTGAGTCTAACCATCGGCTATCGATGGGCGATTATTCAATGCTTACGTGACGAGGGAGCAGGTGTTCTCGATGCTCAGGCCTGAGCGGACCGGCACACACACAGGGGCAGCGGCCCACGGACCACTACTGACCGCCACCCGGAGCGTCACGGACCTCCCCCGATGGGCAGAACTGGAAAGGCAGTTGTTCGCCCTCCAGAACAAGGCATGGCGGCTCTTCGCCGACCGCTACACCGAGGGGGACGGCCGCCTCGTCTTCAGGGACACACTCGGCAGGGGGCTGGACGGCCGGGACGGCGTGGACGACTTCTACGAGCCGTTCTTCAACTGGCCGACGCTGTACCTGCTGGGCGGCAGCGCGGATCTGCTGACCGCCACGCGGCGGCACTGGAGCGGCGTCACCGCACAGCTCACCGAGATGGGCATGCTCCGCGACGGCCTGGAGCGGGGCTACGACTGGTTCCACCAGGGCGAGGGGCTGCTCCTCTTCTACGGTCTGTGTCTCGCCGACCCGGACGACAAGGAGCTGCGGGAACTCGCCCTCCGCTTCGCCGACTTCTACCTTCCCGGCGGCCCCAACTACGACCGCGAGCACCGGGTGGTCCGTGCCCCGCACAACGGCTCGGCGGGACCACGGTTCGGCTTCAGCGACGAGGAACCGTACTTCCCGTGGAGCCCGGCTCTGCGCCCGTACGGCCTGCCGCTGGACGGATTCGACGACGACGCCTCGTTCGGCGACCTGGAGGCGTCGCCCGAGCGTGCCCGCGCCTACGGCCGCGCGATGTGGGACCGGATGGGCCGTGGTGACACGATCGCCAACCTGGCCGCCACCGGCCTCGCGACGCAGGCCTTCCTGCTCAGCGGCGAGCAGCACTACGCGGACTGGGTCGCCGAGTACGTCGGTGTGTGGCAGGAGCGGCTCGCGGGCCGCGACGTCGTGCCCGACAACGCGGGCCTGAACGGTGTGGTGGGCGAGTATCTGGACGGCCGCTGGTACGGCGGCCACTACGGATGGTCCTGGCCGCACGGCCTGTCCCCCGTCGGCAGCGCCACCGTCGTCGGCGCGGCCAACGCGACACTCCTCACCGGCGACCGGGGCTTCCTGGACCTCGCCCGCAACCCCCTCGACGTGGTGCTCTCCCACGCCGAACAGCGCGGCATCGGCGAGATGGGGACGCTCGGCGAGCGCTGGGAGCCGCACCTGCGCGCGATGACGGCCGAGCGCACGCTCATGGTGCCCCAGCGGCACAACGACTCCGGGTGGTTCGACTACACCGTCATGCCGGGGCAACTTCCGGTCGCCCTTTGGCACTTCAGCCGCGACGAGGCCGATCGCGAGCGGATCGAGCGGCTTCGTTCGGCTTCCCGCTGGGACTGGGCCGCCGTACACACCCAGCGCATCAAGGACGAGGCCGGGCACGAGGAGCCCTGGTACGAGTTCCTGCACGGGCGGAACCCGCAGTATCCCGAACGGATGCTGCGCAGCGCCCTGGCGAGTTGCGCCGAGCGGGTCGAGGCCATCGAGAACGACACCGTGGACCCGGACACCGGCCCGGACGCGCTGGACATCCACCACTGGCAGCACCTCAACCCAGTGGTGACCGAGGCCCTGTTGCAGCTGACCACCGGCTCCCCGCAGGTTCTCTACAACGGCGGCCTCGTCCACCTGCACGTGCGCTACCACGACGCGGACGTCCGCCGCCCCGGCCTTCCGCCGGAGGTCGCCGCGCTCGTCTCCGACATCCGCCCGGACAACACCGTCGTGGAGCTGGTCAACCTGGGCGGTGCCGCACGCTCCCTGCTGGTGCAGGCGGGTTCGTTCGCCGAGCACCACGTCGCCTCGGTCCGCGTGGACGACGGCCCCGAGCAGCCGGTCGACGGACCGTACTGCCGTGTCGGCCTCCCCGGGAACTCACGGATCCGGCTGACCCTGACCATGACACTGCGCGCAGGCCGCGCGGCCTGCGCCTCACCGTGGGAGACGGCATGACCGGACGGCCGGCAGCGAAACGGCTGCCCTTCACCCTGCCCCGCCTCGGTCTGGGCACCGCTCCCCTGGGCGGTCTCTTCGAGGCCGTCGGTGACGAGGACGCCGCCGCGACCATCGAGGCGGCGGGCGCCGCCGGGATGACGTACTTCGACACCGCGCCCCGCTACGGACACGGCCTCGCCGAGCGGCGCCTGGGCCGGCTGCTCGCCCCCGCCGGTGTCACCGACCCGGTGATCTCCACCAAGACGGGCTGGCTGCTGCGCCCCCGTCCGGACGGCTCCCCCGGCGAGGTGATCACCGACTGGACGGAGCGCGGCATCCGGGAGTCCCTGGAGTCGAGCCTGACCCGCCTGGGCCGCTCCAGCATCGACATCCTGTATCTGCACGACCCGGACGACTACCCGGACGAGATCCGCCGCACCGCCTATCCGGCGGTGCGCAGACTGCGCGACGAAGGACTGGTCCGGGCCATCGGGTTCGGCATGAACCACAGCGGCCCGCTCGCCTCGTACGTGGCGGATTTCGAGGTCGACGTCGTACTCATCGCGGGCCGCCTCACCCTCCTCGACCACGAGGCGCTCACCACGCTGCTGCCGCTGTGCGCCAGGACGGGCACCGCTGTGGTCGTCGGCGGCGTCTTCAACACCGGCCTCCTGGCCGACCCGGCTCCCGGCGCCATGTTCAACTACCGGCAGGCTCCCGCGGAGGCGCTGGAGCGGGCGCGGCAGTGCCGGGCCCTGTGCGACGCGTACCGGGTGCCGATCCACGCCGTTGCGGTCCAGTTCCCCCTGCTGCATCCCGCCGTCGACTCGGTCGTCCTCGGCTGCCGTTCCGCTGCCGAGGTGACGGCGAACGCGGCGGCCGCCCGTTTCCCGGTCCCGGACGAGCTCTGGCAGCGACTCGCGAAAGCCGGGTTCGTTCCCGAGCAGTTGCTGGAGCAGCGCGTCGGGTAGTAGCCGAGAACTCCTGCGGTGCTGCGGGCCCCGCTCGCAGCACCGCAGGCCCTGCCGGCAGGCACCGCGGCGGTCATCCCCACAATCTCCGCCCCCACGGCGGCGGTTGCAGGGGCCGGACACCCCTGGCCCGGGCCTGTCCGAAGTTCACGACCGCGCCCCTGCCTCCATGAATCGTTTCACCCGATCCCGGCCCCGGCCCCTCCGCGGCCGCCTCCCTGCCCCTGCACGACCCCACCGTGTTCGTGGGGCTCAGAACTTGAACTGATCGATGTTGGCCTTGTCGAAGACGGTCGGCTTGCCGAGCAGGACGACGCTGTCCTTCCCGATCGTGAACGATCCCAGGTCGCCTGCCTTGAAGGTCTCCCCCTCGGCGCCGGTGATCTGGCCGGACTCCAGGGCGACGGCCGTGTGGGCGGCGAGGGCGCCGAGCTTGGCCGGGTCCCACAACTCGAAGCCCTCGACGGTGCCGTTCTTGACGTAGGCGCGCATGTCGTTCGGGGTTCCGAGACCGGTCAGCTTGACCTTGCCCTTGTACTTGGAGCCGGACAGGTACTGGGCGGCCGCCTTGATCCCGACGGTGGTCGGGGAGACGATGCCCTTGAGGTTGGGGTGTTCCTGGAGCAGGCCCTGGGTCTGCTGGAAGGACTTCTGGGCGTCGTCGTCGCCGTAGGCGGTCTTGACGAGCTTGATGTCCTTGTACTCGGGCTTCTTCAGCTCGTCCTTCATGAAGTCGATCCAGGTGTTCTGGTTGGTGGCCGTCTGGGCCGCCGAGAGGATCGCGATCTCGCCCTTGCCCCCGATCTGCTTGGCCAGCAGCTGGATCTGGGTGCGGCCGAGGTCCTCGGCGCCGGCCTGGGAGACGAAGACCTGGCGGCAGTCGGTCTGCGTGTCGGAGTCGTACGTGACGACGCTGACACCGTTCTTCATGGCCTGCTTCAGGGACGTGCACAGGGCACCCGGGTCCTGCGCGGAGACAGCGATGGCGTCGACCTGCTGCTGGGTGAGGGTGTTGACGTAGGAGACCTGTCCGGACGTGTCGGTGCCGCTGCTGGTGCCGACTTCCTTGTACGTGGAGCCGAGTTGCTCCAGGGCCTTCTTGCCGCCGTTGTCCGAGGTGGTGAAGTAGGGGTTGTTGACCTGCTTGGGCAGGAAGGCGACCGTGAGGCCCTTCTTGGTGGCCTTGTTCGGGTCGGCCTTGCCGGTGGCGGCAGCCGGACCGGCCTCCTTGTTCGCGGAGTCCTTGGTGGTGCCGGAGCAGGCGGTGGCGCCGAGGGCGAGGACGGCGGTGACTGCGAGAGCTGCGGTCAGCCTGGCGCTTCGGGCGGTGGGGCCGTACATGACGGTTTCCTTTCGCTGCCGCGAGCGGCAGGGGCTGGCGGGCGGATGCCCGGACGGTGACGGAATACGTGCAGGGATGTGCACGGCTCCACGGTGGTGCGGCGGGCGGAGCCTACGGGTCGGACGGTGACGGTGGGTCAGAAGGTTGAGGTCGAGGGTGAGATGACCGTGGCAGCGGTTCTTCTGCGGGCCCGCGCTCGGGAAACCTGGCGGCCGACGCGGGGGGCGAGGACGGAGATCACCAGCAGGACACCGGTGACGACGATCTGGGACTGGGCGGACACGTTGATCAGGCTCATGACGTTCTGCAGGGTCCCGAGCAGCAGTACGCCGGCGACGGCGCCGCCCAGGGTCCCCTTCCCGCCGTCGAAGTCGATTCCTCCGAGCAGCACCGCGGCGATGACGGACAGTTCGAGGCCGGTGGCGTTGTCGTAGCGGGCGCTTGCGTAGTGCAGTGCCCAGAAGACGCCGGTGAGCGCGGAGACGGCGCCGGTGGCGACGAACATGGAGAGCTTGAGCCGCTTGACGCGGATGCCCGAGAATCGCGCCGCCTCCTCACTGGCGCCGGTGGCGAACAGGGAGCGGCCGGTCGGTGTGGCGTGCAGGACCACGACGGCCACGGCGAGGAGCACGGTGAAGGGGATGGCGGCGTACGGGACGAAGGTGTCGCCGATCCGGCCGGCGCCGAAGTCGAGGTACTGGGTGGGGAAGTCGGTGACGGAGTCGGAGCCGAGGACGATCTGCGCGATGCCGCGGTAGGCCGCCATGGTGCCGATGGTCACGGCGAGCGAGGGCAGGCCGAGCCGGGTGACGAGCAATCCGTTGACGAGACCGCAGATGACACCGAGCAGCAGGCAGAGCGGGATGATCGTCTCGATCGTCATGCCGGCGTTCCACAGCGCGCCCATCACCGCTCCGGACAGGCCTGCCGTGGAGCCGACGGAGAGGTCGACCTCTCCGGAGACCACCAGCATGGTCATGGGCAGGGCGATCAGGGCGATCGGCAGGGTGTTGCCGATCAGGAAGGAGAGGTTCAGCGCGTTGCCGAAATTGTCGACGAAGGAGAACGAACAGACCAGGAGGGTCAGCAGCAGGGCGCCGACCGCGGTGTCCCAGCGGACCGCTCCCCCGAGGCGCACGAGGACCGGTGGCTGAGCGGCGGGGGACGTCGGCTTGGTGATGTCAGGCATGGCGGGCGCTCCTCATCTGTGCGGCCTTCTTGCGCAGCGTCGCGGCCACCCGCAGGGCCAGGATCCGGTCGGCGGCGATGGCGAGCAGCAGCAGGAAGCCGTTGATCGCGGTGACCCAGACGGAGCTGACGCCGATGGCCGGGAGCACGCTGTTGATGGAGGTGAGCAGGAGGGCGCCGAGGGCGGCGCCGTAGACGGTTCCGGAGCCTCCGGTGAAGGCGACGCCGCCGACGACGACGGCGCTGACCACGGTGAGTTCGTATCCGTTGCCGGTGGCGGAGTCGACGTTGCCGAAGCGGGCGAGGTAGAGGGCTCCCGCGAGGCCGGCGAGTGCGCCGCAGAGCACGTAGGCCGTCATGATCCGGGCCCGGACGGGAATGCCCGCGAGGCGGGCGGCCTCGGGGCTGGAACCGAGGGCGTAGAGGTCGCGCCCGCTGTGGTAGCTGCGCAGGTAGTAGGCGACGGCAGCCAGTACGACGATGGCGAGCAGAGCGAGATAGGGCAGCACCCAGATGCCGTCGTGGCCGAAGTCGACGAAACCGGCGGGCAGGGCGTCGGCGGTGATCTGGCGGGAGCCGACCCAGATCGAGTCGATGCCGCGGACGATGTAGAGCGTGCCCAGGGTGACGACGAGTGCGGGCACCTTGCCCAGGCTCACCAGGGCTCCGTTGAGGACACCGAAGAGCGCGCCGAGGCCGACGGCGAGCAGGACCGCGACCAGTGGATTGCCACCGTCCTGGAGATAAGTCCCGGCGGCGAAGGCGGAGATGCCGAGGACGGAGCCGACCGACAGGTCCACGTTGCGGGTGATCACCACCACCGCCTGGCCGACGGCGACCAGAACCAGAATGGTCGCGTTCAGCAGCAGGTCCTTGATGCCCTGCTCGGACAGGAACTCGGTGTTGGAGAGCTGGGTCACGCCGAGCATCACGACAAGCACGAGGGCCACGGCCAGCTCGCGGGCCTTGAACACCTTGTCGACGAGCCGTCGCGACGCGACGGACTCGGGTGCGGGCTTTGGCCGTACCGGGTCAGCAGTCATGGTCATGCTGCGGTCCTTCCTCGGTCGGCACGGCCGGTCGCCGCCGCCATCACTGTCTCCTCGGTCGCCTCGGACCTGGGGATCTCAGCGGTCAGCCTTCCTTCGTGCATCACGAGCACCCGGTCTGCCATGCCGAGAATCTCCGGGAGGTCGGAGGAGATCATCAGCACCGCGACCCCCTCGGCGGCCAGCGAGGAGAGCAGTCGGTGCACTTCGGCCTTGGTGCCGACGTCGATCCCGCGGGTCGGCTCATCCACGATCAGCACCTGCGGGGCGGTGGCCAGCCACTTGGCGAGGACGACCTTCTGCTGATTTCCGCCAGACAGCGTGCCGACGACATCGGCGAGCCTGGCGTACTTGACCTGCAGCTTGACCGCCCAGTCCACCGCACGACTGCGTTCGGCGGCACGGTTCATCAGACCGCCGCGTGTGGTTGTGGCGAAACCGGTCAGACCTATGTTCCGCTCGATGGACATGTCCATCACCAGGCCCTGGGCCCGGCGGTCCTCGGGTACGAGGGCGAGACCCGCGGCCATCGCCAAGCTCGGGGCGCCGGTTCGCAGTTTCCGGCCGAGGACCTCGACCTCGCCGCCGTCGAACCGGTCGACGCCGAACACGGCGCGGGCCACTTCACTGCGGCCGGCCCCGACGAGGCCCGCGAGGCCGACGATCTCGCCTCGCCGGACTTCGAAGGAGACGTCCGTGAACACACCCTCCCGGGTCAACCGGCGGACGCTGAGAGCCACTTCGCCGATCTCCGTGCTCTGCTTCGGATAGAGCTCGTCCAGGTCGCGGCCGACCATGCGACGTACGAGGTCGTCCTCGCTCAGGTCTTCGAGCGGCTCAGTGGAGATCCAGGCGCCGTCGCGCAAGGTCGTGACGCGCTGGCAGAGCGCGAAGATCTCCTCCAGGCGGTGGGAGATGAACAGCACTGCCGCACCCTCCGCACGAAGGGTCCTGACGACGCCGAACAGGCGGGCGACCTCGCTGCCGGTGAGGGCTGCGGTCGGCTCGTCCATGATCAGGACGCGCGCGTCGAAGGAGAGGGCCTTGGCGATCTCGACCAGCTGCTGGTCGGCGATCGACAGCCCGCGCGCCGGCTGATCGGGGTCGAGGTCGACGCCCAGGCGTTCGAACAGGTCGGCCGCGGCCTGCCGGACCGCACGGTGGTCCACCCGTCCGAGGGAGCGTCTCGGCTGCCGGCCCACGAAGATGTTCTCCGCGACGGACAGGTCCGGGAAGAGCGTCGGTTCCTGGTAGATCACAGCGACACCTGCGTCACGGGCGTCGGCCGGACCGTGGAACTCGACAGGCTCACCGTCCAGCAGAACCGTGCCCGTGTCGGGGCGGTGCACACCGGCGAGCGCCTTGATCAGGGTCGACTTGCCGGCGCCGTTCTCGCCCGCGAGGGCATGTGCCTCGCCGGCGTAAAGCCGCAGGGACACACCGCGCAACGCCCGGACGGCACCGAAGGACTTGCTCACCCCCTCCAGCGCGAGTACCGGAGTCGTCTCCGGTTCGGGGTGCGTCATGGCTGCTCTCCCGTGCTTGTGCCGAGCAGAGGGCTCGACATGAAATGTTTCAGTGGAGTTGCCGGGAAGCTAGCCCCGTCCCGACGAACACGTCAAGGGGTGTTCCGCCATGGACATCACGAAACATCGCCGGGCCGGAGAAAACGTTGTCATGCCTTACTGGAGTGCAGGGGCAAGGCCGTTGAGACAGCCCTCGCCCCAATGACGACACGATCCGGTAACACGCCCCTCGCCCGGTGGAAGCCCTTGACGACCCCGACGCCGACGGTTAACTTCACCTCACAGGATGAATCGATTCATCACACAGGCCGCTGATGCTCGGGGCGCCCGCACATCCCGCAATGGACATACCTGATGGCGCACCTGATGTCGCCACAGTGAAGGCCCCGCCCACCGGCATGCGGATCGAGGCCACTTACCGGGGCTACGAATTCCCTGGGCTACGAAAACGAACGAGCGGCCATGCGGTCGGCAGCGCGGCCGGGGAGGAACTCCCGGCCCGGAGCCGCCGCCTGTCACCGGCCGCCGCTCTGTCCATCAGCGGCCCACTCCCCCAGCAGGACTCCACACCGTGGCCGGGCGGAGGTCCGCCCGGGGACAAGGCGCGTGAGCTGACGCCGCGCACGCCGGAGCCCCGGGACACGAGGTCCCGGGGCCCAGGCATTGCCCTGATGAGGGACGCAGGGGGATCCGGCCCCCGGCCTTGCCCCTTATGTGGGCCCGCAGGGCTGTACGGGCAGAGCGGCCAGACGGCGGTGCAGATAGCCGCCGCCCCATGCCAGTTCATCCACCGGCACTACCGGGATCAGGCGGTGCCAGCGGCCGAGAATGCTGGTCAGGGCCACCGTGAGCTCCAGCCGGGCCAGCGCCGATCCGGGGCAGTAGTGCGGGCCCAGACCGAAGCTCAGGTGTCGGCTCGCGGTGTTCCGGTCCGGGTCCAGCGTCTCCGGGTCGGCATGGCAGCGCGGGTCGTGATTGGCCGCCACCACGGACAGCAGGACACCGCTGCCCGCCGGAACGACCGTCTCTCCGAACCGGATGTCCTCCAGAGCCACTCTCTTGGTGCTGAAGGGCCCCGGGGTGTCCCAGCGCAGCAGCTCGTCCACCGCGCGCGGGATCCGCCGCGGCTCGTCCCGCAGGGAACGCTGCACGTCCTGGTGGTCCAGCAGCGCCACCACGCTCATGCCGATCGCCTGCACCGTGCTGTCGAAGCCGGCCAGCAGCAGCATCGCCAGGAGTGAGGCCACTTCGTCCTCGCTCGCCCCGCCCTGCTCGCGCCATGCGGCGAGCACGCGGGAGACGACGTCGTCACCCGGAGCGGTACCACGGAGGGCCATCTTGCCGCGGACGAAGGCGTCGATACGGGCAACGCTCTCCTCGACCGTGGCAGCGGTGCAACCCGTCTTGTCCGCGAGGCACGCCACCGGCCCGTACAAAGCGGCTCGTTCCTCCTCCGGCACGTCGAAGACCTCGCACAGAGACCGGAAGGCGAGCGGGCGCGCGAAGGCGTCCATCAGCTCGACAGGCCCGTCGCCGCGGGCCGAGTCGGCCGCGTCGAGGAGTTCGGCGGCGGCTCCCTCGATCCGTTCGCGGTGGGCGGCCATGCGCGCCGGGGTCAGAGCCGGTGTCGCGAGGCGGCGGATCCGCGTGTGGTCGGGCGGGTCGTAGTTGACCAGCGTCAGGTCGAGTGCGCGTCTGCGCACGCCGGGGTCGGGAACGCGGCCGCCACTCAAAGAGAGCCGGGGATCCAGCAAGCCGGCCCGCACGTCCTCGGCCCGGGTCACGAGCCATGCCGTCCGTCCGGCCGGAGTCCTGACCCGGGCCACCGGGCAGGACTCCCGGAGCGCGGCCAGCGCCTCGGCCGGCCGGGCCAGGAACGCGGCCCCGAGCGGTTCCGGCAACGGCTCCTGACCTGCCGGAGCGGGCGCGCCGGCCGTGACGGCGGGTTCGGTGTCCATGCGAAGGCGTCCTCTCGCGGTCGCGGAGTGTGCTGCCGCCACGCTAGGAACGGCCGGTTGCCCCTCGGTTCGCGCCCGGTGCGATTGCGGTATGCCTCCGGCCCCGCCGCACCTGTTCACCCGCGCCCCGACCAGGCGGATTCACCGCGGGACAACCGGCGGCGAACCGGTCCCGAACCCCCTGCTCCTAGCTTCCTGGCGGTCGGCGCAGTGCCGCCGTCCGTCGTCCCGATCGCCCGTCGTATGGAGGACCATCATGGCCGAGAACGTCGAGCCCAACGAGACCCCCGCCGAGGACGCCCCCGAGGTGGTCGCGCACGTCGAGTCGCCTGTCGGCTGGTGCGGGATCCACCAGGAGGTGGCCGAAGAGCCCGAGGTGATCGCCCACTCCGAGGCGCCCGTCGGCTGGTGTGGTGTGCACCAGGAGGCGACCGAGACCGAGGAGCCCGAGGTGATCGCGCACTCCGAGGAGGGCGAGGACACCCCGTGGTGCGGCGTCCACCAGGAGCAGAACGCCTGATCCGGTCAACTGACCGGCCCTCCTCGGCCGCGGCGGCGCACGACGCCGCTGCGGCCGGGGGCGGCCGTCGGCCATCCCTCTTCTGCCACCGCCCCGACCCGGAGGTTGCCGTGCCCGGTACGCAGTCTGTCGCCGTCCCCACCGCCGGGGCCCGTCTGATCCGCGCCGACAGGGGGTGGTGGTTCCTGGGCGCCGGCGGATACGCGCTGATGCGGCCCGGCCAGGTGGAACCGGACGGCGCCCTGCGGCCCTCGGCCGAACGCTATCTGCGCGACGCGGGTCTCTACGACGCACGGCCCTACACCTCGTACTCGCTCACCGTCCTGACCAGCACGGACTGCAACCTCGGTTGTGGCTACTGCTTCCAGAACACCGCGCAGGATCCGAAGGGCGGCAGCCGGCCGCCGCGGATCCAGCACGCCCGCCTGACCCCCGAAGCCGTCGGACAGGTCCTGGACTTCACCCGCGAGCGCATGGACGCGGCGGGTATGGACCGGCTGGCGCTCCTGCTGTTCGGCGGCGAGCCGCTGCTCAACCCGCGGGGCTGCCGCGACCTGCTGACCCGAGCGGGGGAGCTGGGCACACTCACCGCGTCGATGACGTCCAACGGCACCCTGCTCACCCCGCTGATCGCCAAGGAGCTCAACGCGGCGGGCCTCGGTTCCGTCCAAGTGACCTTCGACGGCGACCGGGCCGACCACGACTCCATCCGGGTCAAGCGCTCCGGGGGCGGCACCTTCGACGTCATCGTCTCCAACATCGCGCGCGCCATCGAGAAGACCTCCCTGCGCTGGATGCTGCGGGTCAACGTCTCGCATCTCAACCGGAACGGCGTGGACGAACTGGTCGAACGCCTCGGCGCGCGCCTCGATCCGGCTCGCTGCGGCATCCACTTCGCACGCGTCGGCGATGTCGGCGTCGGCTATGCGAACAACCTGATGCACGAGGACGGCCTCGTCTCGGACTTCGTCCGCTGGCACGCCCGCGCGCTGGAGCTCGGCTTCACGGTGGCCCGTCCGCGCGCCCATGTCCCCTGCCAGGCCTGCTCCTTCAGCGACGGACAGTACGGCGCGGTCATCAACGCCGACGGCGTCCTCGCCAGTTGCTGGGAGACCGCGGGCAAGCCCGGGATGGAGGTCGGCACCGTCACCGACGGCTATCTGAGTGCCGAGCAGACGGAAGGCCGCTGGGTCAGCTGCCACGACCACTACCAGTACGACGAGGAGGCGGCCGTCCGCGCCACCTTCCAGGACCGGGTCGACGCCGGTGTCCTGGACTGCCTCAACGCCGTCGGACGGCTGGGATGAAGAGCGCCGGCATCCTGCGCACCAACCCCGACTTCCGCCGCTACTGGCTCAGTTCGACACTGTCCACCCTGGGATCGCAGCTGTCGCTGCTGGCCTTTCCCCTGCTCGTCCTGTCCATCGGCGGGGGCGCCGCGCAGGCCGGCACGGTGGCGACCTGCTCGATGGTGACCCGGACGCTGCTGCGCCTGCCTGCCGGTCATCTCGCCGACCGGTTCGACCGGCGGATGATCATGGTCGGGACCGATCTGGTGCGGCTGGTGGCGCTGGCCAGCATTCCGCTGGCGTCGGGAATGGGAGAGCTCGGCCAGGCACATCTGCTCTGTGTGGCGATCGTGGAGGGCACGGCCACCGCGCTCTTCTCACCCGCGGCCACGATCGCCGTGCGCGACGTGGTGCCGGAGAAGGACCTCACCGACGCGCTGAGCCGCAGTCAGACCGCCATGGCGTCGAGTTCGCTGATCGGGCCGTTCCTCGGCGGCTGGCTGTTCACCCTGGATCCGATCCTGCCGTTCGCGGTCGACGCGGCCTCCTACGGCGTGTCCGCCGTGCTGTTGCTGCGGATGGGTATCCGGCCCGCGCAGAAGGTCGCGGACAGCGAGCGCGACAACCGGCTCACGGCCGGGCTGCGTTGGCTCACGCACCAGCGGGCGCTGCTGGCCGCGCTGCTCTTCGCCGCGGGCATCAACATCGTCTCGGCGGCGGCACAGACGACCATGGTCGTCTCCCTGCGCCAGAGCGGCGCCGGGGGGACGGCGATCGGAGCGGTGATGGCCTGCGCGGGCATCGGGGGGCTCCTGGGCGCGGCCGCGGCACCGTGGCTGATCAAGAGGAACCCGGCCGGCCGGCTGTTCCTGCTCATCGGCGCCGTCTGGGCACTCGGCCTCGCCGTCTTCTCCGGGACCACGCACCCCTGGGTGATCGGTCCGGTGCTGGTCGTGGTCGTCTTCTTCAGCCCGCCGGCGGGCATCGTGGTCGGCCGCGCGATGCTGGTGCTCGCGCCCCGGGACCTTCTCGGCCGGGTCAGCACCGCGACCGGGCTGCTGATGGCCGGTCTCGCCTCCGCCGGACCGATCCTGGCAGGCTCCTTCGTGGATTCCATGGGAGGGAGCCGCACCTGGCTGATCCTGGCCGGCGCCGCCGCGGTGGTCACGGTGCTCTCGTCGGTGCCCCTGCTGCGCGAGACCAGCCTGGACGCCACCGCCACCGGCGACAGCGACAGCGACAGCGACAGCGACAGCAACAGCAACAGCGGCAGCGGCAGCGGCAGCGGCAGCGGCAGCGGCAGCGGCAGCGGCAGCGGCAGCGGCAGCGGCAGCGGCAGCGGGAAGAACGGCGGCGACCCGGACGGCGTTACGCCTTCCGAGCGGCCCGACCTCCCCTCCCCCGCCGGTGCGGGCCGCGCCGAGCGGACGACGGACGAATCGCCCACCGAGCGGGCGGCCCAGGGCGATGCCGGGCCTGCGGGGCTGGTCCGAACGCCTCCC
Organism: Streptomyces sp. NPDC087901; assembly: GCF_044742205.1. Classification (NCBI taxonomy): domain Bacteria; kingdom Bacillati; phylum Actinomycetota; class Actinomycetes; order Kitasatosporales; family Streptomycetaceae; genus Streptomyces; species Streptomyces sp. NPDC087901. The sequence continues at coordinate 518,625 of NZ_JBIUUC010000005.1, forward strand.
GCACCGCACCGCGGGACCGGCGGCAGCTGACCTCACCCTTCTCCCTTGTCCGACGTGACCGTCCTCCCTGGAGCGCCGCGATGACCGTGTCCCCGCCCCGCGACACCGGGCCGACGCCGGCCCGGCACGCCTACCCCCCCGCCCCGCGCAGCGGAGGGGTGGACCTCGTGCACGGACGGCCGGTGGCGGACCCCTACCGCTGGCTGGAGAATCCGCAGGACCCCGCCACCGCCGCGTGGAGCGCCGCCCAGGACCTGCTCTACGCCGAGGAGGAGGCGCGCTGGCCCGGCCGGGAGGCGCTGCGCCGACGGATCACGACACTGCTCGCCGGCGGCGGCAGCGGCCCGCCGGTACCGCGCGGCGCGCGGGAGTTCCACCTGCACAGGGAACCCGGGCATGAAGTGGCGGTGCTCGCCGTCCGTGAGGGCGCCCGGACACGGGTGCTGCTCGACCCGCTGGTGGCCGACCCCTCGGGTACGACGGTGCTGGACGCCTGGGAGCCGTCGTGGGAGGGCGACCTGGTGGCCGTTCAGCTGTCATCGGGCGGCACGGAGCAGTCGGTGCTGCGCGTCCTCGACACGGCGACCGGCGAGGTGGTGGACGGACCGGTGGACCGGGTCCGCCGTTCCCCCGTGGCGTGGCTGCCGGGCGGCCGGGCCTTCTACTACGTGCGCCGGCTACCGCCGGAGGAGACTCCCGGCGGGGCGGGCCGCCACCGCCGGGTGTATCTGCACACGGTCGGTACCCCGGCCGGCCGGGATACGGAGATCTTCGGCGCGGGGCGGCCGGAGACCCAGTACTACACCGTGGCCACCTCACCCGACGGCCGGCTCCTGGTCGTCGGTGCCAGTGAGGGCACCGCGCCGCGCACCGACCTGTGGACCGCCGACCTGACCCGGACCGGCCCGGCCCGGCCCGGACTTCGCCGCTTTCAGCACGGCACCGACGCCCGTACAGCCGTCCGTCTCCGGCCGGGCGGCGGACCGCTGCTGCTCAGGACGACGGCCGGGGCCCCTCGCGGCCGGATCGCCGCAGCCCGCCCCGACGCCACGGGCCCCGGCCACTGGCGCACCGTGGTCGGCGAGCAACCCGGCACCGTGCTCCAGGACTTCGCCGTTCTGGACGGTCCGGCACTGGACCGGCCGCTGCTGGTGGTCGTACGGACCCGGCACGCGGTCGGCGAGATGACCCTCCACGACGCCCGGACCGGTGTCCTCACCGGGGTCGTCACCCTGCCGGGTCGGGGAACGGTGACCAAACTGACGGTACGTCAGAACCCGGGGCACGAGGTGTGGTTCGCGTACACCGACCACATCACGCCCACCGTCGTCCTTCGCTACGACGCCACCACCGGACGTCTGGGTCCCTGGCCGGGCGGGCCGCCGGCCGTGTCGCCGGCGGAGGGCGTGCGCGTCACCCAGGAGGTCGTGCGCTCCCGCGACGGCACCGAGGTACGCATGTTCGTGATGTCCCCCGAGGGCCGTCCCGACCGGCCGCGCCCCGCCGTTCTCAGCGGTTACGGAGGCTTCGGCGCCTCGATGACTCCGGGTTTCACTCCGCAGGCCGTGCCCTGGGTGCGCGCCGGCGGGGTGTACGCGGTGGCCTGCGTGCGCGGCGGGGGCGAGGAGGGTGAGGAGTGGCACCGGGCCGGACGGCGCGAGCACAAGCACAACACCTTCGACGACTTCGACGCCGCCGCCGATCATCTGCTCGGTACCGGATGGGCCGCACCGGGCCGGCTCGGCCTTCTCGGCAGCTCCAACGGCGGTCTGCTGGCCGCCGCCGCGCTGACGCGCCGGCCGGAGGCCTATGCGGCCGTCGTGTGCGCGGCGCCCCTGCTCGACATGGTGCGCTACGAACTGTCGGGGATGGGGGCGAGCTGGCGTGACGAGTACGGGAGTGCCGAGGACCCCGCCGATTTCGCGCGGCTGCTCTCCTACTCCCCGTACCACCGGGTGCGCGAAGGCGCGCGCTACCCGGCCGTGCTGCTGGCCGTTTTCGACGGCGACACGCGCGTCGACCCCGCGCACGCCCGGAAGATGTGCGCCGCCCTGCAGTGGGCCGGTTCGAGTGACGGCCCGGTGGTGCTGCGGACCGAGCGCGGCGTCGGGCACGGCACACGCGGCGCCTCGCGCAGCGCCCGCCTGTACGCGGACGTGATGGCCTTCCTCGCCCACCACCTGGGCCTCGATCCGACGAGGGACGTCCTGGGATGAACGTACTTCTGTGCCCGCTGAACGACCCGGGCTACCTGTACCCGGCCCTCGCGGTGGGCCGGGAACTGCGCCGCCGAAGCCACACGGTCCATGTCCTCGCCGGGCCGCCGGCCGCGGCCGCGGTCACCGCGGCGGGCATGGAGACGTCGGCCGTCCCGGACGGCACCGCGCTGTCGGTGGCCCACTGGACGGTCCGGGGCCCCGAGCAGTACACGGCGGTGGCGCAGGCGGTGCGGCGACTGCGGCCCGACGTCCTGGTCACCTCCGTGCTCTGCCACGGCGCCTTGGTGGCCGCCGAGGCCGCCGGGCTGCCGGTGGTGGTCATCGGCCTGGCGGCACACCTGTGGCCCTACCGCGCCGGGCCGGCGGACGAGTGCGGCCGCGCGTGGCGGCTGGCGGAGACCCTGAAGCATCATGCGGCGGTACGGGAGACGGCCGGTCTCGGCCCCCGGCGTGACCGGTTCCCGGACACTCCACTGCTCGGCACCGCATTCCTGTTGCGCGGCCACCCCGCCATGGAGGTACCCGACGCCGAACTGCCCCCGGCCGTACGGCATGTCGGTCCCTGTTGGTGGGAGCCGGAACCCCCGGCGGCTGAGCCGCTGCCGGAATCCGGGTCCCTGGCGTACGTCCATCTCGGCCGTACCTTCGGCGGCACCAGCCTCTGGCCGCGCCTCAACGCGGCCTTCACCTCGGGCACGCACCGCGCCGTCGTGGAACTGGGGCGGTCGGGTGCCTCCGAGGCCGCGGCGGACGCCGACCTGATCGTGGGGCGCCGCCCCTGGATGGGTCCGCTCGTGGAGCGGGCCGACCTCGTCCTGACCAATGCGACGTCCGCCCCCGTCCTGGCCGCACTTCTGCACGGCAAGCCTCTGCTCGTCGCGCCCAACGGCTCGGAACAGCAAGTCCTCGCCGCCGGCTGTCTGCGAGCGGGCGTCGCCCGCAGGTTCCCGGAGCGCGGTGCTCCCGCGCCGGAGCTGCGCGCCGCGGTCGACGACACCGCCCGCGATCCCGAGTTGCGAGCACGCGTGGCGGAGGTCGGCGGCCTGCTCGCCGACGGCAAGAGCGAGACGCGTGCCGCCGACGCCGTGGAATCGGCGGCACGCTGAACCCCGGCCGCGCCGGGGGCCGGTGGCCCCCGGCGCTCATCCCTCGTGCGGGCCCTGGGGCGGCATCCCGTCGAGCAGCACTTCCCGCAGCGCGGTCACGAGCTCCAGGCTCCGCAGGCGGACCGCCGCCGGTGCCTCTTCGCGCCGGCGTTCCGTGACGACCGCGAGGGCCGCTGCGGCCTGGCGGGCGAAGAGGGCGAGCAGATCGAGTTCGGAGAGGCTGGACCGGGACTGCTCCACGGGGTCGAGCACTTCGAGCACGCCGAGAACCCGGTCGCGGTGGGCCAGCGGCGCCGCCATCAGCGCGTCCGGCACATATCCGGTCGATTTCGCGACGTCCCGTGCGAACCTGCCCTGTTTCCTCAGGTCGTCCGCGACCATCGGCTCGCCCGAGACGAGCACCCAGCCCGCCAGCCCCCGGCCGGCGGGGAACCGGGAGCCCACGAGGGACTCCTCGCCCTCCCCGGCCACCGCCTGGAAGACCAGCTCGTCGGCGTCCTCGTCGTGCAGCAGGACGGAGCTGGCCGCCGCGCCGAAGATGGCGCGCGCGGTCTCGACGACGGACTGCAGCAGATCGCGCTCGGCGCTGCCGGCCTGAGTCGCGGGGCCCACGTCGGTGGCGGGGACGAGGCCGTGGAACTGGCTCATGATTCACCTCGGGTTTCGGGTTCGCCGATGCGTACGTTCGCGGCGGAGAGGTAGAGCGCGTGCTTGATCTGGAAGGGCGTCAGCTTCGGCCGGCTGCCGAGCAGCCGTGCGCACATCCCGCTGATGAAGGGGGTGGCGAAGCTGTTCCCCGTGGTGCGGATGGTCCTGCCGCCCGTCCAGGCCACCTGCACGTTCTGACCGGGTGCGAAGAACTCCACAGGTGGTGCGGGGTTGTAGAGGAAGAGCCCGGAGTCGTCCTCCCGGTGCGTACCGACCGAGATGACCGACGAGAACCGCCAGGGGAAGCTCTCCACCGGAGTGTTGTGGGCCGACGCCACCAGCGTGGTGCCGGTGAAGAATGCCTGGTCGGCCAGGGACCTCAGGGTTTCGAGGAACTTCGGACGGGTCGTGGACAGGCTGAGGTTGACCACGTCGAAGCCTTGGTCGACGGCCCAGCGCAGCCCCGTGAGCAGGGCGTCGCCGCTGCCGGTGAAGCCCTCGCCCAGCACCCGCACGCTGTACAGATCGCAGCCCGGTGCCACGCGCCGGACGATTCCGGCGCACGCCGTTCCGTGCCCGCAGCCGTCGCCGGTGCCGTCGGGCAGCGGACCGCTGTCGACGACCCGCAGGGTGCCGTCGGGAGCAGGCGCCACCTCGTAGGAGCCCTGGACCGTGCCGACCGAGGGATGACCGCACTCCACCCCGGTGTCGACCACACACACGCGAACGCCTCCGCCGTCCGACCACGCCGAGGGGTCGGCGGGCAGCGCCTGCACCGTGTCGGCGAACATCGTAAGGTCCTCGGGGGCACGGTCGCGCAGGCTCCAGGTGAGCCCCCCTGCCGTCCCGGTGGTCATGAGGTTCCGCCTTTCCGCCCGGCCGGGCGTTCGGTGCTCCGGGCCGCGGCCGCGCTGTCGTCGGCGAACACGGCCGCGCGGTCCGCACCGAGTTGGTGTCCCTTGATGGTGAAGTGCCGTTGCGCCCTACGCGCCTCCCGCGCAGCGTCGCCGGGGAGATCCAGTGTGCGCAGGGTGTGCGCGCGGTCGAGGGCCGCGGTGCCGCGGACGACCGGGGAGTCCGTGTCACCGGCCGCGGCGGTCGCCCGGTCCGCGCAGGCGCGTGCGGCCACCGGCTCCCCGGCGAGGGCGAGGGCGCGGGCCCGCAGCCCGTGGGCGTCGGCGGACTCCGCCGGGGGCAGGCCGGACTCCTGGGGGTCCGGCAGGGCCAGCGCCTGTCCCGGCTCCCCCCGGTCCAGCAGGATGCGGGCCCGCTCGCGGGCGATTCCGGGCAGCGCACCGGTGACGCCGAGTTCACGTCCGGCGCGGGCGGCCTCGTCCAGGAGGGCGAGCCGGCGTTCCGGCGTACCGGTCAGGGCCTCGACCTCGGCGGCGAACAGCGGGACGAACAGCGCGCTTTCGGCGTAGCCGAGGCCGCCGGCGAGCCGCGCCGCCTCGGCCAGCCGTTCGTGCGCCTCGTCGTGTCGGCCCTGGAGGGCCAGGAGTACGGCCAGGGGGCAGGCCAGGGTGGCCCGGACGGTCGGACGGCCGGCGCCGTGGGCCGTCAGCAGTTCCTGGCAGCGGGCGACGGCACGCGCGACCGGGGTCGGGCCCCGCCACAGGGAGATGCCGACCGCGCCGAGCGCCAGGGCCCGTTCGGGTTCGGCGTCGGCGCGGCCGGCGTGGTCCAGCGCCCGGCTCAGCAGTGCCTCGGCCTCGGCGTGCCGTCCGCGCCGCTGGCGGTCCTGGGCGATGCGGACGCAGGCACGGGCGATGCCCTGGTCGTCGCCCGCCACCGTGAACAGGGCGAGCGCGGCCTCGGCCACGTCGGCCGCGGACCCGTGCCGGGGGTCGAGGGCGGTCAGAGCGAGCCGGGCGTGGGCGGCACCCAGCCGGTCACCGGCCCGGTCCGCCGTGTCGAGGGCCCCTGCCAGGAGTTCCCGGCCGCGCACCGGCTCGCCGCGGGCGACCTTCGTCTCGCCGAGCCGGCGGGCGGCCTCGGCGGCGGCGGGCTCGCCGGGGGCGGCCAGGTCCAGGCCCTGGGTGAGAAGGTCGTCGGCCCACGGCAGGTCGGAGCGGGCCAGGGCGGCCGCGCCGGCCCGGGTGAGCAGTCCTGCGGCGCGCGCACGCAGCACGTCGGTGTCGTCGTCGTGTATCCCCAGTTCGGTGAGCAGGCGATGGGCGCGGGCCAGGTGGGTGCCGACGGCAGCCTCACCCGCCTCGTGCCGGACGAGCACGCGGGCGGCGTGTTCGTGACGCCGGGCGCGCACCTTCTTGGCCATCCCGCGGTACGCGGTCTCCTGCACCAGGGCGCTGCCGAACCGCAGCACGGGGCTCGCGGTCCGGGTGCGGCCCCCGGCCTCGATGAGCCGCCGTCGCACGAGGCCGCGCAGCAGAACGTCGGCGGAATCCGGGGGGCCCGAGTCCTCGGCGGTGGCCAGTTCGGCCAGATCGGCGCGGTGGAAGTCGCGTCCCAGGACGGCGGCCAGTTGCAGCAGGGTCCGCTCCTCGGGAGGCAGCGCGTCGATGCGGGCGCCGAGCAGGGCGTGCACGGTGAGCGGCAGGTCGTCGCACTCGGCAGCCATGGCGGTCAGGTGCTCCAGGTACAGCGGATTGCCTTCGGCCCGGTCGAGGGCGCCCTCCAGCACTCCCTGCCGGTGGGCCGCCACCTCGACCAGCTCACCGGCGAGGACGGCGGCCTCCTCCCGGGTGAGCGGGGTGAGCATGAGTGACGCGGAACGCATCCGGCCGCTGCCCCAGCCGGGGTGGGTCTCCAGCAGCTCGGGACGCGCGGCGCACACCAGGGCGACGGCCGAGCGGTCGAGTTCGTCCAGCAGCCGGTCCGCCATGTCGAGCAGCGGCGCCGATGCCCAGTGGCAGTCGTCCAGCACGAGCACTACGGGCCGCTCCCTGGCCAGTCCGTCCAGCAGGCAGGCCAGCGCCATGAGGGTGTCGTCAGTGGAGGGGCTGGGTGTCCCGTCCGCGAGCAGACCGGTCCGCAGCAGGCGCAACGCCTGCTCCGCCTCCGCCCGCTCGTGCGCCGGCAGCCCTGCGAGCGCGGCATCCTCCCCGACGGCGGCGAGCACCTGGCGTACCGCTTCGGCGAGTGGTGCGAGGGTGCCGGTCTCGCCGTACGGACGGCACCGGCCCTCACCGTACGCCGGGCAGTCCCTCAGCCATTCGCGCAGCAGGCGCGTCTTGCCGAGCCCCGCCTCGCCGTAGACGGTCACCAGATGCGAACGGGGATCCGCCGTCAACTTACGTAACATCAGGCGGAGTTCGGCCAGCTCCTGCTCACGGCCGATGAAGGGGGTGTCGAAGCGGCGCACCCGCTCCGGGTCGTCCTCGTGCAGGGCGACCAGGCGGCGGGCCGGGACGGGGGCGCCGACCCCTTTGAGGGACAGCGATCCGGCGGATTCGGTGACCGCCGAGGGCCCGGCCGCGCGCAGGGTGGCGGGGCCGATCAGGATCTCGCCCGCGCCGGCATGCTGTTCGAGCCGGGCGCCGATGTTGACCACCTCGCCGGAGACCATGGCCTGCCGGGCGCCGGGGTCGACGCTCACCACGACCTCGCCGGTGTTCACCCCGATGCGGACGGCGAGCCGCACCCCGTGCTCCCGCTCCAGCTCGGCGTTGAGTCCGTCGAGGCCGGTGACCATGGCGCGGGCGGCGGCCAGGGCACGGTGGGCGTCGTCCTCGTGTCGTACGGGAACACCGAAGACCGCCATCACGGCGTCACCGATGAACTTCTCCACCGTGCCGCCGTGTTCCTCGATCCGTGCCCGCATCAGCGCGAAGTACCGAAGCGTCACCGTGCGCAGCGTCTCCGGGTCGAGCCGGCCGGACAGGGCCGTGGACCCGACGAGGTCACAGAAGACCACGGTCACCACCCGCCGTTCCTCGGCCGTGGCGGAACCGGCCGCGGCGACGCAGGCGGTTCCGCACCGGGGGCAGAAGGCCGCGCCGTCCGGCGGCGGTTCGGGGCACCGGGGGCAGCTCATCCGTGCGATCCCGGTCATCAGAACAACGCTCCGCCGGCGATCTCGCTGTGCGCCTGCACCTCCGGCTCGGCGGCGTCCAGCCGCTCCTTCAGGCCCAGCAGCAGGGTCAGTTCCTCCGCGCTGAGGTCCTGGAGCACCTCCCGCTGCTCGGGAGAGAGACTGTGCAGTGGGAACCCGGCGTCCTCCAGCACACGGAGGCGGTCGCGATCCTGCGCGTGCTCATTCATGGAGGCTCCCCGATAGGGTTGATGCCGCGGCGATGCGGTCGAACAGCTCAGCGAGGGTGGTGACCGTGTGCAGCGCGCTGACCGCGACCAGAGAGTGCTGCGCGCGGTCCAGAGGCAGTCGGCCGATCAGCCGGTCGAGGTCGGCGCTGTGCCCGTCGTCGAGGTCCGCGTGGAGGCGTACGGTCTCGAAAGCGGCCTGCGGCAGCCCGGTCTCACGCGCCAGCCGGCCGGCGAGCCCCGGAGCCGGTGCGTTGCCCTCCAGCACCGCGATGTAGCCGAGCAGGGCCACGGGATGGCTGTGCTCGATCCAGTAGTACTGCGCTCCCACCAGAGCGGCGACGCAGGCCGGCGGGGCGGTGTCGGTCAGCTCTCCCGGCGCGGTCCCGGCTGCCGCGGCGTCGGTGAGCAGCCAGTCGTCGTGGCCCCGTTCCTGTTCGGCGTGCGCCCGCAGGTACCGGGCGAGATGCGGCGCCACGGGGTCGCGCGTCAGCAGCTCACATCGGTCGGCGGCCCGCTCCATCAGGGGAACGGAGGCGCGGATCACCTGGTGCATGGCCCGCAGGTAGTGCCGGTACCGGCCGGGGAGCCCGGCGTCGGAGCGCCATATGCGGGCGGCGGCGGACCGCAGTACGGGCTGCACGAGCGACAGTTCGAGTCGCAGGCCCGCGACAGCAGTGGGGCTCATGCGGGACTCACCTCGTCTTCGGGCCCGCCGAGCAGCACGAGTGGCGCGTACGGTTCGCTTCCGTACCGCCGCAACAGCGCCACCGCCCCCGCGTCGCGTTGGAGCCGGGCGCCGAGCGCGTCCATCGCGCCGGCCGCCGGCCGGGACCCGGCCCGTGCGGCGGCTTCCAGGGCCGCGGGCCGCCCGGCCAGGGCGCGGCAGTTCGCACAGGACCCGACCCCGGCGGTACGGATGGTGCGCAGCACGGGCGACTCCTGGCAGCGGCGCCGTATCCGCGTCCAGCCGTCCACGGCGATGTGTCCCAGGCGAAGGTGTTCCGGCATGGGGCGGGTGTCCACCACACGCTGGTTGCAGCAGGCCGTGACCGTGCCGTCGAAGGCCACCACCGGCCAGGCCGCCATAGCGCAGGGAGCCGGCGGTCCCCCGGCGCCGTCGAGCGGGACCTCCCGCGCGGCCGCCCAGGCCGCCGCCCGCCCCACCGGCCGGACGTGATTGACCAGTACGGCCGCCCGGTCCCGGAACTCGGCCCGTATGGACGCGGTGATGTCCGCGAGATAGGGATCGTCCGCCGCATTACCCACCACGTGAAAACTGACGCCGATTCCGCTTTCCATGATGCGATGGACCGCACGGAAGGCCGCCGCGCGCGGTACTTCACGTTCATGGAATACGTCGATGCTCGCCGAGAAATGGGAGACGTGCCGAAGTGCGCGCATGATGCGGGCGGGTATCCGCCCGTCGGTCGCGAAGAACATGCCACTGAGCACCGACGTCCGCGTTCCGGCCGACGCGGCGAGTGACGAGAGATCGCCCACGAGCGCGGGCCGCAGCAGGGGCTCACCACCCGTGAGCATGAGCACCTCCGGACGGTCCCCGGGGGTGAAGCCGCCCACGAAACGGCGCAGCGCCTCGGCCGGGGTGTCCTCACCCCGCGGCCCCGACGACGTGGAGCAGTGGGCGCAGCTGAGCGGGCAGCGCCTGGTGAGGGTGGCGAGCAGCCCGGCAGCCGGCACCGGCCGCAGTTCGATGATCTCCGCCAGTCGCATCGCGTCACCTCCGTCGGTCACCGGGACATGCGGCGCCAGGGTGCGTGGGAGCGGTTCGGTCGCGGTTGGCACCCGGTTCGGTGCCGGTACACGGCGCATCGCGGCCCGGTGGCGCGGGGCCCGCACACGGCCTGACGATTCGCCTGGATATGCACGCATGTTCACCGTTTGTCCCGGCGGGTGCGTTGCTGCATGCACCTTGAGCCACCCCCGGGCCCATAGCCCCGCCATCCGCTTGTGACCATGCTGTGAAGAACAGAGGGAATTCCATCGAATTCCCGACGTATTCACGGCTCCTCGCGGATTCGCTCACCCCCCCGACCGCTCCCCGGAGGCTTTCGTGCACGCAATTGTTCTCTTCTCCCGGAACTCCGACGACACCGGCTGGGGAAGGGGCTGAGAGAAAATGACCGATACCTTCACGGAACGCCGCAACGGGCCGGCGGATCCCGGGATTCCGCGAGAGCGCGCAGGCGCCGGCGGCACAGGCGTCCTCGCCCCTCTGCGTCTTTCCCTCCTCGGTCCGCTGCGAGCGTCCCGCAACGATCTGCCGTTGCCTCTCGGTCCGCTGAAGCAGCGCCTCGTTCTGGCGGTCCTGCTCACCCGTCCGAACACGCCCGTGTCGCTGGAGGAGCTGACCGACGCCGTCTGGCCGGACGATCCGCCCCGCACCGCCCGCAAGAACCTCCAGGTGTACGTCTCGGCACTCCGCCGGGTGCTCGACCCCGACGACCTCGGCCGGCTGCGCCACGGTCCCGGCGGTTACGTCCTGCACCTCACCGCGGACGAGTGCGACAGCCTGCGGTTCGAGGAACTGGCCCGGCGCGGCGACGCCGAGGCACGCGCGGGCACTCCGAGCCGCGCTGCCCGGCTCTACCGCCAGGCCCTGGACCTGTGGCGGCATGACCCCTTCAGCGATCTCGCCGCCCGCGCCGATGTGCTGCGTGCCGCTGTCGAGCGGCAGCACGCCCGTCGGCTGGCCGTCTACGAGGCGTGGGCGGAGGCGCAGCTGGAGACCGGCGAGCCGGCTCCGGTGGCCGACACCGTGGACGAGATGGTGAGCCGCCACCCGCTGCGGGAGCGGCTGCGCGCCGCCCAGCTCACCGCGCTCCACCAGGTCGGGCGCCGGACGGAGGCACTGGCCGCCTACGACGAGTGCCGCCAGCAGCTCTCCCGGGAACTGGGCCTGGAACCCGGTGCGGCGCTGCAGCACGCCTACCGCTCCTTGCTGGAGGACGCGGCCCCGCCCCGGCCACGCGGCGGCCCCACCGGCTCGCGGCTGCTCCCGCCGGACCTCGCCGACTTCACCGGGCGGGCGCGGGAGCTGGAGGCCGTCACCGCGCAACTGGGCCGTGAGGGCGGACCGCCGGTACTGCTCACCGGCCCGGCAGGCGTTGGCAAGACGGCCCTGGCCGTGCGCGTCGCGCACCACCTTGCCGCGCGCTACCCCGACGGCGTGGTCGCTACCCGGCTCTGCGCCGAGGACGGTTCCGCACGTCCGTGGACATCGGTACTGGCCGAGCTGGCCCGTTCCCTGGGCTGCACCGAGCGGTTTCCCACCGACCGGGAGGAGGCAGCCACCGCCTGGCGCTCCTGGCTGTCCGGGCGCCGGATCCTGCTGCTGCTGGACGATGTTCCCGACGCCGCCGCCCTCGGCCCGCTGCTGCCGCCGTCGGGCCCCACCGCCGCGCTGGTCACCTCCAGGAGCCGGCTGCCCTGTCTGGAATCCGCGCACCGGACCGAACTTCCGCCCCTGTCCGCCGAGGAGGCCCTGGACCTGCTCGGCGGAATCATCGGCAGGACCCGGCTGGCGGCGGAGTACCCCGCCGCCGCACGCATCGCCACCGCAACCGGGCTCCTCCCGTTCGCCCTGCGGGCGGGCGGGAACCGGCTGTCCGTACTGCGCCACATGCCGCTCGGGCAGTACGCGGACCGTCTCGAACACCCTTTGGAGGCCTTGGACGAACTCGCGGCCGGCAGCCTCGGGGTCCGGGCCCGTCTCGCAGGCGCCTGGGCCCGGCTGACCGTTCCCGCCCGCAGCACCCTCCATGCCCTGGCCGCACTGCCGGACCCGGCCTTCTCCCTGTCCACCGCCGCCCACGCCCTGGGCCTCGACGGACGGAACGCGCAGCGCGCCCTGGAGGACCTGATCGACGCCGGTGTCCTGGCTCCGCCGCCCGGTCCCGACGTGGCCGCGCACGCAGCGGCGGGAGAGGAGGCCGTTCACTACGAACTGCCTTGGCTGACCCTGCTGTTCGCGCGAGAACAGGCGGCAGGTCCGGGAATGCGGTGCTAGGGCCACGTCAGCCCGGGCGTGCCCGGCCCGCGGCGGAACCAGGATCCGCTCCCCGGACCGGCCCGGCTCGGTCCGGAGCCGGCCGCCCGGCTCCGGGCCGAGCCGGGCGCAGGAAGCCGGGGCGGCCCGTGCCGCAGCGGGCGCGAACGGCAGGCGGCCACAGGCCGTTCTCTCCGGTGCGGTGGTCAGGCGCCGCCCGCGGCCGCCGCGGCAGGACCGGAGGACTGGACACGCGCCAGATAGCCGGCCTGGAAGCGGCTGGCCGCCCCCAGCTGCTCCATGATCTCGGCGATGTGCTTGCGGCAGGTTCGCAGCGACATGCCCAGCCGCCGGGCCACCATCTCGTCCTTCATCCCCTCCGCGAGCAGCCGCACGATGGCCTGCTTCACCTCGTCCCGCGCCGAACTCTCCGTCCAGGCAGGGTGGTAGGGCTCGGCCAGCGACCAGGTGTGGTCGAAGGTCGCGCACAGGTACGCCACCGTGGACGGCTCGTGGATGACGATGGCCGCGTCCAGGTCGTCCTGGTGCGGGATGAACACCGTCTCCTCGTCGAAGGCGACCATGCGGCCGAACAGTTCACTCATCGTCCTGATCTCGGCCCCCTCGTCGGTCATCCGCCGCGCGTACTCCTGCGTGGGCAGGTGGTAGCGGGCGGTGTGCTGGTACAACGTGCGCATCCGCACGCCGCGGCGCAGCATGTCCCGGTCCCGGATGAACGCCTGCTCCAGCAGCGTCGGGGAGCGGCCGCCGCCGGGGTGGCAGGTGCGGACCTCCTGCCGGCACCGCATGGTCGCCTCGGTGATCATGCCCACGACAGTCTTCAGGTCGGTGACCTCCGTGAGTGGCGCACGCCCCTGCCACCGGCGCCGTCCCTCCGCATAGAACGGTGCCAGGAGAGCCAGCTCGCCCCGCAGTTGGTCGATCTCGGCGAGCTGCCTGCGCAGCCCCGCCTCCTTCGGCGCGACCAGCGCGGCGATGGCCGCGTCAGGGGCCACCGGCACCAGCCGGTCGGAATCCTCGGGCAGGTACCGCAGCAGCAGCAGTTCGGTCAGCGTCACCACCGCCGAGGCCGCGCAGCCCTCCGGCAGCCCCAGTTTCGCGCCGAGCGTCTTCGCGTCGCACGATCCCTGATCACTCACCCACCGGAACACCCGGACGGCGTCCTCGGACAACTGCGCGCCCGACGCCGTCCGCCCGGCCGCTCCACGCAGACCCGCTAACTTGCCGTCCTCACCTATGCCGCCCATCCAACCCCCTCATCAGCCAGATGGCTCCACTCTCACCCATACAGATGTCTATTGTTCAGATGCGCGGTAGATATTCCCAGACCCCTGGAAGGAATCACCGTGGAACGAACCAAAGGGGCAATCACCCTGCTCCTGGGACTCGTCACGCTCCTCCTCAGGGGCCGGGTTCGCTTCCGGCGGCACCGTGCCGGTGGCGACGCGGGCACGGCCCGCGAGGTACTCAACCAACCTCCGCGACCGGTACGGAGCGACGATGACGACACGCCGAGCGTGCCCACGCCGCACTGGTGACCGACCCATGTCCGACGGGTTCCACCCCCAAGATCACCCGTGTCCCCGGAAGCCTCGATGACGAAGGCCGGATGCCTGCGCGACGGGCAGGGCGGGGGTGAACACCCTGTCGTCGCGCGGAAGAGCACACAGCACACCGGCCCGCGGTGACTGCTGAGTAGCTGAGTACCCGTACTCACAACGCCATGGCCTCTGTTGGGGAGAATGGCGGGCATGACCCGACGCACCAGGACGGCCTCAGTCACCCTGCTCTGTGTCTTCGCTCTGGCGAGCTGCGGGAAGAGCGCGGATGAGCTCTTCTCCAATCTCAACGGCACCCAGTCGTCCGATGCTTCGGACCACCGGACACCTGCGGGCGACGCCACCCCCGTGAATGAACCCCCTCACTACGGCGACACCAGCCGGGCCACGCAGCCGGATCGCCCGAGTGCGGCGGACGAACGGCGCGCGCACGAGAAGGCCGAGGAGATCCGGTCGGCTCTTCAGGACCTCAGGCGTCAGAATCGGATTGAACCCGCTCAGGTCCGGCCGGTGCTCGCACGGCTGGCTTCCTCCGCCCACCTGGCCGTGGAGAAGCGGCCCGGCCGGAGCGGCCAGGATCCCGCCCGGGGCAGCGTGTACGGAATCTGGATCGGCAAGTCCGCCTGCCTCACTGGCGCCGTCACACAGGAGCGCGTCTGGACCGAGGTCAACGGCCATTTCCCGGAGACTGGCTGCCTGCCCCCGGCATCCACGCACTGAGGCCGGAACGAACTGACCAGCAGCCCGGACTCTCACGTTCTGCCACCTTGCGCACGCATCCGCGACGGCGGAGTCTTCGGCCCTGCGGTCATCCCCCTCGACCCGTCGGGAACAATGCGACCCCGCGTATCCCAACGGTTGTCGCGAACGCGCGTTGCCCCGACGATGGGCAGGAATGCCGCTACGGACGGGAGGGCGAGTTGACGGATCCCTGGGTGGCTCTGGCCGCCGACGCGAACCCCGGTGCCCGGCTCGGTGAACTGCGCCATGCGCACGAGGTGTTCACTTCCGAGGGGCGGCTGGAGACACCGGTACGCTCCGTGGTGGGCCAGTCGTGGCGGCGCTCCGCTCGGGCGCGGGTCAGCCCGGACGGGGCGGCATCGGTCGAGCTCTGCGCGAACGAACTCGGGACGTACCGGGACACGCACCCCCTGGCTCGTGTCATGCCGATGATCCGCGAACTCATGGGCGCCTACGCCATGGACGGCGAACATCTGCTCGCGGTCTGCGATGCGCACGGCAGGCTGCTGTGGGTCGAGGGGCATGCCCGGGCCCGTCGGCGCGCCGAGCGGATGAACTTCGTGGAAGGCGCCCGCTGGGCCGAGTCGGAGGCCGGGACGAACGCACCCGGCACGGCACTCGCGGTCGACCGCCCGGTCCAGGTGTTCGCCGCCGAGCACTTCCTCCGGCCGGTTCAGCAGTGGACGTGCGCGGCCGCCCCGCTGCACGACCCGCACACGGGCCGGGTGCTCGGTGCCGTCGACATCACCGGCGGGAACGGGCTCGCACATCCGCACAGCCTGGCGTTCGTACACGCTGTGGCGCGCGCCGCCGAGTCCCAGCTCGCACTCGTCGCGCCGGGGCCCGCCGGTGGATCGGCACAGCTCTCCGCGCTCGGAAGCGACGAAGCGCTCCTGGTCCAGGGCGGGCGCAAGATCCGGCTCAGCAGACGCCACAGCGAGATCCTGGTGACGCTCGCCCTCCATCCGGAGGGCCTCGGCGGTGACGAACTGCTGATCGAGCTGTACGAGGACGAGTCCGTCCCTCCGGTGACGTTGCGGGCCGAACTCGCCCGCCTGCGACGGCTTCTGGGACCCGAGCTGCTGCGCTCGCGCCCGTACCGGCTGGGCGCGCCGGTCGACGCGGACTTCGACGCCGTCGTACGCCGCCTGGAGTCCGGGGCGGTGGCGGCAGCGCTCGGCAACTATGCGGGCCCCCTGTTGCCGCGTTCGCAGGCACCGGCGGTCGTCCGGCTGCGGCGCCGGATCATCGGCCAGCTGCGGGCCGCGCTGATCGCGCGGGGGGATCCGGGGTTGCTCGCCGACTGGGCGTACAGCCCGTGGGGTGCGGATGACCTCCCTGTCTGGCGGGCACTCGCGGCTGCGGCGCCCCCGGAGCGGCGTGCGGCACTACTGGCCAGGGCCCGGGCGCTCGACGCGGAGCAGCGCGCGTAGTGCCGCTCGCGGGAGCTCAGGGGGCGGTCCGCGCAACGGCGTTGCAACGTCGTGCTGCCTAGCCTCACGCCGAGGGCCGTCCAACGGCGGGCGGCCCCGGATCCGGGAGGCCACAGAAATGACCCGTTACGCCGCGCCGGGCACCGAGGGCGCCATCGTCTCGTACGAGTCCCGCTACGACCACTGGATCGGTGGCGCCTACGTTCCGCCGGCCCGTGGTCAGTACTTCGAGAACCCGAGCCCCGTCAACGGCCGTCCCTTCACGGAAGTCGCACGCGGCACCGAGGCCGACGTCGAGCGCGCCCTGGACGCCGCCCATGCGGCGGCTCCTGTCTGGGGGGCCGTGTCCGCGGGTGACCGTGCGACCGTCCTCAACCGGATCGCCGACCGCATGGAGGAGCACCTGGAGGAGCTGGCGGTCGCCGAGAGCTGGGAGAACGGCAAGCCGGTTCGCGAGACGCTGGCTGCGGACATTCCGCTGGCCATCGACCACTTCCGGTACTTCGCGGGTGCGCTGCGCGCCCAGGAGGGCTCGCTCAGCGAGATCGACGAGGACACCGTCGCGTATCACTTCCACGAGCCGCTGGGTGTGGTGGCTCAGATCATTCCGTGGAACTTCCCCATCCTTATGGCCGTCTGGAAGCTCGCCCCCGCGTTGGCTGCCGGGAACGCGGTGGTCCTCAAGCCCGCCGAGCAGACCCCCGCATCGATCCATGTGTGGATGAGCCTGGTGGCGGATCTGCTTCCCCCCGGCGTCGTCAACATCCTCAACGGCTTCGGCGCCGAGGCGGGCAAGCCGCTCGCCTCCAGTCCGCGGGTCGCGAAGATCGCCTTCACCGGTGAGACCACGACGGGGCGCCTGATCATGCAGTACGCCTCGGAGAACCTCAAGCCCGTCACACTGGAGCTGGGTGGCAAGTCGCCGAACCTCTTCTTCGACGACGTATGGGCGCTGGACGACGACTTCCGCGACAAGGCGCTCGAGGGCTTCACGATGTTCGCCCTCAACTCGGGCGAAGTGTGCACCTGTCCGTCGCGGGCACTGATCCAGCGCGGACATTACAGCGAGTTCCTCGAAGCAGGTATCGCCCGTACCGAACAGATCGTGCCCGGGCACCCGCTGGACACCGACACGATGATCGGGGCGCAGGCCTCCGACGAACAGCTGAAGAAGATCCTTTCGTACCTCGAGATCGGACAGCAGGAGGGCGCGAAGATCCTGACCGGTGGTCAGCGCATCGAGCACGGCGGCGAGTTGGCGGGCGGCTATTACGTCCAGCCGACGATCTTCGAAGGTGACAACCGTATGCGGATCTTCCAGGAGGAGATCTTCGGCCCCGTGCTCGCCGTGACGTCCTTCTCGGACTTCGACGAAGGGATCAGGACGGCGAACGACACGCTGTACGGGCTCGGCGCGGGCGTATGGACCCGGGACACCAACACCGCCTACCGGGCAGGCCGGGCCATCAAGGCGGGCAGGGTCTGGACGAACTGCTACCACGCCTATCCTGCGCACGCCGCTTTCGGCGGATACAAGCAGTCGGGCATCGGCAGGGAGAACCACAAGATGATGCTGGAGCACTACCAGCAGACGAAGAACCTCCTGGTCTCGTACGCACCGAAGAAGCTCGGCTTCTTCTAATGCTCTGACCGCGTACCTTCGCCGGGTTGAGCGGGTGTGAGGCCATGGATGCCGGCTACCTGGCCTCACAGGTATCCACCTATGCTCGGCTCGTGCAGCCGCTTTCCGACAGCAGCAATCCACTGATCACGGCGTTCCCAGCCGAGCTTGCAAGCGACGCCGAGGCAGTTCTGGCGGTGATGCCCGATTCTCGGCTCCCGCCGCATGCCTCGTTCTCCGTCGCTGTAGAGGGCCAGCATGTTTTGATCCCCGGGCGCCTCTACAACGACGAGCCGCCAACTGACGTGGTGGCGTCGCTTTCGTCGCGCCAACGGCAGCTTCTGCACTGCCTGTACTCAAGGCACTGCGACGGAGTGGTCAGACAGCGTCACCTGGAGAAGGTCGCTGGTTCCACGGACCCGTGGGTCGTCCCCTTCGTCGTGCAGCTGGCTGGCGAGTACGTCTTGGAGATCCTGGTCGTCATCTGCGACGAGCTCCGTGATCTCGCCACGCCCGGCACCTGCGGCCACCTCGCTTACGGGCAGTTCATCGTGGACAACCCTGCGTTCTTCGCGCGCACTCAACGGCGGGTCGTGAGCTACTGGAGCAGCTACTACCGGGGCACCTACGCGATTTTTCAGGGCTACCCGGGGTGCACTCTCCTTGACCTCCTACGGTCCGCTGCCTCCGACAGGGCAGGGCATCCCTGGCCCAACCTCGCTCCAGCCGGCGCCAGGGTGGACGGCTACTGCTAACCGTGCACGAGCTCGTTGGCGGGGTGGGTGCTAGTGCGGGCAGAGGGCCTCAGGCCTCCTCCGCTCACCTTCAGGGGTGAAAGTGAAGGTCTCGCGGAAAGGGCCGTCGCCGAATCGCACCGCGAGGAGCAGCGGCTGCTCGTGTTCGGGCGGCCAGGAGTCGGTTCCCGGAGCGCTGCCGTTCCACAGGTGGAAGACCACCATCGGCTGCTCCGTGTCCTCGCTGAGGTAGCCGAGGGTCTTCCCGTACAGCGGGTTGTCCCCTCCCAACAGGACAGATGGGGGCCCGAACGCCGCAGTCACGTCCGGCCACGTGCGGTCCTTCCCGGCCCACGGCCGCACGGAACTCTTGAGAGCCTCGTACTCGGCGGGAGTGAGGAGGCGGTCTGATTCCAGCCAGCCGCATCGCTGTGCGAACTCCGCGTACACCGAGGCCATGCCGTCGTCGTAGCTGCGCCCCGGGATCAACTCCCGGTAAGCCCCGATCACACCGGTGGCCGTGAGGGTTCGGCTGTCAATCCAAGCCTGCCGCTGGAGGGCAAAAGCCTCGGGCCGACGCTCGACGAACAACAGATTTCTGATCAGAACGTGCAATGAGACCTCGCCTCCGAACGTCTCAGGGGAACGAAGGACGTGATTGAACTGATCAATGAGGTGGGCGTGTATCTCAGGGGCGGTTGCAAGGGAGTCGACAGAAGTCACTCCACAGTGTTTCGCACATGAGGGCCGACCGGCCGGCCCAGAGCTTCTTCACCCACATCGCGAGAAGTCGGCCAAGGCAGTGGGGCGTTGATCTCAGCAGCAGAGGGCCGCGAGGGGTGGCTGTGACCAGCACATTCGATACACGCCCCAACTTGGCTCTGTCGGTGATCTTCGAGTTGCCGAGATGAGGTGCCCAGGGTGTGCCAGGACTTCGGCCGGGGGATGTCGTGCTGATCGAGGTAGGTTCACGCACCAGGCCGGCCTCCTTCAGCCGGGCCAGGGCGATGCGGCGACCGAAGCCACCGCGCGACCGTCAGGCGGCGGGCTGCCGACCCTGGTTGTCGAGGTGGCAGCGGGCGGTCAGGCGTCAGGGTCGACTTCGGGGTGCGTGAACCGCACGGGCTTGCCCAGCGACCGGGCGTAGGCGATTTCGGCTCGGGTGCTGTCTCCGATGTAGTCGCCGACTACGAGCACCTCATCAGCGAGCCGGATCTTCGCCCGGTGCAGATGGTCGAGTCGAACCTTCAGCGCCTCGGCCTCGACAGGATCGGACCAAAGTTCGTGCGGCGACTTCATGTCACAGCCCGGTTTGACGACGATCCTTCCGGCTTTGGTCTCCCACAGATCGGCCTCGTTCATCTCGGTCATGAAGCGGGTGGAGCCGCAGATCACGACGATACGCGGGAGGCTCAGCAGCTTCTTCGCGTCGGCGAGTCTCTCCTCGGGGGTGCGCAGTTGCGGGTACGACACTGGTTCCTCCTGGTGGTGTGGTCCAAGGGGGGCCTGTGGAGACGAGAGCGAGGGCGTCCAAGATCGTTTTTTGACGAACGACGTGGACACCCTCGCGACAGCACTCTATGCGACGACCGACGACATACTGAGGGAGCATCCCGACCTGGCGCCGTGGAGCCCGCCGGTCGGTATTACGCCCCGCCTGAGCGATGCCGAACTGGTCACCCTCGCCACGATGCAGGCCATACTCGGCTACACCTCCGAGGCCAAATGGCTCCGCCGTGCCCGTGCCCGCCTGCTCCGTTTCCTCCCCTACCCGCCCCAGCAGCCCGGCTGCAACAAGCGGCTGGGCAAAGCCGCCGGTCTGATGCGAAGCGTCAACCGGATCCTGGCCACCACCACCTCGGCGTGGAGCGACGACGTATGGGTCGCGGACTCCACCCGGTGGAATGCGGCCGCTCCCGCGAGTCCGTCGAACGCTCCGACCTGACAGGCTGGGCCGAATACGGCTACTGCGCCAGCCACAGCCGCTGCTTCTGGGGCCTGCGCCTGCACCTGGTCTGCACCCCTCAGGGCCTGCCCATCGCCTTCGCCCTGACCGGGGCCAAGGCCGCCGAACGCAGCCCTGACCGGGGCCAAGGCCGACGAACGCGAGCTGTCCGAGCATGGAGTCCAGTTGCTGTGATCTGCCTGGCATCGGCGCCGGATCGAGGCTTTTCCGTACCGGAACTCGGTGGAGATCCGGTACAGCCTCTGACTCGACCATGACGGGCCTGCTCGCTCCGGGCGGCGTGGGTGTACACGAAGGCGGCCGGCCAGATCGGTGGGGGCAGGACTCGCCGGCCTCGTCCCGTAGGGAAGACTGATTCCATGAGAGACATCGTCTTCACACGCAGGAGCGGCTGGATCCCGAACGTGATCCGCGAGGACGGTGAGCTGAAGCTGACGCTCGGTGCCGGGGCCGACGCCAACCACGACCCTCGCACGTTCACGTTCTCGATCGGGGAAGCCCATCTTGCGGTGATCCAGGAGGACCTGGCCAGACACCTGCTGTTGTGGAGCGCGGTCCTTCCGCTGTGCGACGCCGCCGGAACCCGGGGCCGGCTCGACGAGAACGCTGCCGTCGCGCTCCTGGACCCGATCCTCCTCTCCGCGCCCGCGGACGTCGACGCGCTCTTCCAGCGCATCCGGTGGGACAAGGGCCGGCTCATCGCCCATGGAGCTGACATCCATCTGCTCGAGCGCGGTCAGGTCTGCGCGGCGATGCGCGCGGCGACAGAGACGTCCAATGGGAAACGAGCTCAGGAGTACCACGCGGACCGCCGTCGCGCGGAGCGCGGACAAGCACTCGGTCCACTCGACGCCGCGATTCTGAGGTACACGGGCCAGTACCTGCACGGCGCGACGGTTCCGAGGCGGAGGCCCGATGCCGTCGACCCCGCGCTGCTGCCCGAGGTCATGCGTGTGATCACCGCCGCGGAGCAGGCGTGCGCCGGGATGCGGATCGGCCGCGATCCGCGACGGGGAAAACGCGCCACGGACAAGCGCGCCTGGGACCGGATGGCGACGGCGGTCGACGCGGCCGTGCGCCGTTCACACCCCGAGCTCGTCGATGACGCGGTGCGTACCGTGAGCTTCCTGATGTGCTCGGAGGCCGCGGACCACTCCAGGAACACGCCCATGGAGGATGACGAGGAGGCTGCCGGCGACCTCGCCGAACTCGGCGAGAGCGCGAGGAAGACGATCCTGTCGTTCACCGACGACAAGGGCGTCGAGAAGAAGTGGCTCTCGGACAGTCCCCGCACTGCCACCGCGGAGTTCTGGGAGTTCGTCGGCGATCGCTCTGCCGCGGACAACGAAGTGTTCACCATCGAGGACGAGGAGATGGGCGAAGGAATCCAGCTCCACTTCTACGCGGACTCCATCACCCGGGTCACGACGGTGCACGAGGGTGAAGGCGGGTCGGATCCGGAGTACCGGGTCGAGTACAGCCTGGTCGACGGGATCGGCGGGTACCGGAAACTGGTGAGCACCTTCGTCCGCGGCGGCTGCGCCGCACTCGGACAGCACGGCTCCTGGATGTCGGATGCCGCAGAGTTCGAGCGCGCGCGCCGACGGCGCGACGCCGACTGACGAGCTCGTGCACGGTGAGCGGTGCCGAGCTCGTCAGGCCCAGCCGGAGCCCGCGCACGCACCGTCGGACGGACCCTGCGAAAGAGCGGCTACACAATTCCGCGCACCGGCCGACGCAGCCGGCTGACTCGGCCGGCTGACTCGGCCGCATCGCTCGACCGGGACCCGGTTGGGCGCTTCTGCTGGTTCTGGGCCGGCACCGTAGAACGACCAACGGACTCGTACTACATCCTCTTCAACAGTCGCACGCTCGATGAGACCGGTGAAGCCGGGACGAACTCCTGCAACCGGTGCAGTCCCTCGGCCTCACGGCCGTCGATGCTCAGCCAGGAGCGGCCAGCGGCAAGGTGTGGGTGTGCGGCCCGACGACCGCGGCCGGTCGAAGATGCACGTCATCCGTGACCGCGACGGGCTGCCGATCTCAGTGGGTGTCTCCGGCGCCAACCTTCACGACAGCCAGGCTCCCGTCTGCACAGGATGCCGCTCCGCGAACTGGTCGTACGGGTGAGGGTTGGGAACTGAAGGTGTTGAGGGGCAGAAGAAGGGAGGGCGGGCTGCCGAGGATCCCGCGGAGCATGGATCCGCAGTGAGCCCGCGCTCTGCCGTTTCCGGCCGGGGCGCAGGCCGACGCGCGCATGTTCATGCTGGGTGGTGACACCCTCCGGGCGCTCAAGGTGATCGTGGATACGACGGGCTACGACCTACGCCAAGCCCGGGACATCGTGTATGCGCTGGTCCGGGCACGAACTGCTTGCGCGCAGACCGGCCCCGGGGCATCCGCCTCCACCTCCACCGGCAGCACGCCCGACCCCATCCCGGGCTGCCAGTTCGGCACGCTCAGCACCCCGATGACCTGCCGCTCGGCCCCCGCATACGCCGAGGCCACCCGCTCTCCCGCAGGCGGCGCCCTGCGGCATCGACCGTCACCGCGGAAGTCTGCGGCGTCAGCTCCGCGCGCACCTCGGCGACCGTCTCCCGCGCGAGCCGCAGACGCGCCAACCCCAACTTGGCGGAAACCGCATCGAGTTCGACCTCGAACTCCTCCACCCGCACCCGGGCGGCCGCCTCGCGCGCCTCCAACTCCTTGAACAGCGAACCCATCAGCGACCCTCCTCCGCCACCACGGTGGAGACGAACAGCCCTGGGCACAGCCCCGATCAGCGATCTCCCAGCTCGACGACCGCACGAGATCCTGAGCGTGGGGCCACCCCAGGCCACCAGGACCCTATAGCGCCGACAGGAAGTCGAGGACACGCCGGGTGAGCAGTTCAGCTGCGGCTTGGTCGTAGGAGGGCAGCGAGGATTCCGCGAACAGGTGCTGCTTGCCGGAGTAGAGGAACAGCTCGGCACGCTCAGTGGCGGCGGTCAGCTCCTTGGCGGCGTCGAGGTCGCCTTCGTCGGCGAAGAACGGGTCGGCGTCCATCCCGTGCACCTGGACCGGGACGTCGGCAGGCCAGGCCTGGCCGAACTCGGACACGGGGAGGCAGGAGTAGATCAGCAGGGCGCCCTTGGCGCCGGCGCGGGTCTGGGCCAGGCGCTGGGCGGGCATGACGCCGAGGGAGAAGCCCGCATAGACCACCTCGTCACCGAGCAGCGCGGCAGCGGCGACCCCTCGCTCCATGATGGTGCCGAACCCCGTGCGGCTCGCGTAGCCGATGCCCTCCTCCAGGGTCTCGAAGGTGTGCCCCTCGTACAGGTCCGGTGCGTGGACGGTGTGGCCTGCCTGACGGAGCTGCGCCGCGAAGGCTTCGATACCGGAAGTCAGTCCCTGAGCGTGGTGAAACAGCACAACCTCGGCCATGGCCTGCCTGCTTTCGACTCGCTGAATGATCCAAGTTTCTCGAACGATCGGCGATGCTAGTCTAATTCGACTATGTCGAGCAACACTCCGGACTACGACCTCGACGAGACGATCGAGCTCACCACCGCCGAGCAGGTGCGGGCCATCAGCGACCCCCTGCGCACCACGATCCTTGGCCTCCTCCAGGAGCGTGCCGCGACGGTCACTGAGCTCGCCGCCGCCGTCAGACGCCCGAAGAGCACCGTCGCGCATCACGTCGGGGTCCTGGCCAAAGCCGGTCTGCTGCGCGTGGTACGGACGCGCCGGGTCCGCGCGATCGAGGAGCGCTACTACGGCCGCACCGCGCGGATGTTTTTCGTCGGGCTGGGCCGACAAGCAGTCGGCGGCGCTCTGCCCCCGGACTTCAACGACTTCGAGGTGGCAACGAAAGAATCAGCCGCGGCATACGAGCTCGGGCAGGTCCGCCAATTCATCCGTCGGGCCCGGATCTCCGAGGGGCAAGCCGCCGAGTTCTGGGAGCGCGTGGAGCAGGTGATCCACGAGTTCGACACGCTGCCGCGTTCCGGCGAGACGGTCTACGGGTTCACCGTCGGCGTGTATCCCATCCCTGACTACCCGACCCTGCCGCCGACCCAGGACGGCTGTTGAGCTTCACTCGAAACGAACCGCACCCATCTCAATTGATGAGCCCGAGGTAGCTGAGGCGGCCCCGCCCGGGCGATCGCCAGGGAAGTCGTCGTCACCGGAAATGGTCGAATCGCCGGCGTGCAGAGCCCCTTCGGGACCCTTCCCTCTCACGTCAGCGCACTCCGTGGGGACGGTACTGGACACTGATCCGCGGCCCCCGGGCATGGGTGGTCTTGGGAATCGCGTGCTGCCATGTGCGCTGGCACGACCCGCCCATGACGATCAGGTCGCCGTGGCCCAGCGGCCTGCGCACGGTGTCGCCCCCGCGGCACGGCCGCAGGACCAGATCACGCGGGGCGCCCAGGGAGAGGATCGCCACCATCGTGTCCTGGTGGGAGCCACGTCCGGTCAGGTCGCCGTGCCAGGCGACGCTGTCGCGCCCGTCCCGGTAGTAGCAGAGTCCTGCCGTCGTGAAGGGCTCCCCCAGCTCGTCGGCGTAGTGGGCGGAGAGCGCGTCGCGGGCCTCGTCCAGAACGGGGCTGGGCAGTGTGTTCTCGCCTCGGTAGAACGCGAGCAGCCGTGGCACGTCGACCGTCCGGTCGTACATCTGCCGCCGCTCCGCCCGCCAGGGCACCTCCTCGGCAAGCGAGGCGAAGAGCTCGTCGGCGCCGCTCAGCCAGCCCGGCAGCAGGTCGATCCAGGCCCCGTCGCCGAGGACCGTCCTGCGCAGCCCGGTGAGACGGCCCAGCTGCGGGCGGTCGGCCTGATCGAACAGAGAACCCTGGAGATGAACGGACATGAGAACCAGCTTAGCGCGAATAGAACACTTGTTCACTATTCTGATCGCCGCGAGGAAGTAACCGGGCCCGCGTTGTGGCAAGAATCGTGCGGCTCGATCTCACCTGTCCCTGGCTCGGCCGCCGGGGCAGGTGAGATCGACCGGTGCGCCTCAGCGGGTCCGGTAGTGCGCGTAGATCAGTCCGCTGTCGAACGCACGCTCCTGGACCAGTTCGAGATCGAGGCGCACGCCGTCGGGGAAGAACCGCTTGCCGCCGCCGACCACACTCGTGGTGATGAACAGGTGGTACTCGTCCACCAAGCCGGCCGCGATCGCCTGGGCCGCGAGGTTCGGGCCATCTACGGTGAGGTCGGAATCAGCCTCGGCCTTGAGCCTGCGCACCGCGTCCGGGTCGAAGGTCCGCTCGATCCTGGTCTTCGCGCTGGACACCGAATCAAGCGTCGTGGAGTAGACGATCTTCTCCGCGGCCTGCCAGTCGCGGGCGTACTGCAGGATGTGCGGCGGCTGGTCGGGCTCGGTGTGCGCGGTCTCCCAGTAGACCATCGTCTCGTACATCCGTCGGCCGTAGAGGTACGTGCCGACGGGGCGGAACAGGTCACCGATGAAGGTATGCACCTCCTGGTCGTCGGCCCCGGTGCCAAGGCCGCCACCCGCCGCCTCGGCGTAGCCGTCGAGCGAGGTGATCATCGAGTAGATGAGCTTTGCCATGCGTCTCCTTCGGGTACGAGCGCGCCTGCCTGCCGGCGGTCCTGCAGGCTGTGACCTCCGCACGGCCCGGAACTCGTCGATCGACCGGCCGGCCGGCCGGTTCCGGACGGAGCACACCTCGTCGGCGGGCTGCCCCCGCGCTTGGTCCGTCGAACAGAGGGACGGAGCAGATCAGAGGCGCCGACCTCGCGCCCCGTGTTGCCGGATGGAGCCGTCAGGGCGAATCTGGCGTCACTGGTCACGCTCGTCCACGGCGTCGACGTGGCTCGGTTCGCCCCGCGACTCAGGACGCCCACACGGAGAAAGCCCGAGGCATGGCCCAATGGCTGTCACCTGAAGAGGTCGACGCAGTGACCACCTGGCTCGATCTGGCCGGTGTCTTCATCTGCGGTGTGCTCGGCGGCGTCGTAGCAAGAAACGAAGGGCTGGACCTCTTCGGCTATCTGGTCGTGGGAACGGTTTCCGGACTGGGTGGCGGGCTGATCCGCGACACACTTCTCCAGCACGGCACCCCCGTAGCCCTGACGGACGCAGCCTATCTGCCGACCGCCTTCGCGGGTGCCCTGCTCGCCTTCGTCCTTTCGGTGAACCAGGACCAGTGGGCCCGAGCCTTCACGGCCCTGGACGCCGCTGTTATCGGCTTCTGGTCCGTGGCCGGCGCCCAGAAGACGCTGACGGCCGGCCTCGGCTGGCTGCCTGCCGTGCTCCTGGGGACCATCACAGCAGTAGGTGGCGGCGCCGTACGCGACCTGCTGTTGAGGCGCGTCCCGGAGGTCTTCGGCGGTAACGGCCTCTACGCCACCGTGGCCGTCGCCGTTTCCGGCGTCTACGTGCTGTGCGCGGACCTCAATCACGCCACCCTCGGCATCGTCTGCGGCGTCTTGTTGGCCATGGGTTTCCGGCTTCTCGCCCACCGACGGAGCTGGTACCTGCCCCAAGGACTCTCGCTGGAACCCGGAACCCTCCTGGCAGCCGCACGCACCCCCACGCGCCAATGGCACCCGCACGAAAGGCCAAACCCCATGTCAGCACCGTCAGACCGCATCCTCGCAGGACTTCCCGGCATCCGCCGAGCCACCGAAGACTTCTACAAGGACCTGCACGCCCACCCCGAACTCGGCAACCACGAACACCGCACCGCTTCACGGATCGCGGAACTTCTGCGGAGCGCCCAGTACGAGGTGACCGAGAACATCGGCACCACCGGCGTCGTGGGTGTCATGGCCAACGGCGACGGCCCGACGGTGCTCCTGCGCGCGGACATGGACGCGTTGCCCGTTCACGAGGCCACGGGGCTGCCGTACGCCTCCACCGCCACCGTGACGGGAGACGACGGACAGGAGCAGCCGGTCATGCATGCCTGCGGCCACGACGTCCACGTCACCTGCCTGCTGGCCTTCGCGCAGCTCATGGCCGATGCCAAGGACGCGTGGCAGGGCACCGTCATTGCGCTCTTCCAGCCCTCGGAGGAGAACGGCGACGGTGCGGACGCCATGGTGGACGGCGGCCTCGCCGGCCTCGTCCCCAAGCCGGACGTCGCGCTCGCTCAGCACGTGCTGGTCTACCCGGCGGGCTACGTGGGGGTGAGACAGGGGTCCTTCCTGTCGGCCGCCGACAGCCTGCGCGTCACCCTGTACGGACGCGGTG
Organism: Streptomyces sp. NPDC087901; assembly: GCF_044742205.1. NCBI lineage: Bacteria > Bacillati > Actinomycetota > Actinomycetes > Kitasatosporales > Streptomycetaceae > Streptomyces > Streptomyces sp. NPDC087901. The sequence goes on from NZ_JBIUUC010000005.1 coordinate 546,107, forward strand.
CCCATGGTTCCATGCCGCAGGCCGCCGTGGATCCCGTCGTCATGGCGGCGATGTGCGTGGTACGGCTGCAGACCATCGTCTCGCGCGAGGTCGCAGCCACCACACCCGCAGTGATCACTGTCGGCAGCATCAAGGCCGGCACCGGTCCCAACATCATTCCGGACAGCGCCGTCATCGAACTCAACGTCCGCACCTACGACGACGCCACCCGTAAGCAGGTACTCGACGCCATCGGGCGATGTGTCAACGCCGAGGCGACCGCGTCGAACGCGCCCAAGGCGCCTCTGATCGAGCGGCTCAACGCGTTCCCCCCGAAGGTCAACGACGCCGGTGTCGCCGACCGCCTCGACAAAGCATTCCGCGCGCACTTCGGCGACGGCGCGCACACCATCGACCTCCAGACCGCCAGCGAGGACTTCAGCCGCATCCCCGATACCCTGGGTGCCCCCTACGCCTACTGGGGAATCGGCGGCATCGAGCCCGACACCTACCGGAAAGCCTCGGAGCAGGGCACCATCGCGCAGGACATTCCTGTCAACCACTCGCCGTTCTTCGCACCCGTCATTCAACCCACTCTGGACACCGGCATCACCGCACTCACGGTCGCAGCCCTCGCCTGGCTCGGCAACGAGGGCGACTGAAACTGGCCCACCGGCTGATGACCGCGAGATGTGCACGCCGCCCTGCGTCATCGGGGCCCCGCTTTCCACGGTAGCGACGAGGCGGCCGACCAGGGAGGTCTGCGTCAGGGATCGGTGTGCTGAGCACGCGGTCCTCCCGCCGGCCCGGGGCATGCTGAATTCGGGCAGTGCTGCTCTTTCGGCTGTCCGCGAGGCGGGCTTGGCCGGCTAGTTCTTCGGGGACAGCTCGTAGCGCACCGTCTGGGCGTGGATGAGTCCGTCGCGGATGACGAAGGTGTCGACTCCGTGCGCTGCTTGGTTGATCGCGGAGTCGGCCTTCCATTCGAGGAAGAGGATGTCGCCGCCGAACAGGGTGGTGTCCATTGTCCAGTCGGCGTTCGGGAGGTCTTTGAACAGTTGGGTGAAGTTGGCTCGGGCGCCTTCCTTGCCGTGCTGTACGCCGACCGGGGTGATGATCACCGCGGCGTCGGCGAAGTTGGCGACGAGCCCGTCCAGGTCCTCGGCCATCAGTGCCGCACCGTGGCTGGCGTAGACCTCTTCGGGGGTACGGATGCGTGCTGATTCGTTCGTCATGTGGATCACTTCGCTTTCTGTTCTCGGGGGTCGCTGCGCCTGCGGCAAGGTGACCGGTCGGCGGACGCCTGCCGCCGTCAGGACTCGGTGGGTTTGGTGTCGGGGTCCACCGGAGGGACGCCTCGTGCGTCGAGCCAGGTCGCGAGGGCGGTGAGTGCGGCGGGAGCGATGCTGTGGCCGACAGGGTCGCGCCGTGCGGTGGCCGTTGCCCCAGACTGGGTGGTCAGGTAGTGCCAGGTGCGGTCGAGGAGTTCGCGGGGGATGACGCGGTCGTGTTCGCCTTGCGCGACGAAGACGGGCACGCCGGCCAGGTGCGCGGCGTCCGTCGGCACTCCCGCCTCGAAGGGCAGGGTGCCGTAGAGGATGGCGGCACCGGCGTACCTGGCGGGGTCGTCCAGCAGGAGGCCGCCGGCGAAGGCGGCGCCACCGCTGAACCCGATCAGGACTACCGGTCGTCCGGGCGGAGCAACGGTGTCGAGCCACTGCCGGAACCAGTCCATGGTGGCGCGCAGCGACTGTGGGACCGGGCGTCCGATGCCCCGGTTGGCGAACCAGGCGTATCCGCCGTTCTCGGCGATCGGAGCCCGTACGGCCGCGTACGAGAGCGAGTCGGGCAGGGCGTTGGCCAGGCCGATGATGTCGCCTTCGTGCGAGCCGCGGCCGTGCAGCAGTACGACCAGGGGGCTGTCGGCCTGGCCCCGGGTCACCACCACGGGGGCGGCGAACGCGGTCATGCGCCGCCCCCGGTGGCGAGAAGGGGTCCGGGTATCGGGGTGGTGGTGTTCATGGTCCGCCGCTTTCAGGAGGTCGGGCCGAGCAGCGCCCAGCCGGTCTGCCAGGCCCAGCCATTGCCGGCGTTGAGCGAGATGTTGAGGAAGGCCATCTCTTCGAGAGCGCGGGCCATGCGCAGGCCGCCGACATCGACGGGGCGGAAGCCCAGGGAGGTGAGGAGCCCGGCTACGGCGTTCTTGGCCTCGGTGTCGTCACCGGCGTAGAAGCCGGTGAGGCGCAGGTCCCCTTCGACGGGTGTTCCGAGACGGCCGGCGAAGATCGTGTTGAAGGCTTTGACCACAGGCACGCCGGGGAGGGTGCGCTGCAGGCTCTGCACCGCGGCGGTTTCTTCGATGTCGAGGTCGGTGTAGGTGTCGTTCAGCGGGTTGCTGGCGTCGACGACGATTTTTCCTGCGAGTGCGGGAGCAAGGTCGCGGGCGATGTCGACGACGGCATTTCCTGGCACGGCGAAGACGACGAGTTCGGCGTCGGCGACGGCGGCGGCGTTGTCCGCTGCTGCGTTCGCGCCGGTCGCGGCCGCGACCTGTGATGCCTTCTCCGCGCTGGTCGCGCTGATCGAGACGGTGTGCCCCGCCCGGACGGCGGCCGTGCTCAGGGCGGAGCCGACGTTCCCGGCTCCGATGATCGCGATGCGCATGACTTCCACCTCGATAGTTGACGTGTCAGATATTTCAACCGTAGCAAATTTATCTGACTAGTCAGGCTTTCGTCGTACGATGAGGGCATGCCTCCGCCTCTCTCGTCGATCGACGACCCGCTGATCACCACGTTCGGCCGCCTGCTGGAGGCGTCCAGCAAGCTGGAGCGCCGGCTGGGCGGGGCCCTGCAGGCGGGGACCGGGCTGCCGCACGTGTGGTTCGAGGTGCTCGTCCGCCTGGCCCGCTCCGAGGGAGGCCGGTTGACGATGGGCGCCCTGGCCGAGGACATCGCCCTCACCAGCGGCGGCATCACCCGGCTGATCAACCGAATAGCTGCGGCCGGCTACGTCGAGCGCCGCCCGTGCCCCGATGACCGGCGCGTGACCCACGCGGTCATCACCACTCAGGGTCGCGACGTCCTGGAGCGGGCCGCGTCGGTCCATGCGGGCAACCTGCGGGCGGTGTTCGCCGGTTTCGACGGACCGGAACTGGCATCCCTGGACGCGCTCCTGGACCGGCTGCGCGAGGCCGCATCACTGCCCGACTGAAACGGGAGCCCACCGCCAGCGGTGTCAGGCGTGGGCGATGAGGTCGTCGGCGAAGGCATGGGCCGGCTCGCGGGACAGGTCCAGCGATTCGAGGAACATCGCGCGCGCGGCGGCGCCGTGCCAGCCCGCCGGCAGCAGTTCGAGGGGCAGGTCGGGGTCGGCGAAGACGATCGGGCGGAAGTCGTGGATCAGGGAGACGCGCCCGGTGAGTGCCGCCTGCCCCACGGTGTCACCGGCGCGCAGGGCATCGAGGGCCCGGGCGTGCGCGGCGAGGAGGGCTTCGTAGTCACGGTCGAGGGCGGCCAGGTCCCAGGCGCGGGCGGCGATGCTCCGGTCGGCCGCCCGCCCGCCGGCGTCGGAGTGGAAGACGTCCAGCCGTACTGCGGGCTGGTCGGAGAAGGCGGACCGTACGGGTTCGGTCCGCTCGTGCGGGCTCAGCCAGAGCCCGGGGGACAGCGGGCCGAAGCCGTGGCGTACCAGCTTCTTGCGCAGGTGGTCGCGCAGGAGCCGGTCCGTCTCGGGGACCGAGTAGGCGATGAGGTGCCATCGGCCGCCCCATGGAGAAGGGGCGCGGCCGTAGATCCGGTCGCGGCGCTCGTCGAGCAGCTCCCAGCCGGCGTCGGTGAGGGAGTAGACGGTCTCCCTGCCCTCGCGGCGGGCCGCGAGCCAGCCCTCCTTGCGCATGCGGGCGACGACGACGCGGACCGTCGTGTCCGGTATCCCGAAGCACGCCAGAACCGCAACCAGCGCGCGCAGGCGTACTTCCCCGCCGCGGTGCCGCAGATAGTCGCCGAACAGCTCGAAGATCAGCTGCCGTGGCTTCATCCCGCATCTCCCGTACTTCTCGGCCGGACCACATCGGCCCGGCAGGGCGCTGTCACCTGCATTGTCCCGCACCACTGCTCGCGATGTGCCACTTATCCCACGGGCGTCGTACTATTGACACATGTTGGCCGGCGGCACACCACCCGCCCCCGGTCGCGCCCGCCGGGCACCACGGAAGAGGCCCACGGCCGCGGCTCACACACCAGCTCGTGAGAAGAGAACCATCATGTCCAGCACCGTCACCGCCACCACCACCGTCACCGCCGCCGTCGCCCGCACCACGGGCGCGCCGCTGACCATCGAGACCCTCGATCTGGACGCTCCCCGTCCCGGCGAGGTGCGGGTACGCATGGTCGCGACCGGGGTCTGCCACACCGACGCGATCGTGCGCGACGGCGTCTACCCCACCCCACTGCCCGCAGTTCTCGGGCATGAGGGCGCCGGTGTCGTCGAGGCGGTCGGCGAAGCCGTCACCACGGTCCGGCCCGGCGACCACGTCGTGCTGTCGGCCGCGTACTGCGGGCACTGCCGCCAGTGCCGTGCGGGCCGGGTGGCCTACTGCGAGAACCTCATGGCCGAGGACTTCGGCGGGCGCCGCGCCGACGGCTCCACCTCCCTCACCTCGCCCGAGGGCCCCGTCTCCTCGCACTTCTTCGGGCAGTCCTCCTTCGCCACGTACGCGAACGTCGTCGAGACCAGCGTCATCAAGGTCGACCCCGCCGCGCCGCTCGAAACGCTCGCCCCGCTCGGCTGCGGCCTCCAGACCGGTGCCGGCGCGGTACTGAACGAACTGCGCCCCGAAGCGGGTACCTCGCTCATCGTCTTCGGTGTCGGCGCCGTCGGCTCCGCCGCGATCATGGCGGCCCGCGTCGCCGGCTGCACCACCGTCATCGCAGCCGACCTGCACCCCTCCCGCCTGGAACTGGCCGAAGAGATCGGCGCCACGCACACCATCAACTCGGGGACCGCCGACGTCGCTGCCGAGATCGCCCGGATCACCGGCGGCGAAGGCGTCAACTACGCCCTGGACACCACCGCGGTCCCCGCCGTGCTGCGCCAGGCCGCCGAGTCCCTCGCCATCGGCGGAACCCTCGCCCTGGTCGGCGCCGCCAAGCCGGGCACCGAAGTCAACTTCGAGATCGGCGCCTCCCTGGTCAAGGGCTGGACCTTCAAGACCATCGTCCAGGGCAGCTCCGTGCCCCAGGTGTTCATCCCCCGCCTGGTCGAACTCTGGGAGCAGGGCCGGTTCCCCTTCGACAAGCTCATCCGCACCTACGCCCTCGACGACATCAACACCGCCTTCGCCGACTCCGCCAACGGATCGGCCGTGAAGCCCGTCGTCCTCTTCTGAACCCACCGCGGGGCCGCCCGCATCCGCGGGCGGCCCCGCCCCATGCCCCGCCGCGGTGCCGCGACCCGACGGCGCGGCGCGACCACACGGACCAGGCGCTCAAGAACACGGAAACCCATGCACACGGCACACATCAGTTCCACCCCGCCCGCCACGCGCCGGAACGAGCGTCCCCCCGCACCCACCCGTTGGTCGCGGGCGTCACGAGGCACGGCTCCGGCCGGACCCGGAGCCACTTTGACCGCGACCGTGCAGCAGGTGAGGCCGTGACAGCCGAGGCGTCGCAGGCCCCTCCGCCGCCGGGTGCATGCAGGACTCTGGCCGAAGCACTCTGGTTTCCTGCCGCGCTCTTCCTGGGTTTCCTCTTCTGCTTCGCCCCGGCGCTGCACTCCCCCACGCCCCATCACACGAAGATCGCGGTCGCAGGAGCCAAGACGCAGGCGATTGAGGGACTGCAGCGCCTGCATCCGGGGTGGTTCGACATCACGTCGGTCCCCGACGCGGCACAGGCCCGTCTAGCCGTGCATGACCGTGAGGCCGCCGCGGGCTTGGTGACGGGCGACGATGAGGTGCTGTACGTGGCCGGGGCGAACGGAGCGGTGCTCTCCCAGAAGCTCAGCACGGTCTTCACCACGCTCGCCGACGAGCACGGCCGGACGCTGACCGTCGTGGACGTCGCCCCGACCGCGCACGACGATCCGATGGGCACGTCCACGGTCTACCTCGGCATCGCCTGGAGCGTCCCGGGCTACATCCTGGCGACGACGCTGCTGCGCGCGACGGCCTTCGACCGGCGCCGCAAGTTCCTCGCCGTCCTCGGTGTCTCCGCCGCCTTCAGCATCGTCGGCTCATCCGTCGCCGGGGCGCTGGGCTACCTCCCCGTGTCACCATCCTCCCTGGGCATCGCCTTCCTGCTGACGACCGCGGTCGCCACCACGTCCTTGGGGCTGGCCCCCTTCACCCGGCAGTTCTTCCCCGCCGTCGGCATGGGCCTGTTCATCGTGCTGTCCATCCCCACCAGCGGCGGCCCCGCGCCCGCGCCCCTGCTGCCGGCCGTCTTCCAGTACGTGCACACCGTCATGCCCCTCGCCAACGCCGTCGACGCCCTGCGCGGGATCGTCTACTTCGGTGGCGCGGGAACTCTGAAGCCGAGCCTCGTCCTCTGCGCCTGGACCGCGGCCGGGGCCGTCCTTCTGGGAGTCGACGCGCTCCGGCACCGACGCCGCGACGCCCGAGAAGCCGCGGTCATGGAGCCGGAGGACGTCCCTGAGCTGCTCGGGGACGACCCAGCCCTGCACTTCCCCGGCCCCGCCGCGCTCCCGGCGCACGGTCACCACTTCGGGGACCGGGAACCGGACCTCGTCGGCACCGTGTACTTCGCCGGCCGCGGTTCGGTCCCTAACGCGGCGGTCATCGTCATCGACGGCCACGGGCGCCAGCTCGTTAGGACCGCGACCGACGAACACGGCCACTACGCGATAGCAGGCTTGCCCGAAGGACACCTCAGCGTCCTCGCAACGGCAGCCGGGCAGGCCCCCGCAGTCCAGCGGAAACACCTGCGGCCCGGAACGGTGGTGCGGGCCGACTTCACCCTGCTCGCGCCCCCGGTGCCCTCCGCACTCACCGTCCCCCGCACGTAGCGCCTGTCCTCTCCGGGCCCGGCCGCAGCGGGGCCCGGTCTGCGGCTTACGTCAGTCGGGGAGGTGGACCAGTACCCGTCCCCGGCCTCCGGCGTCGACCCGGTCGTGGGCGTCGGCGATCGCGCGCAATGGGTAGCGGTCGCCGACGTCGACGGTGAGCGCACCCACCGATGCGGCCGAGGTCAGGTCTCGGGCGGCCTGCCGCTTCGCCCCGGCCGGGAAATCGTCGCTCCCCAGCAGGCGCAGGGTGACGTTGTTGAACAGCATCGGCCAGAACGGGATCTCGGTGCGGTCGGCACGGGTGGCGTAGGCGGCCACGACGGCACCGACCGCTGTCACCGCGTTGTCGAGGTCGGCGTTGTCGGAGAGGGAGACCTCGATGACGCGGTCGACGCCCTGCGGCGCGTACGCACGGATCGCCCCGGCCGGATCGTCAATATCCAGGGCGACAGCGTGGGCGACGACGGCCGGGTCGATCAGGGCAAGGTCGGCCGTGCGGCGGACCGTGGCCAGGACGGTGGCACCGGCCCAGCGGGCGAGCTGCGCGGCCATGGAACCGACGCCACCCAGCACCCCGTGCACCAGCACCAGACTGCCGTCTACCGGCCCGTCGGCGAACACCGCCCGGTGCGCGGTGATCCCCGGGATGCCCATGCCCGCGCCGACCTCGTCGCCGACATGGTCCGGAAGCCGGACGGCCAGGTCCGCCGGGACCACGGTGTACTGCGCGGCCGTTCCGAACGGTCGGTAGGACTGGGCCCCGTAAACCCACACCCGCTCCCCGACACGGCGCGCGTCGACACCGGCGCCGACCATGTCGATCACACCGGCCGCATCACTGTGCGGCACCACCCTCGGATAGGGCATCGACGAGCCGAGCCAGCCGAGCCGCTTCTTGGTGTCCCCCGGGTTAACGCCCGACACCCGCACACGCACGCGCACCTCACCCGGGCCGGGACGCGGATCGGGCAGTTCACCGACCCGCAGAACATCCCCCGCAGCACCCTGCTCGTCGTACCACGACGCGATCACTTCGGCCTCCGTGCTGTCGAGTGTCCTTCGAGTGTGGAGCCGCCCGCACCGCTCCGCGCGTCGTCGCCGAGGACGTCCCGCAGCCAGGCCCTCTCCGCGCGGCTGGTGGCTCGGGCCGTGAGCATCATGCCCCGCCGGTAGGGATCCTCGACTTCCGCCGCCCGCAACGGGCGGTCGCCCTCGTAGAAGAAGCTCGCCGGCTGTTCCAGGAACTCAAGGCGCCGGCGCAGGACCGCGTGCTGGTCGGCGACGGACGGCAGCCGGGAGAGGAACGCGAGGATCGTCAGGAAGCGCGTGAAATCGGTGATCTCGTGATCGGCGGGCTCCCGCAGCCGGTCCAGCATCTGCGCGCGTCCGGCCTCGGTCAGGGACAGTACGTAGCGGGCCGAGCCGGCGTCCGGTGCGGGGTTCCGCTCCAGCAGCCCGGCCTTGGAGAGCCGGTTGATCGCCGGGTAGAGGCTGCCGTCGCTGACCGGCCGGGAGAACCCGGTGAGCCGTGCAACGCGACTCCGCAGTTCATGTCCGGGCAGAGGGCCTTCCGCCAGAAAGCCCAGGATCGCTAGTTCAAGCATGCTTACAGTCTCGCACATGAACATCGAAACGATGCATACATCGATTCGATGTTAGCGTGGATGGCGGCCTCCTCACCGAGGCCCCGTCGGTCCCCGTTCCGGGAACCGGCCCTTCACCTTTCGAGAGAAGACCCCGCATGTCCCCCGTCTCCGGAGTCCTCGCGACCCCGCCGCCCGACACACCCGTAGGCGTGGCGCCGCTGCCGCGGTCGTCGATGGCCGCCGCGGCCTTCTCGACTGTGGTCGAGTGGTACGACTTCACGCTCTACCTGTTCATGACCGCCGTGATGTCCCGGGTCTTCTTCGGGACGGGCCCCTCCTCCGTCCTCACCACGCTCGCCGTGTTCGCACTGGCCTACGTGATGCGTCCGCTCGGCGCACTGGCCTTCGCGCACCTGGGCGACCGCTTCGGACGGCGCAGGGTCCTGCTCGCCTCGATGGCCTGGATGACCGCGGCGATGCTCGCCACCGCCCTGCTGCCCACCCGCGACCAGATAGGCCCGACAGCCGGAGCACTGCTGCTGCTCCTGCGATGCGTCATGGGCTTCTCCGTGGGCGGCGAATACACCGGCGTCATGACCTACCTGGTGGAAGGAGCACCGCCCGCCCGCCGTGGCCTGGTGGCCTCCCTCGCCTCCGCCGCGAGCGAGATCGGCGCACTGCTCGCCGTCGGCGCGGCCGCCGTGACCACAGCGTCGATGAGCCGGCCCGCGCTCGACACCTGGGGCTGGCGCATCCCGTTCCTCTTCGGGGCCCTGCTCGCCGCCGGCACCCTGGCCGCACGCGCGACGATGCGCGAGTCCCCCGCCTTCGAACAGATCCGACAGGTCGGCGCCCCACCCTCCAGCCCGCTGCGCCGGATACTGCGGCTCCACCGCCCGGCCCTCTACCGGACGTTCGCCATCTCCGCCCTGGGCTCCATCACGTACTACGTCGGCATCACCTACGTACCGACCTACCTCACCACGACCGGCGGTTTCAGCGAAGGGGACGCCCTGTGGCTGTCGACCATCGCCTCGGCCGCGGTCATCACCATCACACCCCTGGCCGGAATGCTGGCTGACCGCGTCGGACGACGCCCCTCTCTCCTGCTTTTCGGTGCCCTTGCCCTCGCACTGCCGGTCGCGATGTTCGCGCTCATGAACAACGCCCACCACACCCGGGCCCTCGTCGGCGCCGTCACCCTCGCTCTCGTCGCGGGCGGAGTCAGCGCCGTGGGCGCTTCCGCCACACCCGAACAGTTCCCGGTGACCGGACGGCTCAGCGGACTGGCAGTGGGCACCGTGGCCACCACCGTCTTCGGAGGTCTCACCCCCTACCTGTCACAGACCCTGATCGACGCCACCGGCTGGAGCCTCGCGCCCGGAGCAATGGTCGCCCTCGTCGCACTCACTACTCTGCCCGTCCTTTGGCACCTCCCCGAGACAGCACCCAACCGGCAAACCGAGCGCGTACTGCACCGCCTCTGATGCCCGGCGCGTTCCAGATCGCATACGCACCCACCGACGCCATCTCCCCCGCACCCCGACCGGGCCACCCGAAACCAGCACGCAACTCCGTACCCAGCGGCCCGCGCCAAGCCGGATCGACCTCGGGCGCCGATTCCACGGAAGACCAGAACTGGGCATCTGGTTGGCGAACGGCGCCAACTCAGGTGGCTCAGTCACAACTCCCAGGCTGCGGCCGACCAGCACCGCGCCAGCGGCCCCGCAGGCCGACGGGGGTCAACATCTGTCACGTCCGTGTCATCAACAACGTCGACGCACCTCGACCACCGAGACCAAACCCGCGTGAACAGCGTCGAACTGGACCACGTGGACGCCAGAAGACGGTACTGCCTACCTGTGCCATGTTGTCGCGAGGGAAGGGCCCAGGATCAGGACTGGAGCGTCTTCCGGCCCGTCAAAGCGGTATTGCAGGGTGTTCGTAGTCGTCTCACTCACCCGACCACGCTCCCACGTCTCACATTTCTCTCACGACAGGGGTCGGATGACCGGTCAGACCACTCCAGACATCCGCCGCAGAACGAAGATCCTCAACGTCCGGCTTCACGTACCAGCGCTTCGTCGTCCTGACGTCGGCGTGCCCCGCCCACCGCGCGAGAAGGTGGTCAGGAACCCCATGGTTCGCCAGGTAGGTGAAGCAACTCGCACGGGCGTCGTACAAACGCACCCGCCGCAGCGCGTTACCGGCCATGACCTTGTACGCCTCCTCGCGCAACCGCCGCACCTCGAGCGGCGCCCCGAGCTCGTCCACCAGCACATACCCGCTGTCCTCGTACGCCTGCCCCGCAGCCGGCCTCTCGGCTGCTTGCCGGTCCTTGAAGCTCCTGAGGGCTTCTCCGACGGGATCGGGAAGTGGAAGGCTCCGCTCGCCGGCCAGCGACTTCGTGTCCTTCTCCACCACGGTCGTGTTCCCCATCAATGTGCGGGTGTTGGCAACGGCCAGGGTGGCTCGGTCCAGATCCAGATCTGCCCAGCGCATGCCGCACACCTCCGCCGGCCGCAGACCCATCAGCGAGAGGAGGAAGGGGGCGTACAGCCGGTGGTCCTTCACGGCAAGCACGAAGGCACGGACCTCCGCGCCACTCCAGGGCGCACCTCCGCCTTGGCCCGCCGCTCAGCCGTGCGTACCCTTCCGGGGGATCGTCACTTCCTGGGCGACATTCACCGCGACCAGGCGCCGTGCCACGGCCCGGTTGAGGGCCTCCTTCAGCCGCGTGAGGGACATCTCCACCGAGGTGACCCCCAACCCGGGCCCGGCCTTCGTGTCGCGTACCCGGCCCTCCCGAAGCGCCCACAGCATCCACGCCTCGACATCGCCCTCGGTGAGCTCCTGAAGCTGAAATCCGCCACGGCTCCGCTGCCAAGCACAGCCGAGTGCGAACACCCTCAATACTCAGGAAGATCCCCGGTTTCGGTAACCGGGGATCGTCTGCTACGTACCACCTCGCGAAGCGAGAGCTTGCCCGTCGCAGTCATGCCGACCGCCCTCGCGAGGGGCCACACGGAACCGCAGGCCCCGACACAATCCGGAACACCGACGATGCGGGCGACACTCCGCGTCGCCACTCCGCAATACGACGCTCAACCTCACCCACGCGTGTAGCTCAGCGCGGGTTCACTGCTACGCGCGGAACGGCGACCCGCCGGCTCTGCGGCACGCCTTGGGGCAGAACGTGACGCTCTGTGGCACCCCTCGGCGAAATTCGATCGGCTCAGCTGACGGTGACAAGGCGCTGTACAGACAAGCTGCGTGAGGACCGGCCGGCGTGGATGGTGTAGGAGCCGGGGGTGAGCTTCCAGGCGCCAGCAGTCCACACCGACAGGTCGCGGGCAGAAACGCTGAAGGTGACCCGCGTGCTTGCACCGGGAGCAAGCGTGACCTTGCGGAAGCCGATCAGTCGCCGTGGCTCGGCCTGGGCGCCGACAGGCAGCCCCGCGTAGAGCTGCACGACTTCGGTGCCTTCGCGGGTTCCGGAGTTGGTGAGGGTGACGGCTGCGGTGAGCGTTTTACTGCCTGTGCTGTAGGACGTTTCCAGGGAGCCGAGGTTGAAGGTGGTGTAGGAGAGGCCGTGGCCGAAGGGGAAGAGCGGGCTCTGGTTCTTCGCATCGTAGTAGCGGTAGCCGACCAGGTGACCTTCGCTGTGGGAGACGGCGGGGCCGTTGCCGGGGTAGGTGTCAGGTGTCGCGCCTGGTCCCTGGGACGCGGAAGCGGGGAAAGTGACCGGTAGACGGCCTGAGGGGTCGGCGTCTCCGAAAAGGATGGCGGCGAGGGCGGTTCCGGTGGCGCGTCCGGCGTACCAGAGCTGGACCACGGCTTCGACCTCGTTGATCCACGGCATGGCGACGGGACCGTCGGTGTTCAGGACGACGATGGTGCGGGGGTTGGCTGCGGCGACGTCGGCGATGAGCTTGTTCTGGTCTCCCGGCAGGTCGAGGGAGCCGTGGTCCATGTCCTCTCCCGCGACCCGGTTGACAACGACGACCGCGGCATCGCTGGTCCGTGCTGCGGCGACTGCATCCGGTATGAGGGACTTCGGCTGCCAGCCGAGGGTCAGGCCGCTGGTGCCGGTGTCGGCGGTGCTGTTGGTGTATTCGACGCTGATGTTCGCTGCCTGCCCGGCTGTGAGGTCGGTGGCGCCCTGGAGCGGGTAGTCGTACGGCCCGAGGAAGAACTGCCGGCTGTGACGCGAGCCCGAGATGACCGTCTTGCCGTTGATGATGAGCTTGGTGGTGCCTGCGGGCAGCAGCGAGAAGCGGTGCAGACCTGTGGCGCTCGGTGTGAGGGTGCCGCTCCAGCGAGCCGACCAGACCGCAGGCAGATCCGCCACTGGGGCACTGGTGAAGTCGATGCCGGCACTGACCTGTGTGGCGACGGGTGTGCCGGTCGGCTGGGTTCCGGCATAGAAGCTGCCTGTCAGCCCTGCTGCACCGGAGGAGGTGCGCAGCACCGTGGCCGGGACGGGGGTGAGGGGGAGGTCTCCGACGGATCCTGGCCGATAGGTGACGGTGACTGCGGCACCTGCCCGGTTCTTGATCGCCGCCAGCGGAGTGGACCAGGTCCCGGGGTTCACATAGGTGGAACCGGATACACCGGTCAAGGCGGTGGTGTCGGCCGCTCCGATCACCGCCAGTGACTTGATGGCGGAGGTCAGCGGGAGCGTCTGGCTGCGGTTGGTGAGCAGGACGGTCGAGTTGACGGCGAGATTGTGGGCGAGGTCCTGGTGCTCCTGGGTGCTGACGTTCGCTGCGGGCACCGGTAGGGGGTGGTCGAAGAGGCCGTTGACGAACATGGTGTTGAGGATGCGGAGGGCTGCGTCGTCCAGGCGGGAGGTGGGGACGCTGCCGTCCGTGAGGCCGCCGGTGGGAATCTTGACGCCGCCCGGGCCCAGTCCGCCGAGGTCCATGCCTGCCTTGACAGCTCCAACCGGGTCGTCGCCGGCCCAGAAGTCGGGAACGGTGTAGCCCTGAAGGCCGATGGTCTGCTTGAGGTCGTTGAAGAGGGCGGGGCTCTGGGTGGCGAACGTGCCGTTGATCTTGGGGTAGGCCATCATGACCGAGGTGACGGGCACGGCCTCGATGATGCGCTCGAAAGCGGCGTGGTAGATCTCGTGCAGCGCGCGGTCGGGGATTTGGGCGTCGACGAAGAAGCGGTTGACTTCCTGGGTATAGGCACTGAAGTGCTTGAGGGTGGCCACGACATGCTGTTCCTGGATGCGCCGGGTGAGCGCTGTGCCCAGCGTGCCGGACAGGTAGGGGTCCTCCCCCATACTTTCGGCCTGCCGGCCGAAGTGCCAGGTGCGGGCGGTGTCGACGGTGGGGCCCAGCAGGTTGTTGTAGCCCTTGGCGCGCCCTTCGGAGCCCAGTGCCTGCCCGAGCTGCCCGGCAAGTTCGGTGTCGAAGGTCGCGGCCTGTGCGAGGGGCACGGGAAACGCCGTCACGCCGGCCTCCCCGCGCAGTCCGGCCGAGGCGTCCACCATCGTCAGGGCTGGTATGCCGAGAGAACTCAGGGCGGCGAAGTCGCAGCGGATGAGGGCCTCCTTCTGCGCGACGGTCATCCTGGACAGGAGGGCGACGGCCCTGGTGTCCGGGGCCGCGGAGCGGCGCGACGCGGCGACGACCGGTGGGATGCCGGAGGCCAGGGCGGTGAAGACGGCGGCTGAGAGAAATGTTCGACGATTCATGGCGGCTCTTCCATGAGGAATCGGGCAGGACAAAAAAGCGCCTGGTGAGCGCAATGCAGTGGGGTGCTGCACATGAGGGAATCGGGGGCGATCCGGGCCGCGCTTCGGTGCGCGTGCACCGGCGACCTATCCATCCTGATAGGTCTATTCGGGCGCGGCACCGTCGATATCAGTGCGGTGCGGCCGGAGAGCAGTTTCTGGATCCGGGCGACCTAATTCTGCTGGGGCTGAGGGTTGAGTTCCAGTGGATCTGTGAAGGGTGCGATGGTGCCGACCTCCTGACGTTCGACCAGTTCCTTGATATTGGGCGCGCGCCGGATACAGGTGCCGCACTTGCCAGTCCGCATACACCTCGCCTGATCCTTGCGAACAACGCGTGACAGGTAGCGGGCAATGAATCTTTTGTCCGCAGCGGTTCCCCGAGCGATGGCGCCAGCTTTCCAAGGGGCGCCAGGGGGGCGAGGCCGACCGAGCAGTCAGGTGCTCAGCCGACCCCAGTCTGTCGAAGTGGGGATGCCGATAGGGATGGGCTCGCGAAATGCTTCAGCCAACGAAATGGAAACTATTACCTCTCACCCTTTCAGGTCAACCCTCGTGAAGCACTTACCTCAAGAATCTCACCCCCGGACAGACAAAATCCTTTCTCTTGAAATCGATTTGAATTTTCAACTGAATCGCGTGGACTCCCCTAATCCACCCTACGGATAGATGCCATCCATAGGGTGGATTAGGGAAGAGTTCGACGAGCCCGGAAACAGCAAAGCCGGCACGTTCGAGCGCGCGCCGGATTGCTGAAGCTGCCGAGTTATTACGCGTTCAGGCGACCTTCACCGCGAGTTCAGTCGTGTCGAGGACGTGCTCGCCCGGCCCCAGGGCGATCGGCGTGCAGCCGGGCAGTTCCGCGGTTGCCTCGCACCCCTCCGGTACAGCGATGTGGGCTGTCAGGCCCTCGGGGGTCTGTTCCCACGAAAGGGACGCCGTGCCGTACGGGGTCTCGTGGCGGGTGCGGGCCCACGTGATACCGCCCCCCGGACGCGGCCGGAAGACGATTTTTCGGTAGCCCGGTGCGGCGGCGGTGATTCCACCGACCACGCGGTGGAGCCAGTCGGCGACGGCGCCGAGGGCGTAGTGGTTGAAGGAGGTCATGCCCCCGGGGTTGAGGGTGCCGTCGGGACGGAGGCTGTCCCAGCGCTCCCAGATTGTCGTGGCGCCCATGGTCACGGTGTACAGCCAGGAGGGGCACTGGGTCTGTAGGAGCAGTCGGTAGGCGATGTCGAGGTGCCCGGTGTCCGTGAGGGCGTCGCAGATCAGCGGGGTGCCGACGAAGCCGGTGGCGATGCGGGCGCCGTCGTCGACGATCAATTGGGCCAGGCGGTCCCCGGCCGGCTTTCTCTGCTGCGGGGTCAGCAGGTCGAAGGAGAGCGCGACGGCGTAGGCGGTGGGGCTGTCGCTCGTCATGTGTCCCGAGGGGAGCAGGTACCGGCGGCGGAAGGCATCGGCCACCTCGTCGGCCAGGGCGCTGTAGCGCTGGGCGTCCGTGCCGTCTCCCAACGCGGCGGCCGTCAGGGCGAGGTGGCGGGCGGAGTGGGCGAAGTAGGCGGTGGCGACGAGATAGCGGTCGGTGCGACCAGCGGCCGGATCGTCGGGTGGTGCGGCCGGGTCGAGCCAGTCCCCCAGCTGGAAGCCCGTGTCCCATAGGCGGGTCGGGCCGGCCAGGCCGTCCACGAGGTCGACCCATGCCTTGGCCATGGGGTAGTGCCGGCGCAGGAGGTCCAGGTCCCCGAAGCGCCGGTAGAGCGTCCACGGTGTGAGCGTGGCCACGTCCCCCCAGGCGGCACCCGGGTGGATCGGCGTCCACATCGGCTCGCCGGGGATGACGGGTACGTACCAGGGGATGGTGCCGTCGGGCAGTTGCTCCAGGCCGACATCGGTGAGCCAGGAGTCGAGCATGCCGGAGCAGTCGTACAGGTAGCTCGCGGTGGGGGCGAAGACTTGGATGTCACCGGTCCAGCCGAGGCGCTCGTCGCGCTGTGGGCAGTCGGTGGGAATGTCCACGAAGTTGCCGCGCATGCTCCACACGACGTTCTCGTGGAGGCGGTTGACCAGCGGGTCGCTGCACTCGAACCAGCCGGTGCGCCGCATGTCGGTGTGGTACACGCGGGCGGTCACCATCTCGGCGGTCAGGTCTGCCGCCCAGCCGCTGACTTCTGCGTAGCGGAAGCCGTGGAGAGTGAAGCGTGGTTCCCAGGTGAGAGGTCCCCGTCCGGTGAGGATCAGAGTGTCCTCGGCGTACGCCTCGCGCAACGGCCGTGTGGCCAGTCCCCCCTTCTCCAGGACTTCGGCGTGCCGGAGGGTGATGGCGGTGCCGGCCGGGCCGTCAAGGGTGACTCGCAGCCGGCCCACCAGGTTCTGGCCGAAGTCGAGCAGATGGCGATCATCGCCGGTGCGGGTCATGGTGACCGGGGTGATGTCCTCGGTGCAGCGCACCGGGGGTCCCTGCGGGGCGACGAGAGTACCCATGTCGCGACTGCCGGTACGGACAGGCGTCCACTTCCCCGCGGCGACGCCGGACGGGGTGGCCCAGTCGGGATCGTGCAGTCGGGCGTCGAACGTCTCGCCCTCGTACAGTCCGCTGGTCAGGATCGGCCCGGGCGCGGCGCTCCAGGTCCGGTCCGTGGCGATCGTGACCGTGGTGCCGTCGTCGTACGTCACCTCCAGCTGGGCGATGAGGGATTGGTCGGTGCCGTAGATATTGCGGGTGCCGCCGTCGAAACCGTACTTGCCGCGGTACCAGCCGTCGCCGAGCCATGCGCCGATGGTGTTGGCGCCTTCGGAGAGGTGGCTGGTGACGTCGTGCGTGCGGTAGCGCAGACGGTGCGGGTAGACGGTCCAGCCCGGAGCCAGGGTCTCGTCGCCGACACGGCGTCCGTTGATCTCGGCCTCGTACAGGCCGTGTGCGGTGATGTAGAGACGGGCGTGTGCCACCGTCCGGTCGGTCCGGAAGTCCTTGCGGACGCGGGCCGGGCGGCGGGCGGCCTCGGGGTCCTCGGGCCAGTCGGCGCCCACCGGGACTGCCTGCCAGTCGGCGGCGTCGAGCAGGCCCGCCTCGACCACGCTCGGGGGGCTCCAGCGCGAGGGCTCGCTCGCCCCCGTCGTCCAGACGCGGACGCGGACGGTCGCATGTTCGCGGGAGTTCAGCGGATCACCTGGCCAGGCCACAAGCACCTGGTCTGGTGCGGCTATGCGACCGGTACGGTCGGTGCGGCCGGCTCGGGCGACTTCGAGTTCGTACGCCTCCTGGGGCCCGCCGCCTGCCGGCAGCGTCCACGTCAGACGGGGGGTGGGGACGCCTATGCCGAGGCCGTCCGGAAGGTGCTCGAAGGACACCGGGCAGGGCTGAGGGGGGAGCAAGGAAAGCCTTTCTTCACGTGCGCGGGAGCGGGGCGAGCGGGCTGCGGGCAGCCGGTCTCAGCCCTTGACCGCTCCCGAGGTCAGGCCCTTCATGACCTTCTGGTTGAGGAAGAGGTAGATCAGGAGGGTGCCGAAGACGTTGATGCAGATCGCGGCGAACAGCGGCCCGTACTGTGTGGCACCGAAGTCACCGGTGAAGTTGAGCAGACCGACCTGAATGGTGCGCAGGTCCTGGTTGTTGGTGAAGGTCAGCGCGATGAGCAGGTCGTTCCAGATGAAGAAGAACTGCACCAGGCCGACGGTGAGCAGGGCGTTGCGGACCATGGGCACGCTGATGGTCCAGAAGGCGCGCAGGATTCCTGCGCCGTCGATGGCGGCCGCTTCGAACAGTTCGCGGGGAACGGTCCGGTAGTACGTGGCCATCATGAAGACGGTCAGGGGCAGACCCGTGCCGGTGTAGGTGAGGGTCAACGGCCACAGCGTGCCGGACAGGCCGGTCTGGTAGTACACCGTGAACAGCGGCAGGAGGATCATCTGCGGGGGCACCATCATGCCTGCGAGGAAGACCAGCAGGGTGAGGCTGCGGCCCTTCCACACCATGATCTGCAGAGCGAATCCCGCGGCCGTGCCCAGGAGCAGCATGAGCGCCAGGGCGGGCAGGACTGCGAGGACGCTGTTCTGGACGTACAGCCCGAGATGGCCGGTGGTCCATGCCTCGGTGTAGTTGCCCCACTCCCATGTAGTGGGCAGGCTCCAGGTGGAGTTGTTGAGGTAGTCGTCGTTGGACTTCAGGGACGTCAGGAGCATCCAGATCAGCGGGTAGATCTCGACGACCAGCAGCAGGGTGACGACGATCTTCACCCACAGCCGGCGTGGTGCCCGGGCCCGCCGGGCCGGACCGGCGGCAGTGGACGGTCCTCGGCCCCAGCGGCCTGCGGAGGTCTTCACCGGTGTGTCGATGGCCATGAACTCAGCCCTCCGTGATGTCGCGCCGTGAGACGCGGTAGACGGCCAGGCTCACCAGCAGGCACACCACGGTCAGCAGCAGGGCGATGGTGCTGCCGTATCCGTAGTCGCTGTAGGTGAACGACGTCTGGAACATGTACAGGGTCAGTGGGGTGGTGCCGCTGCCCGGCCCGCCGTTGGTGAGGGCGACGACGGAGTCGAAGACCTTGAGCGTCCCGTTGATGCTGAAGATCAGCGACGACATCAGTACGGGCAGGGACAGCGGCAGCACGATGTGCCGGATCAGCCGCAGCCCCGACGCTCCGTCCAGACGCGCCGATTCGAGGACTTCGTCGGGGATGTCGACCAGGCCCGCGAAGAGCAGGACAGCGTAGAAGCCCATGGAGCGCCAGATGTCCATGACGATCAGAACCCAGAACGCGCTGCCCGCGCTGCCGAAGAAGTCGATGGAGTCGAGTCCGACCGCGTTGAGCAGGGAGTTGACCGGGCCTGTCTGCGGGGCGACCTGGAAGAACTTCTGGAAGAGCAGGCCCACCGCGACTGTGGGCAGCACGACCGGGAAGAAGGCCAGCGTGCGGATCAGCGCGGAGGACTTCTTGAGGAAGAAGACGTACAGCAGGGCCAGGAGGTAGCCGGCAACGACCTGGCCGACCGTGACGAGCGCCGCGTATTTGAGGGTGAACCACAGTGCGTCGCGGACGGCCGGGTCGTCGAACAGACGGGAGAAGTTGGCGACCC
This sequence comes from Streptomyces sp. NPDC087901, assembly GCF_044742205.1. Taxonomy (NCBI): domain Bacteria; kingdom Bacillati; phylum Actinomycetota; class Actinomycetes; order Kitasatosporales; family Streptomycetaceae; genus Streptomyces; species Streptomyces sp. NPDC087901. The sequence goes on from NZ_JBIUUC010000005.1 coordinate 565,520, forward strand.
CGTTGCCGGTGAATCCCTCGATGGTGTTGCCCTTGGTGAAGGAGTACCCGAGGGACCAGACGATGGGGACCAGCATGATCAGTGAGTAGACGAGAAGGGCGGGGCCGAGCAGGATCGCGATGGCCCTGCGGTCACCGAGTACGCGGTGCATGGATGGTGTCCACTTCGTTTCCGTTGAAGAGACCGTCGGGACGGAGCCGGGGGCGGTCCGTGCGGGGAGGCCCCGGCCGCCCCCGGTGGGTCACTTGGCGGTCAGCGCGTCCTGGACGGTCTGCATGAACGCCTCGGGCTTCATGCTCCCGGTGACCAGGCCGGCCGCGTTGGTCTGGCTGACGGTGGTGGCCTTGGTGCTGAACAGGGCCTCGAACCACAGGACGTTCTGCTTCGACCCACTGATCGTCTTGCGCACCTGCGTGGTGACGTCGTTGGCGTCCATCACCTCGGTGTTCACCTTGAAACCGGAGATGGAACCGTGGTCCTTGAGCGCGGTGCTGCCGTAGTTCTTGGCGATGCAGGAGACCCAGTCACCGGTCTTCTCGTCGAAGGACTTCGCACCGAGCGTGATGCCGAGGCCGACGTTGGAGGGGTACTGGTCAATGGAACCCTTGCCGCCGGACACGGCGGGGAACGGCATGAAGCCGACGTTCTCCGCACCGACCTTGTTCTGCTTCTCGTCCGAGATGTTCGCCAGTGCCCAGTTGCCCATGTAGAACATGGCGGCCTTGCCGTTGAGGAACTGGTTCATCGCGGTGTCGTAGTCGATGGAACCGACGCCCTTGCCGAAGTAGCCCTTCTTGCCGAGGCCGGCGATCTCCTCGGCGGCCTTCACGTACTCCGGGTCGGTCAGCTTCGCCTTGCCGTCGGCAACCTTCTGAAGGGCGTCGGGCCCCAGGCTGCGGTAGAGGTAGGTGCTCAGCAGGCGGGTGACGGGCCACCCCTGCTGTCCGGAGGCGGAGAACGGCTGAACGTTCTTGGCGTCCAGCTTCGCCGCGGCAGCCACCAACTCGTCCCAGGTCCCCGGAATGGCTATGGCGCTCTCCTGGAAGAGCTTCTTGTTGTAGAAGATGCCCTCGATGTTGTACTCGTACGGCAGCACCTGCAGCTTGCCGCCGTACAGCGCCTTGATCGTGGAGACGGCGGCCGGCTCCAGTTGATCGAGAACGCCGAGAGACTTGAGCTCCTTCGCCAGGTCAGCCACCTTGCCCGACTTCGCCAACTGCTGAGTGAGCGCAGGGGCGTTGCCTGCGGCGAACTGCACCGGCAGCGCATCCTGGCCAGCCAGCAGCTGCAGCTTCTGATCGAGGCTCGTCTGCGGCACGGTCTCCACCTTCAGCGGCAGAGCGTCGTTCGCCGCCTTGCACGCGCCCTTGGACATGGTGGTCAGGGCGGTCTTCACGGTGGTGTTCTCAGTGACGCTCAGGTAGCTGAACTCTTTGGGTGCGGCCGAGGAACCGGAGCCGCTACCGCCGCAGGCGGTGGTGACCAGTGCCAGTGAGGCAGTGGCGGCCGTGAGCAGGCTCAGACGCGCACGACGGGCGTGGGGCATGCGAAGGGACACGGAGACTCCCGGAGGTCTTTGAGAGAAGGGGCGAGGAACGACGAGCGGCGCTGAGGGAGGGAAGCGAGCCCAACCGCGCAGACAGTTGTGTGTAACGTTCTCCACCACGAAGTGGGCAACACCCTGCACCGCTCGCAGGTATCCGTCAAGACACAGAGCCGTAACACCAATGCCCAACCCTGTAGCCTTGCAGCCATCCAGAGGTCATTATGTAGACCGTTACACTCACACTTACGAAATCTGGAGTACTGGCGATGGGCGGGGCCGAACCCAAGCAGAACAAGCGCGTGACCATCACCGACGTCGCCCGGCACGCCGGCGTGTCCGTCGCCGCGGTCTCCAAGGTGCTGCGCAACGCCTACGGCGTGAGCCCCGGCATGCAGGAGAAGGTGCGGGCGGCCATCGCCGAACTGGACTACCGGCCGCAGGCGGCGGCACGCGGGATGCGGGGGCGGACGTACACGATCGGCGTGCTCCTGGACAACGTCCGTAACGCCTTCTTCGCGGACATCCTCGACGGCATCCAGGAGGAGCTCCGCACCAGCGAGTACACCGTGCTGATCGGCGCGGCCGGCTTCGACCCCGACGAACAGGCGAAAACCATCCGTTCCATGGTCGACCGCCAGATGGACGGCTTGATCCTCATCGCTCCGGGCACCTCGCGCGCCGAGGTGCTGGCAACGGCGGCGTCCACGCCGACCGTCGTCATCGGTCACCACGACGCAACCGACACCCACGACTCGGTGGTCGACGCGGACGACATCGGCGCGGGCCTGGTGGTGGACCATCTGGTGGCACTCGGACACCGGGACATCGCCCTCGTCGCGGCCCCCGGTACCAAGGCCAATCAGTGGAAGCGCACACCGGAGGTCGTCCTGGCGGGCGGCTACCGCGCGGCCATGGAACGGCACGGCCTCACCGAGCACGTGCGGGTTCACCACGCCGCGTACTCCGACGAGGGCGGCTTCAAGGCCGGAATGACCCTGCTGACCATGGAACGACCGCCGACCGCCGTCATGACAGGTGCCGATGTCGCAGCCCTGGGCATCTACCGGGCGGCCCACGAACTGGGCCTTCGCATCCCCGAGGACCTCTCGCTCGTCGGCTACAACAACACCGCTCTCGCCGCCCTGGCCACCGTCCAGCTCAGCAGCGTCGATCAGGCGGGACACACCATGGGCTCCACCGCCGCCCGCATGCTCATCGAGCGCGTGGAGGGCAGGCGGGACCGGTCCATGCAGACGACGATGACCCCACGCCTCGTGCAACGCAGCACCACCGCAGCCCCCGTGAGCCCTTGAACCATGGCCCACCAACTGCCCACAACCATTCCTCTCGTGAACACACCGGCACATGGGCTGGACACAAGGACGGCTCGAGACGGCAGGGCGCGTCGCAAGGTGGGTGTCAAGGACGTTGCGCGCGAGGCCGGTGTGTCGCTCGGCACCGTCTCGAACGTCCTCAACCACCCGGAGGTCGTCGCCGAGGCCACCCGCAGGCGCGTCCTCGACGTGATCGGCTCGATCGGATACGTACGCGCCCAAGGCGCACAGCAGGTGGACGGTCTGGCCTCCCGTGTCATCGCCGTCCTGGGGCTGAACGGGGCGGATCCGTATTTCACGGCGCTGGCCACCGGCGTCGAGCAGGCCGCACGCGAGGCCGACCTCGGCGTCATGGTGTGCACCGGCGCCCGCGAGGCGGCGGCGGACGGTCGGCACCTCGCCCTGATCGCCGCGCACCGGATCCGCGGAACCGTGCTGGTTTCGGGCGACGGAGCAGTCCGAACCGCGGCTGCGTTGCGTCGGCATGCGCTGCCCTTCGTCATGGCCGACCAATACGCGCTCGAACCGGCTGCGTGCTCCGTGGGAATCGATGATGTCGCCGGGGGTCACGCGGCAGTCCGTCACCTGCTCGGGCAAGGGCACCGGTCTGTTGTGCACGTCGGCGGTCCCTACGAGCTCGCGCCGATGCGGGACCGGCGCACAGGTGCACGCCGCGCCATCGGCCGGGCCGGGCTCCCCTCGGACTCCCTGCATGAGCTCTCGTGCCCAGCCCTGACGGTGGGCGCGGGCAAAGACGCCGGTCAGCGCATCCTCGGCCTGGCGGAACGGCCGACCGCCGTGTTCTGCGCCGACGATCTGCTCGCTCTCGGAGTGATGCAGGCCCTGTACGAGGCCGGACTGAGGGTGCCTGGCGACATCGCGTTGGTCGGCTACGGCGACCTCGACTTCGCAGCGTCCGCCGTCGTGCCGCTGACCACGGTGCGGCGGCCGGTCGTCGCCATGGGGCGGCAGGCCGGCCGCCTGCTCATCGAGGACACGGCGCACAACGCCGTTCACGGGCATGTCCACGTCGTCCTGCAGCCGGAACTGGTTGTGCGCCGGTCCACCTTGGCAGCGCCGGCGCGGTGACCTCGGTGGTCAGGGCCGTTCGGGAACATGGTGCAGCGGGGCAGCGGCCGGCGTCCGGTGGGCGAGGAGAAGGGGCGCACCCGCGAGAAGCAGGGTGGCCAGGCCGAGCGCTCCGACGGCCGAGCTCAGGTCTCCGAGAGCTTCCTTGCCTCCGAGGAGGATCAGTGGGCAGGCGAACTCGCCCAGGAAGAACGCCGAGGTCCACAACCCGGTGCCGCGTCCCCGGTCGGCGAAATCGAGACGGGACATGGCCAGCGTCAGGAGGGACGGCAGCAGCAGGCCGGTGCCCACGCAGTTCACCACGGCACCGACGATCAGCAGGGGAAGGCTGTCGCTCATCGCCATCAGGAGGAACCCAGCGGCACACAGCAGAAAGACAATGGGCAAATGGTGCCGTGGTCGGCCGGTGAGGCGGGTGAAGAGCACCGAACCGAGGACGGTGGCCGCACTCGCGACCGCGGTGACGGCACCGATGCCGCCGGTGGAGTCGACGCCCAGGCCATCGAGGAGAAAGGACATCTCCACAGGCACGGTGTAGAAGACGACAGCACCGAATGCGGTCAGTAGGCAAAGGCCGGCCATACGGCGTATCGGAAAGGGCCGCTTGTCCGCCGTGGAGGCGTTCGGCTCGATCTCCATCGCTGATGAAGCCAGTGGTGCCGGCAGTACGCGAGCCATGGCGGGAGCGAGGAGCAGTCCGATTCCGTACATCCAGAACGGCGCCTGCCAGCCGGCCCCTCCAAGGGCCCCTCCGAGCACGAAGAAGACGGTGGCGGATGCTGAGGCGCACATGGTCTGCAGCGCGAGGTAGCGGTCGCGCACGCGCCCCGTGTAGTAGTCACCGATCAGCGTCGTGCAAGCGGTCATGATCGCCGCCTCGGCCACACCCACCAGCACGCGGCTGGCGAGAATGCCGTAAAGAGAGTCCACCCACAACGGAACTGTGCCGAACAACGCGTACAGGACCGTCGCCACGATCAGCAGGCGCTTGCGGCCGAGACGGTCGACGACGACACCGGCAAAGGGAGCCAGCAGGGCCAGCGACAGCGCGGGAACGGTCAGCACCAGGGGCACCAGGGCCTCGCTGCCGGCGACACCCTCGAAGTGCTCCTGCATGCGAGGCAGAACCGGTGCGAGCAGCACAGCGCCCAGAACAGGCAGGCAACTGCCGGCCATGAGGAGAGCAGCAGGTAGTTTCCCCTGCGTATCCGGGAAGTCGTGGGCGTCGGAGGGCGGGGTGACGGGAGCGGGCATGGCGGCACTCCAGAGCGGGAGGCGGGAAGGGAGATGCGCGTGGCAAAAGATCCGTCGGTCGACGACGTCGGCGCACGGCATAGGGATGTGCCACGACTATGCGGCCCCCTGGGTGCCCTGCCCAGCCCTGCCGCGATCCGATTTTCGGATGCCTCGGATCCACTGAGCGGATACCGCCGGTCCAGGTCGTCCGCTCCCGCCGGCTCTCAGGACGGCTGCGGCGTGTCGTGCCCGTCGGCCATGCGTCGGCCGACCCGGGCCGCCGTTTCGCGTAGCCAGATGTGTGCGGCGTCGTGCGTGTGGACGGGGTGCCACCACATTGCCTCGCGCAGCGGCACCGCTTCGTAGGGCGGTTCCAGTACCCGTACGGCAGCGAGGGGCGTCATCAGGTGGGCGAAGCGGGCCTGGATCAGGGCGATGCGCCGGGTGCCGGCGACCAGCAGCGGCAGCAGTTGGAAGCTGTCGACGGAGACCTCCACGCGCGGTTCGACGCCGAGCATGCCGAGTTGCCGTACGGCCGGGGCGTCGTAGGTGCGCTGGTAGGTGACCCATGGCAGCCGGGCCAGGTCCTGGCGGGTGAGCCGGTCCTCGACACTCGGGTGATCGTCGGCGACGAGGAAGACCCACCTGTCCTGGTAGAGCTCGGTGGCGGGGAAGTCACTGACGACTCCGTGCGGCATGAGCAGGCCGTCGGTGGTGCTCAGCAGCGTGGCCGTGTCATCGACGATGGTGGTCGGGGGCTGGGTGAAGCGCAGGCGGATGCCGGGAGCCTCCTCATGCACGACCCGGGCGAGCTCGGTACCGAACACGGCGACGGCGTAGTCGGAGGCGATGAGCTTGAATTCGCGGCTCTCACTCACCGGGTCGAAGTCGGCCTGACTGGCGAACAGGCGCTCCAGCACGTCATAGGCGGTCGCGGTGCGGTCGAGGAGAACCTGCCCGAGCGCTGTGAGTTCGTAGTGGCCGCCGACCCGGGCGAGCAAGTCGTCGTCGAAGTGGCGGCGCAGTCGGGCCAGGGCGGCACTCATGGCCGGTTGGCTGAGCCCGACGCGCTGTCCGGCGCGCGTGACGTTGCGCTCCTCCAGCAGAGAACGCAGCGCGACGACGAGGTTGAGGTCCAGACGGGACAGGTTCACGGGCGTTCCCTTTGCGATAAGGCGCCTACCAGCGCGAATAAACACAATGGATGACTGTGATCCACAGAATCGATTTCCATGATTGCCGGTGGCAGGTTCAGATTAGTCACATCGCAATCAGGAGGACATGTCTGTGAAACCTGCACCCGCGTCCGCGCTCTTCGCCGGACCGTTCGCCCTCGCCACGCTCTCGGCCCCGAACGGACCCGCGTTCCCCGCACTCGTCACACCCGACGCCCAGGTGGTCGAACTGCGAGCCGCGTTCGACGACGACCGGTTGGCCATCCGGAGCCTTCTTGAGAACTGGGAGGCCGCCCTCCCCCGGCTGGAAGCACTGGCCGAGGACGGCGGACAGCAGCGAAAGCCGCTGGCGGACTACCAGGTGCACGCCCCCGTCGAGCCCCGCCAGATCTTCCAGTCGGGTGCGAACTACCGGCAGCACGTCATCGACCTGCACGTCGCGCACCGCGCCCCGAACGACGCCCGTTCCGAGGAGGAGCGGCGCGCGGAGGCGGCGGAGATCATGGACCGCCGGGCGGCCGAGGACCTGCCGTATGTGTTCATCGGGCTGCCGAGCGCGATCACCGGTCCGTATGACGACGTAGTGCTCCCCTCGTGGGCCGAGAAGCCGGACTGGGAGCTGGAGTTGGCCGCCGTCATCGGGCGGCCCGCCTACCAGGTGTCCGCCGAGGAGGCACTGGACCACGTCGCCGGCTACACCATCGCCAACGACCTCACCGATCGCACCACGGTCTTCCGCCGGGACATGCCGCAGATCGGCACGGACTGGCTGCGCAGCAAGAACGCCCCTGGTTTCACTCCGCTCGGCCCCTGGATCGTGCCTGCCGCGTCGGTCGCCGACCCGGACGATCTGCAGGTGACGCTGAAGCTGAACGGCGAGACCATGCAGGACGAGTCCACCAAGGACATGATCTTCAACGTCGCGCGGGTGGTGGCCTACGTCTCGCAGACCACACAACTCCTTCCCGGTGACGTGGTGCTGACGGGCAGCCCGGCCGGAAACGGCATGCACTGGGGCCGGCTGCTGCGCGACGGTGACGTCATGGAGGGCACGGTCACCGGGCTCGGCGTCCAGCGCACCCGTTGCGTCGCGGAGGAGGCATCGTGAGCCTCGACCGCACTGACCCCGAGGGCTCGATCGCTGCGGCCGCCAAGGCGTACAGCAACTGGGGCCGCTGGGGTGAGGACGATGTGCTCGGCACCCTGAACTTCCTCGACGAGGCCAAACGTCGCGAGGGGGCCGCCCTGATCCGGCGGGGTGTCAGCTTCTCCCTCTCCCAGCGCTTCGACATGGACGGCCCGCAGAAGGGCTGGCGCCGACGCACCAACCCAGTGCACACGATGCTCGACACCGGCACCGACGCCGTCCTCACCGGGCAGGGTTTCCCGCACGGCATCGGTGGCGCCGACGACGTCATCGCGATGCCGCTGCAGTGCTCCACCCAGTGGGACGGGCTTGGCCACATCTTCGACCACGGCAAGGCGTGGAACGGCCGCCCGGCGGAGAAAGTCGTCACCTCCGAAGGCGACCTGGTCACCGGCATCGAGCACATGGCACCGCACGTCGCAGGCCGCGGAGTGCTCCTCGACGTCGGCCGGGTCATCGGTGAGAACGGCGAACTGCCCGACGGGTTCGCGATCACTGCGGAGCACCTGACGGCCACGGCAGACGCCCAGGGCGTCGGTGTGGGCCGCGGCGACATCGTCCTGGTGCGTACCGGACAGCTGGCACGGGTCCGCCGCGACGGCTGGGGCGAGTACGCCGGCGGACCGGCTCCCGGCCTGTCCTTCACCGCGGCCGGCTGGCTGCACAGCACGGAGGTCGCCGCGATCGCCACCGACACCTGGGGCTTCGAGGTGCGGCCCAACGAGTTCGAGAACGCCTTCCAGCCGTTGCACCAGGTCGCCATCCCCAACATGGGCCTGCTCATCGGGGAGATGTGGGACCCGGACGCGCTCGCCGAGGACTGCGCCGCGGACGGCGTGTACGACTTCTGGCTCACCGCCGCCCCCCTGCCGATCACCGGCGCGGTCGGCAGCCCGGTCAACCCGATCGCCGTCAAGTAATCAGCGGAACAAGGGAGTTCCCCATGAGAAACGACCGTACGGTCCTGGTGATCGGCGGCGGCGCGGCCGGCAACGCCCTCACCGTCCTGCTGCGCCGCGCCGGCCTCGACGTGGACCTGATCGAAGCGAAGGACGACTGGAACGCCACGGCGGGTTCCGGCATCACGCTCCAGGGCAACGCCCTGCGCGTACTGCGTGAACTGGGCGTGTGGGAGCAGGTGCAGGCATCGGGCTACGGATTCGGCTCGGTGGGCATCACCGCCCCCGACGGCACCGTCCTGCACGCCCAGGACGACATCCGCAGCGGAGGCGACGACCTGCCGGCCACCGTCGGCATGCAGCGCCCACAGCTGCAGCAGATCCTCATCGACGCGGTGCGCGCGAGCGGAGCCCACGTCCGCCTGGGCGCCAAGGCCACCGACTTCGACCAGGACGACGACGGCGTCACCGTGCGCTTCAGCGACGGCTCCGAGGGCCGCTACGGTCTGGTGGTCGCCGCCGACGGCCTCGGCTCCGCCACCCGCGCCGCGATCGGCATCACGGCGAAGCCGGAGCCGACCGGCATGGCCATCTGGCGCATCGCCGCCCCTCGCCCAGCTGGTCTCACCCGTACCGATCTCGCCTACGGCGGCCCTGCCTACATCGCCGGCTACTGCCCCACCAGCGACACCACGCTCTACGCATACGTCGTCGAGGCCAACCGCGACCGGGCCTCCATCCCGCCGGAGACCTACGCCGACGAGATGCGCCGACTGACCTCCGCGTACGGCGGATTCTGGCCGGAGATCACCGCGACCATCACGGATCCCGGGCAGGTCAACTACACCTGGTTCGACCGCATGCTCGTCGAGGGCTCCTGGCACCGCGGCCGCATCGTGCTCATCGGCGACGCCGCGCACTGCTGCCCGCCCACCCTCGCCCAGGGCGCCGCCCTGTCCCTGGAGGACGCCTGGGTCCTCGCCCAGATGCTGACCGAGGCCGGCACCTGGGACGACGCGCTGCTCCAGGCGTATTACGAGCGCCGCATCACCCGCGTCCAGCCGGTCGTGGAGGCGTCCGTCCAGATCGGACAGTGGCAGCTCGACGGAGTCCGCGACGCCGACGTGCCCGGCCTGATGGGCCGCACCATGACGATGCTCCGGGAGCTGCCGTGACCTCCCCGACCGTGGACGTCCACGCCCACGTCCTGCTCCCCGAGATCGAGGCGCTCGTCGCCGGTATGCCCGGACACGCCGAGGCCAAGGCGCTGGACGCCCGACGCAACGGGCCCGACGCCCTTGCCATCAGCGGCCCCATGGTCCGCGCACGCATCCCGCAGATGACCGACGTCACCGCACGCCTCGCGGCGATGGACGCCCAGGGTGTTGACGTCCAACTGGTCAGCCCCTCCCCCTCGCACTACCACTACTGGGCGGACCGCGACACGGCCGAGAAGGTCTACCGGCTCGCCAACGAGGCCACCGCCGCACACTGCGCCCAGGCGCCGGACCGGCTGCGCGGGCTGGGACTCGTACCCCTTCAGCACCCGGATCTCATGGTGCGCGCCCTCGACCATGCCCTCGACCAGGGACTGGCCGGCGTGGAGATCTCCAGCCACGCACCGGGGCGCGAGCTGTCCGACCCTGCGTACGAACCGTTCTGGTCACGAGCCCAGGAGACGGGTGCGATTCTCTTCCTGCATCCCTTCGGGTGCACGCTCGACGAACGTCTGGACCAGTGGTACCTGTCCAACACAGTCGGCCAGCCCACCGAGAACGCCGTGGCCCTCTCGCACCTGATCTTCTCCGGGGCACTGGACAGACACCCCAGCCTGAAGCTGATCGCCGCCCACGGCGGCGGTTACCTGCCCACCCACATCGGCCGGTCCGACCACGCCTGGTCGGCACGCTCCGACGCCGGCGCGGGGTGCGCGCACCTGCCCAGCAGCTACCTCAGGCGGATCTACTTCGACTCCCTTGTCCACGACCCGCGGGTGCTGGGCTCACTGATCGAGGCCGCGGGTGCGGACCGGGTCCTGCTCGGCTCGGACTTCCCCTTCGACATGGGATCCGAGGATCCGGTCGGCGCGCTGCGCGCCGCACGACTGCCCGAGACCGACTTCGACGCGGTACGCGGCGCGAACGCCGCCGCCCTGCTGCGACTCACCTGACCTCAACGAGGAGGAACACCATGAACGCACGCCTGCTCACCCACCTTCGGCACGTCGACCTCGCGGTGCCCGACTACGACAAGCAGCTCGAGTTCTACGCCGGGGTGTGGGGCCTGACCAAGGTCGCCGAGGACTCCGGAATCTCGTTCCTCGCTGCCGAGGGCTCCCCCGAGCAGTACGTCGTACGGCTGCGCCAGGCCGAGGAGAAGCGCCTCGACCTCGTCTCCTACGGAGCCGCGAACCCGGCCGACGTGGACACCCTCGCCGAGCGGCTGCTGGCCGGCGGCGTGGAGCTGATCAGCCGGCCCGGGAAGGTGGACACCCCGGGCGGTGGGTACGGCTTCCGCTTCTTCGACGTCGACGGCCGCACGATCGAGGTCTCCGCGGATGTCGACGTACGGCAGCACCGGAAGATCGAGGAGAAGGAGGCGATCCCGGTCAAGCTGTCCCACGTCGTCCTCAACTCCCCGGACCTGAACCGCACTCGGGAGTGGTACGAGCGTCACCTCGGCTTCGCGCTCTCCGACACGCTCAGCTCGCCGCACATGGGCGAGGTCATGCACTTCATGCGGATCAGCAACCAGCACCACTCGATGGCCATCGCCCAGGGGCCGCACACCGCCCTGCACCACGTCTCGTTCGAGATGCGCGGCATCGACGAGTACATGCGCGGATCCGGCCGCGTCATGCGCGCCGGGTTCAAGAAGATCTGGGGCCCCGGCCGGCACATGGCGGGCGACAACACCTTCACGTACTTCCTCGACCCCCACGGCAACACCGTCGAATACACGACGGAGCTGGAGAACCTCGACGAGGACACCTGGCACCCCCACGTCTACGACTTCTCCCAGCCCGAGGTCGCCGACCAGTGGGGCACCGCCAACGCGATGAACGAGATCGTCGCCAAGGAGTCATTCAACGACCCCGACCGCGGCGTGTTCATCGCCCCGCCCGTCTGACCGGGTCGGCTCCTGGGGTGCGGCGGCACGGTCTCTGCCCGACGCGCCGTCGCGCCCCCGGAGCCGGGCACACTCGTTCACGTCGCTCCGGCCGGCCCCGCTCGGTTCGCCGGCATGCAGTGGACCACAGCAGCTTGCGGCTCCGCCCGGTCAGCCGCCCGCCGGAGCCGCATCACGACGGTCCACGGCCTCATGCGCACTCCCCTGACCCGACCCGACCCCACTCCGCCGGAGCCGCACCATGCGTTTCGCCTCTTACGAACATCAGCACCGCCACCGGGTGGCCGTCGTGGAAGAGGACGGCACGCTCTTCCCCCTGCCCGATGTCACGTCTCTGACCGCGCTGCTCGCGCAGACCGACGGCCTCCCCGGACTGCTCGCCGCGGGTGCGGCGGCAACCGACGTACCGGCCGGGCCTCATGTGTCCCAGGTCAGGCTGCTTCCTCCGCTCCAGCCCACCTCGGTACGCGACTTCGTCACCTTCGAGGAGCACGTAGAAGGCGTGCGTCGAACGGTCGACGGCGTGGCTGGTGTGCCGGAGCAGTGGTATGCGGCACCGACGTTCTACTTCACCAACCCGCACGCGATCTACGGCCCCCGGGACGGGATCCCGGTGCCGCCCGGCTCCGCTGTGCTCGACTTCGAACTCGAAGTGGGCGCCGTCATCGGCCGCGAGGGCCGCGACCTCACCCCGGAACAAGCCCGCGACCACATCGTCGGCTACACCGTCTTCAACGACTGGTCCGCACGCGACCTGCAGTCCGCCGAGATGAAGGTCGGCCTCGGCCCCTGCAAGGGCAAGGACACCGCGACCACACTCGGCCCCTACCTCGTGACCGCCGACGAGCTGGAGCCCCACCGCGACGCCGAAGGCTTCCTGCGGCTGGCCCTCACCGCAAAGATCAACGGGGAGACCATCGGCGAGGACCTGCTGTCCAACATGAGTTGGACCTTCGAGGAGATGACCGCCTACGCCTCCCGCGGCACCCGCGTCGTCCCGGGCGACGTCCTCGGCTCGGGCACCTGCGGCAACGGCGGCTGCCTCGCTGAACTCTGGGGCCTGCACGGCAAGCAGATCCCGCCCCCGTTGCAGCCCGGCGACACCGTCAGCCTGACCGTCGAGGGCATCGGCACGCTCACCAACACCGTGATTTCCGGTGTTGAGCCGCTGGCCCTGCCTGCCGGCCGGCGCCGTAGCCGGGAGCGGCCGTGACCGACCAGCCATCCATGAAGCTTCTCGGCAAGGTGATCGTCGTCACCGGCGCAGCGCGCGGCCAGGGCGCAGCCGAGGCCGCAGCCCTCGCCCGCGAGGGCGCCCACGTCATCGCAACAGATGTCGAACCCGCGCGCGGGTGCCGTGGTCTTGACGTCACCAGCGAGGAGGACTGGGCCGGTCTCGCCGCCGAACTGCTGGAGACCCACGGGCAGGTGCACGGCCTGGTCAACAATGCAGGCATCACCTGGCGCGCACGCGTCGGCGACGTGCGCCCAGCCGACATGGCACGCGTCCACGCGGTCAACGTCACCGGCCCGCTCCTGGGCATCCAGCACCTCACGCCCTTGATGCCCCGGGGCTCCTCCATCGTGAACGTCGGCTCGTCCGCGGCCCTCACCGCCCATTACCCGGTCGCCTACACGACGAGCAAGTGGGCACTGCGCGGCCTCTCGAAGGCCGCAGCGCTGGAGCTCGGCCCCCGCGGTATCCGGGTCAACATGATCCATCCCGGTTACATCGAGACCGAGATGACCGCCTCCGCCGCCCCGGCCTTCCGCGAGACCAACATCCGCGAGACCCCGCTGGGGCGCACCGGAAGCGTCGACGAGGTGGCCCCCCTGGTGGTCTTCCTCATGTCCGACGAGTCATCGTTCATCAGCGGAGCCGAGATACCCGTCGATGGCGGCCTCACCGCGCACGGCGGCGTCAAGTCCATATCTGACGTGCTTCGCCCCGAGTCCGCGGTGTGAAACTACTCGAAGGCAAGGTGGCTCTGCTTTCCAGCACCGCGCGAGGCCAGGGCTGGGCAGCAGGTCTGCGATTCGCCGCCGAAGGCGTGCTGGTCGTCAGAGGCGCCTGATCCACGAGGAGGCCGTCGAGACCCAGCGGCTCATCGCCCGGAAGGGCGGCACTGCTTTCGTCCTCAGCCCTTTGGACCTTGCCTACGAGGGCTCAGTCCGCGCCTGGGCCGAAGAGGCCGTGGACGCGTTCGGCGAGATCGACATCGTCTACGCCAACGCTGGTGCCGTCCGCGTCAGTCTCGCCGTCGGCGGCGGCCGGTCCACCGTCCTGCACGGCGCCATCACACAGAAGGAATCACACACGTGAACAAAGTCAGTGGCAGCGCCGCCGAGGCGGTCGCAGACATCCCCGCCGGTGCCTCACTGGCCGTCGGCGGTTTCGGACTCTCCGGCATTCCCGATGTGCTCATCGACGCCCTGCACAAGCAAGGGGCCAGCGGCCTGAATGTCGTTTCCAATAATTGCGGAGTGGACGGCCGCGGCCTCGGCATCCTGCTCGCCGCAGGACGCATCTCCCGTGTAACCGGCTCCTACGTGGGCGAGAACAAGGAGTTCGCCCGGCAGTACCTCAGCGGAGAGCTGGAGGTGGAGCTGACCCCGCAGGGCACGCTCGCCGAACGCCTGCGGGCCGGTGGCGCCGGGATACCCGCCTTTTACACGCCTGCCGGCGTCGGTACCCAGGTGGCGGAGGGCGGCCTGCCCTGGCGCTACGCGCACGACGGCACGGTTGCCGTCGCCTCGCCGCCCAAGGAAACCCGGGACTTCTCCGGGCGCACGTACCTTCTGGAGCACGGCATCGCCACCGACTTCGCCCTCGTCCGAGCATGGCGGGGCGACCGGCACGGCAACCTCGTATTCCGCCGGGCTGCGGCCAACTTCAACCCCCTCGCGGCCATGGCCGGCCGCGTCACCATTGCTGAAGTCGAGGAACTCGTCGAACCCGGCGAGCTGGCCCCCGACGAGGTCCACCTGCCTGGCATCTACGTGCAGAGGGTTGTGGAGCTCACCCCCGAGCAGGCCGCCGACAAGCACATCGAGAAGAGGACGGTGGGCAACTGATGCCCTGGACCCGAGAACAGATGGCCTCCCGCGCAGCCGGGGAACTCGCTGACGGCTCCTACGTCAATCTGGGCATCGGCCTCCCCACTCTCATCCCCGGCTATCTCCCGCCCGGGGTGCACGTCGTGCTCCACTCCGAGAACGGCATCCTCGGCACCGGTCCTTATCCCACCGAGGACCAGGTGGACGCGGACCTCATCAACGCCGGGAAGGAAACTGTCACCGTCCTGCCCGGTGCATCCTTCTTCGACTCCGCACTCTCCTTCGGCATGATCCGCGGGGGTCACATCGACACCGCCGTTCTCGGCGCCATGCAGGTGTCGGCCCGAGGCGACCTCGCCAACTGGATGATCCCCGGCAAGATGGTCAAGGGCATGGGCGGCGCCATGGACCTTGTCCACGGCGCCCGGCGCGTCATCGTCCTCATGGAGCACACTGCCAAGGACGGCAGCCCAAAAATCATGGAGGAGTGCGCCTTGCCCCTCACCGGTCGGCAGTGTGTGCACCGCATCATCACCGACCTCGGCGTCCTGGACGTCACCGACCGCGGCTTCGCCCTCGTCGAAACAGCCCCGGGCGTAACGTTCGCGGACATCACCACGCGCACCGCCGCTCCCGTTTACGCGGACAGTCACACGGCCGCATGCTGATCGCACAGACCTGACGTCCCGTCTTCCCTGCTGGCCTTTCCCCCTGAACCGTTGACACCTGGGTAACACCCTCACAATATAGTCAGTACACCAATGATTGATGTACTGATGATGCACTGATCATTTGCGCGCGTCTCGCGCTTCCCCTCGGTGTCCTCCACTTCCCTGACCAAGGAGGCCATATGTCCGTGACCCCTGTTGCACTCCGCATCGCCGTGGTCGGCGGTGGTATCGGCGGCATGGCCGCCGCGCTGTCGATCGCCCGTGCCGGTCACCACGTGACTCTCCTCGAACGAGCTGCCCAGTTCGGGGAGATCGGAGCCGGCCTGCAGCTCGCACCGAACGCCTCACAGGCCCTCGAAGAACTGGGGGTGCTCGATGCAGTCCAGCGCACTGCGGTCGCACCGCCCCGGCTCGTGATGATGGACGCCCTGAGCGGCGAGCAGGTCACCTCTCTCGATCTGCGCAGCTCTGCGTACACCGAACGCTTCACACATCCCTACCTCGTCACCCACCGCACGGACCTGCACGCAGCCCTCCTTGCCGCCTGCCGGGAACACCCCGCCGTCACGCTGCGCACCGGACACACCGTCACGCACGCCGAACAGGATGAATCCGCCGTACACCTCCATTTCGCCGGGACGGCGCCGAGGCTCACGGCCGACGCCGTCGTGGCGGCGGACGGTCTGCACTCGCGGCTGCGTCAGGCCCTGGTCGGCGACGAAGAGCCGGTCTGCTCCCGCTACGTAGCCTTCCGCGGGGCCCTTCCCGCCGACAGGATGACCGGCCGGATGTCGCAGCACGCCGCCTCTGATGCCGTCATGGTCTGGGCAGGGCCTCGCATGCACCTGGTGCAGTACCCGGTACGGCGTGGCGAGCTCTACAACCAGGTCGCCGTGTTCGAGAGCGACCACTACACACCGGACTCGGACGACTGGGGCACTGAGGCCGAGCTCGAAGAACGCTTCGCCGGAACATGCCAGAGCGTGCGCGACGCCCTGCCTCTGATAGCACGCGACCGGCGCTGGCCCCTGTACGACCGCCTGCCCATCGACAACTGGGTCCACGGCAGGATCGCCCTGCTCGGTGACGCCGCACACCCGATGCTGCAGTACCTGGCCCAGGGAGCCTGCCAGGCACTGGAAGACGCCGTCGCACTCGGGCAGTCCTTCGGCCGGTTCACGGACCCTGCGGACGCCTTCGCCGCCTACGCCGATCAGCGCCGCGAGCGCGCCGCACGGATCCAGACCAACGCCCGGCGCTTCGGCGAGATCTGCCACCTGGAAGGCATGGGCGCCACCCTGCGCAACCAGCTCTTCGCGTCACGTGCCCCCGAGGACTTCGACGACGTCTCCTGGGTGTGGACACCTGCCCCTGCCGCCGTCCCCACCCCGTGATCCCGCACTCGTAGGAGGACACCATGACGACCGATGAACTTGCTTACAAGGCACTGGAGGGACTCGGGGCGGCTCCGCTCTGGCGCTTCTACGGCAACCTGTTCCCCGCAGAGCCGAAGAGCCGCGCCGTGCCCTACCGATGGAGCTGGCAGGAGCTGCGGCCTCACCTGCTGCACTTCTCCAGGACCCTGTCCCTGGAGGAGGCCGAACGCCGGGTCCTCATGCTCGTCAACCCCGGCCTGAGCGACCCCCCGGCCACGGTCAACACTCTCTATGCGGGCCTGCAGATCATCCTGCCGGGCGAGACTGCCCACGCCCACAGGCACACCTCCAACGCCTTCCGCTTCATCCTCGAAGGAAGTGGCGCGTGGACGACGGTCAACGGCGAGCGTGTCTTCATGGCCCCAGGTGATCTGCTGCTGACTCCGGGATGGCACTGGCACGATCACACCCATGAGGGTGACGCGCCGATGATCTGGCTCGACGCTCTCGACTACCCGCTGGTCAACGCTCTGGAGGCCGGCTTCTACGAGAAGTTCCACCAGCGCCTCCAACCGGTCACCCGAGCCGATGACGCCGGCAGCAGGCAGTTCCTCCACGGCCGGCTCAACCCCGTCTGGCTCTCCCAGGACGGGCCCAACTCCCCCGTGACCCGCTACACCTGGCAGGAGACCGAGCGGTCACTGGAAGGCATCGCTGACACCGCCGAAGGGAGCGACGTCGACGGCATCGTCCTGGAGTACACCAACCCGTGGACGGGCGGCCCGGTCATGCCCACCATCGGCTGCCGCATCCAACGCCTGCGCCCCGGCTTCCAGGGAGCCGGCCGCCGGCACACCGCATCCACCATCTTCAACGTCGTACGCGGCGAGGGCGCCACGATCGTGGACGGCGTGCGTCTGGACTGGTCCGAGCACGACACCTTCGCGGTTCCCGGCTGGGCCTCCTACCGCCACCTGAACGCCTCCACCTCGGACGATGCCGTCCTGTTCTCGTACAGCGACGAGCCCGTCATGCGCTCGCTCGGCCTCTACCGCACCGAGAGCGCCGATCCCGGCGCCTGATCCACCACACCCGACACTTCACAAGGAGGCCACGATGCGCCTGGCCCTGTTCAACCAAGGACGCCTCGGAATCGTCGACGGCGACCACCTCGTCGACGTGACCGAACAACTCGCCCAAGGCAGCACCCCCGGTGCGGCCGGACCACTGCACCAGCACATCGAAGCCCTCGCCCGCGGCGGCGCGGTGGATGTCGACGTATCCAACTGCGCACGCGTCCCGCTCAGCGATGCGGTCCTGGAATCCCCGCTGCCCCGCCCCGGAAAGGTCGTCGGCGCTCCGGTCAACTACCTCGACCACAAGGCGGAGATGGAGTACACCACCTCGGTCGCCGACCTCGGTGTCTTCCTGAAAGCCAACTCCTCGGTCATCGGACCGGGCCAGGACATCGTCCTGCCCTACACGGACAAGCGCACTGACCAGGAGGGCGAATTGGGCGTCGTCATCGGGCGCACCGCCACTCACGTCGACGCAGCCGACGCACTCGACTACGTCTTCGGGTACACCTGCGTACTGGACATCACCGTCCGCTCCGGCGAAGACCGCTCCACACGCAAGTCGTTCGACACGTTCACACCGATCGGACCCTGGATCGTCACCGCCGACGAGATACCCGACCCCGACTCCCTCGATCTACGCTGCGATGTCGGCGGCACCACCCGGCAGCGCACCAACACAGCCGACCTGATCTTCGGGGTGGCAGACCTGATCGCCTACACCTCGTCCGTGATGACGCTCCACCCCGGCGACATCATCGCGACCGGCACACCGGCAGGCGTGGGACCACTCAGCCACGGGGACCGTGTCGTGCTGGAGATCGAGCAGGTCGGCCGTCTGGAAGTGGGGGTCGACGGCTCACGGGCCACCCCCTACGACCAGCGCCCCGGGCGTCGGCCCCGCTGACGGACAAGTCGCACCCAAGGTGGTGTCGCGCACTCTCTAGACTCCATCAGACCGGCTGCCTCCCTGCCGGCACCACCTCGACGACGGACGGAGCGCCGTGGCACGCGCACTGGAGCTGCCCAACTACATCGGCCATCTGATCCGGCGTGCCGAACAGGTGCACACAGCCCTCTGGGCCCAGCACGTGTCCAGGGAGATCACTTCCCAGAAGTTCGCCATCCTCAACGCCCTCAGCCGGGACCCGGGCATCGACCAGCGGACTCTCGCACACCTCACCTCACTGGACCGTTCTACCGTCAACCATATGATCCGCCGCCTGACCGACCAGCACTACGTGAGCCAGGTGCGCGACGAGGAAGACCTCAGGCGAACCCTGCTGAGCCTCACCGACGAGGGTGCCGAACTGCTCGACGCCCTGATCGCTCCAGCAGAACGGATCAACGAACTGCTCCTCGGATCACTACCCGCGGGTGAACGGGCACTGGCCGTCGACATCCTCAGCAGACTCGCCTCGCTGGACGAGGAGTCCCTCTCCGGCAAAGCATGAGACCTGGACGAGCATCCTTCAGATGCCACCCGTCCCGTGGTCCGACTTCTACCTCCCGCTCGCTGAGGAACAGTGAATGCAGGACTGTCGCACCCCGGTCGAGGAAGGAGTCACACGCCTTGGCTCACGACCGCCCCACAATCACAGCCCCAGCGAGCCGACCGTCCGAGCAACAGCCCTCACCACCCACAGGTACGGGTCCCGTCATCGGCCGCGCCCTGCAAATCCTCGGCGCATTCAACGCCGATCATGCGAACCTGTCTCTCAGGTGCCAGCAGGGTTCATGCAGCCAGGGCTGCGGCCGGAGTCATGATGATCTCGTACTCAACGGGACAATCGGGCCAGGCGTCTCTGACGCCGGCGTCGGTGGCAGCCCTCCACAGAACCTCGTTCTCCTGCTCCACCAGCCGGATGCACCTGCGGGCCACGCGCAGCTCAGCCAACTCACTTGACGCTGTCGCGGGCCTGGCGCCCTCATCCATGTCGGTGCGGCGCAGTCACTTCGGCAGCGTGATCGGGTGGACGCGAAGTCGGCGGCGATCTGCTCCGGAGTGACGCAGGGCTCGCGGTTGGGCGCGACCCGCACGATGTCCTCGCGCAACCCCTTCGGATACGGCTTGGTCGCTGCAGCATCCTTCCAGGCCGCCTCTCAGCGAGCCAGGTCAGGTGTCACCCAACTCTGCAAACGGTGCACAGCTACGGAAGAGTTCGGCTTTGCCCGGTCCGGCCAGTTCCTCCCGCAAGGCGGTCGGCAGTGATGAGGACGGCCTTGCGTTGGCCGATGGCCTGCGTGCGGGCTTTCGCGGAGGATGCCTTCATGAATTTGTACATTCTTGCGATCCCGCAGCATGATCCAATCGTCGGTGTCAACGTTGATGGCGGTTTGGCCAACCGCCGCCCACGGCCTCTGTTCCGCACCGGAGCGGGCGGGAATTCGCCCCACCGACGGCGTCCGGGCGACCCACAACCTGGCGGAGGAAGGCCCCTGGATCAGCCGCGTCGCGAAGCTGCGCAAGCAGCGTGGCGGGCGACCAGGTATCCGAAGGTGAGCCCTGAACCGATTTGACATCCCGCGCCCGGATATTCCGCTCCCATGACGGAGTTCGCATCGTTGCCGCATGCGTACAGGCCGGGGACCGGCTGGCCGTGTTCGCCGATGACCTGGGCTTCGGGGCCGATCCTGAGCCCGCGGGAGGTTGCCAAAGGCGTCGGAACCACGGCGACGGCGCAGAAGGGTGCTCGTTCGATCGGGCCGAGGTTGACGTTCGGTCCATGGGCGGGGTCGCCGTACTGATGCCCGAAGGCGTGCCGGCCCTTGCCGAATTCCGGGATCGCGCTGGTGCCGGTGCCCCGGGATCCAGGCCGTTCCGGCGGAGAGGGCGGTGGTGCCGCCGAGCCATTCGGTCTTCTCCAGAACGAGCACGTCGAGTCCCTCCTGGGCTCCGACGGCTGCCGCTCCCAGTCCGCTGGCCCCGGAGCCAAGGACGAGGAGGTCCACCCGCTGGTCCCAGGAGTCGCTCATCGTGCAGTTCCTTTCGAAGTACTGGGGTCGGCTGCCCTGCGAGGGAGAATCTTCCGGGGCGGCAGGGCCGGTGACCGGCCAGGTGGGGAGGTCTCTGAGAGAGATGCGGTACGCCTCGGCCAATGTTCATTGCGCATCTTCCGGGTCCAGGTCCCAGATGGGCTCGATCCTCGTGCGGTGCGGAGGTATCAGGCAGGCATGTGCTCAGCACACGACGGGGCGGGCAGCGGCGACGCTTCCAACTCCGGCGAGGGCCTGTCCGGCGGATCCTCGTGGAGCAGCCCGCGGCGTCTGGTGCGTGCTGTCGGCGTGCGCCCGGATCGCCCTCGTACTGGACGTACTTGGGTGATCCGGGCGTACGGCGAGAGTGCGTGCCAGGCGTTGCGGGCCCGCGAAGATCCGCCGGACAGGCCCTGGACGCGTCCGCGTCCCTGACGGGCCCGTTGCTTCCGGAGGAAGCCGGGGGAGGGCCCGGCCGTCCGGCTTCCTTGACCAGCCGCTCGCCCCAGCGGCTGGTCAAGGCTTGCCCGGACCGGAGGTGCATTCCGCGGAAACAACGCCTCGGATTTGGCCCGCCTACAGCCCGAGGTAGATCTGCCGGACGCGCTCGTCGTGCGCGAGCTCCTCGGACGTGCCGGACATGGCCACTGAGCCGTTCTCCATCACCAGGCAGTGGCTGGTGACCCCGAACGTCAGCTTGGCGTTCTGCTCAACGAGCAGGAGACCGAGCCCTTCGCTCCGCAGGCGGACGAGGATGTCCAGGACGCTCTCGATCAGCTTCGGTGAGAGGCCCATGGAGGGTTCGTCCAGCAGGAGGAGCCTCGGCCTGGACATGAGGGCCCGGCCGATGGCCAGCATCTGTTGCTGACCTCCTGACAGGTCGCCGGCGGCCCGGCTGCGGAAGTCCCGCAGGATGGGGAAGAGTTCGTACACGTGGGCGAGGGTGTCGCGTGTTTCGCCCTTCCATGACCGGCTGTAGGCGCCGAGCAGCAGGTTCTTCTCGACGGAGAGTCCGGGGAATACGTGTCGGCCCTCGGGGACGTAGCCCACCCCGTGCCGGACCATGTCCCGAGCCCGTACCTTGCTGAGATCGGTGTCGCCGAGGGTGATCCGGCCGCTGCTGCGCGGGACAAGCCCCATGAGCGCCTTGAGTGTGGACGTCTTGCCGGCACCGTTGGATCCGATGATTCCCATGGACTCGCCCGGGGCGACGCTCAGTGCCACCGATCTGACGGCGCAGACTCCCCCGTAATGAACGGTCAGGTCGGTGACTGCGAGGCTGTCGGTGCCCGTGCCGGCTGCGGAGGGCTCGGCGGCGGCGGTGGTCATCACGGAACCTCCGGTGCGGCGTGAACGGGTATGTCGGTCGGCGCCGAGTCGCCGAGGTATGCCTCGATGACTTCGGGGGTCGCCGCCACTTCGGCGGGGGACCCTTCCGCGATGACGCTGCCTGCCGCGAGGACGGTGATCCGTTCGCACAGGGACATGACGAGTCCCATGTTGTGCTCGATGAGGACAACGGTGATGCCCTGGTCGCGGATGGATCGGACGATCGAGGAGAGCTGTCCGACCTCCTCACCGTTCAGACCGGCCGCCGGCTCGTCCAGGAGAAGCAGGCTGGGCCGTCCCGCCATGGCTCTCGCTATCTCGATCCGTCGCTGGATGCCGTACGGGAGGGACTGCGGATGGGCGTCGGCGAAGGCCGTGAGCCCATACTCCTTCAGGATGCGGTCCGCCTCCGCCTGGAGTCGGTGTTCGTTGGAGAGGACACCGACGGGCCACACGGCGTACTGCCAGACCGTGCTCGTGCGGGACCGGTCGAGGACGACAAGGATGTTCTCGCGGACCGTCATCTGGGAGAAGAGACGCAGATTCTGGAACGTGCGCGCCATTCCTGCCAGGGACAGTTGGTACGGGCGGGCCCGGCTGATGTCGCGGCCGACGCCGGAGACCTGACCGGCGGAGGGCCGGTACAGCCCGCTGATCACGTTGAACAGGGTTGTTTTGCCGGACCCGTTGGGGCCGACGATGCCGCGGATCTCTCCCCGTTCCACTGTCAGGGTGACGTCGTTGAGCGCGGTCAGCGCCCCGAACCGCTTGGTGAGGTGGCTGATCTCCAAGGCCGGCCCGCTGTCAGCTCCGCTACCGGGCATCTGCTTAGCGGGGACGACCTCGGGCAGGTAGGGGCCCAGCTCGGCGGAGCGCACGTCGTCGCTCTTCCTGCGGCGGCTGATGGCTTCCCGGACACGTTCGGGGATCCCGGCGAGTCCGGTGGGAGCGAAGACGACCATCAGGACGACGACGATCCCGTACCCGAGCTGCGCGTAGACGGCGAAGTCCACGAGGGCCTCACGGATCAGCACAAGGCCGACCGCTCCGACGACGCAGCCGATGAGGCTGCGCCGGCCTCCGATGATGACCATGGCCAGCAGCAGGAACATGTTGCTGAGGCTGAAGGTCTCGGGGGCGACGTACCGGATGAGACCGGCGTACAGAATGCCCGCCGCCCCTCCGTACACGCTGGCGAGCGTGAACGCGGTCATCCGCAGCAGAGGGATCTCCGCACCCATGGCACCGGCCGCCAGGGCGTCGTCCCGCATGGCTCGGAGTCTGCGTCCGAGCCGGGTGCGCACGACGAAGGTGCCGAAGGCGAGGGCCAGCCCGAAGACCACGATCTCCAGGTAGTAGTAGAGGTACTCGTCGGCGAGGTCGATCCCGAAGAGCGGCGGCACGGGGATCCCGGAGATGCCGTCCGCTCCCCCGGTGATCTCCGCGTTAGTGATCCAGTTGACGAATCCCAGTGCCAGGCCGAGCGTGACGATGCCGAGGTAGTGGGACTGCATCCGCAGCGCCGGCAACCCGACGAGGAGTCCCACCAGGACAGTGGCTGCCAGCCCGACGATCGCCGCGGTCCAGAAGCCGAAGCCGGAATGCGTGGTCAGGATGGCCGTCGTGTACGCGCCGACTCCGAAGAAGGCGACCTGGGCGAGGTTGATCTGGCCCGCGACGCCCATGACGAGCCCCATGCCGATGGCAAGGAGCGCGAAGATGATCGCGATGTCGACCACGTGGATCGAGTAGCTGTTCAGGCCGTACGGGAGCAGGTAGGCGGCTACGCACCCCAGCAGGATGAGCGCCGGCTTGGATTTGAGGATGCTCATGCCCGGCTCACCGTCCTTTCACCGAAGATGCCTGTGGGCCGGATCATGATGGCCACGGTGAAGACCAGGAAGGTGACCAGGACCGAGTAGCCCTGGAAGTGGTCGCCGGCGTAGGAGTCCAGGACTCCGATGGCCAGGCCGCCGACCACCGCTCCGGGGATGCTGCCGAACCCACCGAGCATGGCGGCCGCGAAGCCCTTCACGCCGAGGGCGCCCCCCAGGGTGGCGTCGACGTAGAGCATGGGTCCGGCGAGGCTGCCGGCCAGCGCCGCGAGGCCGGCTCCGATGGCGAAGGCCAGGGCGTTGCTCCGGCCGACGTGGATGCCGACAGCGGTGGCGGCCTCGTGGTCCATGGCCACTGCCTGCATCGCGGCTCCGGGCTTGGTGCGCTGAAGGAACATGGTGAGCAGGACTACGGCTATGGCGGTGACCGCGATGACCATCAGGTCGTAGGTGCGGATGCGGATCCCCATGACATCGATGGGACCGGAAGTGATCGGCGAGGGCATGGCTCGTCCGGTGGTTCCCCAGATGAGGGTGGCGGCTGCCTGGAGGACGGTTCCGAATCCGATGGTGCCGATCAGCATCAGGTCGAAGTCCTTGTGCTCCAGCGGGCGCAGGACCCGCTCGATGACCAGACCGATGATGCCCGTGACGACGATGGAGATGACCGTGGCCGCTATGAACGGCATGTGGGTGGTGAGGTAGAACGTGGAGGCGGCGTAGGCGCCGATCATGGCGACGTCGGCGTGGGCGAAGTTGACCAGGCCCATGGTGCGGTAGACGACGGAGAATCCGACAGCGATCAGTGCGTAGATCGCTCCGAGGCTGAGACCTCCGACGAGAGTTTGCAGGGTGACTTGCATGGTGGCTCCCTGATGCCGGTGCGGAGCCCGGCTCTCGGCTCGACGGGCTGGTTACTGAGCTGCGGAGAGCTTTCCGTCCTTGATGATGCCGATGGTGGTCTTGAAGATGCCGACGCCGGTCTCGTCGTAGGCGAAGTTGCCGAGCAGGCCGTTGTACTTGGTGGCCCGGATCTCGTCGGCGAGCTTCTTGCCGGTGGCGCCGCCGCTGTTCTTCAGTGCGGTGAGCACGATGTTGGTGCCGTCGTACGCCTTGGCCCCGTGGAGTTCGGCGTCCTTGCCGTACTTGGCCTTGTAGGCCGTGGCGAAGGCCCGGCTGGCGTCGCTGATCTCGTTGCTCAGGTAGGGCGAGCTGACGATCGTGCCCTCGGCGTTCGTGGCGCCGGCGGTGTCGATGAAGACCGGGGTGCCTTGCGGGGCCGCTCCGGCGAACGGGGCGGTGATGCCGAGGTCGCGGGACTGCTTCACGATGAGGCCGGCTTCGACTTCTTCCGAGCCGATGAAGATGGCGTCGGGCTTGGCCTGGCGGATCCGTGAGAGGGAGGCGCTGAAGTCCTTCTGGTCGGTGGTGACGACCTGGTCGGTGACCGGGGTGATGCCCGCTTCCTTGAGCGCGGCGGTGAAGGCGTCGTGCTCGCCCTTGCCGTATGAGCCGTTGTTGGAGATCATCGCGATCTTCTTGAACTTCTTGGTCTTGACCAGGTAGTCGGCCAGTGTGGAGTCGTAGGTGGTGCTTGTGGGGCCGTTGAGGAAGAGGAAGGGGCTCTTCACGTCGACGAGTGCGGTGGCCTGGCCGGAGGTGATGTTGGGTATCTCCGCCTGCTTGAGGATGGGCGCCATGGCCACGGTGACGGCGCTCTCGGCGGTGCCGATCATCGCGACGTAGTTCCCGCTGTCCAGCTTGCGCGCGATGTTGGTACCGGTGGTCGGGTCGCCTTGGTCGTCGAAGACCGTCAGCTCGATCTTGCGGCCCTCGATGCCGCCCTTCTTGTTCCACTCCTCGACGGCGAGCTTGGCTCCCTTGGCCTCCCAGTCGCCCAGCGAGGCGAGCTGTCCGCTCTGCGCGTCCACCACGGCGAGCTTGATGGGACCGCTGCTGTCCGCGTCGTCGGAGGAGGAGTCACCGGGGGCGCTGCACGCGGTCGCGGCGAGGAGAACACCCAGCGCGATGGCTGGAGCGGTGACGATGTGACGGTTTCTTGCACGCATGGGAATCATCCTTCGTCCTGAAACTTGCCCTGGTAGATGTCGTTGATGTTCCAGTGACCGGGCGTGGGGACCGGCTCGTTGACCATGGGGATGTCGATGACGGCAGGCCGTCGTCGCTCTACTGCCGTGGCGAGCACCTTCGCCAGTTCCTCGGCGGTGGACACCTCGTAGCCGTCGGCTCCGCAGGACCTGCCGTACGCGGCGAAGTCAGGGCTGTAGGACTCACCGTCCGGGCCGGTGAAGTCGCACCCGTACCCGCGACCGTAGTTGGAGCGCTGAAGGTCGGAGATGGTGCCGTGGGCGCGGTTGTTCATCACGGCGAAGATCACGGGGAGACCCTGTTCCACGGCCATCGGGACGGCCGGCAGCTGGGCGCTCATCCCGCCGTCGCCGATGAGGGCGACCACGGTGCGCTGCGGCTGTGCCATCTGCACGCCCACCGCGGCGGCTGGGCCGAAGCCCATGGTGGAGGCTCCGCCGGGGGTGATAAAACGGCCCTCGGGCGGCAGGTCGTAGGACTGGGCGACGCCGTTCTTGTTCCAGCCGACGTCGGTCACCAGGATCGCGTCGGCGGGGAGGTTCGCCCGCAGGTCGGCGAGGATGCGCTGGGGCCGCAGCGGGAAGTTGTCGCTGGCCCCGTTCTCGTCGGCGGTGCTGAAGAGTTCGGCACGGCTGGTGGCGATGGTCTCGCGCAGACCCGGCCTGCGCGTGGGCTCCGGCTGAAGAGCGCGCACGGCCGCTTCGATGGCGCGTACGGAGTGGCCGACGTCGGCTACCGCTCCGATCTCCACGGGGTAGTTGCGGCCGATCTCGGCCGGGTCGATGTCGATCTGGATGAGCTTGCTCGGTGGGAAGTTCCAGGTGTAGGCGGCTTCCCAGGAGCTGGCGTCGGTCTCCGCGAAGCGGGTGGCGAGGGCCAGCACCACATCGGCGTCCTTGGTGTGGGCGTGTGTGGAGTCCAGGCCCCAGAAACCGGGCATGCCGAGCAGCAGGGGGTGCCGGTCGGGGATGGCACCCTTGCCCATGAGGGAGTGGGCGAGGGGGATGTCGAGGTGGTCGGCCAGCGCGAGCAGCGCCTGCTTGGCGTCGGGGGTGCGCAGTCCGCCGCCGAAGTAGATGAGCGGGCGTTCGGCGTCGATCAGGGCCCGGGCGATGCGCTCGGCGGTCTCCTCGGTGAGTCCGGGGAGCGCGCTGTCGGGTATGGCGTGCGATCCGGGGGCGTACGGCTCGACCTGGCGCGAGAAGAGGTCCATGGGGACGTTGACGAGCACGGCGCCGGGCCGGCCGGAGGTCGCGGTCCAGAAGGCGCGTTCCAGTGTCCGGGGCAGGTCGGCGGTGCGCTGGACGGGCCAGGCGCGCTTACAGAAAGGCCGGTAGATCGCGGTCTGGTCGGCGTCCGCGTGGAGGTTGACCTCCTGGTGCGGGTGACGGCCGTAATAGTAGGAGGGGATGTCTCCGGAGATGACTATGAGCGGGACGGAGTCCATAGCGGCCGTGGCAACGCCGGTGACCGCGTTCATCATGCCGGGGCCGACGTGGGTGAGCAGGACGCCGGGCTTTCCGGAGGCGCGAGCGTAGCCGTCGGCCGCGTGCGCGGCCGCCTGTTCGTGCCGGGCGATCACGAAGTGGACGGTGCTGGGGCCGAGGGCGTCGAGGAGGGCGATGTTGGTGTGCCCGCAGGTGCCGAATACGTACTCGACGCCGTACGACTCTAGTTGGGTGACGAGGGCTTCAGCAGCGGTAACTGTGGTCACTGGTTCTCTTTCGTGAGGTCGTGGCGATCGCCCCAGATGGACAGGCCGCGGAGCATCAGGGTTTTGACGACGGTGTAGTCGTCGATCAGCCAGCGCGGCGACTCGCGTCCGAACCCGGAGTCCTTGACCCCGCCGAACGGGATGTGGTCCAGGCGGTAGTTCGACGTGCCGTTGACGATGAGCCCGCCCACCTCCAGACGGCGCCAGGCGGTGAAGATGCGGTTGATGTCATGGGTGTAGAGGCCGGCCTGCAGTCCGTAGCGGCTGGCGTTGCACTCGCCGATGACCGTGTCGAAATCGTCGTAGGGCATCACGGCGACGAGTGCGCCGAAGACCTCGTGGACGACGACCGAGGCATTGGCAGGCGGGCCGGCGATGATCGTCGGGGTCGCGGTGGCTCCGTCACGCGTACCGCCTCGCAGCACCGTGGCGCCGAGGTCCTTGGCTTCGGCCGACCAGCGGACCACTCGTTCTGCCGCGTCCTCGTCGACCATGGATCCGATGTCAGTCAGCGGGTCCATGGGGTCGCCGATGACCAGGGTGTCGACCGCGGCGGCAAAGGCGTCGAGGAAGTCGGCGTAGCGGCTGCGGTGCACATAGACGCGCTGGACGGAGATGCAGCTCTGCCCGGAGTTGCTGTACCCGGTGCGCGCCGCGGTCTTGGCTGCTGCCTCGATGTCGGCGTCCTCGCACACAATGGTGGCGGCGTTGCCACCGAGTTCGAGGGCCAGTCGCTTCGCGCCGGCGGCGCGTGCGACGGCCGCTCCGGTGGCGGCGCTGCCGGTGAAGCTGATGACGTCGACCTCGGTGGCCGCGCACAGCGCGGCGCCGACGTCTCCCCCGCCGTGCAGCAGCTGAACCGCCTGCCAGGGCATACCGCTCTCCAGGAGCAGGGCCACTACGGCTGCCGAGATGCCGGGCGCCTGCGGCGGAGCCTTCACGAGGGTGGTGTTGCCCGCAGCGAACGAGGCGCCGAGCTTGTGCGCCAACAGGTTCGCGGGAGCGTTGAACGGGGTGATGGCCAGGGCCACTCCGGCGGGAGCGCGGTAGGTGAAGGCGCTGTTGCCGACACCGGTGTTCCAGCCCGCGACCGGCAGGGTCTCCCCGTCGATGCGCCGGGCCTCGGCTGCGCAGACCTCGAAGGTCGAGGCGACCCGCTCGATTTCGACGCGGCTGTCCTTGACCGGCTTCCCCAGCTCCAGAGCGAGCAGTTCAGCCAGTTGGTCGCGGTGGGCCAGCGCGGCCACCGAGGCGCGCTGCAGGATCTCGGCCCGCGCCGCCGGGGCGAGCGTCGCGACCTTGGGGGCGCACTTCCGGGCGTCCGCCACGGCCCGGTCGATCTCGGCGGGCAGCGCAGTGGGAGCCCGGCTGACGGTGCGCCGCAGGTAAGGGCCGTTTCGTTCCGAGGCCGCTCCGTCACTGGACCATTTACCCGCCAGGAAGGACGGTGCGTCGACGACATCCGCATCGGCAACAGATTTGAGGATGACTTCCAGCATCACTTCTCCAGACAAGCCATCTAGCGGTTCTCGTAGACCGCCTTGTGGACTGGCGTGTAACGTACGGGCGCCGGTTGGGCTTGGCAATAGCCCGCACGAAAGAAGTTGAATACTCAGGTTTCGCACCGAATCGGCGCCCCCGTAGACACGATGTCGTCCGGGTGTATCCCCTGACAGGCACTACAGCACAGACCCTACAAAGGAGGAATCATGGATTCCGATCAAGGACCGGGCGGCGTACGCAGCGTGCGCAGGGCCCTGGACATCCTGTCGCTGCTGACCGAGGAGCAGCCCGTCGTCTCCCTCAAGACGATGGTGGAGGCGACCGGCTTGGCCAAGACCACGGTGATCAGGCTGGTGCAGACACTGGAGGGATACGGGCTGCTGTGGTCCACGGACGCGGGATTTGCGGCGGGTCCCGGCCTGTGGCGTTGGGCGCATCTCGCTCACCGGAGCTGGGAGTTGCCCCCGGAGACGATCAAGGTGCTGCGGGAGCTGGCGGACCGGCGCGGTGAGACCGCCAATGTGATGATCAGGCGCGATGTCCACCGCGTCTGTGTCGCGCAGCAGGAGAGCCCTCAGCCGCTGCGCCATGTGGTGCGGGTGGGCGATGAACTGCCGCTGTGGGCGGGCGCTTCGTCCAAGGTGTTGTTGAGCGGCGCGAGCGACGCGTTGCTGCACCGGATCGCGCTGGCCTCACCCCATGGCAAACCGCACGCCGAGCGCCTGCGGGAGTGGGCGGATCAGGTCGCCGAGCAGGGATACGCGGTGAGCCACGGCGAGCGCGACGTCGGCCTCACGGCCGTTGCCGTGCCGCTCGCCACCTCGTCCGGTGTGGTCGTTGCGGCGCTCTCCCTCAGCGGACCGAGTGCCCGGATCACGCAGGATGCGATCGACGAGTTCGCCGAGGACCTGATTCAGGTTGCCGCGCAGATCATGTCGCAAGGCTTCGATCACCCTCTGGGCCCGCGGGGCTGACCACCATGCCAGAAGGCGGCACCGTGAGACGGCGCCGTGTAAGGAGACAACGTCCATGGATGTGCGACCGCTCGACGACATAAGAGTTCTGGACCTGACCAACGTCCTGGCAGGGCCGTACTGCAGTTACCACCTCATGCTCCTCGGGGCGGAGGTCATCAAGATCGAGCGCCCCGGCCAGGGCGACCTGGCTCGTAACCTCGGCCCCGACGCCGACCTGAACCGTGCTGGCATCGGAGCTTCCTTTCTGGCGCAGAACGCCGGCAAGAAGTCGGTGGAGCTCGATCTCAAGGAACCGGTCGACCGCGAAGTCTTCGAGGAGATGCTCGCAGGCGCCGACGTGCTGCTTGAGAACTTCCGGGCCGGAGTCCTCTCCCGGATGGGTTACGACCAGGAACGGCTCGACCGGATCAATCCTCGGCTGATCTGCTGTTCCATCTCCGGCTTCGGCCAGAGCGGTCCGATGAGTGACGCACCGGCGTACGACCAGATCATCCAGGGGCTCTCCGGGATGATGAGCGTGACGGGTACCGCTGACACCGCCCCGCTGCGGGTTGGGTTCCCGGTGTGCGACACCACCGGCGGACTGTCCGCAGCGCTCGCCATCAGCGCGGCGCTGCTGCATCGGGAACGCACGGGGCAGGGCAGCCGACTGGACGTCTCCATGCTGGAGACGTCCCTGTCGGCCATGGGATGGGCCGTTTCGAACTACATGGTCAGCGGGGTCCCCCCGGAGCCGATGGGCGACCAGAACGCGACCGCCGCACCCTCCGGCACCTTCCGCACGGCGGACGGCCCCTTGAACATCGCCGCCAACCAGCAGCGCCAGTTCGAAACACTGTGCCGACTGGTCGGCGCGCCTGAGCTCCTCACCGATCCCCGCTTCATCGAACGCGAGAGCCGCAAGGCCCACCGGGCGGAACTCAACACCGCCCTCAACCACGCACTCTCACAACGCCCGGCAGCGGAATGGGAGCAGCTGCTGACCGCCGCCGGCGTGCCCGCGGCCCGCGTCCTCACCGTCCCCCAGGCACTCTCCCAACCTCAGTTGCGGCACCGGGGGTTCATCGCCGAACTCCGCCGCCCCGACGCCTCGGGCACCGCACTGCCCGTACTGGGAAGCGGGGTCCTCTTCGACGGAGAAGCCTTCCTGCCCCGGACACCACCCCCACTGCTGGGTGAACACAACCATGAACGGGACGAGCTCGCATCGCGCTGGTCCGCCACCGCCACCGTCACGAAGGAGGCAACAGGCTCATGAGCACATCCGCGTCCACATCCGCCCACGATGAAGCGGCACAGTGGTGGGCCACCGCCGTCAGCCACATCGAACCCGGTTCCATCGAACTGCGGGACCGGCCCGTGCAGGATCTGATCGGCTCGGTCGGCCTCGTGGACACCCTGTGGCTCCTGCTGCGCGGGGCTCTCCCGTCACCGCGCCAGTCCGCCCTGCTGGAAGCCGCCCTCGTGGCGGGCGTGGACCACGGGCCTCAAGCTCCGTCGATCGCTGCCGCACGCATGGCAGCGACCTGTGGCGTGGGGCTCAACAACGCGATCGCCACCGGAGTCAACATGCTCGGTGACGTCCACGGCGGAGCCGGCCAGCAGTGCGTGGAAATGCTTGAGGAAATACGCACCCTGAACTCGCAAGGCCTGGACTGGGATAGGGCCGCCACCGAGGTCATGGCGCAGCGCCAGGCACGTTCCCGCTACCTGCCGGGCTTCGGCCACCGTTTCCATCCCGTCGATCCCCGCCGCGATCCGCTTCTGAGGCTGACGGAGGAAGCCGTGGCCGCCGGGGTCGTCGCGGGCGACCACCTGCAGGCCGCCCTGGCCGTCGAACGCGCCCTGCGGCAGCGCCGCGCCGGCGCCCGTCCCGTACCGATGAACATCGACGGCGCCACCGCCGTCATCTACGCCGAGCTCGGTTTCCCTGCCCCTCTGGCCAGGGGCCTGTTCGTCATCAGCCGGTCGGTGGGCATCCTGGCCCACGCGTGGGAGGAGACCGGGCAGGGCCGCCGGAACAAGGGCCCCATCCCCCGATCCATCCTGCCCGCCCGCCTGAACCCCCTCGATCCTCCTGCCGCCGAGGAATCCGCGTCGTGACCCTTGTCAGGCCGCTGCCACGTCCTTAACGTATGGAAGCGCCACTCGGCGACCATCATGCGGGCCTAGTGAACCGCACAGCGGACCAAGATCCGCTTCTCACTCTCTCTTACCCTCGCCGCCCACCGGACCATCAGGTGGACCGGAATTCGGCAGGGTCATGCCACGAAAGAGGGTTCATGGACAGACGCAGTTTTCTCGCCACAGCCGCGGCCGGCACGACAGCGGGTATCGCTGTTCTCAACTCCCCCGCCCAGGCAGCTGAATCACGCACGGGCACGCTGGCAACGCCCGTCCCCAGGCAGGCGTTCGAGGCGACAGCGAAGAACTTCCCCAAGGCCGGGGGCAACCTCGCCAACCAGAACTACTCATCCCTGAAGAAGATCACCCCGCGCAACGTCAAGCAGCTCGGCGGGGCCTGGCACATCAACCTGGAGGGCGGCGACACCGGCCGCGCCCAGCAGTGCGCCGTCGTCGCACAGGACGGCGTGCTCTACATCGCCACCACGCAGCAGAACATCTTCGCGGTCAACGGGCGTACCGGCGCCGTCAAATGGAAGACGAGCGTCGGCACCGAGACCACCAACATGCGCGGCGTGGCTCTCGGTGAAGGGCTTGCCTTCACCATCTCCGGCGCGAACATCATCTACGCCCTGGACCAGCGGACCGGCGCGGTCGTGTGGACCAGGGAGATGCTCATCGAGGACCAGGGCGACCCCGGCTGCGACCCCGCCAGCGGCCAGTGCGGCGGTAGCAAGGGCAGCCTCGCCGGAGCAGTCGTCTACTGGGACGGCCTGATCTACGTCGGCACGCAGGGCAGCACCGCGGGCGCCCGTGGCCGCGGCTACGCCCTGAACGCAGCGACCGGCGAAGTTGTCTGGACGTTCTGGGGAACCCCCGGCCCCGGCGAGTTCGGCCACGACACCTGGGAGGGCGACACTTGGAAGACCGGTGGCGCGGTGTGCTGGATCCACCCCGCCGTCGACCCCGAACTGGGCCTCGTCTACTGGACGTTCGGCAACCCGTATCCGCGCACCGACGGCTCCACCCGGGGCGGCGACAACCTCTTCGCGAACTGCCTGGTGGCCATCGACGCCAAGACCGGGAAGCGGCGCTGGCACTTCCAGTCCGTACATCACGACATCTGGGACTACGACGGCGTCATGTCTCCGGTGCTGGCGGACATCCAGATCAAGGGCCGCAAGCGCAAGGTCGTCGTCTACGGCAGCAAGACCGGCATGTACTACATCCTGGACCGTGCGACCGGAGACCCCGTCCACGGCATGGAGGAGCGGCCGGTACCGCAGCACGCGCTCCAGAAGACCTCACCCACCCAGCCCTTCCCGGGCGGTGAGCCGTTCGTGGAGACCGAGCCGCGGATCGACAAGGCAACCCGCCCGGTGCCCTTCTACGCCACCGGCGGCGTCTTCGAGGTCCACTGGGACCGGCCCACCATCCTGTACCCAGGGGCAGGCGGCGGCGCGGACTGGTCCTCCCCGTCCTTCAGCCACCGCACGGGACTGGTCTACGTCGGCTACGGGCTGATCAACTCCGCGTACTCCAACACCCACGGCGGCCGGGTCAACACCGCCCGCCCGCTCGGCGAGTACTTCGCCGGCGGCGTCGTGGCCGTCGATCCCCGCACCAACACGGTCTCCTGGCGACAGGAGGGCGACTGGTCGCTCGCCCACGGCAACGGCGTCCTCAGCACCGCGAGCGGCGTGCTCTTCCAGGGGCGTCCCGACGGTGTCCTGACCGCCCTGGACGACTCCAACGGCGAGGAGCTGTGGACCTGGCAGTGCGGCGCGGGCGTCAACACCAGCCCCATGACGTACGAGGTCGACGGTGAGCAGTACGTGGCCGTACTGGCCGGCGGAAACGGTCTGCCCTACCCGGACATCCCGCGCGGCGACCACCTGTGGGCCTTCAAGGTCGGCGGCAAGGTCGGACCCGCCCCCGCGCCCACTCCCCCGTCCAAGCGCAATCAGATCCGCTCGGCAGCCGTCACCGGCGCAACTGCCGGCAACACGATCACGCTGGGACGCGTCTGGGACAGCGCGAAGAACGCGCCGGGGACCACCGAGAACCTGGTGTCACAGAACGCCATGTCCCCTCAGCACCTCGCCATCGCCCGAGGCACGACGGTGACCTTCACCAACCCGGCGGCGAACACGTCGGCGCACGGGGCTGTCGCCTTCTTCGAGGCCGAGTTCGACACCGGACTGCTGATGCCGGGCGACTCGTACACGTACACCTTCAACACGCCCGGCGAGTTCTTCTACAACGACCCGATCTCCCCGCAGAGCACCGGAAAGATCGTCGTCTCCTAACAGCCGGCTCCCGCACAGTCCCCTCTCGCCGGGCGCCCCGGCCGGGAGCCGTGCCCGCCCGGCCACCGGTCGCCGCACCAGAACACCGTCGCAGGGCCCCCGCGACACGGCCAATCCGCTGTGGATCGCGCCAGCAGGGGCGGATGACCCAACCAGCGCCCACACCGACCCGGTGAGCGATGCGCCCTGCCCCATGACGCCTCACCTCTCTCCGGCGTGCCGTTCTCCCGGTACGTCACCTACAAGAGAAGGAAACACACTCATGTCAGGAAGAACGCTCCGAGCGAGAGCTCTGAGCACACGCTCGGCGGTCCTCGCCACCCTGGGGATGGCGTTCGCCATGGTGGTGGCGCTCATCGCCACCGGCACCCTCAGCGTCGCCCACGGACGAATCGGGACCGGCGCCAAGGAACTGGGCGATCCGGACTACGGCGTCTGCCGCGGCCTCGATCCCGACTGCTACCACGACTGGGGAAACTTCGACCCGGCCAAGGGCTACAAGGTCCTTCTGTACACCCGTACAGCGGGTCCCCGGCACGCGAACCTCGGTCCCGCCCTGGCCACTGGCCTCAACCCGCCGCTCACCGACGCGAACGTGGTCCAGAAGGCCATGATCAAGCTCGGTGAGACCGGAGGCTTCCAGGTCGACTACACCGAGGATGTCACCCAACTGGCCTCCCCCAACACCCTGTTCAAGTACAACGCCGTGGTCTTCTTCTCCACCAGCCGCGACGCGCTGGACGACGCCGCCCAGACGTCACTGCGACAGTACATCCGCGGCGGCGGCGGCTTCGTCGGCATCCACAACGCCTTCGGCACCGAGTACAACTGGCCTTGGTACGAGGGATTGCTGGGCAACGCCAACTTCTACGACCACGGAGCGTCCCAGCCCGGCACCGTGCAGACCGTCGAACGCAAGGACGTCTCCACCAAAGAGCTGCCGGTTCGGTGGAACTTCACCGACGAGTGGTACAACCTCGTGCCCGCCCCCACCAAGGTGCGCGTGCTCGCCAAGGTCGACGAGAGCACCCTCGCCAAGGGAGTGGCCGGCAACTACAACCACCCCGGGCACGGTGACAACCACGCGGTGGCCTGGTGCCAGTACTACGACGGCGGCAAGTCCTGGGTCACCACCCTGGGCCACGATGCCAAGGAATTCACCACGGACGGCTCCTTCGCCGGCGCCGCCGAGTTCCAGAAGCTGATCGTCGGCGGCATCCAGTCGGTCTCCGGCATCAAGCCCTTCTGCAAGTAGCCCCGGGACCCGAGCCAGGCGCTACCGGCTTCACCCGTCGCCGGCAACCGTTGGATCTACCCCTTCCCACCTCTTGCAACCGCTCCCAGCCATGTCTAGCGTATGAGTGAACCGCCTGACGGGACGATAGAACCGCACAACGGATTCCCGAATGGTCCTCGACCCACTTGCCGCAAGGACTCTCCCGCTCTCTGCGGCGCCCGGCATTCCGCCCGGCATTCCGCCCGGCAGAGCACCTCACCCCCTCACCGATCGCACCTCATCCGAAGGGATTTCGACCATGCTTGAACCCAGCGCATCCACCCCGCAGGACCAGGCCACGTCCAGCACCACACCCGTGGTCACCTGGTCCTCGCCGGACTTCACGGTCATCGAGACCGGCATGGAAGTCACCGCCTACTACCTCAACGACCTCTAGCAGACACCCTCATGCTGTTGCTCACGCTGGGCACGGCAGCAGGTGGAGGAGTTCCCCAGTGGAACTGCGCGTGCCCCGGTTGCTCCGGGGCACGCGCGCACCCCGACCGTCGCCGCAGCCACGACTCCCTCGCCGTTTTCAGCGGCGGCCAGTCCTCCTGGTTCCTCATCAACGCCGGTCCAGACATCACGGACCATTTGGAGGCGCACGCCGAACTCCGCCCCGGGGCAGGCAGCGAGCGCACCCCCGTGGTCCGGATCCTGCTCACCGACGCCGAACTCGACCACACACTGGGCCTTCTGAGGCTGCGCGAGGCCCACCGCCTCGAGATCTTCGCCACCGCGCCCGTCCGGCAGGCCCTGCGCGAACGCCTGGCCCTGGACTCCGTCCTCACCCCGTACGCCACTATCACCTGGCACGATCTGCCCCCTTCCGGGCAGACTCCGACAGTGGCCGCCGGGATTGAAGTGTCCGCCGTCCCCCTGTCAACCAAACGTCCCCGGTATGCCGCCGACGCCGTGGAGGACGACACCTGGGTAGTCGCCGTCCGGCTCCATGACCCCACCACCGGCACAACAGCCCTCTACGCGCCGGCACTCGCGGCCTGGACCGAGGACTTCGCCAATGAGGCTGCCGGAGCCGACTGCGTCTTCGTCGACGGGACGTTCTGGGACGACGATGAACCCAAGCGTCTAGGCATCTCCGCCCGGACCTCCACCGGCATGGGACATCTGCCGATCGACGGCCCGGGCGGCACGGCCGGGCGGCTGGCACAGCTACCCGGGCGCTGCCTCTACACCCACCTCAACAACACGAACCCGCTGGTCGATCCCTTCGCCCCGCAACACGGCGTGCTTGCCGGGCTAGGGCTCGAAGTGGCACAGGACGGCATGGTGATCGAACTATGACAACCGCTCCCGCACGCCTGACACGGGCTGCGACACCCACCGCACGGCCGTGCAACAGCCCTTTGCCGGCTGACGCGTTCGAGCATGAACTGCGGGAGCTCGCACGCAGCCGCTACCACGACACCCATCCGTTCAACGTGCGGATGCACCAGGGCGGGCTCAGCCCTGCTGAACTCCGCACTTGGGTCGTCAACCGCTTCCACTACCAGCGCAGCATCCCGGTGAAGGACGCGCTGATCCTCGCCAAACTGCCCGAGCCGGCAATGCGCCGGTCCTGGCTGCGCAGGATCCAGGACCACGACGGCCTCGCGGAAGGCGAAGGCGGCATCGAGCGCTGGCTGCGGCTCGGCGAGGCGGTCGGCGTCGACCGCGCGGAAATGGAATCGGGCGAGTCCGTCCTGCCCGGGGTGCGTTTCGCGGTCGACGGGTACGTGAACTTCTGCCGACTGAGCCCCGTTATGGAGGCCGTGGCGTCCTCGCTCACGGAACTGTGCGCGCCGAACATCATGCTGACCC
This sequence comes from Streptomyces sp. NPDC087901, assembly GCF_044742205.1. NCBI lineage: Bacteria > Bacillati > Actinomycetota > Actinomycetes > Kitasatosporales > Streptomycetaceae > Streptomyces > Streptomyces sp. NPDC087901. The sequence continues at coordinate 603,228 of NZ_JBIUUC010000005.1, forward strand.
GCTTGGAAACCTTCCCCATCCACTACCCGTGGATCGAGGAACCGGGCCTCGCCTATTTCCGCAGCAGGGTTCCGCAGGGACGCCGCGACGGAGTGGAAGCTCTGACCTGGGTCACCGCCTGGGCGCGGACCCGTTCCGAACAGCTTGCCGCGCTGTCGGCGCTTTCCTTCAAGTGCGACATTCTGTGGTCGCTGCTGGACGCCGTGGAACACGGGAGCCGGCCGGGGAGCTCACGATGACCACCCCCGATCCGAACCACTGGTGCCCGCGACCGGCACCCGCCGTGCTCATGCGGCACGACCGGGCGCGCGGCAATCACGTCCTGCTGATGCCTGAGCGGGTCGTCGTGCTGACAGGCAGCGCCCGCCACGTGGTGGAACTGTGCGACGGCACGCGAACGGTCGCCCGGATAACCGAGGAACTTCGGGCGCACTTTCCCGAAGCCCCTGTCGACGCGGAAGTGGGTCCGTTCGTCGAACGGATGCGCAAGGAAGGCTGGATCCGGTGACGATCGCACCCCCCTGGGGTCTCCTCGCAGAGCTGACGCATGCTTGTCCGCTGCACTGCGGTTACTGTTCCAACCCGCTGGAGCTGACCCGTCGTTCCCGCGAGATGACTGCCGGGCACTGGGTGGACGTATTCCGGCAGGCCGCGGAGCTGGGCGTTCTACAGACCCATCTCTCCGGCGGCGAGCCACTGCTCCGCAAGGATCTCGAAGCCATCGTCACCGGTGCTGAGGAATCCGGCATCTATACCCAGCTGGTCACCAGCGGTTCAGGACTCACCGCGGATCGCCTCAGTTCCTTGGCCGGCGCGGGACTGCGCAGTGTCCAGCTTTCGGTCCAGCACGCCGACCCGGCCGCCTCGGACCGCATCGCGGGCAGCCGGGCGTTCGCCGCGAAGGAATCCGCGGCGGCACTCGTCACCGCAGCCGGGCTGCCCCTGGGCGTCAACGCCGTACTGCACCGACACAACCTGGACGCCGTCGACGGTCTGGTGGAGCTCGCCCTGCGCTGGGGAGCGGACCGGGTCGAACTCGCCAACACCCAGTTCTACGGATGGGGCCTCCTCAACAGGGAGGCATTGATGCCGGGTCGTGACCAGCTCGCCCGTGCGGTGGAGTCCGTCAACCGATGGCGCGAGCGGCTGGACGGCAGCCTGGAAATTGTCTGGGTCGCGCCGGACTACTTCGACGGAGTGGCCAAACCCTGCATGGGAGGGTGGGGAGCGGTCTCCCTCACCGTGACCCCCGACGGCACGGCCCTGCCGTGTCCTGCCGCAGCCACCCTGCCCGGCCTCGACCCGGTCAACGTCAAGGATCACCCCTTGCGCTGGATCTGGGAGGAGTCCAAAGCGTTCAACCTCTACCGGGGCACCGACTGGATGCCCTCGCCGTGCCGGTCCTGCGAACGACGCGACCAGGACTTCGGCGGGTGCCGCTGCCAGGCTTTCGCCCTCACCGGCGACCCCACGCGCACCGACCCGGCCTGCTCCCTCTCCCCCGACCACACGGCACTGACGGCCCTCACCCACTCCGCTCCCGGCGAACTGACCGATGTGGTCCCCCGCCGTCCGACCACCGGTCCGCGACCCGCCTCCCACGCCTGACCTCTGACGAGCCCGCACCGGGCCGGGCGGTGCGTCGGCTGTGATCACGGTCTGTTCGCCGGGGAGCCGGGTACGCACATCGATCAAGCCGGCGGATCACGTGGCTGACGCCCGATGTGTTCCCCGAACCCGTAGCCGGGTGCTCCCCCTTGTGGCACAGGTGGCATCAGACTGCGTTCTCAGCTCTTGCTCGTCACCAGCCACAGCCGCCGGTTGCGAAGCACAAGTTGGTCTCTTTCGACCGCCTGTTGGCCGACCTCACCCACCTCCGCCATCGGCGCAATGCACGAACCTGCCAGCTCGGGGTCGACCGCTCCACCGTCACACGCGCAACCGGTGAGCTGCATCCGCAGCCCGCAGGAACTTCGGCTTGGACAGGCTGCACCGGCCGACGACGACGTGGAACCGGAGAGCTCATGCGTGCTGCCGCCACCGGGGGCGACTATCTGCCGGCGGCGACTACATCCATCTGGCGAACACCACGTAGAGGCCGGCTCGCGACCCTATTTAGAGGGCACTGGTCTTCCGTCGACCCACTCATGTGGCCGGTCCAGTCACGTCTGCTTCTGAGCGTGTTGAGCGGTCAGGCGCACATGGGCGCTCTGCTCGCCGAAGCCCGCATAGTCATTGTCGCGCTGGACGACTTCGAAGAAGACGTCCCCAATGGTCCTGGTGTAGAAGTGGCGGAACTGGCCGTGCTCGTCACAGTCGTAGAGGATTCCCAGCACACGGTAAGTCTGGAGTTCACCGGGGCCGAAGACGTAGCGCGCTCCGAGATCGTCGTAGTAGTTGTCCGGAACCGGCAGAAGATGCCCCGTGACTCCGATCCGCCGCGCGGCCGCGACGATGTCGTCGGTGGCCAGGGCGATGTGCTGGGACGCGCGGGCGGAAGCGCTTGGCGCCGGGTCGATGCTCAGCGCGATCCGCACCGAATCGTCCTGGTTGCTGACAGCCCGGCTGCGCCGCAGGCCGTACGGGTCGGAAACATCGACGCCATCGTGCGGCCGGAGCCCGACCACGCTGCGGTAGAAGAGGAGCGCTTCGTCGTACTGGTGCCACGGCTGCGTGAGCGCAACATGATCGACACCCGTGATGAGCCCGGAATGCGGCGCAGAGCCCGCTATGGGGGCGAAGTCGTCGAGCCAGTCGGGCAGACCCTGCCGGCCGGACGCGCAGAAGAACAGCTCGGTTCCGTCCGGGGCTGCCACCGTCTCAAGCAGAACATCCGTGCGAGCGCGACGGCGCGGCAGAACCGGCGCGCCAAGAGACTCGGCCCGCTTGGCTGCAGCCCCAGGGTCGGGTGACTCGAGGCCGATGGCCGCGAGCCGCGGCCCGCTGCCGCCGGTGGCGGGCTCGGTGTTCACCAGGACACGCGCAGCGCCCTGCTCCCAGAGGTCGACGGGCTTGGACAGGTGCTTTCCGGTACGGGAGAATCCCAGCGCCTGGAGCAGGACGGTGACCGGCTCCGTATCCATGGTGACCAACTCGGCAAAGGCGATTCCGGTGGGCTCAACGGCGCCGGGAAGTTGCAGTACTCCGGCACCCTCCTGCAACGCGGTGAGAGAACGCCTGGCGTCGATGGCGGTGCGGCCGGAGTCAGCCTGACGGAAGACGTCGTTGAACACTTCCAGCGAGAGCGGGCCGTCGTATCCGGACCGGACCACGGACCGGACGAATTCCGCCAGGTCGAAGTCGCCTTGGCCGGGGAAGCACCGGTGATGCCGGCTCCATTGCAGGACGTCCATACCCATGAGCGGGGCGTCGGCGAGCTGAACGAAGAAGATCTTCTCGCCGGGGATCGCGGCGAAGCCTGCCGGGTCCGAACCACGGGCCAGGATATGGAAGCTGTCGAGACAGACTCCGAGAGCGGGGTGGTCCGCTGCCTCGACGATGCGCCAGGCATGGTCGTACGTGTTGACGTGGCGCCCCCACGCAAGTGCCTCGTAGGCGACGCGGATCCCGTACTCGTCCGCCAGCTCGGCCAGTTCGCGCAGCTGCGCTGCGGCCAGGGCGTCATCGTCGCGGGCGTGTGCGGAGACGTTGGAGCAGGCCAGCACGGTGTCGACGCCGAGTCGACGCATGACACGGAACTTGTGCTCCGCCCGGCGCATGCTTCGGGCGAATGAGTCGGCGGAGAGTCCGTCGACGTCCCGCATCGGCTGGTAGAGGAAGAGTTCGAGGCCCAGGTCCGCCGCTCGTTCCCTGATCTGTTCGGGGCTGAGCGGACTGCCCAGCAGGTCGTTCTCGAAGATCTCCACACCGTCGAACCCGGCACGGGCCACGGCGTTGAGCTTCTCTGTCAGCGTTCCACTGACAGAGACGGTGGCGATGGACGTACGCATCGTGATCCTTCTTCTGGCTTCAGCTGGCTGGAGGGACCCTTGTGAGGTCGGTGACGTCGGCGAGCATGCGTTCCACATCGGGTTCGCGTCGGGTGAAGAACCGGAAGGCGTCCGCGGCCTGCAACGCGACCATTCCCGATCCGTCCAGCGTGGTGCAGCCCAGTGCGCGCGCCTCGGCGAGCAGCCGTGTCTCCAGCGGCCGGTAGACGACTTCGGCCACCCATATCCCCGGGTGGAGCAGTTCGGGGGCGAACGGCGTCCCGGGATGCGCGCTCATCCCGGTCGGGGTGGCGTGCACAAGGCCGTCGCAGCGGGCCAGTTCACGGGCGAGATCCCGCGAGCCGCCGGCGACCACCCGTTCCGTGCGGAAGATGGCGTTCAACGAGGCCGCGAGGGACCGGGCCCGCGACTCGTCGGTGTCGATCAGGGTCAGGCGTCCGGTGCCCAGAGTGAGCATGGCGTGGGCGACGGCCGCACCCGCCCCACCAGCTCCCAGCTGGACCACGTGCGAGGTGGGCGCACCGGGCAGTCCCCGGGCGAACGCCGCGCCGAATCCAGTGACGTCGGTGTTGTGCCCCGTGGCCCGCCCGTCCTGGAAGACGATGGTGTTCACGGCGCCGAGCGCCTCCGCTTGCGGGTCGAGGGCGTCCAGGTGCGGGATGACGGTCTGCTTGCACGGGTGGGTGATGTTGAGCCCGTCGTACCCGAGATCGCGGGCCGCTCTCACGAGGTCGCCCACCTTCTCAGGACCGACGCCCAGAGCATCCAGGTCCAGGATCTTGTACAGGTAACGCAGGCCCTGCCGGTCCGCCTCGCGCTCGTGCAGAGCGGGGCTGAGCGACGTGGTGATGCCCGCGCCGATCAGCCCCACCAGGTACGTCCCCGCCGTCACCGCGATCCCCCGCCGAGCAACGTTGCGAGACGCATCAACGCGAAGACGTACCCGTCCGTGCCCGCCCCGCAGATCACGGCGGCCGCCACCCCCGACACGTAGCTGTGGTGACGGAACTCCTCACGGCGGTGAATGTTCGTCAGGTGCACCTCCATGACCGGACGTTCCACCGCCGCAAGAGCATCGCGGATGGCAACCGACGTGTGGCTGTAGGCACCTGGGTTGATCACAATCCCGGCGAACCCGGTGCGCGCCTCATGGATGGCGTCGACAAGGGCGCCCTCGTGGTTGCTCTGTCTGCAGTCGGCTTCCAGACCGTGGGCGGCCGCGGTCTCCTGGCAGAGCTTCTCCACATCGGCGAGTGTGTCGCTGCCGTAGAGGGCCGGCTCACGGGTGCCGAGCAGATTGAGGTTGGGCCCGTTGAGAACGAGTACCCTCCCGATCGCCCGCGCAGTGGTCCGGTCCATCACACCTCCAGTAATGTACGAACTAGTACGTTACTTATAGCAAGAGCGAGCCACGTCGAGAAGCCCTCGCACCGAAAGATCCAGGCACTGGCTTGCTCCTACAATCACGGGACACCCACGACGCACCGGAGGAGCCAGGGCATGCCCAACGCCCAGAAGCCAGCGCCCGCAGAGCGTCAGCGCGACGCGGCCCGCACCCGGGCGGAGATCCTCGCGGTAGCGACCCGGGAATTCGCCCGGGATGGTTTTGCAGGCGCACGGGTCGACAAGATCGCCGACGTGACCCGCACCACTAAACGGATGATCTACTACTACTTCGGCGGCAAGGAACAGCTCTTCACAGCGGTGCTCGAAGCCGCTTACTCGGAGATCCGTCAGCTGGAAGGGGACCTGGACGTCGAACATCTCGATCCCGTCGCCGCCACCCGCCGACTGGTCGAGCTGACCTTCGACCACCACGAGGCACACCCCGACTTCATCCGGCTCGTCAGCATCGAGAACATCCACGAGGCAGAACACATCATCGGCTCCGAGAAGTTGAGCCGACTGGGCTCCCCGGCGACCGACGTACTCCAGCGCATCCTTGAGTCAGGACGGAAGGCGGGGCTCTTCCACGCGGAGGTCGACGCCATCGACGTACACGCGATGATCAGCTCGTTCTGCTTCTTCCGCGTGTCGAACCGCCACACATTCGGCGCGCTCTTCGCGCGCGACCTGGTCGCCCCTGACAGCAGGGACCACTACCGGAACATGCTCGCGGACATGATCTGCGCCTACCTCACATCGCCGCCCGTACACAGCGACACAGAGGAGCTGGCGTAGCGCCGCACATGTGCCGCCCGTAGCTCCACACGCCCAGACCGAGAACGGATTGAGCTGGGAAAAGCCGAACCGGTTCACCTCGTGCCATCAGCCGATGAGGTGAGCCGGGTGCTCCGGATCGGACGCCGGCGGCCTCGGAAGGGTCCGCGCCGGCGCCCGCCGCCGAAGTGAGTGACTCCCTCATCCCCAACCGACGCCATATGCCGATCTACTGCGAAGCGCGACACGCTGGAGGCGAAGCAAGGCGCTCGCACGGGAGCCGCGGTCGAGCGGAGCACAGCGCCGGGCCCGGCCACTCGGCCGGTGTGCCGTCACGGTGGCCCCGGCCGTCTCTCTGAGTTCGATAGAGCAGCTCGGAGAACGGGTCGTCGTCGATGACCCAGATTCGGTCCGGCAGCTTCGTGAACCGGGCCGGGTGCTGCACCAAGACCGCCGGGTCGAGGGCCCGGGCTCTCTCCCGGCGGTTCCGCATGGGTATCTCCGGCGGGGACGCCTCGGCCCAGAGTGCGTCCTGGAGCTGGTTACGGGGCGCAGCGTTGACGTCCTGCGCCTGCAGGAAGGGGCCCGCTGGCGGGAGGAGATCACGGTCCGGTTCCTGGGCGAGGCTGCGCTCGACCCGCTCGCGCTTTGCCCCTTCGTCGATCGGCGACATGCTGAGAACAGAGAAAGTCTCGTCAGCGTCTTGTGTGTGTTCCGGTCGCCGAGCGAGGCAGTGATGCCACCCAGCATCCGGCGAAGTGCCGCTCGTTCTCCGTCCTTAGCTCATTCGCCCCTGATCGCAGGCCGTGGGCCGTCCGTCACTGGTTCGACGAGCGCACCAGCTGCAAGCACTACCACTGCCTGAAGGTTCCTTCTTGCCCTGCACGGCACCGGCTGGATGGTGCTGGGGTCACGGGACTGGGCAGAGTGGCCGGCTTCCTCACCGGCTCGGCCTCACTCCCCGTGGTCGCCACGTCGCGCCAGCCGGTGGTCCTCGTGCGGTCACAGGGCGCCACAGAACTGTCATCGCAGGGTGAGGCGCCCGGCGACGCCGGGTCGGGCATCGTCCTCGGACTCGACATCCGTCATCCGTGCGACCCGCTCATCGCCTTCCTTCGGCGAAGCCTCGCGCACGGGCGCGGAGGTCCGGGTCGTGCACAGCTGGTCCCAGTCGGCCGCGTACGGATATGCGGCGATCATGGACCCGGGCATCGGCGTCGAACTCGAGCAACGGGTGGCGGAAGGGCTGGCAGACATGATCCGGCCCTGGCGGTCCAGATTCACGGAGGTCACCGTGACGGAGAAGACCGTGAACGGACCGGCAGCGGCTGAGCTGATCCACGCTTCGGAGGATGCCGCCCTTCTTGTCGTCGGACGCCGCAGCCGGGGTATCCCCACAGGGCCCCGGCTCGGCCACGTGGCCCAAGCGGCGATCCATCACAGCGGCGCACCGGTCGCAGTCGTCCCGCACCAGTGAGCGCGCTCGGACAAGTGCTGGGCATCGAGGTGCGCTCACCTCGGACTCAGCTGTCGTCGCCCGGAGCACCGTGCACGATGATCTTGCGACCGGTGACGCGTCGGGGCGAGAGCAGCATGACGTGCTCGCGCCCCTCCCCCGCCCACGGTGTCGAGTAGGCCGACTCCCTGAGCCGGCGAGCGACTTCCTCATCCGCCACCACATGAACGGGCCCGACGAGCAGCACACTCCACCCTCTGCTGAAGGCGTCGTCGATGTGATCTGCCTCGAAGGCGATCTCTGTGCCGTCGGCGGCGGCGAGCGGGGAGTTCTCAGCAGTGCCGAACATGACCTCGCCGTCCAGCACCTGGTAGTTCAGCGGCAGCACGACCGGCCCGTCTCCGCCGGCCAGTGCCACCCTCCCCACGCCGTGATCGCCGAGCAGGACCCAGGAATCCGCTTCGTCGAGTTCCACCATTCGGGCTTGCTCGGCCGCTTTGCCAAGCCCTGCCGGCAGATCCCCGGTGGCGCCTGTCAGCTCCTCGACGGTTGTTTCGAGGGCGTTGGCCAGCCGCAGCAGAAACCCGATGCCAGGCGTCGCCGAGGAGTGCTCCTCCACGTACTCGATGTAGCCGGGCGCCGCAGCTGCGCGCAACGCGACATCCTGCCTGGACAGGCCCAGCTGCTTACGACGCGTGGCGACACGTCGACCGATGTCACCTCTCGCCGAACGCGGTTGTGAGGGCATCCTCGGAGCTCCCTGTCCATCGACACGTCGTACGAGCCAACGCTAGCGAGACTCGGAGCCCGGCGCAGGGCGGGACTGCCCCCATGCCTCCACCGGGCGCGGGTGGTGGCTGGACTGCAGGGAGCTGAGGGAGCCGAGAAGACGACGCGCTAGAGCTCGCTCTGCGCCGCGCGCAACGCCTGGGAACAGCACAGAGGAAGAGCAGGACAGCTCGTTTCCCATCGCCCTGCGGCTATGGCTCCGTCGAACGCGGCTGAGTGTTCGGGATGCGCGAGGTGAAGAACAGTGCGAGGAGAGCAGCGAAGGCGAGGATGGCCAGTGCGGCGCGCAGACCGTCGATCCTGGCGTCCTTGTTCGCGTCATGTGCGGCTTGAGCCACGGCCGAGCTCGTGCCCGCTTCGTCCAGGGCGGACTCGAGCTGGGCATCCGACAAGAACGGCACGCCGCTTTGCAGTTCGACCGTCGCCTGACTCTTGACCTCGCTCGGGACTGCCCGGTTCTGGTCCACGCTGGTGAGGAAGGAGGTCGTCATCGCCGCGATCATGATCGACCCGGCGAGCGCCGTACCGATCGAGGCGCCGAGGTTGGTAACGGCGTTCTGGACGCCGCCGACCTCCGCACTCCGTGCTTCAGGCACTGCGGACACGGTGACCGACCCGAGCTGGGATGCCAGCGCGCCCATGCCGAGGCCGATCAGCAGGAGTGGGATGGTGACGATTTCCGCACTGGCATCCGCGTCGAGCGCGGCCATCAGGACCAGCGCGCCGGCGAGCAAGGCGAGGGTCCCGAGCCGCACCACCCGCCGCGGTGAGACGTCCGGGAGGAAGCGGGGGATCAGGATGGCTGCCGCCAGCAGAGTCACGGAGAGCGGCAGAATGCGGGCGCCGGTCTTGAGCGCGGACAGGCCCAGTGCGACGGACAGATAGAGGGGTACGACGAAGAAGACGCCCATCTGAACGAGGTACTGGAAGAAGAACATGGTCAGTCCTCCGGTGAGCTGCTTGTTGTGCAGCATCCCCGGGTCGACGAGTGGCTCCCTGCGCCGCTCCGCCATGCCGGCCTCCCAGCGGAGGAAGAGCCAGATCAGCAGCAGACCGGCCAGCATCAGCCACACGACCAGTGAAACCCCGAGCCACGAGGGCTCGTCGGGCTTCGGCTGGAACCAGCCCCATTCGTCCGAGCGGAGCACTCCGTAGACGAAGACCCCGAGTCCGAGCGCCGACAGCCCGGCGCCGACAAGATCGATGCGAGGACGCTCACCGACCGGCGCGTCGGCGATACGGCCGGCGAGCACCAGGATGCCGATCACCACCACGACTTCCCCGGCGAAGACCCAGCGCCAGGAGAAGTACGTGGTCGCGACGCCGCCGATCAGCGGCCCGACCGCGATCGCCACAGCCCCGGCAGCAGCGACGAGACCGTAGGCGGCGGGACGACGCTCGGTGGCAAAGTTGCTGGCCACGAGCGCCACGATCGCAGGCAGGATGAGGGCTGCTCCCATTCCTTCGAGGAAGGACCAGCCGAGCAACAGCACGGTCAGGTTCGGTGCGAGCGCCGTGGTGAGGGAGCCGCATCCGTAGATGGCGCAGCCCATCATGAACGCGCGTTTGCGGCCGATCAGTGCCCCGACCTTGCCGCCGGGAATCATGAACATCGCCATCACGAGGGTGTAGGCCGTGATGGCACCCTGGACACCTGTCACCGTCGTACCCACGTCTTCCGCGACCGTCGCGATCGAGACGTTCATGACCGAGCTGTCGAGCGCCATCAGGAACTGCCCGGCCGCGAGTGTCAGCAGGACGATGCGGGCCGTTGACGACGTCTTGGGAGTGCCTGCCCGGGGTGCCATGCGCGCATCGTCCCAGCCACCCCCGAAAGGACACCCCGACCCGCCCTGCAGGTCAGCCGGCTGGCGGAATCCCCGTCGCCCGGATGTCGATCTCCGTCATGCCGCCGAAGCTCGCATCGACCAGGGCATGCCGGACGGCCTGCTGAACCCTTCAGTGAGCCGGCGCGCCATCACGTCGATCACGGCCCAGCGCACCCTGCGAAGCCTCAGGGCTCAGATCACGTGCAGCAAGGGCCTTCGCACCCGGGCCGACGGCGATGTCGACAGCCCGTCTCGGAAGCCCGATCTTCCGGTCGAGTTCGGCCAGGCGCACCCGCAAGCCGTCACACAGGTCTGCTGCAGCCTCCACCCACGAGCCGGTCATGGCCGTGAGGGTTTCGGCATCGCCGAGCAGCATCCGCACTTGCCGCCATGTGCGCTCCTCAACCGGCTCTGTCTCCGGGTACGGACAGGAGCAAGAGGGTTGGCCACCGTATGCCTGGCTCCGCCCTTGGCACCGGTACGCCTTGGCGCCGCGGATCGTTCCCCCGCCCCGTCCGAGAGCCGGGCTCGACCGGCTGGTTTTTTGCGGACAGGTCGTACCGCACCGTCTGGCACTGGGTGGTCAGGTAGAGCCAGGTGCGGGCCCCGAGACCGCGGCCGGCCGATGACGGCCCGTCCTCCGACCCGCCGGCGTCCCGGCCGTGACCTTCTGGTGGACATCGTCGTTCCGCTCGGCGTCGGCCGCGACCGGATGACAGGGCGCATCTCGTAGGGGATGACGCGCACGACGCGCAGGCTCTCAACGAGTCACCTTTGGTCAAGATCACCCCAGCACCGGAGCAGTCCCGGCCGACGCACATTTGGACACACCGCTGCTGGTGGGAGGCACGTGGCACCTGCGAGACCGAAACTGCATCCCGTCGGCCGGACAAGCACGATCTCGTGGACTGCTCTATTCGCCGGCACGGTGATGCTCGGCGTTGATGCGCTGAGCTTCCTCGAGCTGGTCTTCCAGGATGACGATGCGGCAGGCGGCCTCGATGGGGGTGCCTTGGTCGACGAGTTCGCGGGCGCGGGCCGCGATGCGCAGCTGGTAGCGGGAGTAGCGGCGGTGGCCGCCCGCGGAGCGCAGCGGGGTGATCAGGCGGGCTTCGCCGATGGCGCGGAGGAAACTCTGGGTGGTATTGAGCATCTCGGCGGCCCGGCCCATGGTGTAGGCGGGGTAGTCATCATCATCGAGACGGCCGAACGAGTCGTCTGCTGTCATCTGTACCTTCCTGTGGAACACGCGTCGGAGGGGCCCGGGTGCCATTTGGCACCCGGGCCCCGAAGGAACTGCTACACCATCAGCCGGCCTTGATCGGCTACGCCGGCTCTGTGTTTCCGCATACCTGCCGGGAAGAGGTCCGGGGGTTGCGGGGATCGCGGTTGCTTGACCGGAGACCACCTCACTATCGATGTCCTGCGGTACCCGGGCTCAACAATCCGCCCGGGCGATCCAGATGGCGCCTGGCTCCTCCGTTCTTCCCTCGGGTGATCAACTGCGAACTATGGGAACTGCTTTCGGTACTGCTGGCCATGCGAACTACTCGTGGCTTAATCGAGCGCCACGTTCCGGCAGCCAGCCCCGTCACCCGTCCTGCGTCTGCTCTGGCTTAGAACCCCACTGCCGAACTTCCCGGTACGCGCGCCGCAGTCTGACGCCTTTACCGAGGGACCACTGGTACTGCAACTGCACTTGCGTACGGCGACACTGCTCACGGTGGCCCCTGATCACTGCGGGCCACCCGGTCCGGGGTCAGCCCCGTCGCCCTTTCTGCAAATACTTGGCTTCGGAACTCCACCACCGCACCGACCTGCACTTACGCGTACTACTTCCCGGCAGTTCATCTCTGCCGGGCCGCTCGATCTCTTGGCTACGGGCAAAACACTAACCCCAGCGCGACCCGCATGTCTACCTCCGCCATGGCAGATTTCTTACATGGACTGACAGTGATGTCCTGCGGTGCGCATTACCTGGAAACTGCACTGAGCGCATCCGCCGGGAGGTGTGAGGGGCTCGCAGAGCGGGCAGGCGGGGTGTCACGTCACAAGCGGTACAACCGATCACAGGTGGGATGTACGCGTATGAGCAGTACGACGACAATCAGCGTCTCTTCCACGCCCCCGTACCAGCCGTGGGCCAGGGCGACAACGCGGCCTGTATCGGCCGGGCTCGCCAGGTCACCCGTGCCTTCACCGCCCGCCTCACCCCGGTATCCGACCCAGACAGGGCGGACACGCTCCATAGCTGCAGCATGCTCAAGGTGCCGCCGGGGCCAGCACGACGATCTGGTGAGGAGCAGGACGTCGGGAGTCTGTTGAGGGGCGTCACCGGGGTCGGGTGGGGTGGTTCCTCGGCTGGGGCGCTGCGGGGCTGGTGGGCGGGCAGAAGCCCTCTTAACTTTTGGAGGCTGTGGTGGCGTGTGATCGGCTTGGACTGGCTGAAGTGCTGGCTGCGGCAGAGGATGCCGCGCCGGTGGACTCGCTTGATGTTGTGGCCCGCAATCTGCGTGCTCGGTTCGGCGCGCGGTACGTGTCGTTCCTGTTCGTCGACGTGGTCGGCAGGCGTCTGTTGCGGGTGAACGACACCGCAGGCGCCTCACAGGGTCACCGAGCTGAGAGAGTCCCCCTTGCCGGCAGTGGCATATACGACAAGGTTCTGCGCGCCCAGAGGCCGGTGCGGGTGGAGGAGGGCGGGCAGGGGCAGCGGGTTCTTGCGCCGGTGACCAACCGCGGGGACACCATCGGCGTGCTGGAGCTGTTCCTCGACGTCGTGACCGAGGACGTGTTGGAGCAGGTCGAGGAGGCCGCGCACGCGCTGGCGTACATCATCGTCACCGACCGTCGCTTCACCGACCTCTACCACTGGGGCAATCGCACCACGGCGGTCAGCCTGGCGGCGGAGATCCAGCGCCAGCTCCTCCCCTCCGCCCCCTCGTGCGAGGCGGCGGAGTTCGCCCTCGCCGGAGCCCTGGTTCCGGCCTCGGACATCGCCGGAGACACCTACGACTACAGCCTCGACAGCAACGCTCTGCACCTGTCCGTCACCGACGCCATGGGCCACGACGTCAATGCCTCACTCATCGCTACCCTCGTCGTGAACGCCTCCCGCGGCGCACGCCGCGCCGGAGCGGATCTTGCCGAACAGGCCCGCCAGATGCATCAGGCCCTCCTCGACCACGGGCGGCACACCTTCGCCACCGGGCAGCTGCTGCGCATCTCCCTCGACGGGAGCCTCGCCCAGCTTGTCAACGCCGGCCACCCCGGGCCCCTCCGGCTGCGCGACGGCACGGTCGAGGAGCTGGGCCTGGCCGTCGACATGCCTTTCGGCTTCACCTCGCAGGGTCCCTACCAGGTACAGGACATCGACCTGCGCCCCGGTGACCGTCTCGTGCTGCACACAGACGGCATGCAGGAACGCGAAGCGCAGACGGTCGACCTGCCCGGCCTCCTGGTCCAGACCGCCGCTGAGCACCCACGCGAGGTCGTCCGCACTCTGGTAGCCGCAGTTGCCGACGCCTACGGCGACCGACCGCCCAAGGACGACGCAACCGTCCTGTGCCTCGACTGGCAAGGCCCCGCAGCAGAACCTGCCGATCGGGCGCCCTGAGCCCGCTCGGGCTCTCTCAGATGGCGGTACAGGCGAGCACGCTGCCACGTTCACGGACACGGGGGCTGGGTGGCGAAGTCGAAGAGTCTGCGCAGCGGTGTGACGCCGCCGAGGGAGGACGCCCCTCGTGCTGGGAAGTGCACCACTCGAACGACGATGCTTCGGGCGGCGAGTGGGGCGAGTAGCCAGCGATATTTACGGAACCCCCGAGATGTCGTGCGGGATGACGCCTCCCTGAACTTTCACGCTCCGGGGGTCACGCAGGGTTTCCCGGGCCGAATTCCAGGAGGAGCAGCGCGGAGTCGTCGTTCGGGGCGCTCCCGGTGAACGCGGCCACGTCGGCACGCAGCCGGCGAAGAGCTGTTTCCGGACGGCCTTCAGCGAACAGTGGCCCCGCCCGCTCGGCCACTGGGTAGAAGCGGCCGGTGCCGTCCCTGGCCTCGCTGAGCCCGTCGGTGTAGAAGAGGATCCGGTCGCCTGCGTGAAGAGTCGATCGTGTGACCCCTTCTTGCTGGGGGTCCGCTCCCGCAAGGGCGGTGAGTCCGAAAGGTGGAAGGGACACACTCGGTTCGATCAGCTCGGCCCGCCCGTCGGTGGTCACCAGCAGCGGAGCGGGGTGACCCTGGTTGAGCACCACGAGGTGTCCGGCGTCGCTGACCTGAGCGAGGAGGCCGGTCACGAACCGTTCGCCGTCGGTGCTGCGGTCCAGAGCGGTCTCGATGCGGCGGGCGATCTCCGTCAGCTCCACCGCGTCGGGAGCGGCCTCCCGGAACGCGGCCAGCACCACGGCCGCGCAGCGTACGGTTCCGAGCCCCTTGCCCTGGACATCGGCAATTACTACACGGCCCCCCGAGAAGAGGCCACCGCCTTGTACAGGTCCCCTCCGACGCGGGTGGCCCGACTCGCAGAGACATACGAAGCAGCGAGTCGGGCGGGGCCGATCATCGGCGGCACAGGGGCGAAGAGCACGTCCTCCAAGGTGTTGGCGACCTCCTGCACATCCACGAGGCGGCGTTCCGCCCTGACCCTGACCCACGCCGCGTATGACGCGGCCAACGTGACGTACAGGATGGCGATCAGCGCGACGTACATCCGGGCGTAGCCCAGACGGCCCGAACTCGCCGCCACTGCGACGCAAACGGCCATCGCGACCACGCCCACCGCCGGGACGAGACGTACAGGTCCACGCGCTGCGGCGAGAGCCGGGCCAGCCGCGTAGACCGGCAGCAGGTTGAACTGGGCACCCGTGGCTACGTCCACGACGAGGGCGATCCCCATGACCACCAGCGGCAGTGCGGCCGGTACGGCCATGGCTGTTCTGAACAGGCGAAACGGCACAACCATCTCCCGCACTCACCGATCCAGGTACCTAGATCAGCATACGAAGGTACGGAGGAACACACGAGCCGAAGCGTGGGCCCGGCCCACAGTCTGCGGGCAGGCCCCTCGAACGATCCGTCGGGACCAGGGCTGGCCGCACACGAGAGCCCGCGGGGCCTGGGCCGAGACCGGTGCCCCGGGCAAGCCCCCGGACGTGTCCGGGCCCGGGCACGCCGGGCGTGGGGAGCCGGGCTCAGGCTCCCCACGGCTTCCTGGCGTTCACGGCCACCGGTTCCTTCTACCCAGCTCGATGTCGTGACTCATCCGCTCAGCCAACGGGCTACCCGCCGTGTGATCACCCGGCTCAGCCAACTCGGCTGCGGCGTCAGCCTCAATTCGATGGAGACCGGGGCCTGCCCCAGCAGCGGACGGCCACAACGACACCCGGGACGCGCAGGTGCGCTGCAGGTCGGCACCCAAGACGCCGAAGCACACGAAGCCACAGGCACGATCAGGCAGTTGAGCGTTCAGACACTGGACGAACTGCGGTACATGGTCAGCGTCCTGCGCGCCTCCTGCGGCAACGCCGCACAACTGACTCCGCAACCTTCGCCGGCGGACCTCCGACGTCTGGTGGACCACAGCGGGATCGAGGCGGAGCTGATGACCGACCTCCCCGAGGGTCTCCCGCCCATGCATCCGTCGCCAGCGCGAAAGGGCAGCCTGCAAGCCGGTCTCGACATCCCGGCCACATCATTCGTCGAGATCCTCCAGCCCCAGCCAGGAGGGCTCCGGGGCAAGGCAGTTCACACGCGCCGGTCCTCGCCGGCCGATATGAAGTGGGAAAGCCTCAGCATCTTTCGGAGAGAGTAGACCCACCACATCGCCGATAAGCCGGACGTCAGGGTGCAGTGGCCAAAGGATCACCGTTGCCTGTCAAGTGGATGTGTTCAGGTTGAGGCGGGCGGCGCGCGTTGGGCGCCCCCGGCTACGCGCGGGGCAATTCAATGGTCCTTTCCATGGATGGCGCGGGGCGTGCGGAAGCTGAGCGATGCTGCCCATCGGCGGCCTGCCCCTGCCAGAGGCACGGCAGGGGCAGGCCGTGAGACGGGTCCGTGCAGATCCTGGTGCTGGTTTCATCCCTTCACAGCGCCGGTGAGACCGCCGACGATCTTCTTCTCGAAGATCGAGAAGAAGATCAGTGCGGGCAGCATGGCGAGTGAGGTGAACGCGAGGACTTTCGCTGTGTCCGAGGAGTACTGCGAGGAGAACGCCTGGACGCCGAGCGGCAGGGTGAAGTTCGCGTCCGAGTTGAGGATGTACAGGGGCAGGACGTAGTTGTTCCAGCTGCCGATGAACGCGAGGACACCGACTGTCACTACACCGGGTAGCGACAGCGGGATCACCATACGGAAGAAGAATCCGAGTCGGCTTGCACCGTCGATCGCGGCGGCCTCCTCGATCTCGTGGGGAATGGCTCTGAGGAACGGCACCAGGATGATGACGGTCGTCGGCAGGCCGAAGGCGATCTGCGGGACGATGATGCCGAACAGGTTGTCGACGAGGCCCATGTTCTTGATGACGAGGTACAGCGGGGTGATCGCGATGACCATCGGGAACATCAGGCCGGCGGCGAACAGGGAATACATCGCGCCCTTGAGCTTGAAGTCGTAGCGCGCGATCACGAAGCTCACCATCAGGCCGAGGACGACGATACCGACGGTGCTCACGAGCGCGACGATGGTGGAGTTTGCGAATTCACCCCAGAACGTCCTCGACGTCAGGACGTCGGTGTAGTTGCTGAGGACCCAAGGGTGCGGCAGAGCGGCCGGGCTCGTGGTGAACTGCGAGTTGGTGCGGAATCCGCCGAGCACGATGTAGAGGACCGGTGCTATACAGACCCCGATGAAGAGCAGCGCGATGAAGTAGGTGAAGGGGTTCCCCCACTTCTGCGGTTTGTCGCGATTGTTGCGACGGTCGATGGGCGTGTTCGGCTCCGCGTCGGAGGAGAACCAGGAGTTGGCGGTCGTCGCGCTCATCAGGCGGCTCCTTCGGTGACGGCGCCCTGGAGGTCGCGGCGCAGGACGAATCGCTGGTAGATCAGCGCGACGATGAGCGAGATCAGGAACATCACGACCGCGATGGCGCTGCCGTAGCCGAAGTTGCCCGCGTTACGGCCCTGGGCAACCATGTAGATCGCCATGGTCGAGGTGCCCGCGGTGCCCGCGACGTACGGCCCCCAGATGATGTAGACGAGATCGAACAGCTGCAGCGAGCCGATGATCGACAGGAATACCCAGATGCGGATCGTCGGCCCCAGCAGCGGCAGCGTGATGCGGCGCTGGATCTGCCAGTAGGAGGCGCCGTCGATCCGAGCGGCCTCGAACAGTTCGTCGGGGATCGACTGCAGGCCGGCGAGCATCAGAATCACCGCAAAACCAACGTACTTCCACGAGATGATGCCCATCAGCGTCCAGATGGCCAGCTTCGGGTCGGAGAGCCAATCGGCCTGCAGGAAGCCCAGGCCGATGTGCTGCAGGAGATCGTTGACAGCACCGTTCGTCTGGAGCATCAGACTCCAGCCGGTGCCGACGATGACCTCGGAGACGACGTAGGGAACGAAGATCAGGACGCGGATGAACGAGCGGCCACGGATCTTCTGGTTGAGCAGGAGCGCGAGGACGATCGCCAGCGGGCCCTGGATGACCAGGGAGAGCACCAGGATCAGGAAGGTGTGCCACAGAACTTGCTGGAACGCGGGGTCGGTGAGGATCAGCTTGTAGTTGTCCAGGCCGACCCAGTCGGTGGGCGGCCCGTAGCCCTTCCACCGGTAGAAGCCGTAGAACGCAGCCAGCGCCACCGGGAAGATCACAAACGTCAGGAACATGATGATCGCCGGCCCGGACAGGACCGCGATCTCGAGTCGCATCTTGGCACGACCGCGGCGGCGCGCAGCCGCTTGCGGCGAAGTCGGGGACGCGGACTTGGCCGCGCCCCCGACTCCAGGCGTGCCCTGCGACTGGCGGCCGGTGGCCGTGTCAGTACCCAGGGTGTTGCTCATCGTCCGCGTACTCAGCCCTTCGCAGCAGCAGCGTTGGTGTCCTTGGCTATGTCGGCTGCGGTGCCCTTGCCGGCCATCAGGTTCACGACGGCGGTGTTCATGGCGTTGCCGACGTTCTGGCCGTACATGGTGTCAAGGAACATCACGGAGTAGGCGGCCTTGTTGAATGCCTGCAGTGCCGAGACGTTGTAGGGGTCGGTGACGACCTCCTGGGCGTCCTTGTTCACCGGGATCGCGTAGAAAGCCTTGGCAAAGGCCCTCTGCTGATCCTTGGTCACCAGGAACTCGAGGAAGCCATGGGCCTCCTTCGGCGCGTTCTTGGACAGCGAGAATCCGTCGAGGCCGCCCATGATCGCGGTCGGGTCGCCTTGGCCGCCGGCCACGGCAGGGAAGGGGAACCAGCCCAGGTCAGGGAGCTGCTTCTTGTTCGGGGTCAAGCCGGCGATCACCCCGGGGTTCCAGTTTCCCATGAGCTCCATGGCCGCCTTGTGGTTCGCGAGCATGCCCGCCGACGACCCGGCGCCCTGCTGCGACGAGTTCGTCAGGAAACCCTTCTGGAAGGGCTTGACCTTCAGGAACGAAGCAAGGTCGTCGCCGGCCTTGGTCCAGCACGGATCGGTGAACTCGAGTGACTTTGCAGCCTCCTGCAGGGTGTTCCGGCTGCACTCGCGCAGGGCGAAGTTGTAGTACCAGTGCGCGGCCGGCCAGGCGTCCTTGGCACCGACCGCGATCGGCGCGACGTTGATCGCCTTCAGCTTCGCGACAGCGTCCTCGAGTTCGTCCATCGTCGTCGGGGTCGAGGTGATGCCGGCCTTGTTGAACAGGTCCTTGCTGTAGTAGATGCCCTCGGGCTGCGTGTCGACCGGCATCGCGTAGACCTTGCCGTCGATCGAATAGCCTTCGACAGCTGGTGCGCCCGCGTTCGCCTTGTCAGTGGCGGTGAGGTTCAGTGCCTGGACCTGGCCGGCATCGACCATGGCCTGCATCTTGCCGCCACCGCGCTGCAGGAAGATGTCCGGCGCGGAGCCCGAGTTGAGGGCGGTCTGCAGTTTGCCGTCGAGGTCCTCGTTCTGGATCGCCTGGATCTTGATCGTGACACTCGGGTGCAGGGCGTGGTAGGCCTTCGCGGCGGCCTGCCAGTACTCCTCACCGGGCCCGGGCTGCGCGTTCTCCCAGACGGTCAGCGTGACCTTGCCATCGGACGAACCGCCGCCGCTGTCGGCGCTGCCGCCGCCGGCGCAGCCGGTGGCAGCGAGTGCGATGCCCAAGCCGATCGCGACAGCCCTCGCGCTGCGCAATTCCCTCGTCATGGTGAAAGCTCCCTGATCTGTCGTCATAAGCCCAATGAATGCGAACAGTTGGCGAAATTGACGACCCTCTGAGTACCGTGAGTTTCGTACGTGCGGCTGATCCAGGTGTGCAGGCGTCAGGTCGTCCGTGGCGACAGTGAGGGTCGGTCCCATGCGCGGATTCGCGACGATCAATGCAACCCGTACTTCCCGGCTCCCGGCATGCGGGTGTGAACGTGCCAGGTGGACGGGTGTGACCGTACGGAGTCGCCTCCGTTACGGGGAGGTCTCAATCGCTCGAGAGTATGCGCTCGGCGCAGAGCGGCAGTCAATGACTTGTTTCCGAAAGTTCTTCGAAACTTACGAGTAACTGCCAAGGGTGGCAACCGAAACATTTCGACGCCCTCCGGCGATCGCGCCCGTCCGGTTGCGGTCCCCGCCGATCGATCCCTCGAGGCCTTGCAGTACAGGCCGTCAGGTTCTCCCGCTGCGCGATGGTGCTCTCCACGAGCAGCGCAGCGTTTGTAGTTGCACGTCCTCGCCGGTTTGTTCCGGTTCGGGTCCTGGTGCCGCCACAACGTCTCGTCGTCCACCGCCGTGAGGCGTGGCCCGCAAGCTGCCGCCGAAGTATGCGAACCTCTCGACGGAAAGTAGTTTGTCTCAAAACTACCTCCCTGATGTAGGGGGTTCCAGATGTCGATCGCGATCGCCGATGCCGGCATCGGCGTGCTTGCCGCGGGTCTGAGCCTGCATGAGGCAGGACACCGTGATGTGCGCGTGTTCGAGCGGGTTGCTGACGTGCGGCCACTTGGAGTGGGCATCAACCTGCTCCCGTCCGCTGTGCGCGAGCTGACGCCCACCGGTAGGTACGACAGCAGCCATGGTTCACCGGCTCGGTCGCGACATACGGGCCTTCCCCCGGTTTGCGGCCGGTCACCGAATCGGCACCCAGGTCACCTCAGGCGCGCACCCGCGTTACGCCCGCAACCCCGGCACCGGCGAACCCGCCATCACGGCCACGGTCACCGTGCATGCCCAGCAGGAGATCTCCCACGGCACTGCCCGTCCCTCCCGGATGGACCTGCCGGTGTGGGCCTCATGACCACCGCGGCTGCCATCCCCTACCGGCTGGAAGTGCGCCAACCAGCCTCGGTCAAAGGGCTGTTCCGCAATACCTGGCGGGCGCACAACGACAGCTACGGCACCTCGGCGCGTTGCCGGAACACTCGAATACATTCAGTATGTGGACGTCCCTCCGCCGTGCGATGCACAGCATCTGACGCCGCGCGCTGATCCACCAGGGAGTACGGGCAGCCCTGGACTCGCTCCACGGCGCCCGCCGACTCGAAGGGAACACATTCTGTGCGCACATACGACAACCCTGTGATCAGCGGGTTCCATCCCGATCCGAGCGTGTGCCGGGTCGGTGACGACTACTACCTGGTGTGCTCCAGCTTCGAGTATTTCCCAGGGCTGCCGCTCTTCCACAGCAAGGACCTCGTGCACTGGGAGCACATCGGCAATGCTCTCGACCGGCCCGAGCAACTGCCGCTGCCTCTGCCCGGAACCAAGGCGTCCGGCGGCCTCTACGCCCCCACGATCCGCCACCACGACGGCCGTTACTGGATCATCAACACCAATACAGACGGCGGCGGCAACTTCGTTGTCTCGGCCGAGCGGCCCGAGGGGCCGTGGAGCGACCCGGTGTGGATCGACCTGCCCGGGATCGACCCCGATCTGGCGTGGGAGAAGGACGGCACCTGCTGGTGCGCCTTCTCCGGGCCCGAAGGCGGCATCAACATGGCCAGGATCGACCCGGTCAAGGGGGAAGTGCTGGAGGGGCCTTTTGCCACGTGGTCCGGCACCGGCCTCAAGTTTCCCGAGGCACCGCACCTCTACCGCATCGTCGACTGGTGGTACCTGCTGATCGCAGAAGGCGGTACCGAACGCGGCCACAGCGTGTCCATCGCCCGTGGCCGCTCGCCGCGCGGCCCTTGGGAAGGCGCACCCGCCAACCCCCTGCTGTCGCACAGCGGTACCGTCCGCTCCATCCAGAACACCGGCCACGCCGACCTCG
Source organism: Streptomyces sp. NPDC087901 (assembly GCF_044742205.1). Taxonomy (NCBI): domain Bacteria; kingdom Bacillati; phylum Actinomycetota; class Actinomycetes; order Kitasatosporales; family Streptomycetaceae; genus Streptomyces; species Streptomyces sp. NPDC087901. The sequence goes on from NZ_JBIUUC010000005.1 coordinate 624,772, forward strand.
TGGAGGCTCCCGACGGCAGTTGGTGGATGGTGCTGCTCGGCGTCCGGCCCCGCGGCTTCACTCCCGACGTGCACGTGCTCGGCCGCGAGACGTTCCTGACCCCCGTGGAATGGGACGAGGACGGCTGGCCCGTCGTCGCGCCCGTTCCCGAGAGCCACCCAGCCCCCGGCGGTGCCTGGCACCCAGTTCCGTCCCTGCCCGTCCGCAACGACTTCGACGAGTCCGCTCTCGCGCCGTACTGGGTCTCGCCGTTCACCCGCCCGGAAGGTTCCTGGTCGCTCACCGAGCGCCCTGGCTGGCTGGCCCTGAGCGCCACCGGCACCACCCTCGACCGCCCCGGGTACACCTTCGTCGGCCGCCGCCAGCAACACCACGACTGCCGCGTCACCGCTGCGATCGACCCGGGTACGGGACGCGGCGGCCTCAGCGTGCGCCTGGATGAGGCCCACCACTACGAACTGGAGGTCGGAAACGGAGAGGCCAGCGTCGTCGCCCGGATCGGTCCACTGCGCCAAACCGTGGCCAGCCGACCGATCCCGTCCTGGCCGCTGACCCTCACCATTGCGATCCGGACGTCCGACCTTGTGCCCGCGTCGCCCGAACTCACCGATGGCGGGACCACCGGCCCCGACACCATCGCCTTCTGGCTCGGCAATCCCGACACCGCGGACGCCCAGCAACTCGCCGAACTGGACGGGCGCTACCTGTCCGCCGAGGTCGCCTGCGGCTTCACCGGCCGCGTTATCGGCATGTACGCCACCGAGGGCGCGGTCGCCTTCGACTGGTTCGAGTATGCCCCGGCCTCGGCGTCCTCCGCTTGACGCTCGGCCTTCGGCCGCGTGGGACACCCGCGTCCCTGCGGGTGCCGCACGCGGCATGCCGCGAGACCGCGCCGACAGAGGGAGTGGCCGATGATGTCGACCTGAGACGGGCCGGTGGCGGCGAGCACCTGGTCGACGACGGCCGAGAGCTGCCGGACGCCCTCCGTAATGTCACCGGTTCCCTGGAGGAGCGCCCATCTCGGGCGGCAATGGGTCGGCTCGGGGTTTCTGACGGCCGTCGGCACGTTCGGCGGATGCCCGCCTCGCGACCGGATGGGGGCCATGGTCGCGTCAGGGCGTTGTGGGCCCCTACGAGCCTGCCGACGCCACTGACTCAGCTGACCCGCCCTGAGGTGCCAGAGCCCCGTCCAGCACCGCCCGTCCGAGCCCGGTCCGGTGGTGGAGCACGCGGACACCTTGGCGCTGGGAAAGGAGCAGCCCCGCCTCTCGGAGAACGGTGGCGTGCCGGCTGGCCGTCGACGGTGCGAGTCGCAACGCCGCGGCGATGTCCATGGTGGTCATCGGACGGTCCAGCACCCTGAGGAGTTCGGCACGCGAGGCGCCGATGAGCTGGGCCACCGGGGCGTCCCCGCCGTGGTGGCGGCGTTCGAGCCAGCCGGGCGCGGGCGAGAGGGGGTGGACGAGGACCGGGGGCAGTTCCTCATCGACGAGGGCGAGCGGGGCGCGAACGCAGAAGAAGGCCGGGATGAGTGTCAATACCCTTCCACGCAGGGTGAGTTCGCGTTCGATGGGGTAGGGGGCGTGGAGCCTCTGGTCCTGGTAGCGCCACCCGGGCAGTTGGTCGTACCCGGTGAGCAGGCCCTCCGCTCCATGCGTGAGGACGGCTTGGACGCGTATGGTCCGGTCGGCCGCCGCCTGAGCGCGCATCGAGGCGAGGTAGGGCTCGACGGCCACCTGGTGATAGGCGCGCAGCGCGGTGCCGAGGCGGTGCAGCGCCTTCGGGCAGCCGTCGGCGAGCGGGCGCAGACCGGCCGGTGCGGGGTGTCCGGTGTGGGCGTGCAGACGGGTGAGTTCGGCCCGCAATCGGTGCCGGGGGGTGGACAGCAGCCGGTCGAGCCCGGTTTCGAGATCGGCGTCACCGCGGCCGGGCGTCAGGAAATCGGGGAAGTAGGAGCCGTCCGGGCAGAGTCGCGTCAGGGCGCGTGTCAGGGAGACCAGGCCGGCTTGCCGCAGAGCTGTCCCCACCTCGCGGCGCCAGGCTCCGAACGCGAGGGGTGCCTGGCGGTTCTGCAGGAGGTGCAGGCTCAATGCGGTTTCCCAGAGCGGGTCCACGCCGGACGCGACGCGTAGGCGGGCCAGCTCCTGGCTCGTGAATTCCACCCGTAGCACAGCGCACCCCCGGTGGTCGCAGGCGCTTGACGGCGCCCGCCCTGCGGAACTCTACGCGCATCACTGATGTGGCGCATACATGTCAGTAACTTGAGGCGATCGAACGAGGGTCCGACCGGAACTCGTGGAGGCCCGACCGGAATTCGCCCCGGGCCGGGCCCTCACGATGCACTGTCATGGTTCAGCAGAGAGGGACCCCGGGCAGTTTCGCGTCCGGGTGGTCGATGTAGATGTTGCTGATGAAACCGCTTTGGTCGCGCAGTTTGCTCCACCAGTTGTTGCTGTAGCCCTCGGCGTTGACGGTGTCACCCTGCTTCTGGCACAGCACCCGCACAGCCGTCGGACCCGCGAGGGTGGTGACGACGGTGGCGTTGACGCGCGCGTCGGCACGGACGTTCACCCCGCTCCCCCAGGTGTTGAAGGGGAAGCCGCTGCCACCGCAGCCGTTGTCACTGGTCAGGTACGCCTGGTTGTAGCTGCCGGGGTAGGAGAGGCCGGCGCCGTTGATCACGATGTTCTGGCCCACTCCGTTGAGCAGCTGCTCGTAGTGAATGTGCGCCCCGGAGGAGTTGCCCGTGCTGCCGGTGACGCCGATCTGCTGTCCTTGGGCGACGGACGCACCGCTCGGCACGGAGTACGCGGAGAGGTGGAAGTAGTACGTCGTCCAGCCGCCGCCGTGGTTGATGGCTATGTAGTTGCCGGCACCGCTCGGCTGTGAGTAGCGGGTGGCCGTGCCGGCGGCCGAGGCGAGCACCGGGGTGCCGGCCGTCGTACCACCGTCGGAGCGCACGAAGTCCAGCGCTCGGCGCACCTCGGCCGAGTGGTGGCTGTACGTCCATTGCTGGCCGCAGGGGTAGGGCGCCTTGAAGACGGGCGCGGCCGTCGCACCGGCCTCCCCGGCCTGCGCCGGGGCGACCGACAGTCCGGCCAGGGCCATGAGTGCCGCGACGAACAGAGCCGGAAGACGTCTGAGAAACCTCACGAATGCTCCTAGGTGGGGGAGGCGCCCGGACGGAACCGGGCGGAGGCGCGGTAAGACGTCGGGAACGTAGCGGCGGCCCGTGCCTGTGACAAGCGTGCGGCGGCCTCCTTCGACCAGGAACGAATTGCTTGCGTCTCGTGGCCGCCCCCCACCACCGTTTGCTCACGTGCCACAGCGTCACCAGCCCGCCGGCTCGGTGCGTCCGTGCCCCGAAGGAGCCCCCCATTCATGTTTCCGCTCCGTCCCGCCCACCGTACGTCGCTGCTCGGCGCCGCCCTCATGTCTGCCGCGCTGATCGCCGCGTACGCCGGCTCCGCGGTGGCCGAACCTCTCGTGTCTCCCTCCGCCGCCGCTCGTAACGGTCCGCAGTCCGCCGGCTCCGCGCACCGCCCGTCCACCGGGTCCGCTGTCACGGGAGCCGGGCCGGCGGCGGCAGTTGAAGCGGAGACCCGAACCGCCGTGGACATCCCCGCTGACGTCACAGCGGGCGTCGCGGTATTCGACCGGCTCACCGGCCGCTTCACCGAATCGCACCAGCCGGACCTCGCATTCCGCTCCGCATCGGTGGTCAAGTTGCTGCTCGCACTGGACTACATGTGGAATCGGGGGCCGGCCTACGATCTGCCGCAGGCGGACCGGGACCGGCTCGGGGCGATGCTCAGCAGCAGCGACGACGCCGCCGCGAGTCACTACTGGTCCACCGGTGGCGGCAGTGCCGTGATCTCGCGCATGGTGCCCCGCCTGGGGCTCACCGGTACAGCACCGCCTCCGGCCGGCTATCCCGGCTACTGGGGCTACACGGCGACCACTGCCGCGGACACCGTCCGCGTCTACCGCTATCTCCTCGACCAGGCGCCGGCACCCGTGCGGGACCTCGTCCTGGGGGCGTTGCACCGGTCCACACGCTGTGCCGCCGACGGCTTCGACCAAGGCTTCGGGCTGCCTTCCGCGTTCGAGACGCCAGGGGCGGTCAAGCAGGGCTGGTCGGGCTTCACTTCCGGGGGCTGTGTCGCTCCTGAGGCACCGGCCGGCATCGCCTCAGGCAAGGCTCCCGGCCCGGCCATGCCCGGGAACGACACCGCGAGGCCCGGATCCCGAAGGACGCCCACCGACGCTGCGGCCCCCTTCGCGCCGCCTTCCGGCGATGCCGCGGCGCCCGCGCTGGATCTGACGTCCGAGGCCCTGCACACCACCGGAACCGTGGGCCCCGACGACCGTACGGTGGTCGCCGTCCTCACCCTGCACCCCGATGGCACCCCGTACGGAACCGCCTACAGCAAGGTCACCGCACTCACCGGTTCCCTGAACGTGCCCGGAGCCGTCCGCCCCTCCGGCACCCGGTTCACCACCTGGGGCAGCGGCGTCCGTGTCCGCGCGGCCGCCACCACTTCCTCCGCCGCCCTCACCACTCTGCCCGCCGGAGTGGACGTCCTCGTCGGCTGCCAGAAGCAGGGCGGACAGGTATCTGTTCCGCCCTACCTCAACGACTGGTGGGCCTATCTGCCCCAGTACGGCGGCTGGATCACCAACATCTACATCAGCACCCCCGGCAACACACTCCCGGGCGTACCCAACTGCCCGTAAATGCCTTCCCCCCCACCGAGAAGGAGGCGCACAGTGCGCCGCAATCAGAGACCGAACGCCCGCCCCCTACCCGTGGGACGAGGGCCGGCCATCGCCGTCTCCCTGCTGGCCGTGGTGGCTCTCACGCTCGCCGCCGGCCCCGCCGCCGCCCGCGTTTCCGCACCCGCCGACGCCCCGCTCGGGGGCGTCAGCTGGCGGACGGACCTGTCCGCACCCACTGGTGACGAGACCAACGTCCGCCGTGTGGACGGCAGTCTGCGTCTCCGCGATCCCGGCCTGCGGCCCGCCTCCGCCCGTGTCACCCGCGGACAGGGCACGGTCCTGCTGCCCGCGCGAATACTCGACCGCGCGGTCGACCTGATCACCCCGGACCTCGACGCCACCGTTCCCACCGGCTCCCAGGTCGCCGTCGACGTACGCGGACAGGACGGGCTGGGCCGGTGGACCGAGTGGCGCGAAGCGCGGGACGACTCCCCCACGCTGCTGCCCCGGGCCGTCACCCGTGTGCAGACCCGTATCACCCTGGTCTCCGCGCCGGACGGCACCGCGCCGACCGTGCACGCCCTGGCACTGAGCGCAGAACTCGACAGCACGCTCAACGAAGCGGCGGCGGCGGAAGCCGTAACGGCCAGCGTCTACGCAACCCGTGAGGGCCTGGTCGGCGGCACCACCGCGAACGGGCACGTGATCGTCCCCAACGATCACTTCGTGGCGCTCCCCTCCCGGCGTGGCCTCTCACCGAAGGGCAGCGGTCAATACTCGGTCCGCGTCTGCGGCCCCGCGCGCTGCGAGACCGCCCCGGTCTGGGACGTCGGCCCGTGGAACACTCGCGACGACTACTGGAACCCGTCCTCCGTCCGCGAGTCCTTCAAGAACCTGCCGCAGGGCAAGCCCGAGGCCCAGGCTGCCTACCAGGAGGGTTACAACGGCGGGCTGGACGGGTCCGGTCGCCGGGTGCTCAACCCGGCAGGCATAGATCTCGCCGACGGTACGTTCTACAACGTCGGTCTGAACAACAACGGCTGGGTCACCGTCACCTATCTGTGGACCGGCAGCGGCGCTCCGGCCACGTCCTTCCCGACCTGGGGCACCGACGTCAACATTCGTCAGCAGCCCACCAGCGCATCCACCCGGGTCGCACAGCTCCCCGGTCCCACGACGGTGCGTGTGCAGTGCCAGGTGCACGGCCAGCTCGTCCAAGCCGACGGCCACAGCAATGACGCCTGGTCCTACCTGCCGGACTACGGCGGCTACGTGTCCAACATCTTCATCGACGTGGCCGACAGCTGGCTTCCCGGCGTTCCGAACTGCTGATCCACCAAGTCCGTCTTTCCCGTTCGTGAGGCAGATCGCCGCGCCCTTCTGTGCGGCAGCACTCCTCGTGGGCCGGCCGCCGGTGGCACCGGCGGCCGGCTCTGTCGCGTCCGGCGGTCCACGGGTCGGACGCGGCGCAAATCACCCGCCCGGGACTCCCGCGCGCAGGTGGTACCCCCGGAGTTGGTCGACTATGAAGCCGAGCGACACCAAGGCGAGACAGACGACCGGCCACCGCCTGGCGGGAGACATTCGAGGGCGAGAGGCCGCCGTCCCGCTCCCTGGTTGTCCGTGGTGTACCGCCTCTACTGGTGCGGCAGTGGCCATCACACCCTGGCCCAGTTGCGGGTGCTGCTGCTCAACAGGGCGACGGCGGCGTAACCGCCGGTGGACAGAACCGCATCAGGGCCGCGGCGTACGAGGTGTCCGGTGGCCCGGAGGATGCCGTAACGGGACACGGTCGGATCTATGCGGTGAGCTGCACCCTGAGATCGGATGAACTCCGCCAGGGCGGCGAAGACGTGGAAGACGAGCCGTCCGCCGGGGGTGGTGGTGTCGAGGTTCTCGTGCAGCGAGGTGAAGCCCGATTCCGCGCTCGCGCAGCCGGCGACCATGTTGATGAGGTCCTGAAGGCTGCGGCCGTAGCGGTCGAGCGAGGGGACGACAAGGGTATCCGGCGTCGAGGAAGGCGTGGCACGCCTTCAGCTACGGGCGGAGCGTGCTCTTGCCGGACTTCTCGTCCGCGAAGATCTTCCGGCACCCGGCGGCGGTGAGGGCATCGATCTGCCGGTCGAGCTTCTGCCCGCCACTCGACACCCGTGCGTACCCGATCTTGATCTCGGTGCGCACCAGCGGCTCGGCGACGAGGAGTTCGGGGTGTCCGAACGACTCCGAAAGGTCACTCATGACCCCGGATCATGTCAGAAAACGGTGTTCCCGAATTCTTGAACGACCCAGGTTTTTGAAGGGGTTTTTGAAGGTTCTCGGTCCTTTTCGATCTTGAAACGGTGATCTTCAGAATACGTTTGCTCTTTGAAGGCGAGGCTCATCGACCCGCATCGCCTTCTTCGTTGGATCCGAGTGTCGGGGTAAGGGCGGTTGGCGCGATGCCGGACCCTCATCAGCACCCGGGCGAGACTCTGACGGCACGGTCGGCGTCAGCCCGGCGGGTACGCAAGGGCTCATCCCGGCTTCTGATCGACCACGGCGAGTCGCGCCTCGACCTGGTCCCCCAATTCGATCAGAAGGTCCATCTGTGCAGGGGTCACGTGGTCGATCAGCACATTGCGTACGTCAGCCAGGTGGAGCGGGGCGGCTGCCTCGACGAGGGTGTGGCCCTGTTCGGTGATGACCACGACTGCCCCTCGCTGGTCGGTCGCGCATCGCTCGCGACGGATGAGGTCGCGGTTCTGCATGCGGGTCAGATGCTGCGACAGCCGACTCTTCTCCCAATGCAGCACATCCCCGAGTGCGAACGACCTCATGCGCCCCTCGGGTGCCTCGGACAGGTGAGCCAACACCTGGTAGTCGGCGGCGGACAGCCCGCTGTGGGTGCGCAGCTGCCGCTCGATATATGCGGACAGGCCGGCCTGCATCTTCATGAGGCTGCGCCAAGCTCGTTGTTCACGCTCATCCAGCCATCGCGGTTCATCCATGAAGTCCACCCTACCGCTTTGGTTGACACGTTAACCAGTCACCCATAGAGTTTGGTTAACACGTCAACCAAAGAGGTAGGCGGAGGTCGGCGTCACCGGCGGGATCGCGGCGACGGAGCCGTTCTGCCGTCTGGACAGCCCTCAGCAATCGATTGGGACGGAACACACACATGTCTACAGACACCCGCTACGCCATCGTGGGCACCGGAAACATCGGTTCGGCGCTGGCGCGCCTTTTCGCCCGGGCCGGAGTCGAGGTGAGCATCGCCAACACCCGCGGACCGCGCTCCATCAGCGAACTCGCCGCTTCCTGGGGCCCTGCAGTCCGGGCCGTGACGCTCACTGAGGCACTGGCGAGCGACGTCATCTTCATGGCCATCCCGTTCGGCGCCGTCGAGACGTTCGGCAACACCCTGCCCGACTGGAACGGGAAGACCGTCGTCGACACCGCCAACGCGCACTACGCGCCCAACGCGGGCGACATCCTCAAGGGCCGGCTCTCCTCGCAGTATGTGGCCGAGGTCCTGCCGGGCGCCCAGATCGTGAAGGCCTTCAACCAGCTTCCCGCCCAGACGCTGGCCGCCGAAGTACCCTCCGGCCAGGGCAAGCGCGTGGTCTTCGTCTCCAGCGACTCCGACGAGGCCGGCTCCCGAATCGCCGAGCTCGCCCGCACGCTCGGGCTGTCGCCCGTGGAACTCGGCAGACTCGACGAAGGCGGACGCCTCATCGAGGCTCCGGGCGCACTGGTGCTCAGGAACCTCACCGAACAGCCGCTCACCTGAGTGCCCGCGTTCTGCCTCCCATGGGAGGCATGGCCGGCCCCGACGAGCCGTTCCGCCTCAATGTCCGGTGTCACCGGCCGCACCGCGGCGGCCGGCTCCCGGCCCGCGGCCAGGTCGTCGCGCCGCAGCGCACTCCATCGATGAGACCGCACTGCAGCAACGCTCATACGTGAGCAGCGAAACCCGCCGGAACACCCATCCTCCACGGCCCGCCGGTCCCTCACAGCCCGGGCGGTCCGAGTCACTCTCCAGAAAGGCATGACCCGTGTTTGTCTTCGCCGCCGTACTAAGCGTTCTGCTCGCCATTGTCGGGCTGGCTGCCGGACTACCGAAAGCCCTGCTCAAGGGCAGCATCCCCGCCCAGTTGCAGTCTCCGGGAGGCCTCAGCGCCCCGCTGGTCCGGTTCATCGGGCTGGCCGAGCTGGCCGCAGCCGCAGGGCTCCTCGCCGGTCTCTTCTGGTGGCCCGTCGGCGTTGCCGCCGCCCTGGGATTCGCAGTCGTACTCGTCGGAGCCGTTGGCTTCCACGCCAAGTCCGGCGACTACGCCAACCCCGAGACCCGCGGCCACTCGATGGCACCCGTCATCCTCACCATCATCGCGATCGCTGCCGCCGTCACTCTCGTCCTCGCTTCCTGAGCAGGGCTGGGCGCAGCCACCATTCGTCTGCTGCTCCGGCGGCTCACCTCCGCTCGCGCGGAGAGCACGGCCGCCAGTAACAGCGTGGTCCCCGGTCGATCGGTTCACCTCAGCTAGCGCGGAGAGCACGTGCGCCGCAGTCGTCGGGCCTGGGGGCCCTCCGGTTCACCTCCGCTCATGCGGAGAGCACCCCTTTCACAAACGGATCGCCGTCCCTGCCGGCGGCTCACCTCCGCTCGCGCGTAGAGCACGCTCTCTCACCTGGCATTGTCAAAAGGGGCTTATGGTCTTGGCTCTCGTGCTGGAAGGCGATCAGGGTGAAGCTGTCGAAGTCGACGGGTTCGCGGCGGGTGGGTGCCTGCTATGCGTAGCTGGAAGCCTTGTTCGTGGCTGGCGAGTGGGCGAAGACTAACGTGTGACTTCGAGGAGCCAATGGGTGAGGGCGCCGCGCAGCTGCTCGGAGACCCCGGGGGCTGAGATGACAATCACCGAGGACATGAGCCGTGTGCTTCAGGCTCTGTACCAGTCCTTCGAGTCCGTCGTTTATGACCGCTGCTGCATTGGCGCGAGCGTCAGCAGCCCGCATCCATATGCCTTGCCCCGCCCGATGCCAGCCGCGAGCTTCTCGCGAAGTAGGTCGGCGTCGAGGACTCGGGCTGTCCCGTCGAATTGGGTGCGGGCGTGCTGGACTCGCTGCTTTGCTGCAGAATCTTTGGGGCCTCGGGAGCCGCGTACCGTGGCGAGCGGGTGGGCGTTGATGTGCAGCGGTTCCAAACCAGCTGCGGTGGACTGGCGTTCCCACCATTCAATGGCGGCATTGCCGCTCAGGGCCACGACCGGTGGGAGTTTGTACGCCTCCCGTGCGGCGGCCCCGGGCTTGCGCACGGGACTGGCCACACAGCGGTAGTTGACGATTGTCCCCTTGTGTATGTGCGACAACATACCGTCGAGGGAGCGCGTTTCGACGTTGCCGTAGGCGTCTGGCAGACGTGAGGGGTCGGGCGCGGTGTGGCTCTGCAGGAGGATCTGGGGCCCATGTGGGGTTTCTTCGGCACGGAACAAGACTCCGAATGCGGCCCGGGCCGGGCCTTCGACCCCATCGGGGAACATCTGCAGCATGCGTTGGTGCAGTCGGATGCCTTGGTCGTTGCCGCCGAGGTCCCGGTGGGCCTCGCGAGAACTGGGCGAGGGCACGATGCGGGTCAGCCACAAAGTCACCGGGTGTTCCTCTCCGGCTTGGCGAAATGGGTACCGATGTAGCGTTGGAGCTTTTCCAGGTAGCCGGCGCCGAAGCCTTCGTACGTGGCATCGGGGAGGTGCACGGAACGCCGGTACAGAGGCCGGGGCCGGTACTGGCGCTCCAGCGGTGCGAACGACATTGGTTCGTCGGTGACGTCGCCGCTGTGGTGGTCACCGTCGCCCCTGTCTGGGGCGTCGGAGTACACAGGGAGAACTCCGAGGGGTCCGTCGCCGTAGAACTCGATCGGCTGCGGGCCGTTGCGCGGCCTCTTGGCTGCCAGTGGCATCCGTACCAGGTGGTGCAGCGGATCGTCCACAGTTCCCAGCAGTACCGGACCCTCTGGCGGGCAGGACCGGCGGCCTAGAAAGAGGGGCCAGTGCGGGTCACGCAGGGCGGCAGCGCACAAGTGGAGCAGTTCTTCGTCGTCGGAGGTGAGCGCGAGGGTGAAAGCGGCGTCGGCTAGGTACTGGCGCTTGGACACCAGAGTGCCCTTGGCCTCGGACCTGCGTTTCCCATCGACGGTGATCACTTTCTCATCGGCGGGCAGCCCTCCGCCTACAGTGTGGAAGTCGGACAGCACGACACCGGGTCGGTCGACTCGTACCGTCATCGACAGCGCCGTGAGGTCGTCCAAAGGTGCCTCGCGCTCCCGCCCGAGACCTGCGGCGAGCATGCCTACGACGCCGGACCGTGTGGGGAATCGGGCTGTGTCACGCCGCATGTAGTTGCTGTGCGTGCCCCACGATTGGAGTGGGCCTGCCAGGCGCAACAGCAGTCCGTGGGTTGGTGTTTCGGTCACTGCGGGGCCTTGGGGAGGGCCGCGTCGATGGAGGTGGTGACGAGGGCTTCGAAGGACGTGCGGCGCTCGCCGAGGTGCTCCAGCTTGTCGAAGTGGAGGGAAGCATGTGCCGCGTGCAGGACCCGCTCGGGGCCGAGGAGGGTGTTCGCGGCTTTGGAGTAGGCGTCGATGCCTGCCACGGAGCGTCCGACGTAGCCGCCGTGTGCGGCAGACCGTACGGGTTCCTCGAAGGCTGCGGCGAATGACAGTGGCCGGTCGGAGCGGACCGCCACGTGGACTAGGTGCGGGAGCGTGTGCGGGGCGGTGGAGTTCTTCTTCGCCTGCGGTAGCGATTCGATGAAGGAGAGCAGGAACTGGCCGGCGAGCTCGCGGGCTGCCTCGAGGCTGATGTCGTTGTCGTCGCTCAGGTTCTTGCTGAGTTCCTTGAGATCGACTGTGGCGAAGCGGTAGAAGGTGCCGGTGCTGAACTCGGCAGTGCCCATGTGTCCGCTGCCGGTTTCGTCGTCCTTCGCCGCGGTGACATCGTCGACGGCTGCGAAGTAGTCTAGTTCGACCTCGGTGGTGTGCGTGGTGAAGGCGTGCGCGACCTGGACGGCACCGTCGACACCTGCCTGGTCGACCTCGGCGAGCATGCGGCCGAAGAGGTTGATGACGCCGTTCTTCTTGAGAAGAATTTTGTCGATCTTCCCTTTCAGGGCGCTTTCGGGCTTGGTCTTTCCCTTGCCGGTGAAGTCCGTCGTGAGCGCGTCCTTGTGGGCTTCGGCGATGTCAGCCAGTTCCTCGACAGCATCTTCGGGGAGGTAGATGAGCGCGTTGGTCAGGACCTTGTTCGTGATGGGCTGCTTGTCTTTCCCCTTGGCCACCTCCCACTTGATGCTGCTTCCCGCCGCAACATGCGCTCCCGCGCGTTCGGCAAGCGCCACATCCCACCCACGGTCGGTGAGCACGTCGGTGACGCGCTCACCGATGCGGCGTGTGCGCAGCGCGTTGTCGCCGAGCGCGTCCTGGAAGTGCTCGCGGATGGCCCGCTTCCAGGACTGGCTGGAGATGCGGGTACGCAGGGCATCGCCGTAGAGCATGGTTTTCACCGAGTTGGTGTCGTCCCGGTTCAGGTTCGCGTAGGGAACGGGTTGGACGACGTGGATGTCGATGAAGCGTGGCTTGAGGTCCATCGGGGATCTCCTGTGGGTGAGAGGTTCAGTCCTGGTCGGCGCGGGCGGTGATGCGGTAGAAGTCCTGCAGCCAGCGGCGGCTGATACGCCCGGACTGGTATGGCCAGTCGACGAGGTCTGCCAGCAGTTGTCCCCAGTCGATGGTGGCGCTGGTGGTGCGTACCTGATTCACCGCTCCAGGCAGGTGCAGGTGGATGCCGCGGAGGCTCTGCCGGGTCAGGAGGTTGATGCGGCTCTCTGCGGCGCTCATCCGCATGGAGGCGCCCTTCGCGATGACGGCATGGCCCAGAGTGGCACCGAACGAGGGGCCGTAGCGGGTGAGCTCGGGCGGGGCGGCCTCCTCGTCCGGTCCGTCCTGTTGAAGGACCTGCTTCTTTACGGTCCCTTGTTCGTCTGCGGTGTCTTCGTCGTCTTCCTGGTCGGACGCGAAGGCGTGTCGGGGCTGGGCCGCGATCAGGGCGGCCACTGTGTAATGGGCCTGCGCTGTCTTGTCGTCGCACCCTTCCGGCAGTCGCGGCGTCAGCAGCCGGTGCATGGCGCGGGTGCGCGGGTGGTCCAGGTCGCGGCGCAGACCCGCGCGTAGCGCTGCACGGGCTCCGGGGTCTGTGCGGCACAGGCGTTCAATGCGCGCGGTGAAGGCGGCATACGTGGCGCGGTTGTTTGGGCGCTTGCTCGCCTCAGGGGCTTGGAAGGTCATGCCTGTCCTCGGATCGGCGGGCGGCGGTCACGAGTTCTTGGCCGCCCTTTCGCCTTCGATTACTTCATCGCCTTGTGTGGGTCTTTCAGGGCGGCGAGGATGATCGCCTTCGCCCTGGTGACGGCCCTCGCTCCCCGTGGGGTGCGCGTGACGGAGTCGGTCACCGCCTCGTACGCGTCGAGCGCGTGCCGCCCGAAAGCCCTGCACGTGGCATCGAAATCGAAGCCGGAATTCTCGGCGCCGCCAGAGCGGTTCAACTGACGGAATCGCGACCAGAACTCGTCCTCCGCCGACGGCCAGTACCGTGCCATGACCGCGTCCACCCAAGCCCCCGGTTTGTTCTTTTTGTCATCGGTGAATTTCAGCCAGGCTTCCTTCGTGGCCTGCTCCAGCCGGTCCTCGAAGAGCTCGCCGAGCTCGCGGAGCTGGCGTACGGGCCGCTCGGTACTCACCGCGTCTTCCTCGACTCGGGAAAGAAGTACCGGGGTCGTCGAGTCGACGTATTGGTGGTTGGCCGCCTGGCTGGCGTCCTGTTCGAAGCCGAGCGCGCGTACTCGCAAGTACTCACTGACGTCGAAGGCGTAGTCCATGACCTTCGGCTGGACGGGGCTGGAGTCGTTCAGCTGCTTGAGCAGAAGGGCATCGATATCCCGCCACAAGGAACGGGAGGAACGTGCGGGGCGGGGGGAAGTCTTCCCGTCCTTGTCGATGTCCCAGATCAGGTAATCGTCTTCCGGTCGGATCCGCTCGGCGTTGTAGGCCCAGGTGATGTACGCGTCGGCGGTGTGCTCGCCGTCCTGGGCGGGGACCAGATGGAGAGCGTGCTGCGAACAGGCGGTGAGCCCTGAGCAGGGGCCCTGTGGCTCGGGCATCGGCATGAGCGGGTCCGGGAGGTCATCGCGCTCCCAGGGGCACAGATCGGTCTGCCGGCTGACGTCGCCATCCGGCGGTGTCAGACCTGCCAGCAGCGTCAGGAAAAGGTTGTCGCACTCCGGGTGATACGACAGCGCGGCGCGCAGTGGTGAAGCCTTCGCGTAGTGGTGGCTCACATGGCCGACTGCACGCTTCGAGAGAGCGCCAGGGGCTCCCCAGTAATGCCAGGTCAGGAGCGACAGAGCTGTCTGCGAGAGGTTGGGAGGTACGGGGTTGTCATGGCTCCAGTGCCCGAACCAGGAGTGGTTGTTGCCCGCTGACCGGCTCATGACCAGCTTGTGAGTCCCGGCTGTTTGGTTTCTGTCGCACTGGTCGGGGAGGCGGGGGTCCTGGAGCCAGGGACGATCGCGATCGAACAGGTCGAAACGGTGAGTCCACCGGTCGAAGTAGCCGGCGATGCCGGCCTTGTGGCCGTCGGCGAGTTCGATGCTCTGCTCAAAAAGACCCTGCTGAAGGATTGCCTCCCGCCGATCGCCCCAGCTTCCGGGACCGGCCTCATCCAGAGCGGTGATCCGTGCCGTGAGCGCGTACAGCAGGCGCAGCAGCGCCGAGTGAGCCGGAGCTTCCGGGATCAGCAGCGTGCGGATCTCCCCGGCATGCAGGAACAGACTCCTGAGGCCCACCTGAGGCGGGCCGGGCTTTCCCTCCAGCCATGCGACCGGAATCCATGGCTGGTCGATCAGATTGGACGCAGGTGTGGCCACGTCCCTCCCCCCGTGGTCGGACTTCCACCGAATGTTAGAAGGTCGTACGGGGGCGGCGTGGGCGGTTACCGCAACTGATCAATTTGCAGGCCGAGTTCAGAAACGTGAATTCGGTGGCTCGAGCTGGTGTGCACCCACTTACCGTCTTCCCGTTGCAGGTTCAGTCGCAGGACGTTGTTGAGGGCGGGCATGTTGCGCCAGGCAGGGTTGGCGTCGCCCTCCACGGCCTCGACGAGTCGCTTCGGTACCGGGATCAGATAGGGGACGAGCTGGCTGGGATTCGGTCTCCCCTTGGGACTGCGATCAAGTTTCGTCTCAAGGAGATCGTCCTCCAGGAGATGCACTGGGTTGCCCTGCCGGTCGTACCCGGGGTAGAGGCAGACCACATGTGCCATCTCCTCGCCGAGCACGGAGGAAAGCAGATCGGGCGTCATACCCGGGTGGTCGCGGCTCAGCAGACCAAGGTCGCCGTCGAGCTCCCGCGGTCCAGGCACCTCCAGCCAACCGGCAGTACCACTGGCTCTGCGTTCACGAACCGTGCGCTCGTTGTCGAGCTGCTGGAGCTCACGTACCGCAGACTCCCCCAACCTGTCGACGAGCTCACGGCCGTACACCTCGTCCAGCAGAACGGGCAGTTCTTCGGGCAGAGAGACCGTCCTGTCGGTTCCCAGAAGCATGCCAGTGCGCCGCACCAGCGCGGCGTCGTCCAGTTCGGACGCGCTGTCCGCACGGAGCACCACCAGCATCGAGCGATCACCAACGCTCTGCACCGCACGGGCCAACAAGCTTGCGAGCGGTGCCGCCCCGGAGATGACGAGGTCGAAATGCAGGCCCCGGACATGTTCCAGCATCGACGTCGTCACCAGCACGGAGGGCCCGGAGACCCCACCGTGAGAGTCGAAGACGCTACGGCAGGCTGCGAGGCGCTGCCATCGGTCCTTGTTGCGCATCTGTTCATGGACCAGGGTCACATCGAGACCGGGCAGATCGTGGGTGAGCCGGTGGAACGTGCTGATGGCTTCCGCGGGCGTCGATCGGTAGACGGCGGCCCTTCCGTTGCCAGCTGCCACCATCGCGGCAAGAGCCGCCTGGATCTCCCCGTACGACGACCCGTCAACGACCCTGATGCCGAGCGTGCCGGCACGAGTGGCCCGGGCAGGCTGCTGGGGCAGGTGCCCGCCTCCGCACCGGGCATCCACGAACGACCACCCAGGCGATCGACGAGGCTGCATCATCGGCTCTCGCCCCCCTCCTGCGCCCCGGCGGTAGGCCGCCAGCATCGCGTCCACCGACCTGTCCGCAGCCGTCGCGGCCAGGACAACGGGGATCCGCAACGCAGCGGCCCACTCCAGGAACCGGAGCATCAGCTTCTGCCCCCAGGCGCCCCGGGCATGGGCTTCATCCACCACGACGACCTTGCCGGAAAGAGCAAACAGCCGCATCACGTTGAACTTCACCGGCATGACAGCCTGCAGAAGTTCGTCCACCGTCCCCGTGCCGACCGCAGCCAATAGCGCGCGGTGATGGGAATTGAGCCAGCTGTTCGCCGTCAGAGTCCACTCCTCACCAGGCTCCGCGCTGACTCCATCGGGGGCATTGGCATGCGCCCACTGCTGCGCGGCTTCCGCCGGCTTCAACCGGGAAGAGCTGTGGAGCAGCAGCGACCGCCAGGGGCCGGTCAGTGCCTGCTCGGCGAACGCATGCACCTGCGCCATGTGGCTGTCAGCCGCCGAACCGGTCGGCAGTGCATAGAAGAGGCCCCGCGCGTTCGCTGCATGCCCAAGGACTGCCGCTGCGCGAAGGGCCGCTTCTGTACGGTCCTGCGACGGTGGCGCGGTCACGACCACCATGCCCGGCCCGTGTTCGGTTACCAGCTCAGGCAGCTGGCGAGCCATGCTCGCCCCAAGACCGGTCTTCCCTACGCGCGGAGCGGGGTCAGGCGGCCGGGCGAAGCCCGTCCCGAGCAGGTCCTGCTGCTGCAACAGACGGGGCGCCGCCGTGCGGGCGATCTGCCAGTAGGCGTCCAGGTCTTCGGGTGTGCCGGCCCACCCCTCTTTCCTGAGCCGGGTCCGGATCTCTTCTGTGATACTGGCCAGCCAGTCCGACAGGGTGACCAAGCCCGTCAGGACAACAGCCGCTCCCGGCGTCATCCGCCCTTGCGGGACCGACTCAACCCTGACCACTCTGCGGACCTCGTCGAAGTGGGTCCGCCGCTGCTCCTCCCAGCTTCCCGCCCCGATACCGGGGTGACGCGCGGCAGGGCACCTCGAGTCCTTGTCGTGGACCACGGGGTGGAAGCAACCACCGTGCCCACCCAGCAACTGGGCCACAGCATGACTGAGCTGGGACTGCGGACGCCGCCTGGACGAGGGATAGCCAATCTCCTTGAACATCCCCACCAGCCACCAGTGCGCCGCCGCTTCGTGCGACTGCCCGTCCAGCTGAGCGCCAGCACCGAATCCGTAGCCCGGCTCACGGAGCAGCTCGTGAGCCAGGAGCTTCTTGTCCGCACTCCTCGGTCCACCCGAGTGCAGCTGGAACGGCACACTGATCTTCCCTATGTCATGCAGCCCCGCCCAAAAGGCCGCGAGCACGCGCGCCTGCTCATCCGAAACCTGCAGCGCCGACGCCACCATGCTCCGCTGGTGCGCGGTCAGCAGTTCATCCCAGACGACCTCAGCGACGGCCGCCGTGTCCAACAGGTGACAGATCAAAGGATGCGTGTGCCCTGCACCGCGGGCGCCCGTACCCAACCCGGCAGCCTTGCCCCAGAGGCGCGAGTCCAGAAACATAGTGCTCCTTGTCACGGGTTCGGTGCAGGTGTGCTTCAGGAGAACGCGGCAGAAAGGGCCTGGCCTGCAACGCCTCGTCGCCTTGCCGCGTCCCCGCGAAGACCGACGGAGGGAAATCGGACAACCGCAGACACACCAACTTGGTCAACCCGTAGAGTACTTACTGCTCACGCCTCCCTGGGGGTGCGCGGAATGCCATTGGCTCTCCAGCCACGGGGCATCGAGATGAACGCACGACCCTCTCGAGGGATGTGGCGCCACCTCGGCTGTGTCTGCGCCTGGAGATGCAATGTCGCGGTTCCTGCACAAGTTCGTCCTGCGTCGCAAGGTCCTCCTCGAGGTCTCACGCGTCGTGGTCAGCGCGGTAATCCGTGCCCTGATCAGCGAACTCGTCAGCTGGCTCTTCTGAGCCGACGGTGACGGATCCCAGGGGTCCGTCACCTTTTACATGCTGGCGATACATCCGCTGGCTGGCTGCTTCCGCACGGCGATGTGTCCCCACTCCAGCTACGTATTCCCTCCCGCATAGCAATCCTCTCCCCGCGCGAACGAAGACAACCCAACTGCTAGGTACAGGTTCCACACCCTTCTCCCTCGTGGAGTCAGCTTGCGCGAGCGGCTGTGCGCCGGTGGTGCACGAAAACTGTGCGGCGCGTCTCTGCGTCCGTTCCTTGAAACGTGAAGAGCGTCATCGTGCTCCCCCACGCGCGAGCGCGGGATGAGTCGGCGTCTCGTCACGCTAGGAGAGCAGGGTGCCGATGGTGCCCAACGCAGACAGGAGCTAGCACACGAAGATCAGCCGACCGGGGATCCGTGGTCTCCGTGCGAGGGAAGGTGAACCGCGGTGGGAGATGGTGGAGCCGATGCGGTGCGAGTGCTCTCCGCGCAAGCGGAGGTGAGCCGGCTCCGGGGCCTCCCCCGTTTCGAGGTCAGGGGCCCTCTCCGCGCGAGCGGAGGTGAGCCGCGGTTCGGGTGGCGCCTGATGTACCTGATGACGTGCCTCTCCGCGCGAGCGGCGGTGAGCCGTCCGGCATCGGCCCAGTACTGGGCATCACTACGTGCTCTCTGCGCGAGCGGAGGTCAGCCATCCGGTCCGTTCTCGAACTGGTCGGTGCTGACGTGCTCTCGGAGGTGAGCCGCTCGGCCGCCCTCCGGAAAGTGGACGGAGCAGTGCTCTCCGCGCGAGCGGAGGTGAACCGAACCTGCTCGGGGCCTACCACCCGGCGCGATTGTCCTCTCCGCGCGAGCAGAGGTGAACCGTGCCCAACAAACCACTGTCCGACGTTCACGAAGTGCTCTCCGCGCGAGCGGAGGTGAGCCGACCCGGACGTATGGACGGGACGCGGTGTACCGGTGCTCTCCGCGGGAGCGGAGGTGAGCCGACGATCTTCCCGGTGTCCATCGCATGCCGGATGTGCTTCTGCGCGAGCGGAGGTGAGCCGGTGTACTTGTGGTCGTGCGGGACCAGTTCGGTGCTCTCCGCGCGAGCGGAGGTGAGCCGTGGCCGCCGAGCGGGCCGGCCAGCGCGGTGCCGTGCTCTCCGCGCGAGCGGAGGTGAGCCACTGATGCTCGCGCCCGCGGGCAACCTCGCCGCCTGCTCTCCGCGCGAGCGAAGGTGAGCCGGCAGAACTGGCCATCGACGTGGCCGGCATCGCGTGCTCTCCGCGCGAGCGGAGGTGAGCCGGTGGCTGAGTACCTGTCGACGCCGTACACCCAGTGCTCTCCGCGCGAGCAGAGGTGAGCCGGTGTCCCACGTCGGAGTGCTCCCCGAGCTCGAGTGCTCTCCGCGCGAGCGGAGGTCAGCCGTCGGAGCGTGAGCGCTGCATCATGTGCTCTCCGCACGAGCGGAGGTCAGCCGGTCGACGGCGTCGCGACCCGGATCACCCCGGAGTGCTCTCCGCGCGAGCGGAGGTGAACCGGTGTCGCTGGAGCGGTACCAGCTGGAACAGCAGTTCTCTCCGCGCGAGCGGAGGTGAACCGTAGCCCTTGGGCTGGACGATGCCCTTGGCCGGGTGCGCTCCGCGCGAGCGGAGGTGAACCTTCGCCCTCGCGTACGCCACATCCGTCGTCGCCGTGCTCTGCGCGCGAGCGGAGGTGAACCGGAGTGCGCGGCGGAGCATCTTCGGGCGCCTCTGTGCTCTCCGCGCGAGCGGAGGTGAGCCGCGCGCGTTCCTCGCGGACGCGGCCACGTTGCAGTGCTGCGAGCGGAGGTGAGCCGGCCGCTGACATCACCACCATCGAGACCAGCGCGTGCTCTCCGCGCGAGCGGAGGTGAGCCGGCCATCACGGTCATCTCCCGCAGGGAGCCGTTGTGCTCTCCGCGCGAGCGGAGGTGAGCCGATCCATGTGCTGACGCGGTAGAGGGTTCCGGCGTGCTCTCCGCGCGAGCGGAGGTGAGCCGCCGCCGCCCGGATGAAGCGCGCCACCGACCGCGTGCTCTCCGCGCGAGCGGAGGTGAGCCGTCGCTACGTCACCTGATCTCCCTTGCTGGGTGGTGCTCTCCGCGCGAGCGGTGAGCCGTCCTACTTCTGCCGGCCTCCGTAGCCGCAGCAGTGCTCTCCGCGCGAGCGGAGGTGAGCCGGCGCAGATGGGTGGGCGACTGGTCCAGGCCGCGTGCTCTCCGCGCGAGCGGAGGTGAGCCGTCGCATGCTGATCCTGTTCGCCCTGCTGCTGGGTGCTCTCCGCGCGAGCGGAGGTGAGCCGCTGCTGGTCACTGCGTGCGGCGCCGAGGCGTAGTGCTCTCCGCGCGAGCGGAGGTGAGCCGTGCGCCCGTGCTTCGAGTGCGGCGAGGTCGCCGTGCTCTCCGCGCGAGCGGAGGTGAGCCGCCGAGCGGCAGCAGGGGCTGACGGAGTTGAGTTCGCGAGGCAGACGCTGGCGGTTTCCGGTCCCACATGGCACAGGTGGTAGATCGCGTCTCGGCTGGCGGGTTCCGGCACGGCGCGCCGTGATCACTCTTCGTGCCGGCTCTATAGGCCTCTCAGCGCGGAGTCCTCGGCGACCCTAATCGCACCGGCCGCGCCCAGGACGACATGCTCGGCGTTGACCAGGCCCACCCGGCCTGCCGCGACACCGATCCGCAACAACCCGGCCTCGGCAAGCAATCAAAGCTCAATCGACCGCTTCTGCTCCCGCACCTCCGAGCAGCACCGCGTCCGATTCGCTCGCGCGTTGCGCCGCCCCTTTTGCCAGCCCTTCTTCAACCGCCCGAAACCGGCCTTCGCAGTCTCCATTCCGAGGACGCCACCCGCCCGTCCCCGGGATGGGTCCATACCTGCGGCAGCGTCGGCGCCGCCGTCCTCACAGCCCCCTTCGAGACTGAGACACGCGCCTCACGGATCTGCAGCAAGGACGCGTCCAAACGGAAGCTTCAGCCGTCCGCTCCGCACCGAATTACCCGACTGCAACGCAGCGTAGTCAGCACCAAGTCAGCACGGGAGAGGTGAAGACGGGTGATGACGTGGGCTTTTAGTCAGCACCAAACCAGCACGGGAGTCAGCACGCCCCTCGCGAAACATACCGAACAGTGCAACTCGGACAGCTCTCTCCCGCCCACCCCCTGAAGCGGAAACGGGCCCGCGCCCCCTCCCCGTAGCGCCGGCCCGCACACCGGCAACCCGAACTATGGTGTCCCGCCACATACGCCCCTGACCTGGCCCTTCCTACGGTATGGCGACACGGAACCGTCCCCGCCCACCGTCCGGAAGTGGTACCCATGGCCGCACAGGCATCCGCTCCCCCACCCGCCTCCAACCTCCGCCGCATCGTCGCCGCCAGCCTCATCGGCACCACCATCGAGTGGTACGACTTCTTTCTGTACGGATCAGCGGCCGCCCTGGTCTTCAACAAGCTGTTCTTCCCCGATTCCGAGCCGCTGGTGGGAACCCTCCTGTCCTTCCTCACGTACGCGGTCGGCTTCGCCGCGCGGCCGATCGGTGCGCTGGTCTTCGGGCACTACGGCGACCGGCTCGGGCGCAAGAAGCTGCTGGTGCTCAGCCTGTTGATGATGGGTGGGGCCACGTTCGCGATCGGGCTGCTGCCGACGCACGCCACCGTGGGAGTCGCCGCTCCCGTCCTGCTCACCGTGCTCCGGCTGGTGCAGGGCTTCGCCCTCGGCGGTGAGTGGGGCGGGGCCGTGCTGCTGGTGTCGGAGCACGGGGACGCGAAGCGTCGTGGGTTCTGGGCCTCGTGGCCGCAGACCGGTGCGCCGGCCGGGCAGTTGCTCGCCACCGGGGTGCTCTCCGCGCTGACCGCGCTCATGTCGGACTCGACCTTCGAGGCCTGGGGCTGGCGTATCCCCTTCCTGCTCTCCGGCGTACTGGTGATCATCGGTCTGTGGATTCGTCTGTCCGTCGACGAATCACCCTTGTTCAAGGCCGCGCTGGCGCAGGCCGAGGAGCGCAGGGCAGCCACCGGGGCGGCGGAGAAGATGCCGGTCGTGGCCGTACTGCGGCACCACTGGCGCGACGTGCTGATCGCCATGGGCGCCAGGATGGCGGAGAACATCAGCTACTACGTCATCACGGCGTTCATCCTCGTCTACGCGACGACGGCGGCCGATCTGAGCAAGCAGACGGCACTCAACGCCGTCCTCATCGCGTCGGCGATCCACTTCGCCGTCATCCCGCTGTGGGGTGCGCTGTCCGACCGGGTCGGGCGCCGGCCGGTGTACCTGGTCGGCGCGGTCGGGGTGGGGCTCTGGATGTTCCCGTTCTTCGCACTGATCGACAGCCGGAGCTTCTGGAGTCTGCTGCTCGCCGTCACGGTCGGGCTGTTCTTCCACGGGGCGATGTACGCGCCGCAGGCGGCCTTCTTCTCGGAGCTGTTCGCGACCCGGATGCGGTACTCGGGTGCGTCGATCGGCGCCCAGTTCTCGTCCGTCGCGGCCGGTGCCCCGGCGCCGCTCATCGCCACCGCGCTGCTCGCCGACTACGACAGCTCGACGCCGATCGCGCTGTACGTGATCGCCGCTGCGCTCATCACCGTGCTGGCTGTGGTCTGTGCGAAGGAGACCCGGCACCGGGACCTGGCGGACGTCGAGCCCGGTGCCGGGCAGGACGCACCCGCGGAGCCGTCCGCAGATGCCGTACGCAGTGGTGCGTAGCGACTGATCCGGAGCGGTCCGGGGGCCGGGTGGCCGTGCGCGGCCACCCTGCCCCTCCCCGTCACATCTGCGGGTCGGTGGCCTCGAACCAGGTGGGGCCGTCGGTCATCGACTGCTTGATCCGGAAGAGCGCGAACTCCTGCAGGGGTGGAAGCGCGTCGACGTGGAACCAGCCCACCTCGAGCGACTCGTCGTCGTTGACCCGGGCCGTGCCGCCGGTGGCGCGGCAGCGGAAGGTGACGTCCAGGTACTGGCAGCGGTCGCCGTTCTCGTACTGCACGGGAGGCAGGGCCTGGGTGAGCACCACCCGCTCCGCCACACAGCGCACGGCCGTCTCCTCGTACACCTCTCGCTCCGCCGTCGCCGCGGGCTGCTCCCCCGGTTCGGAGATGCCTCCGACGATCGACCACTTGCCGGTGTCGGCGCGTCGTCCGAGAAGCACTCTGCCGTCGTCGTCGAAGACGACTGCGCTGACGCCGGGCAGCAGGAGCAACTGTTGACCCGCGGTGGCACGGATCTCACGGATGAAGTCAGGAATTGCCATGCCACGACCCTACGTGGCGCGCGCACCCGCTCAGCGGGAACGTCGTGCGCGCACCGTCCGCGTCGCCACCCAGCCGAGGCCGGTCACCGCGAGCAGCGCAAGCAGACCCTCGGGCAGCGCACCCATCCTGGTCGCCGGGGTCAGCGAGGAGCGGAGCGGCACCTCGTCCACCAAGGCGTCCGGCGTGAACATCTTCGTCTTCTGGACGACGGTGCCGTCCGGGCGGATCACCGCGCTGACACCGCTGGTGACCGGGACGACCACGGAACGGCTGTGCTCGACCGCGCGTACCCGGGACATGGCGAGCTGCTGGTAGGTCATCTCGCTGCGGCCGAAGGTGGCGTTGTTGCTGGGGACGGCGATCAGCTGGGCACCGTGCTCGACCGTGTCGCGTACGGCGTCGTCGAACGCGGCCTCGTAGCAGGTGACCAGGCCGACGTCGGTGCCCGCCAGGTCGAAGACGCCGACCTTCTTGCCCGGCCCGAAGTCGCGCTGCACCCGGTCGACGTCCGAACTGAACATGCGCACGAAGGAGCGCATCGGCATGTACTCGCCGAACGGCTGGATGTGGCGCTTGTCGTACGTGGCCACGGGCCCCTTGTCCGGGTCCCACTGGATGAGGGTGTTGCGCAGGTTGCCCGTGTCGGGTTCGACGACCGCCCCGACCACGGTCGGCACACCGATCGCCTTCACGGCGTCGTCGATGACGATCCTCGCGTCTGCGTTGCGGTAGGGATCGAGGTCGGAGGAGTTCTCCGGCCACAGGACGAAGTCGGGCTGCGGGACCTTGCCTGCCTTCACGTCCCGGGCGAGCTGCTCCGTGCGCTTCGCATGGTTGTCCAGGACGGCGCGGCGCTGGGAGTTGAAGTCGAGGCCGAGCCGCGGCACGTTGCCCTGGATCGCGGCGACGGTCGCGGTGCCGTCCTCGGCGGAGTCGTCCACCAGCGGCAGGGCGGCGAGGGCCGCGACGACGGGTACCAGGACGGCCGCAGCGGTCGCGGCGGCGGCCAGGCGGGGCAGTTCACCGGTGGTGCGGTGGATACGGAAGCGGCGGACGGCCTCGAAGAGGCCGAAGCCGCACAGCACCACGGCGAAGGAGAGGAGCGGCGTGCCGCCCAGAGCCGCGAGCGGCAGGAACACGCTGTCCGCCTGCCCGAAGGCGATCTTGCCCCAGGGGAAGCCGCCGAACGGCACCCGGGCCCGGAGCGCCTCGTCGAGCGTCCAGACCGCGGCCGCCCAGAGCGGCCAGCAGGAGAGCCGGGACACGGCGGAGATGCCGATGCAGCCCACAGCGATGAACAGCGCCTCCGCAGCGGCGAGGGCCAGCCACGGCACCGGGCCGACCTCTTCGCCCGTCCAGTGCAGCAGCGGCAGCATGAAGCCGAGTCCGGCAAGCAGGCCGAGGCCGAACGCGGCGCGGAGCCTGCGCTCGAACAGCACCCAGCCGAGCAGGGCGAACCCGGGCAGAACCAGCCACCACAGCGGCCGGGGCGGGAAGCTCGCGTACAGCATCACCCCGGACAGGACGGCGGCGGCGGGCCGTGCGAGGCGCGGCAGCAGACGGCCGGCTCGGGGGGCGGAGACAGGCTTCTGCGGGTCGCCGACCTGGGCGATGGTGGTGCTCACCCGGCGGAGTCTACGGTGGCGGGCCGGTTACCGGGGAGCCCCGTCCTGGTGACGGAATACCTACCGCCGGATCGTTTCTGCGCATCTCCTGCACATATGACCACTGTGGCCGTTAGCCTGTGCGCCAGTCCCCCGCCGACCGGCCGGATCCGGCCGTCGCGGACGGGACGGTCACAGGCCGGGGGACGGACGTGATGGCTGCACCAGCAGAGCGGGGGCCCGAGGGCGGCAACGCGTCCGACGTCGCCGGGGCACTGATTCTCGCCGCCTGTGCTACCTGGTCGCTGATCAGCGCGGCCGGACGCGAGACCCGGCCCGAAGGGGTGCTCCTCGCGCTGCTCGCCGTCGCGGCGGGTTTCGCCTGCGGGCGGATCTGCGGAACGCTGCTGCCGGTGGCCACCGCGGCCGTCGCCGCCCTGGCAGCCCTCGTCATGGCGCTGGTCTGGCGTCACGGCATGCCCGGTGCGACGGCGACCGTGGATACCGCGCCCGGACACACCGGTGCGGCCGCCGCGCTGCTGGTTCTGGCGGCCGGCGCGGCCTGCTGCGCGGCAGCCGCGGCCCGGCGGGAATCTCTGCGGTTCGCCCTGCGGCTGCTGGCTCTCGGCACGGCCTGTGCCTCGCTCCGGCTCGGCTCAGTCGCCGGCTTCACGGCGGCGATCGGCGTGCTGCTGTGCTCCCTGGCGGCGGCCAGGATGCGGAGCCGGCTGCTCGGTCTCGTCGGATTCGCGCTGGCTGCCGGTCTGATGGTGGGCGTCTCGTGGGCGGTGGCCGAGGACGTGCTGCCCGACGGCCTCACGGTCTCCCTGGAGGGGCAGCTGACCGGCAACCGCGTACAGCTGTGGCAGGACGCCGCGCATATGGCCGGGGAGCACCCGGTTCTCGGCATCGGACCCGACCGCTTCGCCGACCTGAGCCCCACCGCGCAGCAGAGCCTCGGTTCGGACGGGAAGCCACACTCGGCCGTGCTGCAGCAGGCAGCCGAGCAGGGGGTGGTGGGTGTGGTGCTGCTGGGCGCCGCCTTCGGCTGGCTCCTGTACGTGCTGTGGCGCTCGCCGCGCAGCACCGCGGTCGCCCTGACGGCCGGGGCGGCGCTCACCGCGCTGGCGGCGCTGGCGAGCGTGGGCAATGCGCTGAGCTTCACTCCGGTGACGGCGGGTGCGGGGCTGCTGGCCGGGCTGGCGTCGGCCAGGCGGCCGATCGGAGCGAACGGGCCGGCGGGCGGCAACGGTACGGAGCAGATTCCGCGCGGCGGTGACGACGTGCCCGGACACGGCCCGAGGGCTGACCGGGCCGGCCTGTGAGGCGGGTCCGAGGCCGTGTGCTCGGAGCGGGGGTCGGCCGGCGGCCGCAGCGCCGGTGGGCGGCAGGTGCACGGGCGGGTGCGCCGGGGCGCAGATCAGATCCCGGCCGCCGCAACAGCGCGCCACAGATGCACAGACCGAATGCGCCAGGCACGGATCAGATCCCGGCCGCCGCGCCGCTGCGCGACAGATACGCAGGCCGGGCGCGCCGGGCACAGATCAGACCCCCGCCACCGCAACAGCGCGCCACAGATGCACAGACCGAGCGCGCCGGGGCACAGATCAGATCCCGGCCGCCGCGCCGGTGGGCGGGAGGTGCAGGCGGTCGCGGATGAACCGGACGCCCGCCTCGGCGTCGTCGACCGTGACCGTGAAGGTCCTTCCGTCGCCGAGCCGGAGCACCAGTCCCTCGCCCCGCCGCACGACCACTGCCGTGCCCTGATCGGGGCGCCAGCGGTAGCCCCAGCCGCCCCACTGGCGCGGGGTGACCTGCGGTGCGAACTCCGCGCCCACCACATGGGTGAGCAGGATCCGGCGGCGCGGCAGCCCCATGTGGCCACAGCGCACTTCCAGGGCGTCACCGTCGACGCGGACCACCACGTTCACGAAGGCGAGGGTTCCGAACAGCATGAGCAGTCCGGCCGCCACGCAGCCGATCACCGACATCAGCAGCGGGGCGACGCCGGAGGTCCAGGTGGAGCTCACGGCGAGCTGGATGCCGAGAGCCAGACACGCTGCGCCGGCGGCCGCGAGCACCCACTGGGTCCGGTTGGTGGCCCGGCCGGTCCAGACCGCGGTGTGCGTGTCGGCACCGGTACGCGTCGGATTTCGGGGGTGGTCCCTCATGCCAAGCAGCGTACTGAAGAATCCGCGCGGCGGGACGGGCCCGAAGGCCCCCTTCGGGCCGCCGGAAGGTCAGCGGGCGGTGCTGACCGCGGCGAGCCCGCGCCCTTCCCGGTAGGCCAGCGCGGCTTCCGGGAGCTCGGACGGGCGTCCGCCGAGGAGTACGGCGAGCCCGGCGGCAGGTTCGGCCGACGGAGCGGGCTGGGCCCCGATCCGGCGCAGGGCCTGGGCGGCGACGGCGCCGGCCGAGCCGTGCAGGACGACGGGCGGGCGGCCGGGCTGCTGCACGGCGCGGCGGATGCGTTCGGCGACCAGCTCGTAGTGGGTGCAGCCCAGCACGACGGCCTGCACATCGGGCGGAGTGAGCGCGGCGGCCGCGGCCAGGGCCTTCTCGATACCGGCCTCGTCCGCGTACTCCACGGCGTCGGCCAGTCCGGGGCAGGGCACCTCGGTCACGGCTGCGGACCCGGCGAAGTCGCGGATGAGCCCGCGCTGGTACGGGCTGCCGGTGGTGAGGGGGGTGGCCCAGATCGCGACCGGGCCACCGGCCGCGGCAGCCGGCTTGATCGCCGGGACGGTACCGATGACCGGCAGCGCGGGCTCCAGCTCGGCCCGGAGCGTGGCGAGCGCGTGCACGGAAGCCGTGTTGCAGGCGACGATCAGCGCGTCGGGCCGGTGGTCAGCGGCGGCGCGCGCGACGGCGAGGGCGCGCGCCGTGACGTCTTCGGGCGTCCGCGGGCCCCAGGGCATGCTCGCAGGGTCCGACGAGAGCACCAGATCGGCGTCCGGCCTCAGCCGGCGTACTGCGGCGGCGGCGGCCAGCAGGCCGATTCCGGAGTCCATGAGCGCGATCTTCACCCGGTCACCATAGTCGACAGCCCTTGCGGTCCCGGCTCAGTGGGGCAGACTTCGGCCAATGAGCGCCGTTGCCTGGATCGCCGTGGGTTCGCTGGTCGCGTGGGTGTGGCTGCTGCTGGGCCAGGGGTTCTTCTGGCGGACCGACCAGCGGCTGCCGAGCCGCGAGGCGCCGGCGCACTGGCCCTCGGTCGCCATCGTCGTGCCCGCGCGTGACGAGGCCGACATGCTTCCGGTGAGCCTGCCGTCGCTGCTGGCGCAGGATTATCCGGGACATGCCGAGATCTTCCTGGTCGACGACTGCAGCAGGGACGGCACCGGTGACCTCGCCCGTGAGCTGTCCGTACGGTGCGCAGCGCTGCCTGTCACCGTGGTGTCCCCCGGGGAGCCCGAGCCCGGGTGGACGGGCAAGCTCTGGGCCGTCCGGCACGGGATCGCGCTGGCCCGGTCCCGGGATCCCGAGTACCTGCTGCTCACCGACGCCGATATCGCGCACGAGCCGGACAGTCTGCGGGAGCTGGTGGCGGCTGCCGTGTCGGGCGGCTTCGATCTGGTCTCGCAGATGGCGCGGCTGCGGGTGGAAAGCGTCTGGGAGCGACTGGTCGTACCGGCCTTCGTCTACTTCTTCTCGCAGCTCTATCCGTTCCGGTGGGTGAACCGGGCGGGGGCGCGGACGGCTGCCGCGGCGGGCGGATGCGTGCTGCTGCGGACCGAGGCCGCTGTACGGGCGCGGGTGCCGGAGTCGATCCGGCAGGCGGTGATCGACGACGTGTCGCTGGCGCGGGCAGTGCAGCGCAGCGGTGGACGGATCTGGCTGGGGCTCGCGGAGCGGGTGGACAGCGTGCGGCCGTATCCGTGCCTTGCCGACCTGTGGCGCATGGTCTCGCGGAGCGCGTACGCCCAGCTGCGGCACAATCCGCTGGTGCTGCTCGGCACGGTGCTCGGCCTCGCACTCATCTACCTGGCGCCGCCGGTGACGCTCGCCGCGGGACTGCTGGGCGGTGCCCCGGCTGCCGCCTGGGCCGGGGGCGCGGCGTGGGCCGTGATGGCCGGGACGTACATGCCGATGCTGGGGTACTACCGGCAGTCGCTGTGGCTCGCTCCGCTCCTGCCGTTCACCGCGCTGCTGTATCTCCTGATGACGGTCGACTCCGCGGTGCAGCACTACCGAGGCCGCGGTGCGGCCTGGAAGGGGCGGACGTACGCCCGTCCCGAGGCCGCACCGGATCAGTGAGCCGACCTCCGGGCCTACTTGCGGCCCGGGGTCCAGTTCATGCCCCAGCCGTATGCCTGGTCGATGGTGCGCTGCGGGCTCACTCCGCGCTGTGGCACGAGATAGCGGGCCTCGCGCTGCACCGTGAAGTCTCCCCCGTCGCTGGTGAGGAGCGCGAGCGCGCAGACCGTCGAGGGGACGGTGCATTCGTCGAGCGAGAAGTCGATCGCCGCGCCATGCTGCGGCTGGAGGGTGACGGTCGCGTGCAGATCCGCGAAACTCCGGGCCCCTTCATAGATGGTGACGAAGATCAGGATGCGGCGGATCCTGGCCTTCTGGTCGAGGTTGATCGTCAGGTTCTCCCCTGAGGTGACGGCGCCTGTCCGGTCGTCGCCGTCGAGCTGGATATACGGCGGCTGCTGGAGAGCGCCGAAGGCGTTTCCGAGCGCCTGCACCACTCCCTTGCGGCCGTCGGTCAGTTCGTAGAGGGCGCAGAGATCAAGATCGAGATCGGCATGGTGTGCGACGGCCCGGCCGAGTTTGCTGCCCCAGCCCTTGAACTGCTTACGCACTTCCCAGTTGAGATTGACGCGCATGGCTCCCGAGGTGCCGCCCTGCTTCGCGAGCGAGACGGACGGTGCGTCCTTCGTGAGCGTCACCTTGGTGAGGCGGACGGGCTGGGTGACGGGCGGTGCCGGAGGTGCGGGAGGGACCGGCGGAGCCAAAGGGGCGGCGAGCGTCGGCTGGGGGTACTGCGGCGGGGGCGGCGTGGCGGCAACCCTCGTTGCAGGGCGGGGTGGTTGGGGTTGCTGAGGCGTATGGGGCTGAGGCGCCCGCAGGGGCTGCTGCGGTTCGTCGACGGAGATCCCGAAGTCCGTGGCCAGCCCTTCGAGTCCGGTCCCGTAGCCCTGGCCGACCGCCCGGAACTTCCAGGAGCCCTGGCGCCGGTAGAGCTCGCCGAGGATGAAGGCGGTCTCCACCGTGGCGTCGGTGCTGTCGAAGCGGGCGAGTTCCGAGCCGTTCGCAGCGTCCGTGATCCGTACATAGAGCCCGGTCACCCGGCCGAACGAGCCACCGTCCGCGGAGGCCGCCAGCACCACGCGGTCGACGGCGGGCTCCACCCGGGCCAGGTCGACGAAGAGCGTGTCGGTGGCGGCGCCGGCAGCGGTCCGCTTGCCCTCGTGGCGTACCGCTCCGGATGCGTGGGACGGCTGATTGTAAAAGACGAAGTCCGCGTCGCTGCGCACCTTTCCGGACCCGAGGAGAAGGAGCGCCGAGGCGTCCACGTCCGGGGCCCCGGGGGCGGCGCGCCACCCCAATTCGACGCGCACGGCCTGGGCCGCCACCGGAACATTGGTTCCTTTTAGCATGGTCATGCTCGCCCCCATCGCGAGTCCGGCTGCCGAGACTTTTCCCGGTCAACCTAATGCCCCTCCCGTCACGAGGCCCACAGTGGTGCCCGGACGGACCCGTGGACCCGTCGGTAACCCCCCGTGAACTCGCCTTTTACACGATCACAACGCTCCCGGGTGCCCTTTTTTCCCAAGTTCGCTCGCATTGGGGATCGCTGTTCACTCACAACACGTAAAACAACCCTCTTATCGGGCTCCCCAATCAGCACATCGTGGGCTTAACTTAGGTGGCATGACCTCCCCCCGCTCCACCTACGGCGGCGGCTACTACGCCGCACCGTCGTTCCCCGACACTCCGATCTACGACTCCCTGGTCGCGGAGCGGGGCACGCCTCAGATCGCACCGATCCGAGTGCCTGCCGCCTATGACACCGGCAACAGCTATCTGCCGGCGCTCCCGTCGGCCCTGCCGGCTCTGCCCGCGGCACCGTCCCAGCCGAATCCGTCGTACGGCTACCAGCAGCCGATGGCGCAGCAGGGGTACGCGCCGATGCAGCCGGCGCATCTGCAGCACGCTCCGGCGCCGTACATCCCGCAGCAGCCCTCCGCGGGCCGCGGGGGCTATCAGTCGCCTCCGCAGTACCAGCAGCAGCGGCCCGCGCCGGGTACCGGCTACGAGTCGATGCGTCCGGCGTCGCCGCGGCCCGCGCCCGCGCAGTCGCCGTACGAGGACCCGTACAACCGCCCGTATCAGGGCCGGGGCTACTGAGCGGCACCGTCCACCGGTAGCGACGGGTCGCCGGGTAGTGGCTGGCAGGATGGGGGCATGCCTTCCCCCGAACTGAGTGCCGTCCACATCCACCCGGTCAAATCGCTGGCCGCGTGCACAGTCGGCGAGGCCGCCGTCGAGCCATGGGGACTCGACGGCGACCGCCGCTGGATGCTGGTCGACACCACGGGCAAGGTGGTCACGCAGCGGCAGCAGCCCCGCATGGCGCTGATCTCCGCCACCCCGGTGCCGGGCGGCGGAATCGTGCTGGCCGCGCCAGGGAGCGCGGCGCTCACCGTGGAGGTTCCCGAGCCGCGGGGGACGATCGGCGTGGTGCTGCACCGCAGCCGCCTCGACGTGGTCGAGGCGGCGCGGAGCGCCCACGCCTGGCTCGGCGACTTCCTCGGCGTGGAGGTCAGGCTGGTCCATCTCGACGCGCCGGACCGCCGCAGACTCATCGATCCAGCCTACGCGCGGCCGGGTGAGACCGTCAGCCTGGCCGACGGCTTTCCGCTGCTGCTCACCACCCTCGCCTCGCTCGACGCGTTGAACTCGCTCATCGCGCAGGGCGACCACCCCGGCGAGGGGCCGCTGCCGATGAACCGCTTCCGGCCCAACGCCGTCGTGGCCGGCACGGCCGCGTGGGCGGAGGACGGCTGGACCCGGCTCTCGATCGGCGATGTGACGTTCCGCGTGGTCAAGCCCAGTGCCCGCTGTGTCATCACCACGACCGATCAGCACACCGCCCGCCGGGGCGCCGAGCCCCTGCGCACCCTCGCGCGGCACCGCCTGTCCGGCAAGGAGCTGCTCTTCGGCCAGAACCTGATCCCGGACACGGCGGGCGTCATCCGGGCCGGGGACCCGGTGCGCATCCTGAGCTGACCGATTCCGGTGCACCGCGGACCGGGAACTCCTGGGGAAACGGGGCGGGTTGACAGGGTGAGGTTGCTCTCTCTTCGTCGCTCCGGCGCGCGGACGGCGCCGTATCGGGTTATGACGGATACGGAAGGGGGTGCAGGACTGTGCGAGCGTTCACGGGAGTCTGGCGTTGGCGGCACAATCCCCTGCGCCGCGCCACGGACAGGCGCGAGGCGTGGGTGGCTCTGGTGGCGCTTCTTCTGCTCGTAGTGGTGGCGCCGGCGCTCGGCTGGTACTGCGGATCGCGTACCGACCACGCGCTGCAGGAGTCGGTGCGGGCCCAGCAGGCGGACCGTCGGCTCACCACCGCCGTTGTCGTGCGCCACGTGGCCGACCGGCACCACGTGTCGGACCCCGAGGCCTCCACGGACCGGATGGGGCGGGCCACCGTGGTGGCCCGCTGGCACGCCCTGGACGGTACGGCGCGCAGCGCCACGGTGACGACCGCCTCGCGCGACACCGCTGCCGGCGCACAGGTGCGGATCTGGACCGACCGGGCGGGCAACCCCGCACTTCGCCCCATGGACGCGCCGACGGCACACACCCATGCCGCGCTGGCCGGATTCGGCGCAGTGATGGTGGCCGTCCTGGTGATCGAGGGCGGGCGGCGTCTGATCGTATGGCGCATGGTGCAACGGCGGTACGAGCGGCTCGACCGGGCGTGGGCCAAGGCCGGTCCGGACTGGGGCAGGACGGGCACCGGAAGCTGATGAGCTGCTGATCGGGTCAACTCCCGCCCTCCACGCGCGCTACGGTGGACCGGCCCGCCCGTCACTCCTGCAGGCAGGCCCCGGGTGATCGCTGCCGCGAGGCCGGTGACACGGGCATCACACACGCACGAGGTGGGGGCACGACAGCGCCATGGCACAGGGCACGGTCCAGGTGACGCACACCGGCACATCGCGGTGGCGGCGCCGCACAGGCGAGTACGCCTCCCTCACCGCGGCTCTGGAAGCGGCGGCGGACGGTGATGTCCTCACCGTCGCGCCGGGCACCTACCGGGAGAATCTGGTCATCGCCCGCGCGGTGACGCTGCGCGGTCCCGAGGGCTCCGTCGGTTCCGTACGGATCGCCCCCGTCGACGGTGTCCCGCTGACCCTGCGCGCCTCCGCCGTCGTCCAGGACCTCCATGTGGAGGGCCAGGACTCCGCCGCCCCGGCCCTGCTGATCGAGGAGGGCGCTCCGGAGATCGCGGACCTGCGGATCGTAACCCGCTCGGCCGCCGGGATAGAGGTGCGCGGTGCGGCCCGGCCCACCGTGCGCCGCTGCACCGTCGACAATCCGGCCGGCGTCGGCATCGCCGTACTCGACGGTGCGGGCGGGGTGTTCGAGGAGTGCGAGATCGTCTCGGCCGGGCAGTCCGGTGTCTCGGTGCGCGACGGCGCGCACCCCCGCCTGGAGCGCTGCCGCATCCATCACGCCTCGGGCGCGGGCCTGTCCGTCACGGGCGAGGGCAGCGGTCTGGAGGCGGTCGGCTGCGAGATCTACGAGATCAAGGGCAGCGGGATACAGGTGTCCGCCCGGGCCGCGGCCCATCTCACCGACTGCACGGTGCACCGCACCTCCGCGGACGGCGTCACACTGGACACCGACGCGGTGCTCACACTGGCGGACTGCGACATCCATGACATCCCCGAGAACGCGGTGGACCTGCGGTCGCGCTCCGTCCTCACGCTGACCCGCTCGACCGTGCGCCGGTTCGGCCGCAACGGACTCTCGGTCTGGGACCCGGGCACCCGGGTCGACGCCAACCAGTGCGAGATCCACGACAGCACCGGGGACTACCCCGCGGTCTGGGTGAGCGACGGGGCCACCGTGATACTGGATTCGTGCCGCGTTCATGATGTGCCGGACGCCCTCTTCGTCCTCGACCGGGGCTCGCGCGCCGATGTCGTGGACAGCGATCTCTCCCAGGTCCGCAACACGGCGGTGTCGGTCAGCGACGGGGCGACCGCACAGCTCGACGACTGCCGCATCAGGGAGGCGTCCACCGGCGCCTGGTTCCGCGACCACGGCAGCGGCGGAACCCTGAACAACTGCACCATCGACGCGGTACAGACCGGAGTGATCGTCACCAAGGGCGCCGATCCGACGATCGAGCGCTGCACCGTCATCTCCCCCGCCGAGGCCGGCTTCTATGTGTCGGCCGAGGGGCGCGGCACCTTCCACAGCTGCCGGGTCACCGGAAGTGAGGGCTACGGCTTCCATGTGATGGACGGCTGCCGCACGACGCTGACGCGCTGCCGCACCGAGCGGTGCGCCCGTGGCGGCTACGAGTTCGCGGAGGGCGGGACCCACGGCGATGCCTCGGCCACCGGCCCGGTCGTGGAGGACTGCACCAGCGACGAGAGCGCTCTGCGTACTGCCACTCCCCCGCCGCCCGCCGCCCTGACGGCCACCCAGTCGGCACCGGGGCTGCTGGGTGCGGTCCCCGCGCCGCGCGCGGTGGAGCCCGTGGCGGCCGAGGTGCCGGCCGAGCCCGCGCGCACGTCCGGAGCGGTGCTCGGCGAACTGGACACACTGGTCGGCCTCGACAGCGTCAAGCGCGAGGTGCGCGCCCTCACCGACATGATCGAGGTGGGACGCCGGCGTCAGCTCGCCGGCCTGAAGGCGGCTTCGGTCCGCCGCCATCTCGTCTTCACCGGCTCCCCCGGCACCGGCAAGACCACGGTGGCCCGCCTGTACGGCGAGATCCTGGCCTCCCTCGGGGTGCTGGAGCGGGGTCATCTGGTCGAGGTGTCCCGGGTCGACCTGGTCGGCGAGCACATCGGCTCGACCGCCATCCGCACCCAGGAGGCCTTCGAGCGGGCGCGGGGCGGGGTGCTGTTCGTCGACGAGGCGTACGCCCTGTCGCCCGAGGACTCCGGCCGGGACTTCGGCCGGGAGGCGATCGACACGCTGGTGAAGCTGATGGAGGACCACCGGGACGCGGTGGTCGTCATCGTCGCCGGGTACACCCATGAGATGGAGCGGTTCCTCACCGTCAACCCCGGTGTGGCGTCCCGGTTCTCGCGGACCATCACCTTCAGCGACTACGCGCCCGACGAGCTCCTTCGTATCGTCGAGCAGCAGACCGAGGAGCAGGAGTACAGCCTGGCGTCCGGGACCGGGGAGGCGCTGCTGAAGTACTTCACCGAGCTTCCCAAGGGGCCCGCCTTCGGCAATGGCCGCACGGCCCGGCAGACCTTCGAGTCGATGGTCGAACGGCATGCGGGCCGGGTCGCGCAGCTCGCCGAGATGAGCACGGACGACCTCACTCTGCTGTTTCCGGAAGACCTTCCGGAACTCCCCTGAGCCCTCTCCCGGACTCGTCCGCCTGATGGGGCAGGACGGGGACGAGCCGGGCCAGGAGTGCGGCGCGCTCCTGGGCGAAGACGGGGTCCGCCTGGTAGTCGGAGTGCCCCAGCACCGGCTCGGGGAGCGGGTGTTCGGGGGTGCGCCCGTAGACCAGGGGGTCCTTCAGCGGGCCCCGGTCCACCTCGGGCCCGGACTCCTCGCCGAGCCGTACCTGGCCGCCGATCGGGTCGGTGGCCCGCCACAGGTTGCGCCAGCAGTGCACCGACCGGTGCAGCCCGTGCAGCTGGACAGGTCCGAAGTAGGCCGGGAACCATCGTCCGTAGAGGCGTTCGATCGGCGAGCCGTAGGTGAGCAGGGCGACCCGGCCGCGGGTCTCGGCGGGCAGTTGCCAGACGGCGGAGGCGGCCAGGACGCTGCCCTGGGAGTGGCCCGAGATGACGAGCCGGCCGCGGGTGCGCGCGGTCCAGCCGGACATCCGGGAGGCCAGGTCGGGAACGGCCCGCTCCGCATAGCAGGGCGGGGCGAAGGGGTGTGCGGCGCGCGGCCAGAAGGTCCCCACGTCCCAGAGGATGCCGATGGTGCGCCGGGCCGAGGCATCCCGGTAGGCGCGCCGCCCGCAGGCGACGAACAGCAGGAAGCCGAAACCGATGAGCCAGGATCCGGTGGACTGCGCCGCCTCGGCCACCGATTCGACGAAGGGGCTGCTGCCGTCCATCGCGAGCCCGGGGACCTGTCCGCTCGCCCACGCCCCGCCGACCGCCGCCGCGCCGAGCAGCAGTGTGGCGCCGGAGACCAGGCCCAGCATTCCGGGCGCTGAGTCGGTGAGCGCGGCTGTGGCCCGGGTCCGGGCGATCTGCTTCGTGCGCGCGGGGTCGGGCCGCGTCTCCTCGTACTCCGTGTCGATCAGCGGCTCCAGCCGGCGGGCCGCGCGATACGTGCGGACGCCGAGCACGAGGCCCGGGACCAGGAGCAGCATCAGCAGCACGGGAATGACGGAGGCCTGCCAGCTGAGGAGCACCGGTGGTCCCTCTATGACGGCGCTGCGTCCCATGCCCGGGCTGCCCGGACCGTCGAGCCAGTCCGCGACGCGCTGGGCCACTCCGCCGGTCATCACACCGCCGAGCGCGCAGGCGAGCATCGCGACGGCGGGACCGCCGAGTCCGTGCATCACGGTACGGGGCTCCGGGCTGCGCCGGTACAGGTTCAGCGCCACGAAGGCGAGGACGACGACAAGGGCGCCCTGGGCGAGGGTGACGACGCGGAACATGACGTCCCCGGGAAGCGTGCCGGCGGAGACCCAGCCGGGGCGCGACCAGGCGGCGTGCAGCGCGGCGACGACGAGCAGGACGAGGGCGGTCGCGGGGAGGTACGTGACGACGGCGCGGTCGAGGCGGTTGTCCAGGCGCCGTTCGCTCCGGCCGCGCCGGCAGACGACCCAGAGCACGACGAGCGTCCCCGCCACGAGCAGCGCCTCGATCAGCCTCCCGAACACCTCGGGTACCGGTCCGGCGACGGAACGGTCCTGGCGGGCGGCCGCGCCCGTGACGAAGGCCGTGACGGTGAGGAATCCGGCGGCGGTGTGGGCGGCACGCAGTCGCGCGACGAGCCGGCGTCCGTACCAGAATCCGGGCCTTCCGAGCGCTGGCCGCACCACGGGAGCCGTGTCCGTCCCGGGGGCCGGCTGCGGTGCGTCCTCCTCCGGGTCCGTGCCGGTGAGCGGTCGCTGGGACTCGTACGCGCTCCAGGTCCGGTTGGACAGATACCAGAGCAGTCCCACCAGCGCGGTCGGCGCCAGGGCGGCGAGGGCGAGGCGGCGCCCCGGCTGGGACCACCAGCCGCCCTGCGAGGTCGACAGGAACCCCAGCCATGACCGCTGGTCGGAACAGTCCGGCACGCCCGCGCACTGCCAGGCGGTGAGATCGAGCGCGACCTCGCACACGGCGGCGGTCAGCAGAATGGTGAGGCTCAGCGCGATGAGCCGGACGACCAGGCCGTACAGCCGGATCGCCCGGGGGCGGCGCGTGGCGGCCGGGCGCATCCAGTGGGCGAGGTTGATCACCATGAACGGGAGCAGCAGGAGCCACAGCGCGCGGGAGCCGTTGCCGGAGGTCAGGTTGGACCAGCAGTACGCCTCGGGGATGGGCCGGTCCTGGTAGCGCTCGGGGTGCGCCTCCGCGTCGATGTCGCCGGAGCGCCGGTAGATGGCGGCCGTGGCGTCACCGGTGATGCGGACGGTGCGCGGATCGACGAGCATCTCCTGGGGGGTCGCGCCGCCCACGCCGTGGACCAGCAGCTCCAGTGCGGGTCGTTCGCTCTGCGGGACCTGGGTGGCAGGTGGCACGGGGGTGACTCGCTCTCGAAGGTGGAAGCCCGAAGGGGGACGCGGCTGATGCCCGGTCACCAGAGTGGTGGACGGGTCCGGGTGCCCGCACCGCTCTTACGGAATCTCCCCAGTGCGGCGGCCCGCGACACCGCGTGGCAGGATGAACCGTCGACATGGACTGCCGCACGGCCAGAGGGAAGGACCGGGCACAGCGTTGAGCGAGAATCAGAATCTGCTCGCGGAGCAGCGGCGTGCGCTGATCCTCGACGAGGTGCGCAGACGCGGCGGAGTCAGGGTCAACGAACTGACCCGGAAACTGAACGTCTCCGACATGACCGTACGCCGGGACCTGGACGCGCTGGCCCGCCAGGGAGTCATCGAGAAGGTGCACGGCGGTGCCGTGCCCGTGGTCGAGGCGAGTACGCACGAGCCCGGCTTCGAGGCGAAGTCGGCGCTGGAGCTGACCGCGAAGGAGGACATCGCGCGGGCCGCCGCCGCGATGGCCGTGCCCGGCAGCGCCATCGCGCTCTCCGGCGGTACCACCACCTACGCCCTCGCCCAGCATCTGCTGGACGTACCGGACTTGACGGTGGTGACCAACTCGGTGCGGGTCGCGGACGTGTTCCATGCGGCGCAGCGTCCGGGCTCACCCGGCTCGCGGCCCGGTGCCGCGACGGTGGTGCTCACCGGCGGGGTCCGCACCCCGTCCGACTCGCTGGTCGGCCCCGTCGCCGACCGGGCGATCGCCTCGCTCCACTTCGATGTGCTGTTCCTCGGTGTGCACGGGATCTCGGTGGAGGGCGGACTGTCCACGCCGAATCTGGCCGAGGCCGAGACCAACCGCCGCTTCGTCCAGTCGGCGCGGCGCGTGGTGGTGGTCGCGGACCACACCAAGTGGGGCACGGTGGGCCTGAGTTCGTTCGCCACGCTGGATCAGGTGCACACGTTCGTGACGGACGCGGGCCTGTCCGGGGGTGCCCGCGAGGAGATCGAGGAGCATCTTCCGGGCCTCGTGGTGGCGGGCCGGAGCGTGGACGGCGAGCCGGCGCAGGGCTGAGCCGCGGATTCCGCTCAGCTCGCGCCGGGGCCGTGACGTCCTAGGATCGACCTGTGGCCGTCTTCCGGATCGAGCGCTTCACCCCTCTGCCCGCAGCCGAGTCCTGGCGCCGGGTGACGGACTGGGAGCGGCACGCGGCGCAGGTCCCGCTGACGGCGATCACGGTACCCACCGGGCTGCCGACCCGGATCGGAACGGTCTTCGTGGCCCGTACCGGGATCGGACCGCTGGCGTTCGACGATCCGATGGAAGTGGTGCGGTGGTCACCGCCGTCCGGCAGCCGGGCGGGGGTGTGCCGGCTGGAGAAGCGCGGCCGGGTGGTGCGGGGCCGGGCCTCGATCGATGTGTATCCCACCCATGCCGGCTCCCATGTGGTGTGGGTGGAGGAGCTGGGCGCGCGGCTGCTGCCGCGGTGGGCCGATCCGCTGGTCGCCGGCGCGGGCCGGCGGATCTTCGGCCGGGTGCTCGACTCCATGCTGGACACGCCGGCGGAGCCGTACCGCTGAGGGATCGCACCCCCGGTGACGCACCGGCCTCTCCACGTCACGCTTCATGATCCGTGACCGTCGGGTCCAGACATCTGACGGTGCGCCAGCTATGGTGTCCGCGAGCCCGTCCGCCGCCGACCGCACGGGAGGTGCGTTCCATGGCACGCCGACTCCGCTCCGCAGGCCTCGACTTCGTCGAGTCCGCCCCGCTGCGGCTGGTCTTCGCCGCCGAGGTGTCGGCGCCGCCCGATGCCGTCTACCGCGCTCTGGCCGACGATGTCGAGGGCTGGCCCGGCTGGTTCACGCAGGTGAAGGTGGCGCTGCCGCTCGACGGGGGCGCGGGCCGCGAGGTGCGGTTGCGGGGCGGAATCGTGTTCCGGGAGACGATCGTCGCCACCGATCCCGGCGAGCGGTACGCCTACCGGGCCGATCAGTCCAACGCACCGGGCCTGCAAGCCCTGTTGGAGGAATGGCGGCTGACCCCGTCCGGTACCGGCACACGGGTGCAGTGGACCTTCGCAGCCGACGGCTCGCCGCTGTTCCGGTTCACGTTGCGGCGGGCGCGGGGGGCGGTGGGCAGGTCGTTCCGGGACGCGGTGCGCAATCTGGACCGGCAGCTCTCGGCTGCCGCCGCCTGAGGGGCGTATCGCTGCGGGGTAGCGCGGTCAGGCCGGACTCCCCTCCTGTCCCGGCCAGTTGCCGGTGGCCAGGAAGCGTTCGATCGTCCGGGTGTACGGGGCGATGTCGAGGCCCTGGGCGGCCAGCCAGGTGTCGGAGTAGTACTTGTCGAGGTAGCGGTCGCCCGGGTCGCAGATCAGGGTGACGATGCTGCCGGTACGGCCCTGCGCGACCATCTCGGCGACCAGCTTGAAGGCGCTCCACAGCCCGGTGCCGGTGGAGCCGCCCGCCTTGCGGCCGATGGACCGTTCCAGGGCACGTACGGCGGCGACGCTGGCCGCGTCCGGGACCTTCATCATCCGGTCGATGGCACCCGGGACGAAGCTCGGTTCCATCCGTGGTCTGCCGATGCCCTCGATGCGGGATCCGCAGTCGCTCGTCGCGTGGGGGTTGTGGTGCGTCCAGCCGTCGAAGAAGCAGGAGTTCTCCGGGTCGGGTACGCAGATGCGGGTGTCGTGCTGCATGTAGTGCACGTACCGCGCGATGGTGGCCGAGGTGCCACCCGTGCCCGCTGTGGCGACGATCCAGGCGGGCTCGGGGTACCGCTCCAGCCTGAGCTGCTGGTAGATGGACTCCGCGATGTTGTTGTTGCCCCGCCAGTCCGTGGCCCGCTCGGCGTAGGTGAACTGGTCCATGTAGTGACCGCCGGTCTCCGCGGCGAGCCCGGCGGACTCCTCGTAGAGCTTGCGCGAGTCGTCGACGAAGTGGCAGCGGCCACCGTGGAATTCGATGAGCCGGCACTTCTCGGGACTGGTGGTGCGGGGCATGACGGCGATGAACGGGACGCCGATCAGCTTCGCGAAGTACGCCTCCGACACGGCGGTCGAACCGCTCGACGCCTCGATCACCGGCTTGCCCGGACGGATCCAGCCGTTACAGAGTCCGTAGAGGAACAGTGACCGTGCCAGCCGGTGCTTGAGGCTGCCGGTGGGGTGCGTCGACTCGTCCTTGAGGTAGAGGTCGATGCCCCAGCTCTCGGGCAGCGGGAATCGCAGCAGATGGGTGTCGGCGGAGCGGTTGGCGTCGGCCTGGACCTTGCGGACGGCCTCCTTGAGCCAGGCGCGGTACGCCAGGTCGGTGCGGTCGATGTCGACGGTCGCCACGGCTTCGCCGTCGTGCCTGTGCTCACTCGTGCCCATCAGCGCGCTTCTCCTCGTACGACCGGTCTCGGCGAGCCCACGATATGCCCCCTACCTGGGCAAACGTTGACTTTGATACTCCATAGCACTGCCTTGGTGCTGCGGGCCGTACCGGCGGACCAATGCGTCGGGAATGGATACTTGCGTCCCGTTCCGCCCTGGTGCACACGCTTCCGGATGTGCACACTTCCTCTCAGGGGTGCAATCGGAGGGGGCGAAGGGACCGTGCACGAAACGGAGTTCAGTGAGACGGGCGTACGCATCGACCGGTGGGCGCGCTCGCTCACCCGGGCCGGTCAGGTCACCGTCAAGGACGGCAGGGTGGCCCTGCTCACCAGTTACGGCCGGGAGATCGACAGTGCGCCGGTGGGGACGGTGAGCGCGGGCAGACCGTGGTTCGCGGGCGAGGACGCGACGGTGGCGCGGGTCAACGGGACGCGGTACCGGCTGACGATGCCGCGACGCCGTGGCAAGCCCGATGACACCGCCCCCGCTCGCCGCTTCCTCGAAGCCGTGCGCAGGGCGGGGGGACTGCGGGGCTGACGGAGCGGCGCCACGGAGACACCGCGAGTTGCGGAGCCGTGACGGCTGGGCGACATTGGAGACGCGTCACTCATGGTTCACCAGCGGTGACACTGCGATCCGGGCCGTCGGCCAGTATCAGCAGCCAGCCATCCGCTGGATCCGTTCCTTCGTCTTCTTCCGGACCTACTTCGGGGAGTCGCAGCCGTGATCAGCGAGCCAAGCAGGCACTGCACGGTGGAGCTCCAGGCCCTGCCGTCGCGGATCGGTCAGGTCCGCAGAATCATCTCGGCGCAATTGCGCTACTGGCACCTCGATCCTTTGATCGACCAGGCAGCGCTCGGCGTCACAGAACTGCTGACCAATGTCCACCGGCATGCACAGCCGGACAAATCATGCACCGTCGAGGTCGAGTTGCTTCTCGAACGGCTGACGGTGTCCGTCCATGACCACGACCCACGGCTGCCGACCGTGCGCGAGGCCAGTGACTCCAGTACGTCGGGGCGCGGACTCGCACTGATCGCCGCGGTCAGCGAGAGCTGGGGCGTCCGCCCCAGGGGCGGAGCGGGGAAGGTGGTCTGGTTCACCCTTCCCACACCCTCCCTGTTCGCCACGCAGCCGCCGCATGCGCTGTACGGGGCGACGACCGACGGACCGTTCGAACTGAGCGGCGTCACGGCGCCCGAAAGCGTGTCGCCCTCCGTGGCACGGTCGGTCGTCATCGGCTGACGCGGCAGGAGTGGGGTGCCCCTTACGGGGTGCCCCACTCCTGCCGTACGCGTACCCGTACCCGTTGGCCTAGTCGGTGGCGATGGCGCGGAGCACGTCCAGCCGCGCCGCCCGCCGGGCCGGCTGCCAGCCGGCCAGTGCGCCCGCCGCGATGCCCACCAGGGCGACCACGAGCAGCCGCATCGGCGGGAGTGCGAAGGCGAACACGGTGTCGCCCGTCCCTTCGGAAGCCTTGACCAGCACCCAGCCGAGGAAGCCGCCCAGCAGCAGACCGCCGGCCGTGCCGAACGCGGCGACCAGGACCGATTCCCAGCGGACCATGGCGCGCAGCTGCTTCCTTGTCTGTCCGACCGCCCGCAACAGGCCCAGTTCCCTGGTGCGTTCATGGATCGCCAGGGTCAGCGTGTTGGCGATGCCGAGCAGTGCGATCAGTACCGCCAGGGCCAGCAGCGCGTAGACCAGCGTGAGCATCATGTCGATGCCGCCCGCCGAGGACTGCGCGTACTCACCGCGGGTCTGCACGTCCGGGTTGCCGTACGCGGCGGCGGCCTCCTCGACCGCGGCCTTGCCGTCGGCCGTGGACACCCCGTCCTTGAAGGAGACGGCAATCAGCGAGTCGGAGTCCTGGCCGCGGTGCGGGGCCCAGGCCTGGCGGGTGATGACGTAGTCACCGGCCAGCTCGGACTGTCCGTACACGGCCCGGACGGTGAAGGTCCGCTGCTTGCCGTCGGTGAAGGTGAGCCGTGCGGTGGAGCCCGTGTGCAGTCCGCGCTTGCCCGCCTCGGTGTCCGAGACCGCGAGGCCGTTCGCACCCAGCGTCTTCATCGACCCGTCGATCCGGCCGAGGTCGAAGACCGTGGCCAGCGCTGCCGGGTCGGTCACGGTGAGGGCGCGTCCGGAGCCGTTGACCTCCGCGACGCCCTTGCCGAGGCCGACCGCGGTGGCCACGTCGGGGAGCCGGTCGACGGCCGGCGCGAGGCGGGGGCTGAGACCGCTGCCGCCCGCGCCGAAAGCCGGTGCGCTGATGGCCACGTCACCGGCGAACGACCGGTCGACGGTCTGGTTCATGGTGGCCTTCAGCGAGGCGCCGAACACCGTGAACAGCGAGACGACCGCGACGCCGATCATCAGGGCGGTCGCGGTCGACGCGGTCCGCTTCGGGCTGCGCAGCGCGTTGCGCCGGGCCAGGTGCCCCGTGGAGCCGCGCAGTCGGCCGAGCGGCGCGCCGAGAATCCGTACGGCGCAGGAGGAGGCGACCGGGCCGAGCACGACGAAGGCGGCGAGGGCCAGTACCGCGCCGACGGCCGACAGCCAGACGGACGGGTCGGCCAGGGCGCCCGTCAGGATCACCCCGACCGCGGCGAGCAGCAGCGCGA
The DNA here is from genome assembly GCF_044742205.1 of Streptomyces sp. NPDC087901. Taxonomy (NCBI): domain Bacteria; kingdom Bacillati; phylum Actinomycetota; class Actinomycetes; order Kitasatosporales; family Streptomycetaceae; genus Streptomyces; species Streptomyces sp. NPDC087901. The sequence goes on from NZ_JBIUUC010000005.1 coordinate 668,368, forward strand.
GCCCGGTGACGGCACGGGTCCGGGAGGCGGCCGAGTCGTCGACGGCGGTCTCGCGCAGGGCGGCCAGGGGTGCGGTGCGTGCGGCGTGGAGGGCGGGCACCAGCGCGGAGCCGACGCAGACGACCACGCCGACGGTGAGCGGCAGCAGCATCGACAGACCGCTGATGACGAGGGAGCCGTCGGGGAACGGGAATCCGATCGCGGGGAAGAGCGCCTGGAGTCCGGCGGCGATCCCGATGCCTCCGGCCAGACCGGCCGCGGAAGCGATCACGCCGACGATGCCCGCCTCGGTCAGGGTCGATCCGAGGATCTGCCGACGGGAGGCGCCGAGCGCGCGCAGCAGGGCGTTCTCCCGGGTGCGCTGGGCGACGACGATGGCGAAGGTGTTGTGGATGGAGAAGGTCGCGACCAGCAGCACGATGCCGGAGAACACCAGCAGCAGGGTGGTGAACAGGCTCAGGAAGGCGCCGGAGATCATGTCCTGGTTCTCGGCGGCCGATGCCTGTCCGGTGACGGCCTCGGTGTCGGGCGGCAGCACGGGCCGCAGTGCGTCGACGAGTTCCTGCTGGCTGATGCCGGGTCCGGCCCGCACCTGAATGCTCGATGCCCGGCCGGGCTTCGGGGTGAGGTGCTTCTCGGCGTCGGCGAGCGTCATTCCGGTGTACGTCACCTGCGCCATGCCGTCCTCGCCACCGAAGGTGGCCAGGCCGACGACGGTGACACGGACCGGGTCGGGGGTGCGCAGGACGGTCGTGTCCCCGATCTTCAGCCCGCCCTTGTCGGCGGTGCCGCGGTTCACGACGACCTCGCCGGGTGCGGAGGGGGCGTGTCCCTCGGCGAGCCGGTAGGGGTTGAGCTTCGGGTCGTCGATCCAGTTCCCGGCGAGGGTGGGCGGTCCCTGGCCGCCGATGGGTGTGCCGTCGGCACCGAGCAGCTGGCCGGCTCCCTGGATGTCGGGGGCGGCAGCGGCGACCTGGGGCAGCTTGTCGATGCGCTGGACGAGGCCGGTGGACACGGGCCGGCGGGTGCCCTCCGACTCGCCGGAGACGGTGACGACGTTGGTGCTGCGGACGACGGCGTCCGTGCCGCTCGCCGCGTTGCCGAACATCGTGTCGAAGCTCGCGCGCAGGGTGTCCCCCATGACGAGCGTGCCGGCGAGGAAGGCGACGCCGAGCAGCACGGCGGTCAGGGTGCCGACGAAGCGGCGCCGGTGGGTGCGGAGCGAGGAGAGGCCGATGCGCACGGCTGCACGGGTGGTGGTCATGACTCCCCCTGGCTGCTCGGTGCCGGGTCGAACGCCTTGAGACGGTCGAGTACGCGTTCGGCGGTGGGGTCCGGCATCCGGTCGACGAGCCTGCCGTCGGCGAGGAAGACGACTTCGTCGGCGTGCGCGGCGGCGACCGGGTCGTGGGTCACCATGACGACGGTGCGGCCGGTCTGGCGGACCGTGCGGCCGAGCAGCCGGAGCACTTCCTGGCCGGCGCGCGAGTCGAGGTTGCCGGTGGGTTCGTCCGCGAAGACGACGTCCGGATCCCCTGCGAAGGCCCGGGCGACGGCGGCACGCTGCTGCTGGCCGCCGGAGAGTTCACTGGGCCGGTGGTGCAGCCGGTCGCGCAGTCCGACGGTGTCGATGAGCGTGTCCAGCCGGGCCCGGTCGGGCCGCTCCCCCGCCAGGTCCATGGGGAGCGTGATGTTCTCGGCGACGGTGAGCGTCGGGAGGAGGTTGAAGGCCTGGAAGACGAATCCGATGCGCCGGCGGCGCAACAGGGTGAGACTGCGGTCGTCGAGCGCCCCGAGTTCGGTGTCGCCGATGAAGGCGGTACCTGAGGTGAGGGTGTCGAGTCCGGCGGCGCAGTGCATCAAGGTGGACTTGCCGGAGCCCGAGGGCCCCATGATCGCGGTGAAGCGGCCGGCCGGGAAGTCGACGCTCACCCCGTCCAGGGCCCTGACCTCGGTGTCGCCCGTGCCGTAGACCTTCACGGCACGGGCGACCCGGGCGGCGGTCGTGGTGGGGGTGGCGGGGGCGGTGGTGGTCATGCCGCACCGCCCTTGCCGAGGGTGCCGAACTGCTCGTCGAGGACGGAGAGCCGGCGCCAGTACTCGTCCTCGTCGATCTCCCCGGCGGCGAAGCGCCTCCCGAGCAGGGTGATCGGTGAGGCTTCGGCGGGACCGTTCCGCTCCGCGCGGAGCGCCCAGGGGCCACGCCGGCCGCGCCGGACGGTGCGTCGCAGGACGGTGACGACGGTGATGACGACGGCTGCCCAGACGAGCGGGAACAGGAGGACCCACGGTCCGGGTCCGCCGTCGAAGGCGAGGGTGTTCATCTCGGTCAGCTCCTCGGTTCACGGTTCGGATGCACGTTTCTCTTTCATCACCGAGCCTGTCTCCGCAGGGGGGCCCGCGTCGTCGTACGGCCAGCGGCCGTGCGCGTACCCCACCGGGAGTAGACGGCGGTCCCGCGGCTGCTCCCGTCCTGCGTGATCGGGAAACCTGGATTCTGTACCTACTGGTATGTACAGTGAGTGCATGAGCACTTCGGACCGTCTGATCGAAGCCACCCGGGAGCTCCTGTGGGAGCGCGGCTATGTGGGCACCAGCCCCAAGGCCATCCAGCAGCATGCGGGCGCGGGCCAGGGCAGCATGTACCACCACTTCACCGGCAAGCCCGATCTGGCCCTCGCGGCCATCCGCCGCACCGCCGAGGAGTTGCGTGCCACGGCGGGCAGCGTGCTCGACGCGCCGGGTTCGGCGTACGAGCGGATCTCGGGCTATCTGCTGCGTGAGCGCGATGTGCTGCGCGGCTGCCCGGTCGGGCGACTGACGATGGACCCGGAGGTCATCGCGAACGACGAGCTGCGTGCGCCCGTCGACGAGACGATCGCCTGGCTCCGCGGCCGGCTCGCCGCGATCGTCCAGGAGGGCCTGGACAACGGTGAGTTCGTGCCTTCACTGGTGCCCGACGACATCGCGGCCACCGTCCTCGCGACCGTGCAGGGCGGCTATGTACTGGCCCGCGCCTCGGGCTCGACGGACGCCTTCGACGCGGCCGCACGCGGGCTGCTGGCACTGCTCGCCCCTCGCACGGACACCGCCTGACCCGTTGCCGTACGCCACCCACCCCGAGGAGTACTTCGCGCATGCGCATCACCAGGAACCGTCCCGGCACGCAGTCCGGACCGGCCGAGCACTTCAACGGCACCGTCTGGCTCGACGAGGTGGCGGCCCCCGAACCGCCCTCCAGGCTGCGGTTGTTCAGTGTGCACTTCGCACCGGGCGGGCACACCGGCTGGCACACCCACCCGCACGGCCAGGTCCTCCACGTCACCGAGGGCGAAGGCCTCGTGCAGCGCAGGGGCGGCCCGGTGGAGGCGATCCGGGCGGGCGACACCGTGTGGATCGAGCCGGACGAGTGGCACTGGCACGGCGCCGCACCGCGCACGTTCATGACCCATCTCGCCCTCGTGGAGGCGGCCGAGGACGGCACCACCATCCACTGGCACACCGACCCCGGCGTCCCCGAGTACCCGGAAGCCTGAGGAGCCACGATGCACGCGATGCAGTACGAGATCACCTTGCCCGCCGACTACGACATGGGCATCATCCGCGACCGGGTGGCGACGCGGGGCCACCTCATGGACGCCTTTCCGGGGCTCGGCGTCAAGGCGTACCTGATGCGGGAGCGCGGCGGGGACTCCCCGGTCAACCAGTACGCGCCGCTCTACCTCTGGACCGGCCCCGAGGGCATGAACTCCTTCCTCCGAGGGCCCGGATTCCAGGGCATCGTGCAGGACTTCGGACGCCCCGAGGTGCAGCACTGGACCGGCCTGTCGTACGAGGAGGGCCCGTCGTCGGCCACGCTCCCCCGCTCGGCCACCCGCCTGCGCTCGCCCGTCCCGCCCTCGACCGCGCCGGCGGACGCGCTCGGGGCCGCGGTGGAGGAGAGCCGGCGGCTCGCGAAGGTGGCCGGTGCGGTCGCCACGGCACTGGCCGTCGACCCCCGCCACTGGGAACTCCTCCACTTCACGCTCTGGGACCATCCCGCGCCGCAGGAGGCCGGAGACCGTTACGAGGTGCTCCACCTCAGCGTCCCGGAGCGTGCGCGGCTTGGGGAGGCACGCCAGTGGTAGCTGCCGTCCGCACCGTCCTCGGCGACATCCCCGCAGGCGAGCTCGGCGTGTGCGACGCCCATGACCATCTCTTCCTGCGCAGCCCCGTGCTGCCTGGCCAGGAACTCGACGACCCCGTGGCGGCGGCCGAACGGCTGCTGGCCTTCCGCGGGTTCGGCGGCCGGTCCGTGGTGCAGTGGACGCCGTACGGCATGGGGCGTCGAGCGGATGCGCTGGCCGCGCTGTCCCGTTCGACGGGTACGCATGTCGTGGCGGCGACGGGGCTGCACCAGGCCGTGCACTACCCGGCCGCGCTGCTCGACCGGATACGGGACGATCTCGCCGCGCTTTTCGTCTCCGAGCTGACCGTGGGGATCGGCTCCACGACGGTGCGGGCGGGCCTGATCAAGGTCGCCGGCGCCTTCCACGCGGTCGACTCCCATGCCCGGCTCACGATGACGGCGGCCGCCGAGGCACATCACCGCACGGGGGCGCCCATCGCCGTCCATCTGGAGCTGGGCACGGCCGCCCCGGACGTACTCGACCTCCTGTGCGGCAGGTTGGGCGTCTCACCGAGCCGCGTGATCCTCGGGCATCTCGGCCGGTCGCCCGACGGAGCGGCCCAGCGGGAGGTGGCGCGGGCCGGGGCGTTCCTCGCGTTCGACGGTCCGTCGCGGGCGCACCATGCGACGGACTGGCGGCTGCCCGAGGAACTAGCGGCGCTGGCCGGGGCCGGGTTCGGCGAGCAGTTGCTGCTGGGCGGTGACACCACCGTGCCGGAGACTCCGGGCATGCCGCATCTGCTGCGCCGGCTGCGCCCACGACTGACCGAGGTGCTGGGGGCGGACATCGTGGAGGACATGCTGGTCGCCAACCCGGCACGGGCGTTCGCGTTCACGGCGCCGGCCGTCTGACGGGCGGGCAGCCGTACCCGGAGCGGCTGTGGGTCGTGCCGCCTCAGGCGAGCGCGCTCAGCGGGTCGTCCAGTACCGGCTGCCAGGCCAGCTCCGCCGCGCCGACCAGGCTGTTGTGGTCCAGGGTGCAGGGCAGGATCGGCACGCTGCCGCTGCGTCCCCACAGGCTGCGGTCGGCGACCACCGCGCGCAGCCGTTCCGGGTCGGCGTCCAGCAGGGAGCGGTGCAGGCCGCCGAGGATGATGCGGTCCGGGTTGAGGATGTTGACGAGTCCGGCGAGGCCGAGGCCCAGCCGGTCGATCAGTTCCTCCGCGGCGTTGCGCACCGCCACGTCGCCGTACTCGTTGCGCAGCAGGTCCCCGGACTGCTTGAGCAGCGACTCCTCGGGGCCGGGCGCGCGCCCGGCCGCGGTGAGGAAGGCGAGCGGGTCCGTTTCGACGTCGAGACAGCCGCGGCCGCCGCAGTGGCAGGGCCGGCCCTCGGGGTTGACGGTGAGATGGCCGACCTCCAGGGCGAGCCCCGAACTGCCGGTGTGCAGACGGCCGTCCAGGACGAGGGCGCCGCCGACACCGCGGTGGCCGGTGGCCACGCACAGCAGGTGCTGGGCCCCGCGCCCGGCTCCGTGACGGTGCTCGGCGAGCGCGGCGAGGTTGACGTCGTTTCCGGTGAACGCCGGTCCGGTGATGCCCGCTTCGCGGACGCATGTGGCGAAGATCTCGCGGACCGGGGCGCCGGCGGGCCAGGCGATGTGGAGCGGGTTGAGGGCGGTGCCCTCCGGTTCGGCGACGGCGGACGGCACCGCGAGGCCCGCCCCCACGCACCGCAGTCCACTGTCGCGCAGCAGTCGTGCGCAGTCGTCCACGACTTCACCGATGACCTGGGCGGGATCGGCCGTGATGGTGACGCAGCCCGGGGCGGTCGCGACGAGCCGGCCGCCGAGTCCGACCAGCGCGGCCCGGAATCCGTCCGCGTGCACCTGGGCGGCGAGGGCCACCGGCCCGGACTCGCGCACGGCAAGCCGGTGCGAGGGCCGGCCCTGCGAGCCGGCGGCCGAGCCGGGGCTGGAGTCGACCTGGATAAGGCCGAGGGCCTCCAGCTCCGCGGCGACCGCTCCGGCGGTGGCACGGGTGACACCCAGCTCGGAGGTGAGGACGGCGCGGGTGGGCGCGCGTCCGGTGTGGACCAGCTCAAGCGCGGGCCCGAGCGCGCTGCGGCCCCTCTCCAACTTCGTCCGGGTGGTGGTCCCCTTGCCGTTCATGGGGGCGAGTCTCCCATGATCCGGAGGTGGTGCGGACGCCACCGCGTGCACCTCCCCGCCCGCGCCGCCCTGCTCCACGGCGTGGAACCGCCGCCCGTGTCACGTCTTACGGGCAGGGTGGGCGGCCGTCTTGCGCCCGTCGTCCACGGGCCCCTATGCTGAGTTTGTGCCGCAACTAAACAAACTGCGGACGGCCCTGCCGGGGGGACCGGGCGGAAACACCGCCCCACCTTCATCGACACGCCTCCGTACCGCGCTGACCGTGTTCTTCGCCCTCGACGGGTTCCTCTTCGCCGGCTGGGTGGTCCGCATCCCGGCCATCAAGCAGCAGACCGGCGCCTCGGCCTCCACCCTCGGCCTCGCACTTCTCGGCGTGTCCGCCGGCGCCGTGATCACCATGATGCTCACCGGCCGGCTCTGCCGCCGTTTCGGCTGCCATCCGGTGGCCGTGGTGTGCGGCGTCCTGCTGCCGCTCAGCATCGCACTGCCCGCCCAGACCCATTCGGCACTCTCGCTCGGGCTGGTGCTGCTCGTGTTCGGCGCCGCGTACGGCGGCATGAACGTGGCGATGAACAGCGCGGCGGTGGATCTGGTCGCCGCTCTGCGGCGTCCGGTGATGCCCAGCTTCCACGCCGCGTTCAGCCTCGGCGGCATGATCGGCGCCGGACTGGGCGGTCTCGTCGCGGGCGGCCTCTCGCCCTCCGCGCATCTGCTCTGCCTGACCGGGATCGGACTGCTCGTCACCGCCTTCGCGGGCCCCGTCCTGCTGCGTTACCCGTCGCTCAAGCCCGCCCCGGCGGCGGCCGACGGCGAGGCGGGCCCCCAGCGCCTGAGCGGACGGGCGCGCCGTGTGGTGATCCTGTTCGGCGTGATCGCGCTCTGCACCGCGTACGGCGAGGGTGCCCTGGCCGACTGGGGCGCCCTCCACCTGGAGCAGGACCTGCACGCCCACCCCGGGGTGGCGGCAGCGGGATACTCGCTGTTCGCGCTCGCCATGACGGCGGGCCGGCTCACCGGCACGGCACTGCTCGAACGGCTCGGGCAGACCCGCACCCTGGTCGCGGGCGGCGGCACGGCCGCGGCCGGAATGCTGCTCGGATCGCTCGCCCCGACGACCTGGCTCGCCCTTCTCGGGTTCGCCGTCACCGGACTCGGCCTGGCGAACATCTTCCCGGTGGCCGTCGGCAGGGCGGGCGAGCTGGCCGGCCCCGGCGGAGTGGCCGCGGCCTCGACGCTCGGCTACGGCGGCATGCTGCTCGGACCGCCCGCGATCGGCTTCCTCACCGACTGGTTCTCCCTGCCCGTGGCCCTGACCACGGTGGCGCTGCTGGCCGTGGCCGCCGCGGCGCTGGGATACGGCGCTCGCAACGCGGCGCACCCATGAGTGAGTAGCCGTACTCAGGCAGGAACGGTTATCCCGCCGGAGGATGGAGACGTAACGACCCCTCCCGCCGGCTGTCGCGGGGTAAGGGCGTAGGCCATCCACGGGGAGCACGCCATGAACAAGCCGGTCCTGACCAAGCAGCACGTCCACACGCTCGCACGCCTCACGTTCGGCAACACCGCATCGCTGATCTACCTGGGTGTGGTGGCGGCGACAACGGCACTCGTCACCGTGGACACGCTGTTCGTCTCCCACGAGGACGCCTCGTTCGCCGGGGTGTGGCTCTTCCTCCTGGCGGCGCCGACCGTCTTCGTCTTCTTGGCCGGCAGTGCGATGCTGGGCGCGGAGACGGCGGGCCCGGCCTGGTTCGTGTACGTGGCCCTGGTCGCGTCCGTACTGGTGCAGTCGCTCGCGCTGGGCTGGTTCGTACGGCTGATGCGCGGCGGCCGCGGCCGGGCCCGTCAGCCCCGCCCCCAGGGCGCCTGATCCCCTGGCACAATCCCTGCCATGAAGATCGCGGAGCACATACAATCCCTGGCCGCCGAGGGCCGCTTGCTGGCGGACGCTGCCGAGAGGGCGGGAACCGGGGCGCCGGTGCCGACCTGTCCGGGCTGGCAGGTGCGCGACCTGCTCAGGCACACCGCGATGGTGCACACCTGGGCGGCCGCCTTCGTGACCGAGGGCCACACCTCGTACGTCCCCGACGCCGGGGAGCCGGACCTGGACGGGCCCGAGCTGCTCGACCGGTTCCGTGCGGGGCACGGGCTCCTGGTGGAGGCGCTGGAGCGCGCACCGGAGGACCTGGAGTGCTGGGCCTTCTTCGCGGCGCCGTCACCCCTGGCCTTCTGGGCGAGGCGGCAGGCGCACGAGACGACGATCCACCGGGTGGACGCGGAGTCCGCGCACAGCGGGGCCCTCTCCCCCGTGGCGTCCGCCCACGCGGTGGACGGCATCGACGAGCTGCTGCACGGCTTCCACTCCCGCCCGAAGAGCAGGGTGCGCACCGACGTACCGCGCACCCTGCGTGTGCGGGCCACGGACACGGGCACCGCATGGACCGTACGGCTCTCCGCCGAGCCCCCGGCAGCCGTGCGCGAGGACGGGCCGTCCGTACTGCCGCCCGTGGACTGCGAGTTGAGCGCCACCGCCCAGGAGCTCTACCTCACGCTCTGGAACCGGCTTCCCCTCACGGCTCTTGCGGTGGAGGGCGACCCCGACCTTGCGCGGCTGTGGCGCGAGCGCTCCTCGGTCACCTGATCCTGAGCCGGCAGGAACACGCGACGGACGGGCTTGTCCGCCCGCCACCGTGCCTGTGACACTTCGGACATGGGACACAGAAGCCAGGCGGACCGTGACGCCATGACCGTCGAGATCGGCTTCGCCGTGCTGACCGGAGCCCTGCTGGCGGCGGTCGCGTTCGTCGCGGTCTGCGCCCCTGCCCTCCTGCCGGCGTCGGGCGACGGTGTGGGCCACGGGCTGCTCGTTGCGGCGGCCGCCGTGGCGGTGCTGGTCTTCGTCGGCCGCGTCGTGGACGTGCTGTGGCGGTTCCGCCGGCGCGACACCGAGCGCGAGGTCGGCAGGCGCGGCCCCGTACTGCCGGATCAGCCCAGCCAGCCCGGCCGCACCAGCCCCGACTCATAGGCCAGCACGACCAGTTGAGACCGGTCGCGGGCGCCGAGCTTCACCATGGTCCGGCTGACGTGGGTCTTGGCGGTGAGCGGGCTGACGACGAGGCGGCGGGCGATCTCGTCGTTGGACAGGCCGATGCCGACCAGCGCCATCACCTCCCTCTCCCGGTCGGTCAGTTCCTTCAGCGTGGTCACTGCGGCGGGCTCCTTGGACCGGGCGGCGAACTCGGCGATCAGGCGGCGTGTGACGCCCGGCGACAGCAGCGCGTCACCGCCGACCACCGCCCGGACGGCCCGCAGCAGCTCCTCCGGCTCGGTGTCCTTGACCAGGAAGCCGGAAGCTCCGGAGCGGATCGCCTCGAAGACGTACTCGTCGAGCTCGAAGGTGGTGAGCATGACGACCTTCACGTCGTCGAGCGCGGGGTCCCGGGTGATCGTGCGGGTCGCGGCGAGTCCGTCGAGGCGCGGCATGCGGATGTCCATCAGTACGGCGTCCGGCCGCAGTTCACGCACCAGGCGGACGGCCTCCTCGCCGTCGGCGGCCTCGCCCGCCACCTCGATGTCCGGCTGGGCGTCCAGCAGGGCCCGGAATCCCGCCCGGACCAGCAGCTGGTCATCGGCGAGCAGTACGCGAATCACGGAGTCTCCTTCTGGTGCGCCGGCCGGCCCGAACCGTCGGCCGGCAGCGGAAGTTCGGCTCGTACCCGGAAGCCGCCGCCGGGCCTGGTCCCCGCCTCGATCGTGCCACCCAGGGCCGCCGCCCTCTCCCGCATCCCGGCCAGCCCGTTGCCGCTGCCGCCGGCGTCCGTGCCGGTGGCAGGACCCTCGTCGTCGATATGGAGCGTGATGCGGTCCGGCCCGTATCCGACCCGGACCTCCGCGGTACGCGAACCGGAGTGCCGCACCACATTGGTCAGCGCCTCCTGGATGATCCGGAACGCGGCCAGGTCGGCGCCGGGCGGTACGGCTCCGCGTACGCCGTCCGTACCGACGGTGACGGTCAGTCCGGTGCTCGCGGCCTGATCGACCAGCTCGGGAAGCCGGTCGAGTCCGGGGGCCGGCGCCCTGGGCGCGTCACCCGGCGCACGGAGGGTATCCAGGACCTGTCGCACCTCGCCGAGCGCCTCCTTGCTGGCGGCCTTGATGGTGGTGAGCGCCGTACGGGCCTGCTCGGGATCGGTGTCGAGCAGGGCCAGTCCGACACCCGCCTGGACGTTGATGACGGAGATGCTGTGCGCGAGGACGTCATGGAGCTCACGGGCCATCCGCAACCTCTCCTCGTCGGCCCGCCGCTTCTCCGCGCGTTCCCGCTCGGCCCGCTGTGCGGCCCACTGCTCACGGCGTACGCGGACGAACTCGGCGGCCGCGACGATGGCCACCACCCAGGCGGCGACGCCCACTTCCTGCCCCCAGGGCGCCGCGGCGTCGCCGTCGGGAGGCAGCCACCGGTAGAGCCAGTGCCCCACCAGGAGGTGGCCCACCCACACCATGGCGACCGCCGCCCACGCGGCCCGCCGGTGTCCGGCGACGACGGCACTGAAACAGCCCACGGCGACGGCCAGGAAGACCGGTCCGTACGGGTAACCGGCGCCGAGATAGAGCGTCGCCGCGGCCGAGGCCCCGAAGACGGCCGCGACAGGGTGGCGGTGGCGGAACAGCAGTACCGCCACGGCGGCGATCAGCAGCAGCCGGGCAAAGAGGTCGAGCGGGGCCCTCTCATCCAGCTGGCCGTGCGCTGCGACGGTCGAGCCGACCATGACGACGACGCCGAGCAGGATCGTGGACGCCCAGGGCAGCCGGCCGGCGGAACGGCCCTGCGTGCCCGTCAGCCAGCGCGGTGGCTCGCCGTTGTTCCAGAAGCCCCACGGGCCCTGCGGGCCGGCCGTCCGGCCATCCGGCCCGCCGCGCATCCAGGGCGGTCGACGCGACGTTCCGCCCTGATTCCCGGGGGGACCGCCGCCGGTCCGTACGCGCTGCTCTTCCATGGCGGCCACGCTAGACCGCGCACCCGCGCCCGGGCGTCCGCCGGGCGTGGTGATCACCCGTACTCCCCTGGGAGTACGGCGAACGGGGCCGTCGGCCTCCTCGGCGGCCCCGAACCCAGGGTCTTTCGTCTGGATCGTGCCGGGCTCGCGGAGTCCGGCACGATCCAGACGAAAGCCCCTCAGCGGCGCTCGCCGCAGCCGAAAGCCCCTCAGCGGCGCTCGCCGAGCAGGCCGACCGTACGGGCGAGCTCCGTCACGGCCTGCCGGAAGAAGACCTCGCGGGCCTCCACCACGCGGTTGAACTGGCCGAAGATCTCGAACGACAGCAGTCCGAAGAGCTGGGACCACGCGGCGACGAGCGGCACTGCCGCCGCCGGCGGAAGCCCCGGGGCGATGTCCGCGGCAAGCCGTTCGGCCTCGGGGCGCAGCTCTTCGGAGAGCGGCGGCAGTGCGAGCCCCTCCGCGCGGTACGCGTCTTCGACGACGGCGATAAGGACGAGGCCGACCCGGGAGGCGGGACCGACGGTGTCCTGAGGCGCGGTGTAGCCGGGCACGGGCGATCCGTAGATGAGCGCGTACTCATGGGGGTGCGCCAGGGCCCAGTCCCGTACGGCGCACGCGACCGCGACCCAGCGGGTCAGATGGACGGCGGTCCGGGCGGGGGCTTTCGCAGCGGCGGTCCGGGCGGGGGCGGGAGTCCTCGCAGCGGCGGTCCGGGCGGGGGCGGGAGCCTCTGTCGCCGCTTTCATCGCTGTCCGGTGGGCGCGCTCGGCGGCCTCGCCGACGGAGTCGTACGCATCGATGATCAAGGCGGTGAGCAGCTCGTCACGGCTGGGGAAGTAGCGGTAGAGCGCCGAGGACACCATGCCGAGCTCGCGTGCCACGGCGCGCAGCGAGAGTTTCGCCGCGCCTTCGGCCGCGAGATGTTTCCTCGCCTCGTCCTTGATGGCGGCGGTGACCTCGATGCGGGCCCGTTCCCTGGCTCCCCGGATAGCGCTCATAGTCGTCAGTCTGCCACGAAATGGGAGCACCGACCAATAACGAGAGCAGTGCTCTTGCTTTTGAGCGCTGGTCCCGTGCACACTGATCTCAAGCGAGAGCACCGCTCTCTCAAACTGTAGGGGTCCCCATGTCGCAGCCGTACTACCTTCAGGGCAGCCCGTTCGCCATCCGGATGAACGGCGTCATCGGCTGGCTGGCGCGGCACGGGGTCAGCCTGCTCGGCTCGCAGGAGCTATCGGTGCGGGGCCGCAAGAGCGGGCAGCTGCAGCGCATCCCCGTGAACCTCCACACCTACGAAGGCGTGCAGTACCTCGTCTCCGCACGGGGACACTCCCAGTGGGTGCGCAACATGCGGGCAGCCGGCGGCGGTGAGCTGCGGGTGGGCCGCAGGACCCGCGCCTTCACGGCCGTGGAGATCGCGGACGACGAGCACAAGGTGATCGTCGTCCGCGCCTATCTGGAGCGCTGGGGCTGGGAGGTCAATCAGTACTTCAAAGGCATCACGGCCAAGTCCACGGACGCCGAACTGCTGGCGGCCTGCCCCGACCACCCCGTTTTCCGGATCACCGTCAAGAGCTGACCCGGGGCCGGATCACCCTCGGGAGCCGACCCGGGGGCCGGATCACCCTCGGGAGCCGACCCGGGGGCCGGATCGCCGTACCTTCCCGATCCGGCCGGACCTCTGATGTGCCGCTGGTCGCGGCAGTCCCTAACGGTCCATCGCCGACAGCGCCCGCTGCGCCAGCGGGTGCGACCGGACCAGTTCGGCCAGCGAGGTCGTGCCCCGGGTGATACCCGCGAACGCGTTCCATGCGGGACGGAAGCCCGTCAGCACCGCGTGCAGCATGCCCGGACGCCGCTCGAAGAGCTTCAGCATGCGCCGTCCCACACTCATCTCGACGCCGAGCCCGGCCTTGATGGCGAACGCGTAGTTGAGCGCCTGGCGGCGGGCGTCCACCGCGTCGTGCGACTCCGCCACCCGCACCGCCCACTCACCGGCGAGGCGCCCCGAACGCAGGGCGAACGAGATGCCCTCGCGGGTCCACGGCTCCAGCAGACCGGCCGCGTCCCCGCACACGAGCACCCGGCCGCGCGAGAGCGGCGAGTCGTCGCTGCGGCAGCGCGTCAGATGACCGGAGGAGATCTTGGGCTCGAAGCCGGCCAGGCCGAGCCGTGCGATGAAGTCCTCCAGATACCGCTTGGTGCCGCCGCCGTCACCGCGAGCCGAGATCACCCCGACCGTCAGGGTGTCCCCCTTGGGGAAGACCCAGCCGTAACTCCCCGGCATGGGGCCCCAGTCGATCAGGACCCGGCCCGCCCAGTCCTCCGCGACCGTCTCCGGCACGGGGATCTCGGCCTCCAGACCGAGATCCACCTGGTCGAGCTTCACCCCGACATGCGCTCCTATCCGCCCGGCGCTGCCGTCCGCGCCCACGACCGCACGGGCCAGGACGGTCTCGCCGCCGGACAGCACGACCGCGACCGTGCGCCGGTCGGGCACGGCGGCACCGTGCTGCTCGACCCGGGAGACCGTCGCCCCGGTACGGAGTTCGGCACCCGCCTTCTGCGCCTCCTCGACCAGGCCCGCGTCGAACTCCGGGCGGTTGATGAGGCCGAAGAGCATGCGCCTGGAGCGGCGGGTGCGTGCCAGCCTGCCGTTCAGCGAGAACGTGACCGCGTGGATCCGGTCCCGCAGGGGCAGTTCGAAACCGGGCGGCAACGAATCGCGCGAATACCCGATGATGCCGCCGCCACACGTCTTGTAACGGGGCAGTTCCGCCTTCTCCAGAAGCAGTACCCGACGGCCGGCGACCGCCGCCGCGTATGCCGCGGAGGCTCCCGCCGGTCCGGCGCCGACTACGACGACGTCCCACACGGACGACTCTTCGTGCTCATGTCCGGCGTCTGCGTTCTCGCTGCTCACGATGTGCTTCTGCTCCCGATCCGACCAGTGGCCCAAGCTGCTTCCGGCATCCTACGGCGCGTTGCGGCCGGGACCTGCTGTGGGAGGATCGGCCGAGCCTCCGTCGTACCTGCAACGCCGCACTCCTGGCGTTCCTGTACCCGGAATACGTACACATAACGTCGCACCCACGAGGAGCGTGCCCATGACCGCCCATCCGATTTCCGAGACCGTCGCCTCACTGATGCCCCGCGCCAAGGCGGAGCTGACCGAGCTGGTGGCCTTCCAGTCGGTGGCGGATCCCGCGGTGTTCCCGAAGAGCGAGTGCGAGGCGGCCGCCGCGTGGGTCGCCGACGCGCTGCGCGCCGAGGGATTCCAGGATGTCGCCCTGCTCGACACCCCGGACGGCACCCAGTCCGTCTACGGCTTCCTGCCCGGCCCGGCCGGCGCACCCACCGTGCTGCTCTACGCGCACTACGACGTGCAGCCGCCGCTCGACGAGTCCGCCTGGCTCTCCCCTCCGTTCGAGCTGACGGAGCGTGACGGCCGCTGGTTCGGCCGGGGCTCGGCCGACTGCAAGGGCGGCTTCATCATGCACCTCCTCGCGCTGCGCGCCCTCAAGGCGAACGGCGGGGTCCCGGTCTCGGTCAAGGTGATCGCGGAGGGCTCGGAGGAGCAGGGCACCGGAGGCCTGGAGCAGTACGCGCAGGCGCACCCGGAGCTGCTCGCCGCGGACACCGTGGTGATCGGCGACACCGGAAACTTCCGGGTCGGTCTGCCGACCGTCACCTCGACGCTGCGCGGGATGACGATGCTGCGGGTGCAGCTCGACACGCTCGAAGGCAACCTGCACTCCGGCCAGTTCGGCGGCGCCGCGCCCGACGCCCTGGCCGCGATGATCCAGCTGCTCGCGTCGCTGCGCGCCGAGGACGGCACGACGACCGTCGACGGCCTCACGACGGACACGAAGTGGGACGGTCTGCAGTACCCGGAGGAGGAGTTCCGCAAGGACGCCAAGGTCCTCGACGGGGTCGGACTGATCAGCACGGGTACGGTCGCCGACCGGATCTGGGCGCGGCCCGCCGTCACCGTCATCGGGATCGACTGCCCCGCGGTCGTCGGCGCGACGCCCTCGGTGCAGGCGAGCGCACGGGCGCAGATCAGCCTGCGGGTGCCGCCGGGCGAGGACGCTGGCGAGGCGACGAAGCTGCTGACCGCCCACCTGCGGGCGCACGCCCCCTGGGGCGCGCGGGTCTCGGTCGAACAGGTCGGCCAGGGACAGCCGTTCCGCGCCGACATCACGAGCCCGGCGTACACCGCGATGGCGGACGCCATGCGGATCGCGTACCCGGGCCAGGAGATGCAGTCCTCGGGCATGGGCGGCTCGATCCCGCTCTGCAACGCGCTGTCCGAGCTGTACCCGGAGGCGGAGATCCTGCTCATCGGACTCAGCGAGCCCGAGGCGCAGATCCACGCGGTGAACGAGAGCGTGTCCCCCGAGGAGCTGGAGCGGCTCTCCGTCGCCGAGGCGCTGTTCCTGCAGAACTACGCCGCCTCCAAAAAGGCCTGAAGCACAACCGCGGCCGGAGCGGGCGGGCCCCGTTCCGGCTGGCTCCGGCCAGCTCCGGTCGGCTCCGGTCGGCTCCGGTCGGCTCCGGTCGGCTCCGGTCGCTACGCGCTGAGCGAAGCTCGCCCAGAGCGTAGATCCACGCGAAGGGCGCCTGCTCCTGCGTACGTTCGGGGCATGGATGTTGTCGAGGTGCTTCCCCAGCTGCACATGTTCCGGTTCCCGATCGGCCAGGCGTACCTCTGGCGCGACGGGGCGGAGCTGACCCTGATCGACGCGGGCGACCTGAACGCGGGGCCGGCCATCGAGGACGCGGTGCGCGAACTCGGTCACGACCCCGCCCGCATCGCCCGGATCGTGATCACCCACGGCCATCGCGACCACTACGGCGCGGCCCAGGAACTCGCCGACCGTCACGGCGCCGAGATCCTCGCGCACCGGCTCGACGCGCCGGTGATCCGCGGCGAGGAGGAGATCGGCGATCCCGTCCTGCTCGACTGGGAACGCCCGCTCCACGAGAACGGGCTGACCCTGCCCGCGGCTCCACCGACCCGGGTCGACACCGAACTGTCCGACGGCACGGTGCTGCCCTTCGGCGGTGGGGCACGGGTGGTCCACTCCCCCGGCCACACCCCGGGAGCCATCGGTGTCCATCTCCCCCGCCACGGGGTGCTGTTCACGGGTGACTGTGTCGCCGAGGCGGGGGGCGTGATGCTGGGCGTGATCAACATCGACCGCGAGCAGGCCGCGGCCTCCTTCCGGCGGCTGGCCGCACTGGAGGCGGCCACGGTCTGCTTCGGCCACGGCGATCCCCTCACCACCGACGCGGTCTCGGTCATGCACGCCTCAGCCGACCGGGACTCCGGCCTCCAGGTTGAGCACGGCTGAGCGCTCGCGGGCGCGCAGCGCCCAGCGCAGCCTTGCGTATCTGGTGGGCGGCAGCATGGTGGCGGCCTCCTCCTCGGTGACGAACCGCCAGCCGCGCAGTTCGGAACCGGGCAGCACCAGCGCTTCGGCGACCGCATCCGGCAGCGTCCCTCCGTCGAAGAGCAGCCGCAGCCCTCCGTATCCGGGCGGCTCGGGCGCCTCCCAGTCGATGACGAGGAGTCCGGGCACCCGTTCGAGGTGGATCCCTATTTCCTCGGCCACCTCCCTGATCCCGGCCTGCGCCGGTGCCTCACCCGCCTCCACCACCCCGCCGGGGAACTCCCAGCCGGGCTTGTACGTGGGGTCGACGAGCAGCACACGGTCGTGCTCGTCGAAGAGCAGCACGCCGGCCGCGACGGTTTCCGCCGTGGGGTCGGGTGTCTGGACGATCTCGCAGGCCGGGGCCGCCCCGGTGCGCACGGCCTCGGCGATGCGCTCGGCCGTCTCGCGGGGGGTGAGCGCGCTGTTGTCGATGGTGTGCGCGTCCCGGGTGATCCAGCCGAGTGCCGAACGGTAGGGCTCGATACGGTCGTACGCCCACTGCCCGGTCCCGTCGACCCTCCCGGTCCCGTCGACTGTCCCGGGGCCGTCGACCCTCCCGGGGCCGTCGACCGTCCCGGGGCCGTCGGGGAACTCGGCCCGGTGGGCGATCCGTTGACGCAGGATCGTTTCCTCTGGTGAGAGCAGTACATGGCGCACGGCGATGCGCCTGGAGGCGAGCCCTCCGAATATCTCGTCGCGATACTCCTGTCGCAGCAGTGTCATCGGCACCACCAGTACCCCGCCGACCTCGGCCAGCAGGGCTGCCGCGGTGTCGACCACGAGACGCCGCCAGATAGGCAGGTCCTGGAAGTCGGTCACCTCGGCGAACTTCTTCTGGGGCAGCAGGGATCCCAGCCCTGTGCCGGTCAGTTCCGGGTCGTAGAAGGTGCTGTTCGGGATCAGATCGATCAGTTCACGCGCGGCGCTGGTCTTGCCCGCGCCGAACGCACCGTTGATCCAGACGATCACGGTTCCCCCTCTTCCGTAGCCCCCTGTGGCTTGCCCGCAACACCCTGCCGCGAAAACACGACTGTGGCGATGACGTTGCAGGAACGCAACAGCGCAGGGCGGGCCGGCCGGCGTCTTGCGCTACGGGGACGGCGCCCGGCCCGGCGGCATCCGGCCGTAACGGCGACGGCGGAAACGTCGTTGGAGCGGACAGCAGAACGAACGACAGGGGGCGGTCCGTGCGTCGCACCGTACTTGAGCAGTTTCCCGCCGGGGGCCCGCGGGGCAGTTGGCCGGCGGAGGAGTTCGCCGCGGCCCGCCGCGGTGAGGGCGTCGCGGCGGAGGTCGTGATGGATCTGGAACAGGACGCGTTCCTGGTGGTCGTACCGCAGCAGTCTTCGGACCGGGGCCGCTGACG
The DNA here is from genome assembly GCF_044742205.1 of Streptomyces sp. NPDC087901. NCBI lineage: Bacteria > Bacillati > Actinomycetota > Actinomycetes > Kitasatosporales > Streptomycetaceae > Streptomyces > Streptomyces sp. NPDC087901. The sequence goes on from NZ_JBIUUC010000005.1 coordinate 686,450, forward strand.
TCCGAGGGACGCACGGTGAAGGGGCCCGAGTCGCAGACCGTGCGGTGAACGGCCGAGGTCGCAGACCGCGTAGTGAAACGGTCGAGGTCGCAGACCGCACGGTGAAACGGCCGGCGACACAGACCGCACCGTGAAGCGGCCCGGGGCCGCAGGTTGCCGCAGGTCAGTACGGCCGGCCAGTGGGTCCCCGCTCCGGATCCTCGGCGGAGTCGGGCCGGCGGGCGGACACCGCGTCCGGCCGGCGGGCGGACACCGCGTCGAAAAGGGCCCAGCCGTCGACCCTCCGCAGCACGCCGTCGTCGGCGCACCAGCCGTGGCCGGCTATCGCCTCGTCGAGCAGCGCACGGACAGTGCCCGGCTCGTGCAGGTTGAGGTAGGCGCCCCCCGTTCCCACCGCGCCGGAGTGCAGCAGCCCGTCGGGCACCAGCCGGCCCGGCCCCGCCCGGAAGACGATCTCCAGTCGCCCCCGGCCGTCCGGCGGATAGACGGCGAGGGTCTCGCGGCAGTCATGGAGGCCGCCGTCGTTCCTCTCGTGGTGGTGGCCCACCGACCAGAGGAAGGTGGTGCCGTCGACGACGAGGCGGCGGGACGTCTTCTCGCTGCGGGCCATCCCAGGATGCTAGGGCGTGTCACCCCGCCAGTCCCACTTGTTCGGGTCCTCCGCCCGGGGTCCGTACTCAGCCCTGCCACCGGCCCCGTAGGCGCCGATCTCGGTGATCAGGGCGGAGCCGTCCGCGAGGGCGACCTTCGTCCAGCCGGTGACGTCCAGCAGCAGCCCGTCGAGCGGTCCGCCCACCAGCTCCCGGTAGACACGCCCAGGCCGGGGCCCCGGGTCGGGGTCGTCGTGATCGGCGCCGTACACCCGACGCCGCATGATCTCGTCCATACAGGCAGGATCGCACCCGCCACTGACAACTCCCCCTGTGGGTGAGCCCGTGTGACTCGATCGGAGGCACATCCGCTCGTCCTGGCCGCGGCTCCGCTGCTCCCGGGCCGGTCGCGGTCCGGTGAAAGGTCCGGCCTCGCCGTGTGAGCCCCGCACCCGGGTGACGCCTTGATCCTGCATCTCCGCACCGGTTCAATCAGCGGATGACCGAGAAAGATGCCGACGGGGGTCCGTGGGCCGCACTGTCCGAGGGCTCCCGGCCCTCCGAGCACACAGCCCAGGCATGGTTGCGCGGTCTGGGCTCCAACCGGGCCGCGCCTGCGGAGGTTCTGGTCGGCCTGTTCGACACGGGGAAGACCCCCTCCGTGTACTTCCTGTACCGCGACGACCTCCCGGCCGGTGTCCTGGACGCGGCCGCCGTCCACCCTGCACGGAACATCCGGATCTCGGCAGCCGAATCGGGGAGGCTCTCACCGGCGCAGTGGAGCCGGCTCCTCGCCGCCACTGCCGGTTCCGCACTCCGCGATGCTCTTGCGGAGCTGGCAGCGGAACAGGCGCCCGGAGCTCGCGTCGGTATCGAGCAGGCGCCGGACCCCGCGTCCCGGCCGCCTTCGAGTCCGGCGGAGATCGCGGCGATGGCGGCAGCTGTTCCCGACATCACCGCCGATGACCGCACGTACGCACTGTGGTGGGTCGCCGCCCTCCACTCCGACGCCGACGCGATGCGCCGGCTCGTCGTGTCGCCGAACCTTCGGATCCGCCGGAGCGTGGCCCGCGCCCCTCACCTTCCACCGGACGTCGTGGATGTCCTCGCCCACGACGAGGACCGGATCGTGCGCCTCTTCCTCACCGAGTCCTGCGAGGACGCCCCTGCGGACCTGCTCCTGGAGGTGTGGAGCTGGTGGCCCGGCAGCTTCTCCTTTCCCGGGCGCCCCCGCAACCACCCCAACTTCCCCCGGCACGGCCTGCTCCGCTTCGCCGAGGACCCGGACCCCCGCTTCCGCCTGCTGGCGCTCGACGATCCCGCGTCGTCCGCCGCCCTCGCCGAACGGTTCAGCCGTGATCCCGACGCCCAGGTACGCGGCAGCGCCGCCGGAGACCTCCGGCTGTCGCCCGAATCCGCTGTCGTGCTGACGGGTGATGACGACCCCGATGTCCGCCGGTCCGCCTGGCGCAGCCCCGTCCTGCCGCCGGACGTCCTGGTCTCCCTGCTGCTCGATGAGCAAAGCGCCGAGGACGCTGCCCGGAACACGGCGATTCCGACGGCAGTCATGCACCGCATGATCGCCCTGGCCACTGCGTGTCCCCCGCGCTGACGCGTCATGCGGCGCGCCGAATCGCCCCCGGTGTTCCCGCATCCCGGACTGTTGTGTCCCGTGAGCGCCGTCACCCCACCTGACCTGTCATCATGTGCCTGACACATCTCCGCCTCCCGAGGAGCGCCACCGATCATGCGCATGACCCGTCTCGCCACCGCCGCCCTGGCCACCGCGCTCAGCTTCGCCGGAGCACTCGTCACCGCCCCCGACGCCGGCGCCGCGGCCTTGGCCGGCTGCCAGTACAAGGTCGTGTGGCCGACCGCCGGGGTGTACGAGAACCCGAGCCCGAACAGCGTCGTCGTCAAGACCAAGTACGCCGGTGACATCGTTGGCGCGTCGACCTGCGAGGGCGCGTCCTACAACGAGTACGGCTACGTCCTGGTCACCACCGATGCGGCAGCGGACGGACGGGGCTGGATACGCGAAGGCGCGGTCGTCTCCATCTGAGAGACGCCTGCGGCTGACCCGGATCCTGACGCCCTGTGAGCGGCGAACGCCTGGCGGCCTTCCGCGACCGTCTCTTACATTGGAGCCCCTCGCATCCACGTGCCGAACGGTCCCGACCAGCCAGACCGTTCAGGATGTACGGCCAAGCGGAAACCGCCGGACGTCGCCGGTCATCCCGGTTTGAGCACGCCTCGGGCGATGACCGCCTCACACAGACGTGCGGCCATCGAGGCCGCCTGCTCCGGCGGCAGTGTCAGGACGCCGTTCTCCGTCATCAGCGCGTGGAACTGCTGCTCAGGGTAGGGAACACCGGGCGGCAGGGCGGCGATGTGCCAATGCAGATGTGCATTGCCCTGCTGGCTGCCGAGCGAGTACAGGTAGGTGCGCTCCGGTCCGCAGACCGCCTCGACAGCAAGGGCCATCTCCCGGACGAACAGCATGAGTCGACCGTAGGCCGCCTCGTCCAGGTCGCGCACGACGTGCTGGACGTGCGCCTTCGGCGCGACCAGGACCTTGCCCGGCACGGTGGGCCACCTGTCCAGGAACGCCACGTGATCGGCATCCTCGAAAACCGTCGCATGCGGGTAGTCCGGGTTCCCGGCCAGGAACGCACAGACGAAGCACGGGCCGCTCCGGGCCCGCTCCACGTACGCCTCAAGGTCCATCGGCTGCCGATCCGTTGACACCTGCGCACCTTTCGTAAGGGTGCACCAGTCTGCCTCAGCCCCACGACCGGACGGGCGCAAAAGGAGCGGCCGACAGCTCAAGAGCGGGATCTGCAACTGGAGTAGTGGGCGTGCGCTCATGGGCGGTGGTTCGGTCGTACGGGCCAGCACGTGCCGGCCCCGCGCGTGCGAGGTCGTGATCGCAGCCCCGAGGAATGTTCAGGTCCTGCGGATCAACCGGATATGTGCGTCGTTGATCCGTTCAGACTGGTAGTCCTCCTGTGCCTGTCCCGGAGGCCGCGGATGCGTGGCGTCGGCGAGCGGTGGCGGACGCGCGGCCCGACAAGAGGTCCGTCCCCCCACGCCGACGTCCTGGGACGCGAAGTCCGGGGCCGGGCAGGGCTGCTGAGCACGAGGCCTGCCGACCTCAGATGTGCTGAACCGGGTCCGGTCAGGCAGCTGCGAGGGTGCGTTCGAGAACCGCCACCGGGATGGTCCGGCGGCTCCGGGCCTCGTAGCGGTGGTACACGGAGCGAGAGTGGTCATCAGCGCCCAGCCGCTCCCTTTCCGGTCCTGGGCCGTGCGGGCGCGGGCAGTGAACCGCTCGGCCCTGATCTGCAGGCATACCTCCGGATTCGGTTCGCTGTCAGATTGAGGTAGCGCTGAGGGTGGGTGTGCGTGATGGCCGAGCCGGAGGCGACGAGGATGTAGCGGCCGTCGTCCTCGCCGAAGAAGAGGCCGGCCCGAAGGAGCCTGCGTGTCTTCCGGCCCGGATGGGTGAGGACGAGATTCGTCATCCCTCCTTCCCGGTAGCCGCTCGCGCCGTCGGTCTCGATCGAACGCGGCCGTGAAAGACGCGGAAGTGCCGCAGCCGGCCGCCAGGGTTGCCCGGGATGCGGGACATTCCCCTCACGTGCGCCGTACAGGAGCTGCACAGCCGGACGCCCTGCCGCCCAATCGGACGGCAGGGCATACGACCATCCGGCCTGCTACCGGGTGCAGGGCATCAGGACGCCGAACACGGGGCCGTCACCGAGGGCGTGCCCGCCGCACCCGACGTACTCGCGACGAAGCCGAACGTGGTGCTCGCCCCCGGCGTCAGCGTGCCGTTCCACCCGGCGTCGCGCACCGTCGTCCCGGTCAAGGCGCCGTTCCAGACCTGGGTGAGTCGGCTGCCCGCCGGGAGTGCGAGGGACACCGCCCAGGAAGAGATCGCCGCCGTGGACGAGGTGTTGGTGACCGTCACCTCACCCTGGTAGCCGCCCTGCCACGCCGACACCGCCCGGAAGGCTGCCGAGCAGCCACCGCTCCCGGGTTCGCCCGGCTCCCCGGGGTCCCTTGGGGAGAGCAGGGCCGACAGCGCCGGGTACCAACGGGCCGCCATCTTGGCGTCGCCGGAGGCGTTGGGGTGGACGCCGTCGTAGGTGTCGGTGGCCGTGTCGAAGCCCGTCCACTGGTCGACGACGGCTACCGGCGACTGCACGGTGGTGATGCCCTGGGCCCAGGCCGGAATGCGCTGGTTGAATGCGACCGTACGAGGGGCGCACTCGGCGCAGCTGCTCGGATTGATCGGGATGAGCTGGGCGACCAGCACCTTCATCGCCGGGTTGGCGGCCCGCATCTGGCCAACCAGCTTGGTGTACGCGGCAAGAATGGCGTCCGGCGCGATGCTGCTCCAGACGTCGTTGGTGCCGAAGTGCATGACAACGATGTCCGGCGCGGTCGCCGCCAGCCATCCGGGCAGCAGGTTCTGGTCGGCGGTGGCGGTGGCCAGGAAGCCGCCGTGGCCTTCGTTGTCGGCGTCGTGCGTGAGGGCGCAGCTCTGGGCGTTCAGTGTGCCGACGAAGTTGATGTCGGTGTAACCGGCGTTCTGCAGTTGGTCCCAGAGGAGGGAGCGCCAGCAGCCCGGGGAGCCGGTGATGGAGTCACCGAGAGGCATGATCCGTACCGGCGCCGTGGCGGCGGCCGCAGCGGGCGGGGCGCCGGCAAGGCCGAAACCGGCGACTAAGACGAACAGGGCGGCCAGGAAAGTGGCGAGGAGGGGGTGGCGTCTGCTGCACACGGGGTGTCCTTCCCGAAGAGGGGCGCAAGCGGGTGCATGGGAGCGCTCCCATACTGCATAGCGTTCATCAAGCCACGATTGGCGCTGACACGTCAATATCCCGGACGGGCCCGGGATGCCGGCGGCGGCAAAGGACTACGCCACGGGCCACGAGGCGACGGAGTCTGTTCGCCGAAAGGAGAGCCCCCACGCCGGGATGCCGGGCGGTCGTCCGACACACCACTGGGGCCCGTCCGGCGGATGCCGACCGGCGTGCAGTGGCGGGATCTGCCGGAGAGGTTCGGGCCGTGGGAGACGGTCTACAAGCGGCATCGTCGCTGGTCGGCTGATGGGACGTGGCAGATGCTGCTGTCTCGTATCCAGGCAGCCGAGGAGGCCGCGGGAGGGATTGACTGGGACG